>NZ_JABRWH010000001.1:0-1200000 GCF_013248975.1 Neobacillus endophyticus
TTTCTTCCACACTATCGAGCAGATTATTCTGCAAAACTGTTACCTTCTCATGTACTTTATTGAGTTTTGCATTAATTTTTGCTGTAGTTACTGCTACCTCATCAAGGTCATATGCCCTTACATCCTCAGCATCAAGCATCGCAGCCGCTATACTTAATACTCCTGATCCGGTACCAACGTCAATCACACGATCACCTGGAAGAACAGTCCTTTCAAGTGCTTGTATACACATGACGGTCGTAGGATGTGTACCTGTTCCAAAAGCCATGCCGGGATCTAACTCAATAATTAATTCATCGCTGCTGACAGGGTGATAAATTTCCCATGTCGGTACTATGGTAAAACGCTCGGAGATTTTGACTGGATGATAATATTTTTTCCAGGCAGTTGCCCATTCTTCTTCATTTACTTCACTTATGGTAACTTTATTTAATCCAATATCAATATTATAAATGATAAGGTTATTAATGGCTTCCTTAATTGCCTCTACAGTCTCACCTAAGAAGCTATTTACAGGTAAATAAGCTTTTACAATGACGCCTTCCTCTGGATAGTCACCGGGATTGAGCTGGTAGATTTCTCCGAACTGATCTTCTCTTGTCTTTGTCAATTCAAAGGGATCTTCGATCACTACACCACTCGCACCCGCTTCATGCAGGATATTAGATATAGGCTCGACAGCTTCATTTGTTGTGTGGATACTGATTTCAGACCACTTCATATCTACCAACTCCAATCCTTACTCGCCTTTAAAGGCCCGTTTTACTTTTGAAAAAAAGCTCTCTTCATGTTCACCAAGCGGCGCATTCCCACTAATGTCACCAAATTCACGCAATAGCTGTTTCTGCTTGTCAGACAACTTTGTTGGGGTAATTATTCTCACTTGAATATGTTGATCCCCAATACCATAACCACGGACATTTGGAACACCTTTTCCTTTTAAACGGAATCTTGTTCCTGTCTGCGTTCCTGCTGGTACTTTTAACTTCACTTTACCATGTAATGTTGGTACTTCGATTTCATCACCTAATGCTGCTTGAACGAAAGTGATTGGCATTTCACAATAGATGTCATCGCCATCCCTTTCAAAAAACTCATGAGGACGAACATGGAAAACAACAT
The DNA here is from genome assembly GCF_013248975.1 of Neobacillus endophyticus. GTDB lineage: Bacteria > Bacillota > Bacilli > Bacillales > Cytobacillaceae > Neobacillus > Neobacillus endophyticus. The sequence continues at coordinate 1,123 of NZ_JABRWH010000001.1, forward strand.
AAAGGTCCCCAGATGGTCCTCCATTAACTCCTGCTTCTCCTTGCCCTGCCATGCGCAACTGCTGACCGTCATCAATTCCTGCCGGTATTTTCACATGGATTTTCCGGTGTTTTTTCACTTTTCCCTTGCCGCCGCAAGTGGAACATTTTTGTTTTATTTCTTTACCTGTTCCATTACAGTATTGGCATGTTCGGCGGTTAACGATTCTGCCAAATGGTGTATTTTGTTCCACGCTTATTTGTCCGGATCCATTACAATGGCGGCATGTTTCCGGTTTTGTACCCGGTTTTGCTCCTGAGCCATTACATGTTTCACAAGTTTCTTCTCGCGGAATTTCGATATCTGTTTCTTTTCCAAATGCTGCTTCTTCAAACGATACCGTCATGGTGTACTGAAGGTCAGCACCCTGCCTAGGCGCATTCGGATCTCTTCTGCGGGAAGAGCCGCCGCCGAAAAATGTATTAAAAATATCTTCAAAGCCGCCAAAGCCCCCAAAATCTGCTCCACCACCGAAACCGCCAAAGCCCTGATTTGGGTCAGAATGGCCAAATTGATCATAATGTGACCTTTTTTGATCATCACTTAATACTTCATAAGCTTCAGTGATTTCTTTAAATTTATCGGCTGCATCTGGTTCTTTATTAATATCTGGGTGATATTTTTTCGACAGCTTGCGATAAGCTTTTTTTATTTCATCCTTAGAAGCACTTTTTTCAACCCCAAGTACTTCATAGTAATCCCTTTTACTCATGATTACCACTCCCGAATCTTTCACATAAAGACTATTTTAACACCCTGAAGAAGTATAGTGCAATAGAAAAGCATTATTTGATAACAAAGAAAAAGCCAAAGCCTCTATAGACTGACTTTGACTTTTTCTCTTGAATTTGCCGCTTACTTTTCGTCTTTTACTTCTTCAAATTCCGCGTCTACAACATTGTCGTTTTTACCTGCAGTATTTTCGGCCGCATCTTCTCCTTGCTGCGCCTGACCTGCTGCTTGTTGATACAACTTAACAGTTAAGTCTTGAACAATTTGCTGTAACGCATCCTTTTTGGCACGCATTTCTGTTAAGTCATTTGCTTCAATGGCCTTCTTCAAAGCATCTTTAGCTTCATTTGCATTGGAAACTTCAGCAGCATCCACTTTACCTTCAAGGTCTTTTAATGTTTTTTCTGTTGTAAAGACGAGTTGATCTGCTTCATTGCGAAGCTCTGCTTCTTCTTTACGAAGTTTGTCTGCTTCTGCATTCGTTTCCGCTTCTCTGACCATTTTTTGGATTTCTTCATCAGAAAGACCTGTGGATGATTTAATGGTAATTTGTTGTTCTTTATTTGTTCCAAGGTCTTTGGCACGTACGTTAACAATACCGTTTTTATCAATATCAAACGTTACTTCGATTTGCGGTATTCCACGCGGAGCCGGAGGAATATCTGCTAATTGGAAACGGCCTAAAGTTTTATTGTCGGTTGCCATAGGACGTTCACCCTGAAGAACGTGAATATCAACAGCTGTTTGGTTATCAGCAGCAGTAGAGAATACTTGTGATTTTGATGTTGGAATTGTTGTATTGCGATCGATTAATTTCGTAAACACGCCACCCATTGTTTCGATCCCTAATGAAAGTGGAGTTACATCAAGTAAAACAACATCCTTCACGTCTCCTGTTATAACGCCGCCTTGAATCGCAGCACCCATTGCTACTACTTCATCCGGGTTAACACCACGGTGAGGCTCTTTTCCAGTCGCTTTTTTAATTGCTTCCTGAACAGCTGGAATCCGTGTTGATCCGCCAACTAAAATAACTTTATCAAGGTCTGCAGCTGTTAATCCCGCATCACTAAGCGCTTGGCGAGTAGGTCCCATTGTACGTTCAACTAATTGAGCGGATAATTCCTCAAATTTTGCTCTTGTCATTTGTACATCCAAATGAAGTGGGCCAGCAGGACCTGCAGTAATAAACGGCAAGGAAATTTGTGTAGAAGTTACACCTGAAAGATCCTTTTTCGCTTTTTCGGCAGCATCTTTTAAACGTTGTATAGCCATTTTATCTTGAGAAAGGTCAATGCCATTTTCTTTTTTAAATTGTTCAACGAGATAATCAATGATCACTTGGTCGAAATCATCTCCGCCAAGGCGATTATCACCTGCTGTTGCTTTTACTTCAAACACACCGTCTCCAAGTTCAAGAATAGATACGTCAAATGTACCTCCACCAAGGTCATATACAAGGATGGTTTGATCTTGATCTGTTTTATCTAATCCATAAGCCAGTGCAGCTGCAGTCGGCTCATTGATAATTCTTTCAACTTCAAGCCCGGCAATTTTACCAGCATCTTTCGTTGCTTGGCGCTGAGCATCATTAAAGTAGGCGGGAACCGTAATAACCGCTTTTGTTACTGGTTCCCCAAGGTAATCTTCTGCATAAGATTTTAAATACTGAAGGATGATGGCAGAAACTTCTTGAGGAGTATAATTCTTGCCTTCAACCTCCACTTTGTAGTCTGAACCCATATGACGTTTAATCGAAATAATCGTATTAGGGTTTGTAATAGCCTGGCGTTTCGCTACTTCTCCTACCTGGCGCTCACCATTTTTAAAGGCAACAACAGATGGAGATGTACGGTTACCTTCAGGATTAGGGATTACTTTTGCTTCCCCGCCTTCGAGTACAGCCACACAAGAGTTCGTTGTACCTAAATCGATACCAATAATTTTACTCATTGCCAATTTCCTCCTTAAACTATTATGTAAGTTCTATTGATTTACTTTAACCATCGCAGGTCGAATCACTCGATCCTTTAATACATAACCTTTTTGGAATTCTTCAATAACAATGTTCGGACCATAATTTGTATCTTCACCTTGCATAACCGCATGGTGCTGATGCGGATCAAATTCCTTGCCTACAGTCTCAATGGCTTCGACACCTTCTTTTTTTAATGCATCAAAAAAGCTGCGAAATACCATGTCCATTCCCTGAAGCAATGATTTTGTCTGCTCATTTTCCGCTTCAATGTTCAAAGCTCGTTCAAAGTTATCTAATACTGGAAGTAATTCCGCAATTAATTTTTGCGCCCGATATTTTTCATTAGACTCTTGATCCAATCTTGTTCGGCGGCGAAAATTTTCAAAATCAGCATGCAAACGCAAATAACGATTTTCAGCTTCTTCCAGTTTATGATTTAAGGCTTGAATTTCTTGAAGATAGTCATTTACCGAATTAGACTCTTCAACTGTTTCCGTCTTCGACTTCATCGTTTCAGCTGCCTCATCAATCGCACTTTCTTCAGTAAGTTCAACAGTTTCAGCATTATTGAATTCTTCTGTTGTTTCGTCTAGTGTATGTTTCTTTTCATTCGTCAACTTACTCACCTCCCTTAAAGCATGAGATCCATTTATTTAACCCGAATGTTGATTTTAGTCCCAATCAACGATTGGAAAAAACAACAATGTGCTTTAAATAGCCTATTTTAAAAATACATTCGCATAGGAATATGGGTGAAATGGAAGGACATTTCACCCTTACTCAATATTACCAGTGTTAATTACTTTGATACAATTTGGTTAAAACAGCTGTTAAATCCTTGCTTATAAATTGCAGTAAACTGATAACTCGAGAATATTCCATCCTTGTTGGTCCAAGTATAGCAATTGTTCCTAATTGTTCATTGCCGGCTGAATATGAGGCAGTAATCAAACTACAGTCATCCATTGCACTATTATTGTTTTCACTGCCAATTTTAACATGGATGCCTTTTGTATCTTTTCTTAGATTAGAGATCCATTCCTCTTGATCGATGATTGTCAGTAAGTTACGTACTTTCGAAATATCATGAAATTCCGGAATACTAAGCATATTCATCTTGCCGCCAAAGAAAAGTTTCTCAGTTGTCGGTACTTTTAACAACTGCGCAAATATGTGCAGCATTAAGTCATAATCATGTATATGCTGTTTTAAAAGCACGGCAACTTCCTTGTAGATTTTATCATTTAAATCTTCCAACGGAACCATTGTTAGACGTTCATTAAGTATATTAACCATCTTTTCAATGTCACTGGCATCGATCGATGATGGAAGTGAAAAAGTTCTGTTCTCAACATGCCCTGTATCTGTTACAAAAATGGCTACAGCCGTCTCTTTATTTAAAGGAACGATTTGTATTTTTTTCAACTTATTTTCGTTTACCGTAGGACCAAGAACAATGGATGTATAGTTAGTCAAATCAGATAAAATTTTCGCGGATTTTTGAATAATTTCTTCAAATTCAAAAATTTTCTCTGCAAAAATAGACTGAATAACGGAAATATCGTTCCTTGTTAAAACCTGAGGCGAAAGCAAATGGTCGACGTAATAGCGATAACCTTTTTCAGATGGAACACGTCCTGATGAGGTATGAGTTTTCTCTAAGTACCCCAAGTCTTCAAGATCGGCCATTTCATTTCGAATTGTTGCCGAACTAAAGGATATCTCTTCTTTCTTCGACAAACTTCTTGAGCCGACAGGTTGTGCAGATCGAATAAAGTCATCAACAATAACCTGAAGAATCAACAATTGACGATCTGTTAACAACTAGCATCACCTCTGTTAGCACTCATTGTTACCGAGTGCTAATTATACTAATAAATTATCAAAAAAAGGGGGAAGGTGTCAATCAAAAAGAACATCTTTCATCTTCTTGTTAAAAAATTACACCACACCCAAAAAAGCTTGAAATACTTCATTTCCCAGGAGCCGACCTTGTTTAGTTAAATATATATTATCCCCTTCAACTTCTATCCACTTTTTCTCCGACAACTCATTGATTTCATTTTGAAACAACTTAAGAGGGTCTTCTAAAAATTTATGGTGAAACTGTGTGATGGAAACACCCTCTGCTTTTCTTAATCCTAAAAACATTTCTTCTTCCATTTGTTCTGCTTTTGTTACTTGATGGTTTTCGAAAACAGGAGCCTTGCCGCTTTTTAAACTTTCGATATATTTATTCACAGGCCCTATATTAGAACGTCGGAAGCCATTTACATAACTATGGGCACCAGCACCAAAACCATAATAATACTCATTATCCCAATACGTTAAATTATGCTTACTTTCATACCCCGTGCGGGAAAAATTACTGATTTCATATTGCTGGAAACCATGTTTTGTCATCTCATCCATCAATACTTCGTACATTTGTGCTTCCAAATCTTCCCCGCCTATCGGAAGTTTACCTTTTTTCATTAAATTATAAAAAATCGTCTTGGGCTCAATGATTAATGAATAGGCGGAATAATGAGGGATATTCAAGGAAAAAGCGGTCATTAATGTTTCTTTGAAATCAGCCATCGTTTGTGTCGGCAAGCTGTATATTAGATCGACGCTGATATTTTCAAAACCGGATATCTTTGCATTTTCTACCGTTTGAAAAACATCTTTTGCCCGATGGACACGACCGATTCTTTCCAATAGATCATCATTAAAAGTTTGGACACCTAAACTGAGTCGATTCACCCCTGCATCCCTTAATATTTGCAGTTTTTCTTTCGATAAATCTCCCGGATTGGCTTCAAATGTAAACTCTATATTCTTTGCTTTAGGTAAATGGTTGTTAATACTTTCACAAAATCGGCTGAGCTGTCGTTCGTTTAAGGATGTAGGTGTCCCACCCCCTACAAAAATCGAGTGTAATTCGGCAGCAGGAAAAGACTCGAGTGTCAGCTTCATTTCTTTTTCAAGGGCATCTAAGTAGTCATTTACTGGCTGACCTTTTAAAAACACCTTATTAAAATCACAATAATGGCAAATATGCTCACAAAAAGGGATATGCAAATATGCAGCATTGATCATTCTTTACACCATACTTTCTTAGTAGTAAAAAGAGGCAGGAATCGCCTTTCCAAAGGCACCTCCTTACCTCCTTGTGATTATTTTTTGGAATTATTATCATCCATCTTCAAGACAGCCATGAAAGCTTCCTGAGGTACCTCTACTGAACCAACCTGCTTCATCCTTTTCTTACCTTCTTTTTGCTTCTCTAGCAACTTCCGTTTACGGGATATATCTCCCCCGTAACATTTTGCCAAAACGTTTTTCCTCATGGCTTTAATAGAAGAACGCGCTACGATTTTAGTACCTATTGCAGCTTGAACCGGAACCTCAAATTGCTGTCTCGGAATTAATTCTTTTAATTTTTCTACGATGACTTTCCCGCGTTCGTAAGCGAAATCTTTGTGGACAATAAAGCTTAATGCATCCACTGTTTCCCCATTTAATAAAATATCCATCTTCACGAGCTTTGAAGGTTTGTAGCCAATCAATTCATAGTCAAATGATGCATAGCCTCTTGTGCTTGATTTTAATTGATCAAAGAAATCATATACAATTTCAGACAACGGAATTTCATATATAATGCTTACACGATTTTCATCCATGTACTGCATATCAATAAAAATTCCCCGCTTTTGCTGACACAGTTCCATGATGGCTCCTACATAATCATTCGGAGACATAATAGCCGCTTTTACATAAGGCTCTTCAATTCGGTCAATTTTTTGCGGATCCGGCATATTCGACGGGTTATCTACATTGATTTGTGAGCCATCTGTCAAATGAACATGATAGATTACACTTGGTGCTGTTGTAATTAAATCGATTTTAAATTCCCGTTCGATCCGTTCCTGAATGATTTCCATATGAAGCAGTCCAAGAAATCCGCAGCGGAAACCAAATCCTAAAGCCTGTGATGTTTCAGGTTCAAATTGCAAGGCCGAATCATTTAATTGCAATTTTTCCAATGCTTCGCGCAAGTCATTAAATTTCGCAGTATCAATTGGATAGAGACCGCAGTATACCATTGGATTCAATTTCCGGTAACCAGGTAACGGATCGGTTGACCCATTTTTCGCATTGGTAATGGTATCACCAACACGAGTATCAGCCACATTTTTAATGGAAGCAGTTAAGAATCCTACATCACCTACTGATAATTCATCTCTAAGAACAGCTTTTGGCGTAAATACTCCAACTTCGGTAACTTCAAATTCTGCTCCGGTAGCCATCATTTTGATTTTATCGCCAATTTTTACGGTTCCATCTACCACACGAATGTATGCAACGACTCCGCGGTAGGCATCATAAAGCGAATCAAAAATCAATGCTTTTAGTGGTGCATCTGGGTCACCAGAAGGGGCAGGAACATTTTCCACAATCTGCTCAAGTATCTCTTCGATACCGATTCCAGCTTTTGCAGAAGCAAGAACTGCTTCTGAAGCATCTAGGCCGATAACTTCTTCTATTTCGTTCCGAACTCGTTCCGGATCAGCGCTTGGCAAGTCAATTTTATTAATGACCGGCAGAATTTCCAAATTGTTATCAAGTGCCAGATAAACATTTGCCAGTGTTTGTGCTTCAATTCCTTGTGCAGCGTCTACAACCAGGATGGCTCCTTCGCATGCAGCAAGACTTCTGGAAACCTCGTACGTAAAGTCGACGTGCCCAGGGGTATCAATCAAATGAAAAATATATTCTTCGCCATCTTTTGCTTTATATTTCAGCTGTACGGCATTTAATTTAATCGTTATACCGCGTTCTCTTTCCAGATCCATTGAGTCCAACAGCTGGTCTTTCATTTCGCGTGAAGACAGCGCATTTGTTTTTTCAAGAATTCGATCAGCCAATGTTGATTTACCATGATCTATATGAGCAATGATTGAAAAATTTCTGATTTTATCTTGTCGTTTGAGTCTTTCTTCTCTGTTCATTTCGTTCACTCCTACTATTCTCGCACAAGTACACTATTTTTGATTATATCAGCAGGAGAAATAAGATTCAATCAAAAGCGAAAGCGCCTGTTCTTTTTTGGGGACCAAGGCGCTTTTTTATTTCTTATTTTGTTATTTGATCAATCATTTTGGCCGAAGCATTGGTTAACCCATCTGACATTTTCCTTCCGATTGACGAAAAAAAATTAACTGCACTGAGCTCTTCTAACTTTTTCTTTTTTGCATTCATATCATGACTTGAGAGATCATTTTCAAGTATGGCGGCATGTTGGTTTTGATCTTCTCCTTGAAGGGAAATGACGTTATTTTTTTGGGGGTCTTCATATCCTTTCATTTTTTGAATTCCATTATTCGCCATTTGCATACCAGTTAGTACGGCAATAAACAAAAGGGAAAATAAACAAAAACTTTTAAAGATAAACATTTTCATAAAAATACTCCCTTATCATTATTGTTTATTGGCTGTTTGCTCTGTATCCTTGTTTAATTTTTAGCCTGCCAGTAATAGCCACTTCATACATCAGCAAGAGCATCTTCCGACCTGTTTAATTCCTCAAAGGTATTATTCCCTCACCGAACTCAATTAAAATCGCTCTGATTGGATCAACATATTCATTCTAGTAAATCTTATGACATTACTAGAGTTAATAGACCCATGAAATCAGAAATATGGCTTAGTACCTGACAAAAAGATGAATAGGCATGCCCATTCTAAGTTTTTTATCTTGTAAAATAACCCGCATTCTCCTGATCAATAGAGCTATGCAGGGATGAATTTAATCCGTTGGCAATCAGGTTAGCCATATCCTCAATAAAAACGTCAACTTCCTTTGGCGTTACCATTAAATTATGACCAAGTGGGGATAATACCTCATAAATTAATTTTCTTTTTTCATCTTCTTGTAAAGTTCCGATAATGCCAAGGAATGTTTTTCGATGTTTTTCATCCGGCAGATCTTCATCAGTCAATTTTTGACGTTTCCCAAAATTCATTCCTGCAGGAGCCAGCGCCCTTGAAGGCTTATTCCCTTCACGCATTTCTTTACCAAAATGTTTCAATATAAAGTCAATGGTATCGCTTGTGATTGACACAGCGTCAACTACAGTCGGAACACCAATGGCAATGACGGGAATTCCCAAAGTTTCTTTACTTAGTTCTTTTCGTTTATTCCCCACCCCCGAACCAGGATGAATACCTGTATCAGAAATTTGAATGGTAGAATTCACTCTTTCAATAGAGCGAGAGGCTAAGGCGTCAATAGCTATAACAAAATCGGGCTTCGACTTTTCAACAACACCAAAAATAATATCGCTTGTTTCAATTCCGGTAAGACCCATAACCCCTGGTGCAAGTGCACTTACTGAACGGTATCCTTCGTCAATATTTTCCGGCTGCAGTTGAAATAAATGCCTTGTGATTAATAAATTTTCACAAACCATCGGTCCAAGAGCATCTGGTGTTACATTCCAGTTGCCGAGACCGACGATCAAACAAGAATCTGTTTTTTTGACTCCGCTGCTTTCTAGAAAATTGGAAAATTCCCCAGCAAAAATTTCTTCCACTTTTTTCTGTACATCTGTGTTTTGATCACGAATACCTTGAACTTCAAGTGTTAAGTATCTTCCCGCTTTTTTCCCTAATTGTGCTTCTCCTTGTTTTGTCACTTCTACTAATGAAATTTTTATATCGTCAATATTCTTTTCTTTTATGATGACTCCTTCAATTTGCGAAAGGTTCTCTCCCTGCTCTACGGATTGTGCAAGCACCATTTCTCTAGCTTCAATTGCCAAATCGGTTCGAACAGAGTATTGACTTAAATCAATAGCTTGCTTCATTGTGTTGTAACCTCCTGAATATTGGCTGTTTAAAGAACCTATTAACTATTTTCTCCCCCTTCGAAATAAAACATGCAAGGGAAAATGCTTAACACTATGTAATTTCTATATTGCAATATAATGCCCTGTTTGATAAAATATCTCTTGTTGCAATTAAATTGTTTATGATTGTAAGTCGAGTTCATATAGTCTCGATTCTTTACAGGAGGTGAAATTAATGCCTAACATTAAATCTGCGATTAAGCGTGTGAAAACTAGCGAAGCTCGTAATGCTCAAAATACGATGGACAAATCTTCTATGCGTACGGCTGTAAAGAAAGCAGAAGCTGCTCTTTCTGTTAAAGATGCTGCTGCTGCTAAAGAATCTCTAGTTGCTGCTTCTAGCAAATTAGACAAAGCTGCTGCTAAAGGTCTAATCCACAAAAATGCTGCTGCCCGCAAAAAATCACGTCTAATGAAAAAAGCAAACAGCCTATAATAAAAAAACGATTCCTTTTAAAGGAATCGTTTTTTTATTATTTATTTAATCGAAACAAAAGCATTTCAATCAAAAGGGATTTATTCATACCGCCTGTTTTCATTTGATAGTCAGCCTCTGCAAGCAGCCCAATTAGATGTCCCAACTCTTCATCTGAAAACCGGGAAGCTTGTCCGAGAGCAAGTTTCACACGAAAAGGATGTGTTTTAAGGTATCCAGCAATTTGCTGCTGCCCATAGCCTTTTCTGGAAAGCTCTTTCGCTTGATAAATCAGCCTAAATTGCCCAGATATCAAGGCCAATATTTTTAAAGGCTCTTCATTTTGCTTTAATAAATCATAATAAATCTTAAGTGCTTCATCTGGTTTACGCTGCACGATTCTTTCGATCAAAGTAAAAATATTTTGCTCCAAAGATCTTGCCGCTAATTTTTCAACTAAGTCTGAACTAATTCTTTTTTCTTCCGCTGCATATAATGAGAGTTTTTCCACTTCATTTGAAAGCATAAACATATTTGTCCCAACAAGGGTTAGTAAATGATCAACCGCATCTGCCTCGAATTCAATCCCGCAGGATTTGGCTTTATCTTTTAACCAATTTTTTAACTCTTGCTCCGTTAATTTTTTCGCTTCTATTAATTCGGCATTTCTCTTTAATTCTTTTGTTATTTTCTTCCGTTCATCAAGTTTTTCAAATGGAGCAGAAATAACTACGACTGTATATGGGGCCGGTTCTTTTATATATGCCTCTAGTTTTGTTAGATTATGATCAACCTTTTCTTTCGACTTTTCTGCTGTTAAAAAAACGGGGTTATGTAAAAAAATGACTTTTTTTTCGCCGAAAAATGGAAATGTTTCCGCATCCTCGATAGCCAATTCAACAGGGGTTTCCTCTAAATCATAAACAGAATAATTAAAATCCATTTCCTCTTCATTTAAAATTTGATGCAGAAGCATCTGCTTTGTTTCATTGATTAAAAATGCCTCTGTTCCATATAATAAATAAATAGGAGCAATTTCCTTTTGTTTAATTTTTCGCCAAATATCTAAAACCATTTCCAGCGCTCCTCATCATTTCACTCTTTACTATCGTAATGAAGTGCTGGTATTTTGACAAGTGTTAATAGGGGAATTGTCACTCCATTTAGAGCGCCAATTCCCGATCTATATAGAACGCCGACAATAACAGCCCTAGGATCCGTTATCGTCTGGCGGAAATTCATATTGTAATCATTATTTTGACCTTTGGATGGTCCAACTATTTTGACAACTCTTGTCAGTAAAGGAAACAGATTAGGAATTAACTGGATTTTTTAAAATAAATCGCTTATACTAAATGTGAAATAGGAGGTGTAGCTGTGAACGAATTTGAAAAAAATGTGCAAAGTAAACGGAACGATGCAATTGATTCCGGGGTAGGTTTCGGCGTTTCTTTTTTATTTTTTGCCATCATCTTTATTATTGCAACGGTTGTTAAGCAAATTGGTTCGTAAAATGGCTACATATGGTTAATAAAGAGGCTGTTTTTAAAGCAGTCTCTTTTTCATTTCTTATAGTCATATTTTATTGTAAATAGGGCAAAAAGGTTCCACTGCTTTTAAAAAATCGATAGGTTATGGCTCCTTGTTGATCAGTACGATAAATTCGCGTATTCACCCCTTGAAGAAGCTGCAATACTTCGGGATGTGGATGACCAAACCGATTATTTTCACCTGCAGAAATAAGGGTAACCTTCGGTTTGATTTTGTGGATAAACAGAGGGCTGCTGGAGGTTTTGCTGCCATGATGTCCCGCTTTTAGAACATCGACGGTTAGATTAGGGAATTTTTTTATAATTTTTTCCTCCCCTGTTTTGTCAAGATCTCCCCCAAAAAACCAGCTTAGTCCACCGATCTTAGCCAGAATCGTAAGAGAACCACGATTTCGTTCTCCCTTAAAATTTGTTTCCGGGGATAAAATAAAAAATGAATTCTGACCAACACCCCAATACATTCCTTTTGATCCCTTTATTACCGGAATTCCTTTTAGCTTTGCTGTGTTTATAATTTTCTGCTCTGTTTCTGATTCTTCCGCAACCGAAGGAAGAAGAATTTGTCTAACCTTAAGCTCCTTCATTAGAGCAATAGATCCTCCTACGTGATCCATATCACCATGTGACAAAATCAGCTTATCAATCTTTGTAACTCCTTTTGCTTTTAGAAAAGGAACAACAACATCTCTTCCCACCTCAAATGGTTTTTCCTTTTGCATCCATTTTTTATCTGAAAATATCATTGTCCCACCAGTATCAATCAAATAATCGCCCTGATTAAACGGAAGATGAATATAAATACTGTCGCCTTGACCAACATCAATCATCGTCACCTCACCATATGGATTGAGCCAATTCCATAAAGGTTGAAGTGTGAAGAGCAGGAGGCAGGAAAGTAGCAGATGTTCTTTCCATTTGTAGCTATACTTCGTCTCCCATAAATAAAATATTGAAATGATTAAAAGAATATAAATAATCAAAAAAGGCAAATTCGGCCTACCTGGATTAAAATTAGCAAAAGAACAACGGCTGAATATCTCCATTAGTTGGTTGGAAATATTTATAATTTCCGAGAAAATAAGAATGAAAATAGAAGGAGTAAAACCCACAAAAATTTGAATCAGGAACAATACATACAGACCCGGAAGATAAATAAATGAAAAAAGAGGAATAAAAATGATATTGGCAATGAAACCAATTAGTGATAGTTGAAAATAGTGGTATAGCAGGAAAGGAAATGCTGCTAATTGAGAAATTACAGAGGTTGCCAGCAACGGGGTCAATTTACCCAAAGCGAATGTATTTAATATTTGCCTAGATGACAAAATGATGGCAAAGCTTACGGAAAAGGAAAGCTGGAAGCCAATATCGTAAATAATGAACGGAGACCAGATTAAATATATCATTAGCGCTAAGCTGATCGCATCAATCGCTTGAAGTTTTATTTTTTTTCCCCATTTTACAGCTATTAGCACAAGAAACATCATCAAACAGGCTCGAATAACAGAAGGAGAAGCACCCGTTAAAATGACATAAACAGGAAGTATGAAAATAAGAAAATATTCCGTTGTCTGTCTCGTCAGCCCTATCCGGATACCCAAATAAAAAACCATTCCAATGAATAAGGAAACATGAAGGCCTGAAATAGCGAGAAGATGAACAATCCCAGTCTTTTGGTATTCATCAAGCAATTCCGGATTTATCATACTTCGATCCCCAAAAATGAGTGCCGCCGAAAGAGAAGCGATTTCCGGAGGAAAGTGATTCTCAAGGTAATGGACCCCTGAAAATCTAAGCTGTTTCATAAGAGTAATAGGTGTAGATTTCAATGTAGAGCAGCTTTGCAAGAGGTTTTGCTTAGTATCAACCAACCAATAAACCTGCTTTGCAGCCAAATAGCTGCGATAATTGAAGCCATTTGGATTTTTGGAAATTTTCGGTTTTCCCATGGTGCCTGACACCAAACATAGCTTGTTATAAAAAGAAGTATTTCCTAAGTCTTGTTTTTCTTTCTCGGAGTGGATTTGGTAGCGGATTAATAGGTTTTCGTTGTATTTTGTTTCTTTTGCAAATATTTGAAGAAGATTGCCGTCAATTTTAGGATCTTGGATATATTCGAGGTGAAAGGTGGTTTGATCTTCGGGGAGAGCAGTAGAATTTTTCATTTCAGCCCTACAGGTGATTAATGCAAAGAGAATCATGATTCCGACAATTGCCGACAGCTGAGGCTTTGAAAATCGTTTATATTTAAATAATAAATAAACATAAATCAAACTCAGAACGAAAAAAGAAAAAAAGTGAACCAGCACACTTAAAACAGCACATAAAGCAGCAATAGCAAAATAAATACATTTTCCATTCATAAACGATTCTTCTCCATTTACAGGATATTTAATGTTGTCAATGTAATACCGGCTTCTAAAAAGCCGGCATTACATTTGGATTATTGGTGAATCTTCCGAAAGTCAATCACTTCTTCTATTAGTTCTACCTTTTCAACCTTCACATTTGCTTGTTCAAATAGTTCAACTGCATATGGATGATTTTTATAATCCTCGGCATAATAAACCGTTTTAATTCCTGCCTGAATAATTGCTTTACAGCATTGAAGACACGGAAAATGTGTCACATAAATCTCTGATCCGTCTGTCGGCACCCCGAACTTGGCACATTGCAATAGCGCATTCATTTCCGCGTGAATCGTTCGAACACAATGGTTATCAATTACATAACATCCTTTATCAATACAGTGATCCCCGCCGGCAATTGAGCCATTATATCCACCGGCGATGATTCGTTTATCCCTGACAATTGTGGCCCCTACTGTCAGTCGTGTGCAGGTGCTCCTTAATGCCAACAAATGACTTTGCGCCATAAAATATTGATCCCATGAAATCCGGTCCACAATCTCCACCCCTTAAAACATTATGATATAAGTGTAAGACGGCTTGTTCCATTGGTCAAATCCAAAATGATCATACATCTATCAAATCTTTTAACTTTTCATAAGTTTTATCACCAATTCCACTAATATTTTTTAAATCTTCAATACTTTTAAACGGGCCGCTTTTATCCCGGTAGTCCAGAATCATTTTCGCTTTTGCCGGTCCAATCCCAGGCAGAGTTTGCAACTGTGTTTCATCTGCTTTGTTTAAATTTACTTTCGCTTGATTTTGTGAAGAGGTTCCAGATGGAGTTCCTCCTTCCTTAGTGACTGTGTTTGGCAAATCTGCCGTTTTCTCGCCTACTGCCGGTATGTAAATAACCATTTCATCCTTAACATGTTCAGCGAAGTTAACCTGGCCTTGATCCGCCTTATCCGTCAATCCCCCTGCACGAGCTATTACATCATTAACTCTTTCCCCTGTATTGGCCAAGTACACTCCTGGCTTCTTTACCTGCCCTTTTACATCCACCATCATTTTCTCAATCTGTTTTGGCTGTACTGTATTATTCTGGGATTCCGTTTTCTTTTCAACCATTTGAGTTTTCGTATTCGTATTTTGCGTTTGATTTGATAATGAAACCTCTGCACTATTGTCAGAAAAATAATATACACCTAATAATGACGCCAAAACTATTACAAAGCCATACTTTTTGTGTTGTATTATCCAGTCCTTCATGGTAATCCATCCTTTCTAAAGGTATATTTCATTAAGGGGGTTCATATTGTTATTAAAGAAACCTGCGCGCGAAGGAGGGTCGAACAATGAATCTGGGTATCATTGGTACCGGTAATATGGGAAGAATTTTGGTGGAGGCTCTTATTGAGGGAAAAGCCATCTCCCCTTCTTCAATGATGATCACAAATAGAACAAAATCAAAAGCGATGGTGCTTAAAAATAAAAATCGGGGCATTAAAGTCGGTGCTAACGCTAGAGAGGTGGCAGCGGCATGCGATTTAGTCTTCATTTGTGTAAAACCATTGGATGTATATAAAATTCTCGATGAAATACATCCATACATGACAAGAGAAAAATGTCTTATTTCGATAACAAGTCCTATCAGTACAAGCCAAATCGAAAGAAAAGTTTCATGTTCTGTTGCACGTATTATTCCCAGTATCACCAACCGAGCATTAGCGGGAGTTTCTTTAATAACGTACGGTGAACATTGCAGCATTAAATGGAGATCTGAAATTGAACAGTTAATGGAAAAAATCTCGAAACCAGTAGATATTGATGAAAAAATAACGAGAGTTGCTTCTGATATTGTCAGCTGCGGACCCGCCTTTTTCAGTTATCTGCTGCAGGCATTTATTAATGGGGCCGTAAAAGAAACCGGTATAGATGAGAAAACAGCTGTAACATTAGCCAGTGAAATGATTGTAGGCCTTGGTGAACTTTTAAAACAAGGACATTATACGTTAGCTACACTTCAGGAAAAAGTTTGTGTTAAGGGTGGAATCACCGGTGAAGGGATAAAAATTATGGAGAATGAACTCGGAAATTTGTTTGAACATTTATTTCAGGCCACACATATGAAGTTTAACGAAGATTTAGAAAAAGTTGAACTGCAATTTTCACCTCAGTAAATATTCGGGATATTCCTGCAAATTCCTGCAATAATTTTAGAAAAACAGCCATCTTTTTTAGATGGCTGTTATTTTTTAGCAACAAAAAAAATACGCTCTGACTTTATTTGCGGCGGCTCATGTTTAAAATCGGCACCAATTTCCATTACGGTAAATCCCGCCTCTGTTAACCACTTGGAATAATGCTCAATGGAAAAGGTCCGTTGGAAATGAAGTTCATCAAAACGGTCATACTTTTGAGTTTTCTCATCCAAAACAAAGAAGCTTAAATCATGCTCTACACTATTTGGGTACTCACCAGGGAAACTGTTCCATATATAGGAAACATCTTCCTCATTTTGCGCAAACGTTTGGCCAATAAAAATGTCGTTTATTTTATATAGCGAATGAACATCAAAGAGGAAAATGCCGCCCTCTTTCAAAAATTGAAACACATGGGAAAAAGTTGAGATTACATCTTTTTCCGTTTTGAGATAATTTAGCGAATCACAAAAAATACCAATTACATCAAATTGATCCAAACCATCTAATGCAGCCATATCCTGCTGATAAAATGGGATATGAACACCAGCATCCACTGCTTTCGCCTGAGCCACAGCAAGCATATCCTCCGAAAGATCAATTCCTGTTACTTTAAATCCTTCTTGTGCAAAACGTATAGAAAGCTCTCCAGTTCCGCATGCTAAGTCAAGTAAATGGCTGGTTCCTTCGTGACTGCTAAATTTCCCAAGGACGTCTTTCACAAATTTCACCCACTGATCATAAGGAGCATCACTCATAAGCTCATCATACAAGTAGGCAAATTGTTCGTAGCCGCTCATGAATTTAAACCACTTAGCACATCAACCTTAGGTGCATCCCCCCAAAGTCGTTCCAAATTGTAATAGGTTCTTTCATCGCGATGAAACACATGGGCAACAACATCACCTAAATCAATTAAGATCCATCTTGCCTCATCAAAACCTTCTATTCGTTTCACCGTGCAGCCATTTTCTTCTGCCTTTTCTTTTATTTCTCTTGCAATTGCCTGAACTTGTTTATCTGAATTACCATGGCATATGACGAAGAAATCGGCAATCAGCGAAATCCCCTTCATATTTAATGCCAGAATAGCTTCTGCACGTTTATCATCTGCAGCTTTTACTGTTACTTTTAGCAACTCTTGATTGTCCATTAATCAATCCTCCTGTTTTTTATTAAATCATTATACGTATGAAAAGTTTCCGGATATATGGTTTGAGTTTTTTTCATTAAAAATAAAATTGTATTCTGGACCGCTTTAATTAATGCTTCATCCAGATGATTCTCAGCTAAGCTTCTAACTTCCTCTACTCCAGGAAAATGCCGACCGGGTTCAATATAATCTGCAAGATAAATGATTTTTTCCAACAATGTCATCTCAGGTCTTCCGGATGTATGATATAGGATAGCATCTAATACTTCTCTATCGGTAATTCCCGCTTCTTTTTCTGTTAAATACGCTCCGACAGGCGCATGCCATAATTCGGAATTATAATCCAGCAAATCCTGAGGAAATCCTTGAGTTTTAATAATTTCCTTCATTTCTTCCTTTGGCCGAAATTTCGCATAATCATGAAAAATGGCCGCAAGTTCTGCTTTTTTTTCATCTGCACCAAAGCGTTTTGCTAAAGTGATGGCTGTTTCCATTACACCGAGCGTATGTTGATAGCGATGATCCGTCAATTGTTTTTTTACAATTGATAATGCTTCATTACGTTCCATATAAGTGCCTCTCTTTAATATAATCGATAACCGGATCCGGCAATAAGTATTGAACGTACTTTCCTGATAATAGTCTTTCTCTAATCATACTTGATGAAACTTCAAATGCCGGTACATCTACGTAAAGGATTGGATAGTCTGTCAATTGACTGTAGGATGGCCTTTCTACGCCTACAAATTGAACTAGCTCAATCAGTTCCTCAATTTGATGCCATTTTGGCAAATATTCAATCATGTCCGCACCAATAATAAAATAAAATTGATGTTCAGGATACCGTTCACGGATGATTCTCATCGTATCAACTGTATAAGATGGCCCTGTTCGATCGAGCTCGATCGCCTGTATTTCAAAGGCTGGATTATCTGCCAAGGCCAACTCAAGCATCTGCAGCCGTTCTTCATTATTTACTGCACCGGATTTTCTTTTATGCGGCGGTTCCTGGTTTGGCATGAACCAAATTTTATCAAGTTCTAATGCATGGAGAATTTCATTTGCAATTAAAAGATGCCCATTATGAGGCGGATCAAAAGTGCCGCCTAATATGCCAATTTTGTTCATGCCCGTCCTCCTTCCTGTTATGGAAGCGTAATTTGTTTATTTTCGACGGATTCTTTATATAGGACGATCGTATTTCCGATGATCTGTGCAATATCTGCCTCAGTCCCATCTGCAAGCTGCTCGGCAACTACTGATTTATCATCTTCACAATTTTGAAGCACACTTACCTTCAACAGCTCTCGTGCCTCAAGAGCATCTGCAATTTGTTTAATCATATTTTCATTTACGCCGCCTTTTCCAACTTGAAAAATCGGATTTAAATGATGGGCTTTAGAACGTAAAAATCTTTTTTGTTTACCAGTTAACATGAGTTTCCTCCTAGTTGTGTTAAGATATTATCCCTCATCCTTATTACATCAGGAAATATTCCCGTCCATTTTTCAAAAGCAAGTGCCCCTTGAAAAACAAACATATCAATACCGTTCTGGATACTTGCTCCTTTTCGTTTAGCATCCTGTAAAAATTGTGTTTCCAACGGATTGTATATAATATCACAAACCAAAGCTTGTTGCATTAAGTTTGTAAGCTCTATTGGCTGTTCAGCTGTTTTTGGGGACATACCGATTAATGTCGTTTGGATGATTAAATCATAATCTGCCAAATGGTTTTCTGCCTCTAATAAGGAATAGGCATTGGACACAACAGGATATGGACAAGATTGGATTAAATCACTAGCCTTATCAACCGTCCGATTGGCAATATCAATCCCCCGAGGATTTTCTTTAGCTAACGTAAAATAAATAGCTCGTGCTGCTCCGCCAGCTCCAATAACCAATATTTTTTTTCCTTCGATTGTAGGAATTTGTGTCATAAGTCCTTTTAAGAATCCTGGACCATCTGTATTATACCCGATTAATTTTCCACCTTCATTGACAACTGTATTGACAGCTCCAATATTCTCAGCCAATTCATCTATACCGTCAAGAAAAGGAATGATATTGCTTTTATGCGGTACTGTTACATTAAACCCGCCAACGCCGATTGCTCTTAAGCCATTGACAGCAGCTTGCAAATCATCATTCTTTACTTGAAAAGGAAGATAATGGGCATCTATATTATATAGTGAAAATAAATCATTGTGCATGACCGGAGACATCGAATGTGCTATTGGATCACCAATTACCGCAAACAGTTTCTTCATTTGTTTCTCCCCGCAAACTTATCTATTTAGACTTACCTGTATTATCACATTACGTTCTATTAAATTAGTGATTTTCGAATCATCGCTTGAACGCCTTTTGGTACATAGGCGACTACTTTTGCTCCAGGTTCGTTAACCGTTATCCAGCCTAATCCAGAAAAAACGATATCTGTTTTTGGTTCTTTAATCATAAATTCTTGTTTGACAAGCTCTGGGAAATGCTCTAACTGTTCCCGTCTTGGAGGCGACAGTAATTCACCCGCATGTTTTTCATAAAGTTCAGCCGCTGTTTCTGTTTTTGTCCTGTGAATTTTTATTTCATTTGATACGTAGCAAACAAATGATCTTCTGCCTCCGCTGATATAATCAAACCGGGCAAGTCCTCCGAAAAATAAAGTCTGGCCTTCATTTAGTTGAAAAACCATTGGCTTAATTTCCTTTTTAGGAGTAATTATTTTTAAATCCCCTTTATCTATATAGTGGGCCATTTGATGGTGATTGATGATACCTGGTGTATCCATTAAGGCCTTTCCATCTTCAAGTGGTATTTCAATGATATCCAATGTTGTTCCAGGGAAATGAGATGTAGTAATGATATCCCCTTCACCCGTCACTTCTTTAATAATCCGATTAATAAAGGTTGATTTCCCAACGTTTGTACAACCTACAATATAGACATCTTTGCCATTTCGATATTCATCAATTGCAGCTGCTGCTTCTTTTATTCCCCATCCTTTTGACGCACTAACGAGAAAAACTTCTTCTGGTCTTAAACCGAGCTCTCTCGCCTCTGATTTCATCCAATGAATTAGTTTATTGTGTTTTACTGATTTAGGCAAAAGATCCACTTTATTTCCAACAAGCAGAACGTTGTTTTCACCTACAAATCGATGCAATCCTGGAAGCCAGCTTCCATTAAAATCAAAAATATCGACGATCATCACAATTAAAGCCTTTGTTTCTCCAATTCCATTAAGAATTTTCAAAAAGTCATCATCCGTTAACTCGACATCTTGAATTTCATTATAGTGCTTTAATCGAAAGCATCTTTGACAAATGATAATTTCTTTTTCTAAGGCCGAGGCAGGTGCATACCCTATTTTCTCCGGTTCTTCCGTCTGAATTTTTACGCCGCAGCCAATACATACTTGCTTTTGATCACTCACAGTTTAATCCTCCCATTGCAACATCCCTCTTTTTCGAAACCAATTCAATATTCTTCGCTCCGCAAAACGGTTGAATTTTGTCATAAATCCGTCCGTTTGAGCTACAGGGACAACAAGGATTGTGTGAAAACCACTGCGATTACCACCAAGTACATCTGTCATTAGCTGATCACCAATGACCACAGCCTCTTCCTTTTTAATACCCATTTGCGACAATGCTTTTTTAAAGGCTCCAGCCATAGGTTTTTTCGCCTGATAAATAAACGGAATTTGAAGCGGATCGGCAAATGCCTTTACTCTTGTTTGATTATTGTTAGAAACAATGGTGATCAGTATATTATGTTTCTTCATATCATCAAACCAGCTAATTAATTTAGGAGTAGCGTTTGGCCGGTCCCATTCAACCAATGTATTGTCCAAATCTGTAATAATCCCTTTAATTCCTCGTTCCTTTAAATGCTGTGGAGATATATCAAAAATACTTTTAACATGCTCATTTGGTAAAAAAATTTCAAACACTCAGTTTACACCTCATTATAATTCCAAGTATCCAACAAATCGGTTTCGCCCTTTTCTTGTACCATCATAACTAATTTCATCTTTTGTTTCAAAAGAAAAGTGGAATCCTCTTGTCATTTTATTGATTCAGCTCTTCATTTCTTAATATTCGCCAAAAAGCAACATTTCTCGCATGTTTCATTGTTTTTTTATGATGGTAAACACAAAAATAATGTAGTTTTTTTGAAATTTAAAAATATTTTTCGACAAACATCTACTTTTTTATCACTTGTGGATAAAGTTATTAACATTATACCCGTTGAACCGGTAAGATTTTTCCAATTTACAAACAATTTACCAACAAATTATCCACCGGGCTCTGTGGATAAAGCAGGCGATTGTTCTACAGGAATAAATTTGGTAGATTAAGGGTACAACATCTGAACGTACTATTTTATGTATAAAAACTAAAAATAGAACTACGAAAAAAAGTGGAGGTGGAGTCTGCCATGCGAAAATTGTCAGATGAATTGCTGATTGAATCCTATTTTAAAGCAAAGGAACTTAATTTAAGCCCGGATTTCATTAACCTTATTGAGTGCGAAATTCACCGCCGTTCCTTGTATAATAAAATCAAAATTTCATCTTAACATCTAAAACCTGCCCTATAAAGGGCTTTTCTTTTTTTGTAAGGAACTTTCTGCACCCATTGCAAACAATTTTTATTTATGCATGGTTCCCAGTTTCGCTCCAACGTATAATTCTTGAGGCGTTTTTAAATCCGGATTTAGTTGGAATGTGTTTTTTTCAAATAATAAGACAACTGTCGATCCAAAACTAAAATAGGCCATTTCGCCTCCCTTTTCCAGCTCTGAGCCTGCATGTATCGTTTCAATGGAATTGACGAACATCGCTCCAACTTTTACAACCGCTATATGTCCAAAATCCGTTTTTATTTCAGTGATCACTCGATAATTTTTCGCAAGTGTCCGCACCCCGTATTTTAAGCCCAATTTATTGACAGGATAGGATTTCGAGCCAAGTTTCCATTGCTTTGTTATAGTACCATTAACAGGACTATGTATCCGATGATAATGACTTGGACTTAAATACAGGATGATATATGTACCGTTTAAATATTTTTCCAGAACTTCTCTGTCCCCAAGCATTTCTTCAATGGAATAAATTTTCCCCTTAACCATAATTTCACTTGATTCTTTAATTGGTCCAACATCCTCAAAAACCGCATCTACCGGGCTTATGACTGAATCAGCACTTGCATCCACTTCTCTCGCATCTTTTTTTAACTTTCTTACAAATAACGCATGAAGTGTCGGGTATTCATGAAGCCCTTTCTCCATTTCGTCCTGATTTAAATGATAAGCCTTTGCAAATACGGGTACCATAAAGCGACTGGAACGTGATTGGGCAAATTTTTTTAAAATAACTGAAGTCCATCTTCCATTTGTTAATTCAATCAATAATCGATAAAGCGGTTGAATCATGTACAGCCCCCCAAAAAGTGTAAAATTACTCTTTACGAATAAACATAAAAACCTTAGAATGAAATAAATTAGAGTAAATTATGGAAATTTAAATCCCTTCCCCCTGTTAGAAAGGAGTGGTGTGAAGAAATGTTTTTATTACATGTTCTCGACCAGACAGTAAAAAAGCTAAAAGCACAAACAGCCAATGTCATTACGTTAGCAAATTTATCATTGGGCGGATTTGCCATCGTTTTTGGGATTAAAGGAAATTTACGATTAAGCTTACTGCTTATTTTTGTAGCCGCACTTGCCGACCGTTTTGATGGGATGATTGCGAGAAAGTTCCATATTGAATCAGATTTAGGCAAACAATTGGATTCCATGAGTGATATTATATCATTCGGTGTTGCACCTGCACTATTACTATATCAAGGAATTCTCCATGAATTTGGCGGGCCTGGTTCCTTTTTTACCATTTTTTATATCGGATGCGGAGCCTTTCGATTAGCACGTTTTAACATTTCTGAAAGTAATGGTTACTTTACCGGGCTTCCCATAACTGCGGCAGGGTGCTTAGTCACCTTAAGTTTTTTGAGTATTTCTTATCTCCCGCCGGAAGCCTTTTTATTCATCATCATCATATTATCATTCCTTATGGTCAGCACCTTTAAACTGAAAAAAGTGTAATCCTATATATTTTTCACATTTCAATGACTTACTTTGGGCGGATCCAAGGTAAGTCATTTTTTACTAATTTCTATTTTCTTCGAAATAAAATTTTATGGACAGACACAATTTCCTGTTTTTTTCATAGGAATTAATAATAGGCTTTAGTCCAATACGGGGGTGGATATGGATGTCTGGAATCTTGACAGCTCTCGGATATTTAGTAAAGGAATTTTTGTTTCTCGTTTCTTATGTAAAGAACAACGCCTTCCCTCAACCCCTATCGGCCGCTGAGGAAAGAAAGTACTTGCGTCTTATGGCAGAAGGGGATTCTCACGCACGGAATATGTTAATTGAACACAATTTGCGATTAGTCGCTCATATTGTCAAAAAATTTGAAAACACCGGTGAGGATTCGGAGGATCTTATTTCTATTGGAACCATCGGCTTAATCAAAGCGATCGAAAGCTATTCTGAAGGAAAAGGAACAAAACTAGCCACATATGCCGCAAGATGTATTGAAAATGAGATCCTCATGCATTTGCGGGCTCTCAAAAAAACAAAAAAAGATGTTTCTCTTCACGACCCGATAGGCCAGGATAAGGAAGGTAATGAGATTTCCCTGATTGATGTTCTTAAATCAGAATCTGAAGATGTAATTGATACCATACAGCTTAACATGGAGCTGGAAAAGATTAAAAAGTATATTGAAGTTCTTGATGACCGGGAAAAAGAAGTCATTATCGGCCGATTTGGACTTGATTTGCAAAAAGAAAAAACACAACGAGAAATTGCCAAAGAACTAGGTATTTCCCGCAGCTATGTATCAAGAATTGAGAAGAGGGCTTTAATGAAAATGTTCCATGAATTTTATCGGGCAGAAAAAGAAAGGAAGAAAAAAAATTAAGTGCCGGACATTATTCCGGCACTTTTTTTCCCTTTGCAAGGATCGTCGTCCAATTTTTTCCTGAGTCATTGGAGATAAAAACATCATTTTGATATGTCGTAAAGGCCAGCTGCTTCATATTTTTAGGATTCACAGCGACATAGGTTATAGGATTATCATAATTTAAAAAGGGAATGGAAATATTTTCTTGTTCCCCTGTTTTAGGATTCACCTTCTTAAATAAAATAGCGTTATTTTCTACACTGGAATATATGATTGTGTCTCCAGAAAAGGTAAGAGCTGTTACCATGACGGGGCTTGTGACTGGTTTCATTGAATTCCCGTAGTCAGTAGAATAATAAATACCGGTCCTTGTGGACATCGCCATTATTGCCCCGTGAGAAGGATGAACCGCCAGCATCCCAAGTGAATCAGCGGCAAATCCTTTGAAAGCACTCTTTCCCCACGTTTTCCCATTATCTTTTGTATAGTATACTCCTTGATTTAACTGGTTTGCCGGTTGCTCATTCAACACATAAATGACATGACTGAAATTACCGGCCGCAAAGAACCTAAATGCATCCTCTGCATGGAAGGTGATTGGGCTATAGGATTTTCCTTTATCAAGACTTTTAACTAAACCTAAAGGATCCTTAAGCCCAGATCCTTTTTGAGGATGTCCGCTCGCAATATACCCTTCATCAATTGCCTGGAATCCTGTATAGTTATGTAAATTCGTTGTAGATTGATACCAATTCCCTTTTTTATACATTTTTATTCCGCTTTTTGTTGCGATATAAAGGGAATCATCATTACCTGGAAAACCTAAACCTTGAATGCTGCTTACCTTTAAGTCATTTGCCTCGACAATTTCATATTTTGCCTTTGCTGCCGTATTCGTGGCCTTAATCAATTTTGGGGGATCCGGACTGTAAGTTGAGCAACCGGATATAACCAAGATCAGGTATACCAATATTATAGGAAAGATTTTTGAAAGAAGCTTCATTTTTTCCTCCTGAAATCCATAAATTTATAAATTTCTGAGTTTTCAATTCTTATTCACCCACTTATACCCCATCCCCCATACCGTTGTCAAATATTCCTCTGCCGGAAAACCCGTTTTTCGCAATTTTTCTCTAAGGTTTCGAACATGTGAGTCAATAGTTCGATCTTCTGTTGACACTGCATACCCCCAAATAGATGTCAAAAGATGCTCCCTGGTAAAAACTTTGTTGCGGTTTTGCAGAAATAGTCCCAGTAAGGCAAATTCCTTTGGCGTTACAGGGATTTTCTGACCAGCATAGGATACCTCAAAGGACTCTTCATTTAAAGTTAAACCATTAAAATAGAGTAAATTACTGCTGCTTTTCCTCCGTAAAACTGCTTCCATTCTTGCAATTAATTCCTCTTCATCAAAAGGCTTGGAAATATAGTCATCTGCCCCTATTTTTAAGCCATTAACTATATCGGCTTTTTCATTTCGGGCTGTAAGCATAATAATCGGTATATCCCAGTTTTTGCGGATTTCCTTACATGCCTCCCAGCCATCCATTTCCGGCATCATAATATCCAAAAGAATTAGATCTGCTTGTTCTTTTTCAAGATAACTGATTGCCTCCATCGCAGAAGTGAACTTTAAGCAAATATATCCTTTTGGCTTTAAATAAAGGGTTAATAAATCTAACATTCTAATTTCGTCATCTACGATTAGAATCTTTCTCATTGCTTCCCTCTCCTGATCAAATAATATGGATAAATTATACTATAAGTCTGTACCTAATAAACCGAAATTTCTTTTACGTTCGGATCGCCCAACTAAACACATGCCTACTCAAACTATAAAAACGTTCATATGTTAATAATAAATGAAGAAAGGAGGATCTAAAATGGCTTATGGTGGTTTTCCATATTCACCCTCTCCCTGGGGCTATCCGGCTGCCTATCCCGGCTCACCAGCCTCTTATGGCACTTACGGCGCGGGCACAGGTATTTGGATTGCTATCATTATCATACTCTTCATCCTGCTATTCATCTTCGGAGCCTGGTGGTGGTTCACTTGTTTCTATTAATCCTTTTTTGCTTGTGCCCCTAGCACAAGCTGTTTCATTTTTAGGAAGTGTGAATCATCGAACTTTCCAGAAAATAAGATATAATGGAATAGTACATATTGAAATGGGGGTATGATCTATGAACTCCACAGCATATTCTGATGTGTGGAATCTTGATGAATTTTTTCCTGGAGGGAGTCATTCACCAGAATTCCAAGCATACCTGATGAAGACAGAGGAATTAATTAAGCGCTTTCAAATCAATGTAAAAAACTGGTCTCCTGGTCATTCACTTGAGGACCCAAAAATATTATGGGAGTTGCTCCAAGATTTAGAGCAAGCCATAAAAAAACAGAGCCAGGCCGCTTCATTTGTCGAATGTTTGCAAGCACAAAATACTGAAGATAAAAAGACATATGAGCTGAATTCAAAAGTTACTAGTTTGAATGCTATTCTTGATACAGCATTGGGTACTTTTGAGAATCGTTTGTCCGCAATAGATGAAATCAAATGGCAGGAAATGCTTATCAAAGAACCTTTGTCAGAGTTTTCATTTGTGTTATCAGAATGGCGTGAACAAACAAAAGATAAGCTTTCTCAAGAAGAAGAAGCAATAATCAGTACTCTCGAAGTAGATGGCTATCATAGTTGGGGGCAGTTATATGATGTAATCGTCAGCAAGATTAAAATTCCTGTCAAGGAAGACGGGGAGGAGAAACTTCTTTCCGCTGGACAGGCTTATAATAAATTTTCAAGCCCAGACCGTAAAGTTCGTGCCGCTGTTTTTAAAGCTTGGGAGAATGCTTGGGAAGAACAGGCTGATCTATTGGCGAAAACCTTAAACCATTTGGCTGGTTTCCGTTTAAATGTGTATAAAAAGCGCGGTTGGGAAAATGTCTTGAAGGAACCATTAACTATCAACAGAATGAAAAAAGAAACGTTAGATTCGATGTGGGCAGTTATTTCCGATAACAAACAAAAACTTGTCGAATATTTGACGCGGAAAGCCAAGCTACTTGGGGTTGAAAAATTAAGCTGGTATGATTTGGAGTCCCCCTACGGAAAGGTTGATTCTAAAATTTCTTACCAGCATGGCGCCGAATTCATTGAACAAAATTTCGCCTTTTTCAGCGAAAAAATGGCGGCTTTTGCAAAGAAGGCATTTAAAGATCAATGGATAGAAGCAGAGGATCGTCCTAGGAAGGCTCCTGGAGGCTTTTGTACCTCTTTCCCTGATAGTGGACAATCAAGGATTTTTATGACCTATTCCGGAACGCAATCAAATGTATCTACTCTTGCTCATGAACTGGGACATGGTTTTCATTCATTTGCGATGAAGGATGTGCCGCTGCTCAATTGCCGATATGCAATGAATGTGGCGGAAACCGCTTCAACTTTTGCTGAAATGATTGTCTCAGATGCTTCCGTTAAAAATGCCAAAAATAAAGAAGAGAAGCTTGCATTGCTAGATGACAAAATTCAGCGAACGGTAGCATTATTAATGAATATATATGCACGCTTTTTATTTGAAATAAGATTTTATGAAGAACGGAAGCAAGGAGTCGTTTCTGTCAAGCGGCTGAGCGAATTAATGGAAGATGCCCAAAAAGAGGCTTATGCTGATGCATTAGCAGAGTACCACCCATTATTCTGGGCCTCAAAGCTGCACTTTTTCATCACAAGTGTACCGTTCTATAACTTCCCTTACACGTTCGGATTTCTTTTTTCACTTGGAATCTATTCTCAGGCTCTTGAGGAAGGGAAAGGATACGAGGAAAAGTATATAGCCCTGTTAAAAGACACAGCCTCCATGTCGGTAGAAGATCTTGCGAGAAAGCATTTAGGCGCAGATTTAACTCAAAGAGAATTTTGGAAAAAGGCCGTTCATATCTGTCTTGAAGATATTGATGAATTTTTACAATTGACGAACTAAAAATAAATGCATCGGCGCTGAAAAACGCCGATGCTTCTGTTTTCATTCTACACTGCTCACCTCTGCAGAAATGACACAGCCAATAGCTCCAGTAATGACGAAAGCCATGACGACCATAAAGAGCATATCCCCACCCCTTACCTTCAATCAGCTATCCGGTAATCTTACTTTAGCATATTTTAACGGTAAAAGGATTTAATAATTTTGAAAAATATGTTAAATCATACATTTCTCTATTATTGTATAAAGAAAAATATGATGGTATCATTACCCTTTTTTCTTTATTCGAAATAAAAGTGATAAAAGTAAACTATGCAACGGCATGTTCGTACCCCCTATTTTTTTATAAGC
This sequence comes from Neobacillus endophyticus, assembly GCF_013248975.1. GTDB lineage: Bacteria > Bacillota > Bacilli > Bacillales > Cytobacillaceae > Neobacillus > Neobacillus endophyticus. Next base: position 29,742 of record NZ_JABRWH010000001.1, read on the forward strand.
GGCTAGGTGGTATCTTTCATACCCCATAAGCTTGCTCCTCTTCTTTGAATTAGATAAATCATAATAAAACCACCTTTCATTTTTTAGTTTTGCTTACATAATCCGAAATAACGAAATTTGCTTATCTCTGCTTTGTTCATATAATTTTTCCACTTGTTCCTGATGCTGCGCTTCTTCCAGACTTACTTTTCGTTTTTTAATTGTAATCGACAAAAAGAATATATTCAGTGTCATCTTGATCACATCCTTTCTAAAATTGCCTGATTACATATAATAATTGATATTTCGCTCCTTGTAATGCTCATATAGCTTTGCAACTTGCTCCTGATGTGCAGCCTCCTGAGCAGTCACTTTATTCTTTTTAAACGTAATCGAAAAAAATATAATATTGAGTGTCATCCATGTTCACCTCCAGCAACATTTTTAATTTATGCAGTATCTTTCAAATTGGCGAGTAAAAAGGGCACAAAAAGGCCGCAAGGAGATACTTCCCTGCGGCCTTTTGAAATTTTGGCACAAAAATACCGCAAGGCGCATTCTCCCTGCGGCATGGATAGGAAAAATAATACTAACTAACAGACCCAATCCAATTCGGTCGAATGCATGATATTCAAATGTAAAGTTGTAGTTTCAGCCAACAATCTTGGATATCTAATCATTTTCATCGACCTCCTTTGGAATTTTTTACTCGTTAAGGTAATTATATCCACGTCTGAACACTTTGTAAACCACTTTCTAGTGAGTTTCTCGAAAAAAGGTGTCAGACACCATGTGAATTCTTCACATGGTGCCTGACACCTTTACTACTATACACACTATGATAATGCTTTGGTTAGGTCTTCGATTAGGTCTTCGACGTCTTCGATACCGACGGAGATTCGAACGAGACCGTCTGTGATTCCGAGTTCTGCCCGGCGCTCGGCAGGTATGGATGCGTGGGTCATTCTTGCCGGTACGGAGATTAGGCTTTCGACTGCACCCAGGCTTTCTGCCAAGGTAAAATATTTTATTTTGCTTAGAAGGCGATCAGCGTTTTCTGCGCTTCCGACGTCAAAGGAAACCATTCCGCCAAAGCCTCCTGCTTGCTTTTTGGCAATGTGGTGTCCTGGGTGATGTTCAAGTCCAGGATAATATACCTTTTCAACCTTTGGATGATGTTGAAGAAACTCAACAATCGCATTTGTGTTTGCTTCTGTTTCTTCCATACGAACTCCAAGTGTTTTAATCCCTCTGATCAGCAGCCAGGAATCCTGAGGTCCTAATACCCCGCCTGTTGAATTTTGAACAAAATGCAGGTCTTCTGCAAGCTGATCACGATTAACTACCACTAAGCCGGCAACAACATCACTATGTCCGCCAATGTACTTTGTTGCACTGTGGAGGACAATGTCTGCTCCAAGCTCAATAGGATTTTGCCAGTAAGGAGTCGAAAACGTATTATCGACAATCGTTAATAGTTGATGTTCTTTTGCAAGAGCAGCTGCCGCTTCAATATCAGTAATTTTCAGCAGCGGATTTGTCGGTGTCTCAATATAAATCGCTTTTGTATTTGGCTTAATTTCCCGCTTTATGTTTTCCAAATCGCTTGTATCGACAAAGGTAAATTCCATTCCCATCCTGTTTAATACCTTTGTCATCACACGAAATGTACCACCATAAACATCATCAGTTAAAATAACATGATCACCACTGTTAAACAACATCATAACAGCCGTAATAGCTGCCATTCCGGAACCAAACGCGAAACCGGCAGTGCCGCCCTCAATATCTTTTATTAATTCTTCCAGTGCATGCCTTGTCGGATTCCCTGTACGTGAATATTCAAATCCTTTATGTCCACCTACACCTTCCTGTTTATACGTGCTAACCTGATAAATAGGAAAAACAACAGCGCCTGTTGCCGGATCCTCACTTATCCCCCCATGAATGAGCCGCGTTTTTCGTTTCATATGTTAAATACCTCCTTGAAAAATCTTCTTGCTTAAGTAACGTTCACTGCCATCCGGAAAAATAACTGCGATATTGGTGCCTGGATCAGCAGTCTGGGCCTCTTTCAACGCAGCATAAAAAGCTGCACCCGATGAACTTCCAACAAGCAATCCTTCCTTCTCTGCCAGTTCTTTGACGAAGCGAAAAGCCTCTATATCTGTTACAGTGTGAATCGCATCAAAATAATCCAGATCCATAAACGGAGGTATAAATTCCATACCGATTCCCTCCGTTTTATGCGGACCTGGTTCTCCTCCATTTAAAATGGAGCCTTCCGGTTCTACAATAACCGTTTTTATATCCTTATTTTGTTCTTTTAAAAATCGGGCAGTGCCCATAAAAGTTCCACCGGAGCCAGCACCTGCTACAAATATATCAATTTGTCCATCCAATTGATCCCAAATTTCTGGACCCAGTGTTTTATAATAAGTGGATGGGTTGGCAGGATTGGCAAATTGTTGAGGGCAATAGGAGCCTGAAATCTCTTTCAATAGTTCCTCAGCTTTCTTTATTGCCCCTTTGATTCCCAATTCCGTTGGGGTATTAACGATTTGCCCCCCCAAGGCCTTCATGATTTCTTGCTTTTCCGTGCTAAATTTCTCAGGGACACAGAGGATCACCTTTACTCCTTTATTTAACGCAGCTAACGCCAAACCAATTCCAGTATTACCTGCAGTAGGCTCTATCACTGTCCCGCCTTTGCTGAGCTTTCCGCTGGAAAAAGCTTCATTTAACAGCTCAATTCCAAGTCGGTCCTTCACACTGCCCCCGGGGTTCATGAATTCCAGCTTCGCAAATATGCGAACGCCTTCAGGCAAAGAAAATTGTGTAATCTCAACCACTGGTGTATGCCCAATTAATTCATGGACGTTTTTAAAAACCTTCATATTTCCACTCCTACGAGCTTTTTAATGATGCCACCATTTTCATCACTAATGTGGCTGAATTAGTTGCCGCTTTATCGATAAATTGATCAAATGAAATTTCGGATTGCTTGCCAGCAATGTCAGAAAGGGAGCGAATAATCACAAACGGAACACCAAACTGGTGAGCAACTTGTGCAATTGCAGCGGCTTCCATTTCTACAGCTTGCAAATTTTCAAATTTGGAACGGACAAATTCCACCCGATCCGCATTTTCCATAAAAGAGTCACCAGTTGCAATCAACCCTCTAACGATTTGGAAATTCTCCAACTCATTGGCAGCCTTTTCTGCAACTCCGATTAATTTTTCATCTGCACTAAAGGCAGCCGGAAGCTGTGGAACCTGCCCATATTCATAGCCAAAAGCTGTAACATCCACATCATGATGTCGAACCTCAGTGGAAATAACTGCATCTCCAACATTTAGGTCCGGATTTAAGCCACCAGCTGAACCTGTGTTAATTATGCAATCTGGCTGAAATTTTTCAAGTAGAATGGTAGTAGACATGGCTGCGTTCACTTTGCCAATGCCAGAACGAAGCAGGATGACTTCTGCTCCTTCCATGTTCCCAAATGTAAATTCACAGCCAGCGATTGTTTCTTGAGTTTGATTGCTGATATGATCTCTTAGTAAAGCTACTTCTTCTTCCATTGCTCCAATGATGGCGATTTTCATCTTTAAACCTCTCTCCTACTGTTTTACGCCCTCCATTAACCAGACAAACTCGTTATATTTTTGAAAGCTGAAGCTAAAACCGTTTTGTTTTAAAATATCCTCTAATAACGGGATCGTTGTATAATATTCAGTTTCTAAGTCTTGTGCTAGGTTAAGAAAGCCTTCCTTTTTTGCTTTTACGATTTGTTGTTTATAATCTTCCTCTGATTCGAACATCGTATCCGCGAACACTATTTTACCACCAACTGAAAGAAGCTTGCCATAAAAACCTATAGCTTCTGCTTTTTCCTCATCCGTAAGGTGGTGAAAAGCATAGGTGCTGACAATGGTATCCACTTGATCTATTACAGGAAACACCAAAAAATCCCCATCCAGCAGCTTTAACTGATTTCCAAGCTTTTCTCCTGCAATTCTTCGCATGGACGGCGATGGTTCAATTCCCGTCACCTTTAAATTATGTTCCAACAATTTGTTTGTTAAATTACCTGTGCCGACGCCAAATTCTAGCACATGACCGAATGAATGCTGCGCAACTGCTGTTAATATTTGCTCATAATTAGAAAATACTTCTTTATACTCGATGTCGCGGCCAACGACGGTATCATCATATGAATCCGCCCACTCTTCAAAAATCTCTAAAAACTCTCTTCCCATAATAAAATCACTCTCCGATGTCATAACCGATATTTCCTATCAATATACTATGTTTTAGAAGAAAAGCTGTTCCTAACTTGCCATACTCAAAATGTTTCTTCAAGAAATACGTTGCCTGACAGGAATGGTTTTACTAGAATAAAACTATTGAAAGGAGGTTTACCATGAACTTTCAGTTAGATTTTATTGAAGATAAAGTTGAGTTTTTCGAAGCAGCAGATCTAAAAACATTACAGAAGAAAATTGAATCACAAATCGAAGTGAACAAAGCCATTTTACTGGGTGTCCATTCTGTTTCCCATCAAATGCATGTAGCAGACAATGGAAGAACATATTTCACGGCAGTTGTTCATTTTAAAAAGAAATAGGATGGTGCCTGAAAAATGGCCCATCCTTATCTTTTATCGCTCCAATTGTGATAATTCTTCTACTTTCGTCGGCATCCAGCCTTGTCCATCTACCCATTTGATATAAACGCGGTATACCTGCTGCTTATCTTTTGAATATACGGTCCCGATCGATGCATTTGACGTTGATTTATCGCGTCCAAGCCAATATACTGTCATGTTGCTTGGATCCAATCCTGTCGCATATGACATCGCATTAAGCATTTCCTGCCAATCGACTGATTTGGTATCATAGACTGGCGTGTGTTCGCCAGTTTGTGAGGTGCCCAAAGGTCTCCAAGCAGGATTTACCGTGGTTTTCACAACATTTGGTGAGCTTCCGCCAGTTGAAACTACAGCTTGGGACTGGTCTGCCTGCCCTGTGGAAGACTCATCAGAATTTTGATTATTATTATCATCGGCACTATTATCGGAGTTTTGTGTTTCATTACTAACTGCCTCCTGTGTCTTCTCCTTTTTAGATGCCGTTTGCTTTTGTTCCGAATTAACCGTGGCTTTATTGGGTGTAGAAGCAGTATCATTACCAGAAGCAAAAATATGGTATCCGACAAAAATAATTAATAACACGACAATAACAATCAAACTATTTAAAATAAGGTTTGTTTTCTTTCTTTTAGAGCGGTAGCCTGAGCGTGAGTTTTGCTCGAAATTATTATTCAACTAAATCACTTCCCCTTTTTTCTAGGCTGTAAATATTCTAACATGATTTAAGGAGAACTTTAAAGGATTTATATAAGCAGAAAAAAACCACAAGTCATAAGACCTGAGGCTAAAGAACGATTATGGATGGTTTTGATATAGCATTTCCACCATATCGGCGAAAAGAAGATTAATTCCGCCTTCATTATCAAATACGTCCAGATTTACGGCAACTAAAGCATATTTAGGATGATGGTACGGGAAATAACCGGCAAACCATTTATTATGCAGCTGTTTATTGTTCACATATTTCCCTGTTTCAGCTGTCCCTGATTTTCCAGCCACTTCATATGGAAGATCTTTAAACCATCTGCCAGTTCCGTTTGGATTTGCCACAACCTCTCTAAGCAACTTTTGCAGCTTCATGGCTGTATAGGGTGAAATGGTGTTTCCAGGTAATTTTCTTTCAGGAAAATGGGCCATTGTAGTGCCGTTTCTATACTCAATCTTCGAAACTGCCCTCACCATCTCCTTTTGACCTCCGCGGGCAATGGTGGCCATCATATTGGCGACTGCAAGAGGCGTTGCCCGAACCTCATGTTGACCAATTCCGGACATCGCAGCAAAATTGGCATCCTGCCTTGCAGAGTCTATTAAGAATATCCTTCCTGGATCTTCTCCAGAAAATTGCCTAAATCCGCTCGTGTGATAAATATTCCCTATCCAGCCAACAGATCCGATTAGAGACAGCTTGGCAGCGTAACTATCCAGCATATGAGGATTCATTTTTTGTAATTGCTGTGCCAGCTCGCCAAATGTTCGATTACAGCTGCGGGCAAAGCTTTCACTGAAATTTATCATGCCATAATTATACGTTAATTCCGGTTTACCATTTATTTTTTTACTGCAATTAAACATCCTGGCAGGATCGTCCAAACTATTGTCAATCGCAGCAGCAGCAGTAACCGTCTTAAACACAGATCCTAATATTTGCTGTTTTAACATTTGATTTGTAATTCCTACACTGCTATATGGATCCTTTTTATTTATTTTAGGTCGCGATACCATAGCAAGAACACTGTTATCCTCTATATTCAGGAGAACCAGTCCACCTTTTTTAATATGATACTTTTCGACCATTTTTTCTGCATTTTGCTGAATATTTTTGTCAATTGTCGTCCGGATATTGAGTGGAAAAAACGGATTGGCTGGATCAACATATTTAACATTAATTCCAAATAACGGTGAACCATTGCCATCCACATGAAAGACAAGCTTTGATTTCCCTTCAGGAAGAAGAAATTCATCAAAACTTTCCTCCAGCCCGGATACTCCTATTAAGGTTTTCTCAGATAATTCTTTGTGGGGATAGCGGCTTTTAAGCTCAGCTGAATTTTCTCCTGTTAATCCGATCAACTGCTCTGCAGGGAAGTCAGCCCGTTCAAACTTTTTCTCTAAAGCAAAAACGCCAGGGGAATTAAGCTTATTAATCAGATTCATTTGCTTAGAGTTCAACTCGACAGGTTTAGGTTCCCCGAAGGCAAATGGCTGTTTTGCGTTATTCACTGCCTTTTTTAAGGCGTTTGTAGGAATTCCAGTAATCTCCGACACCTTTGATGCATCCCAATTAAGTTTTTTTAAAAATGGAAACAGAACAAGAACATTCATTTTACTATATGTAAGCATATTGCCGTTTCTATCGAGGAAATTCCCCCTTCCATTATCAATTTCCAATTCCTCCGTCCGCTGCTTTACACTTTCATCCATTAAATTAATATTATGCTTAGAAAATGCTTCTGTTTTCACCAATTGAATTTGACAAAGTCGAATAATTAAGAGAGTAAAACTGGTGACACATATAACCAAAAAGACAATGATCCGTTTTCTGAGCATAAAAAAACACCTCATCAAAAGTTTTGACGAGGTGTACCTTTTTTAAACCATTACTTTATGCTGACAATTCTTACACTCATTTCACCGCCAGGAGTTTGAACCGAAACCTGGTCGCCGACTTTTTTGCCGATCAGGCTCTTGGCAATTGGAGAATCGTTAGAAATTTTACCTTCAAAAGGATCTGCTTCTGCACTGCCGACGATGGTGTAAGTCTCTTCTTCGCCATCTGGCAGCTCAACAAATGTTACAGAACGGCCTAATGCAACAGAATCGCCAGCTAATTCGCCTTCACTGATGATTTTGGCATTGCGAATCATATTTTCTAAAGTTGTGATTCTTCCTTCTACAAAGGCTTGCTCTTCTTTGGCAGAATCATACTCAGAGTTTTCAGATAAATCCCCAAAACTTCTGGCGATTTTTATTCTTTCAACGACCTCTTTACGTTTAACTGTTTTTAATTGCTCAAGCTCTTGCTCAAGTTTTTCTTTACCTGCAAGTGTCATTGGAAATTCTTTTTCTGCAGCCATAATCCACACTCCTTCTAGTCTTCACAATCCCCCATTAGAATTGTGTATGTAATTTTATGTATATATTATGCCATGAGACACAATACATAGTTGCGCGTCCTGAAAATAGGGCGCGCATCTTATTTATTCATTGTAATTAATAAAACCTTTTCATTTGCTATTGTTTCATAAAAATGACTTTTGTTCAAGAATTGTTTGAATTTTTGTCACCATCAAATCAATCGCAACATGGTTTTGTCCGCCTTCAGGAATAATGATATCTGCATATCGCTTTGTAGGTTCAATAAATTGATTATGCATCGGTCGAACAACATTTGTATATTGTTCAATAACAGATTCAAATGTTCTTCCCCGCTCTTTAATGTCACGGGTCAATCTGCGGATAATTCTTATATCAGCGTCCGTGTCGACAAACAATTTAATATCCATTAAATTTCTCAGACGCTCATCTTCGAGTACCAATATTCCCTCTAAAATGATAACATCCTTTGGTTCAACATGTATGACTTGATCTGATCGTGTATGAATGGAGTAATCATATACTGGTTTCTCAATTGGCTTATAATTTAAAAGATTCTCAATATGTTCGATCAGCAAATCATTGTCAAATGCCAATGGGTGGTCATAATTTGTTTTCAAGCGCTCCTCAAAAGGAAGGTCACTTTGGTCTTTATAATAGTAATCCTGTTCAAGAATTAATATGGAATGTCCTTTAAAACTTTCATAAATAGCCTTTGTCACACTTGTCTTCCCGGAGCCGGAGCCGCCGGTCACACCAATAACAACAGGTTTAGGCATCATGCTAGTTCTCCTTTCGCATCATGTTGTTTGGGTAAACCGGTTTGTCCAATTTAAACCGTACAATTTGAAGCGGATGTCTTGCAGCATCCAATTCATTTCCTTTTTCATCCCAAATTTTATCGATTACATGGGTGAAATTTTGAATTTCAGGTCCAAAGAATTCAACTTCATCCCCTGGTCTAAAATGGTTTCGCTGCTGCAATGTAACCATTTGCTCTTCTGCATCATAATTCAATACAAGCCCCACAAATTCAAACTTTGTCTTCTTGCTATGATTACCAAACATTTGCTCTTTATACCCAGGAATTCCCTCAAAAAATGCTGGTGCCGTTTCACGGTTTGCACATTTATCGAGTTCTTCCAGCCATTCGCGCTTAATCACAAAATTATCAGGGTCGGCACAATAAGCATCAATCACTTTGCGATACACACTGACAACTGTTGCAATGTAGTGAATGGATTTCATACGCCCTTCAATTTTCAAACTATCAATGCCAAGCTCAATCATTTTTGGAATCGACTGAATCAAATTTAGATCTTTCGGGCTCATGGCAAAAGGCGCATCTCCTTCATTATAAAGGGCAGCCTCGTTTCCGCCTTCAAGCTCATAAAGGTCATAGTCCCAGCGGCAGGACTGACAGCATCCTCCACGGTTTGAATCCCTTGCAGTCATGTGATTACTTAATGTACAGCGACCGGAATAGGCAATACACATCGCACCATGGATAAAGGTTTCAATTTCAATATCCACCTTTTCCTTCATTTCCTTTATCTCTTCTGCACTCGTTTCACGAGCAAGTACTACCCGTTCCAAACCTTCTTGCTGCCAAAATTGAATCGCCTTCCAATTGGATAATGATTGCTGAGTACTTAAATGAACCTCAATCTCCGGAGCAATTCTGCGGCATGTTTCGATAATCAATGGGTCGGCAACAATTATACCAGCGATCCCAGCCTCTTTTAACCCTGTTAAATATTCCTCCAAACCCGAAATATTTTCATTATGGGCATATATATTGGTCGTCACGTAAATTTTAGCACCATACTGTTTTGCAAACTCCACTCCTTCCTTGATTTCTTCAAGCGTAAAGTTATCGGCATTGGAACGGAGACCATACTCCTGTCCGCCAATAAATACGGCATCGGCACCATATTGCACAGCAATTTTCAATTTTTCAAGATTGCCTGCTGGAGCAAGGAGTTCCGGCTTTTTCACAATCACACGTTTTCCGTCGATAATCTCTGAAATCTTATCAGTTACAGTATTCACGTACGAACTCCTCCCTTTTAATAAACTGTTTCTTTGAAAAAGAATCCTGTATCCAATGGACGGTTTTCAGGCTGAATTTCTTCGAGTTCAGCAAGCAACTCATCCTTTTTATCATCATAAAGATCCGGATCCTCATAAAATAAATCGATTGCCTTTCGATATGCTTTTGTTACCGCTAGAATATATTCAGGGCTTTTTAATATCCCGTCAATTTTAAAGGAATCTACACCGGCTTCCAACATTTCTTGAAGCTCATCAATAATGCAAATATCATTAGGGCTCATAATATGTGTTCCATTTGCATCCTCAAATATCGGGTATTTATTTTCCCGTTCTTTATCATGCAGGACCATATTCTTTTGCTGTTTGCGGTTTTCAATCTCAAGTGCTTTGCCTTGGTATTCAAAATAATTTCCTAATAAGGACCGCTTAGATTGGAACATACAACTCATACCATGGACCTGTACTTCAATTTCAACCTCTGCCTGTTCAGCAATTTCCACAATCGCATCCATATTGATTTCTCTTGCAATTACAGCTCTTTTTGCTCCTTTACGTCCCCAATAATTGCATGTATACCAGTTTGTTCCGGTTGTCTCTGTGCTCCAATGAAGCTTCATTTCAGGAACGGATTCTTTAGCCGCCATTAAAACAGCCGGATCGCCAAATATAATGGCATCAGCACCTGCATCCGATACAAATTTAATATATTCGCCTAATTCATCCACAAGATCATTGTGAAAAATCGCACTCATGGCAACATAAACTTTTTTCCCTTTTGATTGAGCTAGCTCAATCGCCTTTTCAACATCTTGACGGTTAAATTCACCGGCAAGTCTTAAACCGTAACGTTGTTCACCAATAACAAAGGCATCAGCCCCCGCATCTGAAAGCGGGATTATATCAGCAACTGAAATGGGTGTAACGAGTAATTCCGTTTTTTTCATTTGCTTTCACCTCTTTTTTTGCTTACTGCGACTCCATCACCAACTGGAAGAATAACTGAATCATAATCCGGATGATTCATTAACCATCTGTTAAAATCAGCAATCTTCTTCACAATATTTCTTGTTCTTTTCGAATCAATTACATCCTGCGCAACTAGACCTTTAAACAGGACGTTATCTGTTATAATCATTCCATCATCACGAAGGAATTTAGAATAAATTTCAAAGAACTTTTGATATTGGCCTTTAGCTGCATCGATAAAAATCGCATGAAAAGGGCCATAGTCACGAACTGCGTTCTCAAGATCTAGCGCATCACCTTTTAATAGCGTAATTTGCTTTCCGTGATTGGACCTATTTATAAATTCCTCTGCTGCCAAATAGCGTTCTTCATCACGCTCAATTGTTACAATTTGAACTTCTGGAAGTGCATCAGCAATCCTTAACGCAGAATAGCCAATGGCCGTACCAATTTCTAAAATTTTAATTGAGCGATGAATCCTAAGTAATTGCAGCGTGGTTTCGATTCCAGAGAGCTCCATAATAGGAACATGATGAACTGCAGCGTACTCTTCCATTTCTTTTAATAATGGATCTCTCTCAGGAATTAGCCCCTCAATATAAGAAAGCAGCTTTTTATCCAACAAGCTGCGTCACTCCCTTAAAAGCATTTTTACCAAAATGTGAATCTTTAGACATAATGAAAACTCGCCAGTCGGCGAGTTCATTCTTTTAAATACTTGAACTATTTTACCACAAAGAAAGGCAGAATGCGAATAATTCTCTCTTTAGGTTCATTATTTTTTGCTGGTAATATACTTAGCTTTTACCTGATTATGTTCCGCTAATGTTTTTGTAAAAATAATATTGCCCGATGGTGTTGCCAAAAAGTAGTAGTAGTCTGATTTTGCCGGATCAAGGGCTGCTTCAATTGAGGTCCTTCCGGCATTAGCAATTGGCCCCGGAGGCAGTCCTGTATGAATGTAAGTATTATATGGGGAATTTACCTCTAAATCCTTATATAGAACTTTATCTTTATGCCTTCCTTCCGCATAAAGAACAGTGGGATCTGTTTGCAGCGGCATATCTTTTTGTATTCGATTATAAAAAACGCTGGCAATCATTTTTCGATTGGTTTTCCCTGTCGCTTCTTCTTCCACCAAGGATGCCATAGTCAGCATCTCATGGATAGAAAGCTTCTTTTGTTTCATTTCAATCGTATAATCAGATAACACAGTTCGGGTTTTATTCAGCATAGCTGTGACCATTTCTTCTATTGAAGGGTTCGGCTTATAAAACGAGTAAGTGGCCGGGAATAAATATCCTTCAAGTGGATATCTCACTGACGTATTAAGTATTTCATTTGTTAATATGTCTGGATATTTAACTATAAGAGATTTAATGAATTGTTTGTCGTTTAATTTATTGATAATGACGGCATCGGGCTGTTTAACTGCCTTTGCCATAATATCTGCAATTTCCTTTAATTGAGTTCCTTCCGGGATCGTGAATTTAACAGCCGCATTTGAAAGGACCTTTCCAGTTTTTAAACGATTGACAATTTCTGCAACATCCATGGAAGGGCTAAGCTCATAATTTCCTGCCATAAAGCCGCCTTCATTTTTAAGCTTAACATAATATTTAAATACTTGCGCACTTTTAATGATTCCGTTTTTCTCTAATTCTGTTGCGATTTCTGCTACCGATGATCCAATTGGGATATCTACTTTTTTCACCTGGTTATTATTTGGATTCATAGGTTTAAGTGCAGATGTCACATAGAGATAACCTCCGCCGCCGATAAGAACAATTAATAATACTAATACAGTTGATACAATCATGACAATCTTTCTAACAATACGTGCTTCCCTTTGCTGATCGAGTAATTTCTTTCGAATTATATCTTTTTTGTCTGCTCCCAATTTTCACCCCTCCTTTTTAAACCTCAAATGTACTTATGTAAGATTCTTCCCTTTTTGATCATTATGTAGAGAATTTATACCATAAGGCATCGTAATTATTTCAGCATATAGCAAGAAAAATGTCAATTTCATTCGAAATATGGCGTACCTGTGTAGAATCTTGGCTCAAATAAAAAAGACCAGCTCCATGCAAGCTGGTCCTCATTTGTTTTCTATTGTTCTTCTTCATCCTCAACAAAGGTATTGAATACCTCTTCAATCATTTCCCATTCTTCATCTGTTTCGATTGGCAACAGCTCGCCTAAACCACCGTCTTCAGTCGGTATGTAAGCATAGGCATGAACCGTACCACCGTCTTCATCTTCATCCTCTGCTTCTCCAACAGGATAGAACAGAACATAAGATTTTTCATATTCTTCTGAATCAAATGTTAATAGGATTTCAAATAATTCTTCGTCACCATTTTCATTCACAAGGGTAATATAGCGATCCTCTTCCTCGTGATTATGATTATGTTCGTTAGACATTTCTTCACCTCATTATTTTTTACTATCAAGGTAGCCTTGCAGTATCATGACAGCAGCCATTTTATCTATCACTTTCTTGCGTTTTTTTCTGCTAACGTCAGCTTCGAGCAAAACTCGTTCAGCTGCCATTGTCGTCAGGCGCTCGTCCCATAAAACTGCAGGAACGGAGAATTTGCGTTCAATTTCTTCTGCGTATTGTTTGCTGGCTTCTCCGCGCGGACCGATGGTGCCGTTCATATTTTTGGGCAAGCCCACTACGACTTCACTAACTTGATAATCTTTTATAATTTGACCAATCTCTTCAAAACCAAAATCTCGTCTTTCTTCATTGATTTTGAGTGTTTTCATGCCTTGTGCCGTCCACCCAAGCTCATCACTAAGGGCAATTCCGACCGTTTTTGAACCGACATCTAAACCCAATATCCGCATTCCTTAAACCTCTCGCTGTTTTTTAAGATAGGATTTCACTAACTCCTCAATAATTTCATCGCGTTCAAGCTTGCGAATAATATTTCGGGCATCTCGATGACGCGGAATGTAAGCTGGATCTCCAGATAAAAGGTAACCGACTATTTGATTGATGGGATTATACCCTTTTTCCTTTAAAGCCTCATAAACTTGTAATAAAACATCATTTACATCATGTTCAAAAGGATCTTCAGGAAAATTAAATCTCATCGTTTTGTCGAATGAACTCATTTCACGCACCTCACATTTCTTCAAGAGGAGAGAATTGTAATTGTTACCTTCATTTTACACTACTTTGTCCTTTTATCAAATTGATTTTACCCATTCTGAAACAAATTGAAGGGCAGAATCAAGTTTTTCAGGATCCTTTCCTCCCGCTTGTGCCATATCAGGACGGCCTCCGCCCCCACCGCCGCATCTTGTGGCAACTTCTTTAATTAATTTTCCAGCATGATAGCCTTTATCAATTAAATCTTTTGTTACAGCAGCGATTAAGTTCACTTTATCTTCATGTGCACTACCTAAAACAATGACTGCCGATCCAAGCTTTTGCTTTAAATCATCTGCCATATTTCTAAGATTATTCATATCTGCTGCTTGAACTTTCGCCGCAAGTACAGTGACACCTTCAATTTCAACTGCATGTGAAACAAGGTTGCCTGCTTCAATGTTCCCAAGCTTGGCTGACAGTGATTCATTTTCCCTTTGAAGCTGTTTCATTTCCGCTAGTAAGCCATCGAGACGCGATGAGACTTCTTTTGGATTTGTTTTTAACTTTTCTGCAGCATCCTTTAAAAGTCCCACTTGTTCATTTAAAAGCTTATAAGCAGATTCGCCTGTAACAGCTTCAATCCGTCTTGTACCGGCTCCGATGCCACCTTCTGAAACAATTTTAAACAGACCAATGACAGCAGTATTCGGTACATGGCAGCCACCGCAAAGTTCAAGGCTGTAATCACCAACTTGTACCACACGAACAATATCACCGTATTTTTCACCGAAAAGTGCCATTGCTCCCATTGATTTGGCTTCAGCAATTGGTTTTTGGCTAATATCTACATCAAGGCTGCTCCATATTTTCTCATTAACGATTTTTTCAATTTGCTCTAGTTCTTCCGGTTTGATTTGACCAAAATGAGAGAAATCAAAACGGAGACGTTCTGGTTCAACAAGAGATCCAGCCTGGTTAACATGTTCCCCAAGAATATCTTTTAATGCACGATGCAGGATATGTGTTGCTGTATGGTTTTTGGTAATTTTTACACGGTTAGAAGCATCTACCTGTGCTGTTACCTGTTGCCCCGTTTTCAATGTTCCATGGCTGATCACAACATGGTGGAGGTTTTGGCCATTAGGAGCTTTATGAACATCCTTTACGGTAACTAGTACTCCTTCGCCTTCCACGATACCACGATCCGCAATTTGACCTCCGCTCTCAGCATAGAATGGGGTAACATCAAGAATAAGCTGAACTTCCTCACCGTCTTCAGCCTCACTTACAAGTTCGCCATTTTTAACAATGGAAAGTACGGTGGAGTTTGTTTTAAGCTCATTATAGCCTGTAAATTGGCTTGAAACTGTGATGTCACGAAGGACTCCTCCCTGGACATGCATGGAATTTTCATCATGACGAGCTGCACGTGCGCGTTCGCGTTGTTCTTCCATCTCTTTCTCAAAACCGTCAACATCAATTTTCATTCCAGCATCAAGTGCATATTCCTCGGTCAATTCCACTGGAAAACCGTAAGTGTCATAAAGTCGGAAAACATCTTCTCCATTAATGGTGTCGCTGCCCTTTTCTTTTTCTTTCTTAATGACGCTTGATAAAATCGCCAAACCTTCGTGAAGGGTTTCGTGAAACCTTTCTTCTTCATTTTTAATAACCTTTTGAATGAATTCCTGCTTATCTTTTACCTCTGGATAGAAATCATGCATAATTCCCCCGACTACAGGAACTAATTCATACATAAACGGACGGTTAATATTAATTTGTTTCGCGTAACGTACTGCTCTGCGCAAGAGTCGTCTCAAAACATAGCCGCGTCCTTCATTTGATGGCAAAGCCCCATCGCCAATGGCGAAAGCCACTGTTCGAATATGGTCGGCAATTACCTTAAAGGCAACGTCACGTTCTTTCTCAACACCATATTTATCACCTGAAATCTCTTCTGTTGCACGGATGATTGGCATAAACAAATCGGTATCAAAATTTGTCGGGACGTTTTGAACAACTGAAGCCATCCGTTCCAAGCCCATTCCAGTATCAATATTTTTCTTTGGAAGCGGTGTATACGTTCCATCTGGGTTATGATTAAATTGTGAAAATACAAGATTCCAAACCTCTAAATAACGCTCATTCTCACCGCCTGGATACAATTCAGGATCGTTTAGATCATTTCCGTATTCCGGACCACGGTCATAGAAAATCTCTGTATTAGGACCGCTTGGACCTTCCCCGATATCCCAGAAGTTTCCTTCCAATCGGATTATCCGTTCCTCGGGAATACCAATGGTATTATGCCAAAGATCAAACGCTTCCGTGTCTTCTGGATGGATGGTCACAGACAGCAACTCAGGATCCCAGCCGATCCATTTTTTATCAGTTAAAAATTCCCATGCCCATTCGATTGCTTCTTTCTTGAAATAATCCCCAATAGAAAAGTTACCAAGCATTTCAAAAAACGTATGGTGTCTTGCAGTTTTTCCAACGTTTTCAATATCGTTTGTACGAATGGATTTTTGCGCATTGGTGATTCTTGGATTTCCCGGTACAACACGTCCGTCAAAATACTTCTTTAATGTTGCAACGCCGCTGTTAATCCACAGCAAAGATGGGTCATCATGTGGAACAAGAGAAGCACTAGGCTCAATAGCATGTCCTTTTTCCTTGAAAAATTGTAAAAACATCGAACGAATTTGAGAACCAGTTAAATTCTTCATTGCATTAGCCTCCTTATTTATGTAAAAAAGCATATAAAAAGCCCCCATCCCCAAAACAGGGACGAGAGCTATTCTCGCGGTACCACCCTGATTATGAATACAAAGAACGTATTCATCTCTCAATGTTCCTTTAACGCAGGATTGCGGCAGGGATTAGCTGCACTCCGGATTAGCGTTCTGTTATCCTTCATCTAGAGCCTCTTTCAGCCACTGGAAGCTCCTCTCTTCTGCGCTTGATGCGTTACAGATGGACTATTACATACTCGATCCTTCAACATTTTTAATTCATTAAAATCTATATGACGAATTATAGCCATTTAACTATAGCTTTGTCAATTATTCCTTATTTTTGCTCTGTACGATCAGGTTTTTGGCATGAACGATCCCTGCTTTCAATACCACTAAAACCGGTACGGCAATAATTAAACCGATCACACCGCCGATTTCCCCGCCGGCTGTAATGGCCAGCATAATAAGGAGCGGATGCATATGCAAGCTTTTCCCAAATATATACGGGGACAATATATTCCCTTCCAGAAACTGAAGGACTAAAATAATGATAATTGTAATCATAACTAGCTTAACTGAAACAGTTGCTGCAATAATGACTGCTGGAAGTGCACCGATAATCGCTCCAAAATAAGGAATTACATCTGTTACCCCAACAATAAATCCTAAAAGCAACGGATACCGTAAATGGAAAAACCAGAACAACAGTGCTGCAGCACCGCCAATTATAACACATACCAAAATTTGTCCTCTAATGTAGCTGCCCAGAGAATCATCTACTTCTTTTAAAAAGCGGGCTCCCTGCCGCCTCCATTGTCTCGGGACCAAATACCAAATGACACGTTTGACTAGTTGTATATCCTTTAACATGTAAAATGCTATAAATGGAATAATGACTATCACAAGTGCTGATTTTAGAAATTTAACTAAAATATCAATTGTCAGTGATAACATGGAGTCTACTGTTTCTTCAAATGCGTCAATTCCATCATTCATTCTGCCTTGAAGCCCATCCGGCCATGTTCTTGTGTGCGCTTGAATAGCATTGATCCAACTGCGATATTGTTCTGCAAAAACAGGTGCATTTTCAGAAAGGTCCTTCATTTGATCAATAAACGCAGGAATGCCTTTATACAAGGCAAAACCAATCCCACCAAAAAAAAGAACATAGATAAAAAGAATAGCCAGACCTCGGTGAAGTCCCTTTTCATGCAGTTTTTCAACAATCGGGTGAAGTAAATAGGTAATAAATCCGGCTATTAAAAAAGGGAGTATAATAATCCCGGCTACTTTCAGGATGGGAATCCAGACGAAGCGTATCTTTAAAAAGACGTAAAGCGAAATTAATATAAGCAATATAAAGCCGATCCGCCAGTACCATTTCATTCGGATATCCAAAGCCATGCCTCCTTATAAGTTATTGTGAGAGGAAAACCTTGGAATTATTCATATTGAAAAAACCCCTCAACGCATGAGGGGATTAAGTCTAAAAAATCGAACGTTTAATTGTTTTTTGCATTCTTTTCATATTGCGGGCTGACATTAAATTGCTTCTTTGGACTAAATTATAAGCAGCCATCCCTGCACCAAAAGCAATCACTGACGTCGTCAATTTATTCATACATTTCACCTCTTCTGTATTGTCGGACTTCGAAGAAGAATTCGACAGCTAAGCAATCGCATGAGTTTGATGGCGATCACTTTATTAAAGAAGAAAGTGGACTTTTATCCACACTTTTAAATGGTGTAACGACGCTCTTCCTCTTCAAACAAATCATCTAATGAACTAAGTGATCCGTCTTCCTCCACTTGGTGGGTATTGATCAGACCTTTGGAAACTGAAAGTTCAATAAAGCAGTTCCAGCAATAATATTGGTTAATACCAATTTTGCCAATATCCTTGCTTTGACAATTAGGGCACTTAAACACGAAAAGACACCTCACGTTTCTTTTACTTCAACGATAATGGCATCTTTTCCAACCGTTAAGGGTTTCCCGGAATGGATTACTTGTTTTCCTTCCGTAATATCTGAAAAGAAACCATCCGTAATTTCGTACCCTATAATGGTGCCCACTTCCTCTTGGAAATATACATCTTTTAACAATCCAAGTGACTCACCGCTTTTGGAAAGCATCAGTTTTCCTTCAAGTGGATTCTGATGTGTAAAGGTATATTCCGGGCTCTCCTCCAGCTTTTCCAGATAATTTTTGTCTTCAATCATCAGGCCATCCCACCCAAAGGAAGTCACTTTTTTAATATTCAAATAGCGTGTTTGTTTGAAGAAAACGCCCGTTCTAACCAATAGACCTGTAACAATTCCGCTTTTTGACATGCACAGGTCACAAACTTCCCCCATTTTCATACCGCTTTTCGTTTCAAATACAGGTTGGCCTTTCACTAAAGAAAATGTTCGCAAAGAGCATCCACCCCTTCCGGAACATTTATAGTTTCAGTCATTTGGTAAAAAATCATAAGGTGTAACGTTTTCCATTCCGATCATCGGATTAACCAGCATTAATTCTTCTTCATAGGATAGACCGTTGTCAGTCATTTCCACTAAAGATTCCGAAATGTTGGTCTTTGGATAAATGGATTCCTGGAGTTTATCACATAATGTTGTCTTCCTTGAGAGTTCATCGGCTCTTTCCACTCCCATCCTTAAGGCATCCTCTTCACCACATAAAATTAATGATTGTTTGCTTCTTGTAATGGCTGTATATATGAGATTCCTCCGCAGCATCCGATAATAGCTTCTGGTGACTGGAAAAAGAACGATTGGAAATTCACTTCCCTGTGATTTATGCACCGAGCAGCAGTACGCATGCGTGATCTGATTTAAATCCTGCCGCGAATATTCAACTTCATTTCCTTCATAGGAAATATAAATCTTATCTTCCTTTTCCGTATTTTCTTTTGCGTATATAATCGAAATAATTTCACCAATATCCCCGTTAAACACATTGTTTTCTGGCTGATTAACAAGCTGAAGCACTTTATCGCCAATTCGGTATTTTACCTCGCCAAAAGTAATTTCTTTTCTTTTTCCGTCAGGATTAGGATTAAAAATTTCCTGAAGCAGAACATTCAGTCTGTCAATACCTGCCGGCCCTCTGTACATGGGTGCTAACACTTGAAAATCCTTGGCACTATAGCCTTTATTTTTTGCATTTAATGCAATCTTTTCAACCACTTCCACTACTTGTGAGGTAGAGCACCTGATAAAGGATCGATCTGCTTGTTTTTTAGTAATATCAGCCGGGATTGTACCATTTTTAATATCGTGTGCCAATTCGATAATAGAGGATCCTTCTGCCTGGCGGTATATATCTTTGAGGCGGACAGTTGGAATCCGTTCAGACCGCAGCAAATCCTTTAAGACCTGTCCAGGTCCTACAGAAGGAAGCTGGTCCTCATCGCCAACAAGAATAACTTGGATATTTTCAGGCAAAGCCTTAAATAATTGGTTGGCCAGCCATATATCAAGCATTGAGGATTCATCCACTATGATGATTTTTCCTTCTAACGTATTGGCTTCATCACGATCAAAACCCTCTGTACCATTTAAGCCAAGGAGCCGGTGAATCGTAACTGCGGGAAGACCGGTCGATTCACTCATCCGTTTTGCCGCGCGACCAGTTGGAGCTGCGAGTAAAATTGGGAAGGACTCATCTTTTTTATGATAGACTTTCGGATCTAAAGAGCAGCCATGCAGTTCGGCATATAATTCAACAATTCCTTTAATAACCGTTGTTTTTCCGGTCCCTGGGCCCCCAGTTAGAATCAGCATCGGTGACATTAAGGCGGTTTGAATCGCTTCCCTTTGTGTCGGGGCGTATTGAACTCCAAGCCGCTCTTCAAGTCCCCCTAACGCCAGTAAAAACTCCGACTCCGGGAATTGCTCCTGATACTCCTTTTGCTCCAAAATGCGTTGAATACTTGTTACCAATCCTTTTTCAGCAAAAAATAAAGACGGCAAATATACACGCTGTTCCTCACCGATTACCTTTCCCTCTTCCTCGAGCTTAATCAGTTCATTCGATATATCCAAAAAGTTAATTTCATCTCGTTTATTTTCCTCAAGCAGTGCCTTTACCTGCTCAAGCAAATCCTTAGCATGCAAATATACATGGCCAGTTTGCATGCAATCATTTTCCAATGTATATAGACAGGCTGCTTTGATTCGATCCGGATGATTTCCGGATATCCCCAACTGATAACCCAGTTCATCAGCCCGGCCAAACCCAATCCCTTCAATATCTTCAACAAGCTGATACGGGTTCTTTTGAATGGTATTCAAAGTTTCTTCTTTGTAAACCTGATAAATTCGCATCGACAGCTGTGGGCCGAAGCCATATTGATTTAAAGCGATCATCACCTGTTCCAGGCCCTGGTGCTCCATCAATGTGTCATATAGTAATTTCGCCTTATCGGGAAGGAGCTTCGGAACTGAATCAAGTAATGACGGTTGATTCAAAATTTTTGAAATTGCATTTTCACCTAACGTTTCTACGATACTTTCTGCTGTCTTCTTGCCAATTCCTTTGAACATTTCACCAGATAAATAAGCAATAATCCCTTGTTTTGTTTGCGGCATGTCCTTACGGAAATGATTAACCTGAAACTGTGTGCCAAACTTTGGATGTTCCGTAAATTGCCCGTAAAATATGTAAGTTTCCTGCTCATGAATCCGGGGAAAATATCCGGTGATGACCGCTTCTTTGTCTTGATATTGATCATTTGTTTCATCTACACGAAGCCTTAGTACCGTATAAAGATTCTGTTCATTGTGAAAAATAGTCACTATTGGTCTGCCCTTAACAAACTTTCCCTGTTCGGCGAATAAATCGATGGATTCCTGTTTTTCCAATCAGCTCCCTCCTTTCTTACTTAACTAACAACCATTATTCTTCAATGACCTCAATATGTTTCATTGCATTCCTTGTATATTCATGATCAGGTTGAATTTCCAATGCTTTTTCAAACATTTCAATTGCTTTTTCTCCATTGTCTTGAAGGGCATAGGCCATCCCTAAATTATAATAAGCATCTGCATGGTTAGGTTCAATCTCCACACATTTTTCAAATTGTGTCTTAGCATCTTCCACCATTTTAAGCTGAGCAAGGCACAGCCCGTATTGATAGATAGCTTCTGCATCAGAAGGATTCAGTTCAACACATCGCTGTAAATATGGAAGAGCCTTTGTGCTTTGTTCCAAGATCATTAAGGTCGTTCCGAGCATAAAATAATTATCTGTAGTATCAAGCCCTTTTTTTATAGCGAGTTCAAAACATTTCTTTGCTTCCTCGTAGCGTTCTTGACTGTAATAAAGAGTGCCTGCACCATAATAAGCTGTTGCAGCGTTTTCATCTAGGGTGATAGCCTTGTTATAGAAAGCCAATGCTTTGTCGTCAGAACCTGCTAAAGCCAAAACATTGCCAAAATTGATATAGGCAACCGGGTCATCAGGATTTTCATTAATTGCGTCGTGAAATGCCTCTGCAGCTAAATCCAACTTTCCTTCCTTCATAAATTCAATTCCGCTTTGATTTTTATCCATTTAAATCAACTCCATTCTAAATTGAAGTATAACATATTTAAGATAAAACCCTGATTCCTCTTTAGGAATCAGGGCCTATTTTTAGCCTACATACGTCAAATGTTCACCATTTTTATATATTTTATCGATGGTACCACCGCCAAGACATTCTTCGCCATCATAAAATACAGCAGCTTGTCCAGGGGTAACAGCGCGAATTGGTTCATGGAATCGTACTTCGCATTTATCACCATCTAACAATCGAACGGTCACCTTGTGGTCTTCCTGGCGATAACGGAATTTTGCTGTACATTCAAATTCCAATGGTTTCGCACGATTTGAAACCCAGCTTACGTTTGTGGCAATGATTGAATCAGAATAAAGTTTTTCATGATGGAAGCCTTGTCCAACATAAAGTACATTTCTTTTTAAATCCTTGCCAATTGCAAACCATGGTTCCCCTGAACCACCAATGCCCAAACCATGACGCTGGCCGATGGTGTGATACATTAAACCTTCGTGGCTGCCTTTAATCTCACCTTCGAACGTTTCCATTTTCCCTGGCTGCGCAGGCAAATATTGTCCAAGGAATTCTTTAAAATTCTTTTCCCCAATAAAACAAATACCGGTGCTATCTTTCTTCGAAGCTGTGGCCAGATTTGCTTCTCTGGCAATTTCCCGTACCCTTGATTTTTCTAAATTGCCGATTGGGAACATAACTTTACTTAACTGATCCTGCGTTAGCTGGTTAAGGAAATACGTTTGGTCTTTGTTATCATCAAGTCCGCGAAGCATTTTATACTCACCATCGCGGTACTCAACTCGTGCATAATGACCAGTAGCCAAATAATCCGCACCTAAATTTATCGCATGCTCTAAAAAAGCTTTGAACTTTATTTCTTTATTGCACATTACATCGGGATTTGGGGTACGACCTGCCTTATATTCATTCAAAAAATAAGTAAATACCTTGTCCCAATATTGCTTTTCAAAATTTACTGCATAATACGGAATCCCGATTTGATTGCAGACACGAATTACATCGTTATAATCTTCGGTAGCCGTACACACACCGTTTTCATCTGTATCATCCCAATTTTTCATAAAAATTCCAATTACATCATAGCCTTGCTGTTTTAATAAAAGCGCCGCTACAGAGGAATCAACACCGCCAGACATGCCCACGACTACACGTGTGTTTTTTGGATCCTTATGTTCCATTTGTTTCACCTCTCTTCTTACCTTATTTGAAAATTTATTTTCTCAGACGCGATACAACTTTCGCTGTCTCTTCCGCTGCTTTTAAAATTTCTTCAGACGTAGTGTTGAAACCGAAGCTAAAACGGATTGAGTTCGTTAACCGCTCTGATTGCTTGCCAAACATGGCCACAAGGACATGGGAAGGTTCAATCGAACCCGCTGTACATGCAGAACCGCTTGATACAGCAATTCCGGCCAAATCTAAATTTACTAGCATTGCTTCCACACTTGTCCCCGGAAAGCTTAAGTTTAATACATGTGTCATAGAATTTTCAAGTGATCCGTTTATTGTAAACTCTACTTGATGCCCACGAAGAGCTTGCAAAAATTTATCTTTAAAACTGGTGAATTTTTCTCTTTTCTCGTCCCGAACTATCCCAGCTAAGTCAACTGCTTCATGAAATCCTGTTATAGAAGCGACATTTTCCGTTCCTGCGCGACGTTTTCTTTCTTGTTCACCGCCAAATAAACGGGGAGCGATTTTTACATTAGAGCGTACGTAAAGAAATCCGATCCCTTTTGGACCATTAATTTTATGGGCTGAGACGGATAGCAAATCAACCAAGCAATCATTTACGTCAATATTTTCGATTCCGTATGCCTGCACAGCATCTGTATGAAATAATGCCTGATGATTTTTTAATAGCTCGCCAATTTCATTAATCGGCTGCAGGGTTCCTACCTCATTATTGCCATACATAATTGTAACTAATATGGTGTCGTCTCTTAAAGCTGCTTGCAGCTCGGTAACAGTTATTCGTCCTGTTTCATCGACAGGAAGATAGGTTATTTCAAAGCCAAGTTCTTCCAATTTTTCGCAAGCATGTAATACAGCATGATGCTCAATTTTTGTAGTGATGATGTGTTTTCCTTTATGTTGATAACTTTCAGCCACACCGAATAACGCCATATTATCCGCTTCTGTTCCACCGCTTGTAAAAATAATCTCGTTTTCCTTTGCACCAATACTTCGAGCCATCGCTTCCCTTGCCATGTCAACTTGATGACGCGCTTCACGACCAAAAGAATGGATGCTGGAAGGATTTCCTGGAATGGAATTCATGACTTCAAGCATTTTTTCAATAACTTTTGGATGCATGGGAGAGGTAGCGGCATGGTCGAGATAAATTCTTTCCATTGTGACACCTCAAATTGAAATAATTCTTTATTTTAACCATTAGATATAAAACATATAACCTTCCGGCTCACTATCTTCACTATGACTTGCTAAATCTTCCAATGATGTATTGTCCAAAACATCTTTTATTGCGTCACGTATGCGAATCCATAGCTCCCTCTTTGCTGGCTCTTCATTCTCAATCCCTTCAACAGGAGTGATCGGGCCTTCAAGGACACGAATGACATCACCGGCTGAAATTTTTGATGGAACGTCTGATAATATATATCCACCATATGCTCCTCTAATACTTTTTACTAATCCTGCATTTCTTAGCGGAGAAATTAACTGCTCTAAATAATGCTCTGATAAATCATTAGCATGTGCAATCGCTTTAAGTGAGGTAGGGCCCTCGCCATAATTTTTTGCCAACTCAATCATGATGGTAAGGCCATAACGCCCTTTCGTCGAAATTTTCATATATAAAAGCACCTCTATTCGTTATACTTTATTTTTTAATAACAGAAATTCATAGTAAATAGATAAGCATTAGAAATTATATCATATTCTACTTTAATATGCTTTTTGATAAGAAAATGGTATTGTAAAGCTATAATGATATTTCTTTGGAGAGATGTATATGCAGCAAAAACCCTTAGCCTACCGAATGCGTCCGCGCTCAATTGAAGAGGTTTTCGGCCAGCAGCACCTTGTCGGTGAAGGGAAAATTATTGCGAGAATGGTCAAAGCCAAACAGCTGGCATCAATGATTCTCTACGGCCCTCCGGGCATCGGAAAAACCTCCATCGCCAGTGCCATTGCCGGAAGTACAAAATATGCCTTTCGAACTTTAAATGCCGTTACCAATAATAAAAAAGATATGGAAATCGTTGCTGCGGAAGCAAAAATGTCCGGGAAAGTGATCCTTCTTCTGGATGAGGTCCATCGCCTGGATAAAGCCAAACAAGATTTCCTATTACCTTACCTCGAAAACGGTATGATTGTGCTTATTGGGGCAACAACAAGCAATCCCTATCATGCGATCAATCCAGCCATCCGCAGCCGCTGTCAAATCTTCGAACTTAAACCTTTGTCCTCTGAGGATGTCATACAGGCACTGAATTTGGCGCTTGATGATGAGGAACGCGGCTTAGGCAAGTTAAAAGTTGAAATTTCCCACGATGCTTTACTTCATTTTGCCCGAGGGTCTGGCGGAGATGTAAGAAGCTCACTTAATGCATTAGAATTGGCTGTTATGTCAACAGATCCAGATGAACAAGGGATCGTTCATATCGATGTCGCCATCGCCGAGGAATGTCTGCAAAAGAAAAGTATCCCTGCGGATAAGGATGGTGATGCCCATTATGATGTGGTATCTGCCTTTCAAAAGTCAATTCGTGGCAGTGATGTGAATGCAGCGTTACACTATCTTGGACGACTAATTGAAGCTGGCGACTTGCCAAGTATCAGCCGCCGGCTAATTGTCATCGCCTATGAAGATATCGGATTGGCAAACCCACAGGCGGGACCTCGGACATTAGCTGCCATTGAAACAGCTGAGCGCCTTGGGTTTCCTGAAGGACGTATTCCCCTGGCAAATACTGTGATCGAATTGTGCTTGTCGCCAAAATCAAATTCAGCCATTTTAGCCATCGATGCTGCCATGGAAGATATCCAAAAAGGTATCATTGGAGAGGTACCGGATCACCTTAAAGACGCCCACTACAAAGGTGCAAAAGAACTAGGCAGAGGCATCGGCTACCTCTACCCCCACAACTACGAAAACGGCTGGGTTCCGCAACAATACTTACCAGACAAACTCAAACACAAACAATACTACCAGCCAAAGAAAACAGGAAAATTCGAACAAGCCATGGCTGCTGTCTACGAAAAAATAACAAGAAAATGATGAAGGTGTCAGGCACCATGTGAAAACTTCACATGGTGCCTGACACCTTTTCTATTAGGACGCAACATCCCGTTTATTGAATACAAAGAAGGAAAGGAAATGGAATATTATAAAGTAGATGATGAGCATAATGATGGAAAAGGTCATAGTCATCCCATCTACTAGGGGTGTTCCTTCGATGTATTGCATTAAGTCCGTGTTGGCAAAAAGAATGAATTTCGCCCAGGAGAATTTTAATGCCAATAATGCTGTAAATTGATCACCGGTAAATAATAGGAAGAGCGATAAGCCAATTGCTAGGGAACTGTTTCGGAAGACAGTAGAAATCATAAATGCCATTGTTACGAGCATCATCATTTTAATAGAATTAAGCCCATAATAAATAAGTAAATGGATCACTATATTTTGCTCTGTCACCTTGCCGTTATAATAATTCAAGTACGGAACTGATTGATTCGGCATTCCAAAAAGTACAGCACCCAACGCCGCTGAAAAAGCAAACAGAATCGCAAGCATAAATAAAGCAAACAAGATAACCGTAAAATATTTGGAAAGTAAGATCTTTGTGCGGTTAATCGGCCTGATCAGTAGCAACTTTATGGTTCCCCAATTAAATTCGCTGGCTACGATCCCCGCAGCGACAATAATCGTAAATAATCCTGTTAAAATAATCAAATCTGATGCATCCTTCACAAATGACCAAACATGATATTTCGTTTCTTTTGGTGGCAGATTATGCTGAATGCGATAGTTATTAATCACAATTTCCTTCTTGTAATATTGCTTTTCCACCTTGGAACGACTCTGTTCCATCTGTTTTTTTAATGCATCATTTTCTTCCTTTAACGTTTGCACCCAATTTTTATCAGCAGCTCCGGGGCCCTTTTCCTGATATTTAGAAACTATACCAACCAATAATGTACTAAGAATCAGGATGGTAATCATCACATATGTTCCTGGACGCCGAAAAATCTTCATCCACTCATTTTTAATTAGATTAACCATGGTTTGCTTCCCCCTTTTCTCGTGTTACTTCCAAGAAGCGGTCTTCTAATGTTTTTGCCGTTTCTTTTATAGTAAATATCTGTATCTCTTCTTGAACCAGCAATTTCACTAGTTTTGGAATGTCGTCTTTTGGAAGATCGACTTTCATTCCGTTTAGGGAGTAACTGGCATGTGTATTTGGAAAAAATGATTTTACAATTGATAAAGCTTTTTCACTTGGAGCCACTTCCAGTTCAAAAGCAGTCTCATTTCCATGCACAAATTCTTTCATCTCTTGAACATCAATCAGTTGGCCATTTTGAATAATCCCAATCCGATCGCACATCATTTCCATTTCAGATAGAAGATGGCTGGAAACAATCACGGCCATATTTTTTTCCCTAGCCAGTCTGCGGACATAATCACGGATTTCTCTAATTCCTGCGGGATCTAAGCCATTTGTAGGCTCATCAAGAATCAATACTTTTGGGTCATGTAGCAGGCATTGTGCGAGACCAAGCCTTTGTCTCATCCCAAGGGAATAGGTTTTCACTTTATCATGGATCCGATTGGTTAATCCAACAAGTTCTACCACTTCGGCAATTTTTTCTTTCGTAATGCCTTTTGCCATTCTGGCATAGTGGATAAGATTTTGATATCCTGATAAAAATTTATACATTTCCGGATTCTCAACGATGGCGCCAACATTTCTGACTGCATCTTCAAATTCTGATTTAATGCTGGCGCCATTGATGCTGATATCTCCTGAGGTAATTCCCATTAACCCGACAATCATTCGGATTGTCGTCGTTTTTCCGGCTCCATTCGGTCCCAGAAAACCAAATACCTCGCCTTTATTTACTTGAAAGCTGATATTATCTATAATCTTCCTGCCTTTGATTATTTTGGTGACCTTTTTTAATTCTACGATCGCTTCCATAGTACTCCCCCCTTTTTCTGATTCACGATTAAGTTTACCTTATTGTGGAAAAATTTTTTAGCTTTTTTACAAAATTTATTATAGCAATCGTCACACTTTACTTAAATCAGTTTCAAGAAGGTTAATTTCTAAGGCTTGGGACTGAAAAAACGTTTTTTCTTATCGCAATCTAAAACCCATTCTTGCGGAAACAAAAAAATAACCCTGAACTTTACTAAAGTTCAGAGTCAACGATTACCTATTTTTCATCTCTCACACGGCTAATTTTAATATCTTTCAATAATTCCTGAACGACATAGCTTGCCATTATCAAACCGCAAGCTGATGGCACGAATGCATTAGATGATGGCGGCATTTTCGCCTTGCGAATGGCGGCTTGGTCATTCCCAACCACTTGGCGGACATCCTCACGAATTACAATTGGGCTCTCATCTGAAAAGACAACTGTGATCCCTTTCCTGATGCCTTCTTTACGAAGTTTTGTTCTTATTACCTTCGCAATCGGGTCCGTATGCGTCTTAGAAATATCAGCAATTTGAAAACGGGTTGGATCCATTTTATTGGCAGCACCCATGCTGGAGATCATTGGGATATTTCGCTTTAAACATTCTTTCATTAAATGGATTTTATACATGATGGTATCAGAGGCATCAACGAAAAAATCAATATTGTAGCTGAATATTTCTTCATATGTTTCTTCTGTATAAAACATTTTAAGAGCAATGACTTCGCAATCAGGATTAATATCTTTAATCCGTTCTTGCATGATATCAACCTTAGGACGGCCAATTGTCGAAAGCAAAGCAATAAGCTGACGGTTCACATTGGTAATATCAACATCGTCCTTATCAATCAATATTAAACGTCCCACGCCGGAACGGGCTAAAGCCTCGGCTGCGAAAGAGCCAACACCGCCAATTCCTAATACAGCAACTGTAGTGTTTTTCATAATATCGAGGCCTTCTTTACCTATTGCAAGCTCATTACGAGAAAATTGATGCAGCATGATGTTCCTCCACTATTCTCATATTCAAATAACACTATACTTTATCTTTTCACCTTAAAAAATATATCATACTTTTTCTCAATTACAAGTATCTTGATAGGAATTTCACTATAAATCGCCTGATCAAAAACCTAAAACGGCAAAAACCTCCTGATGTCAGGAGGTAATGATTGTAGTAATAAAAGAGAATCCCGATGGTGCCGTCGCTTTTTGATCCCTTGTTTTGATCCCGCACTCAGCAGGTGGGTGTCCTATTCCCGTTATTGTAAGTCCCCTGACTCGTCAAAGAGTGGGGCATTTACGCAAGTAGGAAACTCCGGTCTCCCAATTCAATAATGTTCGGTCAAAACTTTAGGTAACACAACGTACATCTCAGGATTCTCTTTTGATTGACTTAATAATAGCACATTATGAAATCGGCTTCAAGGCGATAAATACAGGATTCATTGTTATTTATTAACATTTAGTGACAAATACAATTCCTGCAATTGGGAACTTGCTACCTCGCTTGGTGCATCTGTTACTAAGCAGCTTGCACTTGCCGTTTTTGGAAAAGCAATGGTATCTCTAAGGTTAGAGCTTCCGGCCAGCAGCATCACTAAACGGTCAAGACCAATCGCAATTCCTCCATGAGGAGGTGTCCCGTATTCAAAAGCATTTAATAACCAGCCGAATTGTTCCTTCGCTTCTTCAGGTGTAAAACCTAGGACGCTGAACATTTTCTCTTGAATTGGGCGCTCAAAGATCCGCAATGAGCCGCCGCCCAACTCATAGCCATTCAATACTATGTCATATGCTTGAGCACGAACCCTTGAAGGATCTGTATCTAGGTAAGCTAAATCGTCGCGCACCGGCATTGTAAAAGGATGGTGAGCAGCATAATAACGCCCCTCCTCCTCGGCGTACTCAAGCAGCGGCCAATCTATAACCCATAAGAAATTATATAAGCTCTCATCAATTAAATTTAACTCTTTGCCAAGTTTAAGTCTTAATGCTCCGAGGGAATCAGCAACCACGCTCTTTTTATCCGCCACAAACAGCAGTAAGTCCCCTTCAGCTGCCTCAAGAGTAGCTTTAATTGCCGCTGCATTTTCTTCGGAGAAGAATTTCGCAATCGGACCCTTTAGCTCATTTGCTTCCACCTTTAACCAAGCAAGCCCTTTAGCCCCATAGCGCGCAGCAAACTCACCAAGTGCATCAATGTCTTTGCGGGAATACTTGTCCGCCGCAGCTTTCACATTTATAGCTTTTACTTGTCCGCCTCCGGCAACAGCCGCCGCAAATACTTTAAAGTCAGAATCCTTTACGATCTCGGATACATCGACTAACTCTAAGCCAAATCGGGTATCCGGTTTATCAGAACCATATCGGTTCATAGCTTCGTCATAGCTCATGCGCGGGAACGGAGTGGCAACATCTATACCTTTTACATCCTTCATCACTTTGGACATCATTCTTTCTAGAAGACCCATGATATCCTCTTGACTTAAGAAGCTTGTTTCAATATCTACCTGAGTAAACTCCGGCTGACGGTCAGCACGTAAGTCTTCATCACGGAAACAACGGGCAATTTGGTAGTAGCGTTCCACTCCACCCACCATTAAAAGCTGCTTAAACAATTGAGGTGATTGCGGTAATGCATAAAACTCACCTGGATGCACACGGCTTGGAACAAGGTAGTCACGGGCTCCCTCTGGTGTACTCTTTGTTAAAATTGGCGTTTCCACATCTAAAAAGCCTTCTGAATCTAAGAAATTCCGGATATTTTGCGTTACCTGATGGCGCATTTTTAATGTTTCAAACATGACAGGGCGACGGAAGTCTAAATAACGATATTTTAAACGTACATCTTCTGAAGCATCTGTATTATCCGAAATCATAAATGGCGGTGTTTTCGCTTCATTAATGATGGTTACCGTTTCTGCTTGAACTTCAATTTTCCCAGTATTTATATTCTCATTAACAGTTCCTGGATCACGGGCAACTACAGTCCCGACAACATCCAAAACATACTCATTGCGGATTTTTTCAGCTGTTTGCAATGCATCCTGTGATAATTCTGGATTAAAAACAACCTGCACAATCCCAGTGCGATCGCGAAGATCGATAAAAATTAATCCTCCAAGGTCGCGTCTACGCTGTACCCATCCTTTTAATGTTACTTTTTCCCCAACTGCTTTCTCAGGAACCTCGCCACAAAAATATGATCTGCCAAACATGATTATCCTCCTTTAAACCTGCAACTTCTTGAATTCTTGGACAAAAGCGTCCAATGCTATTTCTGTTTGTTCACCTGTAGCCATATTTTTCACGTTGATTTTATTGTTTTTCAGCTCTTCGTCACCAAGGATGGCAACAAACTTTGCTTTCAAGCGGTCGGCCGCCTTAAATTGTGCTTTAATTTTTCGATCCAAATAGTCTCTTTCTGCAGAATAACCTGCTGAACGAAGCTGCTGCAGAAGTCCTACTGTGTAATCCTTTGCCTCGTCCCCTAACGCTGCAAGATAGCAATCGATTCCTTCATTTACATTTAGTTCAATGCCCTCCGCTTTAAGTGCTGCAATAAACCGTTCAATACTTAAAGCAAATCCGATTCCTGCTGTATTCGGTCCTCCTATTTCCTCGACTAGACCGTTATAGCGTCCGCCTCCGCAAAGCGTAGTAATCGCTCCAAACCCTTCCGCATCACTCATAATTTCAAAAGTAGTGTGATTATAGTAATCCAAGCCCCGAACTAAATTGGCGTCCACTTCAAAGGCTAGATCAAGCTGTGTTAAATATTGCTTTACTTTTTCAAAATAAGCATGTGATTCCTCATTTAGATATTCGAGAATTGATGGGGCTGTTTTCATTAACTCGTGGCTGCGGTCCTGTTTGCAATCCAAGATTCGGAGCGGATTTTTTTCCAATCTGTTTTGACAATCCTGACAAAACTCTCCGATTCTAGGTTTGAAATGTTTCACTAAAGCATCACGATGTGCCTGCCGACTATCTTTATCACCAAGACTATTAACCACAAGCTTCAACTTTTTTAAGCCCATTTCTTTATAAAGGTTCATGGCAAGGGCAATTACTTCAACATCAATGGCCGGGTCACTGCTTCCAAGTGCTTCGACACCAAATTGGACAAATTGGCGGAAACGGCCTGCTTGAGGGCGTTCATAGCGGAACATTGGTCCCAAATAGTAGAGCTTAACCGGCTGACCAGCGTTACCGAACATTTTTTTCTCAACATATGACCTAACAACCGGTGCTGTCCCTTCAGGCCTTAGCGTAATACTACGGCCGCCACGGTCCTCAAATGTATACATTTCCTTCTGAACAATATCAGTCGTATCGCCTACACCTCTTAAGAATAGTTCAGTTTGTTCAAAAATCGGCGTGCGAATTTCATGATATTGGTATTTTCCGCATAGTTCCTTCGCTTTTGCTTCAATTTGCTGCCACAGCTCTACTTCACCGGGCAATATGTCCTGCGTCCCTCTCGGAATGCTGATTGACATGGCAAAAACCTCCTCAATAACAAGTAATTCATATGTATCATGTTAATTTTTTCCTAAATAAAAAAACTCCCATCCCTTGTATAAATACAAGGGACGGAAGTTTATCCGCGGTGCCACCCTAGTTGAAGAGTACAATAAATCAATACCCTTCCTCTCAAACAGTTAACGCCTGTAACGTTCTTCTCCTAATAGAGCAGGATGCTTTTTCAGAGAGAAACCTTCGGAGTGTTCTTTCATTAAGTTTCATGCAGAAATGCTTTCAGCCCAGGGCATTTCCTCTCTTTTCATGGATTAGTCTTAACTACTATGCTCCATCATTGGATATGACAAGTTTTCAATATTATTTCTTTATCATACGGAGCATCTCGATCATTGTCAAGTTGAATTTATGATCTCCCCAAATGTTTTTTCAACTTTCTGACATCCTTCATAGTTAATCCGAATTCGGATGCAAGCTCAAATGGTGTGTTATGCTGTTCTTTTTGGATAAAATCATGAAAATCCACTCCAAAAATCCTGCCATCCATAGACTGAATCGTCCTTCCTTTTTCACTTGATCTCAATGCTCTCACCCCTGACTCACAGTTCAATATTGTTATTATTTCCATTTAGGCATCAAAAATTTCATATTCTTTATTTTTTGGCGCTGTTAAATTTAGCTGTTGATTTCTGCTCCAATCAACAGAGTTTAAATATCAACAATGTTCTTTAACTTAGCCTATTTTTTATAAAACAAAAAGACCTGAAACCATTAAAGGTTTCAGGTCTTGATATTATTTACTATCCACAATCAGTGTAACCGGTCCATCATTTGTTAGAGCCACATCCATCATAGCCCCGAACACACCAGTTTCGACACGAATTCCCTTTTGCCGAAGTGCGGTATTAAACGAATCATAGATTTCAATCGCATGGTCTGGTCTGGCTGCTTCCATAAAATTAGGTCTTCTCCCCTTGCGGCAATCCCCATAAAGGGTAAACTGCGAAACGGAGAGAATTTCACCGCCAACATCCATTAACGAAAAATTCATCTTTTCTTCTTCATCTTCAAAAATTCTCAGATTAGCAATTTTATCAGCAAGATAATTAACATCGTCTTCGTTATCATCATGTGTGACACCAACAAGCAGAACAAGCCCTTTTGTAATCTGACCCGTCACTTCACCATTTACGGTAACGCTGGCTGCCTTGCTTCGCTGAACAACAACTCGCATGGTCTAAACTCCTTAATTCATCATTCGGCGAACCGAGTAGATATCGGGAATTTGTTTAATTCGATCCACTACTTTTCGAAGATGGCTGACATTATGAATCGCGATCGACATATTAATGGTCGCCATTTTATTTCGGTCCGTTTTACCTGTTACTGCAGAAATATTGGTTTTTGTTTCATTGACAGCCTGAAGTACTTCATTTAACAAGCCTCTGCGGTCATAACCACTGATTTCTATATCCACATTGTATTCCTTGCGATCATTCAGGGAGGACTCCCACTCGACAGGAATTAATCTGGACTGTGCCTCGTTTTTATCGATGTTAGTACAATCCGCACGATGGACAGATACTCCGCGGCCCTTTGTAATATATCCGACAATTTCATCGCCCGGAACCGGATTACAGCATCTAGAAAGGCGAATTAACAGATTATCAATCCCTTGTACCCTTACTCCGGATTCCCGTTTTTTAGAGGATGGGAAAGATTTCAAATCAGATATAACATTGGTGATACTTGCCGATTGTTCCTGATCGCGTTTTTTCCGCCACTTTTCCGTTAACCGGTTCGCAACCTGTAAGGCAGTAACACCGTTATAACCGACAGCAGCATACATATCCTCTTCATTTGAAAAATTAAATTTCTCGGCAACCTTTTTTAGATTTTCCGGAGTTAAAATTTCTTTTATATCAAATTCCATGCTGCGTATTTCTTTTTCTACAAGCTCTTTGCCTTTTACGATATTCTCATCCCGGCGCTGCTTTTTAAAGAAGGCACGGATTTTATTTTTCGCTTGGGATGTTTGGGCAAGCTTGAGCCAATCCTGGCTCGGGCCATAAGAATGCTTGGAAGTAAGAATTTCAATTATATCCCCTGTCTTTAGCTTGTAATCCAGCGTCACCATCTTGCCGTTCACTTTCGCACCAATTGTTTTATTGCCAATCTCCGAGTGAATGCGGTAGGCAAAATCAATTGGAACTGATCCGGATGGTAACTCTAAAACATCACCTTTTGGTGTAAACACAAACACCATATCAGAGAACAGGTCAATTTTTAATGATTCCATAAATTCTTCAGCATTTGTAATATCATTTTGAAATTCAAGAATTTCCCTGAACCATGTTAGCTTTTCGTCAAAAGAGGTGTTGTCATCAATCGACTTTCCTTCTTTGTATGCCCAGTGGGCCGCAATCCCGAACTCAGCGATCCGATGCATTTCAAAGGTGCGGATTTGCACCTCAAGCGGATCTCCCTTCGGCCCAATGACCGTAGTATGCAAAGACTGATACATATTTGGCTTTGGCATCGCAATATAATCTTTAAAGCGTCCTGGCATTGGTTTCCAGCAAGTGTGGATAATACCCAATACGGCATAGCAATCCTTGATGCTGTTTACTACAATTCGAACAGCAAGCAAATCATAAATTTCGTTAAACTGCTTATTTTGCAGGGCCATTTTTCGATAAATACTGTAAATATGCTTTGGTCTTCCGGAAAGCTCTGACTTGATAGAAACCTCTGCTAGCCGCTCCTTGACCTCATTCATCACATCATCCAAGTATTGCTCTCTCTCGGCCCGTTTTTTCTTCATTAAATTTACAATCCGATAATATTGCTGAGGGTTTAAATACCTTAAAGCCGTATCTTCCAGCTCCCATTTAATCTTCGAGATTCCAAGACGATGTGCCAGCGGTGCAAAAATTTCCAGTGTTTCGTTAGAAATTCTCCGCTGTTTTTCTGCAGGAAGATGTTTAAGTGTACGCATATTATGCAGACGATCAGCTAGTTTTATGAGAATGACTCGGATATCCCGAGCCATGGCAACAAACATTTTCCGATGGTTTTCTGCTTGCTGTTCCTCATGTGATTTATATTTAATTTTCCCTAATTTGGTTACCCCGTCGACAAGCATTGCCACTTCTGAATTAAAAGCAGCCTCTATATCTTTTAAAGATACATTTGTATCTTCAACGACATCATGAAGAAAACCGGCAGCGACCGTACCCGGATCCATTTGCAAATCAGCCAGGATCCCTGCGACCTGAATTGGATGGATAATGTAGGGTTCACCGGATTTGCGATATTGTTCCCGATGAGCATGTTTCGCAAATTCATATGCTTTACGAACTAATGCTACATGCTCTTCATTCAAATATTTTCTAGTCGTGTCGATGACTTGGTCGGCTGTCAACACTTGATCATTCGCCATGATATCACCTTTATTTTCATCACATTTTAATTTGTCCAGAGATAAAAAAACACTTAATTGAATTACATTAAATTAGAATGATTATTACTACTATCAGATAAAAATATCACAAATGTAAAGAGATTGGAACCTTTTTTCAGCAAATTTTGAACGGAATGTCGAAATTTCTGTCTGAATCATTCTGCTGTCTCTATTCTTGCTAAGAATTTATCAGAATTTTATACAAAGAGAGCACTCTTTATTCGAGTGCTCTCTCATCCATTTTAATACTGCATTAATGTTAAGATATCGTAGTCGTCCAGCTTGCTTCTGCCTTCTAAATAAGTCAATTCAATAATGAAGGCGATCCCAGCAACAACGCCGCCAAGCTCCTCAACTAATTTAATCGTAGCTTCTATTGTACCACCAGTTGCCAATAAATCGTCTGTTATCAGAACACGCTGACCAGGTTTAATGGCATCCTTATGAATGGTTAAAACATCTTTACCATATTCCAAACCATAGCCAACTTTAATGGTTTCACGAGGAAGTTTACCTTCCTTACGAACGGGGGCAAATCCTACTCCAAGGGAATAGGCTACAGGGCAGCCAATAATAAATCCGCGTGCTTCTGGTCCTACGATTATATCGATATGTTTATCCTTTGCATAATCAACAATCCGATCTGTTGCATATCTATATGCTTCTCCATCATTCATTAATGGTGTAATATCCTTAAACACAATACCTTGTTTCGGATAATCCGGTACGATTGCTACAAATTGTTTTAAATCCACTTGTGAACTGCCTCCTCAATTTCAACTGACCCTTCGATCACAGTATCAAACCAACTCTTCAGTTCCTGATAAGATGAAAATAACAAATCCTTCTCAAGAATTGATTGGTTATTCTTTGCCTGATATGTTTGCGATTCAGTTAAATCACGCTTTTGCGCAGACTTTTTTAATGTAATGATTCCATTGTTTATTGTAACAAAATCCAGTTCAGAAAACACCTTTGACATTAAATCAATTGTTTCCTTCGTCCACCCCCGCAATTTGGCTACTTCATCAGCATACCGATTCAGGTCGAGCGAACCCTGTTTAGCCAAAAAGGCATAATACCACTTGAAATGTTCCCGGGTTGGAATCGTGCTAAAGAAATCACTGGATTCTTTATAAAAATAAGCATATATTCTTGCAGGTTTTTTCCCTTTCAGCAGATGAATGATGATTTCTTTTGATGGCGGAAGATCGAGCAATACGACATTCGCCATCGTACAATCAACAGCTTCGGCTGTTTTCTCATCTTCGATCAGAATGGTGTCTGGCCTTGTATGGGCCTTTATTTTCTCAAAATATTCTTTACTAAAAATGATTACTTTTCGATTTTCAGCTGGGACAGAGTCTTCTATCCGTTTCTTTTGCTGCTGGCCTCGATAATCAAACAATTGCCATGAATCGACGGCCATATCATGAATAAAGATCTGTGGCTTTCGAATATTGTTCCACTCATTAATGGATAATTCACCAATCAATGCAATGGATGCTGCAGGTGAAATTTCATCTGCCAATGCACCTAAACCAAACCCGACTCCATCAAGATTTGCCCCATTTTCTTGAACTGAAAGCTTTAAATGGTTTTGATCACTGCCGATTTTTCTTATACCGGAAATATCAACATGATTGATTAAAACTTTTGGCTTCGGATTGTCGATACCAAAAGGGGAAAGCAGCTGAACTTCCTCCAAAGCGGCTAATGTAATTTCTTCGAGATGAACTTCTTGGTCAAGATAGGTTATGGGCGTAAAATCTTCTTCCGTCAGCTCTTCTTCAGCCAAAATATTTAAACGCTCGCGCAGATCAGCCACATCTTCAAGCTTCAATGTCATCCCAGCAGCCATGGGATGTCCTCCAAAGTGAGGAAGTATGTCACGGCAAGCGGATAAGTTCTGAAAAAGGTCAAAACCATTGATGCTCCTTGCTGAACCTTTTGCCAGCCCTTTCTCACCGTCAAAGCTTAAGACGATTGTTGGCCGATAATATTTTTCAACTAATCTGGAAGCAACAATACCTATAACGCCTGCATTCCAACCTTCTTTACCGATGACAAGGACTTTATTTGAATCGACAGGAAATTGGTTCTCAACCATTTCCATTGCCTCATCTGTAATTGATTTCACAATGTTTTGCCTTGTTTTATTCAGGTCTTCCATTTCTGCTGCAAGCATTTCTGCCTCGTCAGGATCATTCGTCAAAAGGAGACGGACAGCTAAGCCAGCGTCTTCCAAACGGCCAACAGCATTAATCCTTGGTCCTAATGTAAAGCCAATCGTTTCTTCATTCACTGACAAAGGATCGCTGCCAGCCAATTTAAAAATGGCTTTAAGACCAATATTTTTAGTCATCCTTAATTTCTCAAGGCCTTTTTTCACAATTAAACGATTTTCACCTTTTAATGATACAAGGTCTGCAACCGTCCCAATCACTGCAATTTCTATTAAGTGCTCTGGAGTCTTTCCATAAAGCGCATGTGCTAATTTAAACGCCACGCCCACTCCCGCCAGTTCACGAAACGGATACGTTCCTTCTGGAAGTTTAGGATGAATAATCGCGAGTGCTTCAGGTAAGACTGGTCCTGGTTCATGGTGGTCTGTGATAATAAGATCCAGGCCAAGCTCTTTGGCTACAGAAGCTTCATGGATCGCAGCGATTCCTGTATCAACTGTTATAATCAATGAAACTCCATTTTCTTTTGCCATCCGAAAGGCGGGTTCATTTGGTCCATAGCCTTCAGTGAACCTGTTCGGTATATAAAAATCAACATTTGCCCCCAAGTCCCGTAATGTCATCATTAAGACAGTTGTACTGCTTACACCATCAGCATCATAATCTCCAAAAATGAGAATCTGCTCTTGCTTTTCGATGGCCTGACGAATTCGGTTAACGGCAATATCCATTCCTTTAAACAAATAAGGGTCATGAAAGTCATCTTTTCCAAATAAAAAATACCGTGCAGATTCTACGGTATCTATTCCACGATTGACAAGCAGAGATGCAGCTAGAGGTGTTATTTTTAATTCATTTTCAAGCATCTTTACTAGTTGTTGATCCGTTTGACGGACAACCCATCTTGTTTTTGACTTTAACATATGTTCAAGATCACCTCTCAGACTTTCTTATTATACAGGAGCGCTTGACAGCTTTCAATCATAGAAATGTTAAATACTTTTGAATAGATTTCCGCTGCAATCTCTCAAGAGATCTTTTATTTGAATGAACAAAAGCGCAAGCATCCAATTTAGACGCTTGCGCTTTCTTTTTAAACTTGTGGTTGATCAGAGTATTTTCTCTTTTCTTTCACTGTTTTAATAACACCTTTTTTCTTCAGCTCTTTTCCTTTAAACACTACCCAAAGACCAGAAGCAATAAAGATGGATGAATATACTCCTACTAAGAGTCCGATCAACAAGGCCAAGGAGAAGTTGCGAATGGCCGGACTGCCGAAAACCAAAAGTGAAATAACGGTAATTAATACCATTAAAACAGTGTTTAAGGACCTTGTTAATGTTTGACGAATACTTATGTTCACTACATCAACAATATCTTTAAATGTCTTGAACCGCTTCTTTAAATGCATGTTTTCACGAATCCGGTCAAATGTAACAATCGTATCGTGGATAGAGTAACCAACAACAGTCAATACTGCCGCAATAAAGTTCAGGTCCACTTCAAGCCTTGTAATACTGAAAAAGGCGATCATGAAGAAAGCATCGTGGAGCATGGCAATAACTGCCGATAAAGCCATTAAAAATTCAAAACGAATCGTTAAGTAAAGAATCATACCGATCGATGCAATGAGTATGGCGTAAACCGCATTTTTCGCGAGCTCACGGCCAATTGTAGGTGAAACTGTACTTACGTTTGGCTCTGCACCATATTCCTTTTTAAATTCTGTTTTTAATTGACTAATTTGATTTTTAGACAATACGCCTTTTAATCGTGCTGCTCCAATCTCATTATTCTTCCCTTCAAGGGTCACATCATCTGTTTTGAT
The DNA here is from genome assembly GCF_013248975.1 of Neobacillus endophyticus. GTDB lineage: Bacteria > Bacillota > Bacilli > Bacillales > Cytobacillaceae > Neobacillus > Neobacillus endophyticus. The sequence continues at coordinate 70,048 of NZ_JABRWH010000001.1, forward strand.
ATGGAGACGATCAAATGAGCTCTTAATCTGTTCTGTTGTCAGCGGGGATTTCCCTAAAACTTCAATTCGTGTACCGCTAGTGAAATCAATAGCCAGGTTCAATTTGAAAATAATTAAAATGATTAAACCGACCGACAGCATCACACCGGAGAAAGCGAAAAACAACTTTCTCATGGCGACAAAATCTATTTTATCAAACTTAGTTGGCAAGGATAATGTATCAATATTTTGATTCATGCTATGGATATCAGCGGCTTTAACACCAAACCAGCCGGCTTTGTTTTTCAAGAAACCGCTGTGAACCCATAAACCAAGCAATAAACGTGAACCATATACAGCTGTAAGGAAACTCATAACAACACTCAAAATAAGCATTGTTGCAAATCCTCTTACCGAGCTTGTCCCGAAGTAGAATAAAACAGCCGCCGTAATAATCGTATTCAAATTGGAATCGAGAATGGCCGTGAAAGCATGCTTTTCACCGGCTTGGAACGCTGATTTTATCGACTTTCCGAGTTTGATTTCCTCTTTTATCCGTTCGTAGGTAATAATATTCGCATCTACGGCCATCCCAACCCCAAGGATCAAGGCTGCGATTCCTGGCAGAGTCAGTACGGCATTCATCCAATGGAAAATGAGTAAAACTAAATAAATGTAGATGCTTAGTGAAACAACCGCAATAAAACCTGGGAAGCGGTAATAAACCAGCATGAACAAATAAATAAGTGCAATACCAATCAATCCGGCGATAACCGTATCATGCAAGGCTTCCTGGCCAAATTTAGCTCCAACTGAAGTGGAATATATTTCCTTAAGTTTCACAGGAAGAGCACCTGCATTTAAGAGAGACGCTAATGTTGAAGCTTCTTTTGTAGTAAAATTACCGACTATTGAAACGGTATTTTGATTAAATACTTGGCTTACTGTTGGGGCAGACAAATATTTTGGATTTTTCTTTCCGAACTCTTTTTTAAATGAATCTTTACCTTGTTCAAAGTCAAGCCAAATGACAAGAAGATTGTTCGGATATGGTTTGCTGGAAATTTCCTTTGTTACTTTGGCAAATTTATCTGCGCTATTTAATGTCAGTGATACACTTGGTTTTCCGTTTTCGTCAAATGTTTGCTTTGCTCCGCCCTGTTTTAAATCAGAGCCATCCATCATCAGCTTATCATTTACATCACGGAATGAAAGGTTAGCCTCTGTAGACAAAATTTGGCGGGCCTTATTCTGGTCCTTAACCCCGGCAAGCTGAACGCGAATCCGATTATTCCCTTCAATTTGAATACTTGGTTCATTTACACCAAGAACATTGATCCGCTTATCAAGCGCATCAGCCGTACTTGATAAAACATTTTTGTCAATTTTTTGTCCATTTTTGGCAGGCATGACTTGATATAGAACTTCAAATCCGCCTTGAAGGTCCAATCCAAGATTAATATGTTTTAAAATATTTTGGGTTGTTCCCCCCATGGTCCCTCCCAGGAGAAGGATCACAAGAAGGAAAGCAATAATTCTGCTGCGTTTTACCATTATGTATTAAATTCCTCCTTAGTGCTCGTTACGGCACCTTACGTACAAGTCTTATATAAGTATAGTAAAAAAAGTCACTGCTTTCATTATGGAATAAGTCCGAATGCCTGTCAATTTACAAAAAAAAGAAATGCACATTTTGTATTATTTCAACAGTTCTTTCCACTCGTTCTCATCCTTTAATGTTATGTCGGCCGTTTTATATGCCTCAATGGTAGCAAAGCTGATGTAATCACTTACCTTAATTCCCAGGATATCTTGAATGATTTCATGAAGTTTTACTTCGTCTTTAACCTTTTTCCACTTTTTCTTGTTTAAGAATTCCCAAAGCCCTGCCTCTTTGACTGAATCATACCCTAACAAACGGAATTCTTCCAGTTTACTGGCTAATGCCGGCTGAACCTGAGCGCGAAATGAATCGTACCTGCTATCCATTCAAACTCCCCCTAATAAATTAAGCGATTGAAAAAGCTCAGTAGTTTGTCATGCTTTGTCCACTATGATGCATATAGTTAATTGTATATGATATCGCCTAATTTGAGAAGGTGGGAAGGAGTATGTCTAAGTTTTTAAAAGGGACTTTCATCCTATTAATTGCAGGATTTATTACAAGAATCCTTGGATTTATTAATCGGATTGTTATCGCGCGAAGTATTGGCGAAGAAGGCGTCGGCTTATATATGATGGCATTTCCAACATTTATTCTAGTCGTGACCATCACACAGATGGGACTGCCGGTAGCTATCTCTAAAAACATCGCGGAGGCAGAAGCAAAAGGTGATTTTGCAGAAATAAAAAAAATTCTTGTTGTCTCTTTAGCTGCAACGATCGCATTATCGCTCATTTTTACACCGGCATTGATCTTGCTTGCCCCCATTCTATCAACAACGCTATTTACGGATCCTAGAACCTATTATCCGTTAATTGCGATCGCACCGGTTGTACCCATTATTGCGATTTCTTCTGTTTTAAGGGGGTATTTTCAAGGAAGGCAGAATATGAGGCCATCTGCCAACTCACAAATTTTGGAACAGCTAGTTAGAATTACTTTAATTGCCGTTATGACAAAAGCCTTTATTCCATATGGAATTGAATATGCAGCCGCCGCAGCAATGGTTTCATCTGTCATTGGTGAATTGGTGTCACTTGCCTATTTAATGACGGCCTTTAAACTTAAAAAACGCTTTAGACTTAGAAAAAACTTTTTTAAATTTGTTCAATCGGGAAAAACAACCTTCACCTCACTAATGGAGATTGCCCTTCCATCCATGGGAAGCAGAATGATTGGTTCCGTATCCTGGTTTTTTGAACCGATCGTTGTAGCACATAGTTTAGCCATAGCAGGGGTTGCTGCTGTTGAAGCAACAAAACAGTATGGCGCCCTGACAGGGTACGCACTTCCGCTATTAATGCTGCCTTCATTTGTTACTTTTTCGCTGGCAACTTCACTTGTTCCAGCAATCAGCGAGGCAAATTCACGCAATAACCAAAAATTGATTGAATACCGGCTTCAGGAAGCATTACGGTTCGTTTTCTTAACAGGAGGACTAGCTGTCATTGTACTGTACGTATTAGCTGATCCTTTAATGCAAATCATGTATGGATCCACAAAAGGTTCATACTTTATTAGGGTAATGGCACCTTTCTTTTTATTTTTTTATTATCAAGGCCCATTGCAGGCCGTGTTGCAAGCATTAAATCTGGCCAGGGCAGCGATGATTAACAGTTTAATTGGCGCCATTGTAAAAACGGCAGTGATTTTTATACTTGCTTCCCAGGATTCATTTGGAATTACGGGCGCTGCATTGGGGATTGTCATTGGATTTGTGGTTGTAACCGTCCTTCATTTTGCCACCGTCCTGAAGACAATTTCCTTTACTTTTTACATTCGAGATTATGCAAAAGGCTTTCTTGTGATGGCAGCATCAGGTTGGATTGGGTATTGGCTTTTTGCCAATATCCTCGTGGAAAATCTATTACTTATTAGAGTCGTTATTTCTTTAAGCGGCATGTGTATTTCCTATATGCTGTTACTATTGATTTTTGGATTAATCAAAAAAGACGACTTAAAACGAATCCCATGGATTGGTCGATTTTTCGCGTATTAAAAGACGTGCTGATCGTTAGCACGTCTCTTGTTATTCATCCATTGTATCAATAAAGAATTTGCCATTTTCATAGCTGCAAAATGATATTTTTTTTATGTCCCGATAGCCTCTTTTCTTTAATTCCTGACGGAGCCATAAGTTTGTTTTGTTGATTGTGTGTAAATTTTCTTCCTCAATCACGCCGTCGATAATCAATGGGATCGTAATATCTCCACCCTTTGTTTCATCCTTTGCGTTTTTTTGTTTTTCAATAACGGACAGACTTCCGGACGATTCCAGAATGGCAAACTCTACGTCAGCTATGCTGCGGATGTCCTTTTCTCTTAATTGAGTCATTAAATCATCAAAGTTATAGCGTTGCTTTCGCATAACCGTCTCATCTATTTTCCCTCTATTGATAATAATACTAGGTTTTCCATCAACGAAATCTCGAAATTTCTTGCTTTTCAGCGATATAATCGCCATAGAAATTTGAATGGCCATTAATAAAACCATTGGTAAAATGGCATGGAGGAGTTTGACAGTAGGCCGTTCAATTGCAACAACCGCCAATTCGCCAATCATGATGAAGACGACAAGATCCAGAATACTTAATTCTCCTATTTCCCGTTTTCCCATTAAGCGAAAAATTCCTAAAATTAAAATATAAAACATTAATGTCCGTACTGCGATGATTAAATATTCTCCCACAAGCTGTCGCTCCTTTTGTTCATTCCATCATATTATTCACATTAAATAACAAATCATTTAAGGAATATAATCCCAAATGCATTTAAAGAGAACTCGCCGACTGACGAGCCCGCTTGGTGGAAGACATAGGTGTAGTTGCGAATATGCCTGATAAAACAGTGATACTTTCCAATCGGCCGAGAAAAAGCAAAATTATTCATTCTACTTTTCCTCGTAAGTGAATACGCTTGTACTAAGGATAAACCGTTATCTTAAGCGCTGAGAAATAATCAGCCTTTCGAGAGCTTAAAAGGGGGAGAGAATCATCGAAACGAAAAGCTTTGGTACATCAGTTTTATACGGATTAATCTTTATTTTTGCTTTTGCAGCTATTTGCAGTCTTATTATTTCCCTGATTCTTAAATTCACCGCTGCCCGCGAAACATCACTTCAATACATTGTTACGGCGATTTCCTTTATTGCCTTATTCGGCGGCGGATTCTTATCAGGAGGAAAACGAAAGGAGAAAGGCTGGCTAATTGGCGGGGCTACCGGGATAATTTACTCGCTTATTATATTTTTATTTCAATACCTAGGTTATGACCGTCTCTTCGATATGCAGCAGATGATCTATCATATTTGTTATATTTTAATTGCCATGATGGGTGGAATTCTTGGGGTTAATCTCTCATCTAATCATTCGCGCTCTGCATAAAGTAAAAAGGAAGCCATCCTTTATAGAAGGCTTCCTTTTTATATTTTATACTTGTGCTTCTTTTCCTGCTTCTGTTACTTCACGTATAGCAGAGCGATCAAATGTGAGACGGCTTCCATCACCGCATTTAATCACAGCTTTTTTATCATCAATAGAGTCGATAAATCCGTGCATTCCGCCAATAGTAACAATTTTGTCACCTTTTTTTAGTTCTCTTTGCATTTGCTGAACTGCTTTTTGGCGCTTTTGCTGTGGGCGAATTAACAGGAAGTAAAACAACACAAACATTAAGATTAATGGAATGAGTGTAGTAGCTCCTTGCATCTTGTTCCCTCCTTTCAAACTTCTCTATTAGAAATTCTTCGCGTTCGGCTTGTTAAAACCATATCGCTCGAAAAATTCTTCGCGGAAATCACCAAGCCTGTCTTCCCTTATGGCTTGTCTGACCTTCTCCATCAATCTTAACAGAAAATAGAGATTATGGTAAGACGTTAATCGAATTCCAAATGTTTCATTGCAATGAATTAAATGGCGAATATAAGCTCTGCTGTAATTGCGGCATGTGTAGCAATCACATTCAGGGTCAATCGGGCCAAAATCACGGGCAAACTGGGCATTTTTGACCACAAGCCGACCGGAACTTGTCATCAAGGTGCCATTTCTTGCAATCCGTGTTGGCAATACACAATCAAACATATCAATTCCACGAATGGAACCATCAATAAGTGAATCCGGAGAGCCAACCCCCATTAAATAGCGGGGTTTATTTGCCGGCAGCATTGGGGTTGTAAATTCCAGCACACGGTTCATCACATCTTTTGGTTCCCCTACCGATAAACCGCCAACTGCATAGCCTGGGAAATCAAGTGAAATAAGATCATCTGCACTCTGTTTCCGAAGTTCCTCATATTCCCCACCTTGAACAATGCCAAAAAGCCCCTGATCATTAGGGCGTTGATGTGCTTTTAAACAGCGTTCTGCCCATCTTGAAGTCCGCTCCACCGATTTTTTCATGTATTCAAATGAAGCTGGATATGGCGGACATTCATCGAAAGCCATCATAATATCCGAACCTAGGGCATTTTGAATTTCCATCGCTTTTTCTGGTGAAAGAAATAATTTCTCTCCGCTCAAATGGTGACGGAAATGAACCCCTTCTTCTTCAATTTTGCGAAAATCACTTAAACTAAAGACTTGAAAACCACCGGAATCCGTTAATATTGCCCGATCCCAGTTCATAAATTTATGGAGGCCGCCTGCTTCCTTGATAATTTCATGGCCAGGACGCAGCCATAAATGATAGGTATTGCTTAAGATGATCCCGGCTCCCATTTCTTTTAAGTCTTCCGGTGCCATCGTTTTGACGGTTGCAAGGGTTCCTACAGGCATAAAAGCAGGGGTATCGAATGACCCGTGCGGTGTATGAACACGGCCAAGACGCGCGCCGGTCTGCTTACATGTTTTAATTAATTCGTAACGAATTGCAGTCAAATTACTAACTCCTTCCTCTATTCAATGCCTAAATAATAAACATGGCATCCCCAAAGCTAAAGAACCGATATCGGTCATTCACTGCTGTGTTGTAAGCATGTAAAATATGCTCTCTTCCAGCTAATGCACTTACCAGCATAATCAATGTTGATTTCGGTAAATGAAAATTGGTAATCATACCGTCAATGGCTTTAAATTCATATCCTGGATAAATAAAGATATCTGTCCAGCCATTTGCTTCCATGAAACGTCCATTATTTTTATAGGCAATTGTCTCCAGTGTTCTTGTCGATGTGGTTCCAACGGAAATGATTCTGCCGCCTTTTTCCCTCACCTTATTAAGAAGGTTTGCCGTATCTGCCGTCATCTGATAAAACTCAGAATGCATTTCATGGCCTTCCACATCGTCTACATTAACAGGTCTAAATGTTCCAAGACCTACATGCAAGGTAATAAAGGCTACATGGACACCCTTTGCCTCAATTTGTTTTAATAACTCTTCTGTAAAATGTAATCCGGCAGTTGGAGCAGCCGCAGAACCGAGTTCGCGGGCATATACGGTTTGGTAACGGTCACGATCGTCAAGCTGTTCTTTTATGTATGGAGGCAAAGGCATTTCTCCCAGTTGGTCCAATACCTCGTAAAAAATTCCATCATACGTAAATTTGAATCTTCTGCCGCCATGTTCAGAAGTTCCGGTACACACTGCTTTCAAGAGACCGTCTCCGAAATCAAGTGTGGTTCCTTCCTGGACTCTCTTGGCTGGTTTCACCAATGTTTCCCACTCATCGCCCTCGAGCTGTTTTAACAGCAGTACTTCTATTTTTGCTCCCGTTTCTGATTTCACACCAAATAGGCGTGCGGGAAGAACTTTTGTGTCATTTAAGACAAGGCAATCCCCTTCACGCAAATATTCCACGATATTTTTAAACACTTCATGCTTTATTTCACCTGTCTGCTTATTTAAAACCATTAATCTGCTATCTGTCCGATTCTTCAACGGAACTTGAGCAATTAATTCCTCAGGCAAGTGAAAATCAAATATATCTACTTTCATATTCAAACATCCTACCTTTAACGAAATCTGCCTATAAAATGAAATAAAAGTGATAGAACAATGCTGATGACAATGCAGGTAACAACTGGAAAGTAAAAAGTGGCATTGCCCTTTTTAATTAAAATGTCACCAGGCAGTTTTCCAAAATGCAAAAGAGGCATCAACAATCCTATGAAAAAAATAATCCCGCCCACAATCATGAGGGTTTTTGATAGGTGTGTCAAGGAGCTGGCACCTCCATACCAAAATGATGATAAGCAGCCGATGTTACTATTCTTCCTCTAGGTGTCCGCTGCAAAAAACCAATTTGCAATAAATACGGCTCATATACATCCTCTATCGTTTCTGATTCTTCCCCAATTGAAGCTGCAATGGTATCAAGTCCGACAGGTCCACCGCGGAATTTTTCGATGATTCCTTTTAAAAGTTTATGGTCGATATGGTCGAGACCCAATTTATCCACTTGAAGCAGCTCCAATGCTTCCTGCGCAAGTGTGAGATGAATCGAGCCGTTGCCTTTTACTTGGGCAAAATCTCTTACCCTTCGAAGCAGCCGATTGGCAATCCTCGGGGTTCCTCTGGCACGTCTGGCAATTTCTCTTGCAGAAGGATCATCCATGCCAACCTCGAATAATTCCGCTGTTCGCTTAACAATATTTTTCAAGTCTTCTTCCTTATAATACTCGAGACGACTCAAAACTCCAAATCGATCCCTTAGAGGAGCAGACAACGAACCAGCTCTTGTTGTCGCACCTACTAGTGTAAAGGGAGGCAAATCCAGCCTTACAGACCTAGCTGTTGGTCCTTTGCCAATGACAATATCAAGACAAAAATCTTCCATTGCTGGGTAAAGAACCTCTTCAATCGATCTGGCAAGCCGGTGAATCTCATCAATAAATAAAACATCCCCAGGCTCAAGTGCAGTCAAAATAGCTGCCAAATCTCCAGGCCGTTCAATGGCCGGGCCTGAAGTTGTGCGGATGTTGACGCCCATTTCATTCGCGATAATCATCGCCAGCGTGGTCTTTCCCAGACCTGGAGGACCATATAGTAAAACATGATCCAACGTTTCTCTTCTCAGTTTAGCTGCCTTTATGAAAATCTCCAAATTGTCCTTTACCTGTTCTTGTCCAATGTATTGCTTTAAAACCTGAGGCCTGAGACTCTGTTCAAAATTTTGTTCACTTTCATTCATTTCACCTGAAACAATTCGGTCTTCCATGAAATATCACCTATTTTAAAAGAATCTTTAACGCCTTCTTAATGTATTGATCTGTCGTCAATGGTTCTTTCTTTAGCTCTGGGGTAATCTTTTTTATTTCTTTTTCTGAATATCCCAGTGCCAGTAATGCCAGAATCGCCTCATCAAAATCATTATTTTGCTGTACTGGCTGTGAGGCAAATTTTTCTGCATTAAATAAGTTCGGAAAATAATCAGGCACAACATCCTGCAATTTCCCTTTTAAATCCAAAATCATTTGCCGTGCTGTTTTCTTCCCTACTCCTGGAAATTTAACTAAAAAACTTTCATCTTCATTTTCTATTGCTTGCACAACCTGCTCTACTTCTCCTGAGGCAAGAATTGCCAATGCTCCTTTTGGACCAATTCCCGAAACATTTAACAATTTTGTAAACAGCTTCTTTTCTTCTCTTGTTTCAAATCCGAATAATGCCATTACATCTTCACGAACATAATGATACGTATAGACCGTAACTAATGTTTCCATTTTGCTTGTATAAATAAACGGATTTGGTGTTGTAATTTGATAGCCGATGCCGTTATTTTCAATGACTAAATACTCCGGCCCCACAAATTCAACTGTTCCTTTAATAAAGTCAAACACCTGTATTCTCTCCCCTGATCATCCAGCACTACCGATGCTGCACGTAAATTCCGCACCGTATTTCATTCTACCATATAATTTTAAGCTTTTAATAAAAAATCAGCCTCAGATAAGGAATCGGGGCTGATTGCGAAATTTCTATTCATTTTTAACGGAATATGGCTTAAAAGTTTCCAATACTTGAACATAGCGATCTTTTGTGAGAATGGGTATACCCTGCAGAAGTTCTTCTTGTTTCTTACTTTCCAGTTTTTTTATATCAATCTGAAAAAAAGATTGGATGATTCTTGAGTGATCGGGTCTGCCATTAAAAATGGTTAAGACACCTTCTTTAGTAATACCAAAAAAACCATTTGCCTTTAATAATGGCGAAATATCATCAACCTGCTTTCTAAAAACCATTTTAGTCCCATTATTTTGAATGAGCTGCCACTGATCGTATTTGGACCAAAAATTTTCCTTCGACCAACAGGTTTCCTTCACTACTTCCTGACTTACTTCACCATCGAGATAAATTCTCTCCAATACGACTGTAATGTGCAGAGGTTCTGTTCTTGATTGGTCTCCCAGTTGGGCGGCATTGCCGTTCCATGGGAACACTAATGAATATCCCAAAACAACGAAAAGAATTATTGAGAATGCGGCTGCTTTATACCGAGACATTGGTCCCCAAATGAACCTCATGCTGACCACCTCTTTAGGTTTAGAAACATTCTTTACAGTCATAGTGTAGCCCATATTTGCCTTTTTATCCCTAACCAAAAAGGGCAAAGCCGGTATTAAGCTTTACCCCTTTTGGTTAGGGTATACGCTGTGGAATTTCATTGTTCATGTTCCGATCTCGGCCGAAGGTTCCTTCATCTACTAGAACATTCACACTTCTTCCTTTAACAAATGGCTTCACAGCGTCTTTGATTGCCTGTTTTGTTTGTTTATCGCGCTTGTTGTCATTTAATATCACTGAAACAGTGACGACATCTCCATAGGAAACGGAACGAACACTTCGAACATTCTCCATTCCTGATATCCTCGCCCTGATTTTATTCGTCATTCTTTCCTGAAAAGCAGGGTCGGTGACAGTTCCGGAGTTCCCTATTTGTGTATTTAAATGACCATGGTAGTTCATATCACTCGTGCTAAAGCGGTTATCTCTTTGAAAAAAATTTCGATCTGTCGATGCCAAAGGCGTGGTAGGGTTTTTCGGATTCCCATTTTCATCACGGGTTTGGAGCATTCTGCGTTTCTGTTCTTGTAATAGACGGCTTTCATCGCCTAATGTATGATCCAAAAACTCTGTTACAGGGCCATCGTTATCATTTAGCATTTCAAAATTCTGGGCCGGATGATTTTCATTTGAATAATATCCAACATGATGAATCGGATTATTCGAATTCGTTAAATTTGCCCGGCTATTGTTTGCATTACAGCCTGAAACACCTATTATCATTAAAGTTGAAAGAGGAATCATCCACTGACTCTTATTCAAGCGATAAACCCCCTCAAAACATTCTGAGCATATATATACTCAGGTTTAGGTTGTTATTTTAAAGGGATTTTCATTCTACCACAAATGTCCATATGCTTAATTCAATCGTTCCTTTAACTGGTCGATAAATTTCTTTCTTGAATAAAATTGACCAATGGATAAATTCATCACTTGTTTAAAAATACTTTGATTTGTATAAGTTTTTTCTCTGATCGTTCGATTCCATTCCCTGAAAATATCAGCAGGATAAGCTAGTGCGTATAAAAAAGCTTTATTATTCTTATATTTCTGCAGCTGTTTAAGGCTGGTTAATTTTTCAAAAGACCAATCTATATAAGGAAGAATTCGGTTTGCATACTGTAAATAATCAAACATGGCTGGACCTATATTTATTAAATCAAAATCAATAAGACATAATCTTCCATCCTTGTCAAGCAAAAAATTATGATGTGCAACATCACCATGCAAAATCACACTCGGTTCGCTTGGAGATGGGAACTGATTTAAGTTTAGACCTGATAAAGACCAACTAGCCCATTCCACAATTTCTGAAATAAATGGCTCCTTCATAAAATAGCCAAGAATGGGAAGATTGTTTGAAAAGCCGTGAAACCTTTCCTGCCATTTACCCATTAAGTCGCCATGCGGAAGAAGCGTCCGATAACGCTGTTCAAATGAAGCGGTTGCTTGGTGGAAGTGTTCCAGTAAATCTAATCCTTCCTGCCGATTTTTTTGGGATTGAAAAGTAAAAATGGATTTGTGCGGCTCAATATATTCCATACATCCAAAATAACGCCCTTCAAAATAAAGCTGTTCTTTCGCAGGCGGTGAAAAAAATACATATGTTTTAGAAAATCCTTCTTTTCTCAATGTTGCAGTAAATGCCTCTTGCAATTTAAGACGCTTAATGGTTGGATATCCCTTCATGATATAGGTATGTTCTTTCGTTTCCAATAAAATAACGGACTTTTTGATTGGAACCAAATCGATAATTTCCTCAGTAAACTGTGAGCGAAAATAAGAGAAGAGACGATCAAAATATGCATCGTCTCCAATATGATTTTTATTTGTTTTAGCTGCTCTCATCTGCATAACCAGGCATACCGTAGGATGTGCCAACCGGATCCATACCATATAGATTCATAAATGGCGGCTGGGCCACATTGATTGAACCAGAATATGGCGCACTATAGATCGGAGGGGTTGGTGGAATAAATTCTTGCTGCATTCCTGCCGGAGGTGCACCGCATCCACAATCATTCATAGCTCCTGTTCCAATTGGCAATCCTTGTTCTTGATATATAGGCTGTATTTGTTCTCCTGCAAATGGCGCAGCAAGTTCAGTAACATTATATTCCGCAGTACTTCCTGAAGGCGGGTATCCATATGGAATTTGCCCATTATCAGGTCTGTAACCATATGGACTTCCTACACCTGGAGTTCCATACATGGTTCCAGGCACTCCAGGTGCCCCAGGAACATACTCTACAGATTGTTGCACAGGATATCCAACTGGTGCCCCCGGTACATAACCTCCAGGCACTGCACCTGGGTATCCTGGGTATCCTGGCTGATAGCCTGCGGGATATCCTGCTGCAGGATATTCTGCTGGAATTTGACCATATGCTGCTGGCAATGTACTGTACCCCGAAGGCACTTGGCCATATACATTAGTTCCTGAATATGGCATTGGAGTCCCTGGTACTGCTCCTGGGACACCCACTGGCCCTGCCCCAGGACTATAAGCAGGATTTACAACAGGCATTTGCGGCATAAACGATGATGATTCCATGTCAAAGTGATGCGGTGCATACACTGGCCCAGATACGGCTGGGACAACACCAGGCCCTGGTCCCATTGGCACAGCCATCCCCGGATTTGGATAATTAGGGTAAGGCATATACGGCTGCATTGGAACCCCCATTCCTCCAAATGGCGGACAGAATCCAGGCCCAGGCATAATAGGAGTGATCGGAACACAATATTCTTGCGGTTCACATGGCATTTCTTGCACAGGCTGAACAGGCGGCGGGATAGGGACTGTTATTTCTTTTTTCGGAACCTCTTTTACTTCAGGAAGTATATTGGCAGGTTTTGGCGGGAGCTGCGGCTGTTCAATCTTCATTTGTTGCATGTTCATCATATAATAATTATTAATATCTATTTCTGGGACTACTTGCAGAGGCATTTTCGGAGTATAGGGTGCTTTTGGTGCTTCCTTAATAATTGGCTGTTCTTTAATTGGAACTTCTTTAACAGGTACCTCCTTAATTGGTGCTGGAATTGGCTTTTCTTTGGCAAACGGGTGCTCAGTAAGCGGAATCTCTTTTTTAACTCCTGGCCCTGGATTATGTGTCCCATGGTGCATTTCTTTCTTTACGATTCCACCAGCTGTAGGGACTTTAATTTTCATTCCGGGCATAATCATATCAGGGTTACTGAGCTGCGAATTTAACTTTTTCAGCTCTTCAAAATTCACGCCGTACTTCTTGGCGATCTTCCAAAGAGTATCCCCTTTCTGTACGATATGGATCTTCACTCTGATTTCCCTCCTATGGCATAAGTCCATATAGTGTATGTGGAATTGGGCAAATTGCTAATATTCTTCATAAAAACTTATGCCTAATTAAAGACATTTATGAAGCAAAAAAATAAAGGGGTGTTTTACCAACTCATTCATTTTCATTCTATCAACAGCTAAATAACCAGCAGGGTGCTTCCACTTACAAAAAAATAGATGCAAATCAATGCATCTATTTTGAAGAGATTATTTACTTAAAAGCATGCGTTCCAATGCCAATTTAGCATTTTCGGCAATTTTCGGATCAACTTTAATGATTTGATCCTCCTGACCTGCTTCAATCATGTCTAAGCACCAGACTAAGTGCGGCAGATCAATTCTATTCATCGTCAAGCACGGACACATATGAGGGTTTAAAGAGATGATGTGCTTATCAGAATGATTTTGGATCAAGCGATTAACCAGATTCATTTCGGTTCCGATGGCCCATGCCGAACCAGGCTCCGCTTTTTCAATCATTTGAATGATAAAGCTAGTTGAACCCGCCTCATCAGATAAAGCTACCACTTCACGGGAGCATTCTGGATGAACGATAATTTTCATATCAGGATATTGTTTACGAGTATCGTGAATGTTTTGCACTGTAAAGTTTTCGTGGACGGAGCAATGCCCTTTCCAAAGAATGACTTTTATCCGCGAAACATCGCCCTCATATTCCAATGTATCTGTGATCGGATTCCAAACCGCCATTTCATCCAGACCTACCCCAAGATCAAAGGCAGTATTTCTTCCTAAGTGCTGATCCGGAAGGAATAAAATGCGTTCCTTTTGATTTAATGCCCATTTTACTTTTTCAGGAGCATTGGAAGAGGTAACAGTTGCCCCCCCATTCACACCGACAAATGCTTTAATCGCAGCAGTAGAATTGATATAAGTTAAAGGCAGGATCGTGTCACCAAAAATGGCCTGCAGTTTTTCCCATGCGCATTCTGTCTGCGGCATATCCGCCATATCGGCCATTGAACATCCCGCTCGCATATCCGGTAAAAAAACCTTTTGATTTTCAGTTGTTAAAATATCAGCCGTTTCAGCCATAAAATGAACACCGCAAAAAACAATATATTCCGCCTCAGTATTTTCAGCTGAAATCTGCGCCAATTTCAAGGAATCACCTGTAGCATCGGCAAACTGAATAACTTCATTTTTTTGATAATGATGGCCGGGAATAAACAGCCGGGCACCCATTTTTTGTTTTACTTCAAGAACACGAGCTTCCAATTCTTCACGGGACATGAGCTTATATTTTTCAGGAATCATCCGATTATTTTGTAATGAGGCTAAAATACTCAAATTATTCATCTCCTTTATTCCAAAACACTTTTACGCTAATATCTAATGCTTTATATGAGTGAGTTAAAAATCCAAGTGAAATGTAATGAACCCCTGTATCCTGATAATCAGCAAGGTTGCTAAGCTGAATCCCTCCTGAAGCCTCAGTAATAATGCCAGCAGGCACCAATTTGATAAACTCTTTAATCTCCTCAGGTGTGCGATTGTCGAACATGATGACATCCGCTCCGGCTCGAACTGCTTCCATAACTTGTTCCTCAGTCTCAACCTCAACTTCCACCTTAACCATAAGTCCTGCTGATTGGCGTACAGCTTCAACTGCCTTTATGATGGAGCCTGCAAAAGAAATATGGTTATCTTTAATCATCACACCATCGTATAGGCCAAAACGGTGATTATAACCACCGCCTGTCTTGACTGCATATTTTTCCAGCATTCGAAGACCAGGAGTCGTTTTTCTGGTATCACAAATCTTTGTAAAATCACTGTTAAGTGTGTTTACTGCTCTTTTAGTCATTGTTGCAATCCCACTCATACGCTGTATGAGATTTAGAACTACCCGTTCCCCTTTTAACAGATCGGATATTTTCCCTGAAACACGAGCAAGCTGCTGCCCTATTTCAATTGATTCACCGTCTTTAACAAATACATGGATGTTCAGTTCGTTATTTAAAAGCTGAAAACCCGTTTTAATGATTTCTTCACCGCAAAATATGCCATTGTCTTTTGCAAGAAAAACTATTTCACCTTTTGTTTCATCTGAAAATATGAGATCAGTCGTAATATCCTGTTCTCCAATATCTTCAATAAAAAATTGTTGAAGTTGTGATCGCAGTTTCAATTTGTTCATCGGTCGTCTCCACTTCCCGTTTATGTTTATGAATAATCGATTTTCTTAGCCAGTTTCGATTGTCCTCATGTGGATAGTCACTTCTATAGTGACCGCCGCGGCTTTCGGTTCTTTGGAGAGCCGCATTGGTGATTAATTGTGCCGTAAGAAGCATAAATATCTTTGTTAAATCAGAAACTGATACTGAATCATAATCGTTTATTTCTTCTACTTTAAATTGAGCCAGCCATTTTTCCTGCAGTTTAAGAACGGATTTGCTGCGGACTATACCTACCCGCTCCATCATGGACTCTTGGATTTGTTGAATTTCCGGCAAACGAATTTGCTCTCGCTTAAGCAGCTGTTTTTGGACAGCTATTTCATATGTGGGAACCGAAGGAATTGCATTGAGCCATTCGGCTAATTTTTTCCCTTGATACAAGCCTTCCAACAATGAATTGCTGGCTAAACGATTCGCACCATGCAGGCCGGTACAAGCAGCTTCCCCGATGGCATATAGCCCTGCAATGCTGGTTCTTCCGATAACATCTGTTTTAATTCCTCCCATTAAAAAATGGCTGCCAGGAACAACTGGTATTTTTCCATCTGCAAGGTCAATACCATTTTCCTCACAAATAACTGTAATGGAGGGGAATCTTGTCTTAAAGTCTGAAATACTAGTAATATCTAAAAAAACATGATGTCCTTTTTTCAAATAATCATAGATGGTTTGGGAAACAACGTATCTTGGGGCTAGATCCTTGTATGGGTGTACTCCCTCCATAATGTACGTGCCGTCATCGCTGACAAGCCTTGCACCTTCTCCTCTAACCGCCTCAGAGATGAGCCCTTTTGTTTCACCATTCACATATAATAATGTTGGATGGAATTGAATAAATTCCATATCAGTAATTTCTGCACCTGCTTGGTATGCAAGGGCTATTCCATCACCAGTTACTGTTTTAGCATTGGAGGTGTAGCTGTACAATTGACCGCAGCCACCAGTTGCCAGAATTATATGGTTACCATAATAGGTTTTAATTGATCCATCAGGTTGCTTTGTTTTGACACCTATACAACGATTGTCTTGTTTGTTTAATAACAATTGATAGACAAAAACATCCTCATCAACAGTCACATGTGACTTCAGCCTGTTTATTAAATATTCGCTAACCCTGCGACCGGTTGCATCCCCGCCCCCATGGACGATCCGATGCTCGCAGTGTGCTCCTTCCATGCCTAATAGAAGACTGCCTGTCATGTCTCGATCAAAAACATTTCCATGCTCGGCAATTTCTTGAATAAGCCCAGGAGCTTCATGAATAATTTGCCTGACAGCTTCCGGATTATTGTGATAGCTTCCTGCTTCTAACGTATCGTTATAATGTTTTGCAGGATGATCAGCGGGGCCGATTGCTGCTGCAATCCCACCCTGGGCAAGATAGGAATTAGAAACCGTTAATTTCGATTTTGTGAGAACTCTCACATTCAAATTCTTACCTAAATGGGAAGCTAGCTGTAATGCAGCGATCCCACTGCCAATAATTAACACATCCGCATTTGACATGTACATCACCTTTCTTCAATTGACAGGTGTCTTGACATATATATTTACACAGAATTAAACTAAATACAAGAGTTTTTATCTACAATGAGGGATTGGTAAGCTCCCACCCAAGAGCTGAAAAAAAACAGAGTATTGGAGAATAAAAAAATGATATATTTTGATTATGCTGCTACAACCCCATTGGATCCAGAAGCTGCTGAGGTATACTTGCAAGCTTCAACCCATTATTTCGGCAATGCCAGCAGCCTGCATGATATAGGCAGCCAGGCCGCGCTTTTACTTGATAATTGCCGTACCGAACTTGGCAAGCTTCTAGGTGTGGACAGCCGTGGGCTGTATTTTACAAGCGGAGGTTCTGAGGGGAATTTTTTAGCCATCGAGGCTTTGTTGTCAGCTTCGAATAAGAAAGGAAACCATATCATTTCCGGTATCGCAGAACATTCTTCCGTACATGGTGTCCTTAAACGTCTTGAGAAGAATGGATATGATGTGACACTACTTCCATTTGGTTCAAACGGGACAATCAATCTTGACCAACTCAAACATGCTATGAAACCTGAAACAAGCTTAGTAATCATTCAGCATATAAACTCGGAAATTGGCACCATTCAGCCAATTGAGGCAATCGGAAAGTTATGTAAAGAACATGATATCTACTTCCATAGTGATTTTGTCCAGTCCTTTGGCAAAATCGATCTTCGCAGTGTGATTCCATACGTCAGCAGCTTTTCATTTTCCGGTCATAAAATTTATGGCCCTAAAGGAATTGGCGGTGTCTATCTGGATCCGCAAATTGTCTGGCAATCATTCTTTCCCGATACGTCACACGAAAAAGGATTTCGCCCTGGGACTGTGAATATTCCGGCAATTGCTGCCATGACTGCTGCTGCCCAGAAAACTTTTGCCAGTCTGCCGGAGGAGCGCAATAAATTCATTCAGCTTCGTAAATCTTTATTGGAAACACTCAGTCCCATCATGAACAGGGTGAAAATTTTTCAAGCCAAAGATCCTTATCAACTACCCAATATTGTGGGTCTAAGTATTTCCGGTATTGAAGGACAATGGATGATGCTGGAGTGCAACAGACTTGGTTTAGCGATTTCAACAGGAAGTGCCTGTCAGCTAGGAATGCAAACCCCTGCAAAAGTAACGGAGGCACTGGGAGTGACGAACAATGAGGCAAAAGAATTCATTCGCATCTCATTTGGCCAGTCTACAACGCAGGAAGATGTTTTAAAGTTAGGAAAAGCAATTGTCCGGATTGTAAAGGAATTTGCTGGGGCTGTTGTTAAGTAATCAGCCATAATTATGCTAAAATAAGTTGACCATTTGAACACAGGAGGAGTTTTATGACCGAGCAAAAAAAAATCTTAGGAGAAGAAAGGAGGGCATTCATTTTAGAGCTGCTAAAAGAAAGCACTGCACCGCTTACAGGCAGTGACCTTGCCTCGAGAACGAACGTAAGCAGACAAGTAATTGTTGGGGATATTACCTTGCTTAAAGCAAAAAACGAACCGATCATTGCTACAAGTCAGGGATATATTTATTTAAACCAGGCTTCCGGAAATTCTGTTTATGAAAAGATTATAGCCTGCCGCCATACTCCTGAGCAGACAGAAAAAGAACTGAATATTATGGTTGACCATGGCGTATTAGTAAAGGATGTTAAAATCGAACATGCGGTTTATGGTGACCTAACGGCTTCGATCATGGTTTCCAACAGGCAGGATGTTAAGCAATTCATGGATAAAATTCGTTTCACAAAGGCCGCCCTTTTATCTGAATTAACTGGCGGCATCCATCTTCATACCATTTCAGCCAGAAATGAACAAACACTCAATCAGGCAGAAGACGCTCTAAGAAAAGAAGGATTTTTAATGGAATAGGAAAGGACCCTTACATCTCGCAGGGTCCTTTCACTTTTCTCACTAAACCTCGATTCCTTTACTACACTGTACTTAATCGGATTCCACCATTAATACGGGGTAACTTCCCAATACTTTCACACCACACCCGAGTGCTTCCATTTCTGCGATTGCCCCTGGGATTAGGACATCATCAAGCTGCATTTCTACATCAATAATAAAGAAATAATTGCCAATTCCTGTTTTCATAGGTCTAGACTCAATTTTAGAAAGATTCAGTTTTCTCCAGGCGAAGGCAGATAGAACTTGATGAAGTGCCCCTGCTTGATCGGAAGGTAGCGTCACCATCAACGTCGTTTTATAATGGTTTGAACTGCTTAAGGATTGAAAATCGATTTCTTTCTGAGATAATACGACAAATCGGGTGTGGTTATAGTCAAAATCATGTATATTTGGTTGAACAAGTGCCAGACCGTATACTTTTGCTGCGTATTCATTAGCTATTGCCGCTGCATTGATTTCCGGCGAATTCATCACCATTTGGGCCGCTGCAGCTGTCGAAGAGACACTTTCCAACGGGACGCCTTTAAACTGCTTATGTAAAAATTGATAGCATTGTGCAAGGGCATGAGAATGGCTATATATCTTGGATACTTCCTTCCACTTATCCGCATTAGCCGGATGAACCATCAAGTGCTGTTTTACTGGTATGGTGATTTCCCCAATAATTGGAATCTCTACTACCTGTGTTAAATAATCAAGTGTTATATTTACAGACCCCTCAAGGGTATTTTCCAAAGGAACGACTGCAAGTTCTGTTTCTTGATCCACCACAGCATCCATACATTCTGCAATTGTCCGATATGGGATGTGTTCAAACTCAGAAAATACCATCTTAACCGGTAATTCACTGAATGTTGCTTTTGGACCTAAATATCCTACCTTCACTTCTTCCTACTCCCTTTCTCAGCTGATAAAAAAATATAACTCCCCAAGCAGACATAAGTACTATAGGTGAGTTTTCTATCATTATGATGGAGAAAGGGGCTGCGACTTTTTCGCTATGCCCCTGTTCCCAGGACTTCAACCTTTTCTACAAATTCAAGCTTTCTAAGATCGGACAGTAAACGATCCATTTCATTTGTCATGTGGGCTGTGTTCAATGACAATGTGACATTCGCTCTTCCCTGAAGCGGTATGGTTTGGTGAATTGTTAATACGTTACATCCGGAATCGGCCACAACACTTAACAATTTTGACAATGTGCCTGAACGATCCTCCAAATGAAAGAACAGAGAAACAATTCTTTCTTTAGAAATGGTTGAAAAAGGGAATACAGTATCCCTGTATTTATAAAAAGCACTTCTGCTTAGGTCTACTTTCTGTACTGCTTCCCCAATAGATTCGACCTTGCCCCTTTCCAACATTTCCTTTGCTTCAATCGTTTTCTTCATCGCTTCAGGCAAAATATCTTCTCGGACCAAATAAAACTTCTTATCAAAATTTGCCATTATCATCTCTCCCTTAACCACACAGGGATCTATTCTTTTTATTCGATAAATTCAAATTCAAAATCCAATAATTTTACAAGATCCCCATCCTTTGCGCCTTTCTGCCTTAAGGCATCATCTACGCCGAGGCCGCGGAGCTGCCGAGCGAATCGGCGAACGGATTCATCCCGCGAAAAGTCAGTCATTTTGAACAGCTTTTCAATCTTTGCACCTGAAAGAACAAATGACCCGTCAGGATCTCTTGTTATGACAAAATTATCCGGATCTGCTTCATGCTTATAAACAACACGATGGATTCCTGTCTCCTCTTCATGTTCAAGCGGGAACTCTGGTGTATCTTCCAATTTGTCCGCAACTGCGAATAAAAGTTCACGTAAACCTTTACGCGTAACAGCTGAAATCGGGAATATTGGATAATCTTCCTTTAGCTTTTCTTTAAAAATCTTCAAGTTTTCTTCCGCTTCAGGCATGTCCATTTTATTGGCCACAATTATTTGCGGACGCTCTGTCAGCCTGAGGTTATATTCCTTCAATTCGCGATTAATTGTCAGAAAATCTTCAAATGGGTCTCTGCCCTCCATCGCGGCCATATCAATTACATGGACAATGACTCTCGTCCGTTCAATATGGCGCAAAAATTGATGCCCTAATCCAACACCTGCATGCGCGCCCTCAATAAGTCCTGGAAGGTCTGCCAAAACAAAGCTTCTGCCATCATCTGTTTCCACCATTCCAAGATTCGGAACAATCGTTGTAAAATGATATTCAGCAATTTTTGGCTTCGCTGAAGATACAACCGACAAAAGCGTGGATTTTCCAACGCTCGGAAACCCTACCAATCCTACATCGGCCAGGAGCTTTAATTCCAAGACTACATCTCGTTCTTGTCCTGGTTCACCGTTCTCAGAAAGTTCCGGCGCAGGGTTAGCTGGAGTGGCAAAACGGCTGTTTCCCCGGCCACCGCGACCGCCCTTTGCGATTACTGCCTGTTGCCCATGTTCCACTAAATCCGCAATGACTTCATTCGTTTCCGCATCCATTACAACCGTTCCAGGCGGCACCTTCACGATCATGTCTTTGGCGTTCTTGCCGTGTTGGTTCTTGGACATTCCATGCTCGCCTCTTGGCGCCTTAAAATGCCGCTGATATCGAAAGTCCATTAATGTCCTTAGACCTTCGTCCACCATAAACACTACATCTGCACCTTTGCCTCCGTCACCGCCGGCAGGGCCGCCCTTTGGTACATATTTTTCACGGCGGAAAGCAACCATCCCATTGCCCCCATCGCCGCCTTTTACATAAATCTTTACTTGATCGACAAACATTTTATTCCTCCTGCCGCACATCACCTAGATGAAAGGCATAAATACCTCTAGTGCGAGTTCATTTTCAAAGAATTCCTTAACTGTTATGTCCAGCATGACTTTGTGTTCAGTAAGGAATTTCTCTATTTGTTCATTGTGTATTATTATCCCGCTAAAATCGAAAAAGAATCGAATACCGTCTGATTGCGGCTCTATTGTAATCGACAAATTATTTTCATGAAAAAGCTCTATTGAATGATTTAAGCAGGAAAAAAATAATTCAGTCCAATTGGTCAAGAGTTCATCTTGTATTTTTAATGACTCTTGGTCATCCAATACTTCATATTCCAATTTAAAAGCATTTTGATCCCAGTTTGCTTTTAATAAAAATGATGCAAAACGAGGCATTGGCAGATTTGACAGCTTTGTTTCGTGCTGTGCTTCAATAACAATATCATTTATAACTGCTTTGGCCCGGTCCATTCGATTTAAATCAAGGTTCCCCTTTATAATCTGCAGCTTATTTAACCAATCATGACGCGAATGCCGCAGCACTTCAATTATATCCCAATCTTTCTCCATACCTTCGCTCCCAATTCATTGTCGGAAAACTGTTTTGCTGATAGTATATCAAAAAAACAACCATGAGTAAGCAATTTTGCGTGTTTTGAATCCATTCGAAGAGGGAAAAATGTGCTTACTGAAGAAATCAACGTGAAGATGTTCAGAAAGGCCTTATAAAAAGAAAACTCTAACCGGTCAGGTTAGAGCTTTCGGATATCTTTATGCTTCTTGAGCTACTGGATAGACACTTACTTTTTTGCGGTCACGACCAAAACGTTCGAATTTTACAACGCCGTCGATTTTTGCAAATAAAGTATCGTCTCCGCCGCGGCCAACGTTTTCACCTGGATAAATCTTGGTTCCGCGTTGACGATAAAGGATAGATCCGCCGGTAACGAATTGACCGTCTGCACGCTTAGCACCAAGGCGCTTTGCGATTGAGTCACGTCCGTTCTTTGTAGAACCTACTCCTTTTTTAGAAGCGAAAAACTGAAGATCAAATCTTAACATTTGTTCCACCTCCTACGGTTTGAAGGTAATTCTTATGTGCTTTCCGTAAGCTTTCTCAATCTCTTGCAGTGACAGAACCATGGCATTAAGAAGCAACTGTACTTTCTCATCGGTTTCAACTGAAAGGTTTTCAGGAAACACGCATTTAAGAAAGCCGGATTCTCCTTGATCTGCTTCGGCAGCGACACCCGTCAGCACCTCAATCGAATTGACGATGCCAAGCGTTACCGCTGATGCCCCCGCACAAACGATATCCTCGCCGTGCTCAGCAAATTCAGCATGTCCCATCATTGTAAAAGAATGAATCTTTCCGGAATCAGTACGATTAATCGTAATTCGAATCATCTAAACGACAACACCTTACGCGTTGATTTTTTCGATGACTACTTTAGTATAAGGTTGACGATGACCTTGTTTCTTACGGTTGTTTTTCTTAGCTTTGTACTTGAAAACAATGATTTTCTTCGCACGGCCTTGTTTTTCAACTTTAGCTGTAACAGTAGCGCCTGCAACAACAGGACTGCCAACTTTTACAGTTTCACCGCCAACGAAAAGAACTTTGTCAAAAGTAACAGTTTCGCCTGCTTCTGCATTTAATTTCTCAATGTAGATTGCTTGGCCTTCTTCAACTTTCAATTGTTTACCGCCAGTTTCGATAATTGCGTACATGAACTGCACCTCCTTATAAACTCAGACTCGCCATCAACAGGTGATTTGCAATAAGCAAAAACTTAAAACCTGTTCAGTGCGGTTGTAGCACGGGTGCTACAAACAT
This sequence comes from Neobacillus endophyticus, assembly GCF_013248975.1. Classification (GTDB taxonomy): domain Bacteria; phylum Bacillota; class Bacilli; order Bacillales; family Cytobacillaceae; genus Neobacillus; species Neobacillus endophyticus. The sequence continues at coordinate 93,747 of NZ_JABRWH010000001.1, forward strand.
AACAGTAAAATACTATCATACTCTCATCGATAGTGTCAATAATATTTCGTGATCTTTTCACCAATCTCTTGTCTGCTTCCTAGCTGTTTTACAATGTAATAAGGATTAGCAGAAGACTGTATCGAAAAATAAATAGTCAAATGAAGCAGCTCTTCTAAACTGGAACGGAATCTTTCATCTGGTCCTAATAATTCTGCTTTAACTTCTAATGTCGTCTCAATGAGGACTGCTTCAAAATCAGAGTTCCTGTGCTCCAGCAATTCCCTTTCCAAACGGAAGGCGATCGTTTCTGCACTTAAAATTCGCCCAGTACCATCACATATCGGACATTTCTTTTGCAATGTCCCGGAAATTGCCTCTTTCGTCCGCTTCCGTGTCAGCTGTAAGATTCCTAACTCTGTAAAACCAATGACTTTTGTCCGTTTTGCATCCTTGGCCAGCTCCGATTCAATTAACTGCAAAATCATTTGCCTGTCTGGTACCCGGACCATATCAATGAAGTCGATTAATATTATACCGCCAATATCACGTAAACGGAGCTGACGGAGGATTTCCATTGCTGCCAATTGGTTGGTTTTTAGGACTGTATCCTGATAGTCCGTCTTACCCGAAAATTTCCCTGTATTCACATCAATGACCGTCAATGCCTCTGTTTCGTCAAAAACGAGATAGGAACCGTTATCAAGCCAAACGATCCGTTTCAACGCTTTTTCAATTTCTTGCTCAACACGAAAAACAGAGAAAATATTTTCTTTCCCACTATAAAAAGCATAATGAAGATGCGGGCTTTTTTGCTCAAGTATTTTTTTTATTTCCAGGTCATCTGTCACAACTTCTCCTGAAGTCATTTTTGCTATTTGTTCTTGGATCCTTTCAAAAAATGTATCTTTTTGAAAAATAATACCTGTTTTTTTGAGCACGGATGTTCTTTTTAGCAATTCCTGATATTGCTGCCTTAAATCATCCAGTTCTGATTGCAGCTCCGTTTCTTCCGCTGTAATGCTGGAGGTTCGAAAAATTAGCCCCTCTTCTGTTGCTTTGATGCGGGTGCCAAGCTTCCGAAGCTGGGTTTTTATGTGCTCATCAGCAATTTTCTTTGAAACGGCAACATAGCGGCCATTTGGCATGTATATCAGATGGTTTCCTTCTAATTCTACAATTCCCGTCACTTTCGGGCCTTTAGTACCTACAGCATCCTTGTCAACTTGAACAAGTAGTTTTTCCCCTTGGTGAACAAAAGAAGTGATGCTTTTGTTCTTTTCAGCAGATAAAACATATGAAGGGATCGTATCGCGGTGCAAATAGGCATTTTTTGACTCCCCTATATCTATAAAAGCTGCATTCATTCCCGGCAGTACCTTTGTTACAGTTCCATAATAGATATTGCCGACCAGAGATTGCTGCTCCGGCCGGTCAAAACCAAGCTTTTCGACCCGTTGATCATGTATAAAAACATATCGTTTTTCACGACCCATATAGTTAATGATTAACTTATCCAAACCGGCAATTCCTCACTTTTCCTATAATAGTCCTATTATACCTTTTTAATAAGAAAAGAGAAGGTCGCCAAGTTTATCCGTTAACCGTTTTTCTTTAAAATAAGCATGCAGCAGCTCATTTTCGTCCAATGTGCCTTTTTCCCCGCCTTCTGCATTTACGATAATCGGGTGCTTGCAACCGCGCTGAAATTTCTCTAAAACGTGAATCACCAATTCCTGTTCATTTGCTTGAATAGGCTTCAAAACACTTAAACTAGCTCTTTTCCCATAATATCTCTCCAATAAAAAACGCATGAAAATAAATCTTCGCTGCTTCCATTCGTGGTAAAGCGAGAATACTAAAAATGCGATGACAATCCAGACATTTATATGTGTCGGAGCAGTCAACAAGATGGCCAGTGAAAAGATGAATAAACTAAAGAAGGAAAGTACGAGCGTGAACCGATGGGCACTGGAAAATGAATTTTTTAACGAGAACAGTAAAAATACCAGTTTTCCACCATCCAGCGGCCAAATCGGGAACAAATTAAATAGTAATATCATCAGGTTGTAATAAATAATTAACTGAAAGACATCCTCTGATATCAATTGAAAGAAAAAACAGGCAAACGCCGCCGCCATCATCCAAAGATGCTGAAGCGGTCCCATAAGCACCACAATCGCTTCCTCCTTTAACGGACGATTCCCATGTTCATCCATTTCTGCCACTCCGCCAAAAGGAAGGAGCGTGATTTTTTTGATTCTCCATGAAAAAAAAGAAGCTGCCGCTGCATGCCCCATTTCATGGATAAAAATGATTGCCAATAATAAGCAGACTTCTAGAAAATGAGCTGTCACAATGGAGAGGCCAATGACAATCCAAAGTAACGGATGAATTGAGACTAATCGAAATAGCTGGACCCATTTATTCAAAACGAATCACCTTGCTTGGATCGACAAAACTATCACCTTTTTTAATGGCAAAATAATATTTCCCTTTTGTTTGGTCCTCAGCTTTTGCCGTTGAAACTGTCCCTACAACCGTTCTTTTTTTGATATAGTCATATAAATTAACTTTTATTTCAGCCAAATTTCCGTACCAGGTTTCTGATTTGTCGGGATGTTGGACAATAACTGTTTTTCCCAATCCTTCCTTTACACCTGCAAACCGAACAAAGCCGTCATTTATAGCTTGGACTGCTGCTCCCTTTTGTGTCTCAATCATAATGCCCTGTCCGTTCTTTTGAAAATTTTCCAGGATTTTGCCCATCGCCGGAACAGCATATTCACTTTGAACTGTTTGCGTTTTATTTGTCTGATCCTGCTGCGAAAATGGCAGCAATGCCAAAGGCTTTCCGAATTTCTCTTCATACCATTGGGAAACAACAGCGAATTTAAAGTCGTCATCCATTGATTTTGTAACAAAGTCTCTCGCAGGAGCGAAACTGGCAGATTGATTCCTAAATAAAATGGCAACCGCTAAAAACAGTAGTATCGAAACCAAAATTTTGAAGAAGAAGATTTCCTTTTTAAATAAGGGATGTCCCTGGTCTTTCCCATCAGGATCAAATGAAGAAATGGGAGGAAATACGTGATGCTCATCATCTCCTGGCCAGATGATTCCCCGTTCATTACTAGGTGCTCCTGATTCTTTTTCTTTTTTCCTTTTGGCGATTCTTCGCCGTATTTCATCCGGTGTCGACCGCGCCATACTAATCCACCCTTTTTCCGCAATTTGTACAAGTCTATGTACGGCAAGTACAAAGTATGACAGGGATTAAAAAAGCCCGTCCACATTATTTGTGAACAGGCTTTACCATTTTTCTTTATTTAGATTCGAAACTAGGATTAACGAACACCAAAGAATTTTTTAAATTTGCTAAACATGCTTTTATTTGGTTCTTCCAGCGGCTGAAGCGGAATCGATTCTCCGAGAATTCTTCTTGCGACATTCCGATATGCGATGGAAGCTTTACTGTTAGGATTCAGAGCAATTGGTTCGCCATGGTTAGATGCTTTAATAACCTCTTCATCATCCGCAACGATGCCAACCAACTCGATGGATAAGTGTTGTGTAATTTCATCAAGATCCAGCATATCACCACTTTTCATCATATGATTGCGAATACGGTTAACAATCAATTTCGGTGCATCCATATGCTGCTCTTTTTCTAAAAGACCAATAATTCGATCAGCATCACGTACGGCAGATACCTCTGGAGTTGTAACCACAATGGCTTTATCCGCACCAGCGATCGCATTTTTATAGCCTTGTTCAATACCTGCAGGGCAGTCAATGATAATATAATCATAATCCTGCTTTAACTCATCGATTAATTCTTTCATCTGTTCAGGGGTAACAGCAGATTTATCAACAGTTTGAGCTGCAGGCAGCAAATATAATAATCCATCAAAACGCTTGTCCTTAACAAGAGCTTGGTGAATTTTGCATCGTTTTTCTACAACATCTACCAGATCATAAATAATTCTGTTTTCAAGTCCCATCACGACATCCAAGTTTCGAAGGCCGATATCTGTATCTACCAGGCACACTTTTTTACCTTGAAGGGCAAGAGATGTCCCAATATTAGCAGAAGTGGTGGTTTTGCCTACTCCGCCCTTACCGGATGTAATTACGATTGCTTCTCCCACTTTATTGTCCCCCTTCTAATCTCGTTAAATTAGGCCTTAAATGAATTAAAGCTTGTAATCTATCAATGATAATTTGATGATCTTCATTTATGTAAGCACATTCCATTTCACGATGCTCATTACTTGGACTATGATCAGGAGCCCGGTTAATGCAGCCGCTAATCCGAATTTGGGATGGCTTCATGCTTGATGCGGCAATAACTGCTTCTTCATTTCCAAAACAGCCGGCATGGGCGATTCCCTTTAAAGTGCCCATGATAAAAATATTGCCGCCAGCGATCACCTCTCCACCTGGGTTAACGTCGCCAATTAACAATAAATCCCCTGCAACTTTCAGAACCTGTCCCGACCGAATAATTCTTGAAACGGTTACGACTTCAGCCTCTGCCTTTAATTGAAAAGCTTCCTCTTTAGTAATGACATTTGATTCAATATCATCTACAACTAGATTCTTTTTTTGACGGATTAATGCTTTTAGCTCTTCCCGTTGTTCTTCTGTTAAATATCTATTTCCTACCTCAACTTTTACACCGATAACGTGGCGATCTTCTTGTGTCCTTAAGGTGGCTGAAAGCTTTTGGTCGAGTTCCCGTTTTAATTCTTCATAGGAACAGACATCATCAAGATAAAGGACCAGTCCATCCTTCGTCCCCTTTATAGTAACATTTTGCCGATTTTTCATGGAGAAATTTTCACCTCATAATTTAAGAAAACAATATTGGAATAAGCCGCTATTCTTATAAAGGATGAACTTATTCCAATTGAATACACACCATCGTAATAAATTTCGACATGATGTATCTGTTCTCCTCTTTTTTTATGAAAACAGCCTTGCCTAATCCATTGGGATTTCACATCAACGTCAGAAATTGTATGCTTTGTGGGCAATTCGTCATTCTTATTTACCAGCTAAAGAATCATTCTCCATTCAGCACGGCAGCGTATTTTTCAAAATATCTTTTTAACGGATATCCTACAATCAATATAAAGGCTGCATTTAATAAAATCGTAGGATAGAATCGTAAGTGAAGAAAACTTGTAAAATCAATGTTAGCCACATGAATTAAATGCTCCATCTCATATGCCCCGATCTCTAACAAGGCAACCGCTGAAATGGTGACAAGAAAGATAATCAGCAAATTGGTGTGTAAAATATTCATGATTTTCGATACAAGATAACAGATAAAAGGGAAAAGAAATAGATAGATGCCTAGAATTTCGACATATACCATATCAAATAATAATCCAAATATCGCGGCATACAATAACCCCTGTTTCTTTCCAACAAAAATGGTCAATAAAACCATTGCAATGAAGAGGAAATGAGGGGACAACATCCAATTATGTCCGAAAACTTGATCAGGCAAGTACTGAACAAAAAGGCTCTCTAATAGAAAAAGAAAGACAAACAAAAGAGGAAGAAGGAATTTTTTCACAAGTCCTCCTCCTTCCCGCTTGTCATTTCTGAAACCTCCGGCTGAGTCATTAAACGTTTAATCACGATGACATTTTGAATATCATAAAAGTCAGCGCCAGGTTTTACTAATGCCGTTTGATTCAGCCCATATTGATCCGGCTTCACATCCACAACCTTCCCGATGACCAATCCTTGCGGAAAGATTCCGCCCAAGCCGGAAGTAATCACCGTTTGACCTTTTTCAATCGTAGTCCCCGCTGGTATTGATTTTACCAGCAACAGTTTTTGTTTATCATCAAATCCTTGCACAAAACCATAGATAGGCGTCTTTCCTTGGATGAGCGCCGAAATACGGTTCTTCGGATCCATTGCACTCAATAACTCTACTGTCGAACTAAACTGATTGACATTCTTCACTTTCCCAATCAAACCGCTTGCGGTCACAACCGCCATATTTTTTTTAATCCCGTTTAAATTTCCCTTGTCAATAATGATCATTTCATTCCAACGATCAGGATTCCTACCAATAACAGTCGCCGGCAGCGGATCATAATCACTCAAGGTCTGTTTTTCACCAAGTGTTTTTCGCAAGTCCTCATTATCTTTCTTCAAACTTTGCGCTTCTGCTTCGATACTGGCAAGTTTATCGATTTTTGATTTCAATGTCTTATTCTCTTGATAGGTATTTTCTAGGTCCTGAAGACTTGCAATTAAGCCTGCAAAATAATGAGTAGGTTTCGCCACCAAGGATTGCACCCAGCCGGTTGTGTCTTTAACAAACTGCTCCGGCCATGATAGCTTGCTCCTCTCCCTTAAAGAAAATCCGATCAATGCCACGAGAACAATCATGCTGACAAGCAAAATAATCAGACGTTTATTCAAGAAGAACTGTGGCATGATGTAACACCTCTATTTTTCTCTGGCTTTGTTTTTAAATAAGTGAATATGGTCAAGTGCCCTGCCTGTACCAATCGCTACACAATCAAGCGGATTTTCAGCAATCAGGACTGGCATCTTCGTTTCTTCACTGATGACTCTGTCCAAATTACGAAGAAGTGCTCCCCCGCCTGTAAGTACAATGCCACGGTCCATAATATCGGCAGCAAGCTCCGGCGGTGTTTTCTCCAGCGTATTCTTCACCGCTTCAACTATAGCATAAACCGTGTCATTTAGGGCACTAGCAATTTCTTTGGCAGTAATTTCTATTGTTTTTGGCAAACCGGTCAATAAATCACGGCCACGAATTTCCATATTATCAATACCATCTGGTGACCCTGCAGAACCAATTTCCATTTTGATGGTTTCTGCTGTCCGGTCCCCTATCATTAAATTGTAATTTTTCCTTATATAAGAAATAATGGAATCATCCATTTCATCACCCGCAATACGAATCGATTGACTGGTAACAATACCTCCCAAGGAGATAATGGCAACCTCAGTTGTTCCACCTCCGATATCGACTACCATGCTTCCGGTAGGCTCCCAAACAGGAAGATTGGCACCGATTGCTGCTGCAAACGGTTCTTCAATTGTGTAGGCATCTTTAGCCCCCGCCTGTCTTGTTGCATCAATTACCGCTCTCTCTTCGACTGCAGTAATTCCAGATGGCACACAAACCATTACATGGGCTTTTGAAAACATGCCCTTATTTTTTTGAGCTTGGCGTATGTAATGTTTCATCATGGCGGCAGTTGTTTCAAAGTCTGCTATGACCCCATCCTTCATCGGTCTTAAGGCAACAACGTTACCCGGAGTCCGTCCAATCATATTTTTCGCGTCATTGCCGACGGCTACAATTTGTTTTGTATCTGTTTGAAACGAAACCACCGATGGCTCTCGCAGTACAATCCCTTTTCCTTTTACATAAACAAGCGTATTAGCAGTCCCTAAGTCTATTCCCAGGTCTTTTGTTCCAAATCCAAACATAATCGTGTATCTCCCTTTCTGATCGAAATGCAAATTTCAATAGGCAGGTAATGGTTATTTCTATATCTGTCTATTTTAACTATTTAATCATTCTGCTTGAAGCAGTCCTAAAAAATCATAACCAATATTATAGCCTATCGTCAAATAAAATCATAGTATTATAAATGTCCTTTTTCCTTGAGACTGACAAACTTATTTTCACCGATAATTAAATGATCGAGCAGATCAATTCCAATAATTTTCCCGCACTCCGCCAGCCTTTTAGTCACCTCAATATCCTCGCGGCTTGGCGCGGGGTCGCCAGAGGGATGATTATGCACGGCAATGATGGAGGCAGCGGATCGTTTTAATGCTTCACGGTAAACCTCTCTTGGGTGGACAATGGAAGCGTTTAAACTACCAATAAATACCGTTTGTTTATGAATAACCTGGTTTTTTGTATTTAAGTACAAACAGACAAAATGCTCTTGTGACAAAAAACGCATATCGTTCATTACATATTTGGCTCCATCCTCCGGGGAGCGTATGACATATCGTTCATCGAAGGAAAGATTGGCCATTCTCCGCCCAATTTCAACTGCAGCAAGTATTTGGATTGCCTTTGCCAATCCAATCCCTTTTATCTCAGTTATTTCTTCTAATGTGGCAGATTTCAACAGTCTTAAGCCCTCAAAATGGTTTAAAAGTCGATTAGATAACTGTAAAACTGATTCATCCTTTGTTCCCGTCCGAAGTAAAATGGCAATTAATTCATGATTAGACAAACTTTGTGGACCATGCTGTATAAACCGTTCCCTTGGGCGTTCGTCTTGAGGAAAATCCCGAATCATTAATTTATTTGCAAACATTTTTATTCCTCCCTAGAGTTTATAGGGAGTTAAGGAATGTAATTTGGCTGCTCAAAGCCTAACCGTTGCAATTCCCGAATAGTCCGTGAAACAGGAAGGCCTACAACCGTAAAATAGTCTCCATTTATTTTTTTAACAAGCATACTTCCAAGCTGTTGAATGCCATATGCCCCTGCTTTATCAAACGGTTCCCCGCTTTTCACATATGACCGTATCTCATGTTCCGTTAACTCCCAAAACGTTACTTCTGTTCTTTCAAAAAATCTTGTACAACCTGATGGAGATACAATACACACACCTGTAAATACCTCGTGCTGACTACCTGAAAGAGATTGTAGCATCCGTACTGCTTCGGCCTCATCAGCTGGCTTTCCCAAAATTTGATTATTCGCAACAACAATTGTGTCAGCGCCAATTACAAAGGCAGCACTGTTTTGCTTAAAAACTGCACGGGCCTTACGTTCGGCTAATTCCATTACAACTTCTTCCGGTGGAAGCCCCGGATCAAAGCTTTCATCAACATCACTGCTTGAAATCGCGAATGATAAGCGGAGAGTTTCTAGAAGTTCTTTTCGCCGTGGAGAAGAAGAGGCTAATATGAGGTTTTGCATGTCATCACCTTACCTTTTTTGCTCCAAAGGGAGATACAATATAATCGTATCAGAATTTACACGAGCAAACAATTTCTATATGATTAAATTTTGATGATTTATGTCAAATTATGCAAGTTTTTTCTATATTCATTTTTTCATACATAAAAAAGCCTGCCTATCCAAACAGGCTTTATTTCCCGGAAAATTGTCTATGACAAGGTTTATGCTTCTAAAATTACAAAGAAAAATAGTACGATAAGTAATTTAACAGGTGCTGTTCTGCATCATTTAAACTCTTCGAATCTTTACTTTTTTGAAATGACATGATGTTTTCATTTGCACTGATTAATTCATCCTGCATTTTTTTCACTTTGCTGTTCTTGACATCTTTTGATGTTAATTGTTTCTGTAATGCGGTTATTGCTTTCAGAGAATCTTCTGGGAGAGCATTGGCAGTGAGAGCAGCTGAGGCAGCATTGGAAAGTGATTTATAGATTGCCGGCATGGTCTCAATGAAAGTCTTTTCTGTTGATGTGATGCCAGAAAGTTTCTTTCCATCAACGAGAAGTGGTTTGGCAAATGCATCTTCTGCACCGTTCTGTTTATATTGATCACATAATGACTTAGCTGTTTCAATTGAATCAGCAACACCAAGGAAGATATAGGTCTTTCCGTTCATGTCAATAATTTTCGCAGGAATCTGTTTTGCATTAAGCTGATTCACTGTATCTTTGGCTCCATCCTGAGATGAATAAATTCCGCCCTGGACGATATATGTAGTCATTTGCTCAATGGATGCGGATACCGATTTTCCACTGTCAGCAGTTCCATTTGTCTTGCCGGATTCTTCTGTCACAGCAGGCACCGTCTGCGTTTTTTTCCCCGGCTCATTGATCACCAGCTTCAGCATAAAAATACCGATTGCGGTTCCAACTAAAATGGCAAAAAAAGCAGAAACAAAGACAGGCCCAATGGCTCTGCCATTTTTCTTTTTGGCAAAAGGCGTAAATGATGCAATGTTCTTTTGCCCACCTTTTTTGGATAATGGATTCTTATTGACCATGTATGGTTCGAATTCATCATTAGAAGATTCGGGAATCACCCAATCAAAACTTTCATCAGCCGACTCTTGTGCTGCTGCCGTTTCTGAAACAACATCAGAACTTGGCGGGTCAGGACTTATTTTTATCACTCTAAGATTCGGCTTTTGATCTGCTTGTGGTTCGCTGCTTTGGAGATTTTCTTGAAATGTTTTCTGATCTCCGTTTATTCTAATCTTGATCGTACCGCCTTTTTTAGGGTTGTCCACATTTCGTTCTCCTTTCTCTTTTTATAGGGTAATTTCTTCCATCCTATCATATTTGATAAAAAAAATAACAAGACTTTTGTCGTCTTGTTATCATAGAGTTTCGCCAAAAAATTTATCGATTGTCATCATTCTAATTACTCATTACAGTTGGAAATTGCGCCAGAGGATTATCCTTCCCAGCAGGTGCAGGAGCATTCACTTTTGGCAGCTGTGCCTGTAACTCTTCTAAATTCGGCATATAATAGGCAGAAACCGTAAGATTAAAGGAAAAAGGCTGGATCGTTTGGTTAAGATTCGTGATTTCCAGATCTCCAGTATAATTTATTGCCTCCACTACCACAATTCGTTTTAAAGATTCAAGCGTGGAAATAAACGTTTCAAACTGATCATAGGATGGTGATTCCACTGATAATTGCACCGTCAGCTTTTTTATAGATGACGGGAGCACATTTGATGACTGTTGATTGGCAGTTCCTTGATTTGTAGCAGTTTGACCAGTTGTCCCGCTTGAATTACTGCTTTGATTCGTATTTTGTGTATTGGTTGCTGTGTCATTATCCTGTGAAAAACTCATTGATTTGATCGTACTATTAGAAATTGTCTCCGCCTTTTCCAGATCCAGGATAAACTGATCCTGCATAGGTTTTACTGGAACTTTCTGCTGTAAGTCAGTCGTATTTTCCATCGTTACGGAGGAAGCAGCCTTAGCAGAAGCATTCCGAGAAATCGTATTCAAAACTTTTTGTTCGGAACTTAAACTCTGCTGCTTTTGTGTCAAATCGTTTTTTAATGGAACTAAATAAAAAAACTGGAAATAGACAATGAATAAAACTAATAAAAGAATACCGATGGACACAATTAGTTTTTTTGAGAAATGAAGCTTCATGATCCATTCACTCCCTGCTCAGCAGTCCCATCATTCTGTCCCTGTTCCATCAGTTTCTTGGCCGCATCCTTATTTAATGTAATGGTAAATTGACCTGTATAACGCGGCATATAATCATTCGATATAGAATCAGCAGAACTTCCGGAAGAAGTAGTTTGTACTCCTGTATTCACCGCAGAGCTTACTGGAGCAGAAGTATTTCCAGCTGTAGAACTATTCGTCTGACTTGACGCTGTAGTTGTATGATCTGTTTGGTTATTAGTACTTGCCGCTGATGCAGTACTACTATTGGCTGCAGTACTTGAATCAGCCGAATTCGCGTTGCTGCCGGCTGTAAGTAATGTAAGACTTGCACCACTAATCCATTTGGCAGCATTGAGATTATCTAAAAAGTAGGCCGCGTCACTTGGTAAATCAAATTGAACGCTGAGCTTGATATCTCCTGAATCTGCATAGGTGAAATTCTGAATAAATCCGCGTTCAGGCAGCAATGCAACAAGATGCTGCATAACAGGAATGGTTTGGATAGGGTAATTCTTTGCCCAATCAACAGCAGCCTTTAATTGGCTGACTGACGTATTATTAGCACTATTTGAGGGCTTACTACTGATTTGTTCTTCTATCTTTTGAGTTTGTGAAATCTGCTGATCAACTGATTCGATACTTGATTTAACAGATTGAATTTGGAAATAAAAATAGCAGCCAAAAATTAAGAAAAGGGCGCCTAAACCAGAAGCAAAGATCCAAAATCGATATTTTTTCGGTTCTTTTTCTGGGAGCAGGTTGATTTCTACTAACATTATGTCACCCCTTTTAACGCGAGACCCAGTGTTAATAACAGATTAGCCGGCACGCCCCCCGTTTTCCCCTTCGAATTTGCCTCGTTATAGAGTGTCAATACGGGAATTTCAAATCTCTCTGCCACTTCATCTGCAATATCCTTTAACATCGGATGATCACCTTGCACAAGAAACTTTGTGATTTCCTTCTTTTTTTCTTTTAATGCATACTTATAAAAGTCTAACAATTTACTAATTTCTCGATATATTTCGTCAAATGTTATATCTAATTCTTCCTTATTGCCTTTATATTTGTATTCCTGCTTGCCCAGTGATCCGGGTTTGATTTCCCATGTTTCCCAATCATACGGCAGCGAAAATTGTCTCATGACAAGTGGAACTGTTCCTTCAAAAATGCAGAAATTTACGCTGGATAAATCAAACTGAATAGTAAAAAGCGCTTCTTCATGATCTGCCTGATCCAGCTGATCATATACACGATATAATGCTAGCGGCGAAATATCTGCTGCAAGCGGTTGAAGTTTTACCTGATTAAATAAATGAACATATTCGGATACTTGCTGTTCTGGCGCCGCGAATAACAAGACATCTTTGGTTTTTCCGTTATCTCCCATTAGATGGATATCAAATACGGGTTCCTCATAGGGCAAGTGAATCGTCGAGCCTAACTCCAAATATAAGTATCCCTTAATTTCATCATCCTCGATATCAGATGGAACCGATACTTTCCGGATGATCACCATTTGGTCGGGAACGATAAATCGAATTGATCGCCGTGATATTTTCCATTCATCAATACATTCTTCCAGGATATTTACCAATGATTCGTAATCAGCAATTTTCCCTTCTTGGATTAATCCTGGCGGCAAAATGCGTTCTCCCCATTTAAGTACAGTCAAGGGCTGAGCTTGCTTCAATTCCAAATAGCGAATGGAATGGTCATTTATGATGATGTTGATTATTCTTTTTTTGGGTGTAAGCAGGGAAAAAGCCATGTTAAAAACCCCTTATTTAAAATCCGTGATTAAGAAATGTTAGATATATTTGTATAATGTCTGAACCCCAAAAATAGGCTGTCAATGTTCCTGCAGCAATAAATGGACCAAACGGAATGGGCTGACGCCGTTTAACGATACTAAGCAGGAGAGCCAATCCGCCAAACACCGCTCCAAAGAAAGTGGAGAGAAAAAATGAGAGAAGGACAAGTTTTATTCCCAGCACAAGTCCCAGTAATCCATAAAGCTTAATATCACCGCCCCCCATACCACCTTTGGTGATGATAGCAATCACAAGAAGAAGAACAAAACCGGCAGCGGCCCCAAGAAGGCTGTCCCACCATGGAGAAAGCGGCCACATGATCCGCTCCAATAAAAAAATCCCTGCAAACCAAATAAGAATTTTATCAGGGATGATCATATACTGAATATCGGAGACTACAATAATCATGAACATTGAAATGAGTGTTAAGGCTACGAATAACTCCCCTGACCATCCTATTATATTTGGAGTAATAGCGAATAATAATCCTGTAAGGAATTCCATCATTGGATAGATAGGAGAAATCCGCGACTGACAGCCGCGGCATTTCCCCTTTTGCATCAAATACGAAAATACTGGTATTAATTCTAATGCTGTTAACTTGTGCCCGCAAGTTGGGCAGGCAGACCGTGGTTTTACTATTGATTTTTTCACAGGAACCCGAAGGCCGACCACATTGAAGAAGGAGCCTAGGGTGATACCGTATAGAAAAAATATGATTAAGAGAATTGTGTTCATAGTCTATTTGACTTAATTAACACTATCTCTGGATAATTTATCTTCAGAAACTGGAGTACCATCGGTATTCTTTACAGATCTGGTACCATTTGTCAGAAATACAGAGTATGAGAGTTTCCCTGAACTATCTGCAGAAATTTGAACATATGAACCACTAGAAGGTTTAGACGATCCCGCAGTTCCATCTCCTACAGCATATCCACTATTAGTTCCATCTGGATCTTTAACTGTTTCAACATATCCCTTATCTTCTAAATACTTTAATGTAACATAAACTGTAGCTCCATTAGCAGGTTGTAGTGTCGAATCCCCTGTAACAGCCAATTTCGCAGAGTTAATCATTTGTCGTGCATTGGCTACATGCGCATCCTTTTTACTATTATCAATCAACCCTAAAATACTAGGGATCGCAATGGCAGAAATAATCCCCAAAATAACAATAACGGCCAATAGTTCGATTAAGGTCATCCCTTTTTGATCTTTAAGTTTTTTCTTCATGATTTGTAACATATCTTCATCTCCTTATAGTTCTTTTAACCTAGTACAATAGTCTTCTCTATTATACTTTAAATAATCAGTAGATAAAACAAAAATTTGATGTTTTTGTCTTTTTTTATCCATTTCTGTCTATATATTAGCATAACATTTTATCAAATAATTTTTTTGATAAAAATATGGCATTTTAAGTTTATTAGTTTGCTAATAATCCGTATTCTTAATGAATATTATCCCTTGATAAATCAGACTCAGCAACAGGAGCCTTACTTTCTGTCTGAATCCCTCTTGCCGAGTTAACAAGCCGGACATAATAGACCAAACTCCCATTTGATGGGTTGACAATTAATACATAGGAATCATTTGTAGGCGCTTTTGAAACATCAGTTCCTGTTAAATCAGAAATGGAAGTACCTTTTGTAGTATAACTACTATTGTTGCCGTCGGGATCTTTAACCGTTTCTAAATACCCGCCATTCTCAAAATATTGCAAGGGAATGATTTTACTATTGCCTGCTGATGGCATTGCCGTTCGTTCAGAAGATATGACCCTTTTAGCAGCATCGATCATCTGCCGGGCATTCGCGATATGAGCGTCTTTTTTCGAATTATCGATTAAACCCAATATTGATGGAATGGCGATCGCTGAGATGATTCCAAGAATGACCACTACCGCCAGCAATTCAATTAGGGTCATCCCTTTTTGATCTCTAGCCTTTTTTAACACCTAGTCACCTCCCTCAAATAAAATAAAATGATACGCTCAGTAACATGAGTCTAACTATTTGAATTCTTTGAATAGATTTTCGGTATTTTGACCTATTTGTTTACTTGTTGAAATTGGTTGAAAATATCAAACATTGGAATCATAATCGCTGTTACGATCGTCCCAACTAGACTAGCTAGGATAACGATCATGACCGGCTCAATTAAAGACTTTAGCCGATCTGTCCCCGTCTCAACCTCTTTTTCATAAAACTCGGCAATTTTTGATAACATGGCATCAAGAGCCCCTGTTTCCTCGCCAATTTTAATCATTTGCGTTACAAGCGGAGGAAAAGCCCAATGCTTTTTCATTGGTTCTGTCATGGATTGTCCCTTTTCTAGGGATGCACGTGATCCCTGTATAACTTTGGCAATTACTTCGTTTTCCACGACCTTTTCGACAATTACCATGGCTTGCAAAATGGGTACAGAACTTGAGAATAATGAACTGAGAGTTCTCATCATTCTTGCCAACGCCGCTTTTTGAACTAATGGCCCAAATATTGGCATCCTTAATGCCGCATAATCCAAATAATACTTGGTTTTTAAATTACTTTTCAAATACGTGAACAAAATAACGAAAAGAATTATCAAAATGGCAATCAGCCACCAGTATGACTGCATAAAACCGCTTGCCGATAACACAAACCTTGTGATAGCCGGCAGTTTTCCATGAAGATCGCTAAACATTGTAACAAAAGTTGGAACAACAGAAACAAGTAAGAAAATAACGACTGCCACCGCCACAATCGCGACAACAATGGGATAAGAAAGAGCTGCAACTATTTTCTGTCTAGTAAAATGCTGCTTTTCAAAATGCTCTGCTAACCGGTCAAGCGTTACGTCTAAATTACCGCTCACTTCGCCGGATTTTACCATATTGATAAACATCGAGTTAAAGATTTTTTTATGGTTGGAAACAGCGTCTGATAAAGCTTTTCCTTCCCTTAATTCCCCTTCCACGTCCAATAGCGCCTTCTTTAATGCTTTACTTTCCGTTTGCAGCGCCATGATCGCTGTCGCTTCAACAACAGTAACCCCTGCTTTTAGCAAAGTAGCGAACTGTCGTAAATAGATCACAAAATGCTGGAGTTTCACTGGATTTCCAATAGAAAGATCTTTTGTTAAAAAAGTTTCCGGTAGTTCCGTCATTTCAATGACTCGAATTCCATCTTCCTTTAGCTTTGCCAATGCATCTCTTCGTGAACCTGCTTGTATAATCCCTTGCTTTTTCCCGGTTCGATCGCGCCCTGAATATTTAAACCTAGCCATTTTGCATCATCTTTTCATGTAAATATTGAACTGCTGCATCCTTTTCAATAATTCCACGATCAATCAATTCTCGAATACTCATTTCAAGTGTATGCATCCCCTGTGCTCTAGAAGTCTGGAGCGTACTTTGAATTTGATGAATTTTTTCGTTCCTGATCAAATTCGCTATTGCCGGGTTATTTACCAATACTTCTGTTGCCGCTTTTCGGCCTTTTTGATCTGATGTTGGGAAAAGACGCTGTGAAATAATTCCAACCAACACAGATGCTAACTGGGTCCGTACTTGCGGCTGCTGGCCAGATGGAAAAACATCAATAACCCGGTTAATCGTAGTCGGTGCGCTTGAAGTATGGAGTGTCCCCAAAACAAGGTGACCTGTTTCTGCTGCGGTAATCGCAGTCGAAATCGTCTCCAGATCCCGCATCTCTCCCAAAAGAATAACATCAGGGTCTTGTCTAAGTGCTGCTTTCAATCCAGCCGCATATGTCATCGTATCATAGCCTATTTCACGCTGGTCGATGATGGAATTGCCGTGCCGATGCAGATATTCAATGGGATCTTCCAATGTAATGATATGCTTCCGCATGGTCCGGTTCATATAATCGATCATCGAGGCAAGCGTAGTCGATTTACCGCTTCCTGTTGGACCGGTAACCAAAATAAGACCATGTGGTTTTTCGATTAACTTTGTAATGATTTCCGGCAAGTCCAGTTCTTCAATCGTTGGTGTTCTGGATGACACCGTTCTTAATGCTAGTGATATACTTTTGCGCTGGTGGAAGGCATTGACCCTAAACCGGGATATTCCAGGAGAGCCATAGGAAAAATCCAGCTCACCCTTTGATTTAAATAACTCCCACTTATCTTCAGGTATTATTGCTTTTGCCATACCTTCTGTATCTGCAGGCAGCAATTTCTCGGTTCCGTATCTTTTTAAATCGCCATTGATACGCATAACAGGCGGAACCCCAACTGATAAATGCACATCTGAAGCTTTATATTCAACAGCAGCTTTTAATATTGCATCTATTTTTTCCTTCATCATCTCTATCTCCTACTCCAGCATGGCTACACGTAAAACTTCTTCAGTTGTTGTTAAGCCTTGTTTAACCTTTAATAGTCCATCATCAAGCAAAAAGATGGTTTTATTCTTTATCGCAATTTCTTTTATTCTTTGAAATGATTCCCCATTCATAATAGAACGACGAATCTCTTCATTAATAACCAGAACTTCATGCAAGGCAATCCTGCCTTTATAGCCGGTCATATTACAAGAGGAACAACCTTTCCCCCGATGTATTTTTTCAATTTTCAAACCTCTCTTGGCGAAAATTTCAATCTCGCGTTTCGATGGTTCTTGTGCTTCCATACAGTCGCGGCATACTCTTCGAACGAGACGCTGAGCTACGATACCAGCCAGTGAAGATGCCAGCATGAACGGTTCTACCCCCATATCAAGGAGCCGTGTAACCGTACCAATCGAATCATTTGTATGCAAGGTACTTAATACTAAATGTCCAGTCAGCGAAGCACGAATGGCGACTTCAGCTGTTTCAGTATCCCGAATTTCTCCCACCATAATAATATTAGGATCTTGACGAAGAATAGAACGCAGACCGGCTGCAAAGGTCATACCGACATTTTGATTCACTTGTACTTGGCTGATTCCTTCCAGCTGGTATTCTACTGGATCCTCGATCGTAATAATATTGACCTCATCATTATTTATTTTGTTAAGTGCTGCATAAAGGGTCGAAGATTTACCTGAGCCCGTTGGCCCGGTGATAAGAACGATCCCTGTTGGTTTCTCAATTAGTTCGGTAAACCGCTTTAAATTAAGCGCATTAAAACCGATCTTATTAATATCACTTAAAGTTGAGCTCATATCAAGAAGCCGCATAACAATTTTTTCGCCATAAACTGTGGGAAGTGTGGAAACCCGCAAATCGATCGGATGAAACTCAAGATTCAAATTAATTCGTCCATCTTGAGGAATACGGTGTTCGGTTATATCAAGATTAGCCATAATTTTAATTCTGGCGGTTAAAACACTTAACATGGATTGCGGTAGAATGCGATCGATCCTTAAGACCCCGTCAATTCGATAACGAACAAGAATTTTAGTTTCCTGCGGATCAATATGGATGTCACTTGCACGTTGGATCACAGCGTTTGTTAAAATCTGATTGACTAGTTTAACGATCGGCGAATCCTGATCATTAGTATCATCCGTTCTGCCTCTTTCATTTTGCGGCAATTCAACCAATAATTCGTCCAAACCATCGTCAGCATTATAGTATTTATTAATCGTTCGTAAGATATCACCTTTTGTGGAAATAGCAGGCTCAATATGAAATCCAGTCGACAGACGCAAGTCATCAATCAGAATAAAATCCATTGGATCCCACATGGCTACATAAAGTTTATTTGCTTCCCGTTTAAGCGGAACGATTAATTTTCTTCTCGCTGTTTCTTTTGGAATAAGAGTAAATAGTTTCGTATCAAACGGATAATGGAATAAACTAATATGTGGTATTCCAAGCTGAAACTCTAGTACTTCTATTAATTGTTGCTCCGTTATATAACCTCTTTGTAATAATGCCTCCCCCAGCTTTTGATTTGGGGTTTTCTCTTTTAATGTAGTTTGAAGCTGATCTTCTGTTAAAAGACCAGCTTCCACCAATAAATCTCCAAGGCGTTTTCTAGGCTGAATCATTGACATCACACCTTTTTATGCAAATATCACTTAGTGCTTGTAACTGGTGGTTGTTTAGTACCCGATTTATTAGACGGCTCTTGTGTACTGCTTTCTCCAGAGTTTGCTTGATTCGTAGATTGTTCATTACTAGACTCGGTCACAGAATTAGAAGTATTGGCACCAGATTCCCCATTACTAACTTGATCAGGCGAACTCAAGTTGGAAGAAGTGCCAGTTTCCACAAGTGGATGGATTTCTACTCTAGGAACAGGAGGGTAGAAATCTTCTGAAATCAGTTCATTATGCACTAACAGTCCATTTTGATACTCTTTCCGGTAAACCTTGACTAACAACCCTTTTTTTCCGGCAACCTGCACATTTATCTGTCCCTGATTTAGGATTGGACTATATTGAACAATGGTTTTTGGAGAAAAATATTGAATATTTCTAGCATCAATTTTATAAGTGTTTGCAAACTTCTGCCCAAATAATGTGATATGCATTCCATCTGAAAGCCATTCTAATTCAATTTGATACGAATTATGATTAGGATTGGCAAACACAAAATCGTCATTTTTCTGGAGATCTACTTTCGCTTCAAATCCCGGTGAGGTATATTCTGGAACTGCCTGACTTGTATTTCTCTCTAAAATAGTGAAGTTTGTTTGTAAGATCGCCTGATAAATACCTGATGCGATGATACTCAAGGAATCGGATGAGAAGTCTTGCATTTTTTTCTGCTCTGCAAAGCTCAATAGTGAGAAGGTAGATTGTCCTTTCACATCAATGGACTTAAGAATACCAACCGCAGTTGGCAAATCCTCTGGAGCATTTGCTGGATTGATTTTGACATCGACGAGAGCAGCGGACTTTGCACTGTTTGAGAAATATTCTTCCAGTCTTAATTCATAAACACCAGGATGTAAATCTGCCGCAAGGCTCACAAGCTGGTTCATAAGTTTTTGCTTATTAATTTGACTGAATGTAACATTCGACTGAAAAGAATTTAGCGTTTTAGTAAATGATGACTCATTAATGGATGTGCTTACTGGATTATTTTGTCCGTTATTTACATGATCTAAAGTTGCTTTTGCATTAAATACAAATGATTCTGTATCTACCGGGATGGATTTATTATTATATCGAAGAACAATTTTCGAATTTTTGATCCAATCAGAAATTTTCGCATTTATTTGTTTTACTGCCTCATCTTTTGTTTCTCCAGCAATACTGATCGTTGCAACTGAAGTACCTGCCGGAAAAACAGTAGCATTGGAATGGAATAAGCTATATGCCTTTACCCCTAAGTGGGAGAAACTATAGACATAGGCAGTACAAAGAATAAGAACAATAAAAAGCTTTAAGCTTTGTGGGATCTTTCTCACACCAATCGGCTCCTTGAACTTATTCTTCCACATTCATTGACAATTCCACTAGCACTTCAGGACCTTCTTGCTGAGCTTTGATAATATCTGGTGCTGTAAGAATCATTCCTTTAGGGAATAGAATATGACCATTTTGGTCTAATACATCACGAACTAAGGTTTTCCCCTTCAGCAGCTCAATTTGTTTAGATTTTAATTCCTGTAGATCCTGGTTTGCTACATCTATTTCTTCAACTGTTGAATCACTTGCTGTATTATTCTCCAACATTTCCACAGAGTCTAGGTAATATGAGGAAGCATCTTCCTTCACGATGATAATGTCTTTTCCAAAGGTAACCACCATATCTGCTGATAAAACAACTTGGTGGTTTGCCACTTTTAACAGCATGCCAAGAATGTGACCTGTTTCTTGATCAATAAAATATTCTTGGACTTCTCCTAAAAGCTCTCCTTTTCGGGTCATCACTTTTGTGTTGGTAATTTTTATTTTTTTGTTCACCAGTTGATTAGCGACAGGGATTTCATTTAAATCAATGACAGCACTTTCCGCTTCAATGGTAACAGCATATTCTCCAATACCGACTACTTTTTTAAACGGAATTGCTTTCACGCTTACTTGCCAATCATCATGTTCAATAGTTAAAAAATCAACGGAGCCTTTATCAGGATTAATCACCAATGATTTAACTTTCCCCAACTGGCTGCCATCAGAAATATTTATAATCGGCAATTCTGTAATTTGCGTACTTTTCTTCATTCTGTTCACCACACCTAATTCTATTAGTAACGAATCTTATTATATATGAAATATATTTAATTGCTTACTGACAATTTACTGGTTATTTTGGCAATAATGCCTATAGATAAATTCTACTTGTTTTTCAAGGATCGGATATCCAGCTATTTTTACCATCATATTATTTATTAATGCTTCAAGCTTCATGTAATCTTTCGTATGAATATAATGCTCAATTAACATGCTGGCAAACGTAAAGTAATCATGGGCAGATAATTTGGCATTCATATGGTTTTGAACTAGTGCTTCATACTCCAATGGATCCATTGTCTTTTTGACAATTTTCAATTGCGAAACCATAGTATGCAATAATTGTCTTTGCAAAATGATGGCACCTGAATGTGATATTGACATCATTTGCTCTTTTGTTTCAGTATTCTCCAATTCATCTGGAAGATTACTTTCTATCTTCCTCTCGCTGGTTTGATTGGATGCTTCATTTGTGAAGTCGAAGGATTGAACTGAAACATTATTTTCATTTGCAAGTACTGGTTCTTGTTTAAGTTGTTCATATTCAATTTCACTAATATCATGTTGATTGAATAATTCATTTTCTACACTCGTAACATGATCGTGCGCGAATCCTTCATTTTCTGCTCCGATCACATCCTCAAGGACAGGAAGCACCTGCTCAAGCTCTATTTCATGTTCTTGTTCTGCCGGAATATTTTTATTACTATTTGAATCCTCTTCCAGTTCTTCCACCTTGACGATTTCGGTTGCTGCAGCAGTTTCGATATAAGATGGCATTAGGTCAGAATATAAATGATTAAGCTCATCTTCCAGCAGCCCCAAATCATGCAAACGTAATTCATCAGTTTCAACCGTTTCAACAGAAACTTCAGAAACCTTGTCAATATCCTCCTGTTCGCCAACAGGTTCTAACGGATCCGTAACCAACAATTCTTCAAGAATGGACCCCAGATCATTTTCAATTAAAGTATGTTCTAATGCCCCTTCTGTATCAACTAAAGATAAAGTATCAGTTTCTTCTATATCAGCATGCAACAGGGCCGCCGATTCGTTCTCATCCGTATTAGGATCAGTATTGCTCAACATCTCTTCTAATTCCGCCAAATAATTTCCATTTGATTCAACCATCTCAAAATCATCTGTTATTGGTAAATCAGCTAACGGCTCTATATCCACTTCAGACTTAAGAGAATGTTGTTCTCCCCAATCTTCCAGTATTTCCATTTCAGTTGGTTCATCTACCGCATTACTTTCATCTGAACTAGTTCCTAAAGCGTTAAATACAGCATCTGTAGATATCAAAATCTCTTCTGGAGCTGCATCTGTGCGATCTTCTTCATTCTTAAGGGGCATTAGCTCTTCCATAAAGATCGGTACAGTGGATTCCATTTCATCTGCAACGATCGGATCCTCTTGCACAATTGGAAGCTCTTCTTCCTCTTCAGTTGCAAACGAAGAGGATAGAATACCGCCCATTCTTCGATCAAGAATAAACGAAACGAGTCCAACAAGTATCAAAATCAAAATGGCGAGTTCCCATAATGGAAGGAAGGATTGGGCAGAAAGTCCTAAAATACCGAGTAAAAAAGAAAGGAACATGATCAACCATTTTCCTCGCGTGGATATGCCAAGAGGCAAAAAATATACAATTGGGATTAAGATCACAAGTGACCCGAATGCCCAAAGAAAGTTCTCCATTTCTACACCCCTTTCCAATTGAATTTATTTTTTAAATGAGATTATTTGACAAAAAGAAACAATTAACTATGTTTCTCTATTTAAAATAACATTTTTCGACTAAAATTATTGTATAATAAACTTAGGTATTTTGAAAGATAACAATGGGAATATTACAATATTTTCTTTTGATTAACATCAAAATTTAATCGTTTTGACTATAAAAATTTGATTTGCTCTATTACTGGAGGTGCGGCCACCCAAATGTCACTGTTATTCAAAAATAACAAAGGTTTATCCCTCATTGAGGTATTAATTTCCATAACCATCCTAGGAATTATTTCAACTACTTTTCTTTCCTACTTTACACAAGCGTATTCCTACACAAATAGAAACCAAGATCAGACTGTTGGAATCAACGTGGCACGGAATGTTTTATATTATATGGAACAGCAGGACTATCAGACTATTAAAGATCAATACTTCCCTGCAAACTCCAATTCAAATGAAATCCAATTAACCGTAGATAACTGTAATGATTCTGTTTTTGATTCACCAGTATGTAAAGGATTCTTTTCAACCAAGATAAATAATGTTGATTATTCTACGAATGTTACTTTGTCCAGAAACGTAGAAAATTATAGCAATGGAACAAATCCGGATTTAAGCAACTACTTAATCGGTGTAGAAGTGCAAGTCAATTGGAAGGATCAAACAAGAACAGTAAGGGGTTTAATAAAAAAATGAGAAAACTTCTTACAAATGAAGGCGGCCTTACTTTGATTGAGGTCGTTGCTACAGTAGTGATTACGGCTATCCTATCTGGTGTCATTTATAGCGTCTTTACAACTGGTATCAAACTCTATCAAAAAATTGGTATTGAAGGGCAGCTTAGAGATGATGCAGATTACGTCGCCACCATCATCCTTAATGAAATGTATAACAGTCCGCCAAATGTGGTTTCGGAATATGAAAATCCGGAAACAGGAGCGCAAGGAATTGAAATGATCCGGTATAAACCCAAAAATGTAGATGGATTTTTAGTAGAGGATTCCACAGAAATTGAAGATCACACACTTATTTATAAGGAAGATCAAACATTTTATATCGAAAAATTGAATGCTCAAAATACTTCCATCTCAAAGAAAAAAATAGACACAGCCAACGCCATTAATACGGAAACTCAAGATGGCACAAATAGTGAAACTTCCTTTATCTCTCTTGGTTCTTGTACAATGGAGGATTCCACTCATAAATGCGAGCATGGACGGATATCATTAAATCTCGTTCTTCAAGATCGTAATTCAGAGAATAACAGTTTCATAAATACGAAACCATTAATTTTAAAAAGTTCATTCGGCTTCTAAAGGGGAATTTTCATGCTAAAAGAGGAAAAAGGTTATACACTCCTAACAGTTATGCTCATACTTCTCGTTTTCACGGTTCTTGGACTTTCCATCTTAACAGTCAGTATTAATGGTGCCAGTCGGACGGAGATCAGAAAAGAAAGCATTGAGGATAATCTTGATGCTATTCGGAATCTAAATGAAGCAGTGGCATATATTAAAGCAACAGTGAATAATAACTATAATCCTGGTATGAGCATTGATGATTTTAGTCAATTCGTTACAAACAATCTTTTAAATAACCCATATGGATATCAAATAACAGATGTCCGGCCTGATTTAAAACAATTTACCAGGGTTCTAAATGTTACAAGCCAAACAAAAAAAAGCGCAGCTTTTCAACAAACGGTTTACATAACACCGATGCCAAGCTTTCTTAAATATGCGATCGGTTCACGAGATATTTTAACCATTAATGGTTCGCTTTATTTAAAAGAAGGAAATATCTATGCGAAAAACGGTTTGGAAATCAGCAATCAAGCAAAATATATTTATGGAGATTCACAAAAAGAAGTTGCTACTACTTTTCCTTCCGTTCTCAGCAATTCGCAAAATTACCTTTTTCTTGATGACAATAATGTTTCATATTGTAATTACGTAAATGGTAATTGTTATAACGGTGGAATAAAACAGGCTTTCCTGCCGCTGGATACCTCAAAAATAAATAGTGTGTTCGACCCCATTGCACCGACAGTTGCAAAAGATGATACTGACTTTGTTGAAGTGGACATTGTAAAGACATTCATTGATAAATTAAAAAACTGCGGCATAATCGATCCCGGATTTAATGTCTCCAATTTGTCTAGCGAAGCATTAGTAAATCAGGCAATCGACTCCATAAACGAGACGGCAAAAAGCGGAACTCCAGATGTCCAAGTTATTACTGATTTTAATAACTTAAAAAACACTGATTCACTAAAGAGTTACATTTATAATGGGGATGCTTATATCGATACAAATAATCTATCGATCGATAACTCAAAGTGGCTTGTCATTAATGGGAACGCCAATTTCGAGAACAGTGGGACTGACACCATGAATGTATCAGGAAATATTCTTGTGACAGGAAATGTTTCCATAAAGGGCAAAGTGGCATTTAATTCTACGATGTATGTATTAGGAAAGACAACTATTGATAATGTTGACATTTCCGGTTTAGACAATGGTGAATTAATTCTAATGTCACAAGGAACCCTGGAAATCGCAAAATTAAATAAATTTGTTAATCCTGACAGTTCCAACTTGGATCAGGTTAACTCCATCAAAGCTTTTTTATATACAAATTCAGATGCAGTGGTGTATGCGATTGGATCTTACATCAATATTGACGGCGGGCTTTTTGCTCATGGAAATTTAGAAGTCAATGCATTCAGAGGAAAGACCTACGATAATAATACGGATTTACATTTCGAGCCAGAAACAGATGAAAAAGCTTCTCGACTTATCATCCAAAATAACAAAAAACTATTTTTAAATCATGCAGAAGGTTTGCCAAAAGTGGATCAACTTGAGGTGTTGACTGATTTGATGAAACAAAATTAGAGGCTGACAAAATGTCAGCCTCTTTTTAATAACTTGATGATCTCTTCATGTTTCCAATGCATAGCATAATCCAGTGCCGTTTTTCCTTCCTTGCTTTTTAATGCTGGACTTGCCCCATTTTGGAGCAGCACTTTAACGATTTCCGGGAACCCATATTCTGCAGATATCATTAAAGCCGTTTTCCCTTCATTATTTTGAACATTAATTCCCGACTTATCCTGTTTTAGAAGATAGGAGATAACCTCCAGTTTATTGTTCATTGCAGCGCCATAGATTAAGCTGTTTCCTTCATTATCAATATCTACATTTGAATGATGGTATTTGTATAATACCTTTACTGCTTCTAAATTTCCTGCCTTTGCAGCAATCAATAGTGCCGTTTCTTCTGTTTTATTTTTAATCATTGGGTTGCTGCCTAGTTGAAGTAAATAACGGATAATATCAGGATTGCCTGTTATGGCTGTCATTTGCAATGCTGTATTCCCCATATCATTTGTTGCATTAATATTGTTTCCTTTGTTTTTACTAGCAAGTTTCAATAAATTTATCGTTTCTTTTATCGTTCTAGGATAATACGGATCTCCGACCGAATGACTATAATCATCTAATGTCGAAACAATTTGCACAAATAAAGGCAAATGAATTTTGTTATTTGTCTCTGCACCATTTTTTAAAAGAATGACAGCTGATTCTAGTGAACGATCATTCAGCGCCGTCTCTAATGGCGTTAACCCATCTTTTGACAGAAAATTAAGCGGGTACTTTTGATCAATCATTTTATGGATTCGGGCTGTATCATTCTGATGGATGGCATTAATCAGTTCTTTTTCTTTTTCTTCTTTTGATTTGCCATTAAAAACTCCTTGAAAAATCAGTAGTACTATAATTCCGGCAATCATGATGATCGTAATAATTAATCTGAATATTTTGGTCTTGTTCATCTTAGAAGCCCCTTTTGATGGTTTGGCTCTGTTAAACTTTGCAGCAGATTTTCGCTTCAATCAACCACTGGAATCATCCACAACCTACTTTAACATAGTCTATAGTTTAAATAATGAGAAGCCATAACGAATGTCATGGCTTCTTATTATGCATTTTAATACTTGTCATTCCCTTGATTCCCATTATTTTGGTCAATGACATTTACTTTTAAGATGGTAGAATACGCGTTACCGGCGTCATCGTGGACAGTGATGGAAATATTAGCACTTCCTAATCTTTTGGCAAAGATTTGGCCGGTTGAATCTACATCCACAATATAATTATTGGAGGTTTGGTATGTTATACCAGCTTTAATATTTGTGGCATCCGATGGATTGTACACTATGAAATTACTTGCATTTTTACTATTATCGCCTTTTATAATGCTGATTTCGGGAGGATTCGTAATGACCCCTATTAACGGTGAACCCACAGTTACATTCACAGATGTTTGAGCATTTCCGTCTTCAGAAGTGATGATAATCTTGGTTGTTCCTGTAGATTCCCCTCTAATCCTGCCATTTTCTAATACATCTGCAATGGAAGGATTTAACGACTTCCATATTAAATTCTTATCCGTGGCATTATCTGGCTGAACATTAACTATAAAGTTAGTGAATTCATCTAACTTATTCAGTTTAATATCACTTGGCTGAACCGAAATATTGTTGACAAGGACATTGTTAATCGTTAATTTTGCCTTTTGGGTGATGACATTGCCATCAGCATTTATTCCACTCACTATTAAGTTGGTGGTACCTGACTTTAGTCCCGTAATCGTAAATTGATCCTTATCGATCGTGGCTAGACTTGGATCTTCTACTGAAATGGTAATTCCATATTTAGCATCATCTGGTGTTACTGTTATTGGCAGTGTTTTTGTTTCGCCCACATTCATCGTAAGGTCTGATACATTAATAGATTGAACTGGAACCCTGACGGTGACATAGGTAGATGCCTCTTTGACATTGCCAAATACATCCGTTACTTTTACCTTAACGTATCCAGCACCGGTCGAATTTGCTGTCACTACCCCTGTATCTGGATCAATCGACAAAATGGTATTATTGGTCGTCTCTGACCATTTAATCTCTTTAATCCCTGCATTTTCTGGTGATATTTTTAAATCTAAAGCAAAGTTTTTCGGTACACCTTTATTTAAGACCACACTATCAGGCAATTGAATATTAGTAATTGCATAATCTGATCTTGCCGTAATTGCATTAAATTGAGCTGTTTTTGAACTATTATCTATATCCTGATAACTAATACTTGCATTATTCAGTGTAAATTGATTCTTTTCTCTTGGAATCACAGTGACATTAAATGTTACTGGTGAAGCAACGTATTTATCATCTGATTTCGTATAAGTAATAGATGGAAGATTCCCTTGAATTGTATAACCGGTAGATAGATCGCCTGTTTTGCTAAATCCAGCAGGTACAACAACATCCATATTCGCTGGGAAGCTCTCCGAATACTTTATACCTGAAATGGTAACCGTATTTCCAAGTTTCTGTGTGACTGTACCAGTTAGATCTTGCGGATTAATTGAATAATTCAAGTTAATTTCCTTATTAACAGGAACAATATCACTTGTTGATGCTGTCCTGCTGACTTGTAGCGGCGCTGTGACTTTTTGTATAGTAAGATTCAGCACTTTCTCAGACTTTGCCCCGCTCTTATCCATTGCGTCAATTTTTAACACAGCGGTTCCGCCATTTGGCATTCCATGGTCAATAGATTGAACTACGGTGGAACCATTTGCTAAGTTATCTGCTGAATAAACTAAATTATCATTTAAATACACTTGAGTCGAAACACTCTTATCTTTTAAATCAAAGTCCTGGATATTATAAGCCAACTCAATTTTTTGATTTGCTGGAATAACATCACCATCACTAGGTGTCATTACCGTAAGAACAGGTGCATGATTCGACCCAAGGAAAGCTCGGTACATGGTATTCACAAATAATTTTTGTTCATCATCTGGGAATCTCGAAGATGTATGGCCCGTACCTGAATAGGTGACATTCCCCTTTGAATACGTATAATAATGGTTCCAGCTATCGTTGGGATCTCTATTGCTTCCAATAATGTTATACCAAGGCGTAATAGTGGGATCTTCCAAATTTAACGTATAATACTGATTATGGGTGGTTGCAATTTGGATATTTTTGCCCAAAACAAACGGATATTTTGTCATCATCCCATCGTTTACTTTATTTGTTTGTGTAGACGTATTAGGTGCCTGGTACCCTAAGTTCGTTTGCGGTGAAATTTGCCCTGTATCATTCATAAAAGTGCTTACCCACAGATTATTATCAGTTGAACTGCTCTTAAAGATCGTATCGTGTGTAAACATGACGCTTTGATTTGTTTTAATAAAGTTTTCAATGGAATTTGCTGAATTCGGATTGAGTACAGCTGTCTCATTGTAAACATCTGAAAATCCAAAAATCAGCATATCATACTTGCCATTCACCGTTTCATGAGAATAAGGAGCTGTAGCGCCAGCACTTTTATTAAACTGATCAATGCTTGTTACATCAATATTAATCTTATATTCGCCTGATGATGGATTTAAGTAGGATTGATTCATGTTATATGAGCTCAATAGGCTGGAGTCATCATTGGCATTTCTTTTTACTTGAAGTACATTTATATCCACTCTTTTATCAACAAAGTAAATAGTTCCCTTTAGGTAATCTTTAAGATTAGTCCCCATATCAATGACTTCAAGCTTCCAATTGCGGATCCCGCTGTATCCTCTAGGCAGTGTATAGCTGATAGTCGTGCTTGTATTTGTAATCGGCTGTTCAAGTACAATTTCTGACGGATCATATTTATCATTAAAATCAGAGTCTATGTACAACCTTACCCTTAGATCCTTTGCCTGAATATTTGATGGCTTCAGAAGATTAAAGTTGAACTGGAGGTTATCTCCAGGTTTATATTTTTGGCTTAATTCGGATGGGCCTGAAGTAAGGGCAAATCTAGGCCTGACAAGATTACTGGAATTGCTAAAGAAATTAGAAAGTAAACTTGCTGCCTGCTGTTGATTGCCTTTATAGTGAAGTACATTAGGTTTATTAAAGTATTTGGTGAAATTCGCCAAATTCCCATTGTTATTTATACTATTCTCACCAAGTAATACTGGTTGACCTTTATTAATAAAATCGTTAATAATTTCCTGAGATCTTAAATTTGTAATATCATTTAATAGATTCGTTGTATTATGTGCCAAAGCGCGGATATCATAGTCTGTTTTACTAGGATATTGCTGCTTCAGTTCACTGATATAGGCTGCTACCGTTTTGGTAGAATATGTTCCTCCAT
Organism: Neobacillus endophyticus; assembly: GCF_013248975.1. GTDB lineage: Bacteria > Bacillota > Bacilli > Bacillales > Cytobacillaceae > Neobacillus > Neobacillus endophyticus. Next base: position 123,761 of record NZ_JABRWH010000001.1, read on the forward strand.
CTGGAATGGCAATAGCGTCATATTCACCATCAAGTTCATCTCTCGAAGCAACAAATTGTTTCATGGTTATAGTTGTAATCGAATAAATATTGCTGACTAATACACTCGCCAGTTTCGAAGAACCGGTATCCACAATCTCTAAAACTTTTATTTTAGGTGTACTGGCGGTATCTGCTTTTGCTTGCTCATTATATTTCGGAATTATGAAGGAAAATAAAAGCAGTATCATAGAAAAAATTGATACAATTTTCTTCATCCCTTTCTCCCCTTTCTAGTTCTTTCTATTTATCAAAAAACTGTCAAATTTTTATGTCTTTTGTATTATTATAACAAAACCGCAAAATATAACTAGATAGTTTGTCATAGGTTGATGATTTTTTTTCGGTAAATAAAACATAATGAAAATGATTTTCCAGTATATAGTACAAATTTTTTGTTTATGAGATATTAATCCATAATCTACTGCCTACCCCTACATAAAATCATTTCGATATTTTTTCAATTATTCAAAATTTCGTATTTTCCATCAAAATACTGACGAAATTTACTAACTGAATATTGTATAATACTAATAAGTAATTTCAAATGAAGGCGGAAAATTATGAAGAAATATTTCCATAACCAAAAAGGACTGACATTAATCGAAATCCTCATATCAATTGTCCTGCTTACCGTTATATTAACTTCATTTATGGGTTTTTTTACTCAGTCTGCCATCTTCAACAAACATAACAATGTTAAACTTGATACCATTCAAACGGCACAAAAAATAAAAAACCTAATAAATACAAATATGACGAAAAATATTTTGCTAAATGATAATAAAATTGATGCTCTAGGCACGATCCAAACTACCAAACTAGATGCGGCCTATTTAAGTAAATATTTCAATCCTCAAACTTCTTATAATTATTGGGTGGAATTGAGCAATAGTCTCATACCAAATTCAACAACAAAATTAATTCAGGTAAAAATTGTTGTTCAGGATCCAAAGAATATAAACAATCAGTCAGTCACTTATACTTATATTAGAGGGTGAAAGGGAGCCATGAAGAATGAGAGTGGACTCACCATAATAGAATTGTTAGTAACCATCTTCATCCTATTTATTATTTCTTCTATTTTGTACAGCGTTTTAATAGGAATCAATAAAAACTCACAGCAAATTTCATCCAATACCAATTTGGAAGAAGAAGCTAATATCGCCCTTACTACTATAAAGAACTTTCAGTTAACTAAAAGTATTTATGTACTATCATTTGATTCTAATAAGAAAGTTTATTTAATAGGAAATTCGTCACCAAGCCAACCATTAGGCAGCACTGATATTTCAAAGCTCACAATTGATGATGGTTATGGATCAACGATTCCCTCCTCTCCTAACATGAAAACTATTAATACCGCTACATCCAAATCCATTTCTGTTCATATAGAACTAGGAAATGGGATATATAAATTTGATACGATCATTAAAAAGTATTAAGGGATGAAATTATGATTAGAAATGAAAAAGGGTACACCTTAATTCTGGTACTGATTATTATGTCTGTTTCCATGATCCTTTCTCTTGGTTTAATAGGTGGGACTTTGACTGCTAGTAAGCAGTTTAATAAAACGGACAACCGGAACAAAGCCACTGATTTGGCAGAGATGGGGGTAACCTATTTCCTCCAAGTAAATAACAGCGTGCTTCAAGAGGCAAAAAATAGTAATCCCTCCAATTTTTGTTCAACATTTACATCTATTATAAAAGATCAAAATAACACACGTGGGTATTACACGAATAAAAATGTTGATGGAAATAATAGGTACCAAATTACATTAGACAATAACCTGACTTCTTCGTGCAGTACGAATCCAAATAGCTTTAAAGTTGTTTTCTATAGTACCGGAACTACTGATACAAATGAAAAGGCTACACTTACAGGCACATTTACCATCTCTAAACAATCGATTTCATATCCTAGGTCTGGTGAAAGTGCACCAAATCAAAGTAATTTTTCAAAACGATCCTATCTTTATAATGAAGCATCCAATACTGGAAATAAATATTATTATGGAGATATTACCTATAATGATCAGCCAAAAGATGTAACTTTATATAATACTGCCTGGTTTAATTCCATCACGTTACTTGGCGGCCGAACACTTACTATAAATAATGATGCTATATTTAATAACATTTCTAACATGAGTGATATTTCGATGAACGGCCAATCCAATATTACAGTAAATGGGGATGCCATTTTCTACGGCCAAAAACCTGTGAAACAGACTCAAAAAACCTCTATTTGTGTAACCGGAAATCCATATTATGTGCAGAATGGGGTTCTAACACCTTTTACAGACTTCGGAGATTATTTTCAATTAACTTCTGGTTGCCAACAAACTTCCCCAGTATCAAGCTGGGTATTTGATAATAATACTGGAGTCACCGTTAATTATAATTAAATATAGGGGTATGAAAGATCCTCCTTGATGCATAGCTTTTTCAGAGTAAAACAAAAAGCCGAATCACACGATTCGGCTTTTTGTTTTAACCTTAACACGATGAATACTCCGCTACTCGATTCCTCCCAGCACGCTTTGCACCGACATATAATGCCCTGTCAGCATGACGGATCAGCGAAAGATAATCCTCTGCATCTTCAGGAGCGCTTGCTACACCTATGGAGGCAGTGATTTTAATTTGCTGCTGTTTATGATCATGTTCTAACGATTGAGTAATCGTAAACGGCCAGTTGGCAATTGATTGCCTGATTCGTTCCGCTATGTTTATTGCATCGTTCTTTGGTGTATCCGGAAGGAGAACCACAAATTCTTCTCCACCATAACGAGCAATGGTTCCAGTTTCTCCAAGCAATTTACTAAGTCTGCTTGCTAATTCACACAAAACTTCATTTCCGCTTTGGTGGCCATAGTTATCATTCACTGATTTAAAATGATCAATATCGAGAATGATTATTGACAGCATATTCCTCTCAAAATTAAAAAGCTTATCAAACTCATATGTTAACACATTTTCAAAATAACGATAGTTATATAATTTTGTTAATGCACAGCGTTCGCTTTGCATTTTCGCCAATTCATAATGTTTGGCGTTCTCCATTGCCACAGCAAAATATGAACATAGGATATCAGCAATCATCAGCTGATACTTTTCATAGGCCCTTTTACGCTTGGAGGCGAGTAATAACACACCAATCACCTTTTTATTACGGATAATGGGGACGCTTAGTATACTTTCCGCATTATAGGGCATGTATCCTTTCGTATACGTTTTCCACTCATTACTAGATTTGAAAAGATATGATTTCTCCTTGGCCCATACCATTCCGAAAATGTCTTCATTCTTTTTCATTGCAGGCAAGTATGTATCCATAACTTTTCCTGCCTCCATACCGCGCGACAGGATCAGCTCCTCTCCCGTTGCTTCAAAAATATAGGCATAATCTACAGGAAGCATTTCACTGAACTTTTGTAAGAACAGGTCGATAACGTCATCTACTTTAAGACGTTCAGCCATCTGATGTCCAATTTCCGCTGCTTTTTGCAAATATTCATTGATCTTTTGGCTGGAATAATAAAGATTAAAAATAATCGATAAACTAACAAAAGGAATCCCGACAAACACGATGGCCAATAAACCAAATTGATAATAGAGAATATATAAAACTATACCAATCGGAAATGTAATAATCGTCGTAAGCGTTTCCACATAGAAGTCTTTGCCAAAATAGGATTCTTTTATATTGTAAATAAAATATAAAATAAATGAAAAAATGACCTGATTTACGGCATAATAAAGAACAGCATACAGGATCGTAAGCCGTAGTGAACTAGTATCGGCAGCGATATCAGGACCAGTATGTCCACCTAGTAAATAATAGATCACTCCGCTGATAAAAGACACAAGAAAAAACATATTCGAATTGATAGGCAGCCGAAATAATTGATCTTTCCGCAATATTCTTAACTTGCTTGATAAAACTAAAAATGCGATTTGAGCAAAAAGCATCTCCATAAATAGCCCAAATTTTAAAAAGACTACAAGTGTGACCCATTGGATTAAAAAAATAAACATTTCATTGATGACAATTGGCATGGAAGCAACGAGACAGGTTAATAGTAAAAATGCCGCTGCCTCCAGCCAATGTCCTGATATATGAGGAGGATAAGCGCGATAGGTATACCACATGCCTGTTGGAACCAACAAAATCCAAATAAGAAAAATCATTCTTTTGATTTGTGGTTTGACCTGCATCTTATCCCCCCTGTCGATAAAATCTTTAAGTCAAGATAATATTTATTCTAGCAAATAGTTACAGATTTGTCACAAAGAAATCGTCAAATTTTTCAAACAAAACTTTAAATATGGTTTGACTTCGGAAATAAAATAGAGAGAACCTGTAACGACCATCATACTATCATCATTTATATTTGGAATTTCTTCTAATAGATAGGTTTTCCAATCATCCACTGCTAGTTTATTTGACGAATTGCTCATTTCCAGCAATTCCACAGCTGTGGCGGCTCTAGGATAATCAAAACTGACAAAAGTAATTTGAGTGGCAATTTGATCAAGTTTTGCGATCATTTTATCAAACTTTTTATCCCTTAATGCCGCAAAAACAATATGAATAGTTCGATTGGCATAACGTTTAGCCAATTCTTGAACCAATACGGATATTCCTTCATCATTATGAGCGCCATCTACGATCACTAAAGGGCTTTCTGATAATATTTCAAATCTGCCCGGCCAATATGCTTGTAGCAAGCCTTTTCGGATTGCTCTCTCCGTAATATTAAATAGTCCTTTTTGATTTAAATATTGGGAGACGCTGACTGCTAATGAAGCATTTTCAATTTGATGGCGGCCCATCATACTAATTTTAAGTTTTTCTAGTATCCCTTCCTCCGTTTTAAGAGTAAAAATCTCACCCTTTTCGAGCGATTCATGTTCGGTAATCAAAAACTCATGGCCCAGACGGTAAACAGGTGCCTGCATTTTCTCTGCATATTCTTCTATTACCTTTAAAGCACCTAAGTGGCTAACTGCCGTAAAAATAGGCATTTGCTGCTTTATAATTCCTGCCTTTTCAAATGCAATCTCCTCATGAGTACTGCCCAGAATATTCGTATGGTCAAGACCAATATTCGTAATAATGGAGGACAATGGTTTCAAAATATTCGTTGAATCAAAACGCCCGCCTAATCCAACCTCGAAAAGAACGATATCGGCATTTGACCTATTGGCAAAATAATAAAATGCCATCGCCGTTATAACTTCAAACTCGGTGGGACCACCAAGCTCTGTTTCCTCCAACTCTTTTGCCAGAGGGGCAATCACGTTCGCCAGCTCGAGAATTTCATGGTCACTGATTGGCTTTCCATTTATACTGATTCTTTCATTAAAGTGTTCAATATATGGTGATGTAAACGTTCCAACTGTATAGCCTGACGCTTGAAGAATCGAGCGAAGAAATGTAACAGTAGAACCTTTTCCATTTGTACCGCCGATATGAACAGCTTTTATTTTTGTTTCCGGATGATCCAGCTTGTCCATCATCCATTCCATTCGAATTAAACCTGGTTTGATCCCAAGTCTAAGCCTTCCATGAATCCAGTTGAGTGCTTCTTGATAGGTAGTAAACATGTTATGACACCCCATTTTTTCTGTAATAGGAGGAGGCGAATCCGCTTGGATTCGCCTTCCCTTATTATATACCTTTCAGTTCTTTTAAACGAGACTCAACAACAGATCTTTTCTCAAGATAATCATTTTCTTTTGCTCGTTCTTCTGCAATTACATTTTCAGGTGCTTTTTTGATAAATCCTTCATTGCCTAATTTTTTCTGAACTCTTTCTACTTCTTTATTTAAACGTTCGTATTCCTTTTGAAGACGGGCAATTTCTTCCTCAATATTGATCAAGCCTTCAAGAGGTAAAATGATTTCTACTCCTGTAACGACAGCGGTCATAGCTTTTTCAGGTGCCTCGACTTGGATTCCCATTTGTAATGATTCTGGGTTACAGAAGCGTTCGATATAGCCTCGGTTTTTCTCGATTGCTTTAAGCGTATTTTCATCCTTTGCTTTAACGAGCATTTTGATTTTTTTGCTTAAAGGTGTATTAACTTCTGCTCGAATATTCCTTACCGAACGAATGATTTCCATCAAGAGTTTCATTTCCTGTGCCGCTTCTTCATCTGTAAGCTCCGGTTTTACAACAGGCCAGCTTGCCGTTGTCACTGATTCACCTGAGTGAGGGAGATTTTGCCAAATTTCCTCGGTAATGAATGGCATAAATGGATGAAGTAATCTCATCGTTTGATCTAGAACATATGCAAGAATAGAACGCGTCGTTTTCTTTGCAGCTTCATCATCACCGTATAGTGGCAGCTTCGCCATTTCAATGTACCAATCACAGAAGTCATCCCAGATAAAGTTATAAAGGGCTCGACCGACTTCTCCAAATTCATAGCGTTCCGAAAGTTTGGTCACATGGTCAATTGTTTCATTCAAGCGTGTTAAAATCCACTTGTCGGCAACAGATTTTTCACCGTTAAAATCAATTTCATCATATGCCAGCCCATTCATATTCATTAAAGCAAATCGGGAGGCATTCCAAATCTTATTTGCAAAATTCCAGGTTGCTTCTACCTTTTCCGTGCTGTAACGTAAATCCTGTCCTGGAGATGTACCCGTTGACAAGAAGTATCTTAAAGAGTCAGCACCATATTGATCAATTACATCCATTGGATCGACACCGTTGCCTAACGACTTACTCATTTTGCGTCCCTGTTCATCACGAACAAGACCATGAATTAATACATCTTTAAATGGACGCTCACCAGTAAATTCAATGGATTGGAAAATCATCCGTGAAACCCAGAAGAAGATAATATCATAACCGGTCACTAAAACATCTGTTGGGAAGAAGCGCTTGAAATCCACCGCATCCAAGTCTGGCCAGCCCATTGTAGAAAACGGCCACAAAGCAGAACTGAACCAAGTATCTAATACATCTTTATCCTGTTCCCAATTTTCGATATCTACCGGCGGTTCGTGAGCAACAAATACTTCCCCGGTTTTTTTGTGATACCACGCAGGTATTCTGTGACCCCACCATAGCTGTCTGGAAATACACCAATCGCGGATGTTTTCCATCCAGTGCAGGTATGTCTTTTCAAATCGGTCAGGAACGAAGTTGACTTTATTTTCTTTAGATTGCAGGGCAATCGCTTCATCGGCTAATGGCTGCATTTTCACGAACCATTGGGTTGATAAATAGGGCTCCACAACTGCCCCGCTGCGTTCTGAATGACCAACAGAGTGAAGGTGGTCTTCAATTTTAAACAGTACGCCTTGTTCTTGAAGATCTTTAACAATTTGCTTACGGCATTCAAATCGATCCAGTCCTTGATATTTGCCTGCTTTTTCATTCATCGTTCCGTCTTCATTCATAACTAGAATACGCTCAAGATTATGGCGGTTGCCTAATTCAAAATCATTCGGGTCATGAGCCGGCGTAATTTTAACTGCCCCAGAACCAAATTCCATATCCACATAATCATCGCCAACAATTGGAATTTCTCTGCCGACGATTGGCAAAATCACTTTCTTGCCAATTAAATGTTTGTAGCGTTCATCTTCTGGATGTACAGCAACTGCTGTATCGCCGAGCATTGTTTCCGGACGGGTTGTGGCAACTTCAATATGACCAGAACCATCTGCTAACGGATATCTTAAATGATAAAAAGCACCTTGAACGTCTTTATAAATAACTTCGATATCAGATAATGCAGTTTTAGTGGAAGGATCCCAGTTAATGATATATTCACCACGGTAGATCAAGCCTTTTTTATAAAGAGTAACAAATACCTCACGAACGGCCTTGGATAATCCTTCATCAAGCGTGAACCGCTCGCGGGAGTAGTCAAGACCGAGGCCTAGTTTTGACCACTGCTGGCGGATATGAGAAGCATACTCTTCCTTCCATTTCCAAGTTTCTTCAACAAACTTCTCGCGGCCCAAATCATAACGGCTTTTTCCTTCACTGCGTAATTTTGCTTCCACTTTTGCCTGTGTTGCTATCCCAGCATGATCCATTCCTGGCAGCCATAAAACATCATAGCCCTGCATCCGCTTCATCCTGGTAATAATATCTTGAAGTGTCGTATCCCAAGCATGCCCTAAATGCAGCTTACCAGTAACATTCGGCGGTGGAATGACAATTGTGTACGGCTGTTTAGCTTCATCTGCCTCTGCTTCAAAAAACTTTCCTTGTAACCACCAGTCATAACGGCCCTTCTCAATCGTTTGTGGGTCATATTTGGTTGGCATGGTAATTTCCTTTGTTTCCATAAAAAACTCCTCCTTATTGCTTCAGAAAAAACAAAAAACCCCATTCGTCAATAAAAGGACGAAATGGAGTTGCTTCGCGGTACCACCTTTTTTCCAATCAAACAGTTGATTGGCACTTCATCAAATAACGGATTTTATCCGTCTTCTACTAATAAGAACTGTGTCCGTTCATAGAAGAAGCTCATGGGCGACCTTCTGATGTTCTGCTTAGGAAATCTTCCAGCTACTGATTTCCCTCTCTTAAAGCAGGCTTGCATCATACTCTTCCCAATCTTTGCTGCCATTTTTAATTATATTTTTATACTACCCAAAAAAGGGGATTGACGTCAATCAGGATAACCAAATTTTTTATTGTTTATACAATATGCATTATAGTGGGAACTTTCAGGGCTAATGGAATATATATATAAAATAAATATCTGATTATATTAAGGGGGCGGTTTCGATGAAGGGAAGTTTCAAGCGTTTCAAATACCAACCTTGGTTTAGGAGTTTCCGACAATTTTGCGGTCAATTTATCGTCCCATTAATTATATTTCAAGGAATTCGCACGATCTTATTGCCGAGCGTTTTTGACATTTTTTTATTTATCATTTTGTTGCTGATCGCCTTATCCATTTATTTAGAAATAATTTAAAGAGCCCAGTTTGCAGTCAACTACTCTGCTGCTGGGCTCCTTCTTTTGCTTGCTGCTGGCTATCAATTTCTGTCATCCTCATGACAACATATTCGGTATTTTTCAAATGCCAATACCGCTTCTGAAGCTGTCTGACAAGCTTTAACTCATTTCTGGGACGTTTTTTGCGATAATACTTTTCCACCCCTTGAATCATAGGGATTGGATAGGACAAATAACTGTAAAATAATAATTTCTCATCTGGTTTAAAGGGAAAATATTTAAAATAATGTTGAATCCATTCAATTGTCTCATCATTCCGCTTAGGATTTGTATTTAATGTACGCGACAAATATGGAAGGAGATCATGAATAGGCGATCCGTATCGGGCACTTTCAAAGTTAATAAAATAACCGTAACCTCTATCATCATAAAGAAAATGTTCGGAAGACAATTTCCCGTGGTTAATAACCATTCTAGCCTTTTCACTGTCTTTGGTATTTTCATACCATTCTTCAAATTTTGTCTTGGAAAATGTTAATGCTTGCCTGATTTCTGTATAGTATAAACAATATAATAATTCGAATGGGGACATGTAAGTCTTTTTCTCGCATTCTTCAATAAATCCATCTAAAAATTCTTGATGTTTTTCATATTGCTGGATGGTCTTTTCATAATGTTCCTGACGTTCTTCATTACTTACCTTGATTTCCTTTGCGGATAGAGTGTGAAGTCTCGCTAACTCGCGAAACAGCTGGGGGTTTTTGTGCTCCCGGTCTTCTTTGTGATCGTTTACCAGCCAAGGCATTAAATAATAAAGTTGATTCTCATACAACACGGCATACCTGCCATCAAGAGCAGGATAGATGGGGACAATCCGGTTATAGCCTTTTTGATATAAAAGATGTACATGCCGGATAAAATCAGTTCCGACAACGGGAGGAATTTTTTTAAGGGCAAATGTGCCCTTGTTGGAATAGATCTTTAGTATACTGCCATAATCTTCAACAAAATTAGGCTCTATTTGATATTCTTTTAGAATGGGGACAACGGCTGCTACTTGATTTTTGTCGCTCATTTCATTTCAACTCTCTTTCAGAGAAAAGAGGCTTTTTAAAAGAAGCGGAGCAGGTTAAATACAACCCGCTCACCTTTTGAAAGCCGCTACTTTTTTGCAAATGCTGCTGGAATATATAATACCTGGCCTTCAAAAACATCTTGATTGATTTCAAGATTGTTGACACGAAGGAGATGCTGTGCCGTCACATCATAACGTTCGGCAATTCTTTCTACTGTATCGCCTTTTTGAACAATGCACATTTTTAATCTTGTTTGTGCCTGGTTTTCGTCCTTACGGGCAAAAAATTCTGTCAGCGTCATGCTTTTCTTCTTAGTAAACAATTTCTTTATCTTTTGCTTTGGTCCTTCTACCGAAGAGGATGAGCTTTCCTCCGTTACCGTCGCATCCTTTTCTAAATAGATCGGTTCATCTGGAAGATCTTCAACCACGATTTCTTCTTCCGCTTCAACTTCAACCGTTTTCCCCTCGCTTCTGGCATCCTGATATTCCCATGGCGGCATGAACGGTTCTGGTTCATACTGCTCCTGTGGCTGGTAATGAAAATTAGGATATTTCGGGAAGGTAGGCGGCTGTTCTTCCTGGTGCTTCCTAGCCTCTGCGTTAAATAAAAATTGATCTTGATAGCTGCTCTGTACTATCGTCTCTTCTGCTTCTAACTCCTCCGCATCGTTTGCAATCGATTGACGGTGAAGAAGCTCTAATTCTTCCTCTTTTTCTTCCTCCTCCTGCGGCTCAGAAGCATAAAGGCCACTGATTGTCAGCTCCGCGGAAAGTTTCAGGCAGCTGCGCTCTGGAAAAGAATAATCGAACGATTCCACGAGGACATCAATATCATAAATACTTTTAATCCGATTATTGGGAATCGTAATATCGACTGGAAATCGATGAGAAAATTCACTGTTGCCTTCTTCAATCTCCGCCACTCTTTCGATGAACTTTTGCGATTGTTTGCTTTCTTCTACTTGTTCATTACTGATTTCGTAACTTTTATATTCGCCAGTGAGCTCCAACGAACCGCGTATGGTTACGTACTGATCACTTTCCTGGATGGTGATGTCCGGGTCTAGAGAAATGGAAATAAGCTCTTCGACTTCCTGTCCTTTTCTAAACCACAACGTCTCCTCCAAGGAAAATCGCAGACACGATTGATTCTCTTGGGACAAAGCGACTCCTCCTTTCATTTCCTTTACGTAAAATCACTGTGTCACTTACACTCTATGAGCAGTTTTTTTTATTTATGATAAAAATGAAACAGTTGTTTAAAGAAAACTCTCCGATTGGTGAAATTCTAGTCACGAAGACAGAAGGGGAGTTTTCCTCAGCCAGATTGGTATTTCAAACGGCTAAGAAAATAGGAAAAACCACTCATTGGCTGATGAGTGGTTTTTTCCAGTGTTTGAGTCGGTTGCTCTTGATAAAGATTGACGATTTCATGAATTCTTAACACCATTTGATCAAGCTGTGTCATAGGATCTTTTTTATTTAAAAATAGTACGATCGATGTTTTATCATTAAAATAGGAATGTGTTGTATAGTAGCCTGGCAATACCCCATTGCTCCATGCTCGAATACCATTATAGTATAAGCCTAGCCCGTATTTTGATTTTGAGCCAGGTGTAAGCATTTGTTTCAGGCTGCTTAACGAAACAAGTTCTCCATTCATTAACGCCTGATCAAACAAAGATAAATCATATGGAGTGGAATAAATGTCACCGCAGGCATATAAGGCATATGCATTAAATATTTGCGATTTCTTGAATTGGTTATTTTTAATCACATATCCAGTAACGCTATATGGTGCAGGATGCTGATGGGTCATAAAACCCGTTTTAGTCATTTGGACCTTGTCGAAAATATTTTTTTGAATAAAAGAATGAAGGGGTTCGCCACTGACTTTTTCAACAATATAGCCTAATAGTATATAATTAGTGTCACGGTAATCCCACTTTGTTCCAGGCTGAAATTTAACAGGATATTTTGCAATTTCTTTCACTAATTTCAATGGAGTGGTATCACCGGTATGCCAATTCAGACCTTGAATTCCGGATGTATGTGACATTAAATTATAAAGCTTTATTCGTTTAGCATTCGGGAAGTTTGGGATGTACTTTGAAACAGGGTCTTGGATGCTTAATTTATGCTGTTCCTGAAGAATCATTATACTGGTTGCTGTAAATATTTTCGAAATCGATCCGACAGGAAATGATGTATTCGGATTATTTTCAATATGTGATTCGATATTGGCAAGTCCAAAACCTTCCCGAAATAGGATTTGTCTGTTTTGTACAACAGAAATACTTCCGCTTATATTGTTAAATAAGCGCAAATAATTCCTGATATTCACCTGCAACGGTTCCGACCGATTAGGAATAAACCCGAGATTTTGATTAATCGGCTTTTCCACTTTCATGGTTTCTTTCTCTGCCTTTACTGGTAGCACACTCGTGTTTTTCGCATTTTGAAAAAAAGGAAGTTCGCATCCAGTCATACTGCAAATAACAGCTGCAGCCAATAAGAAAATCCCCAGTTTCTTATATTTCATAAATCATCCTCCATATTCCCATTCTCCATCTTCTTCAGAAATTACCTGCACTATTATAGCATGGAAATGTGGCGAAAATAAGATCATTTTTGGTTTGAACAAAAAAAAACATCCATGGAACCCATGAATGTTTTTTAGCTTTCTATTTAAGTTTAGAAAAGGCAATTTCCGCAGCTTGAATTGTTTTTTGAATGTCCTCATCCGTGTGTTCCGTCGATAGGAATAATCCCTCAAATTGAGATGGCGGCAGGAACACACCCTGTTCTGCCATTTCGCGATAGTATGCCGCAAAAAAGTCTAAATTCGATGTCTTAGCTTTTTCATAATTAATGACAGCATCATTTGTAAAGAAGAATCCAATCATCGAACCTGCACGATTAAAGCTGATTGGAATATCATATTTCTCTGCTGCAGCTTTAAATCCCTTTTCAAGCATGTCACCTTTACGGATAAATTCCTTGTAATGTTCCGGTGTTAATTGGCTTAACGTTTCATAGCCTGCTGTCATTGCCAGCGGGTTTCCGGACAATGTGCCCGCTTGATAAATTGGACCGCTAGGAGCAATACGTTCCATAATATCGGCTCTGCCGCCATAAGCACCGACTGGCAGACCACCCCCAATGACTTTTCCTAAGCAAGTCAGATCTGGTGTAATGTTGAAGTAACCTTGAGCACAATTGTAGCCGACCCTAAAACCGGTCATTACTTCATCAAAAACTAATAATGCCCCATATTGAGTGGTTATTTCTCTTAGTCCCTCCAAGAAACCTGGAAGCGGCGGTACTAGGCCCATATTGCCGGCAACTGGTTCAACAATGATACATGCGATATCATTCCCATATTGTTCAAAAGCGTATTTTACCCCTTCAAGATCGTTGTATTGAACTGTTATGGTATTTTTTGCCGTCCCTTCCGGTACCCCTGGGCTGTCTGGCAAACCAAGTGTGGCTACACCGGAACCAGCTTTAATCAATAATGAATCCCCGTGGCCATGGTAACAGCCTTCAAATTTTAATATTTTATTGCGTCCTGTATAACCTCTGGCAAGCCTTAGCACACTCATAGTTGCTTCCGTTCCAGAATTGACCATTCTTACAATTTCAATGGATGGGACACGCTCTTGGACAAGTTTCGCCAATTTGTTTTCCCATATTGTCGGTGCACCGAAGCTGGTGCCCATTTCGGCGGTACGTTTAAGTGCTTCCACCACATGGTCATTGGAGTGACCTAAAATAAGAGGACCCCATGACAACACATAATCAATATATTCATTTCCATCAATATCATAGATTTTGGAGCCTTTTCCGCGTTCCATAAAAATCGGGCTCATTTTTACGGATTTAAAAGCGCGGACCGGGCTGTTAACACCACCAGGCATTAGCTTCTGGGCTTCTTTAAATGCTTCGATCGATTTAGTATATGAACGCATTCTTTTCCCTCTTTCTGTAGAATTATTGGTTTTCTTTCAACCAGCGAATAGCATCTTTTGCATGATAGGTAATGATGAGATCAGCACCGGCGCGTTTCATCCCCATTAACATTTCAAGCACAGTTTGCTTCTCATCCACCCAGCCATTTTGTGCTGCTGCTTTAATCATGGAATACTCACCGCTGACGTTATAAACAACAACCGGTAGATTGAAATTATTTTTAATATCCCGAACAATGTCAAGATACGGCATACCAGGCTTAACAATCAAGAAATCTGCGCCTTCTTCCACATCTGATTCTGCTTCTCTAAATGCTTCTATACGATTGGCTGGATCCATTTGATAGGTCTTTCGGTCGCCAAATTGCGGTGCACCTTCTGCAGCTTCGCGGAAAGGCCCGTAAAATGCGGAAGCGTATTTTACGGCATATGACATAATCGGGATTTCTGTAAATCCTGCTTCATCCAATCCAGCCCGAATTGCAGCTACAAAACCATCCATCATATTGGAAGGAGCTATAATATCAGCACCTGCTTTAGCTTGGGTTACAGCCGTTTTGACAAGTAAATTCAACGACTCATCATTCAGAATTTTTTCACCGCTTACCATGCCGCAATGGCCGTGGCTTGTGTATTCACATAAACACGTATCAGCCACAACGATTATTTCAGGGTATTTTTCCTTGATAAAACGAGTAGCCACTTGAACGATACCATGGTCATGATAAGCCTGTCCGCCACATTCATCCTTCGCTGCCGGAATACCAAATAATAAAACTGATTTAATTCCGTGTGCCACGATATCTTCCATTTCTGCTTCTAAATGATCCATAGATACTTGGAAAACACCAGGCATGGATGATACTTCATTACGAATATTTACTCCTTCATAAATAAATAACGGATAAATAAAATCTTCGGCTTTTAAATGATTCTCTCTTACAAGCGCACGCATATTCGCACTTGAACGCAATCGGCGATGACGTTTAAATTGAAGTTCCATTATTAATACCTCCAAAATAATTAGCTAATTTTTAGATTCGATCCAAATATTCAATGGTACTTTTTATCATTTTTTCAACAGTGTATTCCTTAGGAGTTACATGGACCGGCAACCCATAGTTCTGTAATGTCCTTTGCGTAACCGGGCCGATACATCCGATGATAGATTCACTTAAACTGCTGCTTAATCCATGCTCTTTTACAACTTGCATAAAGTGATCAACTGTAGACGAACTTGTAAACAGAAGAATATCCAGTTTGTGTTCCTGCAGTATAGATACAAGCGTTTGGCGACTTTCTTCCGGAAGAAAGTTTTCATAAATGACGACTTCTTCAACTAGGGCACCCGCTTTCTTCAACGTCTCCGCAATGTAATCCCTTGCAAGATTTCCTTTAGGAATTAAAACTCTGGTGCCCTGATTAATATACTTTAAAAACTCAGACGCAAACACTTCTGCTACATAGGAAGATGGCAGAAATTCAACTGGAATCCCTCTTTCGTGAAGAGCCTCTTCTGTCTTTTTTCCGATTACCGCGATTTTTGGCAGTCTACTATCCGAAGTTGTACATGCAAGAAATGTTTCCACTGCTATATTACTTGTAAAGATAATCCAATCATATGTATCCATTACTTCTAAGCACTTCCCAAGGTGCACATTGTGACGGATCGGCCGAAAAGCAATGAGAGGGATCTCAATAGGAATCCCTCCATATTGTTTAACCATCCTTGAAAAGGTTTTGGCTTGTTTCTCACCTCGTGGGACAAGAACTTTCTTATCAAGTAATGGCAGGGGCTTTAGCATTGTCCTTCGAGCTCCCGCTTCACACGATCAATTAAATCCTTTGCTCCCTTTTGAATCAACAGATCCGCTGCTTGATTACCAAGTTCCTCAGGATTATTGCCTCTAAGCTCTTCTTTAAAAATTTCGTTGCCTTCAGGAGTCGCTACCAAGATACTTAGAACGATTTCATCGTTATCATCGACATAGGCAAAACCAGCAATTGGCACTTGGCAGCCGCCTTCCATTTTGGCAAGAAATGCTCGTTCTGCCCGTATAGCTTGTTCCGTTTTTTTGCAGGTAAATTTCTCGAATAATTCCAGAAGATCCTTGTCGTCTTCTCGGCATTCAATTGATAAAGCCCCCTGACCAACAGCAGGAATGCAAATATCGGTATCCAGAAATTCCGTTACAACCTCATGTGTCCAGCCCAATCTTGAAAGTCCAGCAGCTGCTAAAATAATCGCATCATATTCCTCAGTTTCCAGTTTGGCTAATCTTGTATCAACATTGCCCCGAATCCATTTTATCTCTAAATCCGGACGTTTTGCCAATAATTGAGCACTTCGCCTTAAGCTGCTTGTTCCAATAATTGCACCTGGTTTTAAATCAGCCAGTTTTTCATGTCCCCTTGAAATAAGGGCATCGCGGTGGTCTTCTCTAAATGGTACACAGCCGATTGTCAGCCCTTCTGGGAGCAAAGCAGGCATATCTTTCATGCTATGAACTGCCATATCTATTTCCTTATTCAGCATGGCCTGCTCTATTTCCTTCACAAACAAGCCTTTTCCGCCTACCTTTGCCAGGGTGACATCTAAAATTTTATCGCCCTTCGTTACAATTTCTTTTACTTCAAATTCAAATCGAGGGTCCAATTTTTTCAGCTGCTTAATTACCCAGTTTGTCTGTGTTAACGCCAATTTGCTTCGTCTGGAACCTACAATAATTTTTCGCATGACTGCCTCCTATGAGTACCATAAGTGAAAAGATGATAATCTTCCAAATAAGAAGAAGTTGATTAAAACAATTAAAAATGAAGCAACATTCCATAATGCCAGTTTTTTTCCGGATTGATTTTTTACGGTCCGAAAATATAAATAAATACTGTACGCAGTAAGCAATAAAAAGGATCCAATGATTTTACTATCATACCAGGGCATCCCCGGAAGTTTTATTAATGCCCATTGCAATCCTAAAATCAAGCCTAATAGCAGCATGGGAACACCGATCACTGCAAATATGTATGACAATCTTTCTAATTTTTCCAAATCAGCAATTCGGATCAGCCGTTTTCCCCATTTCTTTCTTTTCAATAAATCATATTGGAACAGATATAACAAGGAAAAGACAAACGATAAGGAAAATGCTCCGTATGAAAGAATCGCCATTGTGATATGAATAAGCAGCAATTCAGAAACAAGCTGCTTAGCCATTACATGGGAATGGTACTGCATCGGTGCAAAAGTATGAATGGCCATAACGGTAAAGCCCAATATATTGGTGAAAAAGACAATAAAATCAACTCGTAATAAATGATTTATACCAATTGACAATGTTACTAATACCCAAGCATAAAAATAGAGTCCCTCAAAGATTGTAAGAACAGGGAATCTGCCTGTTTTGACCATATAAAAAATTAGAAAGGCTGTTTGGAAAATCCATACAAATGCAAGTAACCAGAAGGCAACCCTATTTGCCTTCCGGTTCTGATGCAGAAAATCAAAGAAATATAGCAGCACACTGAATGCGTACAAAACAACCGTTAATTCATGAATCCTTGTAAAAAAGAGGCTGGACATCGGTCTGGCCCCTTAAGATTGAAGAGATGCCCGCATTTCTGGGGCCATATCTTTATCGGCTGTTTTCATCTTTTGTTCGCGAGCAAGCTCTTCAATATTAAAAATTTTCATGAATAAGTCCATTGCTTGTTTAGCATCAGGTCTGGCAGCCAATTCTTTTGCTTGTAAAATCGGATCTTTTAACAGTTGATTAATAATACTTTTAGTATGCTTGTTCAATACCTTTATATCGTGTTCCGAAAGATTAGGAAGTTTTCGTTCCAAACTGACCATTGTCTCTGCCTGGATCGATAGAGCCTTCTCTCTTAGGGCGGAAATGACTGGAATCACACCGAGCATTCCCAGCCATTGATTGAATTCGACAATTTCTTTTTCAATCATCATCATGATTTTCTCAGCAGCTTTCTGACGTTCCTTCAAGTTCGCCTCCACAATGCCTTCTAAATCATCGATGTCATATAGAAATACATTCTCAAGCTCGGCAATTCTCGGATCCAAATCCCGTGGTACTGCAATATCCACTAGGAATAACGGTTTGCCTTTCCGCATTTTCTCGACTTTTGCCATCATTTCTTTGGTAATCACAATATCCTTTGCACCGGTCGAACTTATGAGGATGTCTGAATCTATTAACGATTGCTGTAGTTCATCAATTGTTTTTGCCTCACCATTAAATCGGCTGGCAAGAGCTGTTGCTTTATCATAGGTACGGTTTATCACCGTTACTTTTTTCACACCATTTCCATGCAAGTTCTGGGCAGCTAATTCACCCATTTTTCCAGCTCCAAAAATCAATACATGCTTATTGGCCAGAGAGCCAAAAATTTTCTTGGCCAGTTCGACTGCTGCATAGCTGACTGAAACCGCATTGGCACCAATTTCTGTTTCAGAATGTGCCTTTTTGGCAAGAGTAATCGCTTGTTTAAATAAGTGATTAAATACCGATCCGGTTGTTTCCTGTTCCTGGGCAAGCATAAAGCTTGTTCGCACCTGTCCCAAGATTTGAGTTTCCCCTAATACCATAGAATTTAGTCCGCAAGTGACATTAAATAAATGTTCCACAGCACCATCATCTTCAAAAATGGATAAAAACGGAGAGAATTCCGTCTGCTCCAATTCAAACCATTCCGCCAGAAATTGTTTTATATAAAAACGTCCTGTATGCAATTGATCTACAACCGCATAAATTTCTGTGCGATTGCATGTTGATAAGATGACATTTTCCAAAATGCTTTTCTTGGAAGTCAGCTTCTTAATGGCTTCTCCAAGTTCAGTTTCATTAAATGTCAAACGTTCGCGGATTTCTACAGGGGCTGTTTTATAATTAAGACCGACAACTAAAATATGCATGAATGAAAAAGGCACCCCCATTAAGATCGCATTTTCTCTATTATGATTATATCACGAACATTTTAAGTTTAGAGCTTAAAATTGTGAACATTCACCAAAACTATGTGCTATTATAAAGAAAAAACTAGACGACTGGCCTCCCTATTAGGTCAAAGCCAACGATTATTCTGCACTTAAGAAACAAACTTACTGTCATATCAGCTAATAAATAATAGGACAATTATCTTAATACTTCCTTAAGTACAGTATCAAAAAAATACAATAGATTCAAGAAAACCATACTGGAAGACGGTGTTATCAATGAAAAACCAACATATTTTCCCTGGCATCATTTTAATTGGTTTTGGGGCTTACTTTTTTCTGCAGCAAGCAGGAATTACTATATTTCAATCATTTTTTACATGGCCTACATTACTAATCATTGTAGGTATTGCCTTTCTAGGGCAGGCTTATATGGCTAAAGATCATGAAGCCATCCTTCCTGCCGTTATTATCACAGGGTTTGGTCTCCATTTTCTTCTTGCCGGTCATGTGAGTTTTTGGCCTAAAAATACGATCGGCATGTTAATTTTTATTATATCAGCTGGATATTTCTTACGGTTCCAAAGAACCAAAAACGGATTATTCCAAGCATTTCTGTTTCTTATCATATCTGTATTGCTTTTATTTAATGATAAAATAGCCAGATACCTTGGTTTTTTACAGCATGGAATGAATCTCGTTTGGAAATTTTGGCCTGCACTGTTAATTATTATTGGTATATATTTTCTCTTAAAAAAGAAAAAGTAAACGCCTGGCTTTGAGCCAGGCGTTAATTTTTTTACAAATAACGTTCTAGGATAGACCATACCTTGTCTTTACCTTCACCAGTCTCTGAAGAAAAAATGACAATTTGATCGTTTGGATCCATTTCCAATGTTTCTTTTGTTACCTTTAAATGCTTCTGCCACTTCCCTTTTGGGATTTTATCTGCTTTAGTGGCAATTATCAAACAAGGAATTTCATAATGTTTGAGAAAATCATACATCATGCAGTCATCTTCAGTCGGCGGATGCCTGAGATCAACAATTAGAACACAGGTTTTTAATTGCTGTCTCGTTGTAAAATAGGTCTCAATCATTTTTCCCCACGCAGCACGTTCCGTTTTGGAAACCTTAGCATATCCATATCCAGGAACATCTACAAAATAAAGAAGTTCATTAATCAGGAAAAAATTAAGCGTCTGTGTCTTCCCTGGTTTAGAGGAAATTCGCGCCAATCCCTTCCTATTTAGCATTTTATTGATAAAAGAAGATTTCCCCACATTGGAACGCCCGGCCAGGGCAAATTCCGGAAGATCTGTGTCCGGATATTGCTCTGGTCTTACGGCGCTTATGATAATCTCTGAGCTTGTTACTTTCACCTTGCTCCTCCCTCTAACAGTGCATGTCTTAATACTTCATCTACATGTGATACCGGAACAAATTCCAAATCATTGCGGACACTTTCCGGAATATCATCAATGTCCTTTTCGTTATCTTTTGGAAGAATTACTTTTGTTAATCCTGCCCGATGGGCACTCAGTGTTTTCTCCTTTAAGCCGCCAATCGGAAGTACGCGTCCCCGCAGGGTAATTTCGCCTGTCATTCCAACTTCGCGGCGGATTGGCTTACCAGTTAAAGCCGATACAAGGGCTGTGGCCATCGTAATCCCAGCTGATGGACCGTCTTTTGGGACTGCTCCTTCAGGGACGTGAATATGGATATCAAATTTTTCATGAAAATCCTCTTCAATTCCCAGGTCCTTCGCTTTTGAACGAACGTAGCTGAATGCCGCCTGAGCAGATTCCTTCATGACATCGCCAAGTTTTCCAGTTAAAACAAGCTTACCTTTTCCAGGTGCAAGTGAAACTTCAATTTGCAATGTATCGCCGCCGACAGTGGTATAGGCTAATCCAGTGGCAACCCCTATTTGGTCTTCACTTTCAGCCTGCCCATAATGGAACCTTGGTTTCCCTAAAAAATCCTCCACATTTTTTTCAGTCACGACCACGCGTTTCTTTTCTCCGGATACCACTATTTTTGCTGTTTTGCGGCAAATGGTGGCCATTTGTCGCTCAAGGTTACGGACACCAGCCTCGCGAGTATAGTAACGAACAATTTTCAAAATCGCGTCATCACGCACTTGAAGTGTGCTTTTCGTTAATCCGTTTTCTTTAATTTGCTTTGGCAGTAAATGATCTCTTGAAATATGAACTTTTTCAAGCTCGGTATAACCGGCTATTGTAATGACTTCCATTCTGTCTAAAAGCGGTCCGGGAATCGTAGCCAAATTGTTTGCTGTTGCAATAAACATGACTTTGGATAAATCATACGTTTCTTCAATATAATGATCGCTGAAATTGTGATTCTGTTCTGGATCCAATACTTCTAATAGTGCTGCTGACGGGTCTCCGCGAAAATCGTTTGACATTTTATCAATTTCATCAAGCAAAAAGACAGGGTTAATCGTTTCAGCTTTTTTCATTCCCTGGATAATTCGGCCCGGCATTGCCCCTACATAGGTTCTGCGATGACCGCGGATTTCTGATTCATCCCGTACCCCTCCAAGCGACACACGGACAAAATGACGGTTTAAAGAAGTGGCAATGGACCGAGCCAGACTTGTTTTACCCACTCCAGGAGGTCCAGCCAGACAAAGAATAGGCCCTTTTAAGGAATTGGTTAACTTTTGCACCGCTAAATATTCCAGTACCCGTTCCTTTACTTTTTCCAGACCATAGTGATCCTGATTTAATATTTTTTCAGCTCGCTGAATATCAATATCATCCTTCGTCTTTTTCGACCATGGAAGCGAGATCAGCCAATCAATATAATTACGAATTACTGAGCTTTCAGCAGAGCTTGCTGGAACCTTTTCATATCGATCCAATTCCTTCATAGCCGCTTTATGCACATGTTCAGGCATTCCTACTTCTTCTATTTTTTTTGTCAACTCAGCTACTTCGCTTGTTTTTCCTTCTTTATCTCCTAATTCCTTTTGAATTGCTTTCATCTGCTCACGCAAATAATATTCCTTTTGCGTCTTTTCCATGGAGCGTTTGACCCGTTGACCAATCTTTTTCTCCAGGTTAAGCACTTCTTTTTCATTATGAATAATATCGATTACCTTGTTCATTCTTTCCTTTATTTCAATGGTTTCCAAGATCTCTTGTTTATCCTTCAGCTTAATTGGCAAATGAGATGTAATAATATCCGCCATTCTGCCTGGTTCTTCTATGTCAGCTACCGTAGCGAATGTTTCAGCTGAGACTTTTTTGGATAATTTTATGTATTGTTCGAAATATTCCAGCATTGTTCTCATTAGTGCCTGATCTTCGACGTCTTTTGTGTCGGAATCCTCAAAAAGCTTCACCTGTACAGAAAAATAATCATCTTCTTCAAGGAATGATATAATTTCCGCCCTATTTAAGCCTTCGACTAAAACGCGAATGGTTCCGTTAGGAAGCTTTAGCATTTGTTTGACCTTTGTTAATGTACCTATTTTGTATAAATCCTCTTCAGCAGGGTCATCAATAGAGACATCTTTCTGAGTGGTGAGAAAAATTAAATGTTCATCTACCATTGCTCTTTCAAGCGCTTCTACTGACCGTTCACGGCCAACATCTAAATGAAGGACCATTGTCGGAAAAACCAACAACCCCCTAAGAGGTAAAAGCGGGACAACCATTTCGTTTTTTTCGGCCATCATTCTGCACCTCCACATGCAACTAAATATTTTAGTACAAAAATGTAATATTCTTTGTACAAATTCTATCTTATTTATTTTTAGGTGTCTATTTTATCTTCCCCAAAGAAGAAAATTTACTTCCTATTGGGGCAAACAAAAACTTCGGTTTGTTTGAACTGAACAAACCGAAGTCTTTATAGTTTAACGAATTTTAAATTAAATGGACTCTTTTTTGGTTAATTCAATCGAAGCTGGAATGGCATTTTGCTTACTGTATTTATTAGCAAGAGCAATTTCAAATACTTCGTGTAAATGTGTGACCGGAATAATTTCAATACCATCAATTTCATTCAATATGGTTTGCATATTTTCTTCCGGAATGATCACTTTTTTGGCTCCCGCTTTTTTGGCAGCCTTTACCTTCGGATATACACCGCCAATAGGCTTGACATTCCCGTGAATGCTGATTTCACCGGTCATAGCTACTTTGTTATCTATCGGAATTTTATATATGGCTGAATATATTCCCGTGGCCATGGCGATTCCAGCTGATGGGCCATCAATCGGTACACCGCCGGGAAAATTCACATGGATATCATAATCATTTGCCGGCACACCCATGGATCGTAAAACGGTAATGACATTTTCGATCGAACCGCGGGCCATACTTTTTCTGCGGATCGATTTTCCCTGGCCGCCTATACTTTCTTCTTCGACAATTCCCGTAATATTGATACTGCCTTTTTCTTTTGCAGGGATGACTGTTACCTCTATTTCTAAAAGTGCACCCGAATTAGGGCCATAAACAGCCAAGCCATTTACAAGACCTACTTCGGCCTGCTCATTTATCATTCGTTCCATTCGAGGAGTCATTTGACTGGAATGGATCACCCATTCAATATCTTCATCCCTGATAAAATTTCGGTCCTCTTGTATGGCTAGCCCTGCGGCAATCTGGACCATATTAACCGTTTCCCGCCCATTTCTTGCATAGGAGGCCAATGTATTTACACCCGATTCATTGATTTGCAAATTTACCTTTTGAGCTGCTTTTTTAGCAACACACACAATTTCTTCTTGTGTTAAATCACGAAAGAAAACCTCCATACAACGAGACCGGATCGCTGGCGGAATTTCACTCGGCGTTCTGGTAGTGGCGCCAATTAAGCGAAAATCTGCAGGCAAACCATTTTTAAAAATATCATGGATATGTGTTGGTATTTGGGTATTTTCCTCATGATAATAGGCACTTTCTAGATAAACTTTGCGATCTTCTAATACTTTAAGCAATTTGTTCATTTGTATGGGATGCAATTCCCCTATTTCATCAATAAACAGCACACCGCCATGGGCGTTTGTAACGGCACCTTGCTTTGGCTGCGGAATTCCTGCCTGCCCCATAGCACCCGCCCCCTGGTAAATGGGATCATGTACAGAACCGATAAGAGGGTCAGCAATTCCCCGTTCATCAAATCGCGCTGTTGTAGCATCTAATTCAATGAAAACAGAGTCTTTTTTGAATGGTGATTTGGCATTTTTCTTCGCTTCTTCTAATACTAAACGTGCTGCTGCCGTTTTACCAACACCTGGTGGACCATAAATAATCACATGTTGTGGATTAGGACCGCAAAGTGCTGCTTTTAATGATTTAATACCATCCTCTTGGCCAACAATATCTTCAAAGCTTGAAGGACGCACTTTTTCTGATAATGGTTCTGTTAAAGATATGGATCTCATTTTCCTTAGTTGTTCCATTTCTTTTCGTGATTCCCTGTCAATCGATACTTTTTGTGTCCGCTGATTCTTTAACAGATTCCAAAAATACAGCCCAATGATAATCCCAAAAAACAATTGTATAAATAATGCAATCCCCGTCCAACTCATCTTTATTTTCCTCCTGCACCAAAATACTTCAATTGATATTAATAAGTATTTCCTGCAGTGGTAGGGAATAAACCACCTAAAAGAAGAATCTGTTTCTAGAGGAAGAAAAAGCAGCCTTCTAAACGTTAAAAAAGAGGATCTGCACTTGGCAGAATCCTCTCACAATTATGCAGATTTTTCTTTTGCTACGACTGTGCCATCTTCTAAAATTAATGTTGGTGTACTGTTCGTTATTACCGTATCCTTAGTTATGATACATTTGGTAATGTCATCACGAGAAGGAAGTTCGAACATGACATCCAGCATGATTCCTTCAATAATGGATCTTAAGCCGCGGGCACCCGTCTTACGTTCAATCGCCTTTTTAGAAATTTCCTTTAGCGCCTCTTCCTCAAATTCTAATTCAACTTCATCAATCTCAAGCATTTTTTGATATTGCTTCACTAGCGCATTTTTTGGCTTGGTTAAAATTTCAATCAATGCTGACTCATCCAATTGTTCAAGGCTAGCAATTACTGGAAGACGACCGATGAATTCAGGAATCAATCCAAAACGAAGCAAGTCTTCTGGTAAAACTTTGGAAAGAAGCTCTTTGCCGCTGATTTCCTGCTGTTTCGGATCTGCACCAAAGCCAATTACCTTTTGGCCTAAACGGCGTTTAATAATTGGTTCGATGCCGTCAAAAGCACCGCCGCAAATAAATAAGATATTGGTTGTGTCAATTTGAATAAACTCTTGATGAGGATGCTTTCTGCCTCCTTGTGGCGGCACACTTGCCACAGTACCTTCAAGAATTTTTAATAAAGCCTGCTGTACACCTTCACCTGATACATCTCTCGTAATGGAAGGGTTTTCGGATTTGCGGGCGATCTTATCGATTTCATCGATATAGATAATACCTTTTTCCGCTTTTTCCACATCATAGTCAGCAGCTTGAATTAATTTCAGCAGAATATTTTCAACATCTTCTCCTACATATCCGGCTTCCGTTAGTGATGTAGCATCTGCAATGGCAAACGGAACGTTCAATATACGGGCCAAAGTTTGGGCTAGTAATGTTTTGCCGCTACCAGTCGGTCCAATCATACAGATGTTGCTTTTTGAAAGTTCCACGTCATCAATTTTACTGTTTGAATTGATGCGCTTATAGTGATTATAAACGGCAACAGATAAGGATTTTTTTGCTTGATCCTGCCCAATGACATATTCATCTAAAATCTCACAAATTTCCTTCGGTTTAGGTACATCTTTAAACTCTACTTCTTCTTCAGTTCCAAGCTCTTCTTCCACTATTTCTGTACAAAGTTCAATACATTCGTCACATATATAAACTCCAGGCCCTGCAACTAATTTACGGACTTGATCCTGCGTTTTACCACAAAACGAACATTTCAATTGTCCTTTTTCATCGTTAAATTTAAACAAACCTTTCACCCCTTGATACATAAAGTTCTGTATTTAAACCTATAGCTTAGACTAATAAAATCACAATGATATTGAATATATCGTTAGTATGTATTTTGCATTGTAACATATTTAGTCATTAGACTGGAAACAAAAAGCTTAGTCGACCATGTTTTTCTTGGATGAAGACATCCCCGAAGAAAAGTTATGTACTCATTTCATCTTAACCATAATTTTTAAAAATAAATCTTTCTTTTCTTGGATTTATTGTATTCGCTGCAGCTCTCAAATTTTCCTGCCCAATAATAAAAATGTTCCCTGTATTTATTATATTATGTTATTCAAAATATGTATAAAACAAGGCACGATCAAAATCGTGCCCCTGTTTTTATTCAAATGTACCAAACCTAACTGTCTAGTCCAATTACAACTTTCTTATTATTTTTTATTTTCAATAAGAAAGTCAACGGCTTTTTTAAGTTGAAGATCTGCTTTAATGCCTTCAACACCGCCAAGAGCTTTTTGAATGCTGTCAACAGACATATTGTACATTTCAGCCATTTTCTCAAGCTCAGCATTTACATCTTCTTC
Source organism: Neobacillus endophyticus (assembly GCF_013248975.1). GTDB lineage: Bacteria > Bacillota > Bacilli > Bacillales > Cytobacillaceae > Neobacillus > Neobacillus endophyticus. Next base: position 150,312 of record NZ_JABRWH010000001.1, read on the forward strand.
TGTTGCTTCGATATTTTCAGCTTTGGCAATCGCTTCAAGTGTTAAGTTTACTTTCACACGATTTTCAGCTTCTTCTTTCATTTGTTCACGAAGAGCTGCTTCATCCTGACCAGAGAATTGGTAATAAAGATCAAGATTCATACCTTGCATTTGAAGACGTTGACCAAATTCTTGGATCATACGGTTAATTTCATTTTCAATCATAACTGATGGAATTTCGACTTCTGCATTTGCAGCAGCTTTTTCTACAACAGAGTCACGAACATGGTGTTCAGCTTCATGCTTCTTGCTGTCTTCTAAACGAGTTTTGATTTTTTCTTTAAGTGCATCCAATGTTTCTACTTCTTCATCCGCATCTTTTGCAAACTCGTCATCTAGTGCAGGAAGTTCTTTAGCTTTAATTTCATGAACAGTTACTTTGAAAACTGCTGGTTTACCTGCAAGTTCAGCAGCATGGTATTCTTCAGGGAATGTAACTTCTACGTCTTTAGTTCCACCAGTTGCTACGCCAACAAGCTGGTCTTCGAAACCTGGAATAAAGGAATTAGAACCTAGTTCAAGAGAATAGTTATCTCCTTTTCCGCCTTCAAAAGCTTCGCCATCTACGAAACCTTCAAAGTCGATAACAACAGTATCACCGTTATCAGCTGTTCCTTCTTCTTTTACTACTAATTCTGCGTGACGGTTTTGAAGTGTTACAAGTTCATTTTGCACATCTTCATCTGTAACAGTTGTATCGAATTCTTCAACTTCTAGTCCTTTGTAATCGCCTAATTTCACTTCAGGTTTTACAGTAACAGTAGCTTTGAAGATTAAGTCTTTGCCTTTTTCCATTTGTTCAACATCAATTTCAGGACGATCAACAGGCTCGATTCCTGTTTCATCAATCGCATTTCCATATGCTTCTGGAAGAATGATATCTAATGCATCTTGATAAAGAGATTCTACACCAAAGCGCTTTTCGAACATAGCGCGTGGTACTTTACCTTTACGGAAGCCAGGAATGTTTACTTGCTTTACGACCTTTTGGAATGCCGCATCCAGACCTTGATTCACCTTTTCAGCGCTTACTTCAACAGTAAGGACGCCACGGTTCCCTTCTAACTTTTCCCATTTTGCTGTCATTCTTTTTCCCTCCAACATCTATTCTCATAGCATTCGATACAGTTTTTGGTATAGAAAAATGCTTGTCCAATAAGGCATTTTCTAATATTTTAAATGTAAAAAATATAAATTTTTACACAACGCAACCCCTACATTATACCATAGGTTTAATTTCTTTCAACAGTCCAAGCTATATATTAGGATAAGAAATTTTCTCTATCATTTTAATTTGTTTTATTGCCAGTTCAATTTCTTTTAATTGAACTTGATATTCATCTGCGATTATCACAAGGTCTTGTTCCTCTCCTAGATATTCCTGTGTCAGGATCTGAAAAGCAGCAGCCCATGCTTCAGGCTGTTCAGGTTCAAGTTCAAAGGGGTAGCTTATAAAAAAAATCCGGTCCACTAAGCCGATGATTGGATCCAACAGTCCAGGATTACTGTTCTCTAATTGCTGTTCAAGACAAGCTTTTATTTGCCTTACTTTTGGCTGCTGTCTGACATCCGGCAGCTTAGTTGGATTTACTTTATACTCAAATAAAAATTTGCTGATGATTAGTTCCTTGTTCCATTCTTGTTCTTTTAACAGGCTAACTAAGACTGTTTTAATAAAAGGATGACCTTCTTCCGCTTGTAGGTAGGATTCGATTTCAGCTATATATGGTCTGAAATTTTTTTCTGCTAAATTTGAAATTACTAGCATTTGCTCGTTTAAATTATGTATAGTTAAAAGATTCAGCGGCTCCGAATTGTTTTCTTCAAGCTCCGTCTTCTCATGATCTGCCCCGCTGCCCTCTGCCATTCTTCGACTGAATTGGAGCAATGTTGTAAAATGATTGTGCCGGTCAGGCGGAATTTCTTTCTCCTCTAGCAGCACTTCGATTGTTGTAACAATCTCATCATATTCATGCAGCTGGATCAATATAGTTAGATAAAGATCGACTAATTGAAAATAGTCGCCAATCCCTTTTAACAGCATGTCTTTTGCCAGCACTTTTGCTTTTTGAAATGCGGAGGATTCAAAATAGGCAAGCACAAGCCCGATTAAAATTTCGCCATTTTCCGGATCATGCGTTCTTGCTTCCTCCAGCCACTGAATCGCTTCAGAATATTTTCGATTATGCAGGCTCTCCAATCCTTTGTCTGTCAATCGTTTTTCAAAGCCGGGAAAGAAGACCACATTATCCTGTTTTTTAATAGGCTCCCGCTTTCTCATAAAAAAACCATCCTTCAGTAATCATTAGAGAATAGTGTAGCATAAATTAAACACAAAAAAAACTCACCTCAATGGCGAGTCTATATTCTGGTATGTAGTATGGCGTCCCAGGAGGGATTCGAACCCCCGACACACGGCTTAGAAGGCCGTTGCTCTATCCAGCTGAGCTACTGGGACATAATTAATAATCAAAGACAATATTTATTATATAATCCGATTATTTATATGTCAATAGGTTTGCACAAAGAAAATTGGAGGAACTAAAAAATATTTAGCTCCTCCTGTTTTTACAGCTCAAAAAAAACTATTTAATATCCGTAGGGATTGTCAACATTCAATGCCGTTTATGGAAGAAATCCATTAATCTACTTCCCAATAACAAATTCCCTTGCCAAACCTTCCATTTCCCCGCCGATTAAATCAAATACTTTCATATTCACTTTTTGATCTTGCAGCTCAAGTATGACATACGTTTTTTCAAATCGTTCGCGAGGCAGACGGATACTTCCTGGGTTTATAAATAATCTGCCTCCGATTACTTCCGCCCCCAATATATGAGAATGTCCAAAGAAAACAATATCAGCGTCTACTTCTTCAGCTTTATATATCAAATTCATAAGCGAGGTTTTAACAGAATAGCGGTGACCATGGGTTACAAAAATCTTTTTCCCATCAAGTTCAATCATTGATTCCATGGGATAGCCGCTAAAATCGCAATTTCCCATCACTGTCAAATATCCTGTCATCGCTTTGTCATCAGGCATTAATTGGGAATCGCCGCAATGGATCATGAAATCAACATCTTGTAAATGCCGTTCCCTTACTACCTCAAGCTCCTTAGACAAACCATGGCTGTCACTTACCACTAATACTTTGCTCATGACTTTTCCACTCTTTCCAGAAACGAATCAAGCACGGTATCCAACTTCTTCAATGCATTAGCCCGATGACTGATTCTATTTTTCTCATCTGATGAAAGCTCCGCCATAGCTGCCTCTTTTTCAGGCACATAAAATACCGGGTCGTAACCGAAACCATTTGTTCCTCTTGGTTCTTCCAAAATCCGTCCTTCACAGGTGCCTGACACCGTAAACGTTTCTTGACCGGGAATAGCCACTGCAAGTGCACAATAAAATCTTGCCGTTCTGTTTTCCTCCTGTACCCCTTTAAGATCGGCCAATAGCTTATTTGTATTGTTCAGATCGTTTTTCGGTTCACCGGCATAACGCGCGGAATAGATTCCTGGTCTGCCTTCAAGAGCATCAACCATCAGTCCGGAATCGTCGCCAATGACCATTTTGTTAAGAGCTTTTGAAACAGCCTCTGCCTTTAACGTGGCATTTTCTTCAAATGTCGTACCAGTTTCGTCTACGTCCGGAATTTCAGGAAAGTCAAGTAATGTCTTGACTGCAATTCCTCTTTTTGCAAAGATCTGTTCAAACTCCTTTGCTTTTCCGGCATTTTTAGTAGCGATAATAACTTCTTTCATTGGATAGCCCCTCTTATTTTTTTCTCCTGGATTCTATTTTCTTTACAATATCTTCACCAAGTGCTGTTTTTTGTGATTCAAACAGCTCCATTAAACCTTCCTGGGCAGCATTTAACAGCCCTTGAAGCTGCTCATATGAAAAAGTAGATTCCTCACCAGTTCCCTGCAGTTCAACAAACTCGCCGTTTCCTGTCATGACAACATTCATGTCAACATGAGCCTTTGAATCCTCTTGGTAGTTAAGGTCAAGCACGGTATTACCGTCTTGTAGTATACCTACGCTAGTTGCTGCCAGATAATCGATAATAGGAAACTTTGGCAATGTTTTTTTCTCTGCCAGTCCATTTAACGCTAACGTCATTGCCACAAATGCTCCTGTTATCGATGCTGTTCTTGTTCCGCCGTCTGCTTGAATGACATCACAGTCTATCCATACCGTCCGTTCCCCAATCGCCGTTAAATCCACAACAGCACGAAGCGCTCTTCCTATCAGCCGCTGTATTTCCATTGTACGCCCGGATACCTTTCCCTTGGTTGATTCCCTAATATTCCGCGTTTCCGTTGCCCTTGGCAGCATCGAATATTCGGCAGTTATCCAACCTTTTCCTTCACCTCTCATAAATGGAGGAACTCGTTCATCAATACTTGCAGTACAAATAACTTTCGTATTTCCAACCGAAATAAGGACAGACCCCTCCGGATGCATTAAGTAATTTGTTTCAATATGTACAGGCCTTAGCTGTAATGGTTCTCTTCCATCAACGCGCAAAATACCTTCCCCCTAATCTCTCTTTTTTGATATGAAGTATAAATTTATCTTAGATAACTGTCCAGCTAGAGCACTTAGACACTAGACTGTTCATTTATCCAAAGGCAAATAAGAAAGAGGCGGCCTTTAGCCCACCTCTTTGATTGTCATTATATAGTATAACAAAAAATTTTTTTTTAAAAACTACCGGTATTTACTTTTTCTGGGCGAGAAACCGGTTCTGTAAGTTTTTTCCCTTGGTCATTTTTCAATTCAGCTTTGCCATCCACCTCAACAGACACTTTGTTGATCCCATTCTGCTCAGTTACAGAAAGTACCAGTTCATCAAGTAACTGCTGTGAAACAACATCTTTAGTGAAGCTGCCGTAAATATTTTTATTAAAATTCAATGTCACTTTACCTTGTTCATTTACAGGTGTATTTAACAATTTAGCATCCGGCATAAACGCTGAAACTAAATTCGATTTTACGCTCGGCCCTTTGATTAGTTCGTTCACAGCAGCCGCAACATTATCTTTTTCATTATTGCTGATCCTGCGGGTTACAGGCACGAAATAATAGGAGCCTTCTTCCCCGCCTATGAAGTAGACAGTTATAGGCTTCGTATTAGTAATATCGACAACATCCGTCATATCCAAATTAATTCCATCCGCTCTCGAAAGATTTTCACTGATTGGCGTCCCTTTAACCGGCATTTGCGTCAACTCATGACCGTTCATTTTGAGCTTAACCGATTTAATTTCTTTAAATTGTGTGATCGTCCAAGTGATGGATTGTAGGATTTTTTGTTCATCCTCTGGCTGATAGTTTTTAAATTCCTTTGAAAAATTAACCGTGGCAACACCATTATCCTTGTTAACATCCACAGAGACTTGTGTATCTTCTGGAAGCACTGCTCTGAAACCATTCGGCAGCATATTCGTAACCGGACCATTCGCGACTAAATATTGAAGAGCCTGTTTGGCGATGGATTTGGTCTGCGGCAGGTTTATTGTCTGCGGGACAACATAGCCGTTTTTATCAATTAAATAGAGTTCCGTCCTTACTGTATTTTTAGTATTGTTATTTTTGGCAGTTTTATCTTGTGCTTTGCTATCTACAACCGTCACCGTTTTTGGCGGATCAATTTTCTTTTCCGTTTCTGTGCTGAACAAGCCGCACCCTGATAGCAGCACTGTTGATGTAAGCACCGATAAACCAAGGATTTTTGCTTTATTTTTATACATATTTATCCCCCTTAAGACAGTTTGTACTAATATGTATACGAGCCTAAGCTAAATTTAGACCGCCTTGGGACAAGAAAATTTCAATAAAAAAAGAACTCCCCAAAAATAAGAGTTCTTTTTAAAGTTTTATTTTTTTAACATTTGTAATAGGTGTTTCCAGCCATTGTGAAGCTATTTTTGTGAAGATCCACCGTGAACCTGTTGTGAAAAATTCATGTTCCGGTTCCATTTCATTTACTGCCAATAATTGATTATATTGGAGAATCGCACTAATTTCCCTTGCCGTTTCATCCCCTGAACTAATTACATTTACTTTTTCACCCATCACATTTTTGATAAGTGGTTCTAAAAGAGGATAATGTGTACAACCTAAAATCAGTGTATCCAAATTTTGATCCAGTATTGGCTGCAACGCCTCATTTACTATTTTCATAGCAATAGGTCCATCGTATTCTCCGCTCTCAACAAGCGGAACAAACTTGGGGCAGGCCTGACTTCTGACATATAATTTACTATTCAAGGATTTCAATGCTTTTTCATAGGCACCGCTTTTGACAGTTCCTTCAGTGCCAATAATTCCAACTCTATAGTTTTTCGTTCGTTTAATGGCTGCTCTTGCACCTGGATTGATCACTCCCAAAACAGGAATAGAAAGTTCTTCGCGGATTTCATCTAATGCTGCTGCAGTAGCAGTATTACATGCAATTACGAGCATTTTCATATTTTTTTCTAATAAAAAATGAGTCAATTCCCAAGTGAATCTTTTCACTTCCCTGGTTGTTCTTGGTCCATATGGGCATCGGGCCGTATCTCCTAAATAGATAATCTTTTCATTTGGCAGCTGCCTCATTACTTCTTTGGCAACTGTCAATCCGCCAACCCCGGAATCGATCACACCGATTGCTTGATTCAAACCACTCGCCTCATTTTTAACGCATTTCTTGATGCAATTTTTCTAAATTATTTTGAAGACGTTGAATTTCTTCCATTGTGAAATCTTTTAACACAGCCTCTAAATATATTTGCCGTTTCTTAATCACTTCATCAATTATTCTCTTACCTTCTTCAAGCAAATGAATTCTGACAACACGCCGGTCACCAGTATCCTTTACCCTTTCCACAAGAAGGTTTTTTTCCATCCGGTCGACAAGATCCGTTGTGGTACTGCATGCCAAATACATTTTATTCGAAAGTTCGCCGATTGTCATATCCCCATCTTCAAACAACCATTGCAACGCAATAAATTGCGGCGGCGTAATTTTATAATTACTTAGCAACTCTCTGCCTTTTTGCTTTATAATACCGGAAATATAACGCAAATCCTTTTCAATATTGGCGACAATATCCCGATTCACCTGTTGGGTTTTTTCGAGTTCCATTTCATACACTCCTAAAATTTGCTCTCCTCAAATATCATTTTTAAAGTAGCATTTACTTGTCCTTATTTTCTATCTTTTTTGCATAAATTTCAAGCTGAAACTTTTCTCGCATTCTTATAGTAGGTTTTATTTTGTAAGCTGCCTGAAAATAAGGTTGAATTTACTAACTATGTTAATGATATTGAAGGCATTAGGACACCCTGATTAAGCTGCCTGCGCTTCTTTTGGATGCAGATGAATGAACACTTTGTCCTGCAGGCTTTCCAGAGCCTTCCGCGGACACAAAACGATTAAAAGAAAAGCGCTGTTAAACAAGGCTGTTGATTACCGCTCCATACTCAAGCAGTTCGCGGGCTTGCCGGGGAGCCTCCTCGGCTCTAAAGCGCCTGTGGGGTCTCCCGCAGCCCCGTACTCCCGTAGGACATTGAATGACATCCTTGAATTCGCCCACGCACGAAGGAAAGGCGTTAGCATTTTCGAGGAGTCTCCATGCCTTCCGCTCCAATTAACAGTGTGCATATATCAACCTTGTTCTTTAAAATAGCTAAAAGAGAAAATCAATAAGTCAATTTACTGCTGACGTATGTAAAAAACCTCACCCCAAATTAGAGGTGAGGTTTTTATATGGATTTGAAACTGTCGCTTCAATATCGACCGGCCTCCAAAATGGAAACCGGTCATTTTTAAAGTTCTAGCTCTCCCATTCGAAGGAGTTCTACAACTGCTTGCGAACGCCCCTTAACACCAAGCTTTTGCATGGCATTTGAAATATGATTCCGAACCGTTTTTTCGCTTATAAAAAGTTCCCCAGCGATTTCCTTCGTCGTTTTGTCTTGTACTAACAGTTCGAATACTTCCCTTTCACGTTTGGTGAGTAGCGGCTTGTGAGTATAATCATTCTCCTTCAAGTATTTTAACCCTCCTTGCCTTCGCCAGTTATGAACCGTGGGGTGGGTATATATTTAGTCACCATATCATATGTGAACTTGATAAATGGCGTGACTGTGATTACATGTAGGAGAGGGAATTTCAAAAAAATATATGTTTGTCCTATTAAATATTTTATTGAGAACTTTTCGGTTTTGCATAAATGATATAACGATTAGGGGCATTCCCTATATAATGGAAAGGATAACAGGTGGTTAATACCAATTCTTCTTGTTGATGTTGCAGTGTTATAATGCTCGTGTCATTTGCTTTCACAATTTTCGTATGTGTAATTTTGTATGAGAATGTTCCATATGATAATTGCAATATAACCGTATCACCAATTTTCAATTCTCCTGCTCTTCGAAATACAGTATCCCGATGACCAGATAAAACAATTTGCCCATGGTCATCCGGAAAATAAGATCCTTTGTAGTGGCCAACACCTTTCTCCAAATCATCAGGATTAGTTCCTTCAACAATTGGAAGCTCTGCTTTGATCTTTGGAATTTCTAAAATCCCAATAGAATCTCCCGTTTTTGGGTGCAACACATTTGGCACTTTATTTTTAGCGACGGGAATCGGATTTGATTTAACGATTTCTTTCGCTTTTTTAAATGCAGCATCCAGTTGAATTTCACCATTCACCAAATGCCAGCTACCAATACCAACAAACCCCAATCCAAAAATTATCATAATAAGTGGAATCTTTGATTTCACGGTCAGATACCATCCTTTAAACCTGCATATTATTTCCATTATATCAACATTTTTAGATAGGCTACATAAAAAAAACCTTCCTTTCAAAATTGAAAAGAAGGTTTTCATTTCATTAAATTTGGTCACTGCCAAAGAAGTTTTTAAATGACTGGATTGTCGCATCACGGTTTACTGCAGCAATGGAAGTAGTGAGCGGAATTCCTTTTGGACATGCTTGTACACAGTTTTGTGAATTCCCGCACCCCTGCATTCCACCATCTTCCATAAATGCATTCAAACGTTCAGCTTTATTCATAGTGCCAGTTGGGTGTGAATTGAACAAGCGTACTTGCCCAAATACAAAGGGCCCCATAAAGTTTGACTTGCTATTAACGTTCGGACATGCTTCAAGACAGACTCCGCAAGTCATACATTTTGATAGCTCGTATGCCCATTGACGTTTTGTTTCAGCCATACGCGGTCCAGGTCCCAAATCATACGTTCCGTCAATCGGAATCCATGCTTTAACCTTTTTCAAAGAATCAAACATTCTGCTGCGGTCAATCTGCAGGTCACGAATAACTGGGAAGGTCTTCATCGGTGCCAAGCGAATTGGCTGCTCTAGCTTATCAACAAGTGCCGAACAGGCTTGGCGCGGCTTTCCATTAATGATCATGGAACACGCACCGCAAACTTCCTCCAAACAGTTCATATCCCATGTAATCGGAACCGTATTAGTTCCCTTTGAATTCACCGGATTTCTCCTGATTTCCATAAGTGCAGAAATCACGTTCATATTCGGACGATAAGGAACCTCGAACTCTTCCTCATAAGGAGCAGAGTTTGGGTTATCCTGACGGGTTATAATAAATTTCACTGTTTTCGTTTCAGCCATGCTTTTCTACTCCCCTTTCTTTAGTGTTTTTTTGAATAGTCGCGTTCACGCGGCTTGATTAATGAAATATCAATATCTTCATAATGGAATGCTGGGGCAGTCTTAGCATCAACAAACTTAGCCATAGTTGTTTTCAAGAATTCCTCATCATTACGTTTAGGGAATTCAGGCTTATAGTGAGCACCACGGCTTTCATTACGATTATAAGCACCAATAGTAATAACACGTGCCAATTGCAGCATATTCTGTAATTGACGGGTGAACGATGCTCCTTGATTGCTCCATTTTGCAGTATCATTAATATCAATGTTTTGATAGCGTTCCAAAAGCTCCTGAATTTTATCATCGGTTTTCAGCAGACGGTCATTGTAACGAACAACCGTTACATTATCCGTCATCCATTCACCAAGCTCTTTGTGAAGGATATACGCATTTTCTGTTCCGTCCATCGATAAAATCTGATTCCATTTTTCTTCTTGTTCTCTTACATGGCGGTCATAAACTGTTGAAGATACAGCATCAGAACTCTTCTCTAGTCCGTCAATATATCGCACAGCATTAGGACCTGCAACCATTCCGCCATAAATCGCGGATAATAATGAGTTCGCACCTAGACGGTTTGCTCCATGTTGAGAGAAATCACATTCACCAGCCGCAAATAAGCCAGGGATATTTGTCATTTGATCGTAATCAACCCATAGGCCGCCCATCGAATAGTGCACTGCAGGGAAAATCTTCATTGGAACCTTATGAGGGTCGTCACCAACGAATTTTTCATAAATCTCAATAATCCCGCCCAATTTGACATCCAATTCATGCGGGTCTTTATGGGAAAGATCCAAATAAACCATATTTTCGCCGTTAATACCAAGCTTCATGTCCACACAGACAGAGAAAATTTCCCTTGTTGCAATATCACGCGGTACAAGGTTTCCGTACGCCGGATATTTTTCTTCCAGGAAATACCAAGGTTTACCATCTTTATATGTCCAAATCCGTCCGCCTTCACCACGTGCAGATTCACTCATGAGGCGAAGTTTATCATCACCAGGAATAGCAGTTGGGTGGATTTGAATCATTTCACCGTTTGCATAATAAACACCTTGCTGATAAACAATTGATGCCGCTGAACCTGTATTAATCATAGAGTTAGTAGATTTTCCAAAGATGATCCCTGGTCCGCCGGTACACATAATAACTGCATCTGCTGCAAATGACTTAATTTCCATCGTTTTTAAGTCTTGAGCCATAATACCGCGGCAGACGCCATCATCATCAATAATAGCTCCTAAAAATTCCCATCCTTCATATTTGGTTACTAATCCTGCTACTTCATGACGACGTACTTGCTCGTCCAACGCATATAGTAACTGCTGTCCGGTAGTAGCACCGGCAAATGCTGTCCGGTGGTGTTGTGTACCGCCAAATCGACGGAAGTCCAATAACCCTTCAGGTGTCCGGTTAAACATAACACCCATCCGGTCAAATAAGTGAATAATACCAGGCGCCGCTTCACACATTGCCTTAACAGGTGGCTGATTGGCTAAAAAGTCGCCGCCGTAAATTGTGTCGTCAAAGTGAATCCATGGGGAATCCCCTTCACCTTTTGTATTAACAGCTCCATTAATACCACCTTGGGCACAAACAGAGTGAGAGCGTTTAACTGGAACTAGCGAAAACAAATCTACGTGTGTTCCGTGTTCAGCGACCTTGACGGTTGCCATCAAGCCAGCTAATCCGCCGCCGACTACAATCACCTTTCCTTTACTCATCGTGACTCACTCCCTTAATCCAAAATCCAATATTTTTCCGTTCCATTACATATGACAAATACCTATATTTGCATGGGAATCAGTCCATGCTGAAGAAAGTTCTATCTTGATTAAATAAAAGCAAACAAAGTTTGTATTCCAATAATTGAAAGTAACAAGAAAATGATCATTGTTACATATGTAGAAATTACTTGTGACCGTGGTGTAATGGTAATCCCCCAGCTGACCATGAATGACCATAATCCATTTGAAAAGTGAAAAATAGCACAAACAATTCCTACTGCATAGAATACAAACATTCCAGGATGTGAAAGAATATGATGCATCATTTGAAAATTAAGGGCTGTTCCAAGTGCCATTGCAATTCTTGTTTCCCAAACATGCCATGCAATAAAAATCAGTGTGATGACACCCGTTATCCTTTGCAATAAATACATCCAGTTTCTGAAGAATCCAAAATTACCTACATTTGCAGTCGCGGTGAAGGCAATATAAAGCCCATAGATTGCATGATATAATAACGGTAAGAAAATAAAAATCCATTCAAGGATATGCAGGAATGGTAGACTCTCCATGAAATTTGCTGCATGGTTAAATGATTCTACCCCCCCAGTTGCAAAATGATTGACCACAAGGTGCAGACATAGAAAAAAGCCTATCGGAATGACCCCTAGCAATGAATGCAATCTCCGATTAAAAAACTCGCGATTTCCCGCCATTGATTAACCCCCTTTTAATTTTTAAAGTGATGTAAGTTTTTCCCCAAAATCAAAATAAACTCGGCATCACTGTGACAATTATGTGACATGTCCATTTTACTCCCAACATCATAGAGCGTCAAGAAACCGGATACACAAATCTTCAGTACTAAAAAAAATTTTTAAAATATATTGATATTATAATAGATTAGATATTACCAGCCTTAGTGATGAAAGCGGTTACTTTTTATTTTAGTATTTCGTAAGATAATTTCCAATATCTAACGGGTAAATATTTTTTCTTTCAGGGAAAGATAATTATGATGGAAAACAAGATAAGATATTGTAAAATAGTAAATAATTCTCGCAAGATAATAATGTTTTTTCGAACAAATCGTACTGAAATCTCACCCGTTTCGTATATAATAGAATGATAGAAAGAGGGGAAACTTGTGAAAGATAGTACAGCCATTGAGCAGCCAATTCATTCTGTTGATGAGAGAACCATTTCCATTTTTGGTTATGAGCTAATAAGAGATATCTTGATTCCCGAAATCCTAGGTAAAGATACACACGAGATTTTATATTGGGCAGGCAAACGCTTGGCGCGAAAGTTCCCTTTGGAAGATTTCGACGCATTAATTGATTTTTTCTCAAAAGCCTCATGGGGACAGCTTCTCATAATCAAGGAATCAAAGAACCAACTGGAATTAGAATTAATGAGCCCGAGAATTGCACCGCGGGTAAAATCAAAAGCAGAGCAGTATTTCCAGCTCGAAGCCGGCTTTCTGGCCCAACAAATTGAATTTCAAAAACAAGTGGCCACTGCCGAAGCTTTTGAACATCCCATCAAAAAGTCCAACAAGGTCCATTTTACTGTCAAATGGGAAAAACAATAAAAAAGTGGTGTCAAGCACACGGTGCCTGACACCATTTTTTTATAAATATTTTAGTTTGTAACTTTAGATAGTTCGAATGCTTCGTGAAGAACTTCTACTGCTTTATGCATATTTTTCTCCTCCACAACTGCGGAGACTTTGATTTCGGAAGTGCTGACCATTTTTACTTGAATATTATTTTCGGCAAGGACTGCGAACATTTTGGCAGCAACTCCAGGGTTTGAAATCATACCGGAACCGACAATGGATACTTTAGCCAATTTATTTTCGGCATCTAATTGTTCATACCCCAGCTCTCCCTTATTCAATTCAAGAACATTTAATGTTTCGATCCAATCATCTGTTTGAATCGAGAAGGATAAATTTGCTGTCCCTGATTCTGTTGTATTCTGAATAATAATATCTACATTAATATGATTTTGTGCCAATGTCGTAAAAATGGTTGATAAGCTTGTAAGTGAATTCGTTAAGCCTAAAACCGTTACCTTTGTAATTTCGTTCTCGAACGCAATTCCGCGGACGACTAAATTTTGTTCCATTGTCGCTTCCTCCTCAATCACTGTACCTGAAATTTTCTCCATACTTGAGCGAACCTCGAGCCGAACATGATAATTCTTAGCAAACTCCACCGCTCTTGGATGGAGTACACCTGCTCCAAGATTTGCAAGCTCCAACATCTCATCATATGAAACAGATAATAGTTTACGCGCAGTTTTTACATATCTTGGATCTGTCGTAAACACCCCCGTTACATCTGTATAAATATCGCACTTATCGGCCTTTAAAGCAGCCGCCAATGCTACAGCAGTGGTATCAGAGCCTCCACGGCCTAGTGTCGTGATTTCACCGGTATCCGTAACTCCTTGAAATCCTGCAACAACCACTATTTTTCCTAATTGCAGCTGTTCTTTTATGGCCTCTGTATTGATTTTGGCAATTCTTGCATTACCATGTATAGGCTCTGTTACAATTCCTGCTTGCCAGCCTGTATAAGAAACGGCTTCAAGTCCTTTTTCATTTAAAGCGATAGATAACAGTGAAATTGTAACTTGTTCTCCTGTTGTAAGCAGCATATCCATTTCCCGTTTATTTGGCTGCGTAGAAAGCTCCTTTGCCATATTAACCAGCTGATCAGTAGTCTTCCCCATCGCGGAAACAACCACAACAACTTGATTTCCTCTCTCTATTTCTTCTTTGACACATTCAGCAACATTGAGAATCCGGTCAATACTGCCAACAGATGTTCCTCCAAATTTTTGAACAATTAAGCCCATTTCTTCCCCTTCTTTCCGTAATTCTGTTAGGTTATTTTTTTACAAAAATGATTCTGTTAATCTTAGATGTTGACTTCCGCTTCGGGCGCTTTAATCAACTGTTGGAAAAATCAACAATGTGATTTAGCCACAAAAATAAAAAAAGCAATAGGAGATTATCCCATTGCTTTTTAAACACAAAGAAAAAAGTTCTTTTGCAAACAATGAAAGATAGCTCTCCAAGACATCGATCTTGACAATCCGGTATTTATTCAATACAGGACCAGCAAAGGAAAGTATTGAGTCTTTCCTCACTTCGGCGAACATCCCCTTTTAAGATTCATCATCGAAACTCAATTTCCTCAGAATCTCTACTCTTGAAGCTCGCACCTCTACCTTCACTTTAATACGTAAAAGTGATTGTATATTAAATTTTCAATTCATTATAGCATAGCCTATTTTTTATGACAATCACTGGGATTGGAGTTTTTTTATTAATTCTTCTGAAACTGATTCGGGAATACCAATTGCAGTAAATTCCTCCAACGTTGCTTCTTTCATTTTCTTAACTGAGCCAAAATGTTTCAGCAATAATTTTTTTCGTTTCTCTCCTATGCCTGGAATTTCATCTAGCAGTGATTGAAACACATTTTTACTGCGGATTTGACGATGGAACGTAATCGCAAACCGGTGTACTTCATCTTGAATTCTTTGCAGTAAATAAAATTCCTGGCTATTTCTTCCTAATGGAACGATTTCCAATGGATCCCCGAATAATAATTGCGATGTCCGGTGTTTATCATCTTTTACAAGCCCTGCAAGTGGAATGTCCAAGCCAAGTTCATTCTCGAGTACATCTCTAACAGCTTCAACGTGCCCTTTGCCGCCGTCAATAATAATTAAATCCGGAAGTGGTAATTCTTCCTTCAATGCTCTGGAATATCTTCTTCTTGTTACCTCCCGCATCGATTCATAATCATCCGGCCCTTTGACTGATTTTATTTTATATTTGCGGTATTCCCTTTTGTTCGGTTTACCATCTGTAAATACCACCATTGCTGATACAGGGTCTGTTCCTTGAATATTGGAATTATCAAAGGCCTCTATTCGGTGCGGCGTATAAATCCCCAAATATTCACCGAGGTTTTCAACTGCCTTAATTGTCCGTTCCTCATCTTTTTCAATCAGCGAGAACTTTTCATCCAGAGCAATTTTGGCATTTTTAATTGCCATTTTCACGAGATCTTTTTTTGGCCCGCGCTGCGGCTGCAGCACTTTTACTTCGAGTAGCTGCTCTGCCATTGATAGATCCACTTCATCCTGTATGAGAATTTCCTTTGGTTTAACGTGGTTCGTCTGCTGATAAAATTGCCCAAGAAATGTTAACATTTCTTCCTCTGGTTCATTGTAGGCAGGAAACATAGAAACATCGCGCTCAATCAGCTTGCCTTGCCGGACAAAAAAGACTTGAACACACATCCATCCTTTATCAACTGCATAACCGAATACATCACGGTCAGTAAAATCGGTCAAGGTGATTTTTTGTTTTTCCATAATTGTTTCAATATGAGCAATTTTATCCCTGTACTCTTTTGCTCGTTCAAAGTCAAGTTCTTCAGCAGCTGCTGTCATTTTCTCTGTAAGATCTTTTTTAATTTCCTTATATCCACCGTTCAAAAAACGGGTAATTTCATCTGTCATCTGTTTGTACTGTTCTTCCGAAACTTCTTTTACACACGGTGCCAGGCACTGGCCAAGATGATAATACAAACAAACCCGGTCGGGCAAGGTCGAGCATTTCCTTAGTGGATAAATTCGGTCCAGCAATTTTTTCGTCTCATTTGCCGCACCAACATTTGGATAAGGACCAAAGTATTTACCCTTATCTTTTTTTACTTTTCTTGTAATGATGAGTTTTGGATGTCGTTCCGCTGTCAGCTTAATGAACGGATACGTCTTGTCATCCTTTAACATGATGTTGTACTTTGGATCATATTTCTTGATCAAGTTCAACTCAAGGAGCAATGCTTCTATATTTGATGAGGTTACGATATATTCAAAGTCTTCAATTTCATTGACTAACCTTAAGGTCTTCCCGTCATGTGAACCAGTAAAATAGGAGCGGACGCGGTTTTTCAATACTTTTGCTTTCCCAACATAAATAATTGTTCCTTGACGGTCTTTCATTAAGTAGCATCCAGGCTGGTCTGGCAGCAGTGTAAGCTTCTGTTTAATCGTTTCATTCATTCCGGCCACTCTCCTCTCCGTCAAAATAGCTTATCTTTAAAATTGTAAATCAAATGGCCAAGTAAAGGAAGTAGGAGTTGCTGGATAAAAAATAGACTGTGTTAAACTTTCCTGTTAATTTCTTCTTCAATCAACAGTTAGTAAGTCAGCAATTGACTTTAACACAGTCCAAAAATAAAAAACCCTAGCAAGAATTCTCCAGCTAAGGTTTCATTAAACTTATTTTAGAAATGCTTTTCCAGTACGCTTGCTAATGCATCTTTTGGTTGGAAGCCTACCACTTTATCAACCACTTCGCCATCTTTGAATACTAACAAAGTTGGGATGCTCATTACCCCAAAATTAGCAGCTGTTTGTGGATTTTCATCAACATCTAACTTTGAAATTTTTATTTTATCGCCGATTTCTGCGTCAAGTTCTTCAAGAACTGGAGCAATCATCTTACAAGGTC
Organism: Neobacillus endophyticus; assembly: GCF_013248975.1. Lineage (GTDB taxonomy): Bacteria > Bacillota > Bacilli > Bacillales > Cytobacillaceae > Neobacillus > Neobacillus endophyticus. The sequence continues at coordinate 167,336 of NZ_JABRWH010000001.1, forward strand.
CGCACCAAGGTGCCCAAAAATCTACAAGTACAAGACCTGAACCAGTTTCGGCTGCAAAGTTTTGATCTGTTACATGTGCAATAGCCATTTTTCATTGACCTCCTAATAATAACTTAAAATACTACGGAAAGTATAACATTGATTGGAAAATGACGCTAATAATATGTTTCGTCACTTAATTTCCCCAATATTACGGCTGATATTCCAGTAAAAAGCGAGCGGATCAACCCGCTCGCTCATTGTTATTATTGGTGCACCTTCAGCTTTTTAAACTCTTCTGTTAACATTGGTACCACTTCGAATAAGTCTCCAACGATTCCATAATCAGCTACTTTAAAGATATTGGCTTCCGGATCTTTGTTGATTGCAACTATGACTTTAGAGTTTGACATTCCGGCAAGGTGCTGAATCGCTCCGGATATCCCACAGGCAATATATAGATCAGGTGTAACAACCTTGCCTGTTTGCCCGATTTGCATAGAATAATCGCAATAATCAGCATCACATGCACCACGTGAAGCCCCAACTGCGCCTCCCAAGACATCTGCTAATTCTTTTAGCGGCTTAAAGCCTTCAGCACTCTTAACACCGCGTCCACCAGAAATAATTACCTTGGCTTCGCTTAAGTCAACGCCCTCTGTTGCTTTTCGAACCACTTCTTTAATAATGGCGCGAAGGTCTTTAATTTCTACAGATAAAACTGATACATCGCCACTCCTGCTTTCGTCTTTTTCCAACGGAGTAATGTTGTTTGGACGAACAGTAGCAAAAATTAGGCCATCCGTTACAATTTTCTTTTCGAAAGCTTTACCTGAATAAATTGGTCTTGTAAAGACAACATTTCCACCTGCAACTTCAACAGCCGTGGCATCAGAAATTAAGCCTGAGGAAAGTTTTCCAGCAATTCTTGGAGACAGATCTTTACCAAGAGCTGTATGGCCAATCATTAGTCCTTCCGGCTGCTCTTGTTCGATAACGGCAAGTAATGCTTGCGAGAATCCATCAGATGTATATTGTTTTAATTTCTCATTCTCCACTACTACGACACGGTCTGCTCCATATTTTACTAACTCTAACCCTAAAGCGCTTACAGATTCACCAATAAGAACTCCTACTATTTCTCCGCCTTCAGCAACCGTTTTCGCAGCACCAATTGCTTCAAAAGATACATTACGTAAGGATCCGTCACGAACTTCTCCTAATACCAATACTTTTCTAGCCATTCTGATTTACCTCCTGCAAACAATTTTTGTGAAAACACCGATTCTATTACACTACTTTTGCTTCTGTATGGAGTAAATGGACAAGTTCTTTCACTTGATCTGCCAAATCACCGGATAATACTTTGCCAGCTTCTTTTTTAGGCGGTAAATAAATTTCAATTGTTTTAGTTTTTGCTTCTACATCTTCTTCTTCAAGATCAAGGTCATCTATTTCCAGTTCATCAAGCGGCTTTTTCTTTGCTTTCATAATCCCCGGTAATGACGGATAACGTGGTTCGTTTAAACCTTGCTGTGCTGTGACTAAAAGAGGAAGACTTGTTTCAATGACTTCAGAATCGCCCTCAACATCTCGTGTCACGGTGACGCTTGTGCCATCAATTTCAAGTTTTGTAATTGTTGTCACATAAGGGATATTTAAAAGCTCGGCTACGCGCGGACCAACCTGACCAGAACCACCGTCAATTGCAACGTTGCCGCCTAGTATTAAATCAGCTTTTTTATCTTTTAAGTATTCAGCAATAATTTTTGCAGTTGTATATTGATCGCCATTCTCAACATCATCTTCTGTATTAATGAGAACAGCTTTATCGGCTCCCATCGCCAGCGCAGTACGTAATTGTTTTTCAGACTCTTCATTGCCGACAGAAATAACGGTTACTTCTCCGGCATTGGCATCGCGGACTTGGATTGCCTCTTCAATTGCATATTCATCATAAGGATTGATGATAAATTCTGCACCATCCTCGTTAATTTTTCCACCGGAGATTGAAATCTTTTCTTCTGTATCAAAGGTCCTTTTCATTAACACATAAATGTTCATGGCTATGTTCCCTCCTAATAAATTCAAACATTTCACCAGTTTGAAAGATTGAGAAAATTCTTCCGAAAAAATTTATCTAAGCCTTCTGCTGACGAGCCGGTAATACCCCGCTGCAGAATCTTATTCCCCTTTAAAATGTGGCTCTCTTTTTTCAATAAATGCCTGAATGCCTTCTTTTGCATCAGCAGAAGCAAACACTTCACCAAATAACTCAGCTTCCTTGTTCATTCCTTCATAAAATTCTTCTGTTTTAGCATAGTTTAATAGTTCGATAACAGCTTTTACAGAGGCTGGGCTTTTCTTGGCAATTTTCTTGGCTAAATTATAAGTCTGCTCTAATACTTCTGTTTCTGGATATGCATGGCTTGCGAGTCCATAACGGACTGCCTCCAATCCTGTTATAGGATCAGAAGTTAACATCATTTCAGCTGCTCTTGCTGTTCCAACGTATTTTGGCAAACGCTGGGTTCCTGCAAATCCTGGAATGATACCAAGCTGGAGCTCAGGGAGACCAAGTTTGGCCGTTTCGCTGACGATCCGGATATGACAGGCCATTGCTAGTTCAAGGCCTCCGCCAAGTGCTGCACCGTGAATCCCAGCAATAATCGGTTTTGGGAATTTTTCCATCCTATCAAACAAATCTTGTCCCACTTTTCCTAGATTGGAAAAACCGGCAGAAGTGTCAACTGTAGTAAACTCTTTAATATCTGCCCCCGCAGAAAAAAAGCGGCCCTCACCATGAATAACAATTACTCGTATATCACGGTTGGGTTCGATTTCATCAAGAACAGCCGACAATTCCTTAAGCAATCCCGACGAAAGGGCATTTGCCGGGGGCCTTGATATGGTAATAGTGGCAATAGCTTGATCATGAGACCATTTTAAATATTCCAAAATACTCCCTCCCCTTCCTTTTCACAACACTAGCGGCTTCCAAACCCGTTAATCAGCATCCGGTGGATTTGAGGTGCCAGCGCATTAAGATTATATTTTTCTTCATTCATTACCCAAGATGTGATCGCCTCATCAATGGTACCGAATATCATTTGTCGCGCCAGGCGTACATCGAGGTCACTTGAAAACTCCCCAGTTTCTTTTCCTTCTATTAAAATTTTATCGATCACATGCAGATACCCTTTTAAAATATCATTTATCTTTAGGCGCAATTCCTTATTTGATTGGCGCAATTCCAATTGGGTAACAATTGCAAGGTGATGATCTTCTGATAACAAACTTAAATGAGTTTCAATCAACACTAATAACTTCTCTGTTGATGTCTCTTTTCCTTCTATCATTTCCTCAATTTTTTCTACAAAACTTCCCATTTTTTCTTCAAAGAGAGAGATTAGAATATCTTCTTTGTTCTTAAAATAAAGATAAATGGTGCCATCAGCTACGCCAGCTTGTTTGGCAATCTTGGAAACTTGTGCTTGATGATAGCCATTTTCTGCGATAACAATAACCGCCGCATCAATAATTTGCATATATTTTGGCTTGGATTTTTTCATTGTCTCGATCCCTCCTTTGAAGAAAAACTAATGAACAAATTGCAAATTTCAAAATATAACATGAATGAATCATCATTCATGTTTTTATAATAATTTTAATCCTTCTTTCTGTCAAGAATTATCAGAGTAAACTTTTTCGCAATATTTTAACATTTCTAAGTAAAGGCGCTGTTAAATTTATCTGTTGATTTTCGCTCCAATCAACAGTGTTTAAATATCAACAATGTTCATTAAATAGCCAAGTCAAAAGAAAAACACCGCTGACACTTTCATCAGCGATGTCCTTATTTCACAAAAAACGCTAAATATATGACTCCAATCACCAAGAAAACACCGCATAAACCGAGAAGTACTTTTGCTAATGTCTCCACATTTCATTCTCCCTTTACTTAATACCTGCCCCGATAACATAGGACAAGCCAATAGAAATGATCATCGAAATAAATCCTACTGCACGATTATCTTTTTGAATTTCTTCATCAATCTTGAATGTTGGTGTCAAAAACTCATAAATAAAATATCCTGCCAACAGCAAGATGAAGCCGTAAACACCCCATCCTACCATGGTCAGTAACGCATTATGTTGTTCAATAGCTGCACGAAAAATATTGGCTACACCAAATATTTTCCCTCCCGTAGCCATCGCAACAGCTAGGTTTCCTTTTTTGATCTCTTCCCAATTTCTATACCTTGTCACTGCTTCAAAGATAGCTAAAAAAACAATCATACATAAAATGACTATGCTGTAATAGGCTGCCGTCTGAATATATTCATTCTCCCAAAACTGATTCATTCCTTAAACTCCCTGGAATTTTATTTAAATTCGACGACAGTAACGCCGGTTCCACCTTCACCTGCATCCCCAAAACGAATGTTTTTTACTTGACGATGATTCCTTAAATACTCCTGTACTCCCTGTCTTAATGCGCCTGTTCCTTTCCCATGGATAATGGAAACACGTGGATAATTGGCTAGCAGGGCATCATCTATATATTTTTCTACTTTAATCAGTGCGTCCTCATAACGTTCCCCACGCAAATCAAGTTCTAATTTCACATCGGCGTCTCTGCCCTTCACAATCGCAAGAGGCTTCGTATCTAATTGCTTTGGCGTACTAATGTACTCCATATCTTTTTCTTTGACTTTCATTTTTAAAATGCCGATTTGGACCTGCCATTCATTTTCTGAAACTTTGTCCACTAGCGTTCCTTTTTGATCAAATGTTAGAACCTTTACTTCATCCCCAGGGCGAAACATATGTTTTTTTGCTTTTTTTGCTGCTAGTATCTGCGTTTTCTTAATTTCCGGTGCCGCAGTTTCCAGACGCCTTTTCGCATCAATTAATTCATGTTCTTTAATTTCGGCATGTTTTTCGGTTCTCATTTTACGGAGATCACGAATAACCTGTTCTGCCTCTTTTTTCGCGTCATCTACGATCGTTTCTGCTTCTTCTGCCGCTTTTTCCAGCATAGAATCCTTTTTCTCGTAAAATTCAATCATTTGCTTTTGCATGTCTTGATGTAACTTTTCAGCCTGTTTTAAGTAATCACGAGCTTCCAGCATTTCCATTTCCGCCTGCCTCTTACTTTCCTCCAATGAAGCAATCATCTTATCAATTTGATTCGTATCTTCACTGACGTGGGAACGGGCAGACTGAATGACTCTTTCATTTAATCCGAGCCGTTTCGAAATTTCAAATGCATTACTCCGGCCAGGAACGCCTAACAAAAGTTTATATGTTGGACTAAGTGTCTCTACATCAAACTCCACACTGGCATTCAATACGCCTTCGCGATTATAGCCATAGGCTTTAAGTTCAGGATAATGAGTCGTGGCGACAACTCTTGCTCCCCTCTGGTGTACCTCATCCAGAATGGATATCGCCAATGCCGCTCCTTCCTGTGGATCTGTACCAGCACCAAGCTCATCAAACAGCACAAGACTGTTAAAATCAACCCGCCGTAGAATTTCTACAATATTTACCATATGAGAAGAAAATGTACTTAAGCTCTGTTCAATCGATTGTTCGTCACCAATATCAGCATATACTGCTTCAAACACAGCCAACTCAGAACCTTCTTGAGCCGGAATCCGCAATCCAGCCTGTGCCATTAAAGAACATAAGCCAAGTGTTTTTAATGTAACCGTCTTTCCTCCGGTATTTGGACCTGTGATCACAATCGTCGTAAAATCATTACCAAGAATGATATCATTGGCCACTACTTCATTAATCGGAATTAACGGATGTCTTGCTTTGTATAAAGTAATTCTTCCTTCATTATTCATTTTCGGCATCGTGGCTTTCATTTGTTTTCCATATCTTGCCTTCGCAAAAATAAAGTCCAGATTTGCCAAAACTTTAACGATCACATGTAATTCACTTTCTTGCTCTGCTACTTTTGCAGAGAGCTCTGTCAGAATACGCTCAATTTCCATCTGTTCCTTCACACGGATATCCTGGAGCTGATTGTTTAGCTGAACGATCGCCTGCGGTTCAATAAACAAAGTCTGTCCTGAAGCACTTTGATCATGAATGATACCTCCATAGTGACCCCTGTACTCCTGCTTGACAGGGATAACGAAGCGGTCATTACGAATGGTAATAATCGCGTCAGATAGCATTTTTTGCGCACTTGATGAACGGATCATGCTTTCTAATTTTTCACGAACCCTCGCTTCACTTGAACGAAGCTGGTGCCGTAATGATTTTAGCAATTCACTTGCCCCGTCCAAAACCTCGCCATTTTCATCTATCGCCTGTCTAATTGTTTGTTCGAGATTGGTTAACGGAATTATTTGCTCCACCTGTTCCAGTAAAATCGGAATTTCTGCCCGCTCTTCAGCAATTTCCTCTATAAACCGCTTCATTTGACGACTTGCACGAATTGTACTGGCAGTTTGCACCAGCTCCAAAGGACTTAAAACACCGCCAATAACTGATCGTTTCACGTGTGGACGGATATCATGAATTCCTGAGAGTGGGACATTTCCTTTAATTCGAATGACTGTTGATGCCTCATCTGTTTCAGATTGTAGTTTCATGACTTCTTCAAAATCTGATGATGGCACGAGGTTTTTTATTTTATCTTTTCCAAGGGAAGAGGCAGCAAATTCGAAAAGCTGCTCTCTTACCTTTGTGAATTCCAATACTTTTAAAACTCTATCTTGCATGGAGAAAATCCTCCTTATGTTGTTCGATTATGTAGAAATTGAAGCAGCTCTTCCTTATCAAGGGCGTTCAAGACGGATGTTTTTTTAATCCATCCTTTTCTTGCCGCTGCCACGCCGATTTCCATATGTTTTAACGTATCCACCATATGAGCATCCGTGTTGATTAATATTTTAACTCCTGCCGCCTGTGCTTTTCGTAAGGAATCTGCTTTTAAGTCAAGGCGGTTAGGATTAGCGTTTAACTCCAAGGCGGTATTCGTTTCTTTTGCTAATTGAATTAATAGATCAATGTCAATATCATAGCCTTCACGACGGCCGATTTTCCTACCGGTTGGATGGGCAATCAAATCAACGTGGGCATTCGTTAACGCTGTTTTCAAACGCTCCATGATGATTTCCCGCGGCTGGGAAAAAGCTGAGTGGATGGAGGCGATGACAAAGTCCATTTCCGCGAGCAACTCATCATCATAATCAAGCGTGGCATCTGGCAAAATATCCATTTCCACCCCGGACAAAATGAGAAAATCATCATATTTTTCATTTAGTTTTTTTATTTCCTCCCGCTGATTGAGGAGTCGTTCCCGTGTAAGTCCATTCGCTACCTTTAAGTACTGTGAATGATCAGTAATGGCCATATATTGATATCCGCGGGCCCGGCAGGCCTCTGCCATTTCTTCTATAGACTGGGCACCATCACTCCAGGTTGAGTGCATATGGAGGTCCCCTTTAATATCTGACAGCTCAATTAATTCCTCTGAAGCTGAAAATGTATCCACTTCTTTTCCATCTTCTCTAATCTCAGGCGGAATAAATGGTAAATCAAAATGTTTAAAAAACTCTTCCTCTGAATGAAAGGTTAAAATTTCTCCAGTCTCAAGGTTTTCCACACCATACTCACTAATTTTTTCCCCGCGTTCCTTGGCAAGCTGCCGCATCCGCACATTGTGTTCCTTCGAACCTGTGAAATGATGAAGTGTCGTAATAAATTCCTCTGGTTTTACCAAGCGAAAATCGACGGAAATATCATAATCAAATGCAAATATAATGGAAACTTTCGTTTCACCAGCACCGATGACTTCTTTTATATCAGGCCATTTTAGCAGCTGTGCTCTTACTGTTTCCGTATCATTTGTCGCAATGATAAAATCAAGATCCTTAATTGTTTCCCGGAGCCTTCTTAAGCTTCCTGCACGTGAAAATCGAATGATGGCCGGAATCTCAGCAAGTTTTTTTTCTATCATTTCAGCGATTGGCAGCATATAAGCGACAGACAGACGTTCTGGGCGGGAACCCGCATCCGCAATAGCGCTTAATATTTTTCCCTCTGTTTTTTTACCAAATCCGGCAAGAGTTTGAACCCGCCCTGCCTCACAGGCTTCCTTTAAACTGGAGACATCTGAAACCCCAAGCTCCTGATAAAGCTTGGCAATTTTCTTTCCTCCAAGGCCTGGAAGCTGTAATAACGGAATTAATCCGGAAGGGACTTCTTTCTTCAGCTCTGTCAGCACAGGGGAAAATCCTTCTTTTATGTATTCTTCAATAACTGCCGCAGTTCCCTTGCCAATCCCTGCAATCGCTGTAAAATCTTCTATTTCTTCAAGGGATCTTTGATCTGCTTCCAGTGCAGCAGCAGCCTTACGGAAAGCGGAAATCTTAAACGTATTTTCCCCTTTTAATTCCATATATGTTGCAATCATTTCCAAGTGTCTAATGATTTCTTTTTTATTTCTACCCATTCATTTTCACCTGCCCCATTTAAATCGCATCTTTATCATACCCTTTAATAGAAAAACTTCTCCGCTACAGAGAAGTTGACGCAGCTGTATGTTCAATCCACCAGCCCTTGATCTGCTGGGAAAAAATTGGGGTATAATTTACAATCGCTTTGGCCATAAAGGAATGGTCCAACTGTGTTTGAAAAATTTCTATTGGAACTAGGGCACCAATATATAATAAAATAAAGATAATTAAATAGACTTCAAGGAAGCCTAGTATGCCGCCTGCCCATATATTTAAGATTCTTAAAATGGGCAAGTTTGCAATAAAGTCAAGCATGGAGCCAACAATTTGCAATAATATTTTGACGGCGAAGAAAATAATAGCAAAGGCAATCGCCCGATAGAAAGCTGTTTCCATATTACTCGATTCAGTTAGTATTTTCAGCATAGAATTATTGCCGAAATTCGGATAGGGAATCCATAACGTTAATTTCGGTGCCAGCTGCCCATAATATAAATAGGCGACCACATATGCAATAATAAAACCTGTTAAATGGATCAGCTGCAGGATAAATCCCCTTCTCAGGCCAACAAAAAATCCAATAATCAAAATTAAAATAATGGCTAAATCCAGCATGTCTTTTTATTCCTTTTCCTTTAGTTGTTCTATTTGCAGCCGTTCCAGCAGATCCTTCATTTTAAGATAATCATTGACGGCGTTTACTGCTGTTAAAACGGCGAGTTTATTAACATCTAAGCCTGGATTCCTGGAACTGATTTCGCGCATTTTATTGTCAACCAGTGAGGCTACATGCCGAATATGACTGGAACTTTCCGTACCTAGAATCACATATTGCTGCCCGTATATTTCAACGGTTATTCTATTTTTCTGTGTATTTGACAATGTTAATGCCCCTTTCAAAGAATCCTACTCTATATCATAACACGAACATATAGTAGTGGAAAAGTTAAACCAATTATAAGAAGAAATTTGTAGAAATGTGGTGCTTTTATTTTGGGAAATGTTGTTTTAGTTTGTGATCAGAATAAAATTTTAAAAATGAGAGACTATTATGGGAAATACTTGGTTGAGAAAACACCGCCAAGCAGTGTTTTTGCTGCAAAAACACCATCTTGTATGATTACAGCCTACCAATCAGGCAAAGTTCTATTTCAAGGGAACGCCTGTGAAACGGAAGCCAGCAAATGGGGAGCCGCTGATGCCCCCAATTCTCCTGCCAAAAAAAACTCTACATCCACAAATAAATCGGCAAAAAACAGCGGCCTGCCAGCTGAAATCAGCAAGCTCTCTGTCATTGGGTCCGATGAAGTGGGGACAGGTGATTTTTTCGGTCCAATTACCGTTGTTGCTGCCTATGTAAAAAAAGACCAGATTCCTCTTTTAAAAGAACTGGGTGTGCGCGATTCAAAGGATTTAGGAGATGAAAAAATTATAGAGATCGCTAAAGTGATCAAAGACGTGGTTCCTTTCAGCCTGATGACATTGAAAAACGAAAAATATAATCAAGTACAGCAGCAAGGCATGTCACAAGGAAAAATGAAAGCCCTCCTTCATAATCAGGCCATTTTAAAAGTACTTAATAAAATATCTCCTGAAAAACCGGATGCCATCCTTATTGATCAATTTGTCCAGGCAAGTACATACTACCAACACTTAAAAGGCCAAAAATCCATTGCCAAGGATGATGTTTTTTTCAGTACGAAGGCAGAAGGTATTCATCTTGCAGTTGCAGCCGCCAGCATTCTTGCCCGTTATGCGTTTATTCAATACATGGATAAACTGAGTGAAGAGGCAGGTTTTGTGATTCCAAAAGGTGCAGGTGCAAAGGTTGATGAAGCAGCTGCCAAGCTCATTCTGAAAAAAGGCCGCTCATGCCTCCCATCCTTTGTGAAGCTGCATTTCGCCAATACGGACAAAGCATTGGCCCTAGTTAATAAAAAGAGGAACTGAGTAAATACTCAGTTCCTTCTTTTTTCTAACATGACTATCCTCTTAATACTGCTCCAGCCTTGTCTTTCAAAGCCTCAAGCACACGTTCATGAACCTTCGTTACCTCTTCATCCGTCAAAGTTCGTTCAGGATCCACATACTTCAACGTGAACGCAATCGATTTCTTTCCTTCCTCCATCTTATCGCCTTCATATAAATCAAAAACATAGGCTTCTTTAAGTAACGGTGCACCAGTCGTTAAAATAACTTCTTTCAAGGTGCCTGACACCGTTTCTTTGTTTACCACGAGGGCAATGTCCCTTGTGATGGATGGGTAGCGCGGGATGGCTTGATATCTCAATGGTTCTGCGCTTTCATCAAGCAAAGCTTTTAAAGATAGGTCGAATACATAGGTGTCTTTCAGGTCATGGTCTTTTTGAATGCTTGGATGAACTTGCCCAACGAAGCCGATCTTCTCTCCCTTTAACCGAATTTCAGCGGTGCGTCCTGGATGCATACCTTCCACTTGTGCTTGAACGTATTCCACACGATCGCTAAGTCCAAGTTTCGCGAACATTCCTTCTAAAATCCCTTTTAAAACAAAGAAGTCAACCGGTTTCTTTTCTCCTTGCCATAAATGGCTGTGCCAAAGTCCGGTAATCGCTCCAGCCACATGTTCTTCCTCGGTTGGCAATGCATCTTTACCGTTCGATAAAAAGACGTTACCTGTTTCATAGACCGCTAAGCTGTCATTTTGGCGGGCACTATTATATTTTAATACCTCCAATAGCTGCGGCAAGATACTTAAGCGCAGGACGCTTCTGTCTTCACTCATTGGCATGGCCAAACGAATCGCTTCACGGATTTCAAGTGCAAATTGCGCTGCCTTTTCCTCACTCGTTAATGAGTAGGTTACTGCCTGATATAAGCCAGCCCCCTCAAGATAGGCACGGACAACCCGGCGTTTCTTTTGATAGTCTGACAATTTTCCTGGTGTAGCCGAACCAATCGGCAAGGTTTTTGGAATGTTATCATAGCCGTATAAACGAGCAACTTCTTCAATTAAATCTTCTTCAATTTTGATATCGCCGCGGCGTGTTGGAGCTGTCACAGTAATCGTGTCTTTCTCTACAACGGAATCAAATTGCAAACGATCGAAAATGTCTTTTACACCATTCATGCTTAGCTCAGTGCCAAGAACACGATTGATTTTCTCAAGCGTAATGGAGACAACTGCCGGCTCGATTGAAAGTGTGTCAATTTCAGCAGCTCCTTCGAGCACTTCTCCGCCTGCATATTTCTCTATTAAATAGGCTGCACGTTCACCTGCTGCACGGACCCGTTTTGGGTCAACTCCTTTTTCAAAGCGGGCACTCGCTTCACTTCTTAAGCCATGATCCTTTGAAGCTTTTCTGACTGTTAAGCCATTAAAATAAGCAGCTTCTAGTAACACGGTCGTAGTATCGGATGTAACCTCTGAATTGGCTCCGCCCATCACACCAGCAAGAGCAACAGGCTCTGTACCATTGGTAATGACAAGATGCTCGGAAGTTAATGTCCGTTCTACATCATCAAGGGTGACAAATTTCTCGCCATTATGGGCACGGCGAATAAGAATTTCTTTTGATCCTAGACGGTCATAATCAAAGGCGTGCAGCGGCTGACCGTATTCTAATAGAACATAATTGGTAATATCGACCACGTTGTTGTGCGGACGGATTCCTGCATTCATTAATCTTGTTTGCATCCAAAGCGGCGAGGGACCAATTTTTACATTTTTAATGATTTTAGCTGAATACAATGGATTATCTTCTTTTGCTTCAATAACAATTTTTACATAATCTGTTGCTTTTTCAGCAATTAGCTCTAGGTCCGTTTCCGGAAATTTAACCTCTCTGCCAAGAATTGCTGCTACTTCATAAGCAACACCCAGCATACTTAAACAATCTGCGCGGTTTGGTGTTAAACTAAGCTCAAGCACTTGGTCGTCCCTGTTCAAAAATGCTAGGGCATCAGTACCAACCTCTGCGTCTGCCGGAAAAACAAAGATTCCTTCAGAATACTCCTTTGGTACAATCTTTCCTTCCATTCCAAGCTCTTGAAGGGAACAAATCATACCATTGGATTCTTCGCCGCGAAGCTTTGCCTTTTTGATTTTAAAATTGCCTGGTAAAACCGCGCCCACCGTAGCTACGGCAACCTTTTGACCTTTCGCAACATTCGGTGCGCCGCATATAATTTGTACCGGCTCTCCTTCACCGAGATCCACAAGGCATTTGCTCAATTTATCAGCATTTGGGTGCTGTTCACGTTCAAGGACATGACCTACCACAACCCCTTTAATGCCTTCATTTAAAATGTCTACCCCTTCAACTTCGATCCCGCTTTTCGTAATTTTTTCCGCTAGTTCTTCTGCCGTTACTCCAGTTAAATCCACATAATCCTGGAGCCATTTATATGAAACGAACATGTCGTCATCCTCCTTTTATTATCGAGCTCCAGCGCCTAGCCCCTCTCTGGTCTAGCCGCCCCCTCCGGATGGATGGTCCATCCTCCGGAGGCCGTCTTAAGCTTGGCTACAGAAAGGGAGACGAATCGTCGCTTCGCCTGCGATAATTCTCCCTATATCGCGGCTGATCAAGGCGCTATTTGCTTTTATGATTACTCATGTTTAGCGAATTGTTTTATGAACCTGACATCATCTGTATAGAAATGACGAATATCATCGACACCATACTTTAGCATGGCAATCCGTTCTGGTCCCATTCCAAACGCAAATCCGGTATATTTCTTTGAATCATATCCAGCCATTTCCAAGACGTTAGGATGAACCATACCAGCACCTAAAATTTCAATCCAGCCAGTTTGCTTACAAACGCTACAGCCATGGCCGCCGCAAATTTTACAAGAGATATCCATCTCCACTGATGGTTCTGTAAATGGGAAAAAGCTTGGTCTTAATCTGATTTCCCGATCTTCTCCAAAAATCTTTTTCGCAAATACTTCTAATGTGCCTTTTAGATCGCTCATTCGGATATTTTCGCCAACCACTAAGCCTTCAATTTGCATAAATTGGTGTGAATGCGTCGCATCATCATTGTCACGGCGGTACACTTTACCAGGACAAATGATTTTAATTGGACCCTTTTCCTGGTGTTTCTCCATTGTTCTTGCTTGAACAGGAGATGTATGAGTACGAAGTAATATTTCTTCTGTGATATAGAACGAGTCCTGCATATCTCGTGCCGGATGCCCTTTTGGTAAATTCAATGCTTCAAAGTTATAATAGTCTTGTTCTACTTCTGGACCTTCAGCAATTTCATAACCCATGCCGATAAATAAATCTTCAATTTCCTCAATAATTTTTGTCAGCGGATGATGATTACCTACACTGATCGGACGGCCTGGCAATGTCACATCAATGCTTTCTGAAGCTAATTTCTCCTGGACAGCAGCTGCTTCCAATTCTGTTTGTTTTGCTTCAATTTTAGATGAAATGGCTTCTCTTACTTCGTTTGCGAGAGCCCCCATAATAGGACGCTCCTCAGCTGAAAGCTGCCCCATACCTCTTAACACTTCCGTAATCGGGCCTTTTTTGCCTAAATAAGCAACACGAATGTCATTCAATTCTTTTAAGCTTGAAGACTGTTCGACTTGTTGAATCGCCTGTGCTTGCAATTCCTTTAATCTTTCTTGCATGATGATTCCTCCTTCATTTCATGGTGTCAGGCACCAAATAAAAAAACCCCATCCCAAAAAGGGACGAGGTTTACAGTCGCGGTACCACCCTTATAAACACCTATGTATCACATATTGTGTTCACTTCATTCGGATAACGGCTTGTGCCGGTGCATCTTTACAGTTCATTCTTGAACTGGTCCCGATGCCAACTCAGGAGGTGAACTTCTCTTGTCGTTACCATAAAGGTGCTTTCAGTCACGGCACCTTCTCCCTATATGGCCTTTTGGCAAGATACTTTTCTCCGTCATTGTTTTTATCATAATCAACATTGTTCATTATTATATAACAAATTTGTTTATTTTCAAACCTGTTTGCGCCTATTTTTTCAAATAATATAAAAGAATGCCTGTTGCAACGGCTACGTTCAGCGATTCGCTTTTTCCAAATATAGGGATGTATAGGTTAGCTGTGGTTTTTCTAAGCAGTTCATTGCTAACACCATTTCCCTCGTTCCCTACGATTAAAGCAAAAGAATCCTCAGAAAGAATCTCAGTGTAGACAGAGGCGCCTTCCAGTGCGGTTCCGTACACAGGAATGTTTTTTTCCGCCAGCTTGGCTGTCCACTCCGACAAATCCCCATTTACGATAGGGAGATGAAAATGGCTTCCTTGTGCCGATCTCAACACTTTTGAATTATATATATCTACACTGCCGCGGCCCACAATAACCGCATCCATTCCTGCTGCATCAGCAGTTCGAATCATCGTACCTAGATTACCAGGGTCTTGTACTGCATCAATAAATAAGTATGTCTTAGCCTCTTGGAGAACTGTTTCCGCTGCAGCTTTACGACAAACAGCGTATATTCCCTGCGGTGCTTCCGTGTCCGATAAAGAGTTGGAAATCTCCTCAGTCACCATTATCACTGGTGTTGAACCGGCATCCAAGCGCGGCGGTAAACCTGTTTTTTCTGAAACAATAATTTCTACTACCTGTTCACTTTGTTTAAGAACTTCCTCCACCAAATGAAAACCTTCTACTAAAAACGTGCCTGAGCGGTCCCGTTCTTTTTTTGTTAACAGTTTCTTCCACTGTTTAACTTGTGGATTTTGCACAGATTGAATGTATTTCAATGCCTATTCCCCTTTATAAAAACTTTTGATTTTTTCATTATATCTAAAATACATAATAAAACCAAAAATTGAAAAGAATAATCACGAAAGGAGTGGGCATTCATGAATTTAAATTTGCGCAATGCAGTTATTCACAATGTTTCCAATAACACGCAAGATCAATTAGAAGATACGATTGTTGATGCTATCCAAAGCGGGGAGGAAAAAATGCTCCCAGGCCTCGGCGTGTTGTTTGAAGTGATTTGGCAAAATTCATCTGAACAAGAAAGAAAAGAACTGCTGCAAACCCTTGAAAATGGATTGAAGCAATAAATTCCATCCTAGGCTGCCAATTTTTTATAAATCGGCGGCTTTTTTATTTTGTTATTTACATAACTAGGGGTATTTGCGAATGTATCCTAAAACCGCAAACTAAAAATCCTCGGTTAAAAGCCGAGGATTAATCCTTTTATTCGTAGGTAATTTTATCAACCGTTTCACGGTCCAACCGCTTGATGACTTCTACAATCAACTTAACAGCATTTTCAAAATCATCTCGGTGGAGCATGGCCGCATGGGAATGAATATAGCGGGTTGCAATGGTTATCGCAAGCGCTGGTACACCATTATGAGTTAATGAGATGGACCCCGCATCCGTTCCTCCTCCTGGAATGGACTCGAATTGATATGGAATACCAAGTTCATCTGCCGTGTCCGTTACTAGATCACGAAGGCCCTTATGAGCAACAAGAGAGGCATCATACACAACAATTTGCGGACCCTTCCCCATTTTGCTCATTGCTTCTTTTTCGGTTACCCCTGGTGTATCACCAGCAATTCCAACATCCACGGCAAAACCGATATCCGGTTCAATTTTATGTGTCGCAGTCTTGGCACCGCGTAGTCCCACTTCTTCCTGAACATTTCCAACACCATATACAACGTTAGGGTGTTCAACATCTTTTAACTGCTTCAACACCTCAATGGCGATGGCACAGCCAATACGGTTATCCCAAGCTTTTGCGAGTAGCATTTTTTCGTTATTCATGACAGTAAATTCAAAGTATGGGACCACCATATCGCCAGGGCGTACTCCCCACTCTTGGGCTTCTTCCCTGCTTGAAGCCCCGATATCAATAAACATATCCTTAATTTCAATCGGTTTCTTGCGGGCTTCAACTGATAAAATATGCGGCGGCTTGGAACCAATTACACCCGTTACATCGCCTTTTCTTGTAACGATGGTGACACGCTGAGCTAGCATTACCTGATTCCACCATCCTCCGACAGGCTGGAAGCGAAGGAAGCCTTTATCATCAATTTTCGTGATCATAAAACCCACTTCATCCAAGTGGCCGGCAACCATAATTTTAGGACCGTCCTCTTTTCCTACCTTCTTGGCAATTAAACTCCCGAGGTTATCGGTTGTTAGCTCATCGGCGAATGGTGCCACGTATTTTTTCATGACTTCGCGAACTTCCCGCTCATTTCCGGGAATTCCCTTTGCATCAGTTAATTCCTTCAGCATGGCTAATGTTTCATCTAACTTTGCCATCGTTTAGCCCCCTTTATGTATTCACCATTTATTATATCGAAACCGGGAGTTGTTTAACAAATTTAATAGTTGTTCTGTTGCCTTTGATAATTGACTTCGTTTTTAGCGAAATATGCTTGCTCCATTTCTTCATAAGTAATTCCCAGTACAGCAGCCAGCTGCAAATAGGATTCAAACATTTTCACATAATCCTCAAGCCTTTTGCTTGTTTGAAATATGCCCGTCTTTTCATATACCCTTAAAAATTGTTCAGTGGCATCAAGGCCTGCTGCGGTGTCAGGCACCTGCAAATCAATTTTAGTATAACCACATTCAATCCCAAGAGATAAAATAAAATGCACCCCATCAACAAATTCTTCGAGAATCACATTTTTGGTTGATGCAGGCTTGATACTCCAAAACTTGAAGCAGCGAGTTTCATTTGCAAGCTCTCCTAATTCCACCATCAAGGCAAGAACCTTCCTGTTAAATAAATCCTCTTCAAGTAGCTGGTGTTTTTCCTCAATATGCCGATCTAATGCACGCTGCATTTCGAATAGTTTTTTTAAATTCATATGTTTGTGACTCCTTTGTTAGAAAATGATTTTTATCAAAAGCAGTATATCAACGATTGCCAATATCGGAAATCCGATTATAAAAGAAAGATGCTTTGTTTTATGGCGGAATAGCCTCATTCCAAGAAATGTTCCAATTGCTCCGCCGAACACAGCTACGAGCCATAATGTTTTTTCCTGAATACGGTATTGATGCTTTTGAGCTCGTTTTTTATCCATACCCATTATATAAAATCCCCAAACGTTCATGATCAACATAGTCAATAACAGAATTTTCATTAATTCCTCCTCCATCTATAGAAAAAGCCATCCTCCAATAAGAGAATGGCATTATTTATAAATTACTTGTTAAATTGTTGTTTAGCAGCGTCTGCTAATTGAGTGAACGCACCTGCGTCGCTAACAGCTAGTTCAGCAAGCATTTTGCGGTTTACTTCGATCCCAGCAAGCTTCAAACCATGCATTAAACGGCTGTAAGAAAGACCGTTCATGCGTGCTGCAGCATTGATACGAGTGATCCAAAGTTTGCGGAAGTCGCGTTTTTTCTGGCGACGGTCACGAAATGCATATTGCAATGATTTCATAACCTGTTGGTTAGCAACTTTGTATAATGTATGTTTTGAACCGTAATAACCTTTAGCTAATTTAAGAATTTTTTTACGACGTTTGCGAGTAACTGTACCGCCTTTTACACGTGGCATGTAATTTCCCTCCTATAAAAATCGAACGAATCGAGATTATTTCATGTTAGTTAATAGTTGGCGAATACGTTTGAAATCGCCTTTTGAAACCATTCCTGACTTACGAAGTTTGCGTTTTGCTTTTGTTGATTTGTTCGCAAATAAGTGACTTGTATATGCGTGGTCACGTTTTAATTGACCAGTTCCAGTTTTCTTGAAACGCTTAGCAGCGCCGCGGTGAGTTTTCATTTTTGGCATTGGGATATCCTCCTTATTACTTTTCGTTTTTAGGTGCTAAAACGAGGAACATGCTCCGGCCATCCATTTTCGGATGGGATTCAATCGTTGCAACTTCCTTGCACTCGCCAGCAAAACGGTCTAAAACTTTCTGACCGATTTCTTTATGGGTAATCGCCCGGCCCTTGAATCGGATTGAAGCTTTTACCTTGTCGCCTTTTTCCAAAAACTTAATTGCATTTCGAAGCTTAGTATTAAAGTCATGCTCATCAATTGTTGGGCTTAGACGAACTTCTTTAGTAGTGATAATTTTTTGGTTCTTACGAGCTTCTTTTTCTTTCTTTTGCTGCTCGAATTTAAATTTGCCGTAATCCATAATTCGGGCTACCGGAGGTTTTGCATTTGCTGCTACAAGTACCAAATCAAGGTTTACTCTTGCAGCAATCTCCAGTGCTTCGTTTTTCGATTTAATTCCTAACTGTTCGCCGTTTTGGTCAATCAAGCGAACTTCCCGAGCACGAATACCCTCATTTACCAACATGTCTTTGCTAATAGTTAGCCACCTCCAAGTTTCATCATGAATACAACGTCAGGGTCAAGACAAATAGTAAGACATTCCCTTATCAAACCGTTAAGATGACACATGGCAAAATGAACAGGTTAAATAAGTTTTAGCAGTCTATTAAAAATGCACAATAAAAAAGCGCGGATGAAAACACCCACACTTTACGAAACATAAACATACATTTAAAAAGTTTACGTAAAACCTGCCAACTGCCAATCGCGTCAAATCAGGTGAGAAGCGGGTGCTTCTTCTTTTCCCAAATAATTCGTATTCAATTATTACCTTAGTAACTATATCATAAGCAAAGACGCTGTGTCAAATAAACTTTCTTAACAGCAACGAAATTTATTTTAACAAGAAACTGAAAATTATTCAATACTTATTTTTTAAAAAGGACCTGTTCGCTTCCGCCACTCAGGTGAATCATCAACAAGCAGCACTATAAATACCTAAAAAAGAAAAGGGAGTTCATCCTCCCTTTTCTTCAAATTAACCACGTTTTACTTCGGTTTTAAGTGCTGTTAAAAACTCGGCAAATGGCTTAGTTTCTGAGTTTTGTTCCCCATATTTACGAACATTAACTGCTTGATCAGCCACTTCCTTATCCCCTACAACAAGCATGTAAGGGATTTTTAGCATTTGTGCTTCACGGATTTTGTAGCCGATTTTTTCATCACGACCATCCAATTCAACACGGAAGCCTTCTGCTTTCAATTGTTCCTGAACCTTTCTCGCATATTCATAATGAGCATCAGGTGACACAGGGATAACTTGTACTTGGACAGGTGCAAGCCAGGATGGGAATGCTCCTTTGTATTCTTCAATTAAGTAAGCAACAAAGCGTTCCATTGTGGAAACAACCCCGCGGTGAATAACAACCGGACGGTGCTGCTTACCATCTTCGCCGACATATGTTAAATCAAAGCGTTCCGGTAACAAGAAATCCAATTGAACAGTGGATAGTGTTTCATCTTTTCCAAGCGCTGTTCTAACTTGAACATCCAGCTTAGGACCGTAGAAGGCCGCTTCGCCCTCCGCTTCAAAATAGGAAAGCCCCATTTCATCCATAGCCTCTTTCAACATGCTTTGAGCTTTTTCCCACATTGCATCATCATCAAAGTATTTTTCTGTATCCTGCGGGTCACGGTAGGATAAACGGAAAGAATAATCCTTAATTTCAAAGTCTTTATAGACTTCCATAATTAACTGAACAACTCTTTGGAATTCTTCTTTAATTTGGTCCGGCCGCACAAAGATATGAGCATCATTCAATGTCATACCACGGACACGCTGCAACCCAGATAAAGCACCTGACATTTCATAACGGTGCATCGTACCAAGCTCAGCAATACGAATCGGCAGCTCGCGATAGCTATGAATCGCGTTTTTGTACACCATCATATGATGCGGACAATTCATTGGACGAAGAACTAGCTGCTCATTATCCATATCCATTACCGGGAACATATCTTCATGATAATGATCCCAGTGACCGGAAGTTTTATAGAGATCAACACTTCCCATGATCGGTGTATACACGTGGTTATATCCCAGGCTAAGTTCCTTATCAACGATATAGCGCTCTACAATACGGCGAATCGTTGCTCCTTTTGGCAGCCAAAGAGGCAAACCTTGACCAATCAATTGTGAATTTGTAAAAAGACTTAATTCTTTTCCTAGCTTACGATGGTCGCGTTCTTTTGCCTCAGCAAGCAAACGTAAATGCTCAGCTAAGTCTTCTTTTTTGAAGAAAGCTGTGCCATAAATGCGTTGGAGCATTTTATTATCACTGTCTCCACGCCAATAAGCACCTGCAATGTTCAATAATTTAAATTCTTTAATTTTTCCTGTTGATGGCACATGAATCCCGCGGCATAGGTCAAAGAAGTCACCCTGCTCGTAAATCGTTACGGTTTCATCATCAGGAATTGCTTCAATAAGTTCTAGTTTATACGGATCGCCAACTTCTTTATAAAGCTGGACCGCTTCAGCCCTGCTGACTTCCTTGCGGACAACCTCAATATTTTCATTGACGATTTTCGCCATTTCTTTTTCAATCTTCGGCAAATCCTCAGGAGTGATCGATTCATCCAAATCTATATCGTAATAAAATCCGCCTTCAATAACGGGGCCAACACCAAGCTTAACATGTGGATACAGTCGTTTAATGGCCTGTGCCATTAAGTGTGCAGTACTGTGGCGAAGTACCTCCAATGCTTCAGGTGAATCAGGAGTCACGATTTCTATTGAACCATCCTCATTGAGCGGACGGCGAAGATCAACGAGTTTTCCATTTAGTTTTCCGGCAATCGCTTTTTTCTTTAGGCCCGGGCTAATGGACGCCGCAACATCTTCCGTTGTTGTTCCTTTTGGAAACTCCTTAATAGCTCCATCAGGAAACGAAAATTTTACAACGTCTGACATAATAAATTTCCTCCAATCTTTTGATAAAAATAAAAAACCCGTCCCTATAAAAAGGGACGAGTTATCATTAACACGTGGTTCCACCCAAATTTCCCATTTTTTAAGCTTAGCTAAAAAATGGCTTTAGGTCAGATAACGGCTGGTGCCGTCAACAATTACTTTCCTTCAACCATTCGAAAGGGTTCACTGTTGAAGTTTAAAGGCGGTAAGTAAATTTTTCGTGTTAGGAAGCTTTCAGCCATGACCTCCCTCTCTTTAAACCGTAAAAAAATACTCATGTCCTTATCATTACTTTTACTAATGATTTTACTGTGGCTGGCTTCAGCACATCATTCAAGCACTGCTGCCTAACTATGTACGTTATTATAATAATTAATTTTTAAAAAATCAAGTTCCTCCAGCCATATCATACAAATTAATTACTTCAATAATGAAAGATCTTTATGCTTGATTTTCGGAAGAATCCAAATTCTCCTGAATGTATTTCAAGTGACGGAGAGCGCTATGCGTTTTGATGATTACTCTTTCCTCAAAAATATTTTTTATCGTCCGGACTAAAGGTGCTTCATCATTATTCGTATATAGAAAAATCTTTTTTGGCGCAAGTGAAAGTAGCGGTGCAATCGTGGAGGAATCAACATAAACCGGATGGTTCACCAGCAATTTACGATCAATCATTTTCGTTAAGTCACTTCTTTTGATTTCTTCCATCCACTCATCATAAAAGGTAATTTCCTCATCAAACAATAAATGCATTGTCTCGATTTTAGGTTCACGATTCGCTAAAAAGTCGCGAAGCATGTAGATGAACATCTGATACTCCTGCTCCAGTTTAAATTCATCAATGGCTACTTCAACATAATTTTCTAAGTACTTCATATAATCACG
The DNA here is from genome assembly GCF_013248975.1 of Neobacillus endophyticus. Taxonomy (GTDB): domain Bacteria; phylum Bacillota; class Bacilli; order Bacillales; family Cytobacillaceae; genus Neobacillus; species Neobacillus endophyticus. Next base: position 189,423 of record NZ_JABRWH010000001.1, read on the forward strand.
CAGCCGAAATTTCAAAAATGAATCAAAGGAAAAGGAAATATTATCCTGCAGAACATGGTGAATGGCTTCTCTAATAAACGGTTCGTTATTTGTATTTTTCAAAAAAACGGTTAAATCCTCTCTTTGCCCCTCTAGAATCGAATGAAGAATTTCTAAAATTTGTTGTTGCTCTTCCAGATCCTCATAAAAGAACTGGTTCCTGATAATTTCCCGAAACCAATCTTCCCGTTTCACTTCAATAATAAAGGCATATATTGCCTGCTTCACCCGATTGTAAAAATCTGCGGAAAGTGAGCCGGCAAGTACCTTCACCATTTTCTGGTCTTCATGTAAAAGTATTTCCTCATTCGCTGCATCCATATTTAAACACTTCAATAAGTGATGATAAAACATGATCGCATCTGTCCTGCTCTGGAAAATGATTTCCGCCAACCAAATCCCCCCTTTAACCCAATCCATGTTTTAATATATATGGAGGACTTGGCCAAAATAGAAGTTTAGCAGCAAAAGGATTACCAAAAAAAAGGATTGCCAACCAAAATCGTTGGCAATCCTATGGGTATCTAGCTTTAAATTAATTAAGATCGGCGGTTTGGGCCGCTGACAAGAACAGGTTCACTAAGTGAACGAATTCTTTCCATGATTCTCCGGGCTTTTACTTTTTCTTCTTCTCCTCGCTGACTGTACGCAAGGTGATGCTCAAGCTCGCCAAAGTCGAAATTGGAAGTGAAAAAGGTAGGCAGGCTTTCCAGCATTCTGAATTGTAAAATCGGCCCCAATACCTCATCCCTTGTCCAGCTTGAAACTGCTTCAGCCCCAATGTCATCAAGCATGAGGACCGGTTCTTTTTTCAACGCTTCGATTTTTTCGTTTAATGTTGAATCAGCGATCGAACTTTTTAATTCTCTAAACAGTTCAGGAACATAAACAATCATCGATGGAATTTGCTTTTTAGCAAGCCTGTTGGCAATAGCTCCTAATAAATAAGACTTTCCGACACCAAATTTTCCGTGAAAATATAATCCTTTTCCCTTTTTTCCCTGCTCATAATTCATTAAAAAAGAAACGGCTTTTTGAACTGCATCAATACGGGTTTCATCATGCTCAAATTCTTCAAAAGTAGCGGATAAAATTTCTTTAGGCACATATAAGCTTTTGATCATTTTTTCATTTCTGCGCTTTTCATCATCGATTATTTTTCTTGGGCAGCGATTATAAGTGACATCAATCGAATTTCGTGTAATCACCAATTCTGGATGGTAGCCCTTCATGATGTTAATACATTCCTCCAGATTTTTACATTGGTTGCATTCCTTGCTTTGATTGATATATTCGTAAAGCTTCCCTAGACTTCTCTCAATCATCTCATCGGAAATCGATTGCCGATTTTCACGGATAAAAGCTTGGATATCCGGATGTTTAAGCGTCTCTTGCCGCATTTTTTCGTATCTCTTTTGAAAATTTCCACTAGATGCCAACCGTTTTAAAGTATGATTGATATTTTCCATAAGTCACCGCCTATTCGTCAAGCGCCTTCAGCATTTCTTCAATTTCACGCTTTTTGGCCTCAAACTCCGTATTGTTTTCTATTTGTGTTGTTTCTGTCTTCTTTGGTGCTTCTTCATCAAACCAATCTGGAAGTAGTTCAGATCGAATTGGTTTTGTTTTCGTCGTCTTCCCGCCTGATTTTTTATTTTCGGTCCAGCCCAGATACGTACGATATTCACTTTTCGCCAATTCCATTGCTTCTTTCACAGTTTTAATTTGCTTTCGCGCCCAGTGGCTTGCAATTTTTTCTACATAGCCTTTTGTAAGCTTCATATCTGTCCTCAGCATGGCAAATTGAACAAGAACATTTATGACACCAGGAAGAAGCTTTTGTTTAAACATAACCTCTTCAATGATTTGAATATCTGATTTAGACGGTTCTGCGCCCCCGGAGAGATCCTTCAATACACGTAAAGGTGAAGTAGTTTCTAAATAGCGAATAAGCTTTTCTTCTTTTGTCCTAGGCTCTGTTATTTGAACTTGCATTGCAACAGGCTGTGTTCGTTCCACAAGATTCGGAAGCTGATCGTAGTTCACATATTGATACCAATCACGCGCACCTTTACGTAACTCTTCAATATCGATTTCACTCGACTCATTTAGAGCACTTAGAATAATATTTTTCATTTGAATGGCATCAATTTGATAGAGGAAAGCAAGATTGCTAATCACCTCTTTAACTTTTGGTGTTAACGACTTAGATGGAACAAGCGACTCATTTAATCCTGCCTGCAGCAAATCAAAATCAAAGCTATTCACATCTATTTGAATGCCCTTTTGATCGCGCCGGCCAATAATTTGTTCTCCTGGGACAGGTTCCAGTTCTGAAGTAACGTTCTGAAGGTATTGAAAACTGCCTGGAACAGCGGAAATAAATACATCTTGAAACGCCTTTGTGATATTCAAATACTCTTGGTCCTTCGGTATTTGTTGATCTGAAAAAAATCGTTTAAGACGCGCAAAGTGATTTTTCCCTATTTTTCGATATAAATAAATATTTAACATTCCATCCAGAAAAAATTGTTCTGGACTTAACGGTGGCTGGAGTTCATAGATAAAGGATCGTTCTTCCGCATCGGTCTTCACAAATGTCTTTAATAACCCGATCCCCTCGAGCTTTAAGCGCGCTTCATATATTTCTTTTAAATTCATTCCTGAAACATTCATTAGCAAATGATGTGTGGAGGAGTCAGACCATAGCCTATTTTCCTCCACTTCTGCCCATAGTGTCATATACAAACTAAAGCAGCTGGAACCAATCAAGGGCTGATAAAGAAATGTCAACACTTTGCGGTCGTAATCATGAAGCAGTCCATGTGCTGATACAATATAACGGTCAATTGGAAGAATTTCTTGCCAATGCTGCGCCATTTTGCCTTTTCGCCCCTTTTTATTTATTCATGCTTATTAAACTTGAATGTTGATTTTCCGCTTCCATTCACAATACAATAACTCAAAAAAACCTTTATATAAATTGCAAAAAGAGCCAAAGCCACACCTTTAGCTCTCTAGGATTTCTCTTTATTGATTAGCTCCTTTAATTCTTCGATAAAGACATTAATATCTTTAAATTGGCGGTATACAGAAGCAAAGCGGACGTAGGCAACTTCATCAACAAGCGCCAGCCTGTCCATCACCATTTCGCCAATTGATTCACTTTTAATTTCTGAAATACCCTGGCTTCGAAGCTCCTTTTCCACCCCTTGGGTTATATCCTCCAATTCTTTTAAAGCTACAGGACGCTTCTCACATGCTTTAATAAGACCGCGCAATATTTTTTCACGGCTGAATTCTTCCCTAGTACCCTCTTTCTTAACTACGATCAATGGGATCTCCTCAATCTTCTCAAACGTAGTAAAGCGGTACCCGCATTCTTCGCATTCTCTCCTTCTTCTCGTTGCACGTCCCTCGTCGACCGGCCGGGAATCAAGCACGCGCGTACCATAATGCTGACATGAAGGGCATTTCATGGTCAATCAACTCCAAATCTTAACAGCAATAAATCTAAAACTTTCCGCAGTTTTCCTATTATTATCTTATATAAAAGAGCCGTGAGTTTCAACACTCAACTCCAAGGAGTTTTATTTAATTCTCACAACTGTATGTAATTGATTGATCCTTTCGTAGTAAAAATTAATCCGCTTTCTCAAATCAGGGTATATACCAAGCAAGGAAAATTTCTCAGATGAAATCGTAAAATCAACTGCAGATTCCAATGGTTTCACATTCACAACGGTTGCAATTAAGAAGCAATGGAAAGGTTTACTAATTTCAACAGCAATTTCTCCATGCTCTTTAGATACAGTTGTGATCCGGCAATCGGCATCTTCCCTGAACATTTTTTCAACTGTATCAAATAGTTGATTAAAAGAGGCTTTATAATAATGCGTTTTTAGAACATTATCACTGTTCTGATCCGATGTTTCAATTTCCCTTTTATAACGCGTGAATAAATTAACCATACAAACCCCCTAAGAATATGTTGTCATATCCAATAGTATAAAACATTATCCTTAAAATATAAAAAGAGGTGTCTTATGAACACCTCTTATCTCGTCAGTTTCAATTAAATTATAATACGTTCGCCTGTTTCACTTGAACAGGACCCATTCCACGCGGAATTTCAATATTTTCACGTGTTTCAGCATTAAATGCTTCTGCAATGTAGTCAGCTGCAATATTCGGGTCTAAATTCCCGCATGTGTACACGTCAATACTAGCATAACCGTGTTCAGGGAAGCTGTGAATTGTAAGATGTGATTCCGAAATAATTACAACACCACTTACTCCTTGTGGAGCAAATTTATGAAAAGCTACCTCGCGAATTTCTGCACCTGATTTAAGTGCTGCTTCTACAAACGTTTTTTCAATAAAGTCAATGTCATTTAATTTTTCGAAGTCGCATCCCCATAGTTCAGAGATTACGTGACGTCCCATTGTTTCCATATTCTTTTCCCCCTCTTACCTTTTTGAGTCCTTCCCAAAATCCTGATATTGACGGCATCAGAGAAACTACCACGGGGGAAAGTTAGTCCAAAGAGGTCCTAACCCTTTAAGTAGTTAATTGCTACCTAATTTTAAGAAGTTCACGATGACTAGTATACTTTGTTTATATTTTTTTTGCAACCTATCATTTTAAAATTTTTATAAAATAAAAATATCTTAATGCTTTTCTTGCCCATTTCAGCCTTTAAAAATGCATCTTAAACTATATATCTAAGCTATTATATGTATATTTGTCCGAGTGGACACAAAAAATGCTGTCATGAGACAGCATTTCAGATTGTAGACAAAAGGCATTTCAAAAGTTCCGATTCTGGCGCCCTTTTCTAAAATTGGGATTTTTCTGTTTGATTTTTCTTAAGGTAGACCCCGGCGGGGTCTATTTTTATGCCATTTCTGGACTTTTCCAAGTCCATGTAGCCAACTTCTTTAAATTCATAGCAGCAAAAGTAAGCATCGCCTGCATGGACAATTTTTTAAGACCTCTTAAGGTTGTCCATCGCATACCATGCTTTTCTTTCGCATCCGCGAATACACGTTCAATTGTTTCTTTACGACGTGCATATATTATTTTATTCTCTTCTGTATGACGAAGATGTTCAGCCTCTTCAAGATATGGTTCCCAGATATGTCGTTGAATGAGCTTTTGATGATTTTGACTTTGTGTACATTGTGCTAGAAGTGGGCAATCCTTACATATAACAGGATTAGAGATGTACTGTCGATAACCTTCCTTAGTAGTCGTTCTATAATCCAGAACTTGTCCTTCCGGACATATGTAACAATCAAAGTGCTCATCATAGACATAATCGTGCTTTTTCAAATATCCCTCCTTTGTACGTGGTCGTGTATAGGGTAAAGCAGGGCGAATTTCATTTTCAATTAAATATTGAGCAATAGCAGGTGTTTTATATCCGGCATCAGCAGCTACAGCATTAGGTTTCCCACATTTTTCAATGACCTTTTCAACTAGAGGCTCTAACATTGTACTATCATGAACGTTACCTGGAGTTACAATAGTCCCCAGGACAAAACCATTTCTATCTGCGGCTGCATGAAATGAATAAGCAAATTGCTTTGTCCTTTCGTCTTTTACATAGTAACCACTCTCCGAATCTGTTGTACTTTCTTTTATTTCTTTGTTTTCTTCTTTTTCATATTTATCTGGTGGGATGGGCTTTTTCCCATGTTCTTCACGATCACTATTAATTTCTGCTTGAAGACGTGCTTCATAAGCTTTTGATTCTTTCCGAACTACTTTCTTTTCGAATTTGCGTTTATTTGCACTTGCTTTAACGTGAGTTGAATCAATGAATACATGTTCCGAACTAACTAACTTTTTATCTGCTGCCTCTTTTAAAATACGGTAGAAAATTTGTTCAAATAAGTCTGTATCCTTAAAACGACGTTCGTAGTTTTTACCAAAAGTTGAAAAGTGGGGTACTTTATCATAAAAACCAAATCCTAAAAACCAGCGATACGCCATATTTGTTTCAATTTCCTTTATCGTTTGACGCATCGAACGGATACCGAAGGTATATTGAATGAAAGCCATCTTAATTAATACAACAGGGTCAATACTTGAACGTCCGCGCTTAGTTGAGTACAAATCTTCAACCAATGAATAGATAAATGAAAAATCTACTGCGGCTTCTATTTTGCGAACCAAGTGATCAGCAGGTACAAGTTGATCTAAGGCAATCATTTCAATTTGGTCACGATTTATCTGTGTATTTTTCGAAAGCATTCCATCCACCTCTATTAATTCTCTGTAAATAAATTATACAAAAGGCTGTGTTAATGTACATTATTGATTTTTACACTCTGTTGATTGGAGTGGAAGGCGGCGAAGACTCCTGCGGGAGTACGGGACAGGGGAGACCCCGCAGGCGCTGAAAGCGCAGAGGAGGCTCCCCGAACCGCCCGCGGAAAGCGAAGCCGCCTGGAACGGAAATCAACAGACAAGTTTAATATGGCCAAACAAAAAAGACTGTCGATTTTAAACCCGAAATCCTTCGGATTTGTCGACAGTCTGAAATGCTGTCATGAGACAGCATTTTTTCAGCCGACCTTAACTTGATTCATTTTTGCAATTTCTTCTGCAACGAAAAGACTGAGATCTACCACACGGGAAGAATACCCCCATTCATTATCATACCAAGCTAATACTTTTACTTTTCTTGTTCCCATTACCATGGTGGAAAGACCATCAATGATCGCCGAATGATGGTTTGTATTAAAGTCGACAGATACTAACGGTTCCATTGTGAAACTTAGGATTCCTTTCAATGGGCCTTCAGCCGCCTCACGAAACGCCTGATTAATATCATCAATCGTTACATCCTGATTGATGTCGACCACTAAATCGACAAGAGATACGTTAGGAGTTGGAACCCTTAATGCCATACCATGTAGTTTACCTTTCAGTTGCGGCAAAACTAGCGATAACGCTTTCGCAGCACCTGTCGTTGTTGGAATGATTGATTGTCCGCAAGCCCGTGCACGGCGTAGATCCTTATGTGGATTATCGATATTTTTTTGATCGTTCGTATAGGCATGAATGGTTGTCATTAGCCCGCTTTCAATTCCAAACTTTTCATCGAGAATTTTAGCAACAGGTGCAAGACAATTTGTCGTACAGGATGCATTGGAAATAATATCATGCTTCTCAATATCAAGCATTTCTTCATTTACCCCCATAACAATCGTTACATCCTCATTTTTACCTGGTGCTGTCAAAATGACCTTTTTCGCACCTGCAGTTAAATGTAAAGCAGCTTTTTCTCTAGAATTAAATTTGCCCGTTGCTTCAATAACGATATCAATCCCCAGCTCTTTCCAAGGCAGATCTTCCGGATGACGATGATTCAAAAGTTTAATTCGCTTCCCATTCACAAGAAGTTCATCATCTAATGGGATCACTTCTCCTTGGAATATCCCATGATTGGTATCATATTTGATTAAATGTGCTAATGTATCTGCTGGATAACTTGCATTGATGGCCACAACATCAAGTCTATTTTCAAGGATTGCTTGTCTAAAAACCATCCTTCCAATTCTTCCAAATCCGTTAATCGCCAATTTTGTCTTCATTTTACGGCCCCTTCCGCATTAGTGTTATACTTATTAGTTCGTATCGATGTAATTAGTATAACATATTTAATTCTATTTGTGACATATAAATGGCGTATTATTTAAATGTTTTACTATTCTGAAATTAAATATAGAAAACTCGCGCCTGGCGAGCTCATTAGGGCGAAGACATAGGCGCAGTTCGTCGAAAAGCACAGCTTCTCGACTGCGAGGCTAATGCTCACGAAGCATTCCTTAGTGCACTTATGCCTGATAGAAAAGCTTTCCTATCAGCAAAAAAAAGAGAAGGAACACTCCTTCTCACAATGAATTATTCGCTTTTACACCCCAATGTGCTAATACTTTTAAGAGTTGTTTTTTTGTATCCTCAATGGAGCCATTATTGTTAATAACACCATCAGCTAATTTTACTTTTTCAGACAGCGGCATTTGTGATTTTATACGCGCTTCAGCTTCCTCCAAAGTTAGCTGATTCCGGCTCATTAACCGCTCTAATTGTATTTCTTTGTCAACATATACAAGGAGCGTCTTGCTCGCCATATATGTCAGTTTACTTTCAAATAAGAGAGGAATATCTAGAACAATAGCAGCTTCATTTAGACTTTTGGCTGTCTCCATTTTTTCTAACATCCTTTTTCTTACTTCGGGATGAACAATTTGGTTTAAAAGCAGCCTTTTTTCTTCTTGATGAAAAACAATACTTCCTAATTTCTGTCGATCGATTTCCCCATTTTCTAATAAAATTTCCCGGCCAAATTCTTCAACAATCTTCAAATAAGCCGGCGCACCTTTTTCTACAGCCAGGCGCGCCTCTACATCCGCATCGATTACAGTGATGTCCATTTCCTTAAACATATTGGATACTGTACTTTTCCCACTGGCAATTCCGCCTGTCAACCCAATCATTAATGTCATGGCTGATCCCTTTCTGGCATCTAAATATTTTCTAAAGTTTTTGGCATGTCGGGCAATAGTGTGTTCCTCTGCCGCCTACTGTTATTTTTTCCATGGGAGTCCCACATCTTTTACACGGCTCTCCTTGACGGCCATATGCAAATAATTCAAGCTGGAACATGCCGATTTCGCCTTGTGAGTTTACATAGGAACGGATGGTGCTTCCTCCTTTTTTTACGGCTTCACTTAAAGTTCTCACGATTTCCTGGTGAAGCAAAGAAATTTCCAGCTCACTTAATGAATGTGCTGCCCTTTCAGGATGGATGGCAGCCCTAAACAATGCTTCATCTACATAAATATTGCCTAGGCCAACAAATAGATTTTGGTCTAGCAAAGCAGACTTAACTTTGCGGTTTGTCTTCTTCAGTTTTTCACCCAAATAGGCGGCTGTGAAGTCCTCAGAAAAAGGTTCAGGGCCAAGCGATGTTAATGGTGGCCTCTGAAATTCCTCGCCCTTTTTAAATAAATGCATGGTTCCAAATTTCCGAACATCGCGATACCGTAATTCTGAATCATCTGTAAAATGGAAAATCACGTGTGTATGCTTATCAAATGGCTCTTCCTTATCAAAAAGCCCATATCTTCCTTCCATTCGCAAATGTGATACAAGGGCAAACTGATTGGTATAAAGAATTAGGAACTTTCCTCTTCTGCCGATATCCACAAATGTTTCCCCTTTTAAGGCATCACAAAACTGCTCCACTTCGATTGGAAATTGGATCATTTTTGGCCAATGTACGGTCACTTTTTCAATTGTTTTATGTAGGACTAGTTTTTGTAACGTTTTTCGAACGGTTTCGACTTCAGGCAGTTCCGGCATGATGATAGGCCCCCATAGCTGTTATTTTATTTTGCATCAAACCAGGTTGGACCGTAGGAATAGTCAACTTTCAATGGGACCGAGAGTTCGATGCAGTTCTCCATGACGAGTGGAACTAACGTTTTAAGTACTTCTACTTCCTCTTCAGGTGCTTCAAAGATTAATTCATCGTGAACCTGCAATAATAGGCGCGTTTTTAATTCTTTATCCTTTAATGCTTCATCCATATCAATCATTGCTTTTTTAATGATATCTGCGGCACTTCCTTGAATCGGCGTATTCATGGCTGTCCGCTCTGCAAAGCTTCGCAAGTTAAAATTACGGCTGGTGATTTCAGGGATATATCTTCTTCTTTGCAGTAATGTCGTAACGTAGCCTTTTTGTTTGGCCGTATGGATGATGTCATCCATATATTCTTTTACACCAGGGTAACTGCTTAAGTACCGGTCAATAAACTGTCCAGCTTCTTTTCGAGAAATTCCCAGGTTTTGCGAAAGTCCGTAATCACTAATCCCGTAAACAATCCCGAAGTTTACTGCTTTCGCCTGACGTCTCATATTTGACGTCACTTCTTCCTGACTGACATGGAATACCTCCATTGCGGTTTTCGTATGAATGTCCAGGTCATCCTTAAATGCTTGGATCAATTTCGCATCTCCAGCAATATGGGCTAACACTCGCAGTTCAATTTGAGAGTAGTCAGCTGAAAATATAACCCAACCAGGCTCCGATGGTACAAAGGCCTGTCTGATTTTACGCCCTTCCTCCAAACGAATCGGTATATTTTGCAAATTTGGATCAATAGAACTTAATCGGCCAGTTGCTGTCAACGTTTGTTGGAATCTTGTATGAATTTTTTCTGTCTTTGGCTCAACAACCTTCAGAAGTCCTTCAATATAAGTGGATTGCAGCTTTCCTAATTGTCTATACAGAAGAATGTATTCAATAATTTCATGATGTCCTGATAATTTCTCTAAAACTTCTGCAGATGTAGAATGGCCCGTTTTTGTTTTCTTAATAGTCGGCAGACCTAATTTTTCAAATAAAATAATGCCCAGTTGTTTTGGAGAATTAATATTAAACTTTTCTCCTGCTAATTCGCATATTTTTTCCTCAATTTCAATGAGACGTTCATTCAGCTCCCGTCCCATTGTTTCTAGGCGCCCTCTCTCTACTTTAATGCCATATGACTCCATATCAGCTAATATAAGCGATAATGGCATTTCCAGCTCTTTAAAAAGTTCGTATTGTTCATTTTTTATTAATAGATCTTTTAGTACTTCTTTTAATTCAGACATCGCCAAGGCTTTGCGTACAAGTTGTTCCGCCAAAACGGAAATTTCCGGTACTTTCCGCTTTGCCCCTTTGCCGTAGAAAACTTCATCAGATTGAAGAGGATGAAGCCCATATTTCTTGGCAATAGAAGAAAGATCATCCAATGCTTCTGAAGGGTTTAGCAGGTAGGAAGCCATTAAAATATCAAAATTGGCCCCTTTTAAATGAATACCGCGTTTTCTTAAGGAAACCTCTGATCGCTTTACATCATATACTATTTTCTTTTTTCCATTATCTTCTGCCCAGCTTTTAAACACTTCTGATTGTAATGCCTGTTCTATGGGCAAAAAGAAATTCCCTTTTTCATTTACAACAGAGAAGCCTAAGATCTCTGCAATATGATAATTGTCCTCCAGCAACTCCACATAAAAATAATTTTCATTGGAGAAAATTTCGTCTGTTATATGATCTGGAATCACAAATTCAATTTCACGAAATTCAACCTGGGCCGCTTCATGGACATCTTCTCCCAGCTTGTCCAGTAACGAAGAAAACCCTAATTCTTTATACAAGGCCGCTACTTTTTCTTTGGTGAAACCATCATAAACCATCTCCGGCAGCTTCACTTCAATTGGCGCTTGTCTTTCAATGGTTGCCAGCTTCTTGCTCATCAGCGCCTGACCCTTAAATTCCTCAAGCTTTTCCTTCAATTTATTGCCGCTTACTTGATCAATGGACTCAAGTAAGTTTTCCAGCGTTGAAAATTCCTTAAGAAGCTTAATTGCTGTCTTTTCACCTACACCAGGCACGCCCGGAATATTGTCAGATGTATCTCCCATAAGCCCCTTCATATCGATGATTTGTTCAGGAGTTAAGCCATATTTTTCTTGAATATGCTCTGGAGTATATTCTTCAATATCCGTAATACCCTTTCTTGTAATCCCGACAGTAGTATTCGATGAAGAAAGCTGGGTTAAATCTTTATCACCAGAAATGACCTTCACCCCAAAACCGTCTTTTTCAGCTTGAAGTGATAATGTTCCAATAATATCATCCGCCTCATAATTCTCCAGTTCATATCTTGCGATGCCGTAAGCATCAAGAAGTTCACGGATAAATGGAAATTGTTCGGAAAGCTCTGCTGGTGTTTTTTGCCTTCCACCTTTATATTCTTCAAATGTTTTGTGGCGGAAAGTCGTTTTACCCGCGTCAAATGCCACAAGGATGTGCGTGGGCTTTTCCTCTTCCAAGATTTTCATCAGCATCATCGTAAAACCGTAAACAGCGTTCGTATGAATGCCTTTGTCATTATTTAAGAGAGGGAGTGCAAAAAAAGCTCGGTATGCAATACTATTCCCGTCTATCAATACAAGCTTTTTCTTTTCCAACTATATCACCATCCCAATTTTTAGCTTAATTTTTTGTGAAGTTCAATAATAAACTCACTGCCTACGCCTACTTCGCTTCTAACGCTTATATGTCCATGATGGGCTTCTACAATATGTTTCACAATCGCAAGTCCAAGACCAGTTCCACCCGAGTTCCTGCTTCTCGCTCTGTCAACCCTGTAAAAGCGTTCAAAAATTCGGGGAATCTCACTCTTTTCGATTCCAACACCAGTATCCTTGACATGAACCCGTACTTTTCCAAGATGAGCCAATAAAATGATTTTCACTTCTCCATTATTCGATGTATAGGCAATCGCATTTCCAATTAAATTTAGGAACACCTGTTTAAGCCGGTCAACATCTCCATCAATCGTTATGGCGGATTCCTTATGAAAAAATTCAAGGCTAATATTCTTCGCCTGAGCCTTTCCAGCTAAAAGCGTAATTGTGTCTTCGAGCAAACCCGTTAAATTTACTTCACTGACATTCAATTTAAAACCATGCTGTTCAATTTTTGAAAGCTCCAGCAAATCCTGTATCAGCGACTGAAGGCGGTCACTTTCTTTTAAAATAATCGACAAAAATTCTTCCAGCGTTTCTCTATTTTCCATCGCTCCATCAAGCAAGGTTTCAGCAAATCCTTTAATGGACGTTACCGGTGTTTTTAATTCATGGGAAACATTCGCAACAAAGTCCTTGCGCATTTGCTCGAGTTTTTTTAATTCGGTAATATCATGAAAAACAAGCAATACACCTTTCCAAACATGGTTTGTGCCAATAATAGGGACACCATATACAACAAAGTATCGCCTTTCAATTAAAAACGGTATATGTAATTGTCTAGTTACGTTTTGTTCCGTCCGAAACACGACTGCCACAAGATCACAAATCTCTTGATGCTCAATCACTTCATAATATTGTTTATTTAGATAATCAATGGGATCAACATGAAAGATATCGATATATCCTTTATTCACGAGATTGATTCTTCCACGGCTGTCAATTAAAAGCAATCCCGCTCCCATGTTCTCGATTAAAGCTCTTAAACGGTCTTGCTGCATTTCTTGCACTGTTACTAGTTCCTGCAGGTTTTCCGCCAAGGTATTGATCGATATTGCCAGCATCTCTGTCTCACCTGATGGGTCAATAGGGGTTCTGGCCCGATAATTCCCCATTGCCAGCTCCATAGCTACATTAGTTGCCGCTTCGATTGGTTTTGTATATTTGGTAGTAATTCTTATTCCTAAATAAATGATTACGATTAAAGCAGTAAACAGACTGATAGAGAGAATCCACCATATTTGTCCAAATGCCTGTTTCAGGTCTTCTGTTTTTGTACTTAGAAAAATATATCCCTCTTTTTGATTATTTTTAATTAGGGGCTTCCAATAATAATGCAAGTCGAAGCCATCGCCCTCTTCTAAGTGATCTTCTGTTTTAGGATCTTTTTTTATCGCTTCCTGAATCACCCGTCTCAATTTTCCAGAATCCGTTACAATTGGATTTTTACTGTCATACAGGATCTTTCCATTTGGATTGGTAATGGTTACGCGAACATCTAACATCTTACTGATTTTTAAAACCTCTTGTTTGTTAAATGCAGAAACGCCCCCAGCCTCCTCCATGTAAATAATCACAAGATTTCTCTCAATTTTTAAACGTTCATTGAATGATTGCAGGTAATAGCTTTTAAATAATTGCCCTAGCAAAATCCCCAAGCCGACAAGAACGGATATAATCAACGTGATTAAAGCGATCAGCAGCTTTGTACGAAATTTCGTCATTCTGTCTTAGGTTCCTCCAGTTTGTAGCCTAGTCCACGTACTGTTTTGATATAGACTGGCCTTTTGGTTTCTACTTCAATCTTTTCCCTTAAATGAGAAATATGTACATCCACAATTCTAGTATCGCCAGCAAAGTCATAATTCCAGACAGCACTTAACAATTGATCGCGGGTAAGGACACGCCCTTTATTTTGAGCAAGATATAAAAGTAATTCAAATTCCTTTAACGTTAATTCAAGAAGATCTTCATTGAAATAGGCCTCATATTTTTCAGGATAGATCAAAAGTTTTCCAATTTGAATTTGGTCATTCTCATTTTCATTTTCATTTTCTATAACAGCCTGAGTCTGTGTTCTTCTAAGTATTGCTTTCACCCTTGCAATGACCTCTCTAGGGCTGAATGGTTTGACCATATAATCATCCGCCCCAAGTTCAAGACCTAGTATTTTATCAAATTCATCGTCTTTGGCAGTTAACATTAAAATAGGTGTCATGATTCTATCCTGTCTAAGTTGCTTGCATACTTCCATTCCATCCATTTTAGGAAGCATAAGATCTAGGACGATGATATCTGGCGCCTCTGTTTCCGCCAATCGTTTTCCCTCTTCTCCATCCATTGCAGTAATCACATCAAAACCAGCCTGCTTCAAATTGTATTGCAGTAAAGTGACAATTGATTGTTCATCATCAACAACAAGTATTTTATTTTTCATAATTTCCCCCATAACTTTATTTACCTCCATTATATATACAAGCAATAAAGATAAGCTAGTGTTATAGGTTGTTGGGGCATTTTTTTGAAAAATTAACAAATGAGGTTTATTTATGTAAAATGATTCCGAACTGAGGAAAATGAGTGAGTGATTGATTTCGAGGCTTTTACAATACACGCAGGATTTTCATGAGGACAAGAATCGGCATCTTTTTATGTACTGTCCTCATGAATTTTGCGATGAGCGCGGAAATATCTTTTTTTTAAAAATTCTCCAATACTTTCCCATAAAATTCTTCTAATCGATGAGGTGGACAGACTTTGATTTTTCCATTTATGACAGTTTCTTTGTTTTCATTTGTTCCTAATATGCTGATAACGATTGTATGCTGGCTGCGGTTTACATCGATTACCTCCAAAAGCAACTCGACTGTACCGTAGTGATAAACCGGTTTTGGAAATTCAATTTCATGACTTAAAATGTGACTTCCCGGGCCTGGCAAATATTTCGAGACTGCTGAAGTAATCATACCTGTCAACATAATGCTCGGGACTATTGGTTTTTTAAATGGAGTTTGCGAGGCATAGTCATGCTGAATATAGAGCGGATTCGCATCATCAGTGAGCCCTAAATAAAGAAGAAGATCTTTGTCCTCGATTTTTTCCGTTATTGATAACTTTTCCCCTACTGAAATTTCCTCGATTTTTCTGCCAAGTTTACGCTTTTTGCCCAAAAGCATAGTACCTATCCCCTTTTGTAAGCGATTTCATTCATGCCAATTAGAAAATCCGGAGTTCCCTCACTCCGAATTTCCATTTTGTTTATACTAAAACTTGCATTACATTCCGAACAGAATCTGCTGATTTATCCAAAGCAGCCTTTTCTTCTGGTGTAAGTTGAAGCTCGATTATCTTTTCAATTCCGTTAGCTCCAAGAATGGTTGGAACACCAAGGTAAATACCGTCATAACCAAATTCGCCTTCCAAATAGGCAATAGAAGGAATGACGCGGCGCTGGTCTTTTAAGATTGCTTCACACATTTCAACTAAAGATGCTGCAGGAGCATAGTATGCGCTTCCATTGCCAAGAAGGTTAACGATTTCACCGCCGCCTTTTCTTGTCCGCTCAACAATCGCTTCCAAACGTTCTTTTGGAATCAGTGTTTCTAACGGGATACCGCCTGCATATGAATAGCGCACAAGTGGAACCATGTCATCTCCATGACCGCCTAAAACAAAGCCGGTAATATCCTTAACCGAAAGGTTTAATTCTTGTGCTACAAATGTACGGAAACGGGCTGTGTCAAGAACCCCTGATTGACCGATGACACGATTTTTAGGGAAGCCAGACTCTTTAAATACCGTGTAAGTCATTGCATCTACTGGGTTTGTTAATACAACAATGATGGAGTTTGGAGAATACTTCGCAATCTGCTGGGTTACACTTTTCATTACTTTTTGATTGGTTTGTACTAAGTCGTCACGGCTCATGCCTGGTTTACGGGCAATACCAGCTGTGATCACGACAATGTCAGAATCTTGAGTATCTTCGTAATTGGAGGTGCCAAGAATGTTAGCGTCAAAGCCTTGAACAGGGCTTGCTTCCAGCATGTCTAAAGCTTTTCCTTTAGTCGGATTTTCCATCTGCGGAATATCCACTAACACAACATCTCCAAGTTCTTTTTGGGCAAGTAAAAATGCCGTTGTTGCTCCAGTAAATCCCCCGCCAATTACAGAGATCTTTTTACGTTTTAGTGACATAATAGTTCTCCCCTTTATTCGTAATGATTATTAGAATGGGCTGAACATATATGTCAGCCCATTACTGCCAGAAGGAATTACTCCATGTTTTTAATTAACTCGTCACCAAACTCAGAAGTTTTCACTTCAGTTGCCCCATCCATTAAGCGGGCAAAGTCGTATGTTACTACTTTTGATGCAATCGTTTTTTCCATTGATTTTGTAATTAATTTAGCAGCTTCATTCCAGCCAAGGTGCTCAAGCATTAGGACACCTGATAAAATTACGGAAGAAGGATTTACTTTATCCAAACCTGCATACTTCGGAGCAGTACCATGAGTTGCTTCGAAGATGGCATGGCCAGTTTCATAGTTAATGTTTGCACCTGGTGCAATACCGATACCGCCAACTTGAGCTGCAAGAGCATCAGAAATGTAGTCTCCGTTCAGGTTCATTGTTGCCACTACATCAAACTCGCGAGGACGAGTAAGGATTTGTTGAAGGAAAATATCCGCAATTGCGTCTTTAACGATAATTTTGCCTGCTGCTTCAGCTTCATCTTGCGCTTTATTCGCAGCATCAGCACCTTGTTCAGCTTTAATACGGTCATATTGAGCCCAAGTAAATACTTTATCGCCAAATTCTTGCTCAGCTAGCTCGTAAGCCCAGTTTTTGAAAGCTCCCTCAGTAAATTTCATGATATTTCCTTTATGCACGATCGTAAGGGATTTACGGCCTTCTTTGATGGCATAATTAATCGCAGAACGAACAAGACGTTTTGTACCTTCTGCAGAAATAGGTTTAATACCAATACCTGAAGTCTCAGGGAATCTAATCTTCTTAACGCCCATTTCATTTTGTAAGAATTCGATCACTTTCTTTACTTCGTCAGAACCTTGTGCATATTCAATACCCGCATAAATATCTTCCGTATTTTCACGGAAAATTACCATATCAGTATCCTGAGGGCGT
This sequence comes from Neobacillus endophyticus, assembly GCF_013248975.1. Classification (GTDB taxonomy): domain Bacteria; phylum Bacillota; class Bacilli; order Bacillales; family Cytobacillaceae; genus Neobacillus; species Neobacillus endophyticus. The sequence goes on from NZ_JABRWH010000001.1 coordinate 206,712, forward strand.
TTAACTGGAGATGGTACTCCTTCAAACCATCTAACAGGACGCAGGCAAACAAATAAATCTAATTCTTGTCTTAAGGCAACATTTAATGAACGGATGCCGCCGCCAACTGGAGTGGTTAATGGACCTTTGATGGCAATCAAATATTCATTGATCACATCTAGCGTTTCCTGTGGAAGCCACTCACCTGTTTGGTTAAAAGCTTTTTCCCCTGCAAAAACTTCCTTCCAAACAATTTTGCGCTCACCTTTATAAGCTTTCTCAACAGCTGCATCTAGCACTCTGTAAGATGCTGCCCAAATGTCTGGACCTGTGCCGTCTCCTTCGATAAAAGGAATAATCGGATTGTTTGGAACATTTAAAACCCCATTAGTAACTGTAATTTTTTCTCCTTGCATTGTTGTATTCCCTCCTATGTTATGTAAAAGACAATCACTGAACCAAAGGTTAGCGAGCGAAAAGCCCCTAACCCTTGATTCATACATTCTTATTGAAACAATTTTTTGACAAATTGTAAACTATTAACCCCTTTGGGCGATTGGAACGTATTTTTGCATTCCAGGGCCCGTATATTCTGCACGAGGACGAATGAGGCGGTTATTTTCATATTGCTCAAGAATATGAGCCAGCCAGCCGGATACACGGCTAACCGCAAAGATTGGAGTCATTAAATCATGATCAATCCCTAAGCTGTGATAAACGGATGCAGAATAGAAATCAACGTTTGGCGGTAATTTCTTTTCACCGGTCACGATGCTTTCAATTTTAACTGACATTTCATACCAGTATGGTTCACCAGTTAATTCTGTCAATTTTTTAGACATTTCTTTTAGGTGCTTTGCACGAGGGTCGCCTTGGCGGTATACTCTGTGGCCAAAGCCCATGATTTTTTCTTTCTTGCTTAGCTTTTCACGAATATATGGATCCACATTTTCAAGTGTACCTATTTCAGAAAGCATTTTCATTACGGCTTCGTTTGCTCCTCCGTGTAGAGGACCTTTTAATGCGCCGATTGCAGCTGTAATTCCGGAATAAACATCTGAAAGGGTTGCAACACAGACACGTGCTGTAAATGTTGACGCATTCAATTCATGGTCAGCATGGAGCACAAGCGCCTTATTAATGGCTTCCTCTGCAATTTTCTCAGGTTCTTTTCCAGTTAACATATACAAGAAATTCGCTGCAAAGCTTAAATCCTTTCTTGGAGCTATTGGATTCAAACCTTTTCTTACACGGGCAAATGTAGCGACGATTGTAGGCATTTTTGCTTGGAGGCGAATGGCTTTGCGGAAATTCGCTGCTGGTTCCATTACATCTGCTTCTTCGTCATATAATCCTAATAAGGACACTGCAGATCGAAGCGCTGCCATTGGATGTACTTTTTGAATAGGATACATACGGAAATGCTCAATAACTTCTTGTGGCAGAGCAGCATTTTCAGACAGCTCTTTTTTCAATTCAGCCAATTGTTCCGCATTAGGCAATTTAAGATGCCACAGTAAATAAATCACTTCTTCAAAGCTGGCATTTACAGCCAAATCATCAATGTTATATCCAACATACGTCAGCGTGTCATCAATAATTGAGCTAATTGAGGAAGTTGTTGCCACTACCCCTTCAAGACCGCGAGTTACTGTCATAATGAATCTCTCCTTCTAATATTAATTTCCCCATTACCCGTTTTCTTAAAAACTTCTTTTGAAGCTGGAAATAATTTCTTAATCCAGCTAATTTAGCTGAAAGGTTTTGCTGTCCATTTTGACTGAGCGTTTACTCGAAATCAAGCTCAGTAATGTATCCCCTTTCATTCATGTGAATAAATAATTATTTTACATGCAATTCAGTATTTCGATATGTTTTATGTAAAATAGGATTTGATTACAAGCCTATTATAAACAAAAATCAAATTTTTGTGAACGAAAAGGAATTGAAAAATACAAAAAAATATTATTTTACAAAAAATCTAGCCAAAAAGCCCAACAATTTTCATGACTGTATACGCAATTCCTGCGCCAATTAATGGGCCTACTGCAACTCCTTTAAAAATAGAGACAGAAAGAATCGTCCCAAGCACCAATGCTGTTGTAATCTGGGGATCATCAGCTAATAGCTTCACACCTCCCTTTGCCAATAATGCAACTGCCATTCCAGAAATTAATGCAATCCAGGCATAATATGATTTAAAGGCTGCTGTTAAATCCTTAAAACCAATGTCACCGCTCGCGATTGGCGCCAAAACGGCAATCGTTATGATGGTCACTCCCCAGTTGATCCCCTTTGACTGAAGCAATCCAAATGCCTTGTCACTCATTCCGCCTATCTTTAATAAAAGTAACACTAAAATAGCAATCATCAGCGAGCTATTTTTTGCTAAAAATCCAATGACTAATAAAAGTATTAGAAATAGTATTGATTCATTTAACATATTTTAGTTCATTCCTTCGAAGCGAATTATTTTCATATAATTTTTCAAGAGAAATAAAAAAATGAATATTTCACTAAAATTCATTTGAAGTTTATTAAACCCTTCCTGCCAACCATTTGTTTTTTATCTTTAAATCATATGGAAAATTATGCGAAGGTGTTAATAAAATGGTAAACTATAGGTATACATATGAACGTTTTTCTATACAGATTGGAGGCCGTTTTTTGAACTTTGTATATATTCACAGAACCGTACGATTTTTAATTGTTATTTGTTCGATCGTTCTGGGGCTTTATATTTTTTATCAATTATCAAAAGTGACGTACCCATTTTTGATCGGCATTATTATTGCCTTTATGATGAACCCGCTTGTTAATTTATTTGAAAATAAATTAAGAATGCCACGTGTGCTAGCCGTTTTTATTTCACTGATCCTTATTATCGCCATTTTTGCCGGGTTAGTGACCTTGCTAGTAGCAGAAATTGTTACAGGAGCGAATTATTTAGCAAATGTTGTACCGGATCATCTTGATACCATTATTAACTATATTGAGAATTTCATCGCCGACCAAATTTTGCCGCTTTACAACCATTTAACGAGTGTATTTAATAAGCTGGATGCCGGTCAGCAAAATACCATCATGACAAATATTCAAAATGTAGGGAAAAACGTCGCTACAACTGTCGGTTCCTTTATTCAAAACTTGTTCTTAAAAATCCCTAATATCATTTCATGGATTCCTGGGGCTGCCACCCTGCTGATTTTCTCTTTATTAGCTACTTTTTTTATCAGCAAAGATTGGTACAAGCTTTCAACTATAGCTAGTAAAATACTACCTAAAAAGGCAAAGTCCAGTGGTAAAACCGTATTTATCGATTTAAAAAAGGCACTGTTCGGCTTTCTTAAAGCACAAGTAACACTTATCTCGATTACTGCTGTGATTATTTTAATCGGGCTGCTCATTTTGCGAGTAGATTATGCCATTACTATCGCTTTAATTACCGGTTTTGTAGAACTTCTTCCTTATATCGGCACTGGTATTGTCTTTATTCCCTGGATTGGCTATGAAGTAATTGGCGGTGATACACCTCTTGCCATTGGACTTGGCGTTCTATTTATCATCGTAATCGTGCAGAGACAGATTATCGAACCAAAAATCTTATCATCCAATATCGGACTAGACCCGCTCGCAACTTTATTCGCATTATTTATGGGCTATAAACTAATAGGATTTTTAGGACTGATTGTGGGTCCCGTAACTTTGGTTATTATCGGAACACTTTATCGCGCCAAAGTTTTTCACGATTTATGGGCATTTATAATAGGCAAAAATGAAGCATAGGTCTCAAAAAAAAAACGCCAACTTCATATCTGAAGTTGACGTTTTTTTGAGATCTACAGGACACTTGCATGGCCGTTATAAATAACCCCTCTTATGGCATCGACAGTAATCTCCTGACCTTCTTTAAACAAGGTAAGAGCATTCTCAACCCCAACTATAACAGGGATACCAAGGTTTAGGCCAACTACCGCTGCATGGCTCGTTAAGCCACCCTCCTGGGTGATAAGTGCAGCACATTTTTCGATAGCTGGAACCATTTCACGATCAGATCCAATCGTAACTAGAATGGAACCCGCTTTTGCTTTTTCTATTGCTTCTTTTGCATCATGGGCAATGACAACTTTTCCAAAAGCTGTCTTACGGCCGATTCCTTGTGCTTTAATAATCACGTCACCAACTACATGAATCTTCATTAAATTGGTTGAACCTGCTTCGCCTACAGGGACACCTGCTGTAATGACAACCAAATCACCATGTTTCACAATTCCGCTATTTAGGCTCTCTTCTACTGCGATATCAAGCATTTCATCAGTTGTTTTTGCTACTTGACCAAGCTGCGGATAAACACCCCACACAAGAGATAAACGGCGGCAGACAGAGTCATTTGAAGTAACGGCAACGATATTTGCCTTTGGACGGTACTTAGAAATCATCCGGGCAGTATGACCGCTTTCAGTAGGAGTAATAATTGATTTGACTTCTAAATTTAATGCTGTATGGGCAACAGATTGTCCAATTGCATCCGTTAAATTATGTTCTGTATCTTTGCTGCGGTTTGATAAAATTTCTTTATGATCCAGCGCTTGCTCGGCTCTTAAAGCAATATTATGCATGGTTTGAACTGCCTCTACCGGATAAAGTCCAGCAGCTGTTTCACCAGAAAGCATGATGGCATCCGTTCCATCAAAAATCGCATTAGCAACATCACTTGCTTCCGCACGAGTTGGACGAGGGTTTCTCTGCATGGAATCCAACATTTGTGTTGCGGTGATAACCGGTTTTCCATTTGCATTACATTTTTTAATCAGCATTTTTTGAACAAGTGGTACTTCCTCTGCAGGAATTTCCACTCCAAGATCTCCGCGCGCTACCATTAAACCGTCTGAAACTTCAAGGATTTCATCAATGTTGTCAACGCCCTCTTGATTTTCAATTTTAGGTATAATGTGGATATGTGTAGCATTATTTTCTTCTAATAGCTGATGGATTTCTAGAACATCCTTGGCACGGCGGACAAATGATGCTGCGATAAAATCAATCCCCTGCTCAATTCCAAAAAGAATGTCCTTCTTATCTTTCTCAGTAATCCCAGGTAAATTTACCGATACACCTGGAACATTAACGCCTTTTTTATTCTTTAAAGTACCACTGTTTAAAATTTTGGTTTGAATTTCATTTGCTGTTTTGTCTACACTTAAAACTTCAAGACCAATTAAACCGTCATCCAAAAGAATTTTTGATCCTACATGGACATCTTCCATTAAACCAGGATATGTAATTGAGAATTTCTCAGGAGTTCCTTCTACTTCCACCATAGAAATTATAACGTTTTCTCCAGCTGTTAGCTCAATTGCTCCATTTTGCATGTTATGTGTCCGAATTTCAGGGCCTTTAGTATCAAGTAAAATGGCAACTGTTTTTCCTGTTCTTTCTGATGCTTCACGAATATTTTTGATCCGTATGCCATGTTCTTCATAATCACCATGGGAGAAATTTAAGCGAGCAACATTCATTCCTGAATTAATGAGTTGTGTTAATTTCTCTACGCTTTCACTTGCAGGTCCAATCGTACAAACGATTTTTGTTTTGCGCAGCATTGTTTTGCCTCCCTATTTGAAATGCGGCAAGCGCCTAAATCAGGCGCATCCGCAATCATCTTTCTTATTGTTAAGTATTAAATGGATAATTCTTTTGATAATTTAAATAGATTTAAATCAAGCTTATGTTTTCTCTCAAGAGCTTCAATGATGTCATAATCAACTAGCTGATTATCTTCAATCCCTACTGCACGGCCGCCCTTTCCTTCAATTAGAAGTTCTACTGCACGTGCGCCCAATCTGCTGGCAAGCACACGGTCTGCTGCAGTTGGTGATCCTCCCCGTTGGATATGGCCTAAAACCGATACTCTTGTGTCAAGTTGTGTAAGGTCTTGAAGCTGTTTAGCAAATTCAACACCACTGCAGACACCTTCAGCAACAATAATGATACTGTGCTTTTTACCACGTTCTTGACCTTTTCGAAGTCTTTCGGCAATGTCATTCATATCATAGTTTTCTTCAGGTATTAAGATCGTTTCCGCTCCACCAGCAAGTCCTGCCCATAAAGCAATGTCACCGGCATCCCGGCCCATAACTTCAATTACAAAGGTTCTTTCATGAGATGTCGCTGTATCCCGAATTTTATCAATTGCATCAATAACTGTATTTAATGCAGTATCAAATCCAATTGTTAGTTCGGTACCTGGAATATCGTTATCAATTGTTCCTGGAACACCTACACATGGATAGCCTTGCTCAGTCAAAGCTTTTGCTCCCCTGTAGGAACCGTCCCCGCCAATTACAACAAGTCCTTCAATTCCATGTGCTTTAAGCTGCTCAATTCCTTTTTGCTGTACTTCTTTCATTTTAAATTCAGGACAGCGGGCAGAATGAAGCATTGTGCCTCCGCGATGAATAATATCACCAACTGATCCTAATTCTAACTGTTTAATATTTCCACAAATTAAACCTGAATATCCTCCATAAATTCCGTAGACTTCAATATCATGATAAATAGCCTTGCGGACAACGGCACGAATAGCCGGATTCATTCCTGGGGAATCACCACCACTTGTAAGTACCCCAATTTTTTTCATGACAATCACCTCAAAATTAGATTGGTAATTTATGTAAGAAGAGTCATAGAAGGCTATTAAAAGTATAACAAATTATTCTTTTTTTACCCTTCTTCTATTATTAACATAAAACCCTTGAATATTAATAAAATAACACGAAGAAATGCCCATAACAACCGTCTCACATATGGTTTTCAAATAGACAGAATTATTAATTAAATGGAAACGTTTTATTAATTGATGTAAGCGTCATCATCTACTTTTTGTTGAACATTCCTTGAATTTTGTATGAAATCACGAAGGTGGTAATTTTTGTAAAAATGATTCATATAACAAAAACGTGCCCTATTGGCACGTTTATTGTACACCGATAAAATCCTTAACAAAATCAAATTCACCGATTTGTCTGAAACGATTGTAACGATCATCCATAAGCTCTTCTTCACTAAGTTTAAGAAGTTCCTGCAAAGAAGATACAAGGAATTTTTCAATTTCTTCAGCTTGCTTCTTAATATCTTTATGAGCTCCACCTTTTACTTCAGGAATGATATCATCGATGATCCCTAATTCTTTTAAATCGGGTGCAGTAATTTTCATGGATTCGGCTGCATTCTTAGCCAATCCGGAATCCTTCCAAAGAATCGCTGCTGCTCCTTCTGGAGAGATAACGGAGTATGTTGAGTTTTCCAGCATATAAATCCGGTTACCTACACCTAATCCAAGTGCACCACCGCTGCCTCCTTCGCCAATAACGATGCAGACAACCGGTACTCTCAAGCCAGCCATTTCAAACAGATTACGGGCGATTGCCTCACTTTGTCCCCGCTCTTCTGCTGCCTTTCCTGGATAAGCACCTTTTGTATCAATAAAACAAATAATCGGACGACCAAATTTATCAGCCTGCTTCATTAACCTTAAAGCCTTGCGATATCCTTCAGGATGCGGCATGCCAAAGTTGCGTCGGATATTTTCCTTTGTATCTTTCCCTCTTTGGTGGCCAATAACGGTTACTGGCAAGCCTTTAAATTTTGCGATTCCGCCTACTATTGCTTCATCGTCGCCGAAATTGCGATCGCCATGACATTCAAAAAAATCATCGAACAAATTGGAAATGTAATCAAGTGTTGTCGGCCGATTCGCCAAACGAGCAATTTGGACCCGGTCCCATGGTTTCATATTTTCATATATATCGTTTTCCAGTTTTGCAAGCCGTGCTTCCAATTTGTTGATTTCGGAACTTAAATCAACATCCGTGCTTTGTGTAAACTCTTTCAATTCTGCAATCTTCTTACGTAGCTCAACTAGCGGGCGCTCAAATTCCAATTCTCCTACCACGTTAATTCACCCCCAGGCTGATGGATTTCCAAAATGTTTGTGATCTTTTCGACCAATTCTGTTCGGGTAATTATGGCATCCAATTGGCCATGCTTTAATAGAAATTCCGATGTTTGGAAGTCCTCCGGCAGTTGTTCGCGGATAGACTGTTCGATTACTCGACGTCCGGCAAATCCGATTAATGCGCCTGGTTCTGCCAAGTTATAATCTCCCAATGAGGCAAAGCTGGCCGATACGCCTCCTGTTGTGGGATGGGTCATAATCGAAATAATTAAACCGCCATTATCGCTAAATTTCTTGAGCGCCACACTCGTTTTTGCCATTTGCATTAAACTTAAGGCGCCTTCCTGCATCCGAGCTCCACCTGAAGCAGTGAATATAATAAATGGAACAGACAATTCATCTGCTTTCTCAATTGCACGAGTTATTTTTTCGCCAACGACGGAACCCATACTGCCCATCCGGAAAGTAGAGTCCATAATAGCAACAACGATTTTGTGGCTATTTACCTCGCCAATTCCTGTAACAATGGCTTCATTTAATTTGCTTTTTTGCCGATCCTTTTCAAGCTTCTCCAAATAATCCGGAAAGTTTAAAGGGTTTTTCGAAATCATGCTTTCATTGATTTCTTCAAAGCTCCCTTCATCAATAAAACTGTCAATCCGCTCTTTGGAGTTCATAGGAAAATGATATCCACAATGTAAACATACTTTTACATTTTTTAATAACTCTTTGGAATACAATATTTTCTTACACGAAGGACACTTCGTCATGATTCCTTCCGGAACATCACTTTTCGTCGCTTCCTTCGGAATGGTCGCATATTTTTTCTTTTTGGTATTCGGTTTAGTAAATAAATCTTTAAGTGCCAAAAAATAAACCTCCTTTTGTGACATTCCTTACAGTTGGCAAATTTCCTGTACTTTTCTCTATTCAGAAGTCTTTCTATCTTTGTTGAACTTCATACCTATAATCGTTTTTAGTGGTCAGACCACTAAAAATTAAAAAATCCCCAAATGTAACAGAGGCTTGTTCAAATTCCAATATAAAGGATTGTGAATTTAAAATCTGTTAGATTTTGTCGAAAAAAAAGACAAATTTCGCATCTTTTGATAAGCGGCAATTGCTTTTGTTTCGTCTCTTTCTGCTAATGCCTTTAGTATTGGCATATAATCTTCTCGTTTGACTTCAACACGCTGTTCTTCCATAGAATAGCAGTAATCCTTTAAAATTGACCAAATTCTAAAAAAAAGATGGTTCTCTGCCAATTCCATTAGCCGTATAAAAAATTCATCATCCAGGAAGTGTTCACTATGATTAAACCATTCCATCAATTCTTCGATATTTCCTTTTTTCATTCGTTGAACAGCTAGTCTCAAACAATCCATTTCAATTAAGTTTTTTGTTTCAAATACATCCTTTTTTGCTTTTTCATCCTGCAAAATAAATGTACTGAGCAGCTGAACAAGCTGGTTCCCTTGAAAGTCTCGGATATATGTACCTTCGCCCCTGCGAGTTTCAATTAACCCAAGTAATTCCAACGCCCTTAGTGCTTCTCTAACGGAAGAGCGCCCGACATTCAGGCGCTCACATAGTTCCCGTTCTGAAGGTATTTTATCACCGGATTTAAGGCCATCATTTGCAATCATTTCTCGTAATTGCTTAACAATCCCTAAATATACTTTTGTAGTTGTCACTTATGTTTCACTCACTTTTTCCAATAAGAGCGAGCCTTTTTGTTTTTTCCTTAATTTCCTCAGGATCTACCTTTATACGTGCAACACCTGTTTCCATTGCAGCTTTAGCCACTGCTGCAGCAACACTAGGAGCGACTCTTGAATCAAATGGTCCCGGAATTACATAATCCGCACTTAACTCATCTTCGTTTATTAAATTAGCAATTGCCTCAACAGCAGCTATTTTCATTTTTTCATTTATATGGGTAGCACGAACATCCAGTGCACCACGGAAAATTCCCGGAAAGGCAAGAACATTGTTCACTTGGTTTGGAAAATCAGATCTGCCGGTACCAACGACTTTTGCGCCTGCTTCTTTTGCTTCTTCAGGCATTATTTCTGGTACTGGATTCGCCATTGCAAAGATAATTGGATCTGGATTCATGGAGGAAACCATTTCTTTTGTTAATGCTCCAGCAACAGAAACACCAATAAATACATCTGCACCTTTTATGACATCGGCAAGACTGCCTGTTTTATTATCTCGATTGGTATATTTAGCAACTTCAGCCTTAACAGAATTCATTCCAACAGGGCGGCCTTCATAAATAGCACCCTTTGTATCACACATAATAATATCTCTGACACCATAGCTATATAATAATTTGATAATGGCAATTCCAGCTGCTCCTGCACCATTTGCCACAACTTTAATTTCCTGCATTTTCTTTCCAGTTAGTTTGAGCGCATTTACCAAACCAGCAACCGTCACAATGGCAGTTCCATGCTGATCATCATGGAATACTGGAATATTTGCTTCCTTTTTCAATCTTTCTTCAATCACAAAACAATTGGGAGCGGCAATATCTTCAAGATTAACCCCACCAAATGTAGGTTCCAGCAGTTTAACTGTTTCTACAATTTTATCAACATCTGTTGTACTTAAACAAATAGGAAAGGCATCAACGCCTGCAAAACTTTTAAAGAGGAGCGCTTTTCCTTCCATTACTGGAAGAGCCGCTTCTGGTCCGATATTCCCTAAACCAAGTACTGCTGTGCCATCAGAAACAACAGCCACCATGTTCCCCTTCATCGTATAATCATATACTGTTTCCGGTTTATCATAAATTTCTTTACATGGTTCTGCAACACCCGGTGAATATGCTAAGCTGAGATCATGGGCATTTCGGACTGGAACTTTCGATTTTGACTCTAACTTCCCTTTATTAATTCGATGCATATGTAATGCTTCTTCCCGTAAAGTCAAGAAATGTCACCCCTTGATTTGAATATAAACATTAACGTTTAAAAAGGCCTGTGATGGTGGTCTGACCACATACCCGTCTCTTTATCACTATAACATATCTTTGAAAGTTGTAAAGAATTATTCTTTTAGCACAACATTGCTTGGCCCAAGGAAATCTCGTAACTGTTCCAATAATTCAGGCATAGGATGAATGTATTGCTCTGCCCCTAATTTGATGGTTTTCCTGGTAGATTCATAATGCAATACAACAGCTGCTCTGCCCTTATGTTTTCTTAATAATCGATTGATGTGCTGCAATGCATTCTCATCTTGTTTATCTGAAGGAATTCTTAAATATAATACTGGCGGTTGGGATAATTTCGTTTTTAACCAGTCATCCATCTCAGATACTTGTTGGATGATAAATTGCAGATTACCTTCCCGTTCTTCTATTTTTCCTTCGAGCAGTGCAAACTTCCCTTGCTGCAGGAACACCGAATATTTTCTGTAAACATTCGGGAACGCGACGGCTTCCATCTCCCCGCTCGAATCACTGATGGTAAGAAAGGCCATTGATTCACCTTTTTTCGTCCGGATCGCCTTCAGCGCGGCTACATAAACCCCTGTGGATACTCTTTCTCCATCAGCGTTTAATTGAAATAATACTTGAGCACCGGAACGTTTTAAGTCCTTTTCATAAATAGAAATCGGATGATCTGAAAGATATATTCCAAGTGCCTCTTTCTCAAAATGAAGCTTATTTTCTTGACTGATCAGGTCAACGGTGACATATTTCGGTTTAGGAATCAAATCTTCCTCAAACAAATCAATTTGATTTCCATCCTCCGGTTTAAAAATTTGTGCGTGTTCAATTGCGACATCTAAGCTTGCCAAAAGGGTTGCGCGATCTTCTCCAAATTCATCAAAGCTCCCTGAATGAACAAGGTACTCAAGTGTTTTTCTATTTATAGCTTTTGATGAAACACGTATGCAAAAATCAAACAGATCTGTAAATTTTCTTGTTTTTCTTGCTTGAATAATTTCCTTTAGCGCTTGTGCACCTACACTTCGAATCGCTGCCAAACTGTAGCGGATCCCTTCTTTTTCAACTTCAAAAGCATAACTGCTTTGATTAACGGAAGGGGGTAGAATGGTTATTTCTTTTTGTTTTGCCTCCATAATATATTGAGAAATCTTTTGTTCATTACCAATGGCAGAAGTAAGTAATCCCGCCATAAAATAAAGCGGAAAATTAGCCTTTAAATAGGCAAGCTGATAGGCAATCATACTGTATGCGACAGCATGGCTTCTGTTAAAGCCATAATTGGCAAATCGGACAATTAAATCATAGATTTCATTTGCAAGTGTAGTGGTATATCCTTTATGAAGTGCTCCTTTGACAAAGTGCTCCCGTTCTTTATCAAGGACCTCCTTTTGTTTCTTCCCAACTGCCCTTCTTAAGAGATCTGCTTCCCCCAAAGAAAACCCCGCCATTTTAGACGCTATTTGCATGATTTGCTCCTGATAGACAATTACGCCGTAGGAATTCTCCAAGATGGGCTTAAGATCTGGATGCGGATATTCTATTTTCTTGCGGCCATGTTTCCTGTCAATAAATAAAGGGATATTCTCCATTGGCCCTGGGCGATACAGGGCATTTACTGCCACAATATCCTCAAATCTTGAAGGCTTCAGTTTAATTAAAACCTTCCTCATTCCTTCTGATTCAAGTTGAAAAATTCCGGAAGTCTCCCCCCGCACTAATAGGTCGAATGTTTTTTCATCATCAAGCGGGATATTCGCAATATCCAGTCTTTTTCCTGTTTTCCGATATATAGAGGAAATGATGGATTCTAGAAGTGATAAATTTCTTAAACCAAGAAAATCCATTTTGAGCAGCCCTAATTCTTCCAGATACTCCATAGAATACTGCGTTAAATAGACATGATTTGATCCTTGTTGAATCGGGACTAATTCTATTAACGGCTTTTCACTTATAACCACACCTGCAGCATGGGTGGATGTGTGGCGTGGAAGTCCCTCCAGCTTTAACGCGGTCTCAAAAAGCCTTCTGTTGAACGGAGATTCCTGAATAAAACTTTTAAGCCCTTCGGATTCCCTTGCTGCATCCTTCAGACTGATCCCAAGGCGTGACGGGACAAGCTTTGACAATTGCTCAAGTTCTTTTGTATTTAACCCAAATACTCTTCCTACATCCCTTAAAGCAGCCTTGGAAGCAAGGGTGCCAAAAGTAATAATTTGAGCAACGTGAAGCGGTCCATATTTATTTACGACGTATTCAATCACCTCATCCCTTCTGAAATCTGGAAAATCGATATCAATATCCGGCATGGATATACGCTCAGGGTTTAAAAACCGCTCGAATAGCAAGTGATGTTCTAGCGGATCCACATCGGTTATATAAAGAACATAAGCAACCAGCGATCCGGCAGCTGACCCCCTGCCCGGTCCAGTCAAAATTCCTCTTGAACGTGCATATCTCATAAAATCCCATACTATTAAAAAGTAATTGCTGAATTTCATTCGCTTTATGACGTCCAATTCATAAGACAATCGTTCCAAGTATTCATTTGAAGGTGAAGGAAAGCGCTCCTTAAGCCCTTTATGACACATCATTTCAAGATACTCATCCGCTGGCATCCCGTTCTCTGTTGGATAAGAAGGTAAATACGTTTTATTTAATTCAATATTGACATGACAGCGATCAGCGATCAAAAGTGTATTTTCCAACGCTTCCGGTAATTCAGAAAAAAGACCAACCATTTCAGCTGTTGTTTTCAAATAAAATTGATCGCTTCCCAATTTCTTACGGTTCTCATCCTGAAGCTTATCCCCATTTTTTATCGCTAACAAACATTCTTGTGAAAAACTGTCTTCCTCTTCAAGATAGCAGACATGATTTGTAGCGACGAGCGGGATCCCCATCTCTTTGGAAAGCAGATATAGCTGTTTGTATAGATTTTTTTCCTGTTCCAACTGATGGTTTTGCAGCGACATGAAAAGTCTGTTGCTGCCGAATATGGCAGTATATTTATGAAGGATTTCTCTTGCTTCATCCATTTTTCCAGCCAGAATGGCTTGTTCAATTTCCCCGTCAATACCTGGTGTTATGGCAATAAGCCCTTCCGAATAGCTTTTTAACCATTTGAGCGGAAGCCCATTATCTGCCTTTGTTTGCACTGCACTTGATATTTTTAACAGATTATTAAATCCCTGATTATTCTCAGCAAGCAGCACTAGAGGGTATGATCCATTATCGTCAAGCGCACCAGCGATATCTACTGTTAGACCCATGATTGGTTTGATCTGATGGTTTCTGCAAAGCTTATAAAATTCAATAGCTCCGTACATAACATTTCGGTCGGTCAGCGCCAGTGCCCGGAAACCTTTTTTTCCGGCATCTTGTACTAAGTCCTGCACTGAAGCCGTACTCGTTAATAAACTATAGGCACTATATACCTGTAGGTGAATAAAAGACATAACCGTCACACCTTTAATTGTTAATTCATTAATATTATAGAACGACTAAGCAAAAAAAGAAAATACGTTCTGTTTTTTCACTCGAAATCATATTTAGCTTTACTTGTCCATATACATGATAGTAAAGGCAATTGATGTATAAGGGCGGTTGAAGGAATGAAAGAAATCGGTTTTTTTCCTGCTTTTATTGAAAGTTATTTTATTGCATTAGGGGTGTTGCTTGGCGGTTCACTTATTGGTGGTATTGCCTCTTTTTTAACCGGACAGCCTCCTTTAACAGCCGTCTATCGTTTGTCATCACTGCTTAGAATCTGGGCAATAGTGGCGGCAATTGGCGGTACTTTTGATGTTGTTTATACCTTTGAGCGGGGAATTTTAAATGCAGATACGAAGGACTTGTTTAAACAATTATTGTTAATTCTCTCAGCGCTTGGTGGTGCACAGACTGGGGCGCTTATTATCAATTGGCTGACACAGGAGCATATTTCATGATGAGGATCCCCCCCTATTACCGTAGACCATCATGGCAGCGTTTTTTTTCAGGCATGGCGATCGGAGGAGCCATCAGCTGGTGTATTTTTGTATATATTAATGGAGTATGGCAGGAAAGGAATACAAAGCTGATTCGAATGCAGCAGCAGGACATCTCGGATTTGAAAGATAGCATTAAGATTTGGCAGGAAGAATATAAGGCAGCCAATAAACGGAATTTAGAAAAGATCACTGTACAAAATATAAATGTTAAAATCTCGAACTGGGAAAAATACAAGCTCGATGAATTCAGTGTCTTTCAAACAGAAGAATCTGTAAAAGATGATATACAAATGATGCTCGCAAAAGATTTAGAAACAGTAGCGAAGAGTAAAGATCTGTTAAAAAAAATTATTGAAAATAAACCGGTAAAAATTAATGAAAAGCGTTATAAACTTAAAGTGAAGGAAATGGTCATTTATACAACACTTACCATCCAGGTTGACATTCAATTTGATGAATAGGAAATGGCTTTTCGTAGCTGTTTCCTATTCATCATCAAGTGATTTATTGAAGAACTGTATTTAATTCCTTCATTACATCTTCTACTTCATCCCAAGAATAGATCGTAGCACCTGAAGCCAATGGGTGACCGCCGCCGTTGAATTTTCTGGCGACACCGTTAATGACTGGACCTTTAGAGCGAAGTCTTACTCGGATTTGATCCTTTTCTTCGATAAAGAAAACCCATGCCTTAATTCCTTTTACATCTCCAAGGGAACCGACTAAAAGAGAGGCCTCTGAAGGCTTCGCGTTATACTCTTCCAGCAGCTCCTTCGTTAATTTAATAAAGGCAGCACCATTTGGCTGAAACTCGAAATTTTGCAATATGTACCCGTTTAATTTGATAATGTTAGGATCCAACTCATACATTCTGTCAAACAGTTCTGTCCTCGAGAATTCATAATGTATTAATTCACCTGCATAGGTGAATGTTTTTTCTGTTGTACTTGGGAATAAGAATCTTCCAGTATCCCCGACAATACCGGCAAATAACAGTCTTGCTGCTTCATCACACAATTTCAAGCCCCTGTCCTTACCAAACAAGTATAATTCATAAATCATCTCGCTGCATGAGCTTGCCGTTGTATCCACCCACAGTAAGTCCCCATATGGATCCTCATTAGGATGGTGATCAATTTTGATCAGCTTATCCCCTAGAGTATAGCGCTTGTCGCAAACTCTATCAGTATTGGCAGTATCACAAACTATGACCAATGCTCCTTGATAGACATCATCTTCTATCTTATCCAGCTTCCGCATGTATTCGAGTGTTGGCTCATCTTGGCCTACGGCGTAAACCTTTTTATTCGGATACGACTCTTTCAAAATTTCTACCAATCCACATTGGGAACCATAGGCATCCGGATCGGGACGAACATGACGGTGAACGATTATCGTATCATATTGCTCAATTAATTCCAAAATTTTCTCTTTCATAAGCTCTCCTTTTTATCGCTGTCATTAGCCACGTGTGGCTTTTTCCAGTTATTCAAGTTAAAATAATAGAAGATTTTTCTATATCTGGAGGAATGAACATGGCTGTACTTGCTGTTTTAATCGTTCTATCATTTGCCTTTTACTTATTTTATAAAACAAAATACATCCGAAGCAACCGTCCTGTTGAAAAGAAATGGCTTTCAGCAAAATCAAATATCGCACTCGGGCTATTTGTTTTGATTTTCGGTGTCAATTCCCTTTTTATTTCACATGCAATCGGTACCTATATTGTTGCTGCAATCTTTATCATTTATGGCGCCACCTTCACATGGGTCGGCATCAAAAAGTATAAACACTATTTGCCATTTGCCATTGAAGAAGCAAAAGAGCTTAATGGATAAAGAAAACTCGCCCGACTGGCGAGCCCGTTAGGGCGAAGACAGGGGCGTAGTTCGCCGAAAAGCACAGCTTTTAGACTGCAAGGCTAATGCTCACGAAGCATTCCTTAGTGCACTTATACCTAATAGGAAAGTTATATTTCCTATCGGCAATATAAAAACTTAAGCCGCTTCTGCTATAGATGCGGCTTAAGTTTTATTTAGGTCCTGTCGATCAGCTGACACATCATCATCGCTTTTCCAACTAAAACACCTTCATTAAAAACCTCTACATCCACTTTCCCAAACTTCCGGCCTACATCCAGCACTTTCGGATAAATTTCAAGTTGACTCTCCATTTGCACCGGTTTGATAAAATAAATCGTCATATTTTCTACGACTAAGTCACCTTTTTTATAGCTTCGCAAAATTCGATTGGCAGCATCCGAAACAATGGTAGTAAATACTCCATAAGATATTGTTCCAAGATGGTTGGTCATTTGCGGCGTTACTTCTAATGTAAATACATCTTCACCTTTAGCCTTTCCTTGCACTAATACCATTTGATTTGTCACAATATCATCAATGGTTTCACCAACCTGTGGCTGCCTTTGATTCATTTGTAATGTTTTTAAAACATCCTGTCTGCTGATAATGCCTTCCAGCCGGTTTGAGTCATCTGATACAGGGAGAACTTCTATACCTTCCCATACCATCATATGGGCGGTTGAAGCAACACTTGTTTTCCCATTGACCGTCATCGGGTTTTTTGTCATTATTTTATCGATGGATGCTTCCAAAACCTGGCCTAAGATGTCTTTACTTGTGACCATCCCTTGGATTTTCATGTTTTGATCCACTACAGGATACCGGCTGTGTGTAGTCTGTTTGTTCAATTCATGCCATCGTGCAACTTTATCAGTGGTCATTAAATAATAAGTTTCAGAAAGCGGTGTTAAAATATCTTCTACTAAAATAATTTCTTTTTTAATCAGCTGGTCGTAAATCGCTCGATTAATCATTGTTGCCACGGTAAATGTATCATAAGTGGTGGAAATAATCGGCAATTCCAGCTGATCGGCAATCCTTTTTACATGCTCCTCCGTGTCGAAACCGCCGGTAATAAGAACTGCTGCTCCTGCTTTTAACGCCAATTCATGAGCTTGTGTCCGATTTCCAACTATAAGAAGGTTGCCGGCTTCTGTATAACGCATCATGGCCTCTAATTTCATTGCGCCAATGACAAATTTATTGAGGGTTTTATGCAATCCGGTTCTGCCGCCCAAAACCTGACCGTCCACGATATTTACAACTTCAGCAAATGTAAGCTTTTCGATATTTTCCTTTTTCTTTCGTTCAATACGAATCGTACCAACACGCTCAATTGTACTTACATAGCCTTTATTTTCGGCTTCCTTTATGGCACGGTAGGCGGTACCTTCACTAACATTCATTGCCTTCGCAATTTGTCTGACTGATATTTTTTCCCCGATTGGAAGCTCATCAATATATTGTAAAATTTGTTCATGTTTTGTAGCCAAGACCTTCACCCTTTTCCAATCCTTCCAGTCAATTAACCAGAATAGTTACATACATTATAAGGTTTAGAAAGCCTTGATTCAATGCGGTTTCTCACAATTTGCTGTATGAATGTTTTTATTGACTTTGCTTCAATCAACAATGATACAAATCATACATTAAAAATCGGAATCAATTTAGCGTCTGATATCCTAATAATAAGATCTGGATTTTTTATTGATACTCTGCGACTTCGACTTTCTAACTTGTTTTTTTGGACTATACAGCAGACCGGTAAGATTTCCTGCAATCACCATCAAAGCAAAGACAAGCCACGTAATGGAGAAGGCCCCTTGTACACCACCTGCAGTTACGGATAATTGGGGCACAGCATAATAAAGCATGAAGCCGCAAAGCAACAGGCAGAGTAAGTATCGGTTCTTTTTCATCAAAATTTTCCTCCTTATATAGGACTGCTTGTATCATTTTTATGCACATAGGAGGAAAAAAAGTATGTGTTTGCCATGAAAGAATTAAATTTCGATAGACTCTCCTGGTTTTAATACCTGGCCATTTTTCTCTTCAAGCAGGTCAATAAATTGATATGGATCCTGCTTGATCGGCGGGAATGTATTGTAATGAATCGGCACGACTTTTTTCGCTTTTAATAGTTTTGCCGCATATGCAGCATCTTCAGGTCCCATTGTGAAATTATCACCGATAGGCAGGAAGGCAATATCAATAGGATGACGTTCACCAATCAGCCCCATATCAGAAAATAACCCTGTATCACCTGCATGATAAATGGTCTTACCTTCATTCATGAACAAAATACCGGCCGGCATCCCGCAATAAACAATTTGTTTGTTTTCACCGTCTTCAAAACCTGAACCATGAAAGGCCTGCGTTAGCTTCACCCTGCCAAAGTCAAATTGATATGACCCTCCAATATGCATACCGTGTGTTTTTACACCCTTCCAGCTTAAATAGGTAGCCAGTTCGGCAGTTGTGACAACAAGAGCTTGATTCCTTTTTGCAAGTTCTACTGTATCTCCGATATGATCACCATGACCATGAGACAAGATAATGACATCTGGCTTTACATCCTCAACTTTCAAATCAGTTAAGCTATTACCTGTTATAAAGGGATCAATCAAAATAGTTTTGCCATCAGAATGAATTTGGACAATAGAATGCCCGTGATAAGATATTTTCATCTCCATTCCCCTTTCTTCAATTCTATAAACTACTTCCATATAAATTTTGGAATTCCTCCATCATTTTATCCATAAATTGATTGTTTTCACACATGATAAGCTCAGATGGTTTACATTTAAATATGATATTGGTACGCTCAATTTGGAGTTAATTTTATTAGGGGGTTCTAGAAATGAATCAGCGATTAGAAAAACTGCAAACGTGGATGAGGGAGAATGAGATTGATGTCAGTTTCTTAACCTCTTCTGAAAATGTATTTTATTTAAGCGGTTATTATACTAACCCGCATGAAAGGCTGCTAGCCCTTGTTGTTTTTCAAGAAAAAGAACCATTCCTGGTTTGCCCCGGCATGGAAATACATGATGCCAAACGCTCTGGATGGGACCATGAAATTATTGGATATAGTGACACCGAAAATCCATGGGAATTGGTTCAACAGTCCATACATAAACGAAATAATAAGTTATCAAAAGCGGCTATTGAAAAAGAGCATATGAATGTAGAACGTTTTGAACAGCTTTCAGGATTGTTTCCTTCTGCATCATTTGTTTCTGCTGAAGAAAAATTACGTCTTCTTCGCATGATCAAGAACGAGAAAGAATTAAAGATCATTGAGGAGGCTTGTGCTCTTGCAGATTATGCAGTGGAATTCGGCTGCAGTGAAATAAAAGAGGGAAAGACGGAGCTGGATGTTCTTAATGCTCTTGAGTATGCCTTAAAGCAAAAAGGGGTTACCGAAATGTCTTTTGCTACCATGGTTTTAACAGGAGCAAACGCTGCTTCTCCACACGGCAATCCTGGACAAACAAGAATTCAAAAAGGAGACCTCGTGTTATTTGACCTAGGTGTTGTGGTCGACCGATATTGTTCTGACATTACCAGAACAGTTGCATTTGGGGATATTAATGACAAGCAAAAGGAAATTTATGATACTGTGTTAAAATCACAATTAGCGGCAATTGAAGCCAGCATGCCTGGCAACACTGCTGCAGAAGTCGATATAACCGCACGAAAAATTATTAGTGAGGCAGGATATGGCGAATATTTCCCACACCGTCTCGGCCATGGTCTCGGCATCAGTGTTCATGAATACCCTTCCATGACATCAACAAATCCGCTGGTACTTGAAGAAGGTATGGTCTACACAATTGAGCCAGGAATTTATGTACCAGATGTTGCCGGTGTTCGAATTGAAGATGATGTTTTTATTACGAAGGATGGAGCAAAGGTTTTAACCAAGTTTCCTAAGGAACTGCAAATTATTAAATAATGGATATTTTTCACATTGAAAAATTAAATAAATTGATGTAATATACAAATACAGGCTGCGTTGTACGTAATATTAATAAAGTTTTAACCTTTAAGCTGTAATAGGGAGTTTTAAAATCAAAGTTATAATGACAAGCCTCTGTCTAAATGACATGGAGGACATGCAGGAAGCTTTGTGCGAACACCCACTTTGAGGAGTGGTGGTTTAAAACTTTCTTATTAAATACGGCAAATGCGGCTCTATTTAAAATGCTAAACCAGCTCCCAAAAGAGCTGGTTTTTTATTATTTGTCTTCAATTCCACGGATTCTATCCGAGCCACCTACTTAAGCTTGCTTAATGGCTCAAATGAAAACAACCTATTATTTAAGCAATTCTCGCGTATCTTTATATTCAATGCCATGGGCTTCAGCCACTGCCTTATAAGTAACATATCCTTTTAACGTATTAACCCCTTTCATTAACGCCTCATTTTCCAAACATGCTTTTTGATAACCCTTATTGGCAATTTCAATGGCATATGGAACTGTAACATTAGTTAATGCAATCGTCGAGGTTCTTGGTACAGCTCCAGGCATATTTGCCACTGCGTAATGGACAACATCATATTTCACGTATGTCGGATTATCATGCGTTGTAATACGATCAGTCGTTTCAAAAATCCCCCCTTGGTCAATTGCAATATCGACGATAACACTTCCAGGCCTCATTGATTTAACCATCTCAATCGTAACCAGTTTCGGTGCTTTTGCTCCAGGGATCAAAACCGCTCCAATTACCAAATCTGCTTCTTGCACTGCTTCAGCAATATTATAATGGTTGGAAATTAAGGTCGTCACATCTGCACCAAAAATATCATCCAACTGCCGCAACCTTTCCGGATTTAAATCAATAATCGTCACTTTTGCGCCTAAGCCAACAGCCATTTTCGCTGCATTTGTGCCCGCCACCCCGCCGCCGATAATGGTCACTGAACCTCTCTGTACTCCGGGAACACCAGAAAGGAGAATTCCCTTACCGCCATATACCTTCTCCAAAAATTGTGCCCCAACCTGTGTTGCCATTCTGCCGGCTACTTCGCTCATCGGGGTCAATAATGGCAGACTTCGATTTTTGAGTTGAACCGTTTCATAAGCAATCCCGATTACTTTTTGATCATTTAATGCCCGTGTTAGTTCAGGTTCGGGAGCAAGATGCAAATATGTAAATAGAATCAAGTCTTCCCGAAAGTATTGAAATTCACCAGGAAGCGGCTCCTTTACCTTCATTACCATTTCCATGGACCATGCATCTTGGGCTGTATCTACAAGCTTTGCACCAGCAGATAAATAGTCTTGATCAGTAAATCCGGAACCAGCTCCTGCCCCTTTTTCGATATAAACCTCATGACCAAATTTCGTCATATTCACGACTCCAGCTGGTGTCATGGCTACGCGATTTTCATTATTTTTTATTTCCTTCGGTACACCGATTCGCATTCTATTACCTCCAACTAATGGTTATGAGTAGAAAAGCTTTGCCCTCCAAAAACGACAAAGCTTTTTTGCAGTTCTTATTAATAAGGATAATATGGGTAAGGATATGGAGATGGATACCCATAAGCATATGGTGCTGATAACAAAGCTCCTGCTGCCAATCCACCTAAGAAAGGTAAGCCAAAACCATAACCAAAGGGGCGGCCACCCCAGCCCCAAGGGTGCCCGTATCCGCCGTAATGGCCAAAATGACCATAGCCATGATGAACCCTTGGATCTAGATATACATGTTCTGCCGATATCATTCTCTATCTCCCCTCATATATTTATTATTTATTTTAAAGAAAAAACGGGAATCCGAAACCTAATCCAAATGGGACACCGAAGCCATAGGGGAATCCAAAACCAAATCCAAATGGCGGTCCAAAAAATGGCCGCCCAAAGCCCCAGCCAAAGCCTCCCCACAGACGAGAGTCGTTATTTACATAATTAAAAGTATGATCATAGGGCAAATTTCTTGGTATCATATACATATTCATACTTTTCCTCCTCACCTATATTCCTATTACACTAAAGAATATGCGGATTCTGAGGCGGATTCTTGGGTAAACGCCTGCTAATTCAACAATTTTATGGTTATTCGCATAAAGAAAAAGGCTGTCCCTCTATAAAAGACAACCTCTTCTTTCTATAACAATTCCACCATTATCCTTCTGTTCGCCTAACATCATCACGATCCGTTATAGCAGTTCCTTGATCAATAAAACCGCTATTATAGGAATCCATAATTTGTTCACTAACTTCATTCGTACCCTGCTCATCAAATTCAAATAAATACTGTCTCTCTGCTTGACGTTTTCCCATTGCAAAAACTCCTTCCTCTTGATGCTACTCCATTATTGTTCGAAAAGATGCAACAGTTATACACTGTTAAATATTGTATACTCTAAGTAAGGAGATGATAATCATGGGACTTAAATATGAACATATTTTAGTTGCAATTGACGGGTCTCAAGAGGCTGAATGGGCATTTAAGAAAGCAATAGAAATAGCTAAAAGAAACAATGCCAAACTGACATTAGTCCATGTCATTGACACAAGGACATTTGCGATGGTAGAAGGCTTTGATAATACATTAGGAGACAGGACAGAATTACAGGCAAAAGAGATGCTTGAAAACTATGTATACCAAGCCAAAGAATTTGGTCTGTCTGATGTTCAATTTGAGATTGACTTTGGGTCACCAAAAATTCGAATTCCTCGTGAATTGGCTAAAAAGCATAAAGTGGATTTAATCATGTGCGGTGCCACTGGCTTAAATGCTGTGGAAAGATTTTTTATGGGCAGTGTTTCAGAACATATTGTCCGCTATGCACATTGTGATGTTCTGGTAGTTCGAACAAAAAAGGACTGACATTAACAAGGAAAAGTACGGAGCTGAAAATGCTTCGTGCTTTTTTCAATTTGAATAGTGTTTTTCTGATGAATGGTTTAAAAATGTGTAGTACAATAAATTCAACTAAAGAATATGGAGGCAATCATGAAAGAGTATTTTGCTTTCGACTATCGTCTCGGCATTTCCCTGCCCGAATTAATCATGGAATGGGACGATTATAACAAAGAAATTCAAGAAAACATTCTATTTGAATGGGAAAAAATTCGCGGCTCAATTCCTGACCGAATCATAGATCTGGAAGATCAAATTAATTATAAACAAGCACAGCTTTCAGACGAAAATGATTTTGTCCGCTCATGTCAATTAAATTCAGAAATAGCCGAACTCGCATCCATCATTAACGATTTATGGCTTTGGTACAGAGCAAATCAAAACATTTCAGAAAAAATCCATCAATAAAAAAAACTCCCCAAGGGAGTTTTTTTACTATCATAAATCTTTTCTTATTTCTCGCACCACATGGCCTATTTCAGGCAAAATTAATTTATTCATGGCCAATTTTACCGCTCCTGAAGAACCAGGAGTAGAGAAAACGGCTGTATTTTTTACTACACCGGCGATTGCCCTGGAAAGAATGGCTGCAGATCCAATATCCTCCTGGTAACTAAGCATTCTGAATATCTCCCCAAATCCGACGATTTCTTTGTCAAGCAATCCCTGAACCGTTTCAATCGTCACATCTCGCATAGCGATACCCGTTCCGCCATTTGTTAAAACGGCATCAATATCTTCTGCTTCACAGCCCTTTAAAATTTCGTCCTTAACCTGCTCCATTTCGTCCTTTACAATAACATAATCGACAACTTGATGTCCGTTCTTTTCAAGCAATTCAATCATCAGGCTGCCGCTTTTATCAGTATCTTTATCCCTTGTGTCGCTTACTGTAATTACTTTGAAGCGAACCGTTTTTGGCGCTGAAAGTCTATGTTCTTTTGTGCTCATTCAAAAAGCTCCTCTTTTTCTTTTAGATAACGAAGCTGATAGTATTTTTGCGCAAAATCCGTTACTTTACGTGTTAATTGATAGTTTACTCCTGCACCAATAGCCATACTGACCAGAGGTATACCCCGAATCAGTTTTTTCCGATAAATTGAAATCACTATTGCTTTTAATATTTGCTGGGCAGGCTGCTCAATCCAGGAAATATTGGTAATTTGATCATTTCCTTCATAAAAATATGGATTTTCAACTTCCTTTAATTCTGCCTTTAATAACTGCCATCCTTCTTTTTGCAGCCTTGTTGGCAATGTTGCTGTATGAAATACCTTTAATGAAGTCATCATTTCGAAAGGTGTATGGACATCAAACCCATAGGAAAACGCAATTAATTGTACAGCCCTTAAATTAATAACCGCCATTGCTGGAATATCCGTCAAAAGCAGCAGGCTACCACCCTTTCCAGTCAAACCTCCTTGAACAAATGAATAGAGACGGTGTCTGGCAATTTGCTGATCTGCTATGTATTGAAGCTTTTCGATTTCAAGCTGACGCAAATCCGTTATTTCTTCTAACACATTATTGAATATTCTGCCTGAAGAAAGAATTCTATCTCTCGCATCCAATTGAAGCTGGGACCCTTGAATGATACCGTGCAAGTGAAATAACCATGTATCCAGAAGGGAAAAAAATTGTCTTTGAATCTTTAGCGGCAATAAGGAAAAAGAACGATCCAGATATTTTTCATAGGTTAGTTGAAAATCATTCGGTTCATAGTTAATCAACTGTTTTTCCCATTCCTGAATTTCATCCAAGACTTTTCTTTCACGATCTGTTAACGGCACACCAGAACCCTCCTTAGAACCTTCTTCTTCCAGTATATCACATATTAAAAAGGCAAAAGCCCAGATTTTCTGGCTTTTGCCTTTCGATTTACTTATTTATTATCATGTGCTAATCGGACAACGTCACGCGCAATCATAACTTCTTCATTTGTTGGAATTACCAGTACTTTTACCGGAGAATGAGGATAGTTAAGGAAAGCTTCCTTGCCTCTTACTTTATTTAATGCAGGATCCCAATAAACTCCCATAAATTCAAGACCCTTTAATACACTTGCTCTAATTGTATCGCTGTTTTCACCAATACCAGCCGTGAAAATAATGGCATCTAAACCGTTCATACGGGCAGAATATGAGCCAATATATTTGTGAATACGGTTGGCGAAAACTTCTAACGCAAGTTGTGCCCGTTGGTTCCCCTGTTGTGCTTCAATCTCGATATCTCTAAGGTCACTTGAAAAACCGGATACAGCCAACATTCCGCTCTTCTTGTTTAAGACATCTAATACTTCTTCTGCTGTTTGATTTGTTTTTTCCATGATAAACGGAATTAACGCAGGATCGATGTTACCGGAACGTGTACCCATCGTTACACCAGCAAGCGGTGTAAAGCCCATAGAGGTATCCAAAGATTTGCCCCCTTGAATGGCTGCGATACTTGCTCCGTTACCAAGGTGGCATGAAATGAGTCGAAGCTGTTCAATTGGTCTGCCTAATAGCTCAGCTGCACGCTCAGAAACATATTTATGACTAGTGCCATGGAAGCCATACTTCCGGATCCCATATTTTTTATAATATTCATATGGAAGGCTATATAAGAAAGAGCTTTCCGGCATTGTTTGGTGAAACGCAGTATCAAATACAGCTATAGCAGGAACATTTGGAAGCACACGCTTAAATGCCTTAATGCCTGTAACGTTCGCTGGATTGTGCAATGGTGCAAGGTCTGATAATTCTTCGAGTCTTGTTAAGACTTTATCTGTAATAAGGACGGAATCATTATATTCTTCTCCGCCATGAACCACACGGTGTCCAATTCCATCAATTTCATCAAGTGATTTAATAATACCTAAGGTTGTTAATTTATCCAAAAGCATCTTAACAGCCACTTCATGATCAGGAATATCTAGTGTTTCCTGCACCTTTTGTCCATTAAACTGAATTGTAAATATAGAATCGTTTAATCCGATTCTTTCGATTAAACCCTTTGTAATAACATCCTCGCTAGGCATTTCAAACAATTGAAATTTAAGCGAAGAGCTTCCTGCATTAATCGCAATAATCTTTGCCATGTTTAAACCGCTCCTTTTATATAACACATCAATAATCTATACTCGCAGTTATACAATTTTTAGTTTGTACAAGCTGCCCCGTTTATTTCCCTCAATTTTTCATTTAATCATTGTGAAACCAACATTTCAAGGACGTTTTTTACTGGCAGCGATTACAAAGAAAATGTAATTTTATTTCAACTATTTCGACTTATTAGAAAATAATTGAACATGTTTTTAGAAAATTTCCGATTAAGCTTGTTTGTAGATATCTGCTCCAATAAACATGAAAATAATCATATCCAACATCCATTTTAAAAATATATAAAAGAAGACACCGAATTTGATTTCGGCGTCAATCTTTGTTTTCTTTAAACCATGTTTCTATTTCTGACAAAATTTTATCCATTTCCTGCCTTTTGGACAGATTGGGAAGGTTGGCCAACAGAGCCTGTTTAGGTGCAGTAATTCCTTCGCCTTTTTTTTGCACAATAAAAATACTCTTGGCGGCTTGTGTATTTTTAAACATGCTGATTGGCAATTGCAATAACCCTTGAACGAACACATGGTCTTTGATAAATTCGTGCAGTTTTCCGGCTTGATCACTTTCAAACAGACTATTAGGAATCACAAAAAATAAATATCCGCCTGGTTTTGTATGAAGGACACTTTGTTCAATAAATAAATGATGTGAATAAGAGTGACCCGATTCAGCCTTTAATTGATACTCTGCGGCACGGATATCGTTTGGATAATAGCCTACTGGCAAATCGGCAACAACACCATCAACAGGGTCAATAAAAAGAGGTTCCAAGCTGTCTTGGTTAAAAAATTGAACAGGATGACCCTGTAAATTAGCATTCACGTATGCAAGCTTAAGCAGTATATCATCAATATCAACACCCACAGCAGAAATTTCTTTTGAAATATGGTTTAGAACCGTCATTAATAAATTACCTGTTCCAACAGCCGGATCCAAAAGACGGAAGGAAGGTTCCTTTATAAACTTACCAGCAAGATACGCTACCAACATTCCTACCGTATCTGGAGTCATTTGATGATTTGGCTGTACATTTTCCTTCATGCCCTTAAGAATGACAAGTTGGAAAGCTCTGCGAATCTCTTCAGGTGAAAAGCGTTCCAAATGGATCTCGCTATATTGCTTACTCAGCCTTTTAACCGCCAGCTCACTTAATTCCTCCTGAAGGATGGAGCCGTGAAACAGGTTCTCTCCTGTTTCTGCCAAGGCTTCCAAGTAGGAATAGCCGAGTTCTTCTTGTAAACTAATTGCTGTTTCATTAAACAGGGTAAATAATTGTTCGATTGGAGACATTTCCATCGCCCTCCATCACTAATTTCCTTTTCCATTTTAGACGAGTATGTATTATTCGTTCAAGTATAAAAGGCCCCGCGTTTGTCGAGGCCTTTACATATTCTTTAAGATTCTTCCGCTTTTCTTTTTACTTTGCAGCTTTAGCAGCTTCCAAAGCAGCTTCATAGTTCGGATGGTTTGTAGCTTCGCTTACATATTCAACATATGTAACTGTATCACTTGAATCTACAACGAAAACAGCTCGTGCTAATAGTCTTAATTCTTTAATTGCCACTCCATATGCTTCACCAAAAGATAGGTCGCGGTGATCTGATAATGTTTGGACATTTTCGATTCCAGCAGCTGCACACCAGCGTTTTTGAGCAAATGGTAAGTCAACACTCACCGTTAAAACCTTTACATTTCCTAAGCTGTTTGCTTCTTCATTAAAGCGGCGAGTTTCAGCGTCACAAACCCCTGTATCAAGTGATGGTACAGAAGTGATTAAACGTACCTGTCCCTTTGTATTTTCCAAGGTTACCTCAGTTAAATCATTTGCAAGAACAGTGAAATTTGGTGCCTTGTCTCCTTCTTTTACTTCGTTTCCTAGTAATGTAATTGGATTTCCTTTAAATGTAACATTCGCCATGAATTACATCCTCCTTTGTCGTATCAAGCAACGCTTGAATATGTACAGTGTTACTATATCTTTTCAGAATTATTTTTGCAATAAATTAGAACTCCATAAAGAAAACTCGCCTGCCGGCGAGCTGCTTCTGCATCAATAGGTTAATCATTTACATCAATATCAACATCTAATTTAGGTTGTTTGTTTGCATTTTGGGCTTGATTTTGCTGATCTTTCTTCGAGAACATCTGCTGGATTTTATCCACAGCCTGCGGTGCAAGCTCAAGAATTTTCTCATATAGATGGGTACTTTCATCTAAGTGAAGCATTTTAACTCCATGAGAATTGACAATTAAAAAGGCTATAGGTGTAATGGAAACACCTGCACCGCTTCCTCCGCCAAATGGAAGAGAAGGTCTCCCTTGTCCTTGTTGACCTTGTTGACCTTGCCCCTGGCCTTGTTGACCCTGCCCTTGTCCTTGTTGACCTGAGCTGTCCACTTTAAATTCACTTCCGCCAGCAGCAAATCCGAAACCAACCTTTGAAACCGTTAAAATAACACTTCCATCCGGGGTCTCCACTGGATCTCCGA
Organism: Neobacillus endophyticus; assembly: GCF_013248975.1. Lineage (GTDB taxonomy): Bacteria > Bacillota > Bacilli > Bacillales > Cytobacillaceae > Neobacillus > Neobacillus endophyticus. The sequence goes on from NZ_JABRWH010000001.1 coordinate 235,933, forward strand.
TTATCGTATTAACGTCAATCATTTCTTTTAAACTTTCCATTGCAGTCGTCATCAAACCTTGAATTGGATGATCTGACATAGCATTTTCCTCCTCTAATTAAAGGGATTTGGTTTTTTCATTTAATAAACTACTTTTAAAGCGGGATCTCCCGCCTTTCCAGAATTTAATTAGTTTTAATCCTGCTAGAATAGCATGCCCGATTCGAAACTGTATCATACACGTAAAACGGGTTTGAATGACGGCTGCTTGAAAATGAGGAGTAATCGATAATTTTGGCATTTCTTTTAATTGCAAATAATGGCTGATTAGTCCGATGATACTTCCCTTCAATGTCCATAACGCTCCTGCTGCCATGGCGGTATATGCAGCATCACCAATACCCATCAATGTTTCCCATTCGAATTTTTTTATAACAACCTTTTGAAAAAACTTTCGCACAATCACATGCAGACCAAAGACCCTCTCCAGTAATTCTTTAATGTTATGAAGGCGGTGCATGATGTCATGTTTACCAATTTGAGTCACCTGATCGTCAGCTTGATCATTTCCAGGTTCCCCCACATGCGTATGGCTTTTGACGACAACACTTGGTGAATTGTCGTCAATTTTAATTACTGGCACATGAATTTTATATTTAATAAATCGGAAAATCCGAAGCTCAATCTTTAAATCATCATTATCGTTATAGTGCTGATAATTGATCAGAATTGTTAGTTTTGCCAATAAGACTAGAACGAAAAGCAACACTAGAAGAGATAAGGAAACTAGTAGCCAAAACAAATCGTTCACATCCTTTCACTCATTCTAGTATTTCCTACTATGAAAAAAATAATCGCCAGAATTAGCCATAGCCCCTTGCGTAAAGCACACAAAAGTTTCCATTTACCACCAAAAATGCTAAACTAAAATAGACAAGCCACTATACTGTTTATCATCACTATCCAAGGGGGATTTCCAATGACTGAGAGACGTAATATATTTTATTATTACAAACAAGATGAGGAGATTGTTTCAAAAGTTGCACCGTTGTTTGAAGCATCAGAACGGTACGGCTTTACCATTGTTGATGATGCTCGAGAGGCAAATATTATCGCAAGTATTGGAAATGACGGTGACTTTCTACAAGCAGTAAGAAAAACTGGCTTCCGCAATGATTGCCTTTATATGGGAATTTCAACTAAACACAACCTTAACATGTATTGCGATTTCAAAATTGACGATACGTCAAAAATGATAAATGCGATGTTAAATGAACAGCTGGAGGTCCGCCGTTACCCATTAATTGAAATTTCCATTGATGGACAAGGAACATTCCAATGTTTAAACGAATTCAGCATCCGTTCCTCGATTATTAAAACACTCGTAATTGATGTATTTGTCGACTCACTCCATTTAGAAACCTTCCGTGGTGATGGACTAATTGTTGCCACCCCGACAGGCAGTACAGCCTATAATAAATCAGTTAAAGGAGCGATTGTCGACCCGCAGCTAACGTGTATGCAGGTCAGCGAAGTAGCTTCTATCAACAATAATAGCTACCGTACACTTGGTGCATCCTTTATTTTGAGCGGAGAACGCACACTAACCCTTAAGGTCGTTTCGGAAAACAATGATCACCCCACAATGGGCATGGATAATGAAGCATTAAGCATCCGCCATGTTGATAAAATCCAAATCAGATTAAGTGAGAACAAATTAAAAACACTGAAATTAAAAGATAATTCATTCTGGGAAAAAGTGAAAAGAACATTTTTGTAATAATGAAAAGGCCGTGGATCTTTTGTGCTCCACAGCCTTTTTTATTATTCCTGATTCAAATTTATATTCTTCCTGCCCCATTTTACTGCTTTTTCCGTTAATAGTTTGGTTCTTGAGAGCGAATAAATCAATAAAGCAGACCAAATGAAAAGGAAAGATATCAATTGGATTTTTGAAAAATGTTCATGATAAACAAAAATGCCTAACAGTAATGTTAGTGTTGGTGCAATATATTGCAGAAAGCCAAGCAATGATAATGGGATTTTCTGCGCCCCTTTGGCGAAATAAAGGAGCGGCACTGCTGTAGCAACACCCGCACCCATTAATAACAATTCAGTGCCAAAACCGGCCGATAGATAGGCCGTCGATCCTTTTATAAATAATATTACAATATAAATGGCAGCGATTGGCGTGACCATTAGGGTTTCCAATGTTAACCCCACGGAAGATTCCACATTGATCATTTTTTTAGCGAGCCCGTATAATCCAAAAGAAAGGGCTAAAACAATGGCAACCCACGGGAATTTCCCATGAGAAACTGTGATAACCAATACTCCCACTGCGGCGAGGCCAAATGAAATATATTGAGAACCCGTTAATTTCTCCTTTAGGACAATCATCCCCAAAAGGATGCTGACTAATGGATTAATATAATAACCAAGGCTTGTTTCAATCATATGGCCATTATTTACTGCCCAAATATACGTAAACCAATTAATACTAATCAAAATAGATGCCGTAATTAATGCGTACATTTGTTTTTTATTTCTGGCAAACCCCTTAAAGGTATGGAGAAATAAGCCCCATTTTCTCGTAATTAACAATATGACTGCCATAAATAGAAATGACCAAACCACCCGATTTGCCAAAATTTCTTGGGCATCAACATTATTTAGGAACTTCCAATAAATCGGTAATAATCCCCAAAGAAAATAGGAAAGGCCTGCATAAATGGCCCCAAGCTGTGTATCGTTTTTGTTCATATGTCCCCTGCTCCTATTCTTTCTAGTTTCGAAATAATTTCTATTATAACCTGAAACTAGATCATTTGGAGAACAATTTGCTTTCCAATACTTTCTTTCATTTAGCTGATAAATAAAGAAAACTCGCCGACTGGCGAGTCCGTTAGGGTGAAGACAGAGGCGTAGTTGCACTAATGCCTATAGAAAAAGCTTTCTTATAGGCCAAAAAAGGCAGATGATTTTCACCATCTGCCTGCATTTCTTATCCCTGTTTAGCTGCTTCCAATTCTTTTTGCCTTAGTTCAATTCGGCGGATTTTTCCTGAAGTTGTTTTCGGAAGCTCAGTCAGGTATTCAATTTTTCTCGGATACTTATATGGTGCTGTAAGGTTTTTGACATGTTCCTGAAGAGTTTGGGTTAATTCAGGAGTATTTGGATCCACTTCATCCTTTAGGACAACGAACGCTTTCACTATAGAGCCGCGGATTTCATCAGGACTTGCAACAACAGCACATTCTTTAACATACGGATGTTTAACAAGGGCATCTTCTACTTCAAAAGGTCCAATTGTATACCCGGAGCTGATAATGATATCATCACCGCGCCCTTCAAACCAGAAGTAGCCTTCCTCATCCATTTTCGCTTTGTCCCCAGTTACATAATAATCACCGCGAAATTGCTTCGACGTTCTTTCCGGATCTTTATAATAATTTTTGAAAAGCGCCGGCGTTTCAACGTGAACGGCGATATCGCCGACTTCACCTACCGAACAGACTTCTCCTTCTTCATTGATGATTTCAACCCTATTGCCTGGAGTAGGCTTACCCATTGAACCAGGCTTTAAATTCATCCCCTTGCTGACGCCGACAAGCAGAGTATTTTCTGTCTGGCCATAACCGTCACGGACATCTATTTGAAAATACTTTCTGAAAGTATTAATCACTTCCCGATTAAGCGGCTCCCCCGCTGAAACAGCGCTTTTAAGATTTGGCAAGTGAAAATCAGACAAGTTATCTACCTTTGCCATTAACCGGTACTCTGTAGGGGTACAGCATAGAACATTTACCTGATATTGTTCAAGCAGGCTTAAATACTTTTTCGGATCAAACTTTCCATTATAGACAAAGCCTGTTGCCCCTGAACCAAGCACAGATAGGAAGGGGCTCCAGATCCATTTTTGCCATCCTGGTGCTGCTGTTGCCCAAACGGTATTCCCTTCTTCTATGCATAGCCAATTGGCGGCTGCCGTACGTAAATGAGCATATGCCCAGCCATGGGTATGCACCACCCCTTTTGGGTTCCCAGTGGTTCCTGAAGTATAGGACAAAAACGCCATATCATCACGGAGTGTTTCTGCTGGAGCAAAATCTTCCCCTGCTTCCTTCATCTCCTCCTCAAGGTGAATCCAACCATCTGCTGCTCGGCCAACAGATATCTTTATTAATGAATGCGCTTCCATAATATTTGTAAATTGGTTAACAAATGGATAGTAACTAATAATTGCTTTAACATCACCATGTAATATTCTGTACTTTAGGTCTTTTTCCCTCAACATTTCTGAACTTGGGATAACAACCAATCCCGCTTTCAAAGCGGCTAAATAAACAACATAAGCTTCTATGAGACGGGGGATGATCACTAGCACCACATCACCCTTTGTTAAGCCTTTTTGCACAAAAACATTTCCAACCTGATTGACTTGATTTAATAATTGCTGGTATGTAACTTGTTTAACCTCTCCCGATTCGCTTTCCCATTTCAAAGCTATTCTGTTTGGGTTACTGGCAAATCGCTCAACTTCTGACACTAGATTATAATGTTCCGGTGCAATTAAATCTTCACGCTTCATGCTTCTCCCCCTTAAATTTTTTAAATAATAACTACTCACCTCCATTATACAAAATTATTCAAAAATTTTAAATTATTGTTCTCAGCTAAATGTTTTCTTTTTAAATAAATAAGAGAGCGAGATAGAATCCCGCTCTCTGTAGCCATTGTATTGAATTTTTGATTAGCGAGCAAAGCCGCCGCCTAATTGAGATTCAGCCATAGAAACTAGACGCTTAGTGATTTCACCACCTACAGAACCGTTAGCACGAGAAGTAGTGTCAGCACCAAGGTTAACGCCGAATTCTTGAGCAATTTCATATTTCATTTGGTTAAGAGCTTCCTGTACACCAGGAACTAATAACTGATTTGAGTTGTTGTTGTTTGCCATGTGATACTCACCTCCTTGTGAGTATAGAATGTGTAGAATCACATGGTCTCATTCTAAAACACAACTGGTAATTGTTCACATAAATTTCAAAAAAATACAGTATATTTACGTTTGGCTAAAATAATTCATCAAACTCTGACTGTTTGTCGCTGCCTGGCTTTATTGTCAGTACCTCTACTCCTTGTACTGCCTCTTGAATGAGCGGTTCAAAATCAAAATAGCTTTCATACTGATTAACTTTTTCCCGCTTCGGTTTCGTTTTTGGAGAGGCAGGTACAAAAATAGTACAGCAATCTTCGAACGGCCGATTAGATATTTCAAACGTATCTATTTGCTCAGCAATTTTTATAATATCCGTTTTGTCCATCGAAATCAAGGGACGTAAAATCGGTGTATTTGTTACTTCATTGATGGCATACATACTTTCCAGTGTCTGGCTTGCAACCTGTCCGAGACTCTCGCCCGTTACGATCGCTAAGGCCTCACGATTATGTCTTATTTCATCCGTAATTCGCAACATCATACGTCTAGTTGATGTCATGGTATAATTTTCCGGCACCTGCTCCCGAATAGCCTGCTGAACGTCTGTAAACGGGACAATATGCAATTTCATGGACACTTTTGTTATGTCCACCAGTTTTCTTGCAAGATCAATGACTTTTTCCTTTGACCTTTCACTTGTAAAAGGCGGGCTGAAAAAGTGAACTGCTTCAATTTCTAAGCCGCGTTTCATTGCCATAAATCCTGCTACAGGGCTGTCAATTCCACCGGAAAGCATAAGCATAGCCCTGCCTCCGGATCCAAGCGGCAATCCACCCGCACCTTTTATCGTTTCACAGGACAAATAGATCGCTTCTTTTCTTACCTCAACCCGCAAATTTATATCAGGATTTTTAACATTTACCGTTAAGCCTGGTATTTGGCTAAGCAGATATCCGCCAACAGTATCATTGATTTCATTTGTGTTCAATTCAAAGGCCTTATCCGATCTTTTCGCTGTAACTTTAAATGTTTGTCCTGCCTTGAAAAGTGATTGGAGCAATTCTAAAGAAGCCTGTTTTAATGCTTCTACATCCCTTTCTACTTTGATGGCTGGACTAAATGATTGAATCCCAAATATATTCTTTAAACTTTTAATTATTTCTATGCCATTTTCACCATTTAATAAAACGTACATTCGGTCACGGCTTGCTTCAATTTTCGCCTTTGGAAAGGGAATAAGAGCTATTCGGACACTTTTCCTTAGTTTATCGACAAATTTATTGCGATTTCTTCCTTTTGTGGATATTTCTCCATAGCGGATCAAAATGCGATCATAATTCATTTAGTTCATTACCTTTCTTAGTTGGTTTAACGTTTGCTTCATTGCCTTCATCACTTCTTCAGCCTCTTCTATTGTATTATCATATGAAAGGCTGATTCTGATAGAGCTGTCCGCTAAGCTTTCCGGAACGTCCATTGCTACTAGTGTTCTACTTGGTGACTTCTTTTTGGAAGAACAGGCACTAGTAGTTGAAACAAATATTCCCTTCTGTTCAAGTGCATGTATGAATACCTCTGACTTTATACCTGTGATGGAAAAATTTAAGATGTGCGGAGCGGCATAATCAATTGGTGTGTGAACTTGAATCCCGTCTATTTCTTCTAACCGGTTTCTTAACAGCTGCTGAATTTTTTCCATTGGACTAATCCCTGTTTCCTGTTTCAGGAAGGTTAATCGAAGCGCCTTTGCCATCGAAACCGCCCCCGCAACATTTTCCGTGCCGCTGCGGATTTTCCTCTCTTGATTTCCGCCGGAAAAAAGCGGCGTTAGTCTAGCTCCATCACGAATAAATAGGACACCAGTACCTTTTAATCCATGAAATTTATGAGCGGACAGCGAGTAAAAGTCTATTCGGTTTTCATGTATCAGTAGTGGAACCTTGCCTATTCCTTGCACCCCGTCAACATGAAAAAGAATATCAGGATAATTCCTTAAGGTGTTTGCTATATCCTCAATAGGCTGAATTGTACCAACTTCATTATTGACATGCATGATGGAAACCAGGATGGTATCTTTCCGAATGTTTCTTTCCAGATCCATTACAGAAACCCTGCCTTCTACGTCAACAGGCAAGTAGGTGATTTCAAACCCTTCCTGCTCCAACTCTTCCATTGTATTATAAACGGATGCATGTTCGATTGACGATGTAATAATATGGCGCCCCTTATTTCGATTTCTGTAGGCCGCCCCTTTAATCGCCATGTTGTTGCCCTCGGTGCCGCCTGAAGTAAAATATATTTCATTCGGTTTTACCGACAAAAGCTTTGCAATCTGTTCCCTTGCCTGGGATAATAGCTTCTCAGCCTGTCCGCCAAAACTATGAAGCGAAGACGGATTTCCAAAATAGCTGCTGGAAACTGTTACAAATGAATGTAATGCTTCTTTATATGGTTTAGTTGTTGCACTATTGTCAAAATAAATCATTCGTTTTCACCTTCCCTATTGCCGAAATAAATCTTATCACAAAAATGCCTATGGAAAAAGAATGAAAAGAAAAAACCGATTCGTCCAAAATTTGGCTGAATCGGTTTTTTACAATTTAGGTTTCTACTGTAGCTTTTATTTTCTTTAAAGCCTCAGGATCAATTCCTTCAAGTGATGCTGCAACTTGCTCCAATGCTTCCTGATAATCATATTTTCTAAAAGCATTTTCCGCCGCAGATAGCCCTTTGGCAATAGACGAATATTTACTGCGATAACGATTTCCATACTGAATCGCTTTTTCAGCCAGCATAGCATTCTCGATCAATTCAATCGTGGAAGAGACAAGTTTCTCTACTGTTAAAACAGCAATTTCCAAATACTGATTTAAGGCTGAAATATTAAGCGGCTTCTCCTCAAGCTGCAATTTGACATTATAAATACTCTCATGGGTATCTTCAATAAGGAGTTTATAATCTTCCGGAATACCAGGCACATTGCTCTTTGTAACAAGTCGAACAGTTTCGCCAACCTTTTTCGTTAATTCTTGGACCTTTTCCCTGGCTTGCAATTCATCTTTTCTTAATGCTTGTAGTTTTTGCGCAAACTCCTGCTGTCCTTCACGAACTAGTTCCAAGCGCTCTTTCAGCTCATTTAGTTCCTCACTTATGGCTGTTTGCGCCGTATCATTCATCCTGATTTTTTCCGTTAAAATATGATAACTTTTATAAACCGCTAAAAGCTCTTTTTCTAAACTCGATATTGCATCAAAATCCTGATCGGAAAGCTGGTAGCTGCCTTGAACGTGAAGAACTTCCTTCGTAAGGATTTGATGCTCCTCTTCAGCTAATTGCAGGTGCTGACTTGTAATTTTTTCATTCTTTTTAACAAAATGCTTTGCATGTACTTCTTTTTCTAACAGGTCAAAAAGAATGTCTATCCGATCTTTGACTTCACTCATGCCTTCTTGAGCCCTTTCGATTTCAGCGGTTTCCACTAAAAATAGATTTTCCTCAAGCTTTTCATTCAAATTTTCCATTTCTTCCTCGATGTGTATATGGTCCAAATAATACCCTTGGTCAATCATTTCCTTATACCCCTCCGCCACTTCTGCCAGCTGGATAGGAAATAGTGATTGACATTCAATAAGCATTTGTGGAATTAAATTCATATGATTCTTTATAGTGCTAAGCTGACTATGAATAAAAATAACCACTTCACGAGCTTCAAGGTAATTGCCATTTTCTGTTTTTTCATCATACTCTTGAAACTTTTGCATCACTCTATTTAGTTGTTCTTCTAAATTCTTCTCCGCACTGCCAAAGCTATGGCGATGAGCCAAAAGCATTTTTTTATTTTCCCTGTACAGCTCTTTTAGCTGTTCAATTTCTTCTCTGTTTTTCTCCTCGCTGCCCACCAACTCATGCAGTTCATCAAGAATATTCTTTATTTGGGCTTCAGTTTCCTGGAGCTTGTGCACAATTTCCGTTTGAACTTCCTTTGCTTTTTTGAAACGGTATTTATCTATGTATTCCTCTGCTTCAAATAGCATTACATCAAATTTTGGAAGCTTCACCGTGATAATATCATCCCATTGATTCCGCCACTGCTCAAAAAGCTCTTCTGTTTGTCCTGTCATATTCAGCTGTTTCACCTTTGACATTTCATCCGGTATCGGACGATTAAACAGATCTATTTTCCACGCTTCTAAGCGATCCATTTCTTTAAAATACTTTTTCTTAATTACATACCCAATTACAAACAAGACAAGTAAGAGGATGAAAAATCCAATGAAAAATATCATTTGTAAGCCTCCTATTCCAAAACAACGCTTGAACCAATCCCAAAAGGATCCAATCTATATAAATTTCAGTTATTTCAGTTTCAATGCCTTTATGATAACATGTATACGACATTTTTTGACTATTATTTTCAATTTTTTTGTAAAAGAAATCAAAAATTATCGATTTTCCTTAAGAAGTTTGATATATCTGGATTTTATTTACAGATTACAGTGATTCGAATATGGGCCATTAGCAAAAAAAACCAGACAAAAAGCACTTCGCTGATTGGGGAAAATCACCTCTCCAGCTAGTGCTCTCCAATAATATAAAACCATCCCTGCATTCTTATTTTACAACAACTTCCTTTTTTATCTTAACGGAAGGAGTTAAGGTGTTATCGATCCATAAATAGATTTCTTTTAAATATTTTTGCTCAAAAAATTGCTCATTTGGAAATACATATAAAACTTCCCTCATATAATGCGTATTCATGAACGGCATCATGAGTAATCCTTTTAATTGAATGAGTAGGTAGGGAATGGAGTGCGGGCGAAATTCATTCCATTCAAAACCTCTTTCAAAAATCTTTTGAAAATAGAATTTCTCTTTTAAAGAGTAAGTTGACATCACTTCACGGGCTACCTGTGAATCGATGGATAATTCCCTGTAGATAAAACTGGCAAGCTGATAATTTTCACTCTGAAAATGAAGCAGCTCCGCTACGACACGCTTTAAGCATTCTTTCGCACCCTTATCAATCGTCTGGTAAGCATCTTCCATTTTGCGGATATATTGTTCAAAGAAATGCGTAAAACAATATTCTAAAAGCCCTGCCTTATTTTCAAAATAATAGGCGATCGTTGCGGAATTTACTTTGGCAAGACTGGCAATATCCCTGATTGACGTCCCATCATATCCTTTAGAATTAAACAGCAAAATGGCTGCCTTCAAGATTTGGTCTTTGGAATCCTTCTTCATTGGCTTTCCCCCTTTTTCAGAACACCAAGATCCCCTTTCATATAGGATTCTTGATGTCACAATTGATTCCTTTATGAAAAAGTCGACAAAGTCTGCTCATTTTCCTGTAATTCTGATAAAATAAACTCTAAAAACGAAAGAAAAAAGGTGAAACACCATGTTTAACGTCGAAAAATACTCAGAAAACCGTGAAGAAAATTATCAGCTTGTGAAAAAACAATTAAAGGCCCTCATTCACGGTGAGAAAAATATCGTGGCGAATCTTAGCAATGCATCCGCATTATTAAACCAATTTTTAAATCGAGTAAATTGGGTCGGGTTTTATTTAATGGAAAATGAGAAGGAACTCGTATTAGGACCATTTCAGGGGCTTCCTGCCTGCATCCGTATTCCGCTTGGAAAAGGGGTTTGCGGCACTGCTGCAATGAAAAAGGAAACTGTCCGTGTAGAGGATGTCAACCAGTTCCCAGGTCATATTGCCTGTGATGCTGCTTCACTATCAGAGATCGTTATCCCTCTTTTTAAAGATGATCAGTTAATCGGTGTATTAGATATTGATTCACCGGAATTAAATCGATTTGATGAACTCGACCAAAAACATTTGGAAGAGTTTGCCGCTATACTAATGGAATCCTTTTAACTAAAACCCGCCAGTCCGAAGCAGCATGTGTCTCAAAAGGGGTGCTGCTTCCCTTTGGCGGGCTTTTTATTAGATTTTTACTAACGCTTGGTCTAGGTCCTCCATCAAATCTTCCCATGCCTCAAGGCCTACTGAAAGTCGAAGCATATTATCACCAATCCCCATCTTACTTCGCTCTTCTTTTGGAACAACCGAATGAGTCATAGTAGCCGGGTGCTGAATCAATGTCTGCACTTCCCCCAGACTGACCGCAATTTTGATAAGTTTTAACTGATTCATGAACATTTGAGCGGTTTCTTTTGTACCTTCTACAGAAAAGGCAATCAGAGCGCCTGGTTGTTTCATTTGCTTTTTCATGATGGGATAATCAGAGCATTCTGGATCACCAGGATAATAAATAGAGGAAATTTTCGGATGACTTTTTAAAAATGAAAAAAGCTTTGCAGCATTTTCCGACTGCCGGTCCATGCGAACAGGAAGTGTTTTTAATCCACGCAAAAGCAGCCAGGCATCAAATGGGGAGATCGTACCGCCAATATCTTTTTGTGTTGTACGGGAAATCCTCTGTATCATTCCGTTCTTCCCAATCACCAGCCCAGCAATCACATCCCCGTGACCGCAAATATATTTAGTGGCACTATGGATCACAATATCACAGCCATGGCTGATCGGATTTTGCAAATAGGGCGAGCAAAATGTATTATCTACAACAACAGGAATGCCTTTTTTCTTCGCCACATTGGCAGCCATTTCTAGATCAACAAGCTTCATCGTCGGATTAATGGGTGTTTCGATATAAATACAGGAAGTGTTTGGTCTGATATCCTTCTCTAAGGTCTCCCTAGAATCCATTGCTGAAAAATCGTGATCGATTCTATACTTTTCTTTAAATAATGTGAGCAGGCCAAACGTGCATCCGTACACTCCCTGAGAGCACAGAATATGATCGCCAGTTTTCGTTAGGGCAACAAGCACCGCACTAACGGCAGCCATTCCAGATGAAAATGCCAGGGAAGCCTCCCCTTTTTCGAGCAAAGCCATTCTTTCTTCAAGGATTTTCACCGTCGGATTCCCCAAACGCGAATAGATAAACCCTTCTTCCTCCCCGGCAAATCTCCTTTCACCTTGTTCTGCATTCGCAAATATAAAGGTTGATGTTTGATATAATGGCGGCACTAAACTTCCCAGATGTTCGTCTGACCTGTAACCAGCATGAATGACTTCCGTCTCAAAATGAGTTTTCTTTTCCTCCACTTTATAGCCCCCATTTCTTTTGAAAGCGATTTCCTTTATTTATATAGTGTATGTAAGATCTCAGATCATCGTTAAGAAGATCAGAGACAGATTTTTAGTCTGAATGAAAATACTATTGACTTTGTTCCTTTAAAAATTATATAATACTCTTTGTGTAAAATATTGCAGCCTAAGAGGCAACTTTAATTCTCTCATTTTGTTCCTCACAACCAATACTTTGTGATGGTGTATCGGGTAACTCTATGCTGCTAGAGCGAGGATGCATGAAAACAAAATGGTTATTATAGCTGTTTCGTTGCGGTTTTTATTTTACCAAAATAAAAACACAGAGGAGGAGTCTTTCATGGCTCGTTATACCGGCCCAAGCTGGAAATTATCCCGTCGTCTTGGAATCTCTCTAAGCGGCACAGGTAAAGAATTAGAAAAGCGTCCTTACGCTCCTGGACAACATGGTCCAAACCAACGCAAAAAACTTTCTGAATACGGATTGCAATTGCAAGAAAAACAAAAACTTCGTCATATGTACGGAGTAAACGAGCGTCAATTCCGCAACTTATTCGTTAAAGCTGGCAAATTAAGCGGTATCCACGGCGAAAACTTCATGATTCTTCTTGAGTCACGTCTTGATAACGTTGTTTACCGTTTAGGTCTTGCTCGCACTCGTCGTGCAGCTCGTCAGTTAGTTAACCACGGTCACATTTTAGTTGACGGTTCTCGCGTTGACATTCCATCATACCGCGTAACTAATGGCCAAACAATCAGCGTTCGTGAAAAATCACGCAACCTTGACGTAATCAAAGAAGCACTTGAAGTTAATAACTTCGTACCTGATTTCTTAACTTTCGATGCTGACAAATTAGAAGGTACTTTCACTCGTTTACCAGAGCGTTCTGAATTACCTGCTGAAATTAACGAATCACTTATCGTTGAGTTCTACTCTCGTTAATTGATTTGCTTATTAAAAAGCAATCAAAAAAACCCTAGAAAATGCGTTTTATCAACGCTTCTAGGGTTTTTTGTTTTTTAATCTGCTTAATATAATTTTGTATGTCCCCCAAATGAAATGGGGGGAATTGGGGGAGGAATTTTCAAAAAAAGATCAAGTGGACAGGCGCGTTTATTTTTTTATACTTATAATAATGACCATCAAAAAAAGTCATGGATTACGCTTCATAGTTTCAATTGTTTTTCCCATTCCCGTCCCCCCCCTGTCAAGGTCATCTAATATGTTATTTTCTGTTATCTCTTATTACAGATACCTTGAGCCCGTATGTGGAATTGTCTAATCATACTTATCTTTTTATGGTTTCGGACATTAAAAAAAGACCTTGAACCAAGATGAACGGTCTATTCTTTCTTTATTGACATTAAACAGCCCTCTCCTTGTTTGTAGAAGTTCCTATAATCCAATCCCAACTCTTTTAATTTCTTTTTTAATACTGGTTTCTAATCGTATCCTGGTGATGCCATTATTCTTGAAAAGATACCTCTTCTTTATTAAATACTTTTTATCAGGAATACTATATTACAAAAATTTCACGAACAACAAACTATTATTATTATAAAAATATTCAAAATTTTAATTTACATTTAAAGTAATTATGATAAAATCGTAATCAATTACAGTAATACTGTAATTATTCCTCAATTAAAAGAAAGGAATTAAGTGATGGAAGAAATTTTTCAAAAAATAAAGCAATTACGATTTGAACAGGGTATGACTTTAAAGGAATTAAGTGAAAAGACGGAGTTGTCTGTTAGTTTTTTATCCCAAATAGAGAGAGGAACATCATCACTCGCCATCACATCATTAAAAAAAATTGCCGACGCGTTTGGAGTAAAGATGATTCATTTCTTCGAAGAGACAGAAAGTCTAAATTACGCAGTGAAAAAGCAAGATCAAAAACCTTTTAAAATAGAAAGTTCTGATTCAACTTATATTAGATTAAGCAATAATTTTGCAGATAGAAAAATTGAACCACTTCTCGTGATAATCAAGCCGCATCAAAAAGAAAGTGAACCGGTAAAACATCCGGGTGAAGAGTTTTATTATGTTATAAAAGGGGCTGTCTTACTCACTGTTGATAAGACGGAATATTATTTACGAGAAGGAGAAGCGATACATTTCCCTTCAACTCTTCCCCACATATGGGAAAATCCACTTGATCAGGAAACTATATTACTATCTGTGATCACCCCAGTTATTTTTAACTAATGCTACTTCCACAAAGATGGGTGTTTTTCGAATAAGATCGTCAACCCATATAACTAGATGCTTCGTGGCATCTTTTCGTAAGAACATTTGCAAAAAAAGCCTGCAAACTTTGTTAATACCCTTTTTAAATTGACCCCATAGAGCCTTTAGGTCTCCTGGAACACAAAAAGGAGTCCTCTCCAAAATGCTGAAATAAGTATGCACCACAAAACATATGTGAATGAAAGAGGACTCCCTTTTACTATTTTTGAACAAGGAAGCCTGTTTAACCTACAAAGCTATCTAATTTATGACCTGTCAAACAATTTGAAGCCTCATTTACGTCTACATACATCGAACCCATCATCGCTTTTATCACAAAGAAATCACTTTTTTGGCAACCTGTTGATCTTACCTATGCGGCCATGGTTTCCTAAGCCCAAGAAATACTGGTCTAAATCAAGGAAGAAAGCAAAAATTGATTAATTGAAGTAGCTGAATGAGAGGCCTCCCTTCCTATCTTCAAAAATTTCAAAATTGAAGATCAGTTACACTTTCCTCCCTGTTGAGATTCCCACAATTTTTTATAATTTATTTGAAAAAGGTGAGGCTGTTGACATTACTAAAAGTAAAAGATTTGACAATTAAATTTAAGTCACGTCAGGGTGCTGTAAAAGCAGTGGATCGTTTGAGCCTTGATTTAACTCAAGGAAGTTCATTAGGAATCGTTGGTGAAAGCGGCAGCGGCAAGAGTGTTACCTCTCTCTCTATAATGGGACTTTTGCAAAATGCGAACGCTGAAATAACTGGAACCATTGATTTTGATGGCGTAGATTTATTAAAACTTTCGCCTAAGGAAATGCGAAAAATTAGAGGAAAGTCTGTGTCAATGATATTTCAAGAGCCGATGACATCCCTTAATCCGCTGCATACATGCGGCAAACAGATTATGGAGCCAATCCTGATTCACCAAAAAGATGTAAGCAAGCAAGATGCAAAAAAATATGCAATTGAGATGCTGAGAATGGTAGGAATTCCTTCACCTGAACAGAGATTTCATGAATATCCGCATCAAATGTCGGGCGGGATGCGGCAAAGAATCATGATTGCCATGGCATTAGCCTGCAATACAAAACTATTAATTGCCGATGAACCTACCACCGCATTAGATGTTACGATTCAAGCCCAAATACTAGATTTAATGAACAGCCTAAAGAAAAAAAGGAATATGAGTATTATCATGATCACCCATGATTTAGGTGTTGTGAAAGAAATGTGTGAGAACGTAGCCGTCATGTACACGGGTCAAATAGTGGAAAAAAGCCCAACTGAGTTAGTATTTGCTGATCCCCTTCATCCATATACACAAGGATTGCTAGGTGCAATCCCGAAAATCTCTAATAAAGTAGAAAGACTTGAGGCGATCGAGGGAACTGTCCCTGATGCATTAAATATGCCAAGCGGATGCAGCTTCCATCCTCGCTGCAAATATGCAACAGAGAAATGCAAGCTGGAAACGCCTCCATTATTTAAACAAGAAGATGGCCGTGAAGTAAGATGCTTTATTTATGACGGAACAGAAAAGGGTGATGATGTAAATGCCACAAAATGATACGAAAGCAATAGCAGCGGCATCAAACACCTCAGAAAACATTTTAGAGGTTTCTCACTTAAAGAAATCCTTTCATATTAAAGGCCCTGATGGAAAAAAAGGATTGCTTAAAGCAGTAGACGATATCTCTTTTACGATTAAAAGGGGTGAAACATTTAGTCTCGTTGGTGAAAGCGGATGCGGGAAAAGTACGCTGGGCAGGACTCTGCTTGGTCTTTATGCGCCAGATCACGGCTCTAAAATTATTTTTAATGGTGATGATATTACCCATTTTTCCAGATCCAAACAGAAAAATTTCACCAAAAAGGCACAACTGATTTTTCAAGATCCCTCTGCTTGCTTAAATCCACGCAGAACCATTAAGCAAATTTTATTAGAACCTTTCAAAATTCATAAACTGGAAAATGCTGAAGCAAAAATTACTGAACTGATCGATTTGGTCGGTCTGGCAAGCCGTTATTTGGATAGATTTCCTCATGAAATGTCAGGCGGGCAAAAACAAAGGGTAGGTATTGCCAGAGCATTGGCACTAGATCCAGAGCTTATTGTGTGCGACGAACCTGTCTCGGCATTGGATGTGTCTATACAAGCCCAGGTAATTAACTTACTAGTGGACCTGCAGCAACAATTGAATCTTACCTATCTATTTATCTCACATGATCTAAGCGTGGTTCACCATATTAGTAATCGTGTTGCTGTTATGTATTTAGGTAAAATCGTTGAACTGGCAACTCGCGATGATCTATACGAAAAAACGCAGCACCCCTATACAAAGGCACTTCTCTCATCTATTCCAGATGCAGGCGGAGATCCCCGAGAGAAGATTATTCTTACTGGGGATGTGCCAAGCCCATCTAATCCGCCAACTGGCTGTCGATTTCACACAAGATGTCCTGCTGTGATGAATATTTGCAAAACAGTGGCACCGGATTTTATTCAAACAGGTAGTAACCATTTTGTTGCATGTCATTTATGTACAAAGTGATTCTATTAATTTTAGGCTTGTTAATCGTGACTGTTGATTTCCGCTCCAGGTACGAGCGGTTCGCGGGCGTGCCGGGGAGCCTCCTCGGCATTATCGCACCTATGGGGCTTCCCTGCCCCGTACTCCCGCAGGAGTCTTCGTACCTTCCGCTCCAATCAGCAGAATATGAAAATCAACAATATCCATTAACACAGCCAAATTTTAAAAAGAAGGGGTTGGGGATGATGAAAAAAATTGCTTTACTGGCCATTACATTGATATTGGCTTTATCACTATTCGCATGCAGCAAGCAAGAAAAAACTGGAGGAACATCTGCATCCAATGCTGATACCATCGTTATCGGGGTAGCATCTGATTGGAAAACAATGGATCCAGCTCGTGCTTACGAGGTATACGGGAATTTCTATTTTTATGCAACATATGAGAATTTATATATGGTGCAAGGGTCAGATCTCACTCCAAAGCCAGCTCTGGCTAAATCATACACAGTAGATAGTTCAGGTCTTGTTTATACTTTCACGCTTGACGGGGGACATAAATTTTCAAGTGGAAATCCTGTAACGGCACAGGATGTTGTATTCAGTTTTAATCGTACAAGAAATTTAAAAGGCAATGCTGCTGCTCTTACAGAAGGTGTTGCAAAAGTAGAAGCAAAAGACAACAAGACAGTTGTCGTCACTCTAAAAGCAAAGGATGCATCCTTTCTTTCAAAAATTACAAACAATGCCTATGCAGTTCTTGATAGCAAAGTAGTAAAGGAAAAAGGCGGCACTGATACAGCGGATGCAAGCACATCAGATAAAGGATCTTCTTACCTTGATGAAGCATCAGCTGGCAGCGGTCCATATATATTGAAAAAGTGGACAGCCAATACAGAGATGGTTCTGGCAAAGAATCCGTATTATAAAGGCACTGTGTATGCAAGTAATATAATCATTAAAGAAATGCCTGATCCAAACACACAAATTCAAGCGCTTGAAAAAGGTGATATTGACGTTGCCTTAAGCGTTGGACCTGACCAAGTGAAAAGCATTAAAGCTGGTGGAAACGCAAAGGTTATCACTTCACCAACTTCAACCATTTCTTTTTTACTAATGAATGATAAGCCGGAAATCGGTAAAGAAATGGCAAATCCACTTGTTCAGCAAGCTGTCCGTTATGCACTTGACTATAAGGGATTCCAGCAATTAGCAGGTAATGGGGCGCTGCTGCCGTTATCTTTTGTGCAAAAAGGATTTGTTGGTGCTAAATCTAGACCTGATAATTATCAAAACATAGAAAAAGCAAAGGACTTGATGAAGCAAGCAGGGTATGAGGATGGCTTCACTGTGCCTCTAACAGCAGCTAACTTTAATTCCGAAGGACTTTCATGGATAACAATAGCTGAAAAAGTAAAAGAGGATCTTGCAAAAATTAATATCAAAGTAGAAATAAAAACTGGAGAGATTGGCGCTGTAATTGATGATTATCGAAATGGTAAAGCCCCATTCCTAGTCATGCACTGGTCACCTGACTACTACGATTTAAGCAACCAATTAGCATTTATCCCAGGCGATATTGTAGGAAAACGGGCTAACTGGGATCCTGCAGCTAACCCAGAATTAGTAAAGTTAGCAGAACAAGCGAAGGTGGAAATTGATGATACAAAACGGGCACAGATTTCGGGCAAGATGCAAGACATAATGGCTGAGAATAGTCCTTATGCATTCTTAGTCCAGCACCCTAAATCATTTGCTGTCAGCTCCAAACTGGAAGGCGCTGCTTATAATGATCTTTGCAAACTGCATTTAAACGATTTAAAACTCTCTAAATAATCAATGAAAATAGCTAAAAGCAATCCGCAGGCAGCTTCCTGCGGACTGCATTCAAATTTAATCTTAAGTTTTATCAGTTTTAAAGATTTAACAGTGAGTGGTTATTTAGTCTGGAGCGTGATCCAAATTGCTTAGATTTATTGGTAGACGTCTATTGTTTCTGCTTTTCTTATTATTTGGCGTGGCACTTTTCGTTTTTATTCTTTCTCATTTAGTGCCAAGTGATCCGGTTGCAGCGAATTTGAGTCAGAGTGCAATGAATAATCCTGAAATTGTGGCTGCTTTTAAAGCGAAGTGGGGGCTCGATCGGCCGCTATATAGTCAATTCATTCTGTATTTCCAACACCTGCTGACTGGTGATTTAGGTACCTCTATACGAACTGGCAACCCTGTGATGGATGACTTGAGGCAGTTCTTCCCGGCAACATTGGAACTATCCATTGCTGCTATGGCGATTGCCTTGCTTCTTGGGATTCTATTTGGAATCATCTCTGCCATTTATCGAAATAAACCGATTGATCATATCATTCGTACTGTCTCCATTAGCGGCGTTTCTATACCAAGCTTTTGGTTTGCTTTAATTATGCTCAATGTGTTCTCTTCGATCTTAGGGATTACACCAGGACCAGGACGCATCGATGCACGGGCATCAACCCCAGAAGGAGGAACAGGGCTATTACTGATGGATTCGCTTATGAGCGGGGATTTTCAATTATTTGGTGATGCCGCAATGCACTTGATTCTTCCGGGAACCGTGCTAGGATTCTTTACCATGGGATTAATTGCTCGTCAGACAAGGTCTAATCTACTTGAAGCCATGTCAATGGATTATATTCGTACGGCTAGATCAAAGGGTCAAAAAGAATCAGCTGTCATCATTAAACATGCACTTTCTAATTCACTGATACCCGTTATTACAGTAGCCGGAATGGGTTTTAGTAATCTGCTGGGCGGAATGGTGCTTGTTGAGAATATTTTTGCATGGCCGGGAATTGGTCAATATGCCTATCTCTCTGCCGTTTCACTAGACTTCCCCGCTATATGTGGCGTCTCATTACTAATTGCATTTATCTATGTCATTATCAATCTGCTAATTGATATCCTTTATGGGGTTATTGATCCGAGAGTGAGGTATCGATAATGAGAACAATTAAATCTTTTATCACCCAAAAAGGATTTCTTTTTAAACTCGGATTAATCATTTGTACATTGTGGATTCTTATTGCCATTTTTGCACCGTTAATCGGTACCTATAGTACAACAGCACAGGATATATCCATTAGATACCAATCTCCAAGCTCTTCACACTTTTTTGGAACTGACGAGTTAGGTCGTGATGTATTCTCACGGGTCATTTATGGTTCTAGAATTTCTTTAACTGCGGGTTTTATTACAGTTATTAGTGCTTTTGCTTTCGGTATCTTATATGGGGGAATAGCAGGATATAAAGGCGGATTAGCGGACGAAGCGATAATGCGTTTCTCAGAGCTTATTATGGCGTTTCCACCACTCATTTTGGCGATGGTCATCGCTGCTGCCCTTGGACCAAGTATCCTAAACTCAGTACTTGCAATGGCTATTATCTGGTGGCCAAATTATGCGAGATTAATGCGTTCAATGGTTATTTCCTTAAAAGAAAGCGAATATGTTACCGCTTCTCGAGTTATGGGTGCTTCACATATTCGTGTTCTATTTTTAGAAATTTTACCAAATTGCTTTGGTCCATTATTGGTTATGGCAACACTTGACCTTGGGAATGCCATCTTGATGTTCTCTGGATTAAGCTTCCTTGGACTAGGCACACAACCGCCTACACCTGAGTGGGGTTCAATGGTATCAGGTGGGGCCAGGGCTATTCAAAATTGGTGGGTTTCTACCTTTCCAGGCTTAGCCATTTTCTCAGTTTCTTTAGGTGCTAACTTCGTAGGCGATGGTCTGCGGGACTTTCTAGATCCAAAACTCAAAAATGAATAGGTGGTAAAGTGAAATGGAAAAAACCAATATTAATCAAGTAAAGCCAATTGGTATGCCGCTTTATGAAATGAAAAGGTTTTTCATCAAGAAGGGTGATTTTAAAGAAGTGAGCATGAGTGTCATATCTCTCACACCTGGTGAAAGAATTCCAGCTGTGGGCATGAGTTGTCATGATGAGGATGAGTACTCCTATATTTTCAGTGGAAAAGTGGATACTTATTGTAATGGTGAATACAGTGTGGAAAAGGCTGGAGATGCAACACTGATCCCTGCAGGCGAGGAGCACTGGTGCATTAATAATGGCAGTGAGCCTTGTATGCTAGTTTGTTTTATGGTTAAAAAAGCTGAATAGTAATTCATTATTTTGAAATAAAGGCAGATGGAGCCCGAGAATCTTTTACAGGTTCTCGAACCTCTGCTATTTATTTAATTCTATCGACATACAGCTCTCCATATGTATAGAGTGTTTTCTGTCAATCCATGGAGTGCTGGTGAAATTTCACATATTAATTAACATTTTTTCATTTCTTTTATTTGATTAAACCATCCAGTATCGTACCAGGATTGATATCATGTGTACCAAAAGGAAAATATTGAATTGAAGCGATTCATATGCACGATTCTTAATTTAATGATTGCTTATGACAAATTTGATATGCTGTCCAACTTCCACCTTGTCGATTGATATTGTACTGCAAGCAGCCTATTCAAAGGTTTGAGGATACTGTCTGGAAGTGTCAAGTGGAATGATCTTTCGGTCAACAGTCTAAAATGAACAGATGCGAGTTATATGTTAACCTCTTTTGCCTTTACTTCAAAAAGAAGGGCAAAGTTCATTTTGTAAATGTTTTTCGTGATGTCAATTTGACATCATGAGAAAGATATGATACAAAAACAATAAGTTTATTTTTAATAAGAAGCTTAGATGGGAATCAACTGTAGTTCTTCTATCCCTGTTTAAAGAGAGGCAGCGGCCAGTGAAAGCTGTCACATATAGAGGAATGAATTACATCCCGGAGCATTCTCCGTGAAATTGATTAGTAGCGGAGAACGGTGATAACCGTTATTTTTATTGAGTTGGAGGAATTTATTCCTCAAGCCGGGTGGTACCGCGAGTTTTTCGTCCCTGCAATTTGCAGGGGCGTTTTTATTTTTAAAGGAGGTTATTCAATTGGAATTATTACAGGATTTAGCATGGCGTGGGATTATCTATCAGCAAACAGATGAAGAAGGATTAAAAGACCTTTTAAGCAAAGAAAAAATTTCTCTATACTGCGGTGCAGACCCAACAGCCGACAGCTTGCATATTGGGCACTTGGTTCCCTTCCTGACATTAAGAAGATTCCAACAGCATGGACATCGCCCGATTGTACTCGTTGGCGGCGCAACAGGTCTTATCGGTGACCCTAGCGGAAAAAGCGAAGAACGAAAGCTTTTAACATTAGAAACGGTACAGCAAAATGTAGAAGGAATTAAAAATCAATTAGCTGCTATCTTTGAATTTGAAGGCGAGAATGGTGCAATCATGGTGAATAACTATGATTGGGCTGGAAAGATGGACATTGTCACCTTTTTGCGCGACATCGGCAAGCATATTGGCGTCAATTACATGCTAGCAAAGGATACCATTGCAAACCGTTTGGAAACTGGGATTTCCTTCACAGAATTCACCTACACTATTTTACAGGCAATGGACTTCAATCATTTATATGACCATCACAACTGTAAATTACAAATTGGCGGAAGCGATCAATGGGGAAATATTACTTCCGGTTTAGAACTAATCCGTAAAATGCATGCAGAAGAGTCAAAAGCTTTTGGACTGACCATTCCTTTGGTCACTAAAGCTGATGGCACAAAATTTGGTAAAACGGAAGGTGGCGCTGTTTGGCTTGATCCTGAAAAAACAACACCATATGAATTTTACCAATTCTGGCTAAATACGGCTGATGCTGACGTTATTAAATACTTAAAACTATTTACATTCCTTTCACACGATTTTATTGAACAGTTAGAACAATCTGTTCAAGAAGAACCGCATCTTCGCAAGGCTCAAAAAGCATTAGCAGAAGAAATTACCCGTCTGATTCATGGTGAAGATGCATTGGAGCAGGCAATTAAAATTTCACAGGCACTATTCAGTGGAGACGTACAAAATCTGACGGCCGCGGAAATTCAGCAAGGTTTTAAAGACGTTCCATCCTATACGGTACAAAACGAAGCGGAAAGCCAATTGGTAGAGTTGCTGGCAGCAGCAAAAATTTCCCCTTCCAAGCGTCAAGCCCGTGAAGACATTACAAATGGCGCTATTTCGATTAATGGTGAAAAAACCACGGATGCTGCCTATGTTCTTCAAGAAACTGACAAAATCGAAGGACAATTTACGATTATTAGAAGAGGTAAGAAGAAATATACGCTAATTAGATATTAGCAAGATGATGGGATGATCAATATGAATGGTCATCCTTTTCATATATCTCTCCTAAAATTCAGAAAAATGCAGAAGGATGTCAATTTTTGCTTCCTTAATATGCTATAATAAGGATATTTTAGTGAGGTGGTGCTATGAAAGAAAAATGGCAAGCATTTGTAGAAAAGACAAAGCCGGTTTTTACCTGGCTCACCAATGAAAAAACAGTTAAAAATGCAAGAATTACTTATCATGTTGTCTGGAATCTGTTTCTCCTTTTAATCACGGTAGGCTTGATTGGAGGCGCTTTCGCCGCAGGAATTGGCGCTGGATATTTTGCATCGCTTGTTAAAGATGAACCGATCCGCTCATACGACAGCATGAAAAAAGATATTGATGATTACACAGCAACTTCGGAATTATATTTTGCTAATAATGTTTATCTCGGCAAACTCCGGTCTGATCTGGAACGGGAATCAGTCAGCCTCAATCAGATTTCCCGTTATTTAATTAATGGCGTCATCGCAACAGAGGATGAATACTTTTACCAGCATCATGGTGTTGTTCCAAAAGCTGTTTTCCGTGCTCTTTTTCAAGAAATGACGGGCTCCCGGGTCCAAACTGGCGGAAGCACATTAACACAGCAATTAATAAAAAACCAAATCTTAACCGATGAAGTTTCATTTCAAAGAAAGGCAAGCGAAATTCTACTTGCACTTCGGTTAGAGAAATTTTTCAGTAAAAAAGAAATACTGGATGCCTACTTAAATGTAGTGCCATTTGGAAGAAATTCTTCCGGGCGAAACATTGCCGGGGTTCAGGCAGCTGCAAAGGGTATTTTTGGAAAAAGCGCACTTGATCTCACATTGCCGGAAGCAGCATTCATCGCTGGACTGCCGCAAAGTCCGTTCGGCTATACCCCGTTTACAAATGAAGGCACGTTAAAGAAGAATCTCGAACCGGGCATCACAAGAATGAAAACGATTTTAAAAAGAATGTATGACGGTGGTTACATAACCAAAAAACAATATACAGACGCTGCTGCCTACGATATTACCAAAGACTTCACGCCTTCCGTCAGCAGCCCAGCAGAAAAATACCCTTGGCTGACAGCAGAGATCGAAAGCCGCGCCATCGATTTACTAACCATTGAATTGGCTAAAAAAGATGGCCATACTGATAAGGATCTCAAGACGAATAATAATCTTTATTATAAGTATAAAACCATGGCCAGCCATGATTTGCACCAAAAAGGGTACAAAATTTATACAACCATTGATAAAAATATTTACGATGTTATGCAAAAAGTGAAAGATAATTATCCCAATTACGAACCTGATAAATCACAGGTCGTAAAAGATCCGGATACAGGAGAAACGAAAACAATCATGGAACCGGTTGAAGTCGGGGCTATGCTGATTGAAAATAAAACGGGGAAAATTATCAGTTTTGTTGCAGGAAGGGATTTTCATCGCCAGCAGTTGAATCACGCTACAAGCTCACTCAGACAAAATGGGTCAACCATGAAACCGCTGCTAGTTTACGGCCCTGCCATTGAGCTCGGGAAAGTCTCCCCAGGAACTCCTCTGGCAGATGTTGAATCCCATTTGGATCCGACAAATCCAGAAAAAGTCTGGCCGCATAACTATGACTACCAATACAGCGGTTTGGTTTCAGCACGATATGCATTAGCAAAATCTTATAATGTTCCGGCCATTAAAGTCTATGAATCCATACTAAATCAAAATCCGGCAAAGTATCTTGATAAAATGGGATTCTCTTCACTTAAAAAAGATGATTTTACCAATCCGGCAGCCGGCATCGGTTCTATCAGCGGTGGTGTTACTGTTGAAGAAAACACGAATGCCTTTACGACTTTTGCGAACGGCGGAAAATTTATAGATGCCTATTTAATCGATAAAATTGTCGATAAAAATGGGAAAGTCATTTATCAGCATCAGGTGAAGCCAGTGGACGTATTTACACCGCAAACAGCATATTTGACTCTGGATATGATGCGTGATGTCATCAAAATGGGAACAGCATCAGCGGTAAAAAACAGGCTGGACTTTACGGCTGATTGGGCAGGAAAAACAGGTACAGGTGTCAATTATTATGATTCCTGGTTTGTTGCCAGCAACCCTAACGTCACATTTGGAATCTGGACAGGTTATGATACACAAAAATCACTGCAAACGCCAGGAATGTCTTATAGCCAACGTACGAATAACCTTTGGGCTGATTTAATGAATGCCGCTTATAAAATTAATCCTTCATTAATTGCGCCAAAAGCAACATTTCAAATGCCAACAGGAATTGTTCAACGTTCCATTTGTACCATCTCCGGCTTGCTGCCGTCAGATGCTTGTGAAAAAGCAGGGCTTGTTGAAAGCGATTATTTCAATACCAAGTATGTTCCAACAAAGATCGATAATAGTTTGACGGATGGACGTTTTGTGATGATTCGCGGCAAAAAATATTTGGCTCTTAAATCCACACCATCAGAGTTTTCCCAAGCAGGTTTGATTTTAAACCCGGATTTCATTCGGCAAATGGCAGGTAATGATTTCACTGATTATAGTGAATTGATTCCGCAGAAAAGCCTATGGGGAAAAATTCTTGTACCTGATGCAAAAATGCAGGATAATGGCAGAAAACCTAATCCTGTAACTTTAACAGTTTCAGGAAATACCTTAAACTGGAGCTCCTCTTCGGACAACGATGTAATTGGATACAGGCTATATAAAGGCGGGGCATCTTCACGAAAAGTGGCAAGTATTAATAGTGGCTCCAGCCTCCGTTTTACGGCAGGTAGCGGCAGTTACTATGTAACAGCAGTTGACATTGCCGGAAGAGAATCCGCTCCATCGAACCTTGTGACCATTGGAACTGTAATTGTGCCTAACCAATAAAAAATCGCACCGAATTCCCATTCGGTGCGATTTTTTATGATTTGACTTTCATAGAGAAACCAATATGAAAACCATAAAAATTAATCTTCCATTGTTGATAAGTCGCCTGTTGGCAAGTCAAGCTCCCAGGCCTTTAATACACGTCTCATAATTTTTCCGCTTCGAGTTTTTGGCAGTTTGTCGCGGAACTCTATTTCCCTTGGAGCCGCATGGGCAGCAAGACCTTTTTTCACAAATAGGCGAATTTCCTCTTTCAGTTCTTCTGAAGGAACATATCCGTCTCTTAAGGCCACGAAGGCTTTAATAATTTCTCCACGAACTGGGTCCGGCTTGCCAATAACACCTGCTTCGGCAATAGCAGGGTGTTCTACCAGCTTACTTTCAACTTCAAATGGTCCCACACGCTCACCGGAAGTGTTAATCACATCATCCACCCGTCCCTGGAACCAGAAATAACCTTCCTCATCCATATAGGCAGAATCTCCGGAGACGTACCAATCACCCGGCATAAAATAGGACTCATACTTCTCCTGATTATTCCAAATGGTATGCATCATGGATGGCCAGCCTTTTTTTATTGCCAGATTACCCATTCGATATGGCGGCAGTTCATTCCCTTGGTTATCAACAATGGCAGCTTTAACACCTGGGAATGGTTTACCCATGGAACCAGGTTTAATTACCATGCATGGATAGTTACTAATTAGCTGGGCGCCAGTTTCCGTCATCCACCAATTATCATGAATCCGGCGGTTAAATACTTTCGCTCCCCATTTTACGACTTCCGGGTTTAATGGCTCACCAACACTTAGAATATGACGAAGACTGCTCAAATTGAACTTTTTAACAAGCTCATCACCTGCTCCCATTAGCATCCGGAATGCTGTTGGGGCACTGTACCAAACGGTTACGCCAAAGTCTTCAATCATTTTATACCATGTTTCAGGAGTAAAACGTCCGCCAATAATCACATTCGATGTTCCGGTTAGCCATGGTCCGAATATTCCATAGGATGTTCCCGTAACCCAGCCTGGGTCGGCTGTGCACCAATAAACATCGTCTTCTTTTAAATCGAGAACCCATTTCGCTGTTTGGTAATGCTGAATCATGGCATTATGAACATGAAGGACCCCTTTTGGTTTTCCAGTGGATCCCGATGTGTAGTGAAGAATAAGCCCATCAGTACGCTCTACCCATTCAATTTTCAGTTCCTTGCTGGCAGAGGCGAATTTTTCTAAAAAGTCAATGCATTGCCCCTCTTCCTTTACGCTTTTCCCTACAAGGAAAATATGCTTCAAAGCAGGCAGGCCTTTAACTGGCACACGATTCAACAATTCCGGTGTTGTCACAAGAACTTTCGCTTCACTGTCCTGAAGACGGTCCCTTACCGCACCTTCCATGAATGCTTCAAATAAAGGGCCAACGATTGCCCCGAGTTTAATGGCGCCCAAAACCGTAAAATATAGCTCTGGTGAACGAGGCATAAAGATAAATACACGGTCCCCTTTTTCTACATCCCCATATTTTTTCAATACATTTCCTGCTTTATTGGATAGCTCCTTCATTTCTTTAAATGTATATTTTTCGTTCCGTGAATCATCACGATAGTAAAGAGCCACTTTATTTTTTCTAAAGGTTTCTACATGACGGTCGATTGCTTCGTATGCCATATTTACACGTCCGGTGAGACTCCAGCTGAATTCCTTCTCCGTTTCTTTCCAGTCAAAATGATTATAGGTATCTTCATAATTTCGTAGATTATGATCTCCTTGCACAACTGGTAACGCTTCCACTTTCATATAATCTCCCCCTCTGCCGTTTTTGGCTGGTAAAAAAGTATAAACCTTTTATAGTTTATACTTAGACATCTGTAACCTAGGATGCTATCGACAATAGACGTTCAATCATTTAAGAATATTATATTACAAATGATAATGATTCACAATTTTAAAAAAAACAAATTTTTTGAAATCACTCTCCTTCCTATATTAATAACACTGAAAATTTCGTGAAAACACTTTCAATTAATAAAATATATGTATAATAGAATTAGTACACTATTTCCGGGTGGTGACCAGATGGATCATATTAAAACTTATAATGCAAAAGAATTAAAAACTTCACATGGGCCTTTAATTATCGAAGGACCCATTTCTTCTGATACACTTGCATGTTACGAATTTCATGAAGATTTGATTGCCTTTCGCCAGCCTCAACAACAACACCGTGCGTTAATTGAGATTGCCAAATTGGAAGAAGGCAGAATTATCATTGCACGACACCATAACACCATTGTCGGCTATGTTACATACCTTTACCCAGATCCTCTAGAGCGCTGGTCTGAGGGGAAAATAGAAAATTTAATAGAGCTTGGGGCCATAGAAGTCATTCCTAGATTCAGAGGCTATTCAGTTGGTAAAAATCTATTAATTGTTTCCATGATGGATGATGCAATGGAAGATTACATGATCATTACGACGGAGTACTATTGGCATTGGGATTTAAAAGGAACCAAATTAAATGTTTGGGAATATAGAAAAGTTATGGAAAAGATGATGAATGCCGGAGGGCTGGAGTGGTATGCAACAGATGACCCGGAAATATGCTCCCATCCGGCTAACTGTCTAATGGCCAGAATGGGGAAACGAGTAGACCAAGAATCCATTCAAAAGTTTGACCGCCTCCGTTTTATGAATCGATTTATGTACTAAAAAATAGGCTTTCATAAAGCGTTTTGTTGATATTCACCTAGTTGATTGAAGAGAAGCCCTTCTTACAAAGGGATCGTACTAAACTTGGATTAGTGCTTGATATAAGGGGGATATGTCAATGATTGTTGAAGAAATCATGAAAAAAAATGTAGTGACTTTACAACCGGATAACACAGTTGCAGAAGCGATCCAGGCGATGGAAACCCATAATATTCGCCACATTCCCATTATAGATAACGAAGCTCATTTAGTTGGTCTTGTCACTATATCAAGATTAAAAGAAGTGACTTCCTCTATATTTAGAACAAATGAAAACCCAGACAATTTAAAAAAACCGGTTGATTCCATAATGGAGCGCAATGTGATTATCGGGCACCCGCTTGATTTTGTAGAAGAAGTAGCAGGCATTTTCTATGAACATAAAATTAGCGCCCTTCCGATCATTAAGGATCAGGAATTAGTTGGAATTATAACGGAAACCGATTTATTACGGACCATGGTTGAACTAACTGGAGCCCATCAGCCAGGATCGCAAATTGAAATAAGGGTACCAAATATTTCAGGGGTTCTCAGCGATATAGCCGGAATTATTCGCAATCGACATGCCAATATTCTTAGTGTGCTTATTTATCCGGATAAACAGGATGAACATTATAAAATTCTCGTCATTAGAGTCCAGATGATGAATCCCATTGAGTTAATCCAGGAACTAAAAGAAGCAGGCCATCAAGTCCTATGGCCGAATTTTCCGGGGATTTCTTTATGACAAATCGTGCTGCTTTTATTTATTCTGAAGAATTGCTGAAATATAAATTCAGCAATCATCATCCGTTTAATCAATTCCGGCTAAAACTGACTGTGGACCTATTAAACCGAATAAATGCCTTACACCCCGATCAAATCATTCCACCGCGATTTGCAACAGAGGACGAGCTGAAACTCATCCATGATCCAAGCTATATTGAAGCGGTTAAAAAGGCTGGTAACGGACAGCTTCCCCAAGGGATAGCTGAAAATTACGGCTTGGGTACCGAGGATACCCCCATATTCTCAAACATGCATGAGGCCAGCTCCTTATTGGTTGGTGGTACCTTAACGGCTGTCGATGAAGTAATGTCCGGAAGAGTGCTTCATGCTGCTCATCTTGGCGGCGGATTGCATCATGGATTTCGCGGAAAAGCTTCTGGCTTCTGTGTTTACAATGATAGTTCGGTAGCAATCAAGTATCTTCAAGAAAAATACCACGCCCGTGTTTTATATGTGGATACGGATGCCCATCACGGGGATGGGGTGCAATGGTCATTCTACGATGATCCAAATGTCTGTACTTTGTCCATTCACGAAACTGGAAGATATTTATTTCCTGGCACAGGAAATATAAATGAAAGGGGGCAAGGAGCAGGTTATGGATATTCGTTTAACATCCCTGTTGATGCTTTTACGGAAGACGAGTCATGGCTTCATGCCTACACAAATGCCATTCGAGAGATTGCTTCATTTTTCAAGCCAGATGTCATTTTGACACAAAATGGAGCAGACTCGCATTATTACGACCCATTAACACACTTGTCAACAACGATGAAAATTTTCAGAGAAATTCCAAAACTTGCCCATGAAATTGCTCATCAATATTGTGATGGAAGGTGGATAGCAGTCGGCGGAGGGGGCTATGATATTTGGCGTGTCGTACCTAGGGCCTGGTCCATGATTTGGCTGGAAATGACGGAAAACTCAAATTGTTACGGCAGTTTACCGCATGACTGGGTAAACACCTGGCAAAAAGAAGCTCCAGTAGAATTGCCTAAAGATTGGGATGATCCGGAAAACCTTTATCCTCCTATTCCAAGGAAAACAGAAATTACAGAAAAAAATTTGCTTACACTCGACAAAGCGTTATATCCCATTCGCAATCAGCAAAAATCAAGTTAATAAAGAAAACCCGCCGATTGGCGAGACCGGCAGGGCGAAGGAAAGAAGCGTAGTTACCCTTATTCCTGATAGGAAAGTTATACTTTCCTATCTATGAAGAAAGGCACAAACTTTCTTTATTTAGAAGCTCTGTTCTAGCTGAATGTTGATTTACTGTGTTTGAAAAATAAACGGTAAAATTCCGTTTAAATTGGGAAATACCCCTATTTCCTTAAAAATAAAGGAAGTTTTTCCTTTTATATGATCCAAATCTTTGGATTTTGTCTTATTTAGAGCAGTTAATCGGAATATCTTCGCTTATATCCGCTTCTTAAACTTCATCTAGATACATTAGCCGGTAATTCTCCGATTATGAACTCTTACCTATACGAAAATCAACAGTGAATAATCACAGAGCCCATTTATAAAAACATAAAACCGGCCAGTGGCCGGTTTATTTATTAAGCTTTTGTCGAATTGCGATGTTCAATCCGGTGCGGCAGAACCACAATATGATCGCTAACTTTTTCTTTATTCATTAACTTAGTAAGCAAACGCATGGCCACTGCACCGATATCATATAATGGCTGTATAACAGTTGTAAGTTGGGGACGGACCATTAGAGACAATCTGGTATTGTCTGAGGTTATCACTTCAAAGTCTTCAGGAATTTTGTAGCCTTTATCCTCTGCTCCATGAACAACACCAAGTGCGGCTTCATCTGCACCAACGAAAATCGCAGTTGGCTTTACGGAAGCCTCAAGGATTTTATCAAATGCCTCAAGACCTGAATCATACGTATAGTCTCCTTCAACGATTAATTCCTCATTAACAGGAATATTCGCATCTGCTAATGCCCGTTTGTAGCCGGCTAACTTCTTGGACGAAATATCTGGCTCGTAAAGCGGGCCGATAATAAGAGCAATATGTTTATGTCCTCTTTGGATAAACTCTGTTACCGAGTCATAAGTTGCTTGCTCATAGTCGATATTAACGGAAGGAATTTTTTCTGCTTCTTCGATCGATCCTGCCAAGACAATTGGGACCGGAGATTTTTCAAATTCCTCCACATGTTCAGGTGTAACATGACCGCTCATGAAGACAATTCCGTCCACTTGTTTTCCAAGCATCGTATTAAGCAAATGTAATTCCTTTTCTTTGTTTTGGTCCGAATTGCTTAAAATGATGTTGTATTTATACATGGTGGCAATATCTTCAATCCCGCGGGCCAATTCAGCAAAAAAGATGTTTGATATATCAGGAATAATAACGCCAACAGTGGTGGTTTTTTTACTTGCTAATCCCCTTGCCACTGCATTTGGACGATAGCCTAATCTTTCAATTACTTCTAATACTTTTTTCCGAGTAACCGGCTTTACATTGGGATTCCCGTTTACTACACGGGACACAGTTGCCATGGAAACATTTGCTTCACGGGCAACATCATAAATTGTTATGTTATTCACTTCACACACTCTCCTAAACGAACACTTTTCTTTATTTTACTGCAGTCAGTAAATTTCTAGTCATGATTCCCATCACACTTAATGATACTTTTTCTTTATGTGAGAAAATATACAAATGAAATATGTATTTAATGATACGACAAGATTTTTAAAGCCGCAATCTCCATTTTTCGTTTCCTTCTAATAATAGCAAAAAAGCCTTCTGCTGAAAATGTGCAGAAGGCTTTTCCGACATTATTTTTATACTCGAACGAAATTTGATGCTAGCAACTCATTGTAGAATTTGTCAAATTGCGGAATATCCATTTGCTGCTGTGAATCAGATAAGGCTACTGCAGGATCTGGATGAACTTCTGCCATCACACCATCTGCGCCAATAGCAATCGCCGCCTTCGCACATGGAAGCAATAAGTCTCTTCTTCCTGTAGAATGCGTAACATCGACCATGACAGGTAAATGCGTTTCTTGTTTCAGGATTGGCACTGCAGAAATATCAAGCGTGTTTCTTGTCGCTTTTTCATATGTTCTGATACCGCGCTCGCATAGGATGATTTGTCCGTTACCTTGAGCCATGATATATTCAGCAGCATTGATAAATTCTTCAATAGTGGCTGCTAATCCTCTTTTTAAGAGTACAGGTTTGTTAACAGCACCAGCTGCCTTTAGTAATTCAAAGTTTTGCATGTTTCTGGCACCAATTTGGATCACATCTATGTAATCCAGTGCCAATTCGATATCTGCAGGGTTTACGATCTCGCTGATTACTGCCATATCGTATTCAACTGCCACTCGCTTTAAGATCTTCAGTCCATCAACCCCTAAGCCTTGGAAATCGTAAGGAGATGTTCTTGGTTTGTAAGCTCCACCGCGAAGTAGTTTCAAACCTTTTTCTTTCATCGATTTGGCAACTGCAGCTACTTGCTCATAAGATTCAACCGAGCATGGACCGAAGACAAAATGCGGTTTTCCATCTCCGACATTTTCACCTTTTAATGTGACAATCGTATCTTCCGGTTTCTTCTTTCTGGAAACTAGCAGCGCCTTTTTGTGATCATCTTTTTGCAGATCAAGCCCAGCTTTGAAAATTTCCTTAAAAATATGATCAATGGTAGCACTGTCAAATGGACCATCGTTATTTTCCTTAATCTTATCAAGCATGCTTCGCTCGCGGACAGGATCGAATCTGTAAACACCCTGATTTTCCTTTGCCCGTCCTGCTTCTTGGACGAGTCTAGCTCTTTCATTAATCAATCTTAATAATTCCAAATTCACTTCGTCAATTCTTGATCTTAATTGTTCTAATTCATTATTGCCCATCAATCGTCCCTGCCCTTTCATTGCCAATCAGTTTTGTTCCCATTTGGTGAAAAAAACTGACTGCAAACTTAAAATTTTAAATTTTTGTAACACTTTTATAATTAGGCTTTATTATAGCGGAAATATATTTCTTTGTCATCCCTTTTTTCTTTATTAATTAAACGCTTTTAAGCGTTAAAGAATATTCAGGTATAATATAGTACTATATTCTCCCTTTCTCGAAAGTGTGCATGTTTACGGAATTTTTTGATAGGGCTAAGATCAATCAGCTTCTTTTCTTGCTTATGCGTTTTCTTTCAGCGCATTTTCCAACGAGCTATTTGTTATTTTCCAATGGGAAGCATTCCATTTTGCCTCGCCATTCGCAAACAAAATAGCTTGTGGAGACTCATGTTTAATTTGAAACTTTTCTGCAATCTCATTCGATAATGGTCTTGCATCTTGCACAGCCAAGTAATAGGTGTCTACTACCTTATTCTCGGTTGAGAACTTTTCATATTCATTAAAGGCTGCCTGACTGATTGGACATGTTAAACTGTGTTTTAACAGAAAGAATGACTTTTCATTATTCACTAGTTCAGCAAATTGTTCGGATGTTTCGATTTTTTTTAACATGGAAAATAACCTCCAATAAATTGTAAACGGTGAAGTAATTTTATCACTTCACCGCAACTATAACAAATATACTGATTTTAAATGTATAAGGTATTTACTATTTGACTTTCTGTTCTTCTTCTTCAAAAGCTTTTTGAGCTTCTTCTAATTTTTTTCGTATTTCTTCCCCATCAAGCGTTCCTTTTAATGCTGTTTTTATCGAGGATGGCTTTTTAGGGCTGGCGATGGAAATATAGCCTGAATCTTGTTCTATTATAGGGTCATTCTGATTTACAGCCTTGCCTTTCACCTTATTAATTAAACCTGTTGATTGCAGGACAATTCCTTGAGAAATATCAGCCGTTTTCGAAACAAGATTATTGCTTTTTACTCGGACGTTATCCCGAACTTGCTCTGTTTTCTCAAAAATCGTGCCTGCCTGACTACTTAATGACCGGCGCAGTTCATTTCCAGGTTTAGGTGCCAATAGCAATGCAGTTACGGCCCCTACAACTCCGCCGATTATTGCTCCCAGCAGAAAACTATTGGATGTTTCTTCATGGCTGCTTTGATATATTTCTTGTTTTTCATTTTCCCTATTGGCCATTTTATATTACCTCCTTGTTTATTTAGTGGCCTCTAACTTTCATCTTCTCTTGATCGGTCACTTTGGTTTCGCTTTTGGCTTGCTTTCTTGCCTGCCATTTATCCTTTAATTCCATGACGACATTGCTCCACTGAACGATTTGGGAGATTTTTTCTTTATTGTCCTCCACGGTATGTTGAACCGAATTAGAAATGGTCTGCAGCGTTCCGTTAAATTGACTTACGGTTGTTCCCACACTTCTCACAGCTTCTACCACACTATTTAAACTCTCTGATTTTTCCTGAAAATCTTCCGCAAGGGAGTTGGTTTTTTGCAACAATAAAGTGGTCTCGCTCGTTACTCCCTCCAACTGCTTCTCAAGCCCTTTTAAAGTATCTGAAACCCTCGTCAGCGTCACTTGGAGTGATTTCAGTGTAGATGACAGATAAATGACAAGTATGAGAAACGCTACAGCGATTAGCGCCACACTTAAGTATAAAATGATTTGCATTATGTAAAACCCTCCGCATCAACT
Organism: Neobacillus endophyticus; assembly: GCF_013248975.1. GTDB lineage: Bacteria > Bacillota > Bacilli > Bacillales > Cytobacillaceae > Neobacillus > Neobacillus endophyticus. The sequence goes on from NZ_JABRWH010000001.1 coordinate 271,010, forward strand.
ATCATTATGTATTACCCAAGTAACTTGGATATAAACCTCGCTCACTTATCTTATAATACTTCCATTTATTTGTCCCGTTTTCCTGCCATATGCTTAAAATTTTTACGAAGACCTGTCATTTCAATTATTCTGCTTTCTTCGGGTACAATAGGAATGTATAACATGACAATTTTCTGGAGGTGTACTTAAATGAAAGACCCGCGTATAGAAAAGCTTGCAAAAAATTTAATTCATTATTCGGTTGAGTTACAAAAAGGAGAAAAAGTATTAATAGAGAATTTCGGGCTGCAGCGTGAACTTGTTTCAGCACTTGTAAAGGAAGCATATGAAGCAGGAGGATATCCATTTGTCCTGTTAAAGGACCATCAAATAGACCGTGTGCTTATGATGGGAGCACAAGAAGAGCAATTTAATATGATGGCGGACTTTGAAGCCAATGTCATGAGTAAAATGGATGGATACATAGGACTACGTTCCGGCAATAACATCAATGAGCATGCAGATGTTCCAGACGATAAAATGAAAATTCATGGCAATACAATCGGCAAAAAAGTGCATCGCGATATCCGTGTTCCTAAAACGAAATGGGTTGTCTTAAGATATCCTACTCCATCGATGGCCCAATTAGCAAAAATGAGCACTGAAGCCTTTGAAGATTTTTACTTTACGGTCTGCAACCTAGACTATGGAAAAATGGATAAAGCGATGGATAGTCTTGTCGATTTGATGAATCGGACGGATAAAGTCCGCCTAACAGGACCAGGGACAGACTTGAACTTCTCCATCAAAGACATTCCAGCGATCAAGTGTGCCGGAAAACTGAATATTCCTGACGGTGAGGTTTACACAGCTCCTGTACGTAACTCCGTAAACGGAACTATTACCTATAATACACCATCCCCCTATCAGGGCTTCACATTTGAAAATGTAAAATTGACATTTAAGGATGGAAAAATTGTAGAGGCAGAAGCAAACGACACAGAGCGTATTAATAAAATATTTGATACGGATGAAGGGGCAAGGTATGTCGGAGAATTCGCGATTGGCGTAAATCCTTTTATACTCCATCCAATGCAGGACATCTTATTTGATGAAAAAATTGCTGGCAGCTTTCATTTCACACCTGGCCAATGCTATGACGATGCCTTTAATGGAAACCATTCCAATATTCATTGGGATATGGTTAATATTCAGCGCCCTGAATATGGCGGCGGTGAAATTTATTTTGATGACGTGTTAATCCGTAAAAATGGATTGTTCGTAATCCCGGAATTAGAAAAACTAAACCCTGATCACTTAAAATAAAAGGCTTGTTGGTCATCTCCTCTCCAATTTACTAGCAGAAGTGTTCAGTTTGTGCTTTAACTAAGCCAAATAAAGAAAACTCACCGACTGGCGAGCTTGGCAGAGCGAAGATAAAGGCGTAGTTGCCCTTATGACTTTCCTATCGGCTAAATAAAAATCGGAGGTCTCCTGTCGGACCTCCGATTTTTCAATTTAGACTAATTGTTTTTCATATGATTCCTGATATTTCTGAATATCTCCGGCTCCCATAAACAAAATGACACTATTTTCATGCTTTTTTAGAATGGAAGTATCTTCTTCCGAAATTATTTCAGAGCCTTCCACTCTATCCTGCAAATCATGGATGGACAGCTTACCATTCTTCTCACGGGCTGAGCCGAAAATTTCACATAAATATGCCTTATCGGCAAGACGCAGACTAGCAGCAAAATCCTCCAAAAAGGCTTGCGTGCGCGAGAAAGTGTGCGGCTGGAATACAGCCACAATTTCACGTTCTGGATATTTTTGCTTAGCTGCATCAATAGTCGCCCTAATTTCAGTCGGGTGATGTGCATAATCATCAATTAAGATTTGTTCCCCAAGTTTTTTCTCAGAAAATCTTCTTTTTACACCTTGGAAAGTGGTCAGCCTATTCTTAACAACTTCAACATCTATTTCTTCGTAATGGCATAAACCAATGACAGCTAAAGCATTTAATACATTATGGTCTCCAAATGTTGGAATAGAGAACGTATTATAGAAATTATTGCGAATAAAGACATCAAAGCTTGTTCCATGTGTTGTTTTCACCACATTTTTTGCCTGATAGTCATTTTCCTCACCGAATCCGTAAAAAAGAACTGGAACCTTTGCTTGAATTTTCTGCAGCTGCTCATCGTCGCCGCAAGCAAAAATTCCTTTCTTAACTTGCAATGCCATCTCTTGAAAAGCAGAGAAAACATCATCTATATTAGCAAAATAATCAGGATGATCAAAATCAATGTTGGTCATGATCGCATAGTCTGGAAAATAGGATAAGAAATGGCGTCTATATTCACAGGCCTCAAATACAAAGTATTCTGCCCCCTCTTCACCCTTACCGGTACCATCACCAATTAGAAATGAAGTCGGTTTCGCGCCTGAAATCACATGGGCCAGCAAACCAGTCGTAGATGTTTTTCCATGTGCACCAGTAACTGCAATGCTTGTGAAATTTTGCATAAAATCGCCTAAAAAACGGTGATAACGTACAATAGGCAGTCCGAGCTTCATCGCCTCTTGAATTTCCTCATGGGTATCAGGGAAAGCATTTCCTGCTATGATTGTCATCCCCGGCTTAATATTTTCCTTCTGAAACGGAAGAATTGTAATCCCTGATTGCTCTAGGGCAATCTGAGTAAAAAAGCGCTTTTCGACATCGGATCCCTGAACTTGAAATTTCATATCATGCAGAACTTGTGCAAGTGCACTCATTCCAGACCCCTTAATACCTACAAAATGGTAAATAGTCATAGAAGAACCTCCAACCAACGTCTATCTGTAAAACAGTATATGACATCTGTCTTTATTTGCTAACGATAAAGATCGCACACAATGTTTAATACTTAAAATACATGTTTGTAAATCATTAAGTAAAAACCATTTCATTATTATACCATTGTTCTGGTATAAAAACTATTTTTCACTTTTTTTAGACCGTTCTAATTATTCTTTACATATTATTTGTTGATACTTTCAAACCATACTTTTGAATTATCCCAATGTCATGGAATCATGGATTGCTTCTAATTCTTCTTCGGTTATTAATACCTCACGGGGCTTACTCCCATTTGCTCCTGTGATATATCCGTTTTGCTCAAGCATATCCATTAATCGTGCAGCACGATTATAGCCAATTTTAAATCTGCGCTGAAGGCTTGAAGTGGAAGCACCGCCTTGGTCGATAATAAACTCGCAGGCTTCATAGAATAATTCATCTTCCCCTTCCGTCACTTGGGCCTTTTTCAAAAGCTCTTCTTGTTCAAACAAATAATTTGGCTCCTGCTGGGCTCTTACATGGTTTACTACTAAATCAATTTCCTCATCTGTTACAAAAGTTCCTTGCAGACGGACTGGTTTTGATGAGCCATTTTCTAAAAACAGCATATCTCCTCGGCCCAATAATTTCTCGGCACCGCTAATATCGATAATTGTGCGAGAATCTATCTGGGAAGAAACCGAAAAGGCAATCCGTGTTGGAATATTGGCTTTAATTAACCCTGTAATAACATCAACTGAAGGTCTTTGCGTAGCCAAAATAAGGTGTATGCCGCATGCTCTTGCTTTTTGGGCAATGCGGCAAATCGCCTCTTCTACATCTGCCGGAGACATCATCATTAAATCAGCCAGCTCATCAATAATGATCACTATTAATGGCAACTTATCTGCATACCTTTTGTGCTCCATCGCCAAGTCATTAAAACGATTAATATCACGGACACCAGCATGGGCAAAAAGCTCATAGCGCCGTTCCATTTCCTCAACAGCCCATTTTAATGCAGCCGTTGCCGCCTTTACATCGGTAATAACTGGACTGACTAAGTGAGGGATTCGATTGTAAGGAGCAAGTTCGACCATTTTCGGATCAATCAGAAGCAGTTTTAACTCTTCGGGACTTGCTTTATATAACAAACTGACCAAAATGGAATTGATACATACACTTTTTCCAGAGCCTGTTGCACCGGCAATTAACCCGTGCGGCATTTTCTTTAAGTCCGTCACAATCGGATTTCCTTCGATATCCAAGCCCAACACGGCTGTTAATGGGGAAACGGAAGTTTGAAAAACCTGACTTTGTATGATTTCGCTTATTTTTACTGGTCTTGAACTCTGATTCGGAACCTCAATGCCAATCGTATGTTTTCCCGGGATTGGCGCTTCAATCCGAATATCCCTTGCCGCAAGGCTTAATTTTATATCATCGCTTAAATTGGTAATTTTGTTGACCTTTACTCCTGGGTCAGGCTGTACCTCAAACCTTGTTACAGAAGGGCCCTGTGTGACATGAACGACCTTTGCCCCTACATTAAAGTTTTGCAATGTCTGGCCCAATAGTTCTTGTTGTCCGGAAATCCACTCTGTGTCCTTTACTTCCAATACTGGCGGATTTAAAAGTGTTGTTTCCGGAAATTGAAATCCCTTCGAATCACTAGTTTGCGGAATCAAATCCATGGCTTCCCGAGATTGACTGCTTGCAAATTCATTGGTCTGCAGCCTTTCAGTGCTATACACGTTCTGCAGTTCTTCCGTGTTTGACACATTCTGCAGTCTTTCAGTCCTATACACGTTCTGTAGCTCTTCCGTGTTTGATACATTCTGCAGTCTTTCAGTCCTATACACGTTCTGTATTTCTTCCGTGTTTGGCACATTCTGCAGCCTTTCAGTGCTATACACGTTCTGTATTTCTTCCGTGTTTGGCACATTCTGCAGCCTTTCAGTGCTATACACGTTCTGTATTTCTTCCGTGTTTGACACATTCTGCAGCTCTTGTTGTTGTTCGAGTCTGTTTACTTGCGTCTGTTTCGGCTCTTCAAGCTTTCTTTGGCGTGCTTCCCAAGACAGCCTATCCTGTTTCAACATCATGACATTAAATGGCAAATGCGTCCGACGTGACCTTTGAGGGGGTTGTTGATTTACAAGCACATCCTCCTTAATATCTAAAGAATGTGGGTTTTCCGCAGCCTGGTGAGTCAGCTTCGATACTGATCCCATCTCTTCTTTGCTTTCTTCTGCATCAGAAACCTGTGTGATTGATTCCTCCACATGTTTAGATGTTTCTTCCACTTTCGGAATGGTAACACTCTCTTTCATTTCTAACCTTGTCGAGCCTATTTGCGATACTGCCTCTTTCTCCGGTAAAACAACCGTATAAGGCAAATCATTCATGATTGTTTCAGGTCTTTCCGTTTTATTCTGTATAACAGCATCTGATTGTAAAGCAGACATTGTTGTTTGCGTGGTTTTGGCTGTTACTTCATTCTTAAGTTTTAAACGTTTCAGTTCTTGTTCTGTGATTTCAGCTTCGGTGAAACAACTTAATTCATGCTCAACGATTTTTGTTTTTGCAGGCCGTAGAAAGCCGTGTACAGGAGATGGTATTTCCGTTGGGTGAAATGGAATACGCGACCTCTTCGGTTGCTCTTTTTTTGTTTCCGGTAAAATCGGAAGGGTTTCTAACATTTCCTGTTGATTCATTTTTTCTGATATACGTTTTTTCCTTCTGCGAGACAAGAATTCTTCAGTAGTTTTTTGGGGGATCTCAGGTCGTGATGTTGCCCCCTTTGGATACTGATAGGAAATCCTCGCATCTAATTCTTTTAATTTTTCATATTTAGTAAGAATCGGAATGCTATCCGTTTTTTCTTTATCTGGTATATAGCTTTGAAAATCATCTTCTTCTTCCTTTTTTAACTTTTGCAAAAAGTTTTGGAGCCAACTCAAAAAAATCACTCTTTCTTCCTTCATCGTATCATTCTATTTTAGCAGTAATTATAATTTTTTCGACAGATTTCTGAAGAATTAAGTCGAAATATCGACTTATTTCCATTTCTACATACAAAAGGACCACTTTTCAAGCGGTCCACATCCGATTCCTATTTGTTTTTACCGAGAATAAAAATTGGCTCTAACTCCCCATCATCATATAGAAACGACAAAGCAGTGATCGGAACATGCCCCCCGGCAAAAAAGCTCATCGTCATTTGTGCTAATACATCATAGCCTCGATCATTGCGAATATCTCCAATTATCAACACATCCTGATGCGGTACAGCAAGCACCATTGTCCCAGAAATCCGGTTCTCCATTTCATTTAAAAATCCTTTATTTAAAATCCGACTGGCATCATATCCGTCATTTGTATTAAGAAAATAAAAAATATTTCCGGTAACTTGGTCTTCTTTTAATGGTGTGGAAAGAGACCTAACATTAAATAGCGCAATTTCCTTTATTCGACTTGGGTCCCATCCCTCTTTTTCGATGATCCTTGAATCAATTAACCTGTATGTCTTCCCCATATCAAACGCATAATAGATTCTTGTCTCTGCCGTGTGGTTATCATAAAGAAATGATATGCCCTCTTCTGCCTCTTTTGGGAAAGAGGTTGAACGAATGACTGGGAAGATTCTTTTCTCATGATCGGTTAGCTGGAGAGTTTCTCCCATCGCCCGAAGTCCCTCTTCCACATAATAAACAATTTCTTCTATCGCCTTTTCTTTTACGATATGCCATTTGGCCACAACACCGGATAAAGAAACGGTTATTCCTTTTCCCGTATGCTTACTTTCAATCCGCATCTGCTCTTTTTCACGGTCATAAGAAAATACTCTGTCATCTCCTGCCAGACGTGTTTCCAATTCCCGCCTCATTTTATTGCTATTCATTTGCATCCCTCCGTACTTCAAGGAGTTTTTATCTATCTATTTTACAATATAAAAGCCTCCTTCTCCAATGCTTGGAAATAGAGGCTTATGGATAATTATTTCAATCCAGTAATAAACGATTCAATTTTTTCTTGTGTTTTACGATCTTTGCTGACGAACCGGCCAAGTTCCTTGCCATTTTCAAAAGCAATAAAGCTTGGAATGCCATAAACATCTTGCTGCTGGCATAAATCAATAAATTGATCACGATCCACATGAATAAATGTATAATCAGTAAATTTGGCTTCGATTTCAGGTAAAACCGGTTCAATGAATCGGCAATCTCCACACCATTTGGCCGAAAACATAAAAATCGTTTTTCCATTATTGCGTAATTCTTCAAATTGCTCCATTGATTCTAAATGCTTCATTATTTAACTCCTCCAATAGCCTCTGTGTTTCTCATTTTCACTTCAGATCATATCAATATGTTTGCATTTTAGTCCACCAAAATGCAATGTACATTCAAGATTAGAATCCCCTGCTGTCCATCAATTATTTTGGTCCTTAACATACAAATATTGTCCTACTAATAGCTTCATGACATGTGTAAACATGTCAACCCGGTTTACTAGCCCATTTGTAAAAATACCAACTGCTCCTTCATGTTTTCGTACATTTTGCTTTTTAGCATAATCATCCATGACCGGGCCTAGTTCTTCCCCAGCACGCAGTCTAACCGCTACTTCTTCCGGTAGCAGGAATCTTGCTCCACCTGCAATAATGGGCTTCATATTTTCAGAAGCAAGCGCCCCCCAGTTACAAATAACCAAGCCGCTATTCGTTTCTTGAACACCACCTTCAAGACCGATGCCAATTTGGCCGCCTGCCTTTAATGCTCCCACCGCCCGATTTATGGCACCTTTTATTGTTTCCTCATCTGAAAACGGCTGGTCACTTACACCTGATGGAATATCCAATGCAATGATCTCCGCCTCTTGATTGGAAAAACAATTTCTCACTGCGGTAATTTTCGCAGGATTTTTGGATCCGATCATAACCCTCATAATTGACTCTCCTTATTATATGTAAAGAGGAGGCATACCGCTAGCAGCGATGCCTCCAGTTCATTAACTGCTTGATTTAATGGTTTCTACAGTTGATTTATCACAAGTTTTTACCAATTTAACTAATAACTCTTTAGCTGCAGCATAATCATCAACATGAATAACGGAAGCATGTGTATGAATATATCGTGAGCATATACCGATTACAGCACTAGGAACTCCTTCATTTGAAAGATGGACACGGCCTGCATCTGTTCCGCCTTGGGACACAAAATATTGATACGGAATGTTATGTGTTTCGGCCATATCTAATACAAATTCTCTCATGCCGCGATGGGTTACCATCGATTTATCCAGAATTCGCAGCAATGTTCCCTTCCCCAATTGCCCAAATTCGTTTTTATCCCCACTCATATCATTTGCCGGGCTGGCATCGAGGGCAAAAAAGAGGTCAGGTTTAATCATATTGGCGGCTGTTTGAGCCCCGCGCAGACCCACTTCTTCTTGAACGGTTGCCCCGGAATAAAGAATATTCGGCAATGTTTCCTTCTCCAGTTCTTGCAACAGTTCGATCGCTAGACCGCAGCCATAGCGATTATCCCACGCTTTTGCTAAAATCTTTTTCTTATTTGCCATTGGAGTAAACGGGCAAATTGGCAATATTGACTGACCTGGTCTGATCCCGATTTTTTCTGCATCTTCACGGTGATCGGCACCAACATCAATCAGCATATTTTTTATTTCCATTGGCTTATTCTTCTTTGCTTCATCTAAAAGATGAGGAGGAATGGATCCAATGACACCAATAACCGGACCATTTTTTGTCATGATTTGCACCCGCTGGGCAAGTAGAACTTGGCTCCACCATCCCCCAAGGGGCTGAAACCGAATCATTCCGTTTTCAGTAATTGCTGTCACCATAAATCCTACTTCATCCATATGACCAGCAACCATCACAGTTGGACCCTGCTCATTTCCTCTCTTTACACCAAAAATACTACCGAGTTTATCCTGAACAATTTCTTCTGCATATTTGGATAACTGCTCTTTCATAAATTGACGAACTAGATGTTCATTCCCAGGCGCGCCAGGCAATTCTGTCAACGTTTCAAACAGTTTTAATGTTTGTTCGTTCATTGTTTTTCCCTCCTAACATTTATTTTGAATCTGTATGTATACATTTTATTTTACAGAAGTTTCGACTCCCTTACCAATATTTCATTTTTGCTATCTGTAATATTACCTTCTTCACTCTAAATAAGATATACTGAATAAAGAATAAATTATGTAATCTTTTCCAATTTTCTTAATTTTGGGAGGTCTAACAATGAACTGGAAGTCTTTTATACTCGGTGCAACAGCGGGGATTTTGGGAGGTTATGCTGTTTGCGAAATGATAAACCGTACAACAAAGGTTACACCTGATAAAGTTTTAGAAAAGGTGAAAAAACAATTCAAACAAAGCGGTCCAATCACCGGTTCATGGATACATATGGAAGAAGAGCCGTATGAAAAGCAGCACATTACTTATCGAGTTTACAGAGGAGGTATTTCAAAGATCAATAACGATGAAAATGAACAATACGAATTTATTGCCGACGCTTCAACAGGTACTCTTCTAGAGGTCAAACGTTTGTCGGCAGAAGCAGCATCCTAAAAATGAGCCGCATCAGATAAAAGATGCGGCCTTTTTTTATTTTTCCCTAATAATTTTTTCAATCATTTGTTTCCCATCATGGCTCCATTTAACAGCCCGATAAAAAGTATCATGGTAAAAAGTAAACCATGCTTGATGATCCAATGCATAGGAAATCCATTTTTCCTTTGCTGCAATTGAACTCATTGGATAATCATCGTAAGCCATTACCCAAAGAACATTCTGATGGGCATGTGTTGGCATCAAATCAGCCATATGAATAGCCAGTTCCCCGCCATCTTCTATGATAAGAATGGCATGTCCGTTACTATGGCCTCCAGTATGAATCATTTTGATAGCACCTAGACACCAGCTTTCTTCAAATGTTTCGACTTGAGATTCAATCGCTTCCCAATTTTCCCTCCAATATGTACTTTTAGAGCGGATATTCGGATTCCTCATTTCATCCCATTCGATCTTGGATGTTATGATTTTGGCATTGGGGAAGACGGAAACATAATCTCCTTCCGAAAGTTCAGTCAAACCGCAGGCATGATCAAAATGCAAGTGTGTCATAAGGACATAATCAATCTGTTCTAAACGTAAGCCCAACTTCTCCAATGAAGTTCCAAGATCAGATTCCTTTGTGACACCATAATTTCTTAACTGCTTTTCCGAAAGCTTTCCACGGCCAATCCCAGTTTCAACCAATAGATTTTTTTCGTCCATCTGGATTAAAATGGGATCTGTAGGTAATTCAATTTGATTTTTCTCATTAACAGGGTATTTCTTTGACCATAACGGTTTAGGAACAACTCCAAACATGGCGCCGCCATCTAAATTCGTAACGCCTCCTGATAACCAAGTCAGAGTCACGTTGCCAATCTTCAATGATTCCATCGTTTTTCCCCCTTTTCTCCAGTTTAACACTTGGGTGAATGGTTAGGAAAACTAAAATGGACAGCCCCGATAAAAAGCTGTCCAACCCTTTATTTCTGATATTGTACTTCACATCGGTAGATGCGATTTCCTCTTTCGGAGAATTTCTCTTCGTATTCAGTCATGATATTTCCTTCAAATCCGCTTTTATGAAGATCAAGGCTGAGATATTTTAATAATAATCCATATTCAGAAAAGCTCATGAGTGAATATTCAAATAATCCTTGATTATCGGTCTTAAAATGAATTTCTCCACGATCTACCATAATATCCTCATAAAGTTTTAAAAAATCTTTATAAGTCAATCTTCTTTTTTCATGACGCGTTTTTGGCCATGGATCGGAAAAATTCAAATATACGCGGGAAACATCATTCTTAGCAAAATATTTGTGTAAATCTACTGCATTCACATTAAGTAGTTTTAGGTTTGGTAATTTCGCTTCAATTAACCGGTCTAATGCGACTATGATTACACTTTTGTACACTTCGATTCCAATGTAATTAATTTCCGGATTAGCCTTTGCCATTTCTGTAATGAATCGGCCTTTCCCAGTACCCACTTCAATATGGAGCGGCTGCACTTTTTCAAATGCCTCGTTCCATCTTCCTTTATAGTTTTCGGGGGTTGAAATAATATATTGGGAATTCTGATCAATTTTCTCCTGTGCCCAAGGTTTATTTCTAAGTCTCATGCTGACACTCCTAAATTTGATTTTGTTCAAAACATATCACGCTGATCCGGATCCTTGCAAGTCTATTCGGCATTCGAAAGGTCATGTATAAACAAAAAAAGAATCCACAACCTAACTGTGAATTCTTTTTCAATTTTCACTTGAAAGGATGTGCAGTTATGCCGTTAAGTCATAATGATCAAGTTACTTTACTGACTGATATATTAAGCAATCATCAAACAGATTGCTGTGGGTCTGTAGCAGAATGTGAACAATTGGAACGATTGGTAAAGTCCCTTATGGTTAATACTCAGATAGACCAAAATGTAAAAAACATTCTTCAGGATATCTACCAGTACAGCCAGAAAGGAGCACAAACGGCTGATTTGGATCAGCATATTTTAGCAAATCAGGAAAATCTGTCTCATTGGGTAAATGACATTGGTCAATTTTCCTAACTAAAGTATTCCTGTTAAAAAATGGATCCATTTATTCATTTCTTCTAGTCGCTGTCTATTCTTATACCATTGAATGGATGTTAATGTATGAAGTGTCACGTACCATTTCATTCTTAATCTTAAATGGCTTGTCAGTTTTTCACCATACATGCTTAGCCAGTCTTGCCAATTCTCTTCAGGAATGTACCAATAAAGAAGCATTCCTAAATCAATGGCTGGATCCGCGATCATCGCTCCATCCCAATCAATCAAATACAACTGGTTGTCTTCAGTAAGCAGCCAGTTGTTATGGTTAACATCGCCATGACAAACCACTTTATTGTCACTGTAAACATGATCTTTCTCAGATATTAAGAACTTCAATGCTTTCATGACATCTGGCAGCGCTAAGATTTCTTCATCCAATCCGCTGATTCCATGAAAGAATGCTTCGGGATTCAATGGTGTTTTTTCTAATCGGCTGAGCATTCCTAGCATTGGTTCTGATCGATGAATCTTTTTTAATAACTTGGCAACATGCTCTTGGTTCATTTCTGCCGGTTTAAGTTCACGACCTTCAAGCCATTGCTGTGCTGTTATGACATCTCCGTTTTCTAACCGTTTCGTCCAAACAAGCTTTGGGACAATTCCCTCTGCAGATAATACCGCAAGAAACGGCGAAGAATTCCGCTTTAAAAAAAGCCTTTGATCTTCGAATTTTGCAATAAAAGCTTTTCCTGTGTCGCCTCCAGCAGGGGTTATTTCCCATTCTTGTCCTAAAATATGTTCCAAAGCTGTTCACCTTCAATTTATGCCGTTCTAACAGAACCCTTATTTTCCAATAGTAGAAAGGTCCTATCCTTAGTAAGAGGTAAAACCTGATATCCGAAGGTTTTACAAGATTTTTGCAATAAAAAAAGGCTATTGAAACTAATCTATACAATAGCCATCATATTAAATTTTATCTCCAACAGCCATTTTTCGTCAAGTAATCTTGAACAACTATTTTTTCATTAAAACATTTAATGATACTGGTTCGAGTATTATTTGTTCTCGGGAACTGGAGCCATTTGGAATAACTCCCGCATATTGGGCATTCACTAATACTGACCATTCACCGTTTGGAAGCGAAAATGTATATGACTGTTCCGAAGGATTAATAACAAGAATCAGTTCATCACCATTATACTGATAAAACAGTCCTAAAATAGGAGAGTCCGCGGGAAGCTGGGTCATACAGTTGCGTATTTCCTTTGCCGTCCTCATTCGGAAGCATGCAAATGTTTTTCTGAGTTGAATGATCCCTTTTATATATTCAACATTGTCTTTGAACTCGATTTTACGATCCCAGTCAAGTTGATTAACACTATCTGGCGAGCGATAACTATTCCCATCTCCATGTTTTGTTCGGAAAAACTCCTGTCCGCTATGAAGAAAGGGAATACCTTGAGATAATAGAACAATCCCTGTGGCAAGCCGGTGCCGAGACCTGCGAAATGGATCTTCTGCATTCGGGAAACAAGCCAGTAGCTTATCCCACATAGTATGATTATCATGACATTCCACATAATTTACGGATTGGTCTGGTTCATTAAACAATCCATGTCCATTCGTTTTAAATCCAATACTGCCGGCTATGGATTCACAAGCTGCTTCTAAATCATGTTCATTGCCCATGGCATATCCCTTATCTAATAGATTAAAGGTATTACCTTTGATGCAATCCCGAAAAACGTCATTAAATTGGGCAACTCCCGGTAATTTGGCCTGATTAGCGATGATCGCTTTTTGCTCAATAGGGAGTGGTGTGTTCAAATCCCAGCCTTCTCCAATAATAATCACATCTTTTAACAGATGCTCGCAAACAGTCCGAACTTCCTTCATCGTTTCAATATCCAAAATCCCCATCAGATCAAAACGGAAACCATCAATATGATACTCCTCCATCCAAAAACGAACGGAATCTACAATAAATTTTCTGACCATCTTCCGTTCGGAAGCAATATCATTTCCGACTCCAGTCCCATTTGAAGGAAGTCCCATTTCGTTATGCCTAAAATAATAACCCGGAACTACTTTTTCAAATGAAGACTCTTCACGAATATAGACATGGTTATAAACCACATCCATAATAACTTTTAATCCAGCTTGATGAATCTGCTTAATTAACTTTTTTAGCTCTAAAATCCTTGCATAAGGATTTGACGGATCTGTTGAATAACTTCCTTCAGGGGTATTGAAATGGAGCGGATTGTAGCCCCAATTGTATTCTTGCAGCTGATTCAATTCATTCACTCCGGCAAAATCATGAAATGGCATCAATTGCAGATGCGTAATCCCCAGCTCTTTTAAATACGATAAACCGGTTGCACCGCCATCTTGGCCGCGTGTTTCAATCTCACAAGCACCAAGATACAACCCTTTATTCGTTACTCCACTGTTTGGGTGGATAGTAAAATCGCGGATATGTGTTTCATAGATCACAGCATCCACAGGGGTTTCCATTTGTGGGAGTTCCGCCCGTGGTTCCCTAGTTTGTTCTAAATTTACGATGACCCCAAGCTTACCGTTCGCTGTCACTGCTTTCACATATGGATCCACTGCTTCATGCCATTCCTGATTAACAAGGACAAGAAAACTATATTGCCAGCAATCCAATTCACGATTCAGAACAATTGACCATATTCCCTGATCAACACGTTTTAGCTTAATAATTTCTGAATATGAGCTGTCAGGAGGTCGTAGTTTTAGTTTGACTTGAACTGCTGTCGGAGCCCACAATTTAAAACAAACCCCTTCTGCCCCATACGTCACCCCAAGGTCAGAACCGCTATAATAGAATTTCTGATCAAAACCCTCTGTTCGAATAACTGCTCCAATTTGTAAATCAGTTTTCCCTTTATGTTCGTCTATGACCCAATATTGCTGACCAAAACAAAAGTCAAATGGCAGTTTACAAATATATTTAACATAATTTTCAATTTTACTTTTCTTAATGAGCGGCAATGAACTATTTTCAAAACCTTTTGTAATGTAAAAAGAGGATGAAAGGCCTTGATGATAGGAAAGGGGAAGAAGAATCGTAATGATATTAAGCTCATCCAAATAAGCGAAAAATTTCCTTTCAATGGAAGTCATTCAAGTCCCTCATTTCCAAATCCACTTCCTCCTTATTTTTCAATCTTGTCACAATCTGTAAAGCTCTATCCCAAAGCTCTATTTTCAATGGAGTCCAGCCAATGTGTTCTCCGTCCCCATGAACGTATAACGGCAGTGATGGTTGAATGGAAATCGCTCTACCTTTAAAACGTTTCACTTCTTTAAAATAAATATGTTTTCCCCAAAACACACTAATGAAAACGAAGAGCAGCTTCCATCTTGATAATTGATGAACCACCGTAATATTAAACAAACCATCATCTGGCAAAGCATCAGGGGCGATCTGCATGCCACCTCCATAATATGGCTGATTGGAGACGGTTACAAACCATGTCTGTTCAAATATATGCTTTTTTCCGTCAATTGATATATCTAAAGTTGAAGTTTTATAAGTAAATAGCTCTTTCAGAAGAAAGTAGACGTAAACCAACCGTCCAAGAGAAAATTGGTTAAACAGAGCCTTGATCCTTGATTGGTTTGCTTTAAAAGCAATAAGGGCATCAAATCCAGCACCCATATTATTCAAAAAATAATGACCGGTTTCATTTTCAAAAAACATCTTCCCAAAATCAACCCGGGTTTTCTCCTGTTTCTTCAAAGAACGGAGAATAACAGTTAATGCCTTTATGGGATCAGCAGGGATGGAAAATCCTCTGGAAAAATCATTTCCTGATCCCCCCGGAATAAACCCGAGTGTTATATTTTTATGCTTTGACATTCCATTCAATACTTCATGCATTGTTCCATCACCGCCAACAGCAATGATGAGTTTCCCAAGCTTATTTTCAACTCCGATCTGAGCTGCAATTCGCTCAGCATGTCCACCATATTCCGTGAAGAAAGCCAAGTATGGAATTTGTTTTCGTTGTAACTCAGCCTGAACCTTTCCCCAAACTTTTAAACAGCTGCCATTTCCTGCTTTTGGGTTAATAATAAAATAAATAGGCTCCATACGATCAACCTTTAAGTGAATTTCTTTCATTGCAATGGATATATTTTCAAAGTCTCATATTTAGGAGACTGATGAACACGGGTTTGGTATAAAACGACTTCACTAGCCTGAAAAGAAAGCGGCTGTGACTGAATCTCCTCCCATACTTGCAACAGGCCTCCATGGAAAGGAGTTTCTCTCCCCCATTTACGTGCCAACGTAATATGCGGACGGAAAGGTCTTGATTCCAATTGAAAACCTGCCTGTTCACAGGCTGAAAACACCTTATTACGAATGTCGTTTAATTCCAAACTTTCCATTGTAGCTGCCCAAAATACACGTGGAGAATCTTCTTTCCCAAAAAAGCCCAAATGGTCTATATTCAATGTAAATGCCTTTACATCTTCTAAGGCTTGTTTAACATAATTGTCGGCATTTGATAATTTTTCCTTTGTGGCCGCCCCTAAAAATGCCAATGTTATGTGCAAATCCAAGTAGTGAACCCAGCGGCTGAAAGGGATGCTTTCTTTCATAGTTCCCATATGACTTTTCATGATTTGTTTTATATCTTCAGGAAGTTTAACGGCAAAGAAATAATGGGATTGCTGCTCCATGAACATCTCATTCCTTTTCTTTATATTAGTCTATTTTCTTTTCATTGTACCTAATTTCAATCAAAAAAAGACGTGAAAAAGATGAATATCTATTTCACGTCTTTTTTTCCATCATATATCACTCTATAGTGCACCACATTGTTTTTCAATTTCTTGAACAAACCCTGCTTGCAGTTTCCTGGTTATTGGACCAGGGAGACCGTTACCGACCATTTTCCCGTCGACTTCGGTGATTGGCATTATTTCACTTGTTGTACTGGAGAGGAAAACTTCGTCTGCTGCAGCCAATTCCTCTAGCGTAAAAACCCGCTCTTCTATTGAAATATCATGTTCACGGCACAACTGTAAAATGACTTCTTTTGTAATGCCTCTTAAAATATGCTGGTCAGAAGGGTGAGTGATGAGCAGCTTATTTTTAACGATGAACACATTCGTTGAACTTCCTTCTGTCACAGCCTGCCCTCGATGCTGAATGGCTTCAAAACATCCGCTTTCAGCTGCTTTTTGTTTCGCTAAAATATTCCCCAGTAAATTTAGACTTTTGATATCACAGCGCAGCCAACGCATATCTTCTACCAGCATCGTTTTTACGCCATTTTGCAAATGATGAATTGGTCTCTCAAGCTGCTTTGTATAAGCAACAAGCATGGGCTGAACCGGCTCGGCTGGGAACGCATGATTACGCGGTGCAACACCTCTTGTTACTTGCAAATAGATGATTCCAAGCTGCAGATTATTTTTCTCAATTAACATCTCCAGCATTTCGGTCAATTGCTGTTCTGTGAAGGGGAAAGAAATCCCGATACTGTCCAAGCTTTTCGCTAAACGTTCCAAATGCATGTTAACAGTAAACATTTTGCCATTATAAATTCGGATTACTTCATAAACGCCATCACCAAATTGATAGCCGCGATCTTCAATATCCACCTTTGCTTCAGAACGATCGATCAGCTGTCCATTTAATATTGCAAATGCCATCTTTCCCCTACTCCTTTTGTCATAAATAATAATTTTAATTTGCTAATTCATAAATTGCTTGAGCGTAAATAGCGGTTGCTTTTAATAAATCCTCAATTTCCATGTATTCATCTTTTTGATGAGCAATATCCGGCTTTCCTGGGAATAATGGTCCAAATGCGACTCCTGCTTTAAGAGAACGAGCGTAAGTTCCTCCTCCAATTGCAATAAGTTCTGCCTTTTCTCCTGTTTGTTCTTCATATACTTTCTTTAAGGTTTGGATGAGAAATTCTTTTTCGTCGACATGATGCGGTTTGGAATCAGAATAATTTGCGATAACAAAACCTTCTTTTTGTAAAAGCTCATCCAGCTTCGCCTTCGTTTCATCCATATTATTTGTAACAGAATAACGGCAGGTCATTCCAATTCGGCCGCCAGATTCTGGTATGTATGTAAACTTTCCAGGATTAATCGTTAAATCTCCGGAAATCTTATCCGAATAGGCCACCCCAAGTTGGACTCCTCTTGAGTCATCAAAGAAATAGCGAGATACAAATTGAAAATATCGGGCATCCTGATCATCTAATGCTTGTTTTGAAAGAAATTCTGCTAAAAACAGCCCGGCATTCTTCCCGTTCCTTGGTTCCATTCCGTGTGCAGACACACCTTTTACGGATAAGCTTAATCGTCCTTCTTCCATATTAGAGGCATGCTCTAATTCAAAACGATTCATAAAATCGGTGAATTGCTGCAATAGTACTTCCTGGTTCTCTTTTACCGCAATCACGGCTTTTGCTTCATCAGGGACCATATTGTATCTTTTACCAGAAACGAAACTCAAGACCTTCACATTTCCTTCGTTTAGAGCCTTTCCTCCTGGCAGCTGAATCATATCAAAATCAGCAATCCCCTTTTCAGCATTGATAATAGGAAAATCTGCGTCTGGTGCAAACCCCATAGTCGGCATTTCTTCAACTTTAAAATAATGTTCCACACAACGCCATTTGCTTTCTTCATCGGTGCCAATAATCATTCGCACCCGTTTGTTTAACGGCAGACCCAGCTCCTTGACAATCTTCATCGCATAATAGGCTGCCATGGTCGGCCCTTTATCATCGAGCACACCTCTGGCGTAAATTTTTCCGTCACGTATTTCTGCTCCGAACGGATCGCTCGACCAGCCATCTCCTTCTGGTACAACATCTACGTGACAAAGAATTCCAATTAATTCATTTCCGCTGCCAAATTCAAGATGCCCTGCTACGTCCCCTACATTTTTTGCAGTAAAACCATCTTTTTTGCCCATTTCAAGCATAAAATCCAGTGCTTCTTTTACTCCTTTTCCCAATGGAGCACTAGGTTCTATGTTCTCTTCATCTAAAATACTTTTAATATGTAACAAATTCTGAGCGTCCTTTATGAGGGCCTCTTTTCTATTTTCTGCTTCCTTCAGCCAATTGATTTGTGTCAACAGCGTTCCCTCCTGAAACATTCGTTTTCATTATTTTTACAATATCACCTTCGCTCATATCTTAGCAATTTTACCGGCATAAATAAAAGAGTATATTTATTCACAAAAAATTCAAACAATTATTCATAAATCTTTTTTTCTACTCTATAATCTATAATAGGATCACTTCTAAGGAAGGAGGCTTTATATTATCTTAAATCGTAATTGGTCAAAGTTTATTGAATAAACTTAACCATTGCGGTAGAAATTTTCTGAAATTATGGGTACAATAAGGTTAGATGTATGACATCTTGGTGACACTTCATCCATCCATGCAAAGGAGATGGCTGCGCGGAAAAGAAAACTACATATTATGAAGAGCAATCTTCAAGAGACTGTCGGTAGAGGGATTACGCCATAGGTTTGAAAAAAGGATAGGGAGTGGTTCTTTGAAACCTTCAACTAACCGGATGTTAAACCGCATCAAATGTATCTACATGTTTATCCGCAATAACGGCACTGTCACAACGCAGGAACTTGTAGAGGAATTTGGTATCACTCCTCGCACCATTCAACGAGACTTAAATGTATTGGCCTATAATGACTTGGTTATAAGCCCAAGCCGTGGAAAATGGACTACTACAGAAAAGAAAGTGAAGATGTCATCTTAATATGAAGAAAAACCTCGCATACGATAAAAACAGCACGCGAAACCTTCGCGTGCTATTTTGCTGGATTTATTTTTAAATTAGGTGTTACAAAAAAAGGAAAAACCACTCCTATTGAAGAATCATTTAAGAAATTACATTCTTTTAATAGGAGATGATAAAAATGGCCGTCTTTAGCGATTCCACCGTATTATCTAAAGCGGATGTGAAATTTCTGCTTGAACTATTGCCAATACAGAAATCTCCCCTCCCTGATATTTATATTTTTGACCACTGGAAAACCATCTCCCAATATACCAACACAAAAAAGAATCTTTACAGC
Source organism: Neobacillus endophyticus (assembly GCF_013248975.1). Taxonomy (GTDB): domain Bacteria; phylum Bacillota; class Bacilli; order Bacillales; family Cytobacillaceae; genus Neobacillus; species Neobacillus endophyticus. The sequence goes on from NZ_JABRWH010000001.1 coordinate 290,544, forward strand.
CAATACAGCCTGCTAAAATCTATCATCCAAAACAGAGTATTCTCCACTTATAATTTCAAATATAATATGATTTTTATTTATCTTTTTAACCTGCCATATTCAGATCCTTATTTGACCAAACTCCATGGAGCCTATTGTTTATATCATGAAATCAGGCATCAACAACAATTTTTTGAAAACAACACCCAATTTGATGTTTTTCCACCTGAATCATCCTTCTATTCCCATATATGGGTTGAAAAAGACGCCAATCAATATGCCGTAAAATGGATGAGGAAAAATCGTCCCTTAATCAATCAGCAATTTAAGCTTCAGCATTTGGCATGGGATATTGGCGTGAACGAGCATAACCGCTTACGCATTATTGCCAAATAAGATTAGTTACAATCAATTAATAACTTTTTCATACGATATTGCAAGCTTTGACGACTTAATCCAAGCAATTTCGCAGATCGGGAAATATTATAATCATTCTTTTTCAATACATGCTCAATATATGATTTTTCAAATTGATTCAGCTGCTCCTTTAACGGAACAATGACATCAGTACGTTCTTCAATAAACGACTCTACGGTGGAAATGGGGATCATCCGTTCTTTCAGATGCATCCTGTTACGGAATTGGAACGGCAGATGGGAAAATTTAATTACTTCCTCATCCATCATAATGTTCATCGCTGCTTCAATTACATGCTCAAGCTCACGAATATTGCCATGCCAATCGTACTCAAGAAACGATTGTTGAACCTCATCGCTTAACCCTTTGACCTGCATTTGAAACCGTTCATTATATTTATCAATAAAATTTTGCACTAATAACGGAATATCTTCTTTTCTTTCTCTTAGCGGCGGTATAAATATAGTTACAACCCCTAAGCGATAATACAAGTCTTTTCTTAAACGATTTTTGGCTATTGCGTCAATCGGATCTTCGTTCATATTCGCAATCACTCTGACATCAACAGGTGTATCCTTTGTATCCCCAATTCTACGAATTGTTTTTTCCTGGAGAACACGCAGTAGCTTTGCCTGAAGGTTTAAATTTAAAGAGTTGATCTCATCGAGCAGGAGTGTTCCCCCTTCTGCCTGCTCAAATAAGCCCGGATGATCAGCGGCACCGGTGAAAGCCCCCTTTTTTGTGCCAAATAACAGGCTTTCTATTAAGTTATCAGGAAGTGCTGCACAGTTTTGCGATATAAAAGGTCCTGAAAACCGGCCGCTGGCATTGTGTATGCTTTGTGCAAAAAGCTCCTTGCCTGTCCCTGTTTCTCCAACAATCAAAACATAGGAAGACGTTCTTGATGCCCGTTTTGCCGCCTCTACAACTTCCTTGATCGCCAAACTGTTCCCAGTTATACTGTCAAACGTATACCTTGTGGCCCCTTTTGAATTAATGTTCCCTTTTAGTAATTTTTCTAGTTTCGTAACATCATTAGCAATTTCAACGGCTCCATGAATTCGACCGTTAGCAAAAATAGGGATTGTATTATTATTTGTGGTAATTTCGCGTCCACGGTTATTAAAATAAGTTTGCTTTACATTTTTCGTTTCTTTTCCTTCTTGTAATGCCTTTACTAAAGTACTAGACTGATTATCTTTAAACATAAACACATCCAGCAAGTTTTTGTGCAAAACATCCTGGATATCCATTGATTCCATTTGCATCATTTTTTTATTGTAAATAATTGTTTTTCCTGTTTCATCAACCGCATGGACCCCCACATCCACTTCATCCAAAATCCGCTGATACATTTGGTTTATATATTGTAAATACTCTACATTTAATTTATTTTTTTCCACGAATTATTCAAGCTCCTTATCAGTTTGAATCTTCCTATTGATATTTAAGCAGACAATCTGAAAAAACGCAAAATATTTTTGCGGATAATGATGTAAAATTATTTTTTTGCGCAAAAAAATATTGCATTTGTAACCGTTATCATTTTAAAATCTGCAAAATTTCTAAACATTCAATGTTGGCATGATAATTGCATTGTTAATAATGTAAACTAATTTAGGAGGTAACTAGATTGCGAACTTATACACACGAACCATTAACTAACTTTAAGGACGAACAAAATAAAAAGGCATTTAAAGAAAGTTTATTATACGTTGAATCACATCTTGGCAAAGAATATCCGCTCGTAATTGGCGGTGAAAAGATCACTACTGATAAAAAAATTACTTCCATCAACCCTGCCAATAAAGAAGAAATAATCGGATCCGTATCTGTAGCGAGCCAAGAATTAGCTGAAAAGGCGATGCAGGCTGCACTTGAGACATTTGAAACTTGGAAAAAATGGCCTCATGAACACCGCGCTAACATTTTATTCCGTGCAGCTGCCATCCTTCGCCGCCGCAAACATGAATTTTCAAGCTGGATGGTAAAAGAAGCAGGAAAACCATGGGTTGAAGCTGATGCTGATACAGCTGAAGCGATTGACTTCCTTGAATTCTATGGCCGTCAAATGATTCGCATTAAAGATGGCATGCCTGTAGAGAGCCGTGTTGGTGAAATGAACGAGTACAATTACATTCCGCTAGGCGTTGGAGTCATTATCTCACCATTCAACTTCCCGTTGGCTATTATGGCAGGTACTACCGTTGCAGCGATCGTATCCGGAAATACCGTTCTTCTTAAACCGGCAAATTCTACTCCAATTATTGCTGCTAAGTTCGTAGAGCTTATGGAAGAAGCGGGTCTTCCAAAAGGTGTGCTGAATTTCGTTCCTGGAAGCGGCGCAGAAATTGGCGACTATCTGGTTGATCATCCAAAAACCCGTTTTGTTTCCTTCACAGGTTCTCGCGAAGTTGGCTGCCGTATTTATGAGCGTGCAGCAAAAGTACATCCAGGTCAAAAATGGCTGAAACGCGTGATCGCAGAAATGGGTGGAAAAGATACGGTTGTCGTTGACAAAGATACTGACATCAATTTAGCTGTATCATCGATCGTTTATTCCGCATTTGGTTTCTCTGGACAAAAATGTTCTGCCGGATCCCGTGCTGTTGTTCACCAGGATATTTATGATGAAGTCCTTGAAAAAGCTGTGGCATTAACAAAAACTCTTACAGTTGGCAGCCCAGCAGAAGCTGAAACGTATATGGGACCAGTTATTGATGGAAAATCCTTCAATAAAATCATGAGTTATGTGGAGATTGGTAAACAAGAAGGCAGACTTATGACTGGCGGCGAAGGCGATGATTCAAAAGGATTCTTTATCCAGCCAACAATTTTTGCTGATTTAGACCAAAACTCCCGCCTAATGCAGGAAGAAATTTTTGGACCAGTACTAGCATTCTGTAAAGCACGTGATTTTGACCATATGATGGAAATAGCCAATAACACCGATTATGGTTTAACAGGAGCCTTCCTTTCCAACAACCGTGAATACGTTGAACGTGCCCGTAAAGAATTCCATGTTGGAAACTTATACATTAACCGAGGGTGCACTGGAGCAATCGTAGGATATCAGCCATTTGGCGGATTCAACATGTCTGGTACTGACTCCAAAGCGGGCGGCCCTGACTATCTGTTATTGCACATGCAGGCTAAAACAACATCTGAAATGCTTTAAGCCATTTTAAGGGGAGATAATGTTATGACAACTACTGTTAACAAATCAAGCGAAATTATTGAACAAACACAAAAATTCGGCGCTCAAAACTATCATCCGCTTCCAATTGTTATTTCAAAAGCTGAGGGAGTATGGGTGGAAAGCCCGGAAGGTACACGCTATATGGATATGCTTAGTGCTTATTCTGCTGTAAACCAAGGACATCGCCATCCTAAGATCGTAAATGCCTTAATTGAACAAGCCGGAAAAGTAACCTTAACATCCCGTGCCTTTCATAACGATCAACTTGGACCTTGGTATGAAAAAGTGTGCAAACTTACGAAAAAAGATATGGCACTTCCAATGAATACAGGTGCTGAAGCAGTTGAGACTGCCTTTAAAGCAGCCCGCCGCTGGGGATATGATGTGAAAGGTATCGCTGAAAATCAGGCTGAAATTATTGCCTGCACAGGGAACTTCCACGGCCGGACAATGGGTGCCGTATCGTTATCATCTGATCCAGATTATAAACGCGGCTTTGGGCCGATGGTACCAGGAATTAAGTTAATTCCTTACGGCGACCTTGAAGCATTGAAAGCTGCCATTACACCAAATACAGCTGCCTTCTTAATCGAACCAATTCAAGGGGAAGCTGGAATTATTATTCCTCCTAAAGGATTTTTAAAATCAGCTCTCGAGGTTTGTAAAACTAACAATGTATTGTTTATCGCAGATGAAATTCAAGCAGGCCTTGCTCGTACTGGTAAAATGTTCGCTTGTGACTGGGAAGATGTAACTCCTGATATGTTTATTTTAGGTAAAGCTCTAGGTGGTGGAGTGTTCCCAATCTCTTGCGTCGTTGCCAATTCTGATATTCTAGGTGTCTTTAACCCTGGTTCACACGGATCTACATTCGGAGGAAATCCTCTTGCATGCGCAGTTTCCATTGCAGCATTAGAGGTACTAGAGGAAGAAAAGCTAGCTGAACGCTCATTAGAGATTGGAACTTATTTCATAGAAAAATTAAAATCCCTAAATAACCCAATCATCAAAGAAGTAAGAGGAAGAGGATTATTTATTGGCGTAGAGCTAACGGAAGAAGCAAGACCATATTGCGAGCAATTAAAAGAGAAAGGCTTATTGTGTAAGGAAACACATGATACAGTCATTCGTTTTGCACCTCCTTTAATTATCACAAAAGAAGAAATTGATTGGGCATTTGAAAAAATCCAAAAAGTATTAGGTTAATGGTTATAGATTAACAAAACTATCATCTATTATTATGACGAGGTGTCGATCATGTCCGCTACAACTTCAATTGATACTTTAACAAAAGAAACACAAGAAGAAAAAGAATCATTAAATTTATTTTATTCCACGCAAACAGTTATCCAAAAGGCGCTGGCAAAATTAGGGTATAACAATGAAATGTTTGAGCTTTTAAAAGAGCCGATTAGATTGTTAACAGTTCGGATTCCTGTTCGGATGGATGACGGTTCAGTAAAAATTTTCACTGGTTATCGTTCTCAACACAATGATTCCGTAGGTCCGACAAAAGGTGGCGTTCGTTTTCATCCTGAGGTAAATGAAGAAGAAGTGAAAGCCCTGTCGATTTGGATGAGCTTAAAGTGCGGAATCACCAATCTTCCATACGGCGGCGGTAAAGGTGGCATCATGTGTGACCCTAAGCAAATGTCATTCCGCGAACTTGAACGCTTAAGTCGAGGATATGTTCGTGCCATCAGCCAGGTTGTTGGTCCGACAAAGGATATTCCAGCACCGGACGTTTATACGAATTCACAAATTATGGCCTGGATGATGGATGAATACAGCCGTTTGCGCGAATTCGATTCACCTGGATTTATCACAGGTAAACCACTTGTATTGGGCGGGTCCCAAGGGCGTGAAACAGCAACAGCACGCGGCGTAACGATTTGTATTGATGAAGCAGTAAAGAAAAAAGGCATCGAATTAAAGGGTGCACGTGTAGTAATCCAAGGCTTCGGAAATGCCGGTAGTTATTTAGCCAAATTCTTACATGATGCAGGTGCAAAAATAGTTGGCGTTTCAGATGTCTACGGGGGAATTCATGACCCAAATGGACTTGATATCGATTACCTGCTTGATAGAAGAGATAGTTTTGGTACTTTTTCAAAGCTGTTTGATAATACCATCAGCAATCAGGAGTTGCTTGAATTAGACTGTGATATTCTAGTTCCTGCAGCGATTTCCAATCAAATCACAGCAAAAAATGCACATAATATCAAAGCTTCCATTGTTGTTGAAGCTGCAAATGGACCAACAACATTAGAAGCAACACACATTTTAACAGATCGTGGCATTCTTCTAGTCCCTGATATTCTTGCCAGCGCTGGCGGTGTAACCGTTTCTTATTTTGAATGGGTACAAAACAATCAAGGTTACTATTGGTCAGAACAGGAAGTGGAAGAAAAGCTTTGCAAGGTTATGGTGAACTCATTTGATAATATCTATCAAACCGCTCAGTCACACAAGGTAGATATGCGCCTTGCAGCCTATATGGTAGGAATTAAAAAAGTAGCAGAGGCATCTCAATTCCGCGGCTGGGTTTAGCCCCTTTAAACCGAATCATTAGATATAAAATGCATCCTGTCCCTGTTCATTCAGGACAGGATTTTTTTCAACAAACACGATAAAAATTTTGCACTTTTTCTGCAAAATTTTTATAAGTAAGCAAAAAAATTTGGCGTATATAGTTCAAAAAATGTTCACAAATTAGGATTTTAACTTTGGCACGAAAATTGCAGATTATAATTAGTGAAAATAGTGATAATTTACAAATATTTTATATCGCCATTTTTGGCATTAAATTCAATCTTCCTTTTTGCTCTATGCAAAGATAAACTGTCAATACTGAAACAAGGGTTATCACATTTTCGATAAACTTGGAAGCGCTTTACTAAATGGTAAATAAAGGGGGAAATGAAATGCAATTACCTGGAAACAACAGTGAATTAAAAAGAACAATGAAGACCAGGCATTTATTCATGATTTCACTTGGAGGAGTCATCGGCTCCGGCCTATTTTTAGGATCTGGATATACGATCCACCAAGCCGGCCCAATGGGAGCCATTCTTTCCTATATTGTCGGCGGCTTTATCATGTTCTTAACCATGCTATGTCTTGGAGAATTATCAGTCGCCATGCCAATTTCAGGTTCCTTTCAAACGTATACGACTAAATTTATCGGCCCAGGTACAGGATTCGCACTAGGTTGGTTATATTGGTTAGGCTGGGCGGTAACTGTTGCATTGGAGCTCTTATCAGCAGGTCAGTCCATGCAAAGATGGTTCCCACACTCCCCAGTTTGGATGTGGTGTTTGATTTTCGCTGCTGTTCTATTTGCACTAAATGCTCTATCAGCACGAGCTTTCGGTGAAACTGAATTTTGGTTTTCCAGCATCAAAATCCTTGCCATTTTAGCGTTTATCATACTTGGCGGAGCAGTTATGTTTGGTTTTATTCATATGAAAAGCGGACAAGCAGCACCATATTTCTCAAATTTTTCAGCACACGGGCTTCTGCCAAATGGTCTTACTGCCCTCTTGATGACAATGATTACAGTTAACTTCTCATTCCAAGGAACAGAGTTAATTGGGATTGCAGCCGGCGAAAGTGAAGATCCTGAAAAAACGATTCCTAAATCCATTCGACAAACTGTTTGGCGCACACTATTCTTTTTCGTATTAGCTATTTTTGTTTTATCGGGTTTAATCCCAATGTCTAAAGCCGGAGTCATTGAGAGCCCGTTTGTAACTGTCTTTGACAGCATTGGTATCCCTTACGCAGCAGACATGATGAACTTTGTTGTTCTTACTGCATTACTTTCTGTTGCCAACTCTGGACTATATGCTGCTACTCGTATGTTATACGCCATGTCAAAAGAAAAAATGGCAAGCCCCATTTTAACAAAAGTAACAAGTAAAGGCGTTCCGTTAAATGCCCTTATTATTACAATCGGTATTGCTTTATTATCACTATTATCAAGTGTTGTAGCTGAAAAAACTGTGTTTTTATGGCTGATCTCCGTGGCAGGTCTTGGTGCTCAAGTTGGATGGATTTCAATCACAGCATCACAAATTGCCTTCCGCAGGAAATTTATTCGCGAAGGCGGTCATGTAAGCGATCTTAAATTTAAAACACCACTATATCCGTTCCTTCCAATCCTTGGATTAGTGTTAAACTGTCTTGTTTTGATCAGCTTAGTATTTGACCCGGATCAGCGGATTGCCATCTATTGCGGTATTCCATTTGTTGCTGCCTGCTACTTAATCTACCATTTCAAAATTAAAAAGAATCGGGAGCAGGATGGTACAAATAGAGAACAGGAACTGCAACTGCAAAATGACAAGAAAATGGTTATTTAAATTTCTTAAGCCCCAAAAGGATATCTTTTGGGGCTTTTTTTAGTTAATACTTGGAAAAATAGTCAATGATAAATTGCCGAAAGTTTTTGCCCGCCACTGTTAAATAGCGCTGTTTAGACCAGCCTAATCCAATCGTCCGCTGGCACTTTTGATCAACAAACTTCAACCTGTTAGGAAAGCCCAGCAAATTATGATGTTAATCTTATACCTTGCGATAGCCGGAGGCATTGCATGGTTTACAAGCTATTTACAACATAGAAGTTCAGAAGCGTAAAAAAGTGATACCCAGTTGGGTGTCACTTTTTTGTTTCATTTATAGAATGATTCTCGATTACCTCAAAAGCTCTTTCGGATTGCTTTGTCTCTTCCCCATTGGATTCCACCAATTGTCTAAGAGCCGCCAATTTATTTTCCCAAAAGATTTCAAAATAGCGCAGCCAGTCTGTTACCTCGTATAAGGGCTTAGGCTCGAGCTTGTACCTCGTCTCTCTCCCGACTTTTCTCTCCTGGACTAGTCCCGCATCTGCTAATACCCTAAGGTGTTTGGAAACCGCCGTGCGGCTGATCGGGAAGTGCTCACTAATTGCCGTTACAGGCATTTCCTCTCCGCTTAAAAGCTTCAGCAGTCTGCGGCGTGTAGGGTCAGCTATGGCTTGAAAGACGTCATGTCTAGCAGAAGAAGCCATTATTACACCTCAACAAATCCTTGCAATTTTTTCACGAGACCGCCCCATCCTTGATTCATATTTTCACGTACGGCTGTATGCGGTGCTCCAAACTCTGTAACTGTGTTTGCATCCCAACCTGAATGGATGAGCGTGAATTCTGTTTTTCCATCGAGATCCTTTAATTCAAATGTGAGTGTCCAATCTTTCCCCCATCTAAAAGATAAACGATTCGGAGGATCCACATCCGTCACTTTACATGGAGACATGCCAAATTGACCGGCATTCAAATGAAATTCATGGCCTACGACAGGCTTCATATCATTTGGCATAAACCATGCAGTAAGGCCCTCAGCCGTGGCCACTGCATCCCATACCTTCTGAATCGGAGCATTATAAACTAATGTATAGCGTATATCTTGTAATGATTGTTGTTCCATAAGAATTTCTCCTTATATTCGTTTGATTTTTGAGTTATTACGAAACCATTTGGTTTCACATCCAAAAATATATAACACCATTTGGTTTCATGTCAATAAAAATAATCCTAAATATAAAAGGTGCTCTACATTTGTAAAGTCACCTTTATCAGCTCTTTTATTCAAGTGATAAATTTATTGGCTGCTTCCTTGGCTGCTGTATAATAATGCCTGCGCAATGCCAATGAAATACTCGGATTCACGAATAATATGCAGGAGGACTACTTTTGCAGTATGATTACTGCTTACAGCCACACTTTGTGTTTTTATTTGCTCGCACAGCTGAATAAATGATTGGCTCTGCTGTAAACAATAGGAAACTAACTGCAATACCTCTTGATAGAGCTGATCAGAAACCTGCATTCCTGAGCGGATAACTGTTTCTATATACCTGACCACCTGCTGATGTGTTTCAGCCAGAGCCGTTTCCCATTTTTGCAGAGCATCAACAAATTCCTCTTCCAAGCCTTTTACCAGTTCCCGAATTACAACCGTATGCTCCTCCTCTTGATGCTTCCAAAACTCCGCTTCATCTAAAATCCTTAATGGCATCTGCTGGCCATAATAAAATTGCATAAATCTCCCCCCATTTTTGACTCATTCCAATTTATGGGGCAAGCCTTAGAAATATACCGATTTATCACATAAAGAAAACTTGCCAACTGACGAGCCCGTTAGGGCGAGGACAGAGACATAGTTGCACTTATTCCTGATAGGAAAGTTTTCTTTCCTATGGGCTGAAGAAAGAGCCTGACATTAGGACCCTTTTTTAAACTATATTTTTTCCGTAAAAAATTTCATCCATCTCCAGCTTGATTCTTTCCGTTATTTCAATGTGTTCGTCTGGCGTTAATGTGTCTTTTGTATAACCAAATAAATAATTATTTAAATCGAATTCACGTAGTTTACATTTGGTATGAAAAATATTCTCTTGATAGACATTCACATCAATCATGTCAAACAATTCCACTAAATCATCTGGAATATAATTTTGAATGGAACTGATCTCATGGTCAATAAACAATTTATTTCCATCCTTGTCTCTCGTAAAACCGCGCACTCGGTAATCAATGGTCATCACATCCGTTTCAAACGAACGGATTAAATAATGAAGCGCCTTAAGAGGTGAAATTTCTCCACAGGTGGATACATCAATATCCGCCCTGAAGGTGCTGATTCCTTCATCAGGATGAAATTCGGGATATGTATGAACCGTAATATGACTTTTATCTAGCTGCATCACTACAGATTCTGGCAGCGGGCCGGGTGATTCTTCAAAAACTTCTTCGGTCGTAAGTTCAACTGGGGCTTCAGATACCAACAGTGTCACACTTGCTCCTGCAGGCTCAAAATCCTGACTCGCAATATTTAATACATGAGCTCCAATAATGTCCGAGACATTTTTTAAAATCGTCGTCAATCGTTCAGCACTATATTGTTCATCAATATAATGCAAATAAGCTTCGCGTTCCTCCTTTGTTCTTGTGAAGCAAATATCATACATATTAAAACTTAATGATTTCGTCAGGTTATTAAAACCATGTAATTCAATTGCCTGCTCGTGCGTTAATTTCATATTTTCTTCCCCCTGATTTTCATAATGAATAAATGTCGTCCTGAAATAATATTAAGTTACCCATAGTTCCAGTCTGCTACTTATCTTTCAAGGGAATTTTTAAAGGTGGAATATTTACATATTTATTCAAAAAATATATGTGCGTATTAATTTTTGTTTAAAACTAAACTGTCATAAACAGCATTATTCCACATCTATGATTTAGCACACATAAAAAAAAACAGCCAGAAATCTGGCTGCGAGCTACTTGACTTGATAATTTTTTAATAGTTCAACTTCTTCATCAGTTAATTCACGGTATTCCCCGAGTTCGAGTGTTTCATCAAGTTTTAACGGTCCCATTGAAATGCGCTGCAGGTATACGACTCTTTTTCCCACAGCTTCAAACATTCGTTTGACCTGATGAAACTTTCCCTCAGTAATAGTTAATTCAATATCTGAACGAATCCCGGACTTTAAAATTTTCAGTTCTCCAGGTTTTGTTTTATAACCGTCATCCAAGGTCACTCCTTCAGCAAAAGCGTTGACATCTTCTTCAGTTACTTCACGATCAATCACCGCAAAATAAGTCTTAGGAACGTGCTTTTTGGGAGACAGCAAACGATGGGCTAATTGTCCATCGTTGGTAATAAGCAACAGACCCTCTGTATCCTTGTCAAGCCTGCCGACTGGGAATGGCTCGTATACTTGATCTTCCAGTTCCAATAAATCGATGACAGTTTCATCAGAATGATCTTCCGTTGCCGAGATTACCCCTTGAGGCTTATTCATCATCAAATAAATAAATTCTTTATATTCAATGACTTCTCCGTTTAAGATGACCATTTGTGTGTTTGGATCCACATGCTGTTTCGCATCCTTGACCAACTGGTCGTCCACCTTAACAGCACCGCTTTTTAGAAGCTGTTTAACCTCTTTCCGGCTTCCATAGCCAAGATTGGCCAGCAATTTATCAATTCTCAACAGTCCTCCTCCTTCCAGGTAATTTTAATTTTGTCATAATGCGATCCACTCTGTCGCCAAATAAACGATAGGCAAGACCTGATTTTAACCCTAAGTAAAAATAGATGCCTGCACCAACAGAACCGCTTATGAGGATAAGCAAGACAGACTGTACTTTCGAAGCAGGAGAAAGAAATACCAGTAAAAATTTATAAACGATCTCCGTGCTAACCCACATAACCCCTGCAAAAATAGCTATAAGCAAGCTTCTGCGCCAAACAAATCGAAATTGATAGCGGGCAAATTTTTTAATGACGATTAAATTGATTAAAATCGAAGCTGCATAACCGAGTGCGGTTGCTAATACGGCTCCGCTAATTTCCATCGATTTGATCAACGGTATGTTTAAAGACAATTTTACAAGCAAACCAACCAGTAAACTTAAGACAGTAAAGCGCTGTTCATTAATCCCTTGTAGAATCGCTGCCGTTACTGAATAAAGTGAAAAGAGAATGGCTACTGGAGAATAGACTCTTAATGCTTCTGTTCCGACCAAATCATGTGTATAAAATACAGTGTAAACTGGCTCTGCCAGCAAAGAAATCCCGATCGAGGCCGGCAGCGTTAAGAATAAAAGAACTTGAAACGTTTGATTAAGCTGCCGATTCATATTATTTCTATCATCTACTATGAAAGCCTTTGTTATACTTGGAACAAGAGTAAGAGAAAATGCAGTCGCCAACGAAACCGGTATAATGACGATTTTTTGTGATTCAAAATTTAAAATAGAAAAGTAATCGGATGCTATTTTAGTTGTTTTGCCAATCGCGACCATCGCTTTCTCAAATGTAAACTGATCAATGGCTTGGAATAATGGATTGGCGATTCCCACTAAGACAAAGGGAAAAGCATATACAATAATTTCTTTATAGATTTCAAGCAAGGAAATTTCCACGGTACCTTTATCTTGAAGCAGTAGCTCATCAAGGTATGGTTTTCGCTTATACCAGTACCAAAATAATATCAGAAGTCCGCCGACTGCCCCGATTAATGCAGCAAATGTGGCAACACTGACAGCAGAAACAATCGTCCCTTTAAAGATTTTCAATACCATCCAAGCACCCACAAGCATAAATAAAACCCTGGCAATTTGTTCCACAACTTGTGATAGTGCTGATGGCCCCATTGATTGATGCCCTTGGAAAAATCCGCGGTTTAGACTCATATACGGCACAACGATCAAAGCAAAGCTTAAAGCTCTCATGACCGTTGTGACATTTTTGACGTCTGCCTTCCCACTAACACTCATTTCGGCCAATGTCGGAGATGCCATATACATAACCAAAAACGCAATAAAGCCTGTCAGCAGCATGATCACAACTCCGGATTTAAATAGTTTTCTGCCGACAGCATACTCTTCAAGAGCATTATATTTGGAAATAAACTTAGAAACAGCAAGCGGTACTCCCGCTGTTGCTATACTAATAAATATGGTGTATGGGACGTAAGAATATTGATATAATGTTGTCCCTTTAAGCCCAACAATTTGAAAGAATGGTATAACGTATATTAAACCAAGTACCTTGGAGAGTATCGTTCCTATTGTTAAAATAAATGTTCCTCTTAAGAGCTTTGATTGCATAGAATCCCTTCCCAACTGAAGAAGTACGTGTGTATTTCGACTATTTTTGCACACTATTGATAGTTTACAACTCTTTTTCCTTTGATGCTACTAACAACTCGGTTATTTTTACGAAAAATGAACAGCAATTCGTTTTTTTTTCACAATATATGTTTATAATGGAGGGACAATGTATTGATTTATAAAGTTGGTGAATGAAATGAAATTTGATGTTATTGTCGTTGGCGGAGGTCCCTCTGGTTTAATGGCCGCTATTGCTGCCGGAGAAAAAGGAGCCAAGGTACTGCTGATCGATAAAGGAGACAAATTAGGAAGAAAGCTGGCCATTTCTGGAGGCGGACGCTGTAATGTTACCAATCGTCTTCCTATAGAGGAGATCATCAAGCACATCCCAGGAAATGGTAAATTTTTATATAGCGCATTTTCAATCTTTAATAATGAAGATATTATTGCCTTTTTTGAAGGCCTGGGAATTTCATTAAAGGAAGAAGACCATGGGCGGATGTTCCCGGTTTCTAATAAAGCCCAATCTGTGGTGGACGCATTATTAATGCAATTGGAAAAATTACAAGTGACAATTTTTAAAAATTGTGCTGTTGCTGACGTCCTTTATGAAAACGGCCATACCTCTGGAGTGCGCTTGAGAGACGGCCAAAAAATTTCAGCGAATGCCGTAGTCATAGCGGTTGGCGGTAAGTCTGTTCCGCACACTGGTTCAACTGGTGATGGATACGCATGGGCGGAAAAAGCGGGGCATACGATTACTGATTTATTTCCCACTGAGGTTCCAATCGCTTCTAATGAACCATTTATTGTAAATAAAACCTTACAAGGGTTATCGTTGAGAGATATTAAATTGAGTGTGCTAAATCCAAAAGGAAAGCCTATTATTACCCACCAAATGGATATGATATTTACCCATTTTGGCATTAGCGGCCCAGCTGTTTTACGATGCAGTCAGTTCGTGGTTAAAGCGATGAAAAAGTGGAAATTAACTGATGTGACGGTAAGTCTTGATGCTTTGCCGGAACAAACAGAAGAGAAACTTTTCCAAGACATAACGAAGCTTATTAAAATGGAGCCAAAAAAAATCATAAAAAATACATTAAAAGGATTACTCCCAGAACGCTATCTGTTGTTTTTATTGGAACAAAGCGAAATTGATCCTGCGGAACAAAGCGGTGGCATTTCTCATGAAAAAATCCGCCTTTTGTCCAGAAACTGCAAGCAATTTCAGTTTACGGTCAATGGAACACTTTCAATCGAAAAAGCTTTTGTAACAGGCGGCGGTGTCTCCGTGAAAGAAGTGGATCCCAAAACAATGGGTTCCAAGCTTATGCCAGGATTATATTTCTGTGGTGAAATTCTCGATATCCATGGATACACAGGAGGTTACAATATTACATCCGCACTGGTGACCGGCAGGCTGGCCGGTACAAATGCCTCCCATCAATCATAAGAAAACAGGGCCTGAATTAAATCTCAGGCCCTGTAAATAATCATCGCGGAGAAACAATAGACCTGCTCTTCTTCCTCTTCTTCCGGAAAGGCTGCAACATTATATTTAATATCAAGCAGACTCTTTTCATCAAGTCCCTTCAAAAAAAAATTCATTTCTTTTTCCAGATCTTTTTCGTGCTCGCGGTCAAATAATTTAACCTGTATCAAAGGACTCTCTCCTCTCTTTTTTTAACATTATTCACCATTTTTCTGAATTTTAAAAATAAAATACTTTGTATTTTTTTAAGTTTATTTTAAGTTTCAACTAATAAACTTCTTTTTAAGGTTAACAAAACCGCAAATTAGGCAAGCCCATAGGGCAATAACATTTCTGTTGGAATAGTAAGAATTGAAAGGATTACTTATTTCCCAACCGATAAGAGAGGAGCAATCCAATTGGAGAAAAAACAAAAGATTTCTTGGGGTGTCAGCTTTGGAAGCATAGCACTTGTGGCAGGAATGGTATCTTACCTTGGAGTGTCAAATGGCTATAAATCAAATACACAAACGACATCACAGGATGGTTCTAATAATCAAATTCAGCAGCCTAGTTTTGGCGCTCGATCTAATCAAAATGATTCTTTCAATCAATCAGTTGGAGGGAATGATGACTCTTCTAGCTCATCACTTGGGGGAAATGATGGATCTTCTAGCCAAACAATAGGCGGAAATGATAATTCCTCCAATCAAAATGATGGTTCCTCGCAATCCTTTCAAGGTGACGGCTCAGTGCAATCCGGCCAGAGTGACGGCTCGGAAAGCAATAACAATAATGATAACAACCAATTTTTCGGCAGTAACGATCAACAAAGCCAATTTTCAAATGGCGGTCCTTCCTTCGGCCATCATGGCGGCTTTGATTCTACAACAGGTGGAACCTGATGTATCAGTACCAATTCAATTCGATGAGCACTATGGTGCGGATTTCAATTAGTGTAGAACTGTTTGCCAATGATTTGCTGCCAATCTATAAACAGTTTGAGTTAATTGAAAATATCTGCAGCCGTTTCCGTGAGGATAGCGAATTGTCGCAAATGAATCAACAGCTTGAACAGGAAGTTTCTGTATCTGAAGAAATGTTTTCGATATTAACAGATGCTGAACATTTTTATCTGAAAACAGGAGGATTGTTTAACCCAGGCATTCTAACAGCTCTTGAGCAAAATGGTTATAGAGCATCCATCGAAAAGATACGAGGGAAAGAAATTGATGGTTCGGCCTCTCGTAACATTAATGCTGTATCAAACCTTCCGTTTTCATTAAACGCAATAAAACAAACTGTTATCCTTCAGAGGAAAATAGATCTCGGCGGGATCGCCAAAGGCTGGATCATCGACCGAGCGGCTAAGCTTTTAGAGAATCTTGGTTATGGTTTTATTAACGTGGGAGGCGACATTCGGATTTTTGGGGAGCTGCCCCGTCCATTAAACATTGGGATTGAAGATCCTTTTGATACCACCAAAATTATTACTTCCCTGCAGGTTCAAAACGGTGCCCTTGCTACCTCCACTTCAGCTAAAAGACAGTGGTATGTAAAAGGTGAAGTGAAGCATCACCTAATTGACCCAAGATCCGGTAAATCGTCTGATAGTTCGATTGTTTCAGCCACAGTATTAGCACCAACCGCTATCGAAGCGGATATCTGGGCTAAAACGATTCTGTTGCTGGGAGAAACGGAAGGTCAAGAATGGGTTCGAAGCAAAGGACTTGGAGCCGTCTTAATCAATAAATACGGTGATATCTGGAGAGGGTGATTGTAATAAATGGAAATGTTCGAATGGTATATGATTCGGGCAACCGGTACAGTAGCCTATATCATGCTTTATTTGTCCATAATTGTGGGGCTGTATTCACAAGTACAGAAAAAGCGAAAACGAAAAATGACCAGTACCCTTTATTGGCACGAATCTTTGGCAAATTGGGCACTTATTTTAACCATTGGGCATGTTGGTTTGTTATTAATTGATTCTTATATGTCCTTTAATTGGCTGGAAGTATTAGTGCCTTTTACCTCTCAATATCAAACATTATCAATGGGGCTTGGCACCATCGCCATGTATTTTATTATTATGACGATCATTACTTCACAGGCACGGAAAATGATTGGTTATCAAAGGTGGAGAAAACTGCACGCTTTAAATCCGATTCTCTATATCTTGGTAACTGTTCATGGTCTTATGTCCGGCTCTGATTTTCAAGGTGTGATTCTTGCTGCAGTGAATATTTTGCCGTTCGCTATTTTTGCCATTGTCATGCTGAAAGACAAATTAACGGTGAGTGCATCACAATATAAAGAAAACTCGCCGGCTGGCGAGTCTGGCAGGGCGAAGACAGAGGCGTAGTTCGTCGTAAAGTACAGCTTTTCGACTGCGAGGCTAATGCTCACGAAGCTTTCCTTAGTGCACTTATGCCTGATAGGAAAGTTTTATACTTTCCTATCAGCTAAAAATAACCGATTCCTATTTGGAATCGGTTATTTGGTTTCACCGTGCCAGTCTAGCATTCCGCCAATCATATTGCGGACTTTATAGCCTTGATCCTGAAGATAATAGCAGACATTCTCACTGCGGCGGCTGGAGCGGCAAATAAAAATGTATTCTTTATTTTTATCAAAATAGTTAAGATTTGCCGGTATTTCTCCCATCGGGATATGTTTCGCGCCAGGTATCATTCCTTCTGCTACCTCTTCGTCTTCCCTTACATCGACAAGCTCAAGTTTTTCTCCTGCCTCAAGCTTTTTCTGCAATTCTACAGGCGTGATTATTTTAATTTCTTCCATCCCTATCATCCTTTCGGAAAAACATCCCCCAGCAATGGAGGATGTTTTTTTATTAGTTTGCAACAATATTGACTAGTTTACCTGGAACGGTAATAACTTTGCGAATGGTTTTTCCTTCGATTTGTTCTTTTACTCTGTCATCGTCCATCGCGATTCCTTCTAATGCTTCTTTTGTCGCAGCGGTTGGCACCATAAGCTTCGCTTTTACCTTGCCATTCACTTGGATAACAATTTCCACTTCATCATCCACAAGCTTTGATTCATCATATGCCGGCCATGCTTCATAAGATATTGTATCGCTATGGTCAAGTTTTTCCCATAGTTCTTCCGTAATATGCGGGCAAACTGGCGAAAGCAATTTTACAAAGCCCTCCATATAATTTTTCGGAAGAACAGTTGCTTTATATGCCTCGTTAATAAATACCATCATTTGCGAAATCGCCGTGTTGAATCGTAACCCCTCGTAATCCTCGGTTACCTTTTTCACTGTTTGATGATATACCTTTTCCAAATTCGAAGATTCTTCATTTGGCTGAATTTTAGGGTTCAATTCGCCATTTTCCTCTACCAGCAAACGCCAGATACGATCAAGGAAGCGACGGGAGCCGTCTAATCCATTTGTTGACCAGGCAATAGATGCATCTAATGGTCCCATAAACATTTCATAAAGACGGAGTGTATCAGCGCCATGGCTGTTTACAATATCATCCGGATTTACGACATTCCCTTTTGATTTACTCATTTTTTCATTATTTTCACCTAGGATCATTCCTTGGTTGAACAGCTTTTGGAATGGTTCTTTCGTCGGAACCACACCTAGGTCATATAAAAATTTATGCCAGAAGCGGGCATATAACAAGTGAAGTACAGCATGTTCTGCTCCGCCTATATAAATATCAACAGGAAGCCAGTGATTTAATTTCTCTTCTGCAGCTAAGGCTTGATCATTTTTCGGATCAATATACCGTAGGTAATACCAGCAGCTGCCAGCCCATTGAGGCATTGTATTTGTTTCACGGCGGCCTTTTTTTCCTGTTTGGGGATCAACAACATTCACCCAATCTTCGATATTAGCCAGCGGTGATTCACCTGTTCCAGATGGCTTGATTTCAGTTGTCTTCGGTAATGTTAATGGCAGTTGGTCTTCAGGAACAGCTGTCATTGTACCATCTTCCCAGTGAATGATCGGAATTGGTTCACCCCAATAACGCTGACGGCTGAACAACCAATCACGGAGGCGATAGGTCACTTTTTTAGTGCCAATTCCTTTTTCTTCAAGCCAGGAAATCATTTTTTGAGTCGCATCGGTTTTGTTTAATCCATTTAAGAAATCAGAATTGATATGTTCGCCTTCACCGCTGTATGCTTCTTGCTCAATATTTCCGCCAGCCACAACTTCTTTTATTGGCAATTCAAATTTGCGGGCAAACTCATAGTCGCGCTCATCGTGCGCCGGAACTGCCATAATTGCTCCCGTTCCATAGCTGACCAATACATAGTCCGCGATCCAGATTGGCATTTTCTCGCCATTTGCTGGATTTATCGCATAGGCTCCTGTAAATACTCCTGTTTTGTCTTTCGCAAGATCCGTACGCTCCAGATCGCTTTTCCTTTTTACTTCTTCTAGATAAGCTGAAACTTCCGCCTGTTGTTCTGGAGTTGTAATCTTTTCAACTAATGTATGCTCCGGAGCCAGGACAGCATAGGTTGCACCAAATAATGTATCCGGACGGGTTGTGAAAACGGTAAAGGTATGATCATGATCAACTATTTGGAACGTAACTTCAGCACCTTCCGAACGTCCAATCCAGTTGCGCTGCATTTCTTTTAAGCTTTCCGGCCAATCTAGTTCCTCAAGATCTTCGAGCAGGCGATCAGCATAAGCAGTAATTTTCAGCATCCATTGTCTCATTGGACGGCGTTCCACGGGATGTCCACCCCGCTCACTTTTACCGTCAATAACCTCTTCATTTGCGAGGACAGTTCCAAGTGCAGGACACCAGTTAACTGGAACTTCGTCGATATAGGCAAGGCCCTTTTCCCACAGCTTTAAGAAAATCCATTGTGTCCATTTATAATATTCAGGATCTGTCGTGTTAACTTCCCGATCCCAGTCATAGGAAAAACCAAGTGCTTTAATTTGGTTACGGAAGGTATTAATATTTTTTGTTGTAAATTCTGCAGGGTCATTACCAGTGTCTAAAGCATATTGTTCTGCTGGAAGACCAAACGCATCCCAGCCCATTGGGTGCAGTACATTATATCCCTGCATCCGCTTTAAGCGGGCAAGAATATCAGTTGCCGTATACCCCTCTGGATGGCCAACGTGGAGCCCTGCGCCAGATGGATATGGAAACATATCAAGGGCATAGAATTTTCTTTTCTCATATTCCTCGCTTGTTTTAAATGTTTTTTCTTCTTCCCATTTTTTTTGCCACTTTTTTTCAATTTGCTGATGATCGAAACTCATCTTTCTTTCCTCCTGTGAATAAATAAAAACCCCTCATCCCAAACAGGGACGAGAGGATTGTATGTATCTTCCCGCGGTACCACCCACATTAGTGCAAAATGCACTCGCTTCATTCAACCTTAACGCGGTGAACGGCAAACACTACTTACATTTCATGTTTGCAACTCAAAGGCGAGTTCATGATCTGCCCGGTTGACTTGCACCAGCCGCCAACTCTCTACAATCGGGTATGAACCACTACTACTCCTAATCACTGTCATTCCAATATAAAATAACAAGTTAAATACAATTGTAGTAAATTTTCAAACAAGATGCAAGCAAACTTAAGCCTAATTTCATACTTGACAAAAATCCAGCCTAATAAACCTAAAAAAGGCAGCAAAGCTATACTCAACTACCCTTTTTATAACAGTCCACGTGGAGTGGACAAATCCCTACATTTGTCCACGGACGGTGCCTGACACCACAGTTTTCTTCTTCAAAACACGGTCATATGTCAGGGTTGTGATGATGGCTGCTATGAACAGGCCAATTAGTATGGTGAAGAGGGTTGGCATGCCGTAGAGGTCTGCAATGATGCCACCTAGTACTGGGCCGATCATTCTGCCACCTGTACCGGTGCTGTTGACAATGCCCTGGTATATTCCTTCTTTTCCTTTTGGCGCAAGGCTGAAGGCCACGGTTGGGACTGCCGGCCAAATAAACATTTCGCCAATTGTCAGAATCACCATGGCGGCGAGGAATCCAGTGAATGTTCCTGCCTTTGCCGCAATAATAAAAGAAACGATAAAAATGCCGATTCCTATGAGCATTTGTATCTTAAGGGAAGACTTCAGGTACTTCAGAACGATATTTAACAATGGCTGTCCCAGCACGATAAGGGCCCCGTTAATTGTCCAAAGCAAGCTATATTGCTTTAATGAAATATGAATTTCCTGGGTATAGGATGCTATTGTCGTTGTCCATTGATTATAAGCTACCCAGCAGAGCAAATACCCTAAGCATAAAATAAGTAACGCCTTAAGGTTAACATTGTTATTATTAACCGCTTCCTTTTGCTCCTCCTGTTTTCCCTTTTTGGTAATATTGGATATTCCCTTGTAACCAAAAACAGCGATCAGCATGAAAAGGAAATACATGATCGTATTTGCAAAAAATATCAGTTGAAATGAATAATTGGCCACAATCCCACCAAGGGCCGAACCAACTGCCACTCCGATGTTTTGAGCAACATACAGCGCATTAAAGGCTTTACGACCGCCTTCTTTCCAAACCGAGCCCGCCATTGCATACATGGAGGGAAAAATGATTCCAGTTCCAAATCCGACAATAGTAAGAAAAACAACATATTCCGGCCAAACATTCCAAATTGATAGACCAATCAGTGCTAAAAGAGCAATGCTGATCCCTAATAAAATGGATTTGTAACCACCGATTTTATCAAATAAATGCCCGCCATATAGATTTCCTATAACGTTAGAAGCAGAATTTAACATTAAAACAATTCCTGCAATTGATAATGATTTTCCTAAATGATCGTGAATATAGATCGTGTTTAAAGGCCATAAAAAAGAAGAGCCAATTGTATTCACTGCCATCCCAAAAATCAATAGCCATAAGGCACGTGGCATGAAAAACGCTCCTTTATGAAAAATTATTATTTCGGCTCCCTAATTTTATTCTTTTTTGATTGAATGCGCAATCCCTTTTAAGATAATAAAGTATTACTTCGATTAGGCTAAAATCATGCTGGCAAAAAGAAAAAATCCCCCAACAAACCGTTGAGAGATTTATGCCATATTTAGGATGATTGATCTTTTTCTTGATGAAATTTGGATTTTACCGGCTGGCCGCCTGATTTTTCATATTGTTTCTTCGACTGCTTAACAAGATCCACATCTTTTCCAAGTTCGAGGTCTTGACTATTGATTCCATTCCGGGTTTTTTGTTCAGGATTTTGCTGCTTCGAACGTTTTTTCAAAACTGTTCTCCTCCTCTGCTCCCTTGTAAAATCATGTTATTTTGGAGCTGCTGAATCTGAAGCCGCATTCTGTGAAGCTCTTCCCGCTGCTGACCATTTGCACTATGCGCCATTTTGCAGATATCCTGATAGGTTTGCTCAAGCTGCTGCAATGCCTCTTGATAATTATCATTATTATATTGCTCCTGAAGGCTGCTTTGTTTATATTGGTCTTCGGCATAGCGAATCGTATCCTCAACCTGTTGTGTTAAATTATCCATGGAAGCGCGAGTAGCCATCTGTTAACCTCCTTCAAATGTGGCACTTTCATTGAAGCACACCGCTTCACTTCTTATTGTGTTCCCCTTTTTCTTTCCTATAACTCGAACAAATTAACAATTATCGGGAAATTTGCATGTAACAATTACATTTGGATAGGACGAATTGTTCATGTTAAAATAAATCTTATGCATAATTTTAAAAATCAAGAGGGGATTTTATACATGCTTCAAACAAAACCTTTTCCCTATGCATCAGATACCAAACGTTATCATACATGGAATTATCACCTTCGCCAGCAATTCGGTCATAAGGTATTTAAAATTGCATTGGATGGCGGATTTGATTGTCCAAATCGCGACGGTACTGTTGCCCATGGCGGCTGTACATTCTGCAGTGCTGCAGGCTCTGGAGATTTTGCCGGAAACAGGGCTGAATCATTAGAACTGCAATTCCAAACTATTAAAGAGAAGATGCACACAAAATGGAAAGACGGCAAATATATGGCCTATTTTCAAGCATTCACCAATACGCATGCACCTGTAGAGGTTCTTCGTGAAAAATACGAGACAGTTTTAAAACAGGAAGATGTCGTGGGCTTATCGATTGCCACCCGCCCAGATTGCCTGCCGGATGATGTTGTAGAATATTTGGCGGAATTAAACGAAAGAACGTATTTATGGGTTGAGCTCGGATTACAGACCGCTCATGAGCAAACTGGGCAGCTAATCAACCGGGCACATGACTTCCAATGTTATGTTGATGGAGTAAACAAACTAAGAAAACATGGCATCCGCATCTGCTCCCACATCATCAATGGTCTTCCGCTTGAAACGCATGACATGATGATGGACACAGTTCGTGAAGTAGCTAAACTGGATGTCCAAGGCATTAAAATTCACCTGCTCCATCTTTTAAAAGGGACGCCAATGGTGAAGCAATATGAAAAAGGTATGGTATCTTTCCTATCTCAAGAAGACTATGTAAATCTAGTATGCGACCAACTGGAAATAATACCTCCGGAAATGATTGTTCACCGGATTACAGGTGATGGCCCGATCGACCTAATGATTGGACCTATGTGGAGCGTAAACAAATGGGAAGTGTTGAATTCCATAGATGCGGAGCTGAAACGAAGAGACAGTTGGCAAGGGAAATTTTTTAAAAAGACACAGGATGATAAGGAATGAAAATCGAGAGGGTTCTAACTTTTACAAAAACGCTGCTCCAAAAAGCCGTAAAACCGGGTGACATCGTAGTAGATGCAACAGTTGGCAACGGATATGACACATTATTCCTTGTTTCACTGGTTGGCGAAACTGGCAGGGTGTACGGTTTTGATGTTCAGGAGCAGGCGATCGCGGCAACAAAAGATCGGTTAAATCAAAACGGTTTAATGAAGCGTGCAAAACTTTTTCATAGTGGGCATGAACAACTTGCCGAACTCATTCCAGAGAAACATCATGGTTTAGTAACTGGAGCCATATTTAACTTAGGATACTTGCCTGGCAGTGACAAAACCATTATTACTCGTCCTGAAACAACCATTGCTGCGATTGAAAAGCTCCTTGCTATTATGGCCCCTGAAGGAATTATTGTTCTTGTCATTTATCATGGCCACGAAGGCGGAGCCAGGGAAAGAGACACATTAATGGACTATTGCCAACAATTAGACCAGAAAACCGCCCATGTCTTGAAATATCAATTCCTTAACCAGCAAAATAATCCTCCGTTTATTGTCGCAATTGAAAAAAGATAAAACCAGGCATGATGCGCTGATGACGAAGTAATAGTCAACGGCACATCCAACCTGGTTTTTTATTTTGTCATTAGTCTCGTCACAAACACTGGGACAGATTTTTGCAGTGACCGATAGGCCAACCCATTAAAATAAAAGAAATAACTGATCCAGCCGCCTGACTTGATAATTTTTTTCGCTAGCTTCCGGACTTCTTTCTGTTTTCTTACTTTTGAATCAGATAAGTAAATTCCCAAGAGCCCGCGATTAATAAGCTGATGGAATCTTTTATGCGGAAGGCATTCCGTATGACGATCTGCTTCTATAACAAAATGTTTAAGCCTGTCAAATAGTACTTCCTGATTTTGATAATAGGCGCAGAAGTTCAAGTCACCTCCAGCTAAGTCCTCCTCTTGATCAATAAAATAATCTAACAGGATATGTAAGCCTTGGATATAAGGAAAATAGCCATTACGAATATTGGCTGCATCTGTTTCTTTGAAATCCTTGCGAAACGCATATGAAATAAGGCAAAAAATTCCGAGAGTGGAGCCGGAACAGGCGGAAAATTCATACCATTCCATATCAGGCAGTCTGCTCTGATAGCGTTGAAACCATTGTTCCAGACGCGGAACCCGCTCTTCGTGTTTCACATGTTTATGTATCTGCAAATTACAATAATACTCACAAAGCTCAAGTAAGTAATTTTTTATTAAATCATAATGTTCCAAATCCCGTAAAACGGAGCGGCACGTTTCTGATAAATCATGTAAATACTGACCATCATTTTGGTCTTCACGCAACCGGTAATAGTTTTTTTCTTCAGCATCCAGAACAAGAGCATCTGACATGGCTTCATGGATTGCGGCGAAATCATCCGGATCAAGAGACGTACTTCGATCGCAAAGATTGTCAAGGTAGTCGCTGATTGTTTGATAAGCAACAATAAATTTTATGGCTTTTTGATAATGCTCCTGTGCAGTCAGGGCAAGGATGGCTCCTCCCTCGCAATGAAATGTTTTATGCTCAATACTAGCGAGGGCCTGTTTTCTGAGCTCGGGATTGGGTATTTTTTCTGCTCGGCTTTTCCAATAAGCCAATTCGTGATGAACCGCCGGCAATATTTTACGATAGACCCTTGACATAAGGGTGATAGGCATCATGGAAAACGACAACCTTTCTATAAAATTTCTGCCCTAAACAATATAACCAATGGCTTTCAATTGGCTGAGCACAAAGTCTTTTGCATATTCAAAGACTTCTTCCCGCTCAGGTTCATTAAAAATTTCATGATAACATTTCGGCCATTCCTTGAACCTTTTCTCAGATAATGGCACATGGTTAAACCATTCCTTAACAGGTACTTTATTGACAATTTTATCATCGCCGCCTTGCATGACAAGCAAAGGGATATCCTGTGTTTTTCCAAGGTTAAGGAAAGCCTCCTTCATTGCCCCGGCAAGTTCACGGTACCACCTGACAGAAACTTTTGTCACGTATAGTGTATCATTCGAATCTGCTTCTATTACATCTTGATTTCTCGTTGCCATTTGAATCGTTAGTCCAGAATCCATCCTAAGGGTTGGGAAAATAACATTTAATCCATATGAAAGAAACTCTGAAATCTTTGAAGGTGTATGAATTAACCCTAAACAAGGAGATGAAAGGATCACTCCTGCAATATTTAACCTTTGCTCTTGCATCATACGGATGGAAATCAGCCCCCCCATACTATGACCAAGTAAAAATACAGGCAATTCATACCGGTAGGCTGCTTGAATCCAATCTTTTACTTCAAATATGTATTCATCAAAAGAATCAATATGACCTCTGTTGGATCTTGTTGTCATGCCCTGGCCAGGGAGGTCACCCATTACGACATGAAAGCCGGATGAACGCCACATTTCGATCAGCCAGCCGTATCTGCGATGGTGTTCCATTGCCCCATGAACCATCACAATGACTGCTTTCGCATCTCCTTCTGCTTCCCACTTCCACATCTTGCTTCCTCCTAGAAAAAAAATACAGCTGCCAATGCTCATGTTTAAAAGATCATTTTACCATAAAGGATAAAAAAATCCCTTATAGAAGTTTGCTTCCATACAGAACTGAGTTAAACTTTTTGATAATGAAATAAACTTTCCGCTAAAATAATACTATTATGATGTAAAGGAGTCCAGAATATGATTTATCCCTATAAAAATAAATACCCTTCTATTGCAGAATCTGCATTTATTGCCGACTATGTAACCATTACCGGCGACGTTGAAATTGGCGAAGAATCAAGCATCTGGTTTAATACCGTCATCCGAGGAGACGTCGCACCTACAAAAATTGGCAAACGAGTTAATATCCAGGACAATTCTATCTTACACCAAAGTCCTAATAACCCACTAATTTTGGAGGATGAGGTAACAATTGGCCATCAAGTCATCCTTCATAGTTGTATCATTAGGAAACGGGCATTAATTGGAATGGGTTCCATTATTCTCGATCAAGCTGAAATTGGTGAAGGTGCATTTATTGGAGCAGGAAGCCTTGTGCCACAGGGTAAAAAAATCCCTCCTAATACATTAGCATTTGGTAGACCCGCTAAAGTTATTAGGGAATTAACAGAAGAAGATAAAAAAGACATGACTAGAATTTATAATGAGTATGTTGAAAAAGGACAATTTTATAAATCATTGCAAAACAACAAAGACACCCAAAAATAGTATTGGGTGTCTTTGTTGTTTTATTGCTTGGCTGCTGCAAACATTTTTTCTTCAGTTTGAAATGAATAAACCTTTTCCACAAATACCTGGTGCCATACCATAAACATCAACACTGTCCAAATTTTCCGGCTGTTATCCGCTTTGCCAAGGCAATGATCATCTAACAGCTTTAATAGGTAGGATTTGTTAATCAAATGTTCTGTATTGCTTTCACGAATAATCGTTTTTGCCCATTCATTCATTTCAGCTTTTAACCAGTGGCGAATTGGAACAGGGAAGCCAAGTTTCTTCCGAGTAAGAACATGGTCAGGAACAACCCCTTCTGCCGCTTTTCTAAGTACGTATTTTGTTGTACCATTTGCGGTTTTCAAGCTGGTTGGAATTTTGGATGCAACGTTAAACACTTCTTTATCAAGGAACGGGACACGCAATTCCAAGGAATGAGCCATCGTCACGCGATCCGCTTTTAACAAAATGTCTCCACGCATCCAAGTATGAATATCAATATATTGCATCCGGTCAACAGGATCATAACCTCTTGATTCCTCATAGAGCGGTTTCGTAATATCCGTATAGTTAAGTCCTTCACGGTAGACATTTAACAAGTCACGTTTTTCTTCTTCCGCAAACATCTTGGCATTACCGATATAACGTTCTTCCATCGGTGTAACACCGCGTTCAATGAAGCTTTTGCCTCGTGTTCCCTCCGGCATCATATTGGCAATGCCTTTTAACAGCACTTTGCCGATGCGAGGAATTCTATTGAACACTTCCAAATCCTGCGGTTCCCGGTAAATATTATAACCGCCGAACAACTCATCTGCCCCTTCACCGGACAGTACGACTGTTACATGCTTTCTAGCTTCTCGTGCAACAAAATATAACGGAACACAAGCAGGATCTGCAAGTGGGTCATCCATATGCCACATGATTTTCGGAACTTCATTCATATATTCTTCAGGAGTAATGATGTAGCTGATGTTTTCAACACCCAGCTTTTCCGCAGTTTCTTTAGCTACATCAATCTCACTGAAGCCTTCAGTTTTAAAACCAACAGAGAATGTTTTAATGGAAGGGTGAAATTCTTTGGCAATCGACGCAATAATAGATGAATCAATACCACCAGATAAGAAAGAACCAACCGGAACATCACTGCGCATATGTTTTTCAACGGAATCAAACATTACATCGCGAATTTCTTTAATGAAATCAGCTTCCGATTTATGCACCGGTTTAAAGCTTGCTTTCCAATAACGTTTAAATTCCATTTTTGAGCCGGCTTTTTTTGTAAAATAATGCCCTGGCTCCAGTTTTTTAATGCCTGCTGATAAAGTATCAGGCTCCGGAACAAACTGATAGGTTAAATAATGCTGTAAGGCATCATAGTCAAGCACATCGTTTTCAAGTGCCAGTAGGATGCTCTTTTTCTCGGAAGCAAAAAAGGTTCTTTTATCATCTTCCAAATAAAAGAACGGCTTAATGCCAAATGGATCCCTTGCACCATATAGTGATTGTTCCTGCTTATCCCAAATGACAAAGGCAAACATTCCGCGGAGTTTTTCCACAGCCTTTTCCTTCATGTGGCTGTATAGAGCAATGATAACTTCCGTATCAGAGCTTGTTGCAAATGTAAGACCATCCTTAATCAATTCTTCGCGCAGCTCAACATAGTTATAGATCTCACCGTTAAAAATAATCCAATAACGCTCATTTTCATATGTCAGCGGCTGATGGCCGGATTCAATATCAATAATACTTAAACGGCGGAAGCCGAATTGAATATGCTCATCAAAATAATAACCATCATCATCCGGGCCGCGGTGGGTAATGATATCGTTCATATTTTTAAAAAGTTGTTTTTGATCATCACGATAATCCTGTGGTTTGTCGTGTACACATCCAATAAAGCCACACATTATGTACTTCACCTACTCCATTCAATATCACCCAATAAGGGCCATTTCAAAAAAACATACTATTTAATACTAACACTTTTTATTGAAAATGGCACTGTGAACAATAGGAAATTTTATCGTATCCCCATTTTTTACTTCTAATGTCCCACTTAAACATTTTATTCTAATCATGCAAAACCTGAACATAGAAATAGACGAAAAGACAAAAATGGGAGTTACAATGATATGTAACTCCCACTTTTTATGAAGTCTCTGTTAATTAGGCTGTAAATTTTCACTCGAATCCCCGTGTGAATAATTAACAACGTTCTTTAACATACCCTTTATTAAATATTTGCTTGTTCTTTTAGAGTTTCAGCTTTATCTGTGCGTTCCCAAGGAAGATCCACATCTACACGGCCAAAATGACCATAGGCAGCTGTTTGTTTGTAGATTGGACGTCTTAAATCCAACATTTTAATAATTCCTGCAGGGCGAAGGTCGAAGTTTTTCTCTACTAACTCAACTAATAAATCTTCGCTTACTCTTCCAGTACCGAAAGTATCGACAGAAATGGAAACTGGTCTTGCAACACCAATTGCATATGCAAGCTGAACTTCACATTTCTCAGCAAGGCCGGCTGCAACTATATTCTTTGCCACGTAGCGAGCTGCATAAGCTGCAGAGCGGTCAACTTTCGTCGGATCCTTACCAGAGAAGGCACCGCCGCCATGGCGTGCATAACCACCATAAGTGTCAACAATAATTTTACGGCCTGTTAAGCCAGCATCTCCTTGTGGTCCGCCAATAACGAAACGGCCAGTCGGGTTAATGAAATATTTTGTATTTTCATCGATTAGTTCTTTTGGAACAACTGGATTGATTACATATTCCTTAACATTGCGTTGAATTTGCTCCAGTGTAATTTCCGGATGGTGCTGAGTAGAAATAACAATTGTATCAATGCGTACAGGTTTGTCATTCTCATCGTACTCAACAGTTACCTGAGTTTTTCCATCTGGACGCAAGTAAGGAAGAATTTCTTCTTTTCGCACTTCAGTTAAACGACGGGATAGCTTATGGGCAAGTGAAATCGGAAGAGGCATTAACTCTTTCGTTTCATTACATGCGAAACCAAACATTAATCCTTGGTCCCCCGCTCCAATTGCTTCAATCTCTTCGTCAGACATTTGACCTTCACGGGCTTCAAGAGCTTGGTTGACACCCATAGCAATGTCAGGAGATTGTTCGTCAATAGATGTTAAAACAGCACAAGTTTCAGAGTCAAATCCGTATTTTGCACGATTGTAACCAATCCCTTTAATTGTTTCACGGACAATTTTTGGAATATCTACATATGTAGAAGTGGTAATTTCACCTGCTACGAGGACTAACCCTGTTGTAACTGAAGTTTCAGCAGCAACACGGGCATTAGGATCTTTTTCTAAAATAGCATCTAAAATGGAATCAGAAATTTGGTCACAGATTTTATCCGGATGACCTTCAGTTACTGATTCAGAAGTGAACAAACGACGTTTTGTTGACAATCTGAATTCCTCCTATATTAATGAAATAAGTGAGGTTATTTGATTTGGTTTTTGATGGACCTTGCCGTTTAACCTCGGGTTGAAACGGAACTCATTCCCTTAGTAGTATGAAGTAAAAATGGACAATTTATTGATGAGAAACAATAATCCCCATTAAAAATTCAAAATGATTTTGCACAAAAAACAAAAAACCTTTCCATTATGAGGAAAGGTTGAAAGCATACTGTTTCCGCGCCTTTCACTCTTATCGTTCAAGGTCAAGCCTTGCATCAGGTTTAGCACCTTTGCACGAAAGGATTCTGTAAATATAACAGGATCATGTATTCGTAGGCAGGTTGCTGGGTTTCATTGGGCCTGTCCCTCCACCAGCTCGGGATAAGAGAGTATCCGTTCAAGGTAAAATCATAACGTACTATGATAAACAATGTCAATCAATTTTTTTATGAAATTTAGAGGTGTTATCATCTTTATCTGAATTAATCCATTACTTTTTTCCTAATAACCAATAAAGCATGAAAAAAAATGATAATTTCATTTATTAGTATAGACTATTTATTTTAATGTGTTATACTAATTTCAACGTTAAATAAATTGAAAAGGATGGTTTCAGGAAAATGAATTCTGTTCACATTCCAACTGATGTAAAACAATTACTAAAAGGAAATAATCTTCAAGTACAATTATCCGTTCCCCAGTTAGTTGAAAAGATTTTAATGCGTAACGAAGGAACGTTAACATCTACAGGCGCTGTGCGTGCGGAAACAGGAAAATATACAGGTCGTTCTCCTAAAGATAAATATATCGTTGTTGAGGAATCAACAAAAGACAAAATTGCATGGACTTCAAATCAACAGATTTCTGAAGAGAAATTCACCAATCTTTATCATAAAGTGGTCGATTATTTAAGACAAAAAGATGAACTCTTTGTTTTTAAAGGATTTGCAGGTGCTGACAAAAAATCAAGATTATCCATTCAAGTCATAAATGAATTAGCCTGGCATAATTTATTTGTCCATCAGCTTTTCATACGTTCGACTGAAGAAGAGTTAGTAAATCATGAGTCAGAATTCACAGTCATCAGTGCGCCGCATTTTAAAGCGAATCCCGCAGTTGATGGTACTAATTCTGAAACTTTTATTATCATATCATTTGAGCGTAAAATCGTCTTAATTGGCGGTACCGAATATGCTGGTGAAATGAAAAAATCCATTTTCTCCGTGATGAATTATTTACTGCCTGAAAACCAAATTTTCTCCATGCACTGTTCAGCCAATGTAGGAAATGAAGGTGATGTTGCCTTATTCTTTGGTTTATCAGGAACAGGAAAAACGACATTATCAGCTGATCCAAATCGTAAACTAATTGGTGATGATGAGCATGGATGGTCATCAAACGGAGTGTTTAATATTGAGGGCGGCTGCTATGCGAAATGTATCAACCTATCCCGTGAAAAAGAACCACAAATCTATGATGCCATCCGTTTCGGAACGGTTTTGGAAAATGTCATCATTAATCCTGAAACACGTGTTGCAGATTACGACGACGGATCGCTCACAGAAAACACCAGAGCTGCATATCCGATCGATGCAATTGAAAATATCGTACTGCCAAGCGTTGCCGGACATCCGCATACGATTGTGTTCTTGACTGCTGATGCCTTTGGGGTACTGCCTCCAATCGCAAAATTAACCAAAGAGCAGGCGATGTATCATTTCCTAAGCGGTTACACATCCAAGCTTGCAGGGACAGAACGTGGCGTTACTTCGCCTGAGGCTACATTCTCCACATGCTTTGGAGCACCGTTCTTACCCCTTCCAGCAACTCGTTATGCTGAAATGCTAGGGGAAAAAATATTAGAGCACAATGTGAATGTTTTTCTTGTAAACACAGGCTGGACTGGCGGAGAATACGGCGTAGGCAGCCGAATGAAGCTAGCCTACACGAGAGCCATGGTTCAATCTGCTCTTGAAGGCGAACTGAACAACGTTGAAACAGTAAAAGACGAAATTTTCGGCTTAAATATCCCGCTTCATATTGCCGGTGTGCCTGATGAAGTACTTCAGCCTAATAAAACATGGGCAGACCAAATAGCATATGAAAATAAAGCAAAAGAATTAGCGGCTAAATTCCGTGAAAACTTCAAAAAGTTTACAAACATTTCCGAAGATATCATTTTAAAAGGCGGTCCAGTCGCTTAAAAACCAAAAGCTAGTTCCTGTTATAAGGGACTAGCTTTGTTGTTGTTTGTCATATTACTCCAAATTTTATTGTTAAAAAGCAAAAAAGAAAAAGCAGGGATCATTTAACCTGCTTAGTTTGTAGAATTTAACGATATTAATTGATACGTAATGGTGGTGAGTGAATTTTGCCACTCTACTTTTTTTATCACCGCTGTACCGTTCGTATCACTATCTAACGTTTTTTTCACTTCAACTGGAATATCAATTGGATAGAGTCTGTATCCTTCCTTTTCCAAAACAAACAAATTTTCCTCCACCCTCAATTCTCTTCCCTTTGTGACAATTAGTGTATTTAATTCAAGGGGCATTCCCATTCAAATCCGCTCCTCTACTCTTAATAACTTTATTTTATCATTTTTGATGATGATTTTTCATCCACTTCGTTAAATCTGACACAACTTTTCGGTTTACAACAGGAGGAAAATAGTGAGTGAATTCCTCAAAATACCAGCTTTCCACCTGTTTGTCCAAGGCTTTCAGTCTTCTTTCAAGCCGGTATGCATGCTCGATAGAAACATTATGGTCCTTCACCCCATGGATAATCAATACAGAAGCTTCAAGCGTGTCCAATTCATATAACGGGGTTCGAAATTGATACCGCTCTGGAAATTTTCCTGGAGTACCACCAATAACCCGCTTCATCATTCTCCGTAAATCTTTACGTTCCATATACGTCAACGACATATCTGATACTCCGCCCCAAGTGACAACCGATGCTGCTTCTGGAAATTGAATTCCCGTCAGCAAAGCCATCACGCCTCCTCTCGAAAAGCCCATAACATGGACTTTTTCCACATCGGGGAGCGATTTTAATAATAAAAAGGCCGAGAACGCATCCATTCTATCATCGCCCGCAAAGTCTTCATTCCCTTCCCCGCCCTGATTTCCGCGATAAAACGGAGCAAACACAATAAATCCTTCTTGGGCAAATTGGGCAATTCTTGCCGGTCTGACTTTCCCGACGTTTTTTATTCCGCCGCGTAAATAAAGAAATCCGTCGCACACCTTAGTAAATTTTGGTTCGGCCAACATCCCCTTTACCCTAAGCCCTCCAGAAAGGTACGTAATAATTTTCAATTCCACATTTGGATTGGGCGAAGGAAAACGTTGGATTTCCACAATTTCACCATTATATTCCATCATCTAGTTCGATCCTTTTACTAAAATTTTAGAACTGGGCTTTCACACATTTACTTCAGATTCATACGATATTCTAGGCAAACAGCCCAGAACTTTTCAAATAAGGGGGTTTTATCATGAAAAAATGGTTAAAATTCAGTTTCTCCGTTCTTCTCGTCACTATACTGATGTTTTCTCTTGCAGCATGTAATAATAGTTCAAAAACAACAGCACCGCCACCAAAGAAACTGGAAAAAGTACGGATTGCCGAAGTGACCCGGTCACTTTTTTACGCTCCTGAATATATTGCCATATCCAAAGGATTTTTTAAAGATGAGGGCTTGAACATTACATTGACAACTGTGCCTGGCGGAGATAAAACCATGACGGCACTTATCTCAGGAGCCGCCGATGTCGCACTTGTCGGTTCTGAGACATCTATTTACGTATATGCACAGGGATCAAATGACCCCGCAATCAATTTTGCGCAATTGACTCAAACGGACGGAACATTCCTCGTTTCCAGGAAAAAAATCAATAACTTCACATGGGATCAATTAAAGGGCACAACCTTCCTAGGCCAGCGTAAAGGCGGCATGCCGCAAATGGTCGGAGAATATGTGCTGAAAAAGCATGGGATCGATCCTCACAAGGATTTGAAGCTTATTCAGAATATTGATTTTGCCAATATTGCAAACGCCTTCGCATCAGGCTACAATATGCACTACAAGATAAAGAAAAGAAGCTTGAAAAATCAAAGCTTCTCCCGTTCATCATTTATCAATTTTAACACATCTTCAATGTAATCATTAAATTCCACATTTACTCTATCTTTCCCAAAATACACTTTATGAATAACTCGCGAAAGCATGACTTTTTTTAAATCATTATCCGCTCCGTCAAATTTCTTTTCCCAATTTTTTAATTCCTCTGCCATATTCCGCACTTCTGTATAATTCTCTTTTTCGCTTTCCAATTCTTTTTCTAACTTGTCAATGGATTCATTTATTGTATTTATTTTTTCATTTATTGAACTGATTGCAGCTGACAATTGGTCAGGTGTAAACTGGCTATCACCAAGGAGTGATTTGGCGATTTCTTCATTCAACTTAGAAAGCTGCTTTAGATATTTATCTGCTTCTTTTTGAAGATTATTGAGTGCTATTTCTTTCGTTTTAACATGCTTCTTTTTTCCATCAATGGACCGTTCGATAAAAACGGAAATATCCATATTCCTCATGATTACTTTAATATGAGAAATAATAATCTTATCGTATTTTACCGAACCCCATATATTCTGCTCATGATCGAACGCACCTTTGTTGACAGGGCAACGATACCGATAAATGGCACGTCTGGCTACATCACCATTTGTTTTTTTATAATCACGGTATATGTAATTGGCTGAAAGTCTACTCCCACAGCATTCACAAAAAGCAAGTCCTGAAAACATCAGCTTTCCTGAAAGTGGAATGCCTGTCTTGTCCTGGTCGTGTAAGGCATCCCTTCTCTTTGCCTTAATTTCCTGTGCTTTTTCAAACATTTCATCCGGAATAATGCGTAGTGATTCTTTGTAAGGCATTGTATCTCCATCATTTCCTCGGTAAGATTTGTATTTTCTTCTTCCGATATATACTGGATTGGATAAATAGCGCTGGATCGAGCTAATTCCAATCAAATTTCCATCTCTGCCTCTGAACCCATTTTCATTCAAATAATCGCAAATTTTCCGGTACCCATAATGACGGTTCACATATAAATCAAAAATCAGTTTTACAATTTCTGATTCATTCTCATCGGGAACTTCTATTTTAATAAATTTCCCTTTTACTTTCCAATGCGGTTTTTCTGTATCCACACATTTATAACCAAACGGTGAAGGTCCGCCTTGATAGTCACCTTTGTTTGCGCGCTGTTCCTTTGCTTCCCTCGAACGGATGGAGATCTTCTTGCTCTCACCGGATGCCTGCCAAAACCTAATAAAATTAATCAGAATATCCGCATGGTCCTCAATCCTAGCTTGTCCTTCTTTTGCGCTCCAAACTTCAATCCCCTTTTCAACAAGAAACTGAACGACGAAAGGAGTTTCCTGTTCTCGTCGACCCAAGCGATCAAACATAAAAACAAGCAAAACATCAAATTGCTTATTTTCTGCTGCCTCTCGAATTTTCACTAACTCATCACGATCATCTGCTGACAATTTCCAACCTGAAAGCCCTTTTTCATATAATTCATTTGTTAATTCCCAGTCAGGATTTGACTGAATAAATTCTAAACATGCGTTTCTTTGCATTGGTATGTCATCCTCTGTGCTGACCTGCTTTTTTGAGGACACACGGTATAAATTCCATACACGCTTTTTCTTCATTCTCACTCATCCTTTTTTCTCCTGTATCAATTGCGCCAATTATAACACAAAATGCACTAAAAAATGAGGTATCTATTTATATACTTCAGACCAAAACTGCTTCCATCCATCTCGCGCCAATTTATTCTTTTGTTTATCTTTACTAAAGGAAAAATCCACTTTTACTCCTTTTGTAGATGTGTCTTTAAAAATGATTTTTTCATCTGAATCATAAACCGTATATATTCTCTCCCCAAGTTCCAATTCTCCGATTGATTGGGTTGCTTTTTCTTCGGTTGATTCTATTTTTTTGTTTTTCATCCCAATCCCCCCTAGCCTATTTCTATTCCCTTTCTGATTGTCCAGATGTGTTTTTTCGAAATAAACAAATTTTATATGATTTCGTTATGTATATATTGATTTGTTGTTTAGTGAAATCAAGAATCCCTAATATTTCGTGAAAAATACTCGCAAATTATCAAGGTTTGATTTTACTTGAATGCAATTGCTCATTCTTTTTAATTATTGAATACAAAAGAAATTTCATATCATCCTTATCCAGGCTAGAATCATAATCTTCTTCTATTGCAATTAAATACCCATTATCAACAATGAGTCCTTAAAATTTAAGAACATCAACTTTGTCATGTGATGATCGTGATATGGATGCAAAAATGACGGTTTTAAGACTGCCATTTTTGCATCGGCAACTAAGATTTCATTACTTCTTGCTCAAAAATGCCTAGACCTGAAGAACAGTCTTCATATCAATACGTATAAACTAATCCTCCCGTTTGGACCTTTTCTTCACAAACAATCGTTGAATTTCTAATGATTCTTTGTTAGTTATGTTATTTACACTAAGCAAACTGCTGTATGGTTCTATTTCATTTATTACCACCTCATAAAAAGTTTTGTTAAATCGATTTGTGATTTGTGTATATTGATTATCGAATCATGAGCTAATTATATAAATTGATTTTTGATTTGTAAATATGATTTGTATATTTATTTCGATGACAGCCGATAATAAATTTGCTATATTGGAGTCAAGGAGTGATTTTAAATGGAATTTTTCGGTGGCTGGTTGAAGCAAAAAAGAAAAGAAAAAAACTTATCAGGGCGTAAATTGGCTGAAAAAATTGAAATGAGCCCTAGTTATATTGCACAACTTGAAGTCGGGCATATAAAGCAACCCAGTGTGTCTGTAGGGAGAAAAATAATGGATATTCTTGATATTGAAAATCCAGAGGAAGTTCTCATTCGGTTTGGAATTTTAGAAAAGAAAGACCGGTTAAGATATTTATTCGAAATGGATGAGGTTATTGAAAAGGAGAATATGATTCAGTCAATTAAAAGTGATTTAGACCATATGGATTTGGAACAATTAAATTCTTTATATATCTCTATGAACAAATATCGTGATATTTTGATGAACATTGGGGTACTTGAAAAATCTAACCAAAATTCAAACAAAAATAACCCGGTAAACGCTATCCGGGAATTTGTTGAGTTTTTAATAACAAAGTATAAAAAAGAAGCATAGCGTAAAAAGCGAAACAAAACCTCTGGCTCTACATGTAGCATGGAGAAATCCATCATTATTTTTTCCTTTAATAATAGGATTTGGAAATATTGACATGAATAACAAAGCTAATTATCAGTAGCTTTATAGACGGAGCAAAATTTAATGACAGAGAAGATTGTTGAAAAAACCGTGGAAGGAAGAACACTCAAATATAAAATTCGCGCAAAAGAAGATGCTAATAAGTCCGTTAGTATTACATTAGATATTTATGATATTCCATCCCAATCATGGATATTTGGAGCGGATAGTTTTAAATCGAGAATTATCAATGACAAGAAACTCCCGAAATGTGTGAAAATCGCCATTAGGGAAATATTGATGGAGTTTAACAAATACAGGCTTGAAATGCTTTATTTAAATATTTAATTAATATTTGTCATATAAGATGCTTTTTAGGATCTCTAAAACATAAAAAACTTCCAGTTATTACAATACACGGGTCCTATTTTAAGATATTTTTTCCAAGAAATAATCAAATTGATAATCAGGTTGGCATCTAAACTTGTATATTAAATAACTAATGAAATTAGAAAAGGAACGTCTTTATGATTGACGTTCCTTTGTACCAAAGGGCAAGTTAGTGTCTCAAACTTGTATCCTGGATGTAATACATGTAATTGTATGGTTTTGTATTAACTTAAAATGCAACTTATGTTTCTTCCTCATTATTGCAGTTATCTGTAAAGCTTACGCTATGCATAATGTCAGGCTAATTAATTACCTTAATTCCGACCACACTAGAGAATTCCACGCATTCAAACTTTCCAGGCTTTACTTCAATGCGTAGCACATGCGTAATAGGATCCACATAATGAATTCGTCCACTAATGTCGTAAGTAAATCCGTCATCCCATATCGTAGCCTTAACCCTGTGACCGTATTCCATCGAGTAAGATATGCGCAAGTCAAACTCCTCAATCTCATGTTCATCAATGATAGGCTTCTTTATCCGCTCAGTATCATGCCAAAAATCCCGATGCATTTTTGCTTGTTCGGGTTGGATATAAGCCGCAACCCATTTCATTTTACCACGGTCACGTATCGCCATAGCAATCACCTCGGTATTATTATACACGAACAAACGTTCTTTGTTGAGGTAATTTTGGTGAAAGATAAAAAGAAAGCCAAGACTTAGCTGGCTTTCTTTCTTGTAAAATGAATCATTTCGAGAACGTCTTTATAACCGCGCATCAGACCTTTATTATAAGGTCCGGATTTTCCTTTTAGGCATTCGATCTCACCTTTAACTGCTTGCTCTAAAAGGTTTAACATTCTTCGAAAATCTTCTTGATAAACGTTCATTGATTTTACCTCCTATTTATCATATCCTTAACGGATATGTAGCCTGCCGAAAGGCAGAATGCAAAAAGAAAAAGGAAAGTGATAAAAAGGAAGCGAAAGGTGTTATTAATAGCATTGCCATAATATGTGAACTTTATGCCGAATTCAAAAAATTTTTTCAACATATTCATCATTCCGACGGTATTTCATTAATGGAAAATACTTTATTTGCGATGAAATATTAAAGAAAGATAGTAAATGTTTTAAGCCGTATGTATATACAGACAGTTATAGTTGCAGCTGAGCCTTGAATCGTACTTATTAGCGCTTTTGAAGCCGGATATCTTTATTTTCCCTGTTTTTAACCTCTTCCATCTTGGAATAAAAACTTTCTTCCAAATCAACTTCGAAGAAATTTGCAATTTTGCATATGTATGCCAAGCAATCCGCAAATTCTTTTCCTAAATCTTGCTTAATAACTTCTTTAGCAATTCTAAATGCTTCTTCATCATTCATTCCATTTTGTATGTTTTTATTTGTAATGTTAAAACCTTTACGAAGTTCTTCGGCTACTTCAGCCACTTCTGTTGTTAGAAGCATGTAATTATTTAATAATGAAGCTCTGCTTTTTTCATAGTTTTCCTCATTTATTTCCCAATTCATTTGCTGTTGATACACTTTCGCAAATCTCTGCATTTCTTTCATACTACATCACCTTACATTTTTTAGTTATAAATAATTTAGTTTTTAATTAATGTCGCTTTCTCCCAAAGCATTTTAAAATGATCCTCATAAGATACAGCAATATTTGAATCGTCAATAATGTGAAAGCTGTTTATTTCAGAAAAAGTATTGTAGACTACTTTAGTTTCTTTTCCATTCTGTGTATATATTTCATATTTCATTGGATGTTCTACTGACCATGCATATTGTGTTGGTGTAAAATTCGCAGTGGTTACTAATACTTCATTATCAACAACAATAAATTTATCGTGTATCACTGGGGACCAAAATTTTTGCTCAACGTTTGGAAAATCATTAAAAAAAGCCTCAGTTATTCGTGTCCGAGCTCCTTGTGCTTGATTTTCTGGTCTAGTTTGTTTTAGTATCTTCACTTCAATATCAGGGTTATCAATTATTACTTTCTCCAAAGAACGTACGATACTTCGGGCATTTTTATCGAAAGGATTTACATCACTAAAATGCTGAGCGCAAATAAATATTTTGCTCCTCGCTTTTAAAATAAATTCAATGATTTTTGACTGAACAAAATGGTTGCTACCAACTCCGTTATATTTTATAAATGGTGCAGTGAAATAACAATTTAAATTATTTATCTTAATATCAATTGGTTTTACAACATACTGAAAATCATAATACTTTTTTGACCAATCAAAATAATTACTTGTATTTACTGAATTTTTATCTAAAAGTTCAAAATACATTTTAAACATTTCAGTTGTATTTTTGCATTCCTCAACGACCATCATATTTTCACTATGACGGGGGTCTCCCAACGCAAAATTAGAGGAGGAAGATATACATTTATAATTACAATCATCAAACTCTGCAAGAACGGACTTATTATGAAGACTGTAAGATTCATTTCCTCTTGAGAACTTTTGCTTGAACCAAACATAAGTATGTGGGAAAATTTTCATTTCAATATCTTTAGGGTTACTTTCTATTCTTGGATAGATATATTTTTGAGCATAATCGAGTTTTGAGAAATAAAATGACTCTGAGTAATTATCATTATATATTTTTTTTGCTTTTTGATCGTACCCATTTAAAGGCAATGAATATATTTTTACGGTACCTCCATTATTAACTATTTTTTCCAACTCATTTATGATTGCAGGGTTATTGAATAGAAAAAAAGATATGAAAACTTTTTTCGCTCCCTTAATTTCCTTAATTAAAATATCAGTTAATTGAGGTGAACTTCCTTTGCAGTGATGTCTAAAATCATTTGGAATATCAAAGTATGCCCGGTATTTCACCATAATAATTTCCTTCTCCCGTAAAAAAATATATTTAAATATCAAAATAATCATTTAGCATATTTATTTTATATAACAAATAGTTTTACGGCAATTCTTTACTTTTCAGTAAGTTGTTGTTTTAAATTCATTATTTTTGTTTAAAATATAGGACTAGGCAAGAAAAAAATTATTCCTTAATCAGTAGTTTTACTTGATTCACCATATTACAAGGATATTTAAATTATTATACATTGGTGTATCTAAATGGCAGATCGTATCTCCAAAGAATATCTAACCAAAACTATGAAGGCAATAAAGTCTATTTCAAAATTGGAAGATAAAATTGCAAAGGAATTTTGGAGAAAGGGCATTAGGTTTAGAAGAAACGTAAAAGGTTTGAATAGCAAACCAGATATTGCAATAAAAAAAATATAAAATCGTTATTTTTATTGATTCTTACTTTTTTCATAATTATTCTGTACACTTGCATAGTTAAAAGCAATATAGAGTACTTGGTTGGGAAGCTGGAAAGAAACAAGAATATAGATAAAGAAGTAAACTCTTTTTATGCCCAAAAGGGTCGAATTTAAAAAGACTTTGGGAGCATCAGTTGAAGGAAGATTTTGACCAATCAATGATATTAATTCCTTCGTTGCTGAGCAAAAAATATTTTCCGCTTATCTATTTGATGTTAAAATAACAGGAGAAAATCAGAAAAAGTGAGGTTTCCTATGAAAACAGTCGAAACCATCGGAACGGTTCAGGACCTGGCAAACGTGATTCAGGAATTATATCAGCATATGGAAGTGGTCGTGACGGGTTCTGGTGCAGAAGAAGTAGGCGAATATGTAGTGAAAGCATTAAAGGATTTTAAAGTGGCATATACCGAAAAATGGACAGAAGAAGGACATTATATTAAAATTTACGACTAAAAGAAAAAAGGAGATCAAATTTCGATCTCCTTTTTTAGGTTTCGGACTCTGTTTATTCTTTGTCCTAAATCATAAAGACTGTAAATAGTATATTGACACATGAAAAACATG
Organism: Neobacillus endophyticus; assembly: GCF_013248975.1. Classification (GTDB taxonomy): domain Bacteria; phylum Bacillota; class Bacilli; order Bacillales; family Cytobacillaceae; genus Neobacillus; species Neobacillus endophyticus. Next base: position 332,292 of record NZ_JABRWH010000001.1, read on the forward strand.
GGACATCACAGATCCCTGGTAGCCGATTATATCTTTTTTTCCTTTGGATTTTCTTCTATACGAATCACATTCAGAATAACCCAGTATTCACACTTCATTGTCTTACCTTACATAAAGAGTTTCATCTGAACTTCATTATCATCTTTTTCTTTTACATATTCAACTGCCCATTGGGCGATCGACTTCGCAACAGCGCGGGCTAAAAAGACAGGGACAGCATTTCCAATTTGCTTATATTGTTTATCGAGCCTATTTAACTCTCCTCTACTATTTCCTTGGTTGAAGGCATACCAGTTAGGGAAAGTCTGAATGCGTTGAATTTCTTTTACTGACAATCTACGGTTATTCTCTTCCCCATCCGGGAAAATCCACAAATTTGCATGGATTTTTTTCATTGGTTCACCGGCTGGGTGAATCGGAGCCTGTCGACCGCTTGCCTGAATGGTAAAAGACTGCTCGTCCCATCTTTTTTTGCGGTTACGGCTCATAAAAATGGTCGAATAGCTTCCTGTGAAATACGGACCTGGATCTGCTTCCAAATCTCCAATAGCCTCTTTTAATGTGACGAATGGTTTCATCCCTTCTCCTTCGCCGTGTGTAATTTCAGGATAAGAATAATCATACTCAAGGTCATTCCGGACACCTACCAGTATCACACGTTCGCGAATTTGCGGGACACCGTAGTCGCGTGAATTTAACAGCCTTGCCTGAACGCGATATCCTGCTGATGCGAAATCTTCGACGATTTGCTGGAATACTTCCCCGCCACCAAGCGTCATCATGCCTTTAACATTCTCAGCGACAAATATCTCCGGCTGAACCTGGAGTAGGCAGCGAATAAAGTGGATGTATAAAAAGTTCCGTTCATCGTCAATCAGCCTTGGACCTGCTTCCGAAAATCCGGGACATGGGAAGCCGCCGAGGACAATGTTCGCATGCGGAAACTCCTTAATTCTTCGGATATCTTTTTTAAGAGTAAAAACATGTTTTGGCATATTTTCTTTGTAAGATTCTAACGCTTCTGTGAAGATATCATTGGCAAACACCGTATTGAAAATGCTCTCATGTCGAACCGCATTAAAAATGTCTTTTTCTTTAAAAGCTTCTAGCGCTTTCTCGCTTCCAATCATTGCTTCAAGACCTGCAAGCTCAAACCCTAAATCAAGCCCGCCTGCTCCACAAAAAAGGGATAAGACATTGATCTTATCTCGTTTAAAATGAATATCCTCTTCTTTAAAATCGCTCTTATCATCAAGAAGCAAATCTTTTTCTTCGTTTATTTTTTCCATTAATAATTCTTTTATTTCATTTTTATCCAATTTAGGAGCCGGCTTAAATTTTCCGCGTCCAGGCTCATTTAATTTAATTGCCATTTTACCGCCTCTTTCGACAAGTATCGCTATTTTATAAGTCTATCTTTTTACATGTTTTTTTTCAATATGAAATAGAACCCATTTTCATAGAAAAAGACCGTCCGGAAAAGAACGGTCATGAATTATTATGGCAATAAAATGGATGGGACTTCAATCTGATCAAGATGCAGTTCGCTTGGATGTAAAACACCCAGTTGAGAGAATGCTTGTCTTACTTCTGGCACCAGATCTTTCCCAGTAAGGGCTAAAGGATTGTTAAAGGCTAAGGAATGGGATAGTCTACCTCTTATTACATTATAGTGCACACGAACGGCAAGTGGTCTTGCGCCATCCGTACTATTTTCTACAGTGCGGTAATTGTTAGCTGTAAAAATGAGATATAAAGGTTCAAATTCCACATCATCAATCAATTGGATATTGTCAAAAATATCGGACGTTGTGCATATTTCATCTACTTCTGCATAAAGCATGTATTCAGCAACGCCAGAATCATAAATGACTTCCCCATCCAAAACAGAATTTCTCTTATTATCTGGAAGGTTAATGCCCTTATATATGAAATCCCTTGCCTCTTGGTCCGATAAATGAAGCGGCGCGCTTAATCTTCTAGGCTTATCTGCAATCTCAAGCTTCCATCCCATTGTCACAGAATTTGGTTTTGTGGGATGTTTGCCGCTTGCAAATAGAAGCGGTTGTTCTCTGAATTTGCTGCTGATGCTTCTTGTTGTGCGCTCGATAATATCTTCATAATTTTCGCCAAAGAAACTTTCTGCCCTTTCAGCGTTTACTTTGTTTTCTTGGAACTCATTAGTTCTTCTCGATTTTACAGAGATTTTAAACTCCCTTTGAAAGCCATTTGAATCGCCTAATATGTATACATCAGTTTTGCACTCACCTGAACCTTGTGGGCGGGGCTTTCCGACCTTTAAAACTGAATAGCCCTCTCCCGCGTAGACAAATTGACCATCATTTTGAATAATCCGGATAATCTTATTTTCCAGTTCGGAATACCTTGGCACATCTATCACTCTCCTAATTTTGGAATAGTGATAGATTTCTATAAACACGATCCTTTTTCCTGCAAAACGTCAATTATCCAAGGGTGATTTTACTAATTTATCGACAGATTATGACAAAACAGTCCTAATATACTCATTTGGTTCACCATTAATTCTTGTATTTACAAGCCAATCACCTGAGGATTTCTTTTTTATGTTTTCCAATATATTCTTGCTAACAAAATAATGTTGGGAACAAAAAAAAAAGCGCCTTTAGGCGAATGATTAATGAAAATTTTTAATTTCTTGTGCAATAATTTATCTATTTAAATTTTATTTTTAAACCACATACTAATAAAACCCTTGGGAAGTTTATTTGTATTTTCAATTTTATCCCCAAAAAGCATTTTAAGTCGGTTTATACGGATGTCCTTTTTAATAACTTCCCATGTTTCTTCTATATCTGCACAGGAGTAATCACCAAATTGACCGCGAATTTGTAAATAATCTCCTAGCATTTCAAAGTAAGCATTGGTTTTGACTACCCATGTTGCAAGAAAATCCTGTGAAAAGACGATTCCGTTAATAATATACATGTCATTTTTGTTTTGACTATATCTGATTATTTCACTATATATTGTCATAATATTATTATTTCCAAATAATTTAGTTTTATTACCTATACAGATCCTTCGCATAAAAATTTTGAACAATCATATGTTAGGAATGGAATTAAAATACCGGAAAAAGGGTGAAAAAATGCTTCTTTCAGAAATCGGACATATAAAAGCGCAAGAAATAATATACCCAGCAATTTTTGGTCCTAATATTACCGTTGAAAATATCGGGAGTTCAACTTATGGGTTAATTCCTATAACTGAAACTGATAATGATCTCGAAAAAGAGAGGAAAAAATTAGAGTCAATCAAGGCAAAGGAAAGAAAAAAGAACTTGGATGGTGGCATGGGCATTGATACAAAAATTGGAGTCAAAATCTCGTTCGAAGGAATAAACACTTACTCTCACTACACTGTTCAAGAGCGCACAATTAGGCAATATTATGGGAATATCCCCATCCGTTTGTTAAATGATTATGGATATCCATCAGAGTTTTTTCATTTCAATGCAATGCATTTTCTTCTGGTAGTTGTAAATGGTGGAGAGCTTCAAAGATGGGTTTGGATACCACATGCAACTAGAGTTATCGATTTTATACAAAAAGATCAATTGAAATATGACACCATTTCATTTGGCAAAAGTTTATCTAAATTTATCGTTGTTAATACAGAAGAACTGAAAAATGTTATTCCAGAAATAATCGAATGGGATAATCAAAATGGATTTAGTGATGGACAAATGATTAGCTAATATCCGCCATTTCCGCCATTATTCTGATTGCACTTTCGTCTCAACTTTTTTTAAAACGCTGAAAGGCGTTTTTTTATATATTCCAGTATTTAATAGTTTGAAGTTTCACTAAAGGGATTTTCCATAGAATATAAACGTTTTTTAGATACATATTTTTTCAAAATTTAGGAAATAATAAAAATATGAAAATCAAAATTGAAATTAAAACTTGTAAAGAAAGAGTCAACGGAGAATATTTTTTAAGCGGTATGGTACTGGCATCAGATGGACCGATTTTTACATTTATCGCAATCACAGACAAATGGTTTAACATAAAAGATGAGGAGGATTTACAGATCATTTATAGCCATTATCAATATATCTATCCACGCGAGAATGAGGTTAGAGAATTAATAAAAAGCACCATTCGTTCAAGAAGACTAGATTTTATTTTAAATGATAAAAAATGGAGTAAATTTTAAACGTCATACGACAAATATTGGGTACTGTTTTTGAGTACAAAACATAAAAAATCTTTAGAAAAAGGACGTCAAATCTCGCTACGATTTGGTTGCCCTTTTTTTTGTTGTTATTAAAGGATTCTTTATTAAATAAACAACCTTTTGGTATGATAAATCGCACCTAAAAAAGTTGTGTTACAGAATTTTTCTGTAACGGTGAAAATTAATATTCCTTTTTCGCTGCCTTTCAGTTCTTATGGTATTCGTGAAAAAATGTACCTAAACTAACTGGCAGGATACTGTCAATCATTACATAAGGTTTTACATTCAAAGAAAAAGAGAACTTAGCTGTGTATTTCTCCTAGTTCTGTATGGACGTAAGCACAAAAAAAATATCTCATATATAATTGTTTTAGTAAAATATAGTAGGACACTGAATTTTAATTGAGGGGAGAATACACGTATGCCAAATAGAGTAGATACACACATTACCGGTGATATTGGCGAATGTTTCGTCACTTATCAGTTGGTCAAATCAAAAAAATGGATTGTTTCTGAAAGGCAACATTCTGATTATGGGATAGACCTAATTGCCCAACGAAGTATAGAAAGCCCAGAGCTTGATAAACAGATAAGAATTCAAGTAAAGGCGACCGAATCTTTGAAAGTGATTGGCAATAATATTCATTTTAGTCTTGAAAGGGACTATATTAATTATTATTTAAGCTGTATTGAACCGGTTATCTTTGTAGTCGTATCTGTAAGAGAGAATGGACATGATGAAGCACACTATATCCATATACAAGACTGGGTTCACAATAATCTAGATTACTGGAACAAAAATCAGAACTCTTATACAATTAAAATCCCTTTGGCAAACAGCTTATTTGAAGGATTAAAGGGACCGCTATTATATTTGTCTACACATCAATTTAGACTTTATGATGTTTACGGACAAAGTGAGAGCGTTAGAGCAAGTCGTAGATCAGCTAGGGAATCCTCCGAACAATCTCTTGTCACTTCACCAACTGCATTTCATATCGCTAAAACAGACTTATTAGACGTTTTGGAATGTAACTGTGATGAAAGTGATACGATAAAATTGTGGAATGAAGTTTACCACACATCGCTTGATTCTTTTGATAAATTGACACAGAACGATATTCTTTCTATTGTGGTTCCGGTAGGTAAAACCGTTAATCCTAACGGTCTATTTACTCTGAGTCAGCTCTACCGTAATCACTATGAATCAATATGCAAATTAAATCTGCCGGATTTTTTTTCAAATGACTATCCCGAAGTGGCTTACTATTGCAAATGGCTCGAAGAAGCCGGATTAAAAATACCCAATTGTACAATCTTATATGCAATAACCAGTGATTTTCCAGAATACTATGGCTATAAACTTGTTAAAAAGACGCCCACAATTCTTAAAGATGGTCAGGATATCTACTTTGATCCATATTTTATTTTCCAAGAGATTCAAAAAGTATAAAATAGCAAATAATATTTATTTTCTCCAATTCCAAGGACTTTCGCTACGTCTGTGGAAATTTAATTGCCTTTTTAATGGATAAGACAAAAAATTACTCCCTTCAAAGGGAGTTTTTATTTTGTGATTAAGTTTGCGAAGAATTGCACTTAAAGTAACGGGTAGATTTAGTTAAACAAGAATTAAGAATAAATACACAAAAAACATCATGCTAATTTCGATGTTTTTTTATGAGATTTAACTTGTTATTTCCCCAACTATTTTAAGTTTTGTACTTCAAAACAGAACCCGTATACGACAAGGCGCTTTTTTATTTACAGATTAATGGATAAATTAATTTCATAAACTTATATGAGTTACATAAAGGGGAAATTTCACAGCAAAAATCACCAAGCCCATTTTTTATAAAAACATTTACTTTATAATTGCCGGTGCCTCTCCTTTTCCTTCGTACCAAATTTTATATTTTAAAATACGCTGAACGGTTGTGGCATGAAATTGTTTATTTTTTCTTGTTACAAAGCCTTTTTTATTCAATTCCTCTGCTATTTTATCCATCGAAAGCCCTTCTTCTTTTAGAAGAAAAACTGTTTCAATAATTGGAACTTCGCTTGGTTCAATAGCCAGTTTTCCAGTACCGATAATCGATTTGTATCCTACCGGCGGTGTACCACCGAGGAACCCCCCCTTTTGCTGCTTTCTTCTTCTCCCTTCTTGCATCCGTTCTACAATCGCCATTCTTTCAATAGTTGATCCGTATGTTTTCATGATAATCATCATAATTTTTGTTGGGTCATTTTCATAATCATTATCTTCCGTAACGGAATGTAACCTTGTCTTAGTGCGGTTCAAAAGTGTCATAATGTAACCCATATGTAGAATCTCCCTTGTTATCCGGTCGAAGCGGTGCAGTAATATGTAGTCTATATCCTTATGTTTTTTGAGCGCTTCCAGCATCGCTTCCAGCTGTTCTCTTTCAATGGTTGCTGAAGAAGCCACTTCTTCGAATTCGGCAACCATTTCAATATTATTTTCCTTGGCGTAACGTTGAACCACTTCTCTTTGACCTTCAATCGATTTATCCGCTTCTCTTTCAATTGATTTTCGGAAATAGGCAAAAGCTTTTTTATTTTTTATTCCTCCGGATGCCTTTCTAACCATCTTTGTTCCGCCTCCCATTCTATCTGTGCTTCTCTTGCATCCATGCAAATATCGCAGCTACAGCAGTTGATGCAATGGATATTTTCAAACTTGTGCTTCACACTTTCCAATTCGGAGATAAGGTGGTAAATGACACTATCGAAAGTGGCGCGGGGTACTATATTATCCAATTCAACTTGGGGATAACCACCATCTATGTAAGGTTGACGTTCTTCTTTAAAGCTCATTTTAATTTGAAGCAATTCTTCGTAAACTTTCTCTGAAACTGTAATTTTTTTACTCATATAATCCTCTCCTAACAATAGTTATTTTTACGTTCGTTCCAACGGGCGTTATAAATTTATTCCATTGTTATTAATAAAATCCTTTTTATTCAGACTTACAAATTGTACCCCGGCAATAAAAGACTCAAAGCCAATTAAAATAACCGCAACTCTTTTTTCGATTTGCCGGCAAATAATTTAATAAAGGTTTTCAAACAAATTTAATGAAATAAAAAAAGCTTCGATAAGGAGCGAATGGAGGTTTATATTACGGACAAACAATCAGTGTAAATTTTTTCGAGGACTTTAATTGAATTAACCTCCACTTTTAAAAAATGGGAGGTAAAAATTAATGGGAAAAGTTAATCGCAAAGGGCAAGTATTATTTGATTCAAAAGGCACTTATTTAAAAACATTACGTGAAGGTGATATTGTCCTAACAAAAGAGCAGTTAGAAGCGGCAAAAAGAAAAAAAGAAGAAGATGCGGAAGCAGAAAAGAAAAAATTAAGATCCACTCAAACCAGAGGGAAAGATTTTGTGAAAGAAATGATCAGCGAAGATTTTAAAGGATTAGTTTCAGGTAACGACTCAGGTCATGTACTCGAGCTAGCTGTTCGAATTAGCTTTAAAAAAGGACCAAAAAACGGGTACCTGATTATGAGTGATATCAATTCCTTAAAAGCAGCTAACTTTAATGATATGTGCAAAATTTTTGGAATACACAAAGGTGTGGAATTATCAAAGATGGGCGCATCAAAAATTATAAAAAAACTTGAAAGTAAAGACTTTCTTTGGGTGACTCGCGAAGAAAACGATAAATATGGAAAAAAAAGAGGTAAAGATACAAAACATGAAGGAAGAATTGAAGAAACTATTTATGAAATAAATCCAAAATTCTTTGCAAAAGGAAGAACAGAAAATGCTCAATACGTAAAGTTCTATTTAAAACATTTTAAATCTTTAACAAAAGGTTTGTCTCCGGCAGAAAAAGGCTTTCTTTTAGAAATTGCACCGTATTTTCATTATGATCAGTATGTATTATGCAAAAATCCAAACGAAACGGACCTTACAAAGCTAGAATTTTTCACGCGAGAAGAGTTAGCAGTAACTCTTGAAATGGCTTATTCTAATGTAAAAGCAAAGGTTAATGTGTTAAATAAAGCTGGAATCATTGGAGAATGGAAAACCTATGGAGTGATGGCTTTATATTTACATCCTGATTTGGTATTCAAAAAGGATATAATTTTTGAAGACATTGATTACACTGATAAAATACGAAAGCAATTTGAGTTAAATAAACAATCCGTTAAAGATAAAAATAAGAGGATTGCAGGACAAGCTGAATTGTATAATTTATTTTGATAAATATTTAGCGGTCTTTGACTGCTTTTTTTTTCCAAAGGCTGTTTTCGTATAGATTGTTTCTCTTTGAAACAAAAAAAACCTTGGAATTATATTAATCCAAAGTCTTTTAGAGTTTGATGCCATTGAATGGTATTTTGAAATTACTTTTTATAGGTCCTACTAATGATTGGGGCATTTGTTATTTGTAATACGGAGTGATGTCGATAGTATCTTCTAAGTCACATAAGCGACTATCCATTGCATTTTTTATGTCATTTTTGCTTAATCCCAAATCGTTCAATTTCTTTAAGATTTCCTTTTGAATCTCTATAGGTAATTGAGCAATATACATTGTTTTCATTAGATGCTTCATTCCTTCACTATATGTGTCTTTTGTGTATTATATATTATATAGCATTATTTTAAAAAATCTAAAAAATAACAATGTTTACCAAATCAGCCTTTACAAAAAAATGATTAGGCTAATTATGTTTACTATTAGAGGCTTAAAAAGTTTATTATTCAGAGTTAAAAAAGTTTACTATCAGAGCTAAAAAAGATTACTATTATTTAAGCTTTAATTTTGACCATTAACGCTTTTTTTATGTATTGTATTCTTCTGAATATTATAAGGACGCGTAGCGTCTATTTTTGTTTAGATTGTTTCACATTCTCAATTAGAGGCACGATTAATGTATTGCAAACTTTAAAACTAACGATTGTTTTAATTATGCAACCGAGGCGATTGGACTGGATAATGTCAGCACTCTCTCTTCTCGAGTAGAGCCATCTTTTTAATTGCTTAGCACTTACTAACTCTGCTTCTGTTAAACTACTTCCAATGAATAATAGGAACAGTGCCATAAACAAAAGACTCCTATACTTCTTCATTTTCCTCAACTTTGTCACTTTGTGGATTGACTACTTCATTTTATCATTTGTAGCAAAAATTACCTATACGAAAAATTATAAGTGTATCTACTTACCAATGACCATATCCTCCCGTATCTGGGATCTGGTCCAAAACCGTGTTTTTTTAATACCATTCTTTAATCAAACCAACTATACAAACCATTGACATATATACCATTAATTTATATAATTAAATCACAAATCAATAAATACAAATCAAAAATCATTTTACTTAAAACTGAAATTATTTCCGGAAGAGGAGAATAAAGAAATGAATTTTAACACCCTTTTAGAAGATGAAATAAAAGATTTGGCAGAAAGATTGCAAAATCATGTTGATGCCGAAGAAAAAGACTACGGTTTTGATTGGGGAGGAATATTTTTCTATTTCCATCAAGATAAAAGCATTACAATAACGGTTGAAACTCTGGGAGAATTTTGCTTTTTAACTTCAAAATCAGCAGCAGAATTTGTTATTTTTAATGTAATACCTTTTATAAACAAATAAAAACAAGATTATTTAGAATATTCTGTTCGCTGAAATTGACTAATTCTACACGAATAGTGTCTTGGCTTCCCTTCTCCCTTTAAAATGGATAACGGTTGCAATGGATGAGGTATCGGAAGTTTGGCAAGTGAATTACTCATGATGTGGTCCTTCGATGATAATGCGTACACGAAGATAGCGGAAGCTATCTTTTTTAATTCTTTTCTTATGTATTAGATAGATTGGTATCAAAATCTTGATTGGATTTTGGACCTTTTTTATGATGATCTCTCAAAATTGATTTTCTTTCACAGTTTCAAGAATTTCGTTTATCATACTTTCAAGCTTATTTCATGACTATGACCATCTTTTTAGTAAGGTCCTCTCTGAATTGTTAAGCTTCCAAAGGTTGGATCCTTTGCCCAAAGCTATTAACGCCTTCTGATAATGAGTTTTTGGAAATGTTGGATTTTTAAGGATTTATAGTCAACCGAAAGGACCCTCAGCAAAGATGATACTTTTACTTTGCATATTTACACATTGGAATTAAATGAAAAACTTGAATACAAGATGGAAAAGAAGCTATCCGAGAGAACCTTTGGCACTTTAGTGAGCTTTTTGAAATCCTTTTCTGCATTTGATTCCGATGAGATTATGGATTTTGAAGAAAAATACCTTAACTAACTTTTTTATAACTCTCCAAATCTCAATTAACATAAAAATACGAGCCTTTATATAATGGCTCGCGTTTTTATGCGTTTTTATTATCATTCATCGGTTGTTTTTTCGGGAACCAAAGTAATCTCCATCTTTGAAATGCCTTTTGCATTCTAACCTCTACAATTTTTTTAAGCGACTTGTGAACTCTTCGTTAATGCGTTCATCTGAAAGGGCTAAATCAATGATTTCATCTTCGATTTCTTTTTTCCATATATTTATAATCTTCATTAAAGTTCAGTCAACGATGAAAAACAAGATTCGCCCGTGTCATTTGTAAAATGGAGCGTAACTTCTGCATCGTTTTCTTCAAAATGAAAACTGGCATCAATTTCATAATTGATCCGTCCGGTGGAAAAATATTCAGCTTTTTTATAACCCAGTAATGTCACATTCCAATTTTACATTTTTTACCTCTCCCGTTTTTATTTTACTTGATTCGGGAATGAGAGTTAACACGGGTATATTCCTAACCATTCTTTCCAAGAAAAATGGATTGTTGTAAAACAGGAAAAAACAATATTTTAATATTGTTTTTTCCTGTTTAAAAAGCGATATGGTCCATTAGCATCCGAGCGGTTATGAGACATTTGCTCAGAAGCTAAGCTATTGCGCAGCCAATTTATGTTACGGTGCATCAATTCTTCTCTATCGTACTTCGGAACAATGACAGGTTTGCCATCATTTCCTAAAACCTTATATTTAGGCGTTACCCAATATTTTTTACCGTTCTTGCCGGTTCTTTCTTCACGATACACCTTCATCACCGGAGAACCATCTTTTTTATAAACGACGTTTCCGTTCGAATCGGTTTTGGGAATAAATTTCGGTTTCATTAACGGAATCAATGGATTATGTGGTTTATATTTATTTCCATGTTTATCTTTAAGAATAATATCCGCAAGCTTCAGCAAATTATCTACCACTTCTTCACGGCTCATTTCCGGAATGATTCTTGTATCTAAATTTTCCATCGCAGCCGGGCGGAAAGCATGATATCCTTTCCAATCAATCCCTGATTTTGCAGCAGCTTCCGATAGTGCATTTTTCAATGTATGCTCCGAGAAATCATCGCCGAAAATCTTATCTGTTCGTCTAAACTCTCCGGAATTCCATAATTTTTGAAGATATTTTTCCGTTTGGAGCACCATCGCCAATTGATGACGGTTATTTTTCATTAAACCATCTTCTAAAAGCTCAAAAAATGGATTTACTTTGCCTTTAAAATCTAAAACCATACCCCAGGTGACACTAAAGAGTGTTTCTTCACGCAATCCTACATACGTAAGTACAGCGGAAGCAACCTGAGCTTGTTGTTTATCTTCTAAATTTGCGATGATCTGCTCCGCTTGTTCCAGTGTATAACCACGCTTGCCATCTGTTTCCCCCATGTTTCGAACGAAATCTTCTTTTTTCTTTTCTCCAACAATTCCTTTATGTATTTTTGGTTTGATTAGATTGCTAATGTGGCTATTAATACCTACTTTAACCGTACACTCACGCCATTTTTTTAAATCCCCAAGATATCTGCTTAAAGTTGAATTGGTGCAACCATTATCTTTTTTCCATTTGAGAAAAGTAGTAACATGATGATGATTAATATGCGCAAGTCCCTGAATTTCTCTAATCGAAGTTTCCCCGGCATCTCTCCGCTTTTTTTCTTCCATGATGATAAACCGAATTAAATCATCACTGACGGAACGAACACCTTTCATTTTGTTTAAACTCCAAATTCCATCCGCATGATTATTTGCTCCACCCTTTTTGGCATTGGTTTTTCTATCATATCCAGCTACTGCACGTTTTCCCAAATCTGTAAAATCATTATCTGAAATAATACGTTTAGAAGCAGTATTGAGATTGAAATATTTATGTCTCATCTCATCATCCCAACCATCTTCATCCCGGATTTTCAGCTTCGCCCAACTTTGTATTTTCAGATTCCCATCTTCATCTCGTTTGTTATATATTCCCCGGCGTGTATTTGCACGTATCATTGTTGTTTCCATAACAACACCCCCTAATATATGCGAACAAACATTCCTATAAATTATAACCTCTCTTTTTCAAAAATTGTGGAAAAATCAAGGAAAAGAATGTCAATGCCGGATGGGCGCAACGGGTCAATCCGTTGCATCGATCGGGAGCCTGAAAGTTCATTTTTTCATCAAATAATTTCGCTAACAGCCTCTCAATATGAATTGGGCAAAAAGAGTGCGCCCAATTCCATATTGAGAGGCTTGAAGACCTCGTAGCCTTGTGCCTACAGCGCGTAAGACTACCGCAATCATCTCGCTTCGCAGTGATTGTAAAAAACAAAAAATGGCATGCAAAAAGCACGCGATTTTTTAGGTTCGTAAAAAATCCGTGTATCTACGATGTTTAGTTGTTTGCATTTTTGACTCATTACCATGAATCCTCTAAAAACATATTTGCTTGCTTAAGGCGTGGCGTAACACGAAGGTGTCCGCAAGGATTCAAAGTTCAAGCGATTCAAAAATACAGAAATTTTAAAAGCAAACTACAAGCTTCGAATTCAATCCAACAGGTTATGCCAGATTATCAATCTTCTAAGATTTCCATTTTCTTTTTCTGATTGATTAAGAATTCTATATCCCTATTATTTTTTATTACTCTTTTTCTACAAATTTTCACTCTTTTATAATTTTTATTCTTGTGACTGGCTTTCATCATAATGACTGACAACACCAATAACGATCATTGATGAAGGAAGCTCAATCGGTACATTCAAAAAAATCAATTCAGCATCCGCGCCAATTAGAATCGTTATCCATATTCATTTTAAGTGGGCACTACTTAGTTAATGGTTATCAGATTTATTTTAATTGCCCACCTGTAACTAGTTGAAATCAGTTTCACAAAGGTAATCCTATACAAAACTAAAGTATATTTTTCTTACACTTATATAATACCAAATTTTACCATTGTGTCAACTTTAACTTCCATCCTTTGGTTAACTATTATGAGTACAGAGTCAAACGCACAGATAACTGGTATACCCGCACCGATCTACTTCCAAGGAGTTTTTTGTATTCGTACTTATAACCAAATGAAACAGAATCCTCAAAAATTAATATTTTGTGATTGCTCCCATAGATAACAATAAAATAAGCGCAATCAGCCGATACCCCATTTCTCCTCCTTATTTCGAGCAAACAGTTTCAAAAAATATAAACCATTTACTGAATTATTCTCATTTTTTACTACTTAAGTTATTATTGAAAATATACAAATTATTTATTTTTCATTTGGATGGTGAAAAAATTGGCTACCCTTGATCAAAGAAGGATTAAATTTGTTAGAAATCTCCCTATTGAAATCCGGGCAAGAGTACTTTATGAATTTTTGAATAAAGGAACTAGTAATCGGAATATTGAAAAAGCAGTTGATATTCTTAATGAAGAAGATGGTTGGCAGGCTTGGTCCGTTAATCATTTTTACGGCTTTGATGCACGTCATAAAGCAAAATTCCCCACTTTGACAATAAAAAAATTAAAAGAGAAATTAATTGAATTTGATGATAACGATTTAGAAGAATTGCATCTAGGTAGCACAGCTCAAACTGTATCGCCTAATATCACGATGAACGAAAACGATGGAAAAGACATTTTTAGACAAATCAAAACTCGCCAAGGGCAATATAAACTTCGAAAAAAAATATTGAAAAATTATCAGTCAAATTGTGCCTTATGTAAAATTTCGCATCCAAATTTGCTTATTACTAGTCATATCAAGCCTTGGGCAGAATCCACTCAAGTAGAAAGAGTGGATTCTCATAATTGTATTTTATTATGCAAAATTCATGATGCGCTTTTTGAAAATGGCTTTATATCTTTTACTGATGATTTTCAAGTTCTTTACTCAACAAATTTTGATTTTGATAGTCAGGGAATACATAAGAATCTTACCTTCAGAGAACCTATAGAATATTTACCTTCGCCACTATTCTTAAAGGAACATAGGCAAAAACACGGTTATGAATAATATAAACAATAAACCTTAAAATAGAAAAAGCAGTGCGTTTTTTTAAAACTCACTGCTTTTCCCGCCTAATCTTTATCGTAATCTTTATATAATATTGTTAGCTTAATTTTAAATGGTGGTCATAACAAAACGAAGTAGCTAAAACACTACTTCGCTCTACTTCTACTCATTTCTTCTTTTTACAATAAAATTTCTGCTGGGTACCCGGATATCGATTCCATTGATCAATGATTAATTGCATTTACATAATTAAGTTTTATCGTGCATTTATTCGTGATACCAAACTCTATACGAGCTTGCAGTAACTTGTGCCCTACTCCCCCATTTTAGCCGGAGTCTGGAGTCTACCTTATTTATTTAAACGCAGATCTCCTTCTGGAACAAACTCCACACGGTTGAAATATGTGAACTTATTATCACCGCGGCGTTGGAATAAATGACTGTTGCCCTTGTAATCCACCAAGAGAACCATGGTGTTATCGTACTTTACAGCAACCATTTCATTATACCGTGGGTCAATGCACTTTTGGAACACTCCCGCAAGTTCAGCAAAAGTAAAAACCTGTTCAGGGTTATCCTGAACTGTGTGATAGACTTCATCCTTGTGTCCATACTCAATCATTTCAGCTTCCTCAGAAATAATCCATTTACGCACATCACTAATGAAATCACTAATGGATTTCTTAGCCACTTCACAAGACGTTTGAACTAAATGTGAATGATGATAATGCAACTGCGTGGTGGGCTTATCCCATTCTTGAACGTTATGACTGAATTGAGAACCATTGTAGGCAACCAACACTCCATAAGGTTCTGCTCCCTTATTTGCACATTCAGTGCAATATGCAAATGTCCAAACAGTAGATATTCCAGATTTACACTGAATATGCACTTCCTCTTTCCCGCATACATCACACTTAGTAGGTACCAATGTCTTTCGTTCTTGGAATGCAGTAGCTTGCACTGATACAGGAATTGAAACGCCTTTAGGTATAGGAAGCACCTCCGCAGGTGGTCTAGTATCCTCCATTAAGAATGGAATATCTTTGAAGTCTGCCATAATTAATCACTGCTCCTTTTTAATAATGCCACAGAAGTGGCTGCTACATCCCAGGTACATACACGACTGGGAAATCACGAAGCGCACTAAGTGCACGCGTCCTCTATTCATTTTTTGGGGTAAAATTCAGCTTTTATTATTTTTTATAATTGCATTTAAACACAAGCTTTATGACTTTGCTCTACTATTTGGAGACTACCTAATATTAATGTCTCCCAAACTTCATCTTCAAAATTAACCTCTTCGTGTATAGGACGAGAATGAACGATATTATTTCTAATATTATAAAACCATACTGCATTCTTTGAATCGCTAAAACTACTTGGTTTTATAGATTCGATTAAACTTACTGTACCATTATCAATACCATTGAAAATGGTAATTAGCGATTCTTCTTCAGTAGGTCTTTTTTTTAACTCCTTTTCTAATAATTTTGCAAAATCATTAATAGAAAGGGAGCTCTTAAAACTATTATGAAGTGATTGAAGAGAGAATGAATGGAATACCGCTTCAATACACCTATAAATTTCAATAAATACATCTCTCCAATGAACTGAATTTAAGCTTTTAGTTAAAATATTGTAGTTAATCGTACTAAAATTCTGAACAAATAGGTTAGAGTATTGATTTAATATGACTTCAGGAAAATTTAACGGCAGCAAGTCTTTATTATTCGCAAGCAGGTATCCAACAAGATTTCCTAATCTATGATTTATATATGCACTTTCAAGATCAAATTCAAAAATAAGAATGTTATGAAAGTAAGGAATTAAATCCACAAACTTATGTCCGGGGTATTCCTCTACCTCATGTTGAAATAGCACTTCGTCATAAATTTTAGTTTTAGAACTTTGTCTTTTAACAGGAAGTCCTAATTCACAAACTAATCGTAAAAATATGGGGGCTGAGATTTCTATTTCTTTTAGATATAATCCTTCATCAAAATTTACATTAATTTCATCAGGTCCAGTAATGAGAAAATATTTTCTTTCATTTAGTTTAAAATAGGCAGCAATAACCCCGGGAGCTATAGGTAAAATTTCTTCTATTTTGATTTTAACACAATCGACTTTTTCTTGTTCAGTAAGTTCTATCCATCTTGATGCCGAAGGTATACTTCTTCCTAAATCACTTACAAAATTTATGAGCAGGTTAAAAATCAAACGATTCATTTCATCTCTATTTCTAAAACGAGCAGGCATTTGATTATGACCTCCAACAAGGAGAGAGGTTAGTGAAAGTAAATTCTTCTTTAATTAATAATCTAAATGCGTTAGTGAAAAACTCTCTCTCAAAATCTCCTACCTTTGAAACAACCTTATTGATTCTTTCGTTAAGAGTCATAAAATCTAGAAACGCTTCGAGACGATCGTTATCATAATCTTTAATTTTCGCTAAAAATTCATCCATTTTATTCAAAACTTTATTACATCTTTCATGTTGTTCCTCTACACTTCTCTCATCACCTGGGAGACCAAATATCTCAATAGAAAATGCAGTCATAAAGCCAATTCTAGCTGTATGACTTCCAAATAGATCTTTTCCTTTAATAAACTTACCTGTAACCTTAGAATTGTCGTCTGTATAATCGTCGTCATCAGAGTTGTCAATTTCAGGTTTATAGTTGAAAATATACTCATCAAATAGACACATTCTAGACAGCAATTCAAAAAAGATATCGCTAAAATCTCTGTCGGAAGTTGCTTCAATGAAATCAAGTTTTGTAAATTCATCTGCTAATGCTTCTTTTGTATCTATTTTGTATTTTCTCGCTCCAAAAACAAGAAAAAGTTCTATTATCTTATCAGCTTGAAAGGTTCCAGGAGCAGATCTATTTCCATTTTCATCAATCTCAATCAAATGGATATTTTCTACCTTGCTTCGGATTTCATTTATCAACGAATTGTATAATATCTCTATCTGCCTTCTTATGTTCCATGGTACCTGACCCGAATTAAGTATTAGCATTCGATACAATAAGCTATTTGTATTAGTGGATAACCAGTATTCAACCCTTATTTCCTTATCACCTAAGTTTTTATTATCTGTCATTGCATCTACAATAGCTGTTGTTCTTTGCATACCATCAATAATCGATAAACTTTCTTTTGAGACATTATTTAATATATCAAGTATAGCACCTTTGTCCGATTGCATTGAATCTACTTTTTCATAAGTCTCCTTATCCAAAACAATTCCTATTACAATTGGAGGTAGAATTGTACCTTTAACTATATCATTCCTCATTCGTTGTCTAATTCTTATAGCTGATTTTGTTTTTAATGCCTGTCTTTGCCCCTCAATCCCGCCTTTACTTTTATAAGCGGTTTGAACTAATTCTAAATAATCCTTAATCCTAATATTTGTTAGGACTGAAAAGCAGTCCACTCTTTCGTCTCTTAAAATATTGACGGAATCGTTCATTCATTTTCCTCCTCAAACCATAATTCCCCTTAAATAATGATACCATCTTCTATTCAGAGCATCAAAATCCTTTGGTCTATATCGTTAATAAGAAAATGATTATTCATGAAAAACTTGTTTTATCAGTAAAAAGCAGAGCTTATTCTTATGCGAATTGCTCTGCTATGATTGGTACTTTTATAGTGTTTTATCGTGAGGCTACTCAAAAGGCTTTTCTGAAAATTTTTTTGTGTCTAAAAAAAATCACAGCGCCTGTTGGATAAATTCACATAACCGATCAAAAAGGTTTCCAGCCGTGCCTGCATCTGCAAAGCACCTGCACGTTAGCTTAAGTACATCTCTTCACATACTCATTTACTCCTCGACGCTCCCGCAGGAGTCTCACGGCTTCCACTCCAATCAACATGGTCATAAAATCAAAAATGACCCTTAACACAGCCCAATAAAAATAGGTGCATTTTGTTTTACAATGCATTTGCTTCCGGAACCGGCGATTTTGTTCAATTATTCGAGCCTACCGCCAGCATTTTTGAGAAGCAAGGAAAAGGTTATATTGTTGCTTCCTTTGGCAAGGAATCCGGCCATGTTCCATATACAAGCTTTATGGCCAGACAAAGCTATATTAGCAAAAATAAAGCTACTATTGAAAAATTTACAGCAGCAATTTACAAGGCGCAGCAATGGGTACAAACACATAATTCAGAAGAAATTGCCAATGCCGTAAAATCTTATTTTCCTGATACTGATTTTGAAATAATGAAAACTGTGATTGACCGCTACAAGAGCCAAGGCTCCTATGCAACCAATCCAATTCTAGATGCGGACGAATGGAATAACCTGCAAAACATTATGAAAGAAGCAGGAAGTCTTCCGAAGCAAGTAGATTATAAAACACTTGTAAATACAGCGATTGCTGAAAAAATTATTAAAAAATAGTTAGGAAGGGAGGCCGTTTTCATGAGTTTCTTGACTGTTCAAGATGTCCATCATACTTATTTTACGAAAGATTCGGCAGTCACGGCTCTCTCCAATATTTCACTTACAGTAGAAGAAGGAGAATTTATCTCCTTTCTTGGCCCTAGCGGCTGTGGCAAAACAACTCTGCTCACGATTATTTCCAGCTTATTAAAGCCTACCCAAGGAACGGTTCTATTGGAAAACAAACCGGTATCTACATCACAAAGTGAGATTGGCTATATGCTGCAACAGGATTATTTGTTTCCATGGAAGACGATCGAAGAAAATGTGCTGATTGGCTTAAAGCTATCGAAACAGCTGACAGAAGAAACAAAAGCGGCCGCTCTTGGTTTGTTAGGCCAAATTGGCTTAAGCGGGGTAGAAAAACAGCTGCCAAAGCAATTATCAGGCGGGATGAGGCAGCGAGTGGCTTTGGCACGCACACTGGCAACAGAACCTAAACTGCTGATGCTGGATGAACCGTTTTCCGCTCTGGACTACCAAACAAAACTAAAGCTTGAAGATTTGGTTTCCAGAACATTAGATAACTTAGGAAAAACAGCCATTCTCGTGACCCATGATATCGGTGAAGCAATCGCCATGAGTGACAGAATATATTTATTCTCCTCTCACCCAGGTAGGATTCACAAAATTTTTTCGGTGCCTAAAGAGTTACGGAAGCTTTCACCATTTGAAGCCAGAAACCATGAAGCATATACTGACATTTTCCAAACCATATGGAAGGAGTTGGAGTCCCTTGAACATTGAAAAGAATAAGGTAGAACTCCTCCATAAACAATATATTCGTTCCATAAAACTAGAAAAACGATGGGTCAGATTTTATCAGTTGATTATCTTACTGCTAATTTTTTCAAGCTGGGAATTTTTAAGCCGGATGCAATGGATTGACCCGCTCATTTTCAGTTCTCCGTCTAGAATTTGGAACCTATTAATCGAAAAAATTCAAGACGGCTCCTTATTGACGAATTTGGATGCTACCTTAATAGAAACAGTCGTCAGTTTTATTGTCAGCACACTTCTTGGGGTCATTATTGCCGCCATTCTTTGGTGGTCACCTTTTGTATCTAAAATACTGGACCCTTATCTCACTATTTTTAATGCGATGCCAAAGGTTGCTTTAGGGCCGGTGATCATCGTTGCTTTAAGTCCAGGCTACACCTCGATCATTGCCAATGGTGTAATCATCTCCGTTATTATCACAGCCATTGTCGTCTATACATCGTTCCGGGAAGTGGACCCAAACTATTTAAAAGTACTGCAAACCTTTGGAGCCACACGATATCAATGTTTCAAAGAAGCCATAATGCCGGCAAGCTTCCCAACCATCATTTCTACATTAAAAGTAAATGTCGGACTATCTTGGGTCGGAGTTATCGTCGGCGAATTCCTTGTATCAACCAAAGGCCTGGGTTACATGATCATCTATGGCTTTCAAGTATTCAACTTCACCCTTGTATTTCTCTCCCTGCTCGTCATCGCCATCTTCGCCACCATCATGTATCAACTCGTTGATTTATTGGAGAAAAAACTAATCAAAGAATAGTAGATTGCTAAGGGCTTTCTACTATTCTTTTGTTGTGTTTTCTTTTTGGTGCCTGACACCCAAAACATTATAAACTGTTTATAAACCGTTAATAAGTTCCTCAAGTTTGGCAATTCCTTTTTGCCAGCAAGGGTCCTGATGAGTGCTTAATGATAGCAGTGCACTTTGGATGAGAAATTTGCGCGGTTCTTTTGCTTGGGTGATTTCATTTTGGATAAAGTCCAGCAATTCTGTGAATTTAGCATGTTCGCTATGATTCATTACTGCTTTTTTTAATCCCAAAATGGTATGATAGATTTTCTCATGAATTGCATGTGCTGTTTTCATACTTCCCGGCAGCCATTTTTCCAATATTTTTGGATCTATAAGCTGTTCATCAGCTTTGGAAACCTCCTCAACTATTTTGACGATACGCTCCACGCTGTATCGGACCACCTTCGGAACATTAATCCTCGATTCATTCATTTGAAAGTGATATTTAAGATTGAGATGTAAAATTCCCAAAAACATAATGGAACAATCTAATAAATATGGCTTTTTCTCTTCTCCGAAAATATCCAGAAACCGTTGGAAAACCCAGCGGAGATGCAATAAATGTCCAGCTTTCATAAATTCCTTTAAAGCTTCATCATTCGATACAAATACTTCCTCAAACAAAGCCATTAATTTATATTTGCGATTAGCCTTCATCTGAAGTTCAATTTGTTTGATAAATATCCCAATATCCGAACGATTTTGTCCAATTAATAATTCATTCACTTGATTATCAATATCTTTTCGTAAGGATTTGAAAATGGCCATCAGTAATTCACTTTTGGATGAAAAATAATTATAAAAAGTTCCTTTAGAAATCCCGCTATACTCTAGAATGTCTTGAATAGACGTCGCTTGAAAGCCTTTATCAATAAATAATTGGTGGGCTTTATTTATGACGTGCTGTTTTCGATCGTTCATACTATTCACCTTTTATCTAAATTAAACTGCATGTACAAAAAATATACTACATCATTTCCCTTTACGATTCAAATCCTTATTAATCAAGAAACATTTTTGTTGCAAAAATTGAACAGCGAGTATATTATAGAGTTCGGAATACAGGTATAAAAAAATGAACTATGAGTTTAAGGGGAGAAATCGATGGAACACTCAATTACAAATAATCATCGGCCTCCATACGGAATCATTGCGATTCTGATGATTGGGGCATTTATTTCCATGCTAAATGAAACACTTCTGAATGTTGCCCTTCCTTCTATTATGAAGAATTTGAACGTGGGTGCATCTACTGTACAATGGCTTTCAACCGGCTACATGCTGGTAAATGGGGTTATGGTCCCAGCCACAGCGTTTTTAATCCAAAAATATTCAGTTCGCAGATTATTCCTAACTGCCATCAGTTTATTTACGGTCGGTACATTTCTAGCTGGGTTTGCACCAGCATTTCCTGTTTTATTGCTAGCCCGTATGATTCAAGCATCCGGTTCGGCTATTATGATGCCACTATTAATGAATGTGATGCTAACAAGCTTTCCTCCTGAAAAACGTGGAGCAGCGATGGGACTTTTCGGTTTAGTATTCATTTTTGCTCCAGCAGTAGGTCCGACTTTATCAGGCTGGCTGCTTGAACATTATGATTGGAGAATGCTATTCCATCTTGTTTCACCAATCGCAGTGATCATATTGTTAATCGCTGTTTTCTTGCTTAAGGATAAAAAAGGTAAAGTGGACCTTCGTCTTGATTTTCTATCACTTTTATTGTCAAGTGTAGGATTTGGTGGATTATTATATGGATTCAGCTCAGCTGGTGATAAAGGCTGGGATAGCCCTCAAGTGTATATGACGATTATAGTCGGGGCTATTTCATTAGTCCTGTTTATTTTCCGTCAATTTAAACTTGAAAAGCCAATGCTGGAATTCAGAATCTATAAATACCCAATGTTTGCCCTATCATCTTCCATTTCCATTGTCATTGCAATGGCGATGTTTTCTGGGATGCTGCTACTGCCACTCTATGTACAGTCTATTCGCGGCATATCAACCTTTAAGTCCGGACTTTTGATGCTTCCTGGTTCGCTTTTAATGGGCATTATGTCGCCTATTACAGGGAAACTCTTTGATAAATTCGGCGGTCGTGTTTTAGCGGTTATTGGATTATCGATTATGACCTTAACGACTTATTTTTTCAGTAAGTTAACATTGGATACATCCTATACACAATTAATGATTTTATATTCTCTGCGGTTGTTCGGTATGTCAATGGTCATGATGCCAGTTATGACAAATGGCTTAAACCAGCTGCCAGCACGATTGTATCCGCATGGTACTGCCATGAATAATACATTACAGCAAGTATCCGGTGCCATTGGTTCAGCACTGCTTATCACGGTCATGTCCAATCGGACGAAAACACATGCAACTGATTTGGCTGCATCAGCAACAAAACACTTAACCCAGCAGCCTACACCTGCCGTTATCGCGGAAATGAAGCACCAAATTGCCATGAAGGCAATGCTCGAAGGAATCAATGATTCATTCCTAGTTTCTGTAGGAATTGCCTTTATTGCCCTAGTGCTTGCATTATTTATTAAACGGACAAAACAAGCAGAAGACCCAGCTGCTGTTAATACACAGGGTCAAAAAGTAGGTAGTAAATTAGCAGAAAGTTAACAAAAAAAAGGTATCCAAACCGGATACCTTTTTTCTATCCTACGATTTGACAAGAAGTTCAAAAACTTGACAGGTATTTTTATTAAAAGTAATATTATGTTTGAATTAATTACCTAATAGACTTCTGTTTTAATAGAAACTACTTTAGCATTTTATTAATTGATGAAAAATTGATGGTATGAAAAAGGAAACCTATTGCAATAGAAGGATCTATAATCATTTGAAATCATAATGCCCCATTTAAGGGAGAAATTCATATAATTGGTAGACAATTAAAAAGCTTTTTTGGCTAGTTAAGTGTAAACCGACAATTTAAAAAGTGTAATGGTCTTAATAAGTCCATTGCGCTTTGAAATTGTCGGTTTTTTTATTTTATTTAGAAAGGAAAGTTAGAAAATGAATCAAGGAATATTGATGACATATACCCTTCAATGGGGGGATGTAAAATGTTAAATTTTCATAGTTCGGCTTTCCTTCCTGGGATGTTTTTTATCTTACTTGCTATTTCTGTCCTTAGCTCGCTATTCCTATTAATTTCAAAGGGATCTTTGAAATGGATCTCTTTTCATATCGGTGTGATATCATTCCCCCCTATAGCTGCTCTGGCAGGCCTTTTATTAAACAGGAGAAGCACCCATGTCGGCCCATGGCACTTTGATTCTTTATCATGGCTCTTGGCTTTGTTTGTCCTGACAATCGGTGCGATAGTTCAGCGCTATTCTGTTCGATACTTGTACGGAGACCAATCATACCGCAAATATTTTTCGTTTCTAACATTGACAACAGCTGCTGACTCTTTGGCATGGCTTAGTGATGATTTGCGCTTACTGATGTTATGCTGGGGCGCAACACTTCTTGGTTTAACGTTTCTAATCGGGTTAAAACAAGAATGGTATGTTGCAAGAAATGCCTCAGTATATTCTGGAAGAATGTTTGCACTAAGTTGGGGTGTCTTGCTGCTCGCTGTCATCTGGCTGACACAAGCTACTGGTCACTGGCAGCTGTCACAGGTATTAACAGAAAACAGTCTTTCCCGGCTTGACGCATGGAAAAGAACCTGTATAAACCTTCTTCTGATTTTGGCTGTTATCATCCCTGCTGCACAATGGCCTTTTCACAGATGGCTGTTAGATTCTGTAGTGGCACCAACTCCTATTTCTGCCGTCATGCATGCAGGGATCGTAAATGCTGGTGGAATACTGCTAACGCGATTTTCTCCAATTTTAAGCGGGGATCCGGCACAAATGGTCCTGCTCATTATATCTAGTATCTCTGTCCTAATGGGGACCGGAATAATGTTGGTTCAGGTGGATTATAAACGACAGCTTGTAGGCTCAACAATGGCTCAGATGGGGTTTATGTTAATTCAATGCGCATTAGGTGCGTATGGGGCTGCCGTTATTCATGCTGTACTGCATGGACTTTTTAAAGCAACATTATTTTTACAGGCTGGTTCTGCCGTTCACCAAAAAGAGCGAAACAAAGGGCACCAGAAATCGTCACCATTATGGACCATTATTGGCGGTATTATAGGGTTGCTAACCGGAATAGGTTATTGTCTGACATCACCAAGCGATGGTTACCAATGGATCAGTGCCATCATCTTAGGCTGGGCAGTTTCATTCGCCTGGATGCGAATGGTGGCATTTGGATATGGTCTGATCGACCGTATAGCGGGAATGATCCTATTAGCTGGATTTGCAGGGGTATTCGCCATGATCCATACCGTCCTTTTTCACTTATTACAAGACACGGCTCAATCAAGCGTTCAGACTTTCTCACCGGCTGTTATTTACCTTTTCATCATCCTGATTGCTGGGAGTGTTATTGGTACATGGTTATTCCGCCACCGTTCAACCGCTGCTTTTGCCGTTCTTTACCTTTGGCTTATACGGTTAAGTGAGCCGCAAACTGATATGGTTGAAAGCCATCCAAAGTATCTGACACATTCAATGTCACAAGGAGGTAATTTACAATGAGCCCTACATTGGCGAAAAAATTACAACAGATTGAAAAAGAACCACGTCACATTGAACTTGATATACATGAATTTGTTCACTCAGCCAGCAATGTCATAGCACCCCTCGGTCCTATTAGCACTTTTGCTGCCCGTCACCCCTGGGTAGGGATGGAACAGCATTCATTTGAACAAGTGGCACGCCGCTTACAACATACCAATGACATTGATCTATATCCGAGTAATCCAATGATTCAATTTGCCAGGAACAAAGGAGAAATTAATCCACATTATCTGGAAATCAGCCTGCAGCGTTGGCTGGATACGCAGCGGCTGGATCTTCCACGTGTAACGGCAGAGCAGTATTGCCGCGCTGCTCTGCATACGTACGAGCCATCGCTTGAGTTCCGGGAATTACCAGAGTTAAAAAAATTGGTAAAAAAATTAAATCGGATTCAGTTTCAAATTACAGAAAAAAAATTTCTTATAACATATAGTCAGCGATTAGAACAATTAGGTGTTGAAAAAACTGCGACCAATCTTAATCTCCAAATCATTAAGTGGTGTAAATTATTCCTTGATGAATCGCAAGCTGTCTGGACAATGCCAAATCGCGATAAAGGTTTTTACCATGCATGGAAGAAACTGGTTCCGTATGATCCTGCAATTAAACCCGCTATACGCAGTCAGCTCCATAATCTGCCTATAGATGCTGGACAAGCTTTAATGGAGGCGTTGTTAAAGCTTGAAATCCCATATACCCAAATTCAAAACTATCTGGAGGCACACTTGCTTTCATTACCAGGCTGGGCAGGAATGATGCTCTGGCGTTCACAAGAATCAGCACAAGACCACTCACTGCTCACAGAATACTTAGCAGTAAGACTTTCACTGGAATATGCCTTTATTCACTCTTATCTCCCACTTCCAGAACAAAAATTGGAAGAACAGGTTCAACTGGAGACTCTAATTGCCAGCTGGCTCCATTGGGGAGAACTGACAATCCACGAATTTTCACAGCTATCTCCTACAGAACTAAAGGCTCGATTAATGCTCGCCAGTCGGTTTGATCAGATTCTCCGTAATCAACTTTGGCTCGAAGCATGGGAGAAAACTTATGAAGAACAAATAATTAAGCTGCTATCTACAAAACGGGAAGATGGCGAAGGAAAAGCAAAAACCATAGAAGCACAATTTGTTTTTTGCATTGATGTGCGCTCAGAGCCATTCCGCAGAAAATTGGAACAAGCTGGTTCTTATGAAACAATTGGCGCTGCCGGTTTTTTCGGATTACCGATAGAAACATGTGAGCTTGGTAGCCAGCACACACATAACTCGCTGCCGGTTATGTTCAAACCACAACACCGAATAAAAGAAGAGGCAACTGAATCTGAATTTTTAGCCTATCAACAACGCAAACAGACAGCATATTCTCTTAGCTCTGCATTTAAGATGATGAAACAAAATTTGCTATCCAGTTTAGTCCTGCCAGAAATAAGCGGCCCTTGGCTCGGTCTGCAAACGCTGGCCCGAAGCTTTGTTCCTAAGAAAACTGCCTATGCTGCTCGTAAAATAAAAGAAACATGGCTCCATAAACCTTCTACAGAACTATCACTCGATCATGTTCAAACAAAAGGTTCAGAGCTGCCTATAGGATTTTCACTTGATGAGAAAATTTTGTATGTTAAACAAGCTTTAAAAACGATGGGACTCGCTGACCATTTTGCTCCATTAGTAGTTATATGCGGGCACGGAAGTCACAGCACAAATAATCCTTATGCTTCGGCACTTGATTGCGGGGCATGCGGTGGTGCATCAAGCGGTTTTAATGCGAGAGTACTAGCAGCCCTTTGTAATCTTCCTGAAGTTCGGAATGGCCTTATAGAAGAAGGCATTGCTATACCCAAGGAAACTATATTTGCAGCGGCTGAACATATCACGACACTTGATCAGCTGAAGTGGCTCTATGTTCCGGAGTTATCCGATTCTGCTCAAACAGCATTTGATAGCATCGAAGCTTGTTTACCAAAAATTTGCGAAGAGGCCAATGCGGAACGGATCCATAAATTACCGCATATTAACCATAATAATAAGAACCCTAAGTCTGAAGCCGCGCGTTTGGCAGAGGATTGGAGTGAAGCTCGCCCTGAGTGGGGACTGGCACGTAATGCCGCTTTTATCATCGGTGAACGCCGGCTTACCCAAAAATGTAATTTGGAGGGAAGAGCATTTCTTCACAGCTATAACTGGAAAAAAGACAAAAAAGGAAGCCTCCTAGCTAACATTATCACTGGACCAGGAACTGTTTGCCAGTGGATTAATCTGCAATATTATGCCTCAACTGTCGCACCGCACTATTACGGAAGCGGCAATAAAGCAACGCAGACCGTGACAGCAGGTATCGGTGTTATGCAGGGAAATGCCAGCGATTTGTTATCAGGGCTTCCATGGCAATCTGTCATGCAGTCGGATCTGGAATTCTATCATTCACCATTACGTCTGCTGGTCATTATCCAGGCACCAAAAGATTATGTGGAAAGATTGCTGAAAAACGATCCAGCATTTAATCAAAAACTCCGCAATGGATGGATCCGGCTTGCATCCATTGATCCGGAAGGAAACTGGAAAAGCTGGTCATAATCTATTTCATTTTTTAACTTTTATTAGAAAGAAGGAAAAAGAAACAATATGGATAAGACAAAAGGGATGATTGAAGCCGAAATTAGCAAGGCCTTAACCCATTGGGAGAAAACCTATCTTGGCCGCGGCTCCGTATCTGTTAAATCAGACATTCTTCGGGATATGATTATCGTCATTTTACAAGGGATCCTATCCCCTGCCGAATATGCCTTATGTCAAGATAAAGAAGGACTGCTTTCTGTTAAAAAGAATCGAAATAGCCTGGTGGAAACAGGAATTGAAGATTTAAAAACCATTATTTTAGAAATAACAGATCTCGAGGTAGTAAGTTTTTATACCGATATTAGCACACGTACCGGGGAAAGGGTCATGGTCTTTAAACTCTCGGATGAATTAGAAACCAAACTATCATAGTATGAGGTGAATAACATGAAAACTGCTAAAAAGAAAAAAGTTCTTTTGGTCATTGGGAATGAAGACAAAATAGAAGATATCAAAAAAGAATTTCCAAGCATTGATTTTGAAAATATGATTATTTTACAAAGTTATGGTTCTGTTATTTCTCCTTTTGGCGATCAAATGCGGGACATCATTTTAACTGTCTATCAGGAAAATGTTGAGGAAATCATTGTGACGATATCTAAAGCAAATAAAATGAATACAGATGAAACCATTAAAAAGATCCTTGAAAATGAAGAGTTACAAGAAAAACTTAAAACATATCATTATCTTTTTACTTATTGCATTCCTGAATTTCCGGAAGGCGGAATAAAAAGTTGGCTGGAGGGAAGCAACCCTCTTAAGGATGATCTCCAAAAAAGTGTCGAAGTTATTCGCCAGCATCCTCTGTTGCCATCCACTGTAAAAGTAAGGTCATTATTGTATAGTTTTGAATCTAAAAAAGAAGTAGATTTTGCTGTTTTATAACAGACTTTTGGGGTAGAAAAATTATAAATCTACCCCATTTTCTATAAAACCGTTATTTTTGTTTACAAATAAGTTCATTAATATATTTTAGACATTCCTCTATCACTTGATCCTTCATAATGAAACTATACTCCTTGTCAAATCTTACCCGCGACAAATCTCCTTGAACAACATCTGGACCATTCGTTTCATGATAACTCTTTGTTTGCTCTATCGTATTTACTCTTCCCCAAAAAACAGATTTGACAAATGCTCCTGTCTCGCCTGAGACTTTGTACTCAGCCAAAAATTGTAAATCATCTAAAATGGCTCCAGTTTCTTCATAAACCTCTCTTCTTGCTGCCTCCTCAAGTGTTTCCCCAGGTTCACATTTACCACCTGGAAATTCGAGCCCTCTGACTTTATGGCGGGTTAATACCCAACAATCCCCATATTGACAAATAACAAGCACATGATTAGCCTTTTCTGAAAAAGCATGCTTAGAAAATGACAGTTCCACAATGTGGCCGTTCTGGTCTAAAAATGTAATCATCCCTTTATACCCGCCTTATGTATATTCAATATTTTTATTATAAAACAAAAAAAAGAAAATCCTAAAATCTTAGGATTCCCCCGGAAGAATATTCATTGATTCAATGTGACGTTTCGCTTCTTCATCACCTAATTTATATAACATTCCATAAACCTGTTGAATGGTCCTGTCATATGCATCATTTTCCTTATCATAATGGTATTCGAGAAACGGAACATGTGACCGGATAAAATTTTGCCATTCAGTTGAATAATTTTGATCAAATAATTCACGTAGGTCTGTTATTTCTTCATCAGTAGCCTGAATTTTAAAGCTCCAGGTGGAATCAGTGGCGCTCTTCGTAATATGGCCCGTTCCAACATCTATGTAATAAGTCTTTTTTTGCTCAGCCATGAACACATCCCCTTTTATTTGTTAGTAATCCTCAAATGGAAAAAAATTATTCCAGATGCAAAATTCGATTTATTTTTCATAATGGTTTACGATATAATAAACCAAACAAATAAAATAGACAGATTTTTCTGTTAATTAAACTAAGGTTTAAATCAGGAATTTTTTTCTCTTTTATGGGAAAGTATGAATGATACCTGTACAATTTATAGGAGGATAAGGAGGTGTAAAAATGAAACTTGTAGACGAACTTTATGAGATGTATCGAAATAAGCTGACTGGGGATGAAGAGGACATTGACATGCTGGCATTTGCCTTTTTAGAAGAAATGTCACATGAAGATCTTTTGGCATTGATTCAAGATATGGATAAACAAGAACTCTATGATTTAATGGGCCTTTATTTAATCGAAAGCTTAAAAGGGAAATTTGCTCAAGAACAATACGGCCAGCATCGTACCAATACTTATTATCCTCGAAACATTCATTGATTTTTACATAGCTGCATTTCGGGAGGCGCGCTTACAGCCTCCCTTATATTTTGAATTCATGGGTACAATAAATATAAAAAAGGAGTGACAACATTGTATACAGTTTTTGTTGTATGCATCGTTATTGTCATTGTCGTCCTGTTATTGGCAGTCATTACTACTTCCAAAGCATATTCCTATAAGCATACAATTGACTCATTAGAAAATAATCCAAATATTAAACAAGAGAATGACCAACATACAATCGAGAAAAACGAGCGATAAAAAATTCCTATTCATTTAGAATAGGAATTTTTTCAGATTGTAGACAAAAGGCATTTCAAAAGTTCCGATTCTGGCGCCCTTTTCTAAAATTGGGATTTTTCTGTTTGATTTTTCTTAAGGTAGACCCCGGCGGGGTCTATTTTTATGCCATTTCTGGACTTTTCCAAGTCCATGTAGCCAACTTCTTTAAATTCATAGCAGCAAAAGTAAGCATCGCCTGCATGGACAATTTTTTAAGACCTCTTAAGGTTGTCCATCGCATACCATGCTTTTCTTTCGCATCCGCGAATACACGTTCAATTGTTTCTTTACGACGTGCATATATTATTTTATTCTCTTCTGTATGACGAAGATGTTCAGCCTCTTCAAGATATGGTTCCCAGATATGTCGTTGAATGAGCTTTTGATGATTTTGACTTTGTGTACATTGTGCTAGAAGTGGGCAATCCTTACATATAACAGGATTAGAGATGTACTGTCGATAACCTTCCTTAGTAGTCGTTCTATAATCCAGAACTTGTCCTTCCGGACATATGTAACAATCAAAGTGCTCATCATAGACATAATCGTGCTTTTTCAAATATCCCTCCTTTGTACGTGGTCGTGTATAGGGTAAAGCAGGGCGAATTTCATTTTCAATTAAATATTGAGCAATAGCAGGTGTTTTATATCCGGCATCAGCAGCTACAGCATTAGGTTTCCCACATTTTTCAATGACCTTTTCAACTAGAGGCTCTAACATTGTACTATCATGAACGTTACCTGGAGTTACAATAGTCCCCAGGACAAAACCATTTCTATCTGCGGCTGCATGAAATGAATAAGCAAATTGCTTTGTCCTTTCGTCTTTTACATAGTAACCACTCTCCGAATCTGTTGTACTTTCTTTTATTTCTTTGTTTTCTTCTTTTTCATATTTATCTGGTGGGATGGGCTTTTTCCCATGTTCTTCACGATCACTATTAATTTCTGCTTGAAGACGTGCTTCATAAGCTTTTGATTCTTTCCGAACTACTTTCTTTTCGAATTTGCGTTTATTTGCACTTGCTTTAACGTGAGTTGAATCAATGAATACATGTTCCGAACTAACTAACTTTTTATCTGCTGCCTCTTTTAAAATACGGTAGAAAATTTGTTCAAATAAGTCTGTATCCTTAAAACGACGTTCGTAGTTTTTACCAAAAGTTGAAAAGTGGGGTACTTTATCATAAAAACCAAATCCTAAAAACCAGCGATACGCCATATTTGTTTCAATTTCCTTTATCGTTTGACGCATCGAACGGATACCGAAGGTATATTGAATGAAAGCCATCTTAATTAATACAACAGGGTCAATACTTGAACGTCCGCGCTTAGTTGAGTACAAATCTTCAACCAATGAATAGATAAATGAAAAATCTACTGCGGCTTCTATTTTGCGAACCAAGTGATCAGCAGGTACAAGTTGATCTAAGGCAATCATTTCAATTTGGTCACGATTTATCTGTGTATTTTTCGAAAGCATTCCATCCACCTCTATTAATTCTCTGTAAATAAATTATACAAAAGGCTGTGTTAATGTACATTATTGATTTTTACACTCTGTTGATTGGAGTGGAAGGCGGCGAAGACTCCTGCGGGAGTACGGGACAGGGGAGACCCCGCAGGCGCTGAAAGCGCAGAGGAGGCTCCCCGAACCGCCCGCGGAAAGCGAAGCCGCCTGGAACGGAAATCAACAGACAAGTTTAATATGGCCAAACAAAAAAGACTGTCGATTTTAAACCCGAAATCCTTCGGATTTGTCGACAGTCTGAAAAAATTCCTATTCATTTAGAATAGGAATTTTTTTTTACGCAAATATTTGCTTTAATTCTTCTTTATCTTGCTTAAGCCAAAAACGAATGAGCTCCTTTGCTCCCTCGAGGGTATGAAGCTTAGCCTGGCCGCACTGTTTTTCATTACTTGCTGGTACTTCCGTTGCTTCAAGAGCTATTTTCATCGTGTCTTCAAGAAGATCGATGATTTCTTCTACTGATGGTTCTCCGCTGACTACAAGGTAGAAACCGGTTTGGCATCCCATTGGCGAGATATCAATGATGTCAAAATCATATTTCTCTGCAGCATCGCGAATATTATGGGCCAGCAAGTGTTCAAGAGAATGAATCGCATCAGCTTTCATCGCTTGTTTATTGGGCTGGCAAAAACGGATATCAAATTTATTAACAACACCATTAGAACCGACTTTATGGACACCGCAATGGCGGACATAAGGCGCCTTTACGGCATTATGATCTAAATCAAAGCTTTCAACTGAAGGCATTTAGTTCACTCCTTTTCATTTCTTATATCATCATACTATAAATTCCGAGTTTTTTCATGTACTTAGTTATGTTTAACAATTTAGACGAATCCATCAAGATATGATATCTTGAAAATAAGTAAAAGAAGGAGAAAAATTATGTTAAAAAAATTCTTCATTGGACTTATTCGTTTTTATCAAATCGTTATTTCTCCATTAAAACCGCCAACATGCAGATT
Source organism: Neobacillus endophyticus (assembly GCF_013248975.1). Taxonomy (GTDB): domain Bacteria; phylum Bacillota; class Bacilli; order Bacillales; family Cytobacillaceae; genus Neobacillus; species Neobacillus endophyticus. Next base: position 365,242 of record NZ_JABRWH010000001.1, read on the forward strand.
TTATCCTACTTGCTCCCATTACGGCCTAGAAGCTGTTCAGCGTTACGGTGCCATCAAAGGAGGATATTTGGCAGTAAAGAGAATTTTAAAATGTCATCCTATGCATCCAGGGGGACTGGATCCGGTGCCTGAAAAATGGAATGATCGAAAAAAACATTAATTTTCGTATCCGTCAACGATGAGATCCAGTTTTCCAGTAGCAGGGTCAATGACTAAGCCGTGGACCGGAACACCTTCCGGCATTAGCGGATGGTTTTTTATAATATCCACACTGTGCTTCACACTTTCGCTCACTTGATCAAAGCCATGTAGCCACTTTTGGATATCAACACCTGAATAAATAAGTGTGTGCAATGTTTCTTCGGAAATTCCACGTTCCTTCATGCTGCCTATGACTGCTTCCGCCTTTAGACCATTCATCCCGCAATCATGATGAGCGATGACCATGACTTCCTTTGCCTGCAATTGATAAACGGCAAGTAGAATGCTGCGCATAATACTTCCAAACGGGTGAGACACTAGGGCTCCAGCATTTTTAATCAGCTTAGCATCACCATTTCCTAAATTGAGCGCCTTTGGCAATAATTCAAGCAATCGGGTATCCATACAAGTTAGAATGACCATTTTTTTATTAGGATATTTCGTTGTCTCGTATTTCTCATATTCGCGATTTCCCACAAATTTTTGATTAAAATCCAGTATTTCATTTAATAATGTTGAATTGCTCATCTCCATCCACCTTTCTATTTCTTCCTTTTAGAATACATAAATCTTAAGGGTAAAAACAAATTTTAATACTTAAGGTAAAGCCTTTTTTATTATACATACTGTTTCAAAGTGGAATCATTCTTTTAAGCCTTACCTATTTTCCTAACACTGACAGGCATGTCTGACATCCATTATTCAAATGCTATTACCGTATTACCGATTATAACAAGGAGTGATACATGTGGCACAGGATGTTTTATGCGAAGTAAATAATTGTACATTTTGGTCAAATGGAAATAAATGTAGTGCTGATCGTATCTATGTCGTGAGCCACACCGGGGAAACGGCTGATACTCAGAAAGAAACTGATTGCCATACCTTTGAAGCTAAAGATCTTTAAGATAAAGAAAACTCGCCGACTGACGAGCCAGTAGGGCGAAGACAGAGGCGTAATTCGTCGAAAAGCACAGCTTCTCGATTGGGAGGCTAATGCTCACGAAGCATTCCGTAGTCCACTTATGCCTGATAAGAAGCTTATCGGCGAACAAAGGAACCAGTCATAAATGTGGCTGGTTCCTATATAAATTTTATTTCCTTTTTTGCTATTAACGTTTCGCTAAGTCTTTTTTGATTTAGCTTAACACCAATACCAAGGTCATCAGGAACGTGAATAAATCCGTTTGTAACACTCACTTCAGGAGTAATAATATCTTCTTGCCAAAATCGGCTGGAGGCCGATATATCCCCCGGAATCGTAAAACCAGGCAATGTTGCAAGAGCGATATTATGAGCACGCGATATGCCAAATTCAATCATCCCCCCGCACCAAACAGGAATCCCTCTTTCATAACAATAATCATGAATACGTTTCGCTTCATAAAGACCGCCCACCCGGCCAATCTTGATGTTAATGACCTTACAGCTTCCCAGTTCGATTGCCTTCCGCGCATCCTCAAATGTTACAATGCTCTCATCAAGACAAATCGGGGTAGTTAACTCCTTTTGCAAAATGGCATGATCGATCATATCATCATGAGCCAGTGGCTGCTCAATCATTAATAGACCGAATTCATCCAAGGCTTTAAGCTGATTGATATCCTTCAGTGTATAGGCAGAATTGGCATCCGCCATAATGGGCAGCTTCGGAAATCGGTTTCTGATTTCTGCCAAAAAAGAATAATCTTGAAGAGGGTTAATTTTGACCTTAATTCGCTGATAACCCTCATCTAGGTATTGTTCAGTTTGTTTCAACGCTTCGTCAATCGAGTTTGTGGCAACCACCACCCCAGAAGCAATCAAATCTTGTGTGCCGCCAATGATTTTGGAAAGCGGCTTATGTAGACTCTTTGCATATAAATCCCACAAAGCAATTTCAATTGCTGCCTTTGCCATCTGATTTCTTCTGATCGATTGAAATAGCTTAGAGGCATCCTCCGGGTGATGAATCGGATGCTTTTGCAGTAAAGGTATGAGAAAATCTGTTAACATATGCAAGCTTGTTGTGACGGTTTCTTCTGTATACCATGGTGTTGAAAAGGCAACTCCTTCTCCCCAACCTGCAATCCCATCTTGATTTGTCACTTTAACAATGATTCCTTCCCGTTCGCTAACGGCACCTAAATGCGTTACAAATGGGGACTTTAAAGGCATTTTAATGACAAAAAGCTCCACATTGGAAATGTTCATTACTGGAACCTTCCTTCTTCAACCCATTCCTTCAGCGTTCTTCTCAATAATTTTTTTGCTGCATTTCTTGGCAGCTCATCTGCAAAATAAAACACTTTAGGAACCTTATATTTTGCTAGCTGCTGCAAACAAAATTGCTCAAGATCAGCAGCAGTAATACGAGAACCTGTTACAGGAACAACAAAGGCAGCTGGCACTTGCCCCCAAGCAGGATCCTCCAATCCGGTAACACCAGCCTCTTGAATCTCTTGGTGCGATAATAACACCGCTTCTATCTCCGCAGGATAGACATTCTCTCCTCCGGAAATGATTAAATCAGAACGCCTGTCCAAAACATATAAAAAGCCTTCTGCGTCGATGTATCCAATGTCTCCTGTATAAAGCCATCCGTTCCTGATTTTTTCTTCTGTAGCCTCAGGTCTGAATAGATATCCTTCGGTAACATTCGGTCCCTTGACAACAATTTCCCCAGGCTGCCCATTATGAGCGGTGCTACCGTCCTCAAGTTCGATCTTAATTTCTGAGGGAAATAGTGGTTTTCCTGCTGAACCCAATTTAGTTAAACTATAATCAGGTGAAAGTGTTACAATTTGCGAAGAAGTTTCTGTCATCCCGTACGTTTGAAACACAGGAATGGATTTTTCCATACATGCTTCGAGTAGTGGCAGCGGCGCAGGCCCTCCTCCTAACAGCATGCAGCGGAAACGGGAGGGCAGCCTTCTTTCATGAAGGGCTTCAACGATTCGGGTTAGCGTTGTTCCTACCACTGACATGAGTGTTACCTTTTTGTTCTGTATATCTTGAATCGTAAGTTCTGCATCAAATTTCTCATGAAGCACAATTGGCATGCCATATAACACGCATTTCATTAAAATGGAATACCCGCTGATATGAAAAATGGGAACTGAACAGAGCCAACAATCGCTATCTGATATTCCTAAATTTAAGGCGGATCCAATTGCACTCGACCAATGATTCCCATATGTTTGAATAACACCTTTTGGATTTCCCGTCGTGCCTGATGTATACATGATCGTACAAATCTCGTTTAAGCTGACTTCATTTTGAATGGCAGGCAGTGCGCCCTCCCTTGAAAAAAGTTTGCTTTTTGTAGTGGAAATTAATGAGGGATACTGCTCGTTTATTATGGGTTCAAAGTCTGCAAATGAATCCTCTAAAATCAAAAAAGATGCTTTGGAATCCTTCAATTGCCAAATGAGCTCAGCCGGGGTTAATCTGTTATTTAAAATAATAGCCCTTACCCCCAGAAGTTGAAGTGCAAATAATATAATCACTGAATCAAGATGATTTTTTAATAATACTCCTGCAAACTGCTGTTTCCATATCCCCAGGTCTTGAAGCTTTCCTGCAGCATCCAGGCTTCTTTCATAAAGCTCATTGAACGTGATCTTTTGATCTTGAAAAAATACTGCCGTCCGCTCAGGCGTAAGAAACGCCCGTTTTTTCAGAAAGTTGGTCATTACATCTTTCATGATTATCACCTTTTCTATAAAAAACAGCTCGATGATGGATCATCAAGCTGTACGTTAATATTTTTTAAACTTCTTATGAACATGAAAAGGATTTTTCTTACCTTTTTGTCCATGAAACGGATCCTAATGAACCAAAAAGCTTAAATTTCTTCGATAGAATCAAGGAAAACGCGGGAATTGACCGAAGTCAGGTTTGCGCTTTTCCTTAAAGGCATCACGGCCTTCTTTCGCTTCATCTGTGGTATAATAAAGCAAAGTCGCATCGCCAGCCATTTGTTGAAGTCCTGCTAGTCCATCTGTATCCGCATTCATCGCAGCTTTGATGAAACGAAGTGCAGTCGGGCTCTTCTCCAACATTTCTTCACACCATTTAATCGTTTCCTCTTCCACTTGTTCAAGAGGTACTACTGTATTGACAAGACCCATATCAAGAGCTTCCTGGGCATTGTACTGACGGCACAAATACCAAATTTCACGAGCCTTTTTATGGCCGACAATTCTTGCAAGATAGCCTGAACCATAACCCGCATCAAAACTGCCGACTTTTGGACCTGTCTGTCCGAAAACAGCATTATCAGCAGCAATTGTTAAATCACAAACAACATGTAAAACATGTCCTCCGCCAATAGCGTAACCTTTTACCATCGCAACAACAGGCTTTGGAATCACGCGGATTAAACGCTGAAGATCAAGAACATTTAGGCGTGGGATTTGGTCATCTCCTACATAGCCACCATGTCCACGAACTTTCTGGTCTCCTCCCGAACAAAATGCTTTGTCACCAGCTCCTGTTAAGACAATTACTCCAATATTTGAGTCATCACGGGCATAAGAAAAAGCATCAATTAATTCCATAACGGTTTTAGGTGTAAAAGCATTATGTACATGCGGACGGTTAATTGTAATTTTGGCAATACCTTTATAAGTTTCATAAAGAATTTCATCATACTTACGTCCTGGAACCCATTCAACTGTCATGATCATAACCTCCTTATTATTATTTTAGACAAATATCTGACACAAAGTCACTTACTATTGTACCAAACTTTTTCGATTCTTCCACATGAATTGCATGGCCGCAGTCCGGGACAATCACCCATTTCCCTTTTTTCAACTCTTTGATCATGTTACGGGCAATATCACAGAACTTGCTGTCCTGTTCTCCAGTAATTAAAAGAACCTCACATGCAAGTTGCTTTAAGGGCGCTCCCCACCATGATGGCTGCGAACCCGTGCCCATACCTCTTAAACTATTGGCTAAACCTTCTGCTGAATTCAGGAGCCTTTGTTCCCTTATTTTCTCCCTTACATCAGCAGGAAGCCGTTTCAATGTTGCAAACAAAGGAATTTCTTCCCAATCATTCACAAACAATTCTACTCCATGTTCCTCTATAAACTGTGCCAGCTTTTCATCGCTCAGACGTCTCTGGACGCGTTCTGCTTCCGTCAACAATCCAGGTGAAGAGCTTTCCAAAATTAATTTTCTTACCCGTTCGGGAAAAAGTATAGCAAAAGTTAGCGCTAGTCTTCCACCCATGGAATAACCTAATAAGTCAACCTGTTCAACCTTTAATTGGTTCAATATTTCATTTAGGTCACGGGCAGCAGCTTTCATTTCATACCTGTCCGCATCCATGGTTATAGCCGTTTTTCCATGACCGATGATATCAGGCATTATTAATTGTGAGTGTGCCCCCCATTCTTCATTAAATGGAAACCATGTAGTAGAATTTCCAGTAAAACCATGGAGGAGAACGAACGGAAATCCCTGACCATATAACTCAACATGAAAGCTAATGCCATTGACTAGTACTTTCATTTAGTTTACACCATCGACATAATTCGATATTTCCTGGGAAACGTTTCGCCAAAACTCTCGATGCTCATCCAGATTTCTATTTCGATCGGTAACTACTTCATATACATTTATACCGGGTTCCAGTGACTTCACTGAATTTTTCAGTTCCGTTCTAAAGTGATCCCAATCTGTTATTTTAACAAACCGACCATTAAACATCTTCACAGCATGGATAAAATCGATATCCAGTGGTGTTCCAAATAAAAGTTCAAAATGCTTTGGATGTTCGGCTTGGGGCAAGAATGAGAATATTCCTCCGCCATTATTGTTAATAAGAAGGATATGGATATCCACGTTATATCTTTTAGCTATAAACAAGGCTGTCAAATCATGGAAAAACGTTAAATCCCCCAGTACTAAATACAATGATTTGGAATATAGTGCTGCACCAATAGCTGTAGAAATCGTACCATCAATACCATTTGCTCCGCGATTGGCCATAATCTTAATTGATTTCTTATTTTGAAGAAAAAAGCTGTCCAAATCCCGAATCGGCATACTATTTCCAACAAAAAGAGTAGCTCCATCCGGCAGCAATTCCGCTAACTGATAAAACAGCTTTCCCTCACTTAATGGAACAATATCTCTCAAGGAGCCCATATTCTCTTTTGTAAGATCATTGATTTTTTGCCAGTCTTTCAAAAAATGATCATCAGAATTTGCATTAGTATGATCTAAAAGTTTTTCACAAAAGACCGTTTCATCACAGAAAATCATGGCCGATGAAAGAAGAGCTGGGTCGCGCCATCCGCCGCCGCTATCGATGACAATCTGTTCTGCATTAAAATGTTCCTTCAAGAAAATCATTAATGCTTTTGATACCGGCATAGCTCCAAATCTTAATATAACATCTGGTTTTAAAAACTTTTTCGCGTCTTCATTCCTTAAGAACGTATCATATGTATCAATAATGTTTGCTCCATCATGTATACCGCTTCTTAACTGTGATAATGGGTCAGCCAATATGGGATAATTTAATGCTGTAGAAAGCCTAGTAACTGCATCGGCAAAATGGTTACTGACCATATTCCCGCAAACAATAATGCCTCGCTGTTTCCCTATCAGTTTATGGGCTATTTCTTCAAAACAGACTTCATTTATGATTAAATCACCATTATGAACCTGGATATATCCTTGTGGACGTTCCTCCAATTGAAAAAGATTCTCATCCAATTTTGGAATCAATGGTTCACGGAAAGGAAAGTTTAGATGGACCGGTCCTGCAGGGGCTTGAACTGCAATGGATACTGCCCGTGCGCAGACAGTCCGTGCATAATGGATCATTTCTTTACTATGATCAGGAAGCGCCATTTCGGCAAACCACTTTACATGCTGTCCGTACAAATGAATTTGGTCAATAGCCTGGGGAGCCCCGACTTCCCGAAGTTCGTGTGGCCTGTCCGCTGTTAATACCAAAAGCGGAACCCTGGAATAACGGGCCTCTACAATAGCAGGAAAATAGTTAGCAGCTGCTGTTCCTGATGTACAAAGAATTGCGACCGGCCGATTCGTTTGCTTAGCAATCCCTAAGGCAAAGAAAGCGGCTGATCGTTCATCTACATGAATATGTACCTTTAAATCAGGATGTTCTGCCATAACCATAGCCATTGGAGTGGATCGTGAACCAGGACTGACCACAACATCCCTTATCCCTGTATGAAATAATTCAGCAACAAAGCTGGCAAGATAAACTGTTAACGATTCTTGATGACTCATATTTATTTTCCTCCAAGGGCTCGCAGCATTGGCCTAAACTTTAAGCCCGTCTCTTGAAATTCACTTTCCGGATCGGAATCTGCTACAACACCGCAGCCGGCAAATAGGGATGCCTCTTTGCCCTGAATTAGCCCTGATCGAATGGCTACTGCAAATTCCCCATTATTGCCATAATCAAGCCAGCCGATTGGAGCTGCATAAAAGCCCCGGTCTAGATCTTCTACTTGCCTAATTTTTTCAATCGCTTCCTCTTTTGGCAAGCCACCCAGTGCCGGCGTCGGATGAAGCCTTTCTACAAGCCGCAACAGTGATGTATCCAAATCGCATTTTCCAATCACAGGTGTATACAGATGTTGAATATCTCTTATTTTCATCAACTGAGGCTTCTCTGGGATAATGACTTCATCACATGCCCCTGTTAACGCCTCTTTTATCATTTCAACAACATATTGGTGTTCAATCAGATTCTTTTGGTCATTTAATAAGACATGGCCTAAAGTCTGATCTTCTTTTGCCGTAGTTCCTCTAGGAATGGATCCGGCAAGACAAGTAGAGAACACTTCATTCCCCTGCTTTTTAATAAGCCTCTCGGGAGATGCTCCAATAAAACAATCACCTTTGGACTCAAATGCAAAGATAAAGCTTTCATGTTGCTGATGGTTTAAATTTTTCAATACATTTTCTGTTTCTACAGGATTGCTAAAAATTAATCTTAGCTCACGGGCAAGCACCACTTTTTTTAGCGGTCCATTTGTTAACTCCTTCACAACAGCTGAAACAGATTCTTTCCATTTTTTAGGGGAAACTTCTTTTGTTTCTAATAGATTCAACGGTTGTTCCTGAATATTCTCTTGAATTGCGTCCACCAGCTTCTTTCGCTCTTCACTAATTTTATATAGCAATGATTCATCATCATTTGCAGTGCAGATCAAATTGGTTGTTAAATATGTCTGTCCATGTATTATACTTAATAAAAATTTTGGTAGATAAAACAAGGCATCCGCAAATTTGGACCATAGTTCTGTTTTTTCTTTAAGGGGGTCAAATGAAAAGCCTCCGAACAACAAAAGTCCTGTTCCGCTCTCTGTATAAGGATTAAAAACAAGGCTGTCCTTCAATAATGTCTTCCATTTTTGCTCGACATGATAAATGCGGCTATCATTTTGATCTGTCTGAATCTGGTGAACAATCCCAAGGCCAACAAGTACAGTCTCGTCTTTTGGATCCTTCCAAAAAAAACGTTCACCGAGATAGCGCTTTTTTCCTTGCTCGAAAAAAGAAAGCGGATTCACCACATCTACTTTATGCACTTCACTAAGTAATACTGGCCGTCCGAGCTCCTTTGCACGTTGAACTGCCTGAAGACCCCTTTCGATAATTTCCGATTCCTGAATGGTAACCAAAAAAATCCCTCCAAAACAGCCAAAATGACTGCTATCCATTCATATTATGCCTTTTTAAAGATACTACTCCCATCGCAAAAAAGTCAATCATACAAATTGCAACTTATCCTGTTTCATTCCTTATTATATGTCAAACCTTATTCAATAGGTTGAGAAATGCTTTTTTCATCTTCCTGACATTCATTTTATCATAGGAAAAGTAGTTATTATCTTCTAGATTTGATAACAAAATTTAATTGACACTATAAAGGTATTTCCCTACACTAAGGAATGGAACAAATTTAAAATTTTTGTGAACAAATAACCTTAAGATAAAGAAAATTTATGTAAAAGGGAGAGAACAATATGCAGCCAAATATACAAGATGGTTCAAAGCATGCTGTTGAAGCGAACCGCGGCTTTCAAGTTTGGTGGCAAATGACACGTCCCCATACTTTAACAGCAGCATTCGTTCCAGTTGTACTTGGTACAGCACTTGCTGTCGATCAGGGAAATTTCCATTTTGGCCTTTTTCTGGCTATGTTAGTGGCGTGTTTGTTAATTCAAGCGGCTACCAATATGTTCAATGAATATTATGATTTTAAACGAGGCCTGGATCATGAACAATCTGTAGGAATCAGCGGAAGCATTGTCCGGGACGGAATCAAACCGAAAACCGTAATGAACCTTGCATTAAGCTGCTACGGCATCTCATTGTTACTTGGTGTATATATTTGTATGAATAGCAGCTGGTACCTAGCATTAGTAGGACTTGTTTGTATGGCCGTAGGTTATCTTTATACAGGCGGTCCATTTCCAATTTCCTATACGCCATTCGGTGAATTATTTTCGGGCCTTTTCATGGGAATGATTATCATCTTGATCTCATTCTTTATTCAGACTGGCACAGTTACATCGACAAGTATCCTTTTTTCCATTCCTATTTTTATATTGGTAAGTGCTATTAATTTATCCAATAATATTCGCGACCTTGATGGCGATAGGGAAAATGGCCGGAAAACGGTAGCCGTTCTATTAGGAAAGAAAAGGGCGACCATTCTATTAGCCATTATGTTTACTTTTTCGTACCTTTGGGTTTTAGGCCTAATTCTCAGCCATATAGCCCCGATTTGGACGGCAGTCGTATTGTTAAGTGCTGCGAAACCAGTTCAAGCTGTGAAAATCTTTCATAAAGGCAGCATACCGATCCAAATGGCACCTGCTATGAAAGCTACAGCCCAAACGAATACGATCTTTGGATTCTTACTTGCGATTGGCATTTTCGCCGGTCACTTTCTATAAGAAAAGGCTTCTGCAGCAAATGCAGAAGCCTTTTTCTTATAGAGGGTTTATCTTCCAAATATCCTCAGCATACTCTTTAATGGTTCGATCACTTGAAAAATAACCTGCATTCGCAATGTTGGCTAAACTCATTTTCTGCCATCTCATTGAATCCTTAAAGACTTCACCCACATTTAACTGAGTATCTGCATAGGATGCAAAATCTTTCAACACAAAATATTGATCGTTTTCCTCTAGAAGCGAATCAAATATCGGCTCAAATTCATTATAAACACCAGGAAAAAAGCCGTTTACAAGCTGATCGACCGCCTGTCGAATCCGATAATCGTGATGATAGTATCCCTCCGACTGGTATCCTCCATGCTGATAATAGTGGAGCACCTCATCAGAGGTGAGACCAAATGTAAAGATATTGTCATCTCCAACAAGTTCACGAATTTCAATATTGGCTCCATCTAATGTTCCCAATGTCAAAGCACCGTTAATCATAAATTTCATGTTTCCTGTTCCTGATGCTTCTTTACTGGCTGTAGAAATCTGCTCGCTTACGTCGGCAGCCGGAAAGATTTTTTCAGCCAATGATACTCGGTAGTTCTCAAGGAAAATGACTTTCATTCGATCACCGACTTTTGGGTCGTGATTGATAATCTCTGCTGCCGAATTAATTAGCTTAATAATTTTTTTCGCGTAGTAGTAGCCTGGAGAGGCTTTTGCACCAAATATAAATACCCTTGGGACCATAGAATAGCTTGCATCCTCTTTGATGCGATTATAAAGATGCATAATGTGGAGTATATTGAGAAGCTGACGTTTATAAGCATGCAGCCGCTTTACCTGTACATCAAATATTGCTCCTGAATCAACGGATACACCCGTTTTCTCCAAAATAATTTGTGCAAGCTCCTGTTTATTTTCTTTTTTTATGCTCTCCAATTGTTCCAAAACAGAGGTATCGTTTTGATAATTCATTAATTGGCTTAGGTCTTCTGCTGATCGAATCCATGAAGGGCCAATTAACTCCGATAAGAAGGTTGCTAATTTAGGATTGGCCTTTAACAGCCATCGTCGATGAGCAATCCCATTTGTCTTGTTATTAAATTTTTCTGGGAAAATCTGATAAAAAGGTTTCATCTCCCGCTGTTTCAATATTTCCGTATGGAGCTTGGCCACCCCGTTCACACTGAAACTTCCAACGATGGCCAAATGGGCCATTTTTACATAGCCGTCTGCAATAATCGCAAGACCAGCAATTCTAGCCCAGTCACCTGGAGTCTCGTCCCATAGCTCATGGCAAAAACGTTCATTTATTTCTTCTACAATCATATAAATACGGGGAAGGAGCGGTTGAAAAATACGAATCGGCCACTTTTCCAATGCTTCTGATAGTGTAGTATGGTTAGTATAAGAAATTGTGTTTTTCGTAATATTCCAAGCCTGTTCCCAATCAAGTCCTTCCTCATCCATCAGGATTCTCATCAACTCAGGTATCGCAAGGACAGGATGTGTATCGTTAATATGAATACAAACATGTTCATGAAGTTGGTCAAGCTTTCCATGTTGTTTTCTATAGGCTTTGAGAATGGACTGCAGGCTTGCTGAAACTAAAAAATACTGCTGCTTTAGACGCAATATTTTCCCCTCATCATGGGTATCATCCGGATATAATAATTCCGAAATCATTTCCGTTTCCCGTTTATATTTTAAAATATCATCGTGAATCGGAAATTGCGAGGGTTCAGCATTCCACAATCGAAGTGTATTTACAGTTTTCGATTCATAACCGATCACCGGCATATCATATGGAACTGCAGTGACAGTTTCCGCATTTAAATGATGAAAAGTAAGGCGATTATGTTCCATTTTAGCCTCTACTTTCCCCCAAAAGCGAATTTTCACCGCCAAATCAGCTTTCCGAACTTCCCATACATTTCCGCTGCGCAGCCACTGTTCGGGAAGCTCTACTTGATAACCATCCACAATCTTCTGTTCAAACAAGCCATGTTTATATCGAATCCCATGTCCATGACCTGGAAGATTAAGGGAGGCAATGGAATCTAAAAAACAAGCGGCTAATCTTCCTAAGCCGCCGTTGCCTAATCCCGCATCTGCCTCCAGCTCTTCTAATTCATTTAGGTCAATCCCTAATTCACGGAGGCCTTCCTCAACCAATGCTTCCACCCCAAGATTGATCAAGTTTTGCCTTAACAGTTTTCCCAATAAATATTCAATTGATAGATAGTATACCTGCTTGCCCGTAATGGCCAAATAACGCTCATTTGTGGCGATCCAATCATTACTGACGAATTCTCGGATCATATGGCCAAGTGTTTCATATTGATCTCTAGCTGTGCTTTCATCAAAGCTCTTCCCGCATAACATTTCAAGACGTTTATAAAAAGTGTCTTTAAACTTTTTAACATTAGAGAACATGTGTAACACTCCTTGTGATAAGCTCAGCATAAAGCTGATTATAGCGAAATGCGGATTGTGCCCAGCTATAATCCATTTCCATCGCCTGCTTCACAATGGACTCCCATACCTTTTTGTCCTGATAAAATGACAATGCACGCTGAATCGTATAAAGCATGTCATGGGCATTGAAGTTACTAAATGAGAATCCATTCCCTTTTCCTGTGAACTCATTCCATGACTTTACCGTATCATTCAAACCGCCTGTCTCACGAACAATTGGAATAGCACCATATCTCATGGCAATTAACTGGCCTAACCCGCACGGTTCAAATAAGGAAGGCATTAAAAATAAATCTGCCGCAGCATATAATTTATGTGCGAGTGCCTCGTCAAATCCGGTATGTACTTTTAATTTTTCCGGATAAACCCGTGCCGCCTGCCGTAAATATTCTTCATATTCCCATTCTCCTGTGCCAAGAACAATGACTTGAATGTCTTCTTGTAATATATCACGCATTACACATTTCACAAGATCCAAGCCTTTTTGTTTAGTCAGACGAGTTATTTTAACCAGTAAAGGAGTATTGGCGCTTTGCTTTAAGCCAAACTGTTTTTGAATTTCGCGTTTATTAATAGCCTTTTTCTCTAAGCTACTTGCGGTATATGTTTGATAAATAAGCGGATCCTTAGCCGGATTATAGAATTCTTCGTCAATGCCATTTAAAATCCCTTGAAGATCTTCATTCCGCTCCCTTAACAAACCATCAAGCTTTTCACCAAAGTAGGGTGTTTGAATTTCAGTCTTATAGGTTGGGCTTACTGTAGTAATTTTATCTGCCGCATTAAGCCCCCCCTTCATAAAATTCACATTGCCAAAGAACTCCAAATGTTGGGGATGGAACGCTTGATAATCAAGCCCCAATAAATCTCCCAATACCTCTTTTGGAAATACTCCTTGGAATTGCAAGTTATGAATCGTGAATACTGTACGAATAAGTCCATAATTTTTCCGTTTGTAATACTCTACTCGAAGAAGATATGGAATCATTGCTGTATGCCAATCGTGACAATGAAGGACATCAGGATAAAAATCAAGTTCTTCCAATGCTTCAAGCACAGCCCGGTTAAAATAGGCAAAACGTTCTCCGTCATCATAGTAGCCATATAAGCCTTCCCGCTTGAAGTAATATTCATTATCAATAAAATAATAAATGACTCCTTGATGTTCAAGCTCTTCAATTCCGCAATATTGGTTTCTCCAGCCAACTTGAACCGAAAATTCCTTCAGCTTTCTCATCCCTTTTTTATATTCCTCTGAAATGGTCCCATATTTCGGTAGAATCACCCTGACATCTGTACCCTGTTTCTTTAATTCCTTTGGAAGGGAACCGGCAACGTCTGCCAGCCCCCCTGATTTTGCAAATGGACCACATTCTGATACGGCAAATAATACTTTCACGAGTTCATCAACGCTCCTTGCTTCATCCCTTTACGAATCACAAATGGCGAATGTGCTGTGCCTGTTAGATGTGTACCGGCCTCCACCTTAACATCTTTATCCAAAATAACAGAATCTAAATAACAATTTTCTTCAATCTGGCATTTTTGCATGATAATACAATTTTTAATTACCGTGCCCTTGCCAATTTTCACACCACGGGAAACAATACTATTTTCCACTGTTCCATGGATTAGGCAGCCGTTCGCAATCATGGCGCCTCTTACGGAGGAGCCGTTTAAATATTTAGTCGGTGGTTCATCTTTTACTTTTGTAAATATAGGTTGTTCCTTTATAAATAACTTTTTCCAAACATCTGACTGGAGCATTTTCAAACTGGTAGAATAATAGTTTTCAATCGTATCAATCATGACAGCATATCCATCATATTGGTAATGACAAACATTAAATTCGTTTTGAATGTCAGTTACTACATCCTTCATACATGTGTACCCTGTTTCATGTCTTGTTTCAATTAACTTAATCAGTAAGGAAGTTTTAATTAAATAAATTTCTAATGGTTTTCCATCCTTATGGTGGATTTCCGTAATATCGCATCCGGATTGTTCGTGCCATTCAATCAGCGATCGGAAATTCATGTTAGAGACGGTGTAGCAATTTGCAATTATGGCATATTCCTGTGTACTGCGGTAAAAATAGTCCATATTGGCAGCAAATAATTCAAAAGATCCAACTCGGTGAGGATCGGCGTCAATTATGGAAGATGGGAAAAAGAAAAGTCCATCCCTCTTGCGATTTAAATCCCAATTCTTCCCAGAACCTAAATGATCCATTAAGGAGCGATATTGCATTTTAGGGAAAATGGCTACACTGCGGATTCCCGAATTAACCATGTTTGATAGAATAAAATCTATGATCCTGTAGCGTCCTGCAAAAGGCAGTGCTGCAAGTGACCGGTGTGTTAATAAATCTTCTAAATCTTCATGGTACGTTGTTGCATCGATTACGCCTAAAAGCTTTCTCTTCACTCCAAAGCCCCTCCTGTAATTGAAAATAAACTAAGTCAGATCTGTTTAATAAGCTGGATATAGTCCGTTAAGCATTTCTTCCGTTACTAAAATAATTTCGTCATCAAACGAACGGATGACCGTTCCGTCAGGGATGACACAATCGCATGGGACAATCGCCTTTTCGATAAAGCAGTTTTCTCCAATTACAGTGTCCGGCATAATAACGGATTCTTTCACTAACGATCCTTTTCCTACCGTGACTCCCTGGAATAAAACTGATTTTTCGATTTCCCCTTCAATGGTACAGCCCTCATTAATAAGTGAGTCTTTCACAATTGCCTTAGGGGAAATATATTGTGGCGGTCGATTTGGATTGACAGAGAAAATTCTCCAATCATGATCGAACAAATCCAATCCACAATCTTCATTTAATAAATCCATGTTAGCTTCCCAAAGACTTTGGACCGTACCAACGTCTTTCCAATATCCCTTAAATGGAAAAGCATATAATTTTTTCTTTGTTTCCAATAGCATAGGAATAATGTCTTTTCCAAAGTCATGACTTGAATCAGGGTTACGGTCGTCCATTTCCAAATATTCTTTAAGTATATGCCAGCTAAAAATATAAATGCCCATAGAAGCTAGGTTATTTTTGGGTTCATGTGGTTTTTCTTCAAATTCTGTTATTTTCATATTCTCGTCCGTATTCATAATGCCAAATCTGCTGGCCTCTGCCCATGGAACCTCAATTAAGGAAATTGTTGCATCTGCTTTTTTCTCAATGTGATAGTTGAGCATTTCTTCATAGTTCATTTTGTAAATATGATCGCCAGAAAGGATTAACACATATTCAGGCTGATATTGCCTTAGATAATTCAAGTTTTGGTAGATGGCACTTGCTGTACCTGTGTACCATTTCACATCCGAAGATTCGCTGTATGGAGGTAAAACAGTTACACCGCCATCTTTACGGTCAAGGTCCCATGCACTGCCAATTCCGATATATGAATTTAATAACAATGGCTGATATTGTGTTAACACTCCGACGGTATCAATCCCTGAATTTGCGCAATTGCTAAGCGTAAAATCAATGATACGATATTTCCCTCCAAACGGAACAGCAGGCTTTGCAAGGTCCTTTGTTAATGAATTAAGCCTGCTCCCTTTGCCCCCTGCTAATAACATGGCTACGCACTTTTTCTTTGCCATTTCCTTTTCTCTCCTTTCGTTTTTTCACTGGTCTTATTATCTGAAACCCAAAAGGGGCGATCGCTAGATTTAGCGAAAAAGGCTGACCATGATATGGTTCTTCCACCGTTTTTATCGTCTTTTTATTGATGAACCCAGAACCGCCAAAATCCTCCAGATCACTGTTAAATATCTCTCGATACTCGCCGGAACCCGAAACTCCGACTCGATATTCCGGATAGCTAATGCCTGTAAAATTACAGACGACGATGAGCGTATCTTCGACTTTCTTTCCTTTTCGAATGAAAGAAAAGATGGACTGACTGTTGTTATTGACATCGATCCACTCAAAACCATCATGCAAATGATCCAACTCATATAATGCTTTTGACCGTTTATAAAATTTAATCAGGACTTTTACATAATCATTTAAATACCGATGCATTTCATAATCCAGCAAATTCCAATCAAGCTGTTCTTTGTCCTTCCATTCTGCAAACTGACCTATTTCAAAACCCATAAACAATAATTTTTTCCCTGGGTGAGTAAACATATAACCAAGAAGAAGCCTTAGCTGTGCAAATTTCTCCCAATAGTCTCCTGGCATCTTATCCAGTAATGATTTTTTTCCATGTACCACTTCGTCATGTGAAAACGGAAGCATAAAGTTTTCTGAAAACGCATATAAAAGTGAAAAAGTGACTTTGTTATGCTCATGTGATCGAAAATACGGAGGGGTTTCCATATACTCGAGAATGTCGTTCATCCAGCCCATATTCCATTTATAGTTGAAACCAAGGCCGCCATAATGAACGGGTGTTGTTACACGAGGAAAATCAGTAGAGTCTTCCCCTATCATTAAAAAATGTGGATCATACTCGTGGATTTCTTTATTTAATTTTTTTAAAAATGCAATCCCGAAAGGATTTTGATCTTTAGAAGATGATGCATTTGGCCAATAAATAATATTGGCAACAGCATCCATTCGAAAGCCGTCGATATGATAATAATCAATCCAAAAACGGGCATTTGAAATGAGAAAACTTTGAACTTCTCCCTTCCAAAGATCAAAATTGGCTGTGCCCCATACAGCATTTTCCCTGTCTCTTTCGTTCTCATAGGAGTAAAGATGTGTCCCATCAAAGCGGTAAAGTCCGTGCGCATCTTTGCAAAAATGACCTGGAACCCAGTCAAGAATTACACCTATTCCATATTGATGGCATTTGTCGATAAAATACATAAGGTCTTCAGGGGTTCCATACCTGGATGTAACAGAAAAATAACCTGTTCCTTGATACCCCCAGGAAGCATCCAGCGGATGTTCAACAAGCGGCAATAATTCAATATGAGTAAAACCATGATCAACAACATATGGTATAAGCTCCTTGGCTAGTTCCCTATATGTAAAATGGCTGCCATCCTGCTTTACCTTCCATGAACCTAAATGTACTTCATAAATTACAGTAGGCTCAGATAAAGCATTTTTGTTAATCCTACGACTCATCCATTCTTGATCCTGCCATTCGTATTCGTCAAAAGAATAAACAATGGAGGCTGTATGAGGCCTTAATTCCGAATAAAAGGCGTACGGATCAGCTTTTATAAGCCTTTCACCAGTTTGTGAGAAAATTTCATACTTATAAATGCTTCCTTTCAAATCCTGATTAACAACAATAATCCAAACTCCTTCATCATTCACTCTTTGCAATTCATATCCATGACCATTCCAGTTATTAAAATCCCCTACAAGCCTTACTTCAAGGGCGTTTGGAGCCCAGACACAAAATCGTGTAAATACCTGTTCGGAATCCTTTTGGATATGAGCGCCAAAAAGCTGATGACTTTGAAAAAGATTTCCTTCATGAAACAAGTGCAACTGATAATCAGTAGGAAATAATGTATTCACTGTCATGGCTCTCCTCATCCTCAAATAAAAATATGTATTACAAGGTTTTATTATAATTGCAATTTCCAAATAGTACGCAAAAAACTTTTTTATCTTTTCAGACAATTTATCATATATGCTGACACCACGCCTCATTATTCGACGGGTTTCTTTCCTGTTCGACAAATTTCCCTTCATACTTCCGCAGAATCCTACTAAAAATTTTTTAGAAATATTTTTATATGAATAATAAATTTTTAGAAATGGCTTACACACTTTTTAAGCATTCTTAGCTTATACAAAAGCTCTTTGGTTGAATTTGAATTTTAAGGAAATTATTTTTCAAAACAAATTGTTATTCTGAAGATATTTCCCACTGAATTTTAAGAAGTTATTTTAGGAAAATTTAGAATTAGGCACCAAATATAAACTTAAATGCTCTTGGAGGATGATTACAATGGAGAAGGACCATTCAAAATATAAGAATGCAGCTAAATAGTTAGAATGTACTATTTATACATCTATCAATAGATTAATGAACACAAAAAAACTGATAACAAATTGTTATCAGTTTTCTTGTATGACCCCTACGGGATTCGAACCCGTGTTACCGCCGTGAAAGGGCGGTGTCTTAACCGCTTGACCAAGGGGCCAAATGGCAGAGAAGAAGGGATTCGAACCCTCGCGCCGCTTACGCGACCTACTCCCTTAGCAGGGGAGCCCCTTGAGCCACTTGGGTACTTCTCTATATGGCTCCGCAGGTAGGACTCGAACCTACGACCGATCGGTTAACAGCCGATAGCTCTACCACTGAGCTACTGCGGAATAATATATGGTGGGCCTAAATGGACTCGAACCATCGACCTCACGCTTATCAGGCGTGCGCTCTAACCAGCTGAGCTATAGGCCCATTATGGAGCGGGTGATGGGAATCGAACCCACAACAACAGCTTGGAAGGCTGTGGTTTTACCACTAAACTACACCCGCACTAGATAAATGCTATGGGGCGATTGAAGGGAATCGAACCCTCGAGTGCCAGAGCCACAATCTGGTGCGTTAACCACTTCGCCACAACCGCCATAAATTCAAATGGTGGCTCAGGACGGAATCGAACCGCCGACACAAGGATTTTCAGTCCTTTGCTCTACCGACTGAGCTACTGAGCCATAATTTAATTATTCCCTACATTTTAGACTATCTTAGTTCTTTGCCCTCATCTTAAAAAGTTGATTCAAGTTGTACTTCGATGAGTGTTCTAGCTACCTTTCATAGTAGCTTATTCAAGCGTATTCTACCATCTGAGCTACTGAGCAAAAGATATATTTTGTTATAAAAGTGACGGTCTGGACGGGACTCGAACCCGCGACCTCCTGCGTGACAGGCAGGCATTCTAACCAACTGAACTACCAGACCGAATTGCGGGGGCAGGATTTGAACCTGCGACCTTCGGGTTATGAGCCCGACGAGCTACCGGACTGCTCCACCCCGCGATAATAATAATATAAAAAATATGGCGGAGGAAGAGGGATTCGAACCCCCGCGCGGTTTAACCCGCCTGTCGGTTTTCAAGACCGATCCCTTCAGCCGGACTTGGGTATTCCTCCGAATTTAAAAATGCTATTGGTGGACCTTGTAGGACTCGAACCTACGACCGGACGGTTATGAGCCGTCTGCTCTAACCAGCTGAGCTAAAGGTCCATATTATAAATATATTTGTTATATTTGGTAGCGGCGGAGGGGATCGAACCCCCGACCTTACGGGTATGAACCGTACGCTCTAGCCAGCTGAGCTACACCGCCGAAATATTATTGAAATATGGTGGAGCCTAGCGGGATCGAACCGCTGACCTCCTGCGTGCAAAGCAGGCGCTCTCCCAGCTGAGCTAAGGCCCCAAGAGAATATAATGGTCGGGAAAACAGGATTCGAACCTGCGACCCCTTGGTCCCAAACCAAGTGCTCTACCAAGCTGAGCTATTTCCCGTAATGAAAAACTAATGGCGCGCCCGAAAGGAGTCGAACCCATAACCTTCTGATCCGTAGTCAGACGCTCTATCCAATTGAGCTACGGGCGCACAATTCATTTTGTGGTGCCGAGGACCGGAATCGAACCGGTACGGTAGTCACCTACCGCAGGATTTTAAGTCCTGTGCGTCTGCCAGTTCCGCCACCCCGGCATTTTGGAGCGGAAGACGGGATTCGAACCCGCGACCCCCACCTTGGCAAGGTGGTGTTCTACCACTGAACTACTTCCGCATATTAAATGGTGCGGGTGAAGGGAGTCGAACCCCCACGCCTTGCGGCGCCAGATCCTAAGTCTGGTGCGTCTGCCAATTCCGCCACACCCGCATATTTAAATGGTGAGCCATGAAGGACTCGAACCTTCGACCCTCTGATTAAAAGTCAGATGCTCTACCAACTGAGCTAATGGCTCGATAATGGTGCCGGCTAGAGGACTTGAACCCCCAACCTACTGATTACAAGTCAGTTGCTCTACCAATTGAGCTAAACCGGCATAATTTATAAGGAGTATTAATTTGCATTCGCTTGCCTGGTAATCGTCATCCCGATCTCAGACTGTTAATCCAAGAAGCAGCTCGATCGGTATGCTGTAGAATATTCAGGAAGCATATTCGATCGTGCTCTACCAATTGAGCTAAACCGCCATAATGCTTGTTCAATAATTTTTGAAAATATGGTGGAGGATGACGGGATCGAACCGCCGACCCTCTGCTTGTAAGGCAGATGCTCTCCCAGCTGAGCTAATCCTCCATATAGCCTGGCAACGTCCTACTCTCACAGGGGCTTTCGCCCCAACTACCATCGGCGCTGAGAAGCTTAACTTCCGTGTTCGGTATGGGAACGGGTGTGACCTTCTCGCCATTATTACCAGACCATTTATCGACACTATTTTATTATAATGTCTTTTTCATATTTTGCAAGAAGAAATTATATTTTTCATTCCCTCAAAACTAGATAGTACAGAAGAACCATTTGAGAACGAGTTCGCTTTATTCATATTGCTATGACTTGGTTAAGTCCTCGATCGATTAGTATCAGTCAGCTCCACATGTTACCACGCTTCCACCTCTGACCTATCAACCTGATCATCTTTCAGGGATCTTACTAGCTTGACGCTATGGGAAATCTCATCTTGAGGGGGGCTTCATGCTTAGATGCTTTCAGCACTTATCCCGTCCGCACATAGCTACCCAGCGATGCCTTTGGCAAGACAACTGGTACACCAGCGGTGCGTCCATCCCGGTCCTCTCGTACTAAGGACAGCTCCTCTCAAATTTCCTGCGCCCGCGACGGATAGGGACCGAACTGTCTCACGACGTTCTGAACCCAGCTCGCGTACCGCTTTAATGGGCGAACAGCCCAACCCTTGGGACCGACTACAGCCCCAGGATGCGATGAGCCGACATCGAGGTGCCAAACCTCCCCGTCGATGTGGACTCTTGGGGGAGATAAGCCTGTTATCCCCAGGGTAGCTTTTATCCGTTGAGCGATGGCCCTTCCATGCGGAACCACCGGATCACTAAGCCCGACTTTCGTCCCTGCTCGACTTGTAGGTCTCGCAGTCAAGCTCCCTTGTGCCTTTACACTCTGCGAATGATTTCCAACCATTCTGAGGGAACCTTTGGGCGCCTCCGTTACTCTTTAGGAGGCGACCGCCCCAGTCAAACTGCCCACCTGACACTGTCTCCCACCCCGATCAGGGGTGCGGGTTAGAATTTCAATACAGCCAGGGTAGTATCCCACCGACGCCTCCACCGAAGCTGGCGCTCCGGCTTCTCAGGCTCCTACCTATCCTGTACAAGCTGTACCAAAATTCAATATCAGGCTACAGTAAAGCTCCATGGGGTCTTTCCGTCCTGTCGCGGGTAACCTGCATCTTCACAGGTACTATAATTTCACCGAGTCTCTCGTTGAGACAGTGCCCAGATCGTTACGCCTTTCGTGCGGGTCGGAACTTACCCGACAAGGAATTTCGCTACCTTAGGACCGTTATAGTTACGGCCGCCGTTTACTGGGGCTTCGATTCAGAGCTTCGCTTGCGCTAACCCCTCCTCTTAACCTTCCAGCACCGGGCAGGCGTCAGCCCCTATACTTCGCCTTGCGGCTTCGCAGAGACCTGTGTTTTTGCTAAACAGTCGCCTGGGCCTATTCACTGCGGCTCTTCGAGGCTATTCACCTCAAAAAGCACCCCTTCTCCCGAAGTTACGGGGTCATTTTGCCGAGTTCCTTAACGAGAGTTCTCTCGCTCACCTTAGGATTCTCTCCTCGCCTACCTGTGTCGGTTTGCGGTACGGGCACCTTTTATCTCGCTAGAGGCTTTTCTTGGCAGTGTGGAATCAGGAACTTCGGTACTCTATTTCCCTCGCTGTCACAGCTCAGCCTGTTCGAAAAGCGGATTTTCCTACTTCTCAGCCTAACTGCTTAGACGCGCATATCCAACAGCGCGCTTACCCTATCCTCCTGCGTCCCCCCATCACTCAAACGATAAAGAGGTGGTACAGGAATATCAACCTGTTGTCCATCGCCTACGCCTTTCGGCCTCGGCTTAGGTCCCGACTAACCCTGAGCGGACGAGCCTTCCTCAGGAAACCTTAGGCATTCGGTGGATGAGATTCTCACTCATCTTTCGCTACTCATACCGGCATTCTCACTTCTAAGTGCTCCACCAGTCCTTACGGTCTAGCTTCAACGCCCTTAGAACGCTCTCCTACCACTGACATCGTAGATGTCAATCCACAGCTTCGGTGATACGTTTAGCCCCGGTACATTTTCGGCGCAGAGTCACTCGACCAGTGAGCTATTACGCACTCTTTAAATGGTGGCTGCTTCTAAGCCAACATCCTGGTTGTCTAAGCAACTCCACATCCTTTTCCACTTAACGTATACTTTGGGACCTTAGCTGGTGGTCTGGGCTGTTTCCCTTTTGACTACGGATCTTATCACTCGCAGTCTGACTCCCACGGATAAGTCTTTGGCATTCGGAGTTTGTCTGAATTCGGTAACCCGATGAGGGCCCCTAGTCCAAACAGTGCTCTACCTCCAAGACTCTTACTACGTGAGGCTAGCCCTAAAGCTATTTCGGAGAGAACCAGCTATCTCCAAGTTCGATTGGAATTTCTCCGCTACCCACACCTCATCCGCGCACTTTTCAACGTGCGTCGGTTCGGGCCTCCATCCAGTGTTACCTGGACTTCACCCTGGACATGGGTAGATCACCTGGTTTCGGGTCTACGACTACATACTAAAACGCCCTATTCAGACTCGCTTTCGCTGCGGCTCCGTCTCTTCAACTTAACCTTGCATGTAATCGTAACTCGCCGGTTCATTCTACAAAAGGCACGCCATCACCCATAAACGGGCTCTGACTACTTGTAGGCACACGGTTTCAGGATCTCTTTCACTCCCCTTCCGGGGTGCTTTTCACCTTTCCCTCACGGTACTGGTTCACTATCGGTCACTAGGGAGTATTTAGCCTTGGGAGATGGTCCTCCCTGCTTCCGACCGGATTTCACGTGTCCGGCCGTACTCAGGATCCACTCAGGAGGGAACGAAGTTTCAACTACAGGGCTGTTACCTTCTATGACGGGCCTTTCCAGACCGCTTCATCTACCCCGTTCCTTTGTAACTCCATGTTGAGTGTCCTACAACCCCGAAAGGCAAGCCTTTCGGTTTGGGCTGTTCCCGTTTCGCTCGCCGCTACTCAGGGAATCGCGTTTGCTTTCTCTTCCTCCGGGTACTTAGATGTTTCAGTTCCCCGGGTCTGCCTTCAGTACCCTATGTATTCAGGTAAAGATACTGCTCCATTACGAGCAGTGGGTTCCCCCATTCGGAAATCTCCGGATCAAAGCTTACTTACAGCTCCCCGAAGCATATCGGTGTTAGTCCCGTCCTTCATCGGCTCCTAGTGCCAAGGCATCCACCGTGCGCCCTTTCTAACTTAACCTACGGGTGAATATAAGCTTCGCATCTCTTCGTCAGCTTCCGCAGCGAAGCTCCTCATGTATATCATACACTCCGGTGTTCGCTCAGTCGCTTCCTCGATCTGCTCGCTTCTATTCCCCCTCTAATAAATATTAGAGAGAAAAACTAAAATGGCGATTACTCAGTTCTTGCTTGGTTTCTTCTATACGATTATCTAGTTTTCAAGGAACAATGTTTTGAGAGATTGTTCTCTCAAAACTAAACAAACAAAGAACGTGTCACAAACCGTTTTGTCTGGCTCATAGGTCCAGCTTTATCCTTAGAAAGGAGGTGATCCAGCCGCACCTTCCGATACGGCTACCTTGTTACGACTTCACCCCAATCATCTGTCCCACCTTAGGCGGCTGGCTCCTTACGGTTACCCCACCGACTTCGGGTGTTACAAACTCTCGTGGTGTGACGGGCGGTGTGTACAAGGCCCGGGAACGTATTCACCGCGGCATGCTGATCCGCGATTACTAGCGATTCCGGCTTCATGCAGGCGAGTTGCAGCCTGCAATCCGAACTGAGAATGGTTTTGTGGGATTGGCTCCACCTCGCGGCTTCGCTGCCCTTTGTACCATCCATTGTAGCACGTGTGTAGCCCAGGTCATAAGGGGCATGATGATTTGACGTCATCCCCACCTTCCTCCGGTTTGTCACCGGCAGTCACCTTAGAGTGCCCAACTAAATGCTGGCAACTAAGATCAAGGGTTGCGCTCGTTGCGGGACTTAACCCAACATCTCACGACACGAGCTGACGACAACCATGCACCACCTGTCACTCTGTCCCCCGAAGGGGAACGTCCTATCTCTAGGAGTGTCAGAGGATGTCAAGACCTGGTAAGGTTCTTCGCGTTGCTTCGAATTAAACCACATGCTCCACCGCTTGTGCGGGCCCCCGTCAATTCCTTTGAGTTTCAGCCTTGCGGCCGTACTCCCCAGGCGGAGTGCTTAATGCGTTAGCTGCAGCACTAAAGGGCGGAAACCCTCTAACACTTAGCACTCATCGTTTACGGCGTGGACTACCAGGGTATCTAATCCTGTTTGCTCCCCACGCTTTCGCGCCTCAGCGTCAGTTACAGACCAGAAAGCCGCCTTCGCCACTGGTGTTCCTCCACATCTCTACGCATTTCACCGCTACACGTGGAATTCCGCTTTCCTCTTCTGCACTCAAGTCCCCCAGTTTCCAATGACCCTCCACGGTTGAGCCGTGGGCTTTCACATCAGACTTAAAGGACCGCCTGCGCGCGCTTTACGCCCAATAATTCCGGACAACGCTTGCCACCTACGTATTACCGCGGCTGCTGGCACGTAGTTAGCCGTGGCTTTCTGGTTAGGTACCGTCAAGGTACCGGCAGTTACTCCGGTACTTGTTCTTCCCTAACAACAGAGCTTTACGACCCGAAGGCCTTCATCGCTCACGCGGCGTTGCTCCATCAGACTTTCGTCCATTGTGGAAGATTCCCTACTGCTGCCTCCCGTAGGAGTCTGGGCCGTGTCTCAGTCCCAGTGTGGCCGATCACCCTCTCAGGTCGGCTACGCATCGTCGCCTTGGTGAGCCGTTACCTCACCAACTAGCTAATGCGCCGCGGGCCCATCTGTAAGTGACAGCCGGAACCGTCTTTCAGTTCTTCCTCATGCAAGGAAGAAGATTATCCGGTATTAGCTCCGGTTTCCCGAAGTTATCCCGATCTTACAGGCAGGTTGCCCACGTGTTACTCACCCGTCCGCCGCTAACCTCAAGGAGCAAGCTCCTCGAGATTCGCTCGACTTGCATGTATTAGGCACGCCGCCAGCGTTCGTCCTGAGCCAGGATCAAACTCTCCAAGAAAGTTGATATAGCTCATAAAAATAACGTTGGCTTCATTTCGTTAGAAATGAATAATTATTGTTTGTTGACGTTTTTGTTTGTTTAGTTTTCAAAGAACATTCTTTTCAAAAATCACTATTTCGGATTCAACTCTTCAAAAGCGACTTCCTAAATATATCATATCCACTTTTTTAATGTCAACAACATTTTTTATTTTTTTCTTTTTGTTATTTAACATCTCAAAGAGGACGAGATTTAATATAACATGTTCAATTAATGTTTGCAATATAATTCATAAAGTTTTTTTCTCATTTTTAAGTGGCGCTGTTAAATTTGGCTGTTGATTTCCGTTCTAGGCACGAGCGGTTCGCGGGCGTGCCGGGGAGCCTCCGTGCCTTCCGCTCCAATCAACAGTGTTTAAATATCAACAATGTTCTTTAACAAAGCCTTTAAAATTTAGCTTTTAAACGTCTTTTTTATTTTCAATTTTCTTTCATCTAAAACAAATAGTAAAATTCCTGAAATAACAATGATTCCTCCAAAAATTTGAGTCAAAGCCACATTTTCATGTAATAACAAATAAGCAAGGATCGTTGCACCAACAGGTTCAAAAAGAATAGCCATTGAAATTGTGGATGCGCTGAGCCATTTTAATGACCAATTAAACAGGGAATGTCCAAGTAAATTAGGAAAAATGGCAAGCAAAATAAAATAAATCCAGTCACTATTTCGCTCGGGCAGCAAGGACTCTCCAGATACAATCGTATATAGATAAAGAGTTATGGTACTCATAAAATATACAATAAAGGTATATGTAATAAGTGTTATTCTTTTTCGAGCGGTTTGACCAAATAATAGATATCCTGTAACTAAGGCACAAGCAACAAGCGCAAGAAAATCTCCAAACAAAGCTGTTCCGCTAATTCGAAAATCTCCCCAGCTTATAATAATGCTTCCTGCCACGGCAACGATTCCGCTGATTATAGCCATTGACGTTAATTTTTCTTTAAAGAATAGGAATGTTCCTACAAATGCAAATATCGGCTGTAATGTTACTAAAACAGTAGAACTTGCTACCGAAGTGTAATTCAATGATTCAAACCATAGGATAAAATGGAATGCAAGTAAGATACCAGCAACTGTTGAAAAAAGCCAATCTTTTCTTTTAATCAGTTTTAGTTCACGAATTTGGTGTTTTTTCAAAAAAAGTGGAAGCATAAAAATAACTGTAAAAAAAAGACGATAAAAAGCGATAACGCCTGATGGTGCAGAGCATAATTTAACAAAAATGGCAGATGCGGATACAGAAAGGACTCCCAAAGCCAAAACGGCATATGGATTTACTTTTGGTTCTTCCATTACGTACTCCTTTATGTGTACAATCTTAAGTAGAAATAATTTCATTGTAATCGTATATGATTTTCATTTTGAATACCAATATTTTGGATCAGATCAATTTATAAATTGGACGTGAACTTAAGTATGAACAGTATTGATGTTAACATTTTAATGAAACTTGGTATATCTGCTGTATTCGGACTAATTATAGGATTTGAGCGTGAATTAAAAAGAAAACCTGTTGGACTGAAAACAAGCCTCGTGATTTCTGTTGTTAGTTGTTTATTGACGATTGTATCAATCCAATCAGCTTACATGTTCCCTAACTCAGATAAAGTTAAAATTACCATGGACCCGTTACGTCTTGCGGCACAAATTGTATCCGGGATTGGTTTTCTGGGAGCGGGGGTCATTTTAAGAAGAGGTAATGATAGTATTTCCGGTCTAACAACAGCTGCCATGATTTGGGGAGCCGCTGGAATCGGAATAGCTGTAGGCGCCGGATTTTATTTAGAAGCTTTTGCTGGAGTTGTCTTATTAATTGTCAGTGTGGAGTTAATTCCATTCTTAATGAAGCTCTTTGGACCAAAACAATTGCGGGAAAAAGAGATGATGCTTCAACTTGTCATCCGTAATAGATCGAATATCGAAAAAACCATTTCTTTCTTAATAGGAAAAAAATATAGCGTCAGAAGAATTCGCATTAAAGATTTAGATAATGACGATCATTTGGTTCAGATTTTACTTGCGATCGATTATCGTGATAAAACCACAGATGTTTATGCAGCTGTTTCCGATTTAGAGGGGGTATATCGGGTCGAAATTGAGAGTATCAGATAGCAGAAACTTTTTATCATTTTTTCATAAATTACCTCTTGCAAGAATTTAAAAATACAGATATAATTTCTCATGTACCTATGATTTGGGGGCTTAGCTCAGCTGGGAGAGCGCTTGCATGGCATGCAAGAGGTCGTCGGTTCGATCCCGATAGTCTCCATAAATTATGTAAACCCTTTGCAATTGCAAAGGGTTTTTCTGTTTGTGACATTTTTTTAATTATTTGGACTTTACAGATAGAAATTGGTTGCACCAAATAGCTAAAAAAGTTATAATTCATATAATACCCAGATGATTACTCGGAATAAATTTTTAAAGGAGGCAACATACATGAGCAAACAAAGTTTTCTTATCCTGCACGGCCTAGGAGGAAGCGGTCCGGATCACTGGCAAACATGGTTGGCCAATGAACTTGCAGAAAGAAACCACCATGTCATTTACCCAGTTTTTCCTAATGTTGATTCCCCAGATAAACAAGTATGGATTGAAGAATTAAGCACTGTTATGAAGACCATTCCTGAAAATCAGCCTTTAACCGTCATAACACATAGCTTAGGCTGCCTTTTATGGCTTCATTTTACATCAATCCAAAATAATAGGATTGCGGAACATGTCATTATGGTGGCACCACCATCCCCCCAAAACGTGATTGAAGCAGCGAACTCTTTTTTTCCTGTGCCATTGAAAAATAACAACTTAACAAGAACAGCCGATGAAACATTATTTGTTCATTCCTCCAATGATCCATACTGCAGTCTTACCGATGCAAAATATTATATGAATATTGGAGTTCCATCCATTGTTTTCCCTAATATGGGACACATTAATGTTGAATCTGGACATGGCAGATGGGATTGGATTTTAGAGAAGTGTCTTTTTAAAGACCATATGAAAAAGAGAGTGATATAACTAAGTATCACTCTTTTTTGTAAGTTCATGTACTTTTCTTGCCACTGCCTCCAATATGTAAACAACCGGTATTTGAGTAGTAATATTAGAATGGTTATACCATTCCTCTGTTACATAATACGAAATATTTATATCAGAGATTTTTGAAATGGTGCATTGCTTGTTGTTCGTGATACTGATAATTTTGCTTCCTTCTTGTTTCAATCGATTTATATGAGTAACAGTAAAGCGATTTTCTCCTGAGACTGACAAGGCAATGGTGGCACTATTTTTTAAATAATTCGATTGAATTGGAAAATGCGGATCTTTAATATACATCGAAAATTTCCCCAAGCTTGAAAAATAACGGGCGCCATATTCTGCTAAAATCCCAGAACTTCCAGTACCAATAAAGATCACACTGTCTGATTGGGCAATTTGTTTTGCCGCTTCATGGATATTTTCATCAAAACTTCCTTTAAGTGTCCGTTCCATAAATTCTGCCAGTGAATGGTCCATTGTTTTGATTTGAATATCCACTTTCTTATCTAATAAAAGCTTAAGCTTCACTTTGAATTCTGAAAAACCCTCACAATCCACTTTCCGGCAGAAACGCAAAATCGTCGAGGTGGAAACATGGGTTTCTTTTGCTAAATCACGAATTCTCATATAGATCACTTTATCACTATTTTTCGAAATATAATCATACAGTGCAACTTCCAAATCATTAAAAGAAGCAATGACATCATTTGAAAACAAGCAAACTCCTCCTAAAAAGGTCTCTCTCCTTTCAATTCTACCACATTAAAAAACAGGGTGTTACTTTCGTGTAACAAATATTATCTGTTGTCAATCTTTCCAATATCTTCTGATGTTATTTACTCCTTTTTATTTCCGCTGTACCATTTTTAATGTAGAAAACAAATGTGGTCTATCAATAACCGGAGGTGCTTAACATGAATAACGGCATTAAAATCGTAACAATCGGCGGGGGTTCCAGTTACACTCCCGAGCTTGTAGAGGGATTTATTAAACGCTATACTGAACTTCCAATCAGTGAGTTATGGCTGGTTGATATTCCCGCAGGCCAAGAAAAGTTGAACATTGTGGGAAATCTGGCTAAACGGATGGTTGAAAAAGCCGGCCTGCCAATCAAAGTTCATTTGACTCTTGATCGCCGTGAAGCTTTAAAAAACGCTGACTTTGTTACTACTCAGTTTCGTGTCGGCCTGCTTGACGCCCGGGCAAAGGATGAAAGAATTCCTTTAAAATACAATGTGATTGGACAAGAAACAAATGGGCCTGGCGGATTATTTAAAGGACTACGAACGATTCCGGTGATTTTAGATATTTGCAAAGACATCGAAGAATTATGTCCTGATGCTTGGCTCGTCAATTTCACAAACCCAGCAGGAATGGTGACCGAAGCCGTGCTTCGCTACAGCAATATTAAAAAAGTGGTTGGTTTATGCAATGTTCCTGTTGGTATAAAAATGAGAACCGCTGAAATGCTCGGGGTAGAACCTGAAAGAGTTCAAATTGATTTTGCTGGGTTAAATCATATGGTTTATGGTTTAAATGTATATGTTGATGGAGTCAGTGTTATGGATAAAGTAATTGATTTAATGGCAAACCCTGACAATTCTATGACGATGAAAAATATTAAAAACATTGGCTGGGAACCTGAATTCATTAGAGGACTTAAAGCCATCCCTTGCCCATATCACCGTTATTACTATAAAACAAGTGAAATGCTAGAGGACGAAATGCGTGCAGCAAATGAAGAAGGTACTCGTGCCGAAGTGGTAAAACAAGTTGAAAAAGAATTGTTTGAACTATATAAAAATCCAGATCTAGCTGTTAAACCGCCACAATTGGAAAAACGCGGCGGTGCATATTATTCCGATGCAGCCTGCAATCTGATTAATTCCATTTATAACGACAAACGCGATATTCAGCCTGTTAATACAAGAAATAATGGGGCCATTGCCAGTATCCCTGATGATTCAGCTGTTGAGGTTAACTGTGTCATCACTAAAGAAGGTCCTAAACCAATTTCTGTCGGTGATCTTCCAGTTGCCGCTAAAGGACTTGTGCAACAAATTAAATCTTTTGAGCGAGTTGTTGCAGAAGCAGCGGTCACAGGCGATTACAATACGGCGCTATTGGCAATGACCATAAATCCTTTAGTACCTTCTGATCAAATTGCGAAACAAATTTTAGATGAGATGCTTGAAGCTCATAAAGAATACTTGCCACAATTTTTTTCAGCTGTTGAAGCATAATTAAAGCAGGCTCTGATGTAAACAATATCAGAGCCTTCTTGTTTTATGGTTTTAAAATTACTTTTATACAATCCTCTTGTTTCGTATCAAATACTTCATATCCATGTTTTGCCTGATCCAGCGGAAGCACGTGTGTAATGATGTCGCCAGGATCGATCTTACCTTCATTAATCATGTTATATAAATAAGGCAGATAGGGAATAACAGGAGCCTGCCCTGTTTTTATATCTACATTCCGGTTGAAAAGATCTCCAAGTGGAAAGCCATTATATCTGCCCCCGTAAACACCTGTTATCTGAATCGTTCCGCCTTTTCGGACGGCTTGGCTGGCAATGACGATGGCCCCCATTGCTCCGCCGTGAAGTTTCATGCCTGAAGCTAAAAATTCCAACGGTGTCATTTTTCCATCCATTCCTACTGCATCAATGACAACGTCAGCCCCCCCCTTTGTAATTTCCAGCAAATAATCTCCAACATTTTCATGGTCTTCAAAGTTAACAATCTCCACTTTATTTGTTCGTTTAGCATGTTCTAGCCGGTATCCTACATAATCAACAGCAATTACCCTCTTTGCCCCTTTTAACCAAGAGAACTTTTGGGCTAATAAACCCACTGGTCCGCAGCCTAAAATAATCACTGTATCTCCATCTTTTACACCCGCGTGATCCACACTCCAGTACGCTGTTGGAACAGCATCAGCAAGTAATGCCAATTTCTCGTCTGGGACTTCACAGTTATCTGGAATTTTAAAAGGCGTAAAATTTCCAAAGGGAACTCGCATATATTCAGCTTGTCCACCAGCATAACCGCCAGTCGTTTCCGAATAACCAAAAAAACCTGCCCCTTGACCATGGGGATTACCGTTATCACATTGACTTGTTAGATCATGAGTGCAATACCAGCAATGACCACAAGCTACATTAAACGGAATAATAACTCTGTCACCTTTTTTTAATTTCGTTACTTCCGGTCCAACCTCTTCTACGATGCCCATCGGTTCATGCCCAATTACGAAATCTACAGGCAAATTGGGAATCAACGCATGAATCAAGTGTAAATCGGAGCCACAAATAGCAGAAGAGGTAATTTTCACGATAATATCATCGGCATTTTTTACGGAAGGATCTTTGACATCTTTTACCTGTACATCCTTTATGCCTTGGTATGTAACAGCTTTCATACAAGTTTCTCCTTCTATTGGTTTGGTGTGGCAAACATGCCAAGACGGTCCGTATCTTTTGGGAAGAGATTTAACTCGGCAATTTGAATGGCAGTCTCGGCCGATTTTAAATCGATTGGAAATTGTTCTTTCATATTATGGGGATGCAGCCACCCCTTTTTGATCATTAACTCGGATATTTCAGAGTGCAACTCAATGGCAGACTCCATCTGTTTATGTAAAACTTGTCTAAGTTCAGAATTTGCCGTCTCTGTCATTGCAAACCCATAATTACGAATCCCTGTTTTAACACCAAGTAAAAAATCCATTGCAATCGCCGAATCCATCAAATTTGGCATTCCTTCAGCATTTCTGGGATCTAAATAATCTTCCACTATTTCACCTCTTTTATTGAAAAAGCTGACTTTGTTTATAAAAATTCATCAGTTCATTGATATCATGGATGGATTGTTTTACGTCTTTTGCCATTAACGCTTTAAGATCATTATCAAAACAAATCCCTTGCATCAGCTTGGATTTTAGCAAGCTAACAGTTTTAAAGTTAAGAAGTTCATGTGTTTCCATTGTTTCATGAAGAGCCAGACCTTCTATATCCATGTAAACACCTCCTCCATTTCAACCATTTATAATTTCCCCTATTTTCTTTTCCTTTTATTCAACAGTTATTATGGAATATTAGGCAGTGGAGAGAGAAAACATAAAATGAAACAACACTTTGCCTATTAGGAGCAGATAAAATGTCCAAGTTTTTAGCCTTACATGAAACATTAGAGCTTCATGAACTTTTAGCCTTTAAAAATCTTTGTTTAACGAAAGCAGCCACAATGAGCGGGCTAGCTCAAGATGAAGAACTCAAAGCGATCCTTTTAGAAGATGCCGCAATTGGATCGGGCCATATCGAAGAAATACAGCGGTTTTTAACTTAGAGGAGGAGATTAGATGAATTCGTTAATTCAAAACCTCATGGGAATGGGCGGAATGACCGATCAAGTGATTGCAACAGATTTTTTGATTTCAGCAAAAGCAGGAGTAAGAAATTATGCGGCAGCTATTACGGAAACCACAACACTTGAATTAAAGGCCGCCTTGCGCGAACAGCTGAATGACGCCATTGCCACACATGAAAAGATCACCAACTATATGATGGCTAAAGGATATTATCATCCCCACAACTTAAGTGAGCAGCTGCAGCTTGACCTTTCTGTATCTGAAACAGCACTGAACCTTGCAGAAAAATAAGAGAGGGTGTCAAGCATCCTCTCTTATTCTTCATATATCATCTTCCGAGTCATTCCACCATCAACAACTAAATTTACTCCTGTTACAAAATCATTTTCCTTTGCCGTTAAATACATACAGGCACGGGCAATATCACTCGGTTTTCCTACTCTTTTTGACAAATGCTGTGCATGATCAATTGATGTCAATTCATCGTAGTCACCCGTATGGACCCACCCTGGAGAAATCGCATTGACAGTGATCCTGTCATTACTTAAGGAAGCAGCTAATGCATGGGTAATTGCCACAATGCCTCCCTTGGATGCCGCATAAGCTTCAGAATTCAGTTCAGACATTAGGGCCCTTGTAGATGCAATATTAACAATGGATCCGCCGTTTTCATTTTTTCTTATGTATTTCGCTGCTTCCCTTGAACAGAGAAAGACACTGCGTAAATTGGTATTCATAACATCATCCCATTGTTCCGCTGTTAGTTCGTAAAAGGGAGTAAATCCGCTTTTTCCGGCATTATTAATTAAAATATCAATTTTTCCAAACCTTTGATATGTCTTTTCACACAGCTGAATGATGTCTTTTTCCTTTCTTACATCCGTTGGGACAAACAGCGCTTTCCCTCCTTGGCTGTGAATAAACAGAACGGTCTCATTACCCTTAGCATTATCCATATCCGCCACAACTACTTTGCCACCAGCTTTTGCGTAAGCTGTTGCAATTCCTCTGCCGATCCCGCTCGCTGCACCAGTCACAATAACTACCTTATTAGAGAAATTCATTGTCTTCCTCCCCTTCAATTTATATAGATATTTTACCCCCATTGGAAAACTTGCTTCAACGAAATTGGATTTTTTTGTAATAATCCACAACTTATTTGAGGAAACTAAACTATCATTTATATATCCAAAGGAGGATTAAACATGTCAAAAAAATGTTTCTATTGCATGAATGAAATGGAAGAAAGGGAGATCCATTATGTTTCATTTGTTTCTTCTGACCAAGAAAGAGATGAATTGCTTTGCGATGAGTGTTATCAGGAGTGGCTGCATGGACTAAAAGGATAATCACATTTAAAGTATTAATGGGAACTATCGGCTGTATACACCTTTTAAATAAAAGGTGTATACAGCTAATTGGAGTGTTTTGTCATTGTCCATCAAAAGAAAACTTCCACTCATTTTTTGTTTGCTTGTTTTTCTCATTTTGTTAATCAACAATGCCTTTCATTACTTTCGTTCAAAAAATCAGCTGTTGAATTATAATAACAAAGAAATTTCAATGATCACGAAGGAAGTTTCATTTGAAGTCAAAAATACCAAAAAAGGCTCTTTATACGTAGAAAATATTCTTGGGAGAGATTTACGAATCGCAGCAATTGCTATTAAACAAGCACTTCCTTCCGATTATCATGCCATTACAAATGATCAGTTAAAAAAATTGGCTGCAGAAGTCGGTGTTTCCCATATCACATTATTAGCAAAAACAAGTAATGACATTATCGGCGTAAGATCCTCTGAGGTAAATGAACTAAATATGTCAACAAAGGATTGGGGGTATTGGTACGATGCTTTCAAACAGATATTTGCACTTGTTCCAGTATCAGTTGGTAAAGGATTGACATTGCCTCACTATTGGTCAGGTCCAATTGAAATTGCATCTTCAAACCCAAAACATGTGGATAAATGGGGCTATTATTATGACGGTACGACCAATTATATGATCGATCCTTTTTTTCGGGACGATAAAGTGTTAGAGTACCAAAAGCGATTCGGACCAGAAAAAATTATTCAAGATTTTACAAAAGATCCAGGAGTCTTGGAACTTACCGTTTTTAACCCAAAAAATTTCGGCAAAAAGAAAGAATTTGTTCATTTAAATGGAAATATCTATATCAAAATATCCGACCAGCCAATTTGGTATGGCTCGTACCAGTTTAAGAGCTATAAAAAGGACGCTGACTATATAAAAAAATCAATACAGACAAAAAATATCCAATCTTACAAGGATCATCTAAAAGGGAACAATATTATCAAAACATTTGTACCTGTCTTCCCATCAAATGATGAGCCATTTGTCATTGGAATCGTATATAACTACGGCTTAATTCAGCAAGAACTAAACCATGAATTACAAGTACATATTCTCCTTTCAATCGCCATAATGATTGTCGTATTAATTGTTAGTTTTATATTTTCCCGCTCCATTACAAAGCCAATTGCTTATATTGCCCAACAAGTAAATGAAATTGCTCAAGGGAACTTTGGGAAAACTCTTCACATTACTAGAAAAGATGAATTAGGTTTTCTTGCAGAAAATGTAAATGCTCTCTCCCGACATCTACAATCTTTTGTCAGTGACCTGACAGAAAGTAAACAATTAATTGAATACCAGGCATTTCATGATCCTTTAACAGGATTGTTAAATAGACGATATTTTCAGGAGAAGTTATCTCCTATTATCGAACATGCCAATCAAACTAGAGAACCATTATCTGTTTTGTTTATTGATATGGATCGTTTTAAAGAGATTAACGATTCATTTGGGCATAACAAAGGTGATCAAATCTTAAAGATTATTGCGGATCGGATTAAGCTTTGCTTACCTGATGAGGACCGTCATATTATATCAAGGCAGGGCGGCGATGAATTTACCATTTTATTAGTGAATGTTTCAAAAGAAGAAGCCATAATTGCAGCCGAAGCTGTAGTTGCAAGCCTAAAAAAGCCCTATATTTTGGATGGAAACGAGTTCTACCTTGGAGCAAGCTGTGGAATCAGCCTTTATCCTGATCATACAAAAAATCTAGATTCTCTATTCATATACGCCGATTTGGCCATGTACGCAGCGAAAAAAATGGGAGGAAATAAAGTAGTTTTCTATTCCGACCAGCTGCTCAAAACAACGATCGACAAACCACTTTATGAAGCGCGTTTAAGGAAAGCACTTGAAAACCAAACAATTGCCGTTTTCTATCAGCCTAAAATAAATGTTGCATCAGGCGAACTATTAGGGGCAGAAGCCTTATTAAGATGGACAGATGAAGAATTAGGAAATGTCTCACCGGAGATATTTATTCCCATTGCGGAAGATACTGGTTTAATTCATCCACTTTGGGAATTCGTAATGACTATGGCATGCCATCAAGTTAGTGAATGGAACCAGGATCGAAGTCATCCGCTATCCGTTTCTGTCAATTTCTCAGCTCGTCAATTCCAAGAGCCGCATTATATGGTCAAACGAGTGAAGGAAATTCTGGATGGGACTAGACTGGCACCGCAAAATTTTGAAATAGAAATTACAGAAAGCATACTTTTAAGCAATTCATCGGAAATTGTTGATTCACTAAGATACTTAAGAGATTTAGGTATTTCCATTTCAATTGATGACTTTGGAACTGGATATTCGTCCTTAAGCTACCTTCGCAATCTGCCAATCGATACGTTAAAAATAGACAAATCATTTATTATGGATATCACAGAGGATTACAGAAATTCGGAGATTCCAGAGGCGATCATCAATCTCGCCCGAAGCTTGCACCTAAATGTGATTGCTGAGGGAGTTGAAAAGAACTATCAAAAGGAATTTTTATTATCCAAGAATTGTGTTCAAATGCAAGGATATTTATTTAGCAAACCATTAAATAAGGATGAGTTTACAAGATTTCAAAAAATGAAATAGGGCAGCTGCTGAGAACTGCTGCCCATTTTTTCTTTAGCTTCCTTTAAATGTGGCAGTTGAAAACACAAGGGAAATCATCGACATTGTGCTTGTACAAAACCTTTTATTTAAGGAATTGTTCCACTTCGTATACAGAGCATCCAGTATAATCAATATTTAAGAGCTTAACGGTCATTTCAGGGAAATTTGTCTGCAATTCATGCACAAGCTGTTTTCCGCTGCCTTTTTCGATATAGCAAATGACGGTTGGCCCTGCACCGCTTAACGCCACGCCGAAGGCACCGTATTCTTTTGCCAACATCTCAATTTCACTATAAAAAGGAATTAATGGTTTACGGAAAGGCTGGTGAAAGCGGTCGCGTTCCATCATTTTACCAGCCAGCTCCCAATTTCCACTTAGGAGTGCAGCCACTAATAGATTGGCCGTTGATGAAGCTTGAATAGCATCACCTTGTGTAAAAGTTTTCGGGAGAACATCTCGTGAATCCTTAGTCAATAAAATTTCTTTGGGAATGGCAACAACTGCTTCTATAGGAAGATCAGTAAACGAAAGCATGTCTACTTCATTTTGCTGATAACATCCAACTACGAGCCCCCCGTAAAGCGAAGCACCGACATTATCCGGATGCCCCTCCTCTTCGGTTGACAGAAGAAGCTTTTCCTCCTTTGTCAAACCTAAATTTCCAACGATGTCCGCAAGTTCAATACCGGCAATTATGGCGGAGGCACTAGAACCCAGTCCACGGCCTAAAGGAATTTCGCTTTCCAGCTTTACTTTGCATGGAGGTAAAACCTTTCCATACTTTTCTGCCGTTTTAATGGCTATTTGGCAGATAAAATGTTGTTCGTCACGAGGCAGATCTTTTAATTCCGGAGAATCGGAAAAAATCTCCCAGCGATCACTTTTTTCAATCTCTAATGTTAAATACAAATCCAAGGCAATGCCAATGGAATCAAATCCCGGGCCAAGGTTCGCAGAACTTGCTGGGACCTTGATGATTAATCGATTATTTAGAGGCATGCAATACAACCCCTCGAATATGTTCTTTTACGGCTTCTTCATCATTCGGCAAATGAACCGGCTTGACAAGGCTGCTTTTGATCGCAGTATCAGGGTCTTTCAGTCCATTTCCAGTTAAAACCGCTACTATTTTCGTACCTTTGGCTATTTTTCCATTTTGAATACTTTTATAAATGCCGGCAATAGAGGCACAAGAAGCAGGCTCAGCAAAAACTCCCTCAGCGGAAGCTAATTTTTTATACGCTGCTAAAATTTCTTCATCGCTAACTTCATCAAATTGGCCATTGGATTCTTGAACTGCCGCTACGGCTAAGTCCCAACTTGCAGGATTGCCGATTCGAATAGCAGTGGCAATAGTTTCGGGATTTTCAAATACACGATTATGAACAAGGGCTGCTGCACCTGCTGCTTCAAACCCAAACATTCTAGGAAGTCCCGTCTCCTTATCGCTGTTATACTCCTTAAATCCCTTCCAGTATGCACTGATATTACCTGCATTACCTACAGGAATGGCAAGAATTTCAGGAGCGGCCCCCAGCTGATCACAAACTTCAAATGCAGCCGTTTTTTGCCCTTCAAGACGGTAAGGGTTCACAGAGTTAACTAGGGTGATTGGCTCTTCTTTGCTTATGTTACGAACCATTTTTAATGCTTGGTCAAAATTCCCCTCGATCGAAATAATTTCTGCGCCATACATCATTGCCTGTGCCAGCTTGCCCAAGGCAATTTTCCCTTCAGGAATAACAATGATGCACTTTATACCAGCTCGAGCCGCATAGGCAGCTGCTGCTGCCGAAGTATTCCCCGTAGAGGCACAAATCACGGTCTTACTTCCTTCTTCGACCGCTTTTGCAACAGCCATCACCATGCCGCGGTCTTTAAAGGAACCAGTCGGATTTGCCCCCTCTACTTTCACATACAGTTCAACACCCCATTCTTCTGACAGCCTTTCGAGCTTGATTAGCGGAGTGTTCCCCTCATTTAATGTCAGTGTTGGCGTCTGTTCTGTAATAGGTAAATACTCTTTATAAGCCCCCAATAACCCTGGCCATCTCATCATTAATTCCTCACAACCCTATAAGCACTTTTTATTTCTTTTACTGCATCAAGATCCGTTAACTTTTGTAAAATTTGATCATAATCTGTTAGTGAAGATCTATGGGTAACCAAAACAATTTCGGAAGTCTCGTTTTTCTTAATTGGCAGCTGTAAAATTTTTTCAAAGCTGACTCCGTGCTTTGCAAAAATAGAAGTAATTTCAGCAAATACCCCTACCTCATCCTGCACATGGATACGCAAAAAATACTTAGAAAACTTTTCCCCATCATCCTTGAGCTGTTTTGAATATTGAGGTGTTACAGCACTTCGGCCGTTAACCCCAAGTCTAAGATTTTTAATAACAGCCACTAAATCGGAAACTACAGCCGTTGCTGTTGGCAGACTACCTGCACCAGGCCCATAAAACATCGTTTCTCCTACAGCTTCTCCGTATACATAAACTGCATTATATTCGTTTTGTACTGAAGCAAGCGGATGGTTATCAGACAAGAATGTCGGTGCTACACTGACTTCCACTTTTTCCTCTTCGCGGTGAGCATAACCAATCAATTTCATGGTATAGCCCAATTGCTCTCCATAACGTAAATCTTCTTCTGTAACGTTCGATATACCGCTGACTTCTACATCCTCTAGATCAATGTGCATAGAAAATCCTAATGTAGCTAGGATTGCCATTTTTCTGGCTGCATCAAGGCCTTCAACATCAGAAGTTGGATCGGCTTCGGCAAATCCAAGTGCCTGTGCCTCCTTCAACACTTCGTCATATGAACGTCCTTCATTGCTCATTTTCGTTAAAATATAATTGGTCGTTCCGTTTACAATCCCCATCATTTGTGTAATTCTGTCTGAAGCAAGTCCATCAACAAGCCCTCTTAAAATCGGAATACCACCGGCTACACTTGCTTCATAGAACAAATCACAGCCATGTTCGGAAGCGACGGTTAACAGCTCTGAACCATGCAGTGCCATCAAATCTTTATTTGCTGTTACCACATGTTTACCTTGTCTAAGTGCATTGATTAAGTAATCCTTTGTCGCTCCAACTCCACCCATGACCTCAATGATTACATCGATTTCCTTATCATTTAGTATTTCATCAGCATTTGATGTTAATAATTCCTTTTCAACTTCAATAGATCTCGTTTTATTTATATCCTGTACAAGGATTTTTTTGATGATTACTGGACAGCCCACTTGGTGCATCAATTTATCTTGATGATTTTTAATGATCTGAATAACACCTGCACCGACAGTACCTAATCCTAATAATCCTATTGAGATTGCTTTCATCTTTTCCCCTCCCGTAAAAATCGGCTTCTCGTTGTATACAATTGTATCACTATTAAAGACATTATATAATTTTCTTCCCTTTTTTCACACTTCTGAAATGTCCTCTTGACGTGTACAAATGTATTCCTGTTGTAGACATTATATGTTTCTCTTTATTTTTTTACAATAGATATGTTTTACACAAAAAAACCATGAAACCGTTTACTATATTGCTGCTATTGATTTCAAAATTTCTGAAGAAAAATTTTAAAAATTTAAAAGAATTTTTTCTCCTTTATCCCTTTACAGTCCGAAGGTGAGGATGTAGAATAATCCCTATATTCAATTTCGAAATTTCACTCAATTTAAAATATATCAAAATGTGATGATGAAGACGGCATTAAGCAATAACTTCAGAAAGCCGGTGGCTGCTGTGAACCGGTGTTATTCCTTAAAAGGCCCAGCACTTCTGAACTGGCTGCTGAAAATTAATAGTAGGCACGCCCGGCAAAAACCGTTAAAAGCCTTGAGGCTGTCCTTTTCAAATGGACAGCAAAAGAGGGTGGTACCACGTGATCACACGTCCCTCATAACATGACCATTGTCTGTTATGAGGGACGTTTTTTATTTAGTAAAACGAAATGATTTGTCTATTAAAATTTGAAAGGAGTGCATCCACCAAACTATTAATAGGCGAGAATTTCAAAATCAGAAGGTTTTCATGCGTATAAAAAGGATCCTTTAATATTTCATAAAAATAGTTCAGGAGGTTTTTTTAAATGTATAAAGTATTAGTAACAGATGGAATTAGCCAAACAGGTTTAAAAGATTTATTGGAACATCCTAATTTTATTGTGGATCGTCAGCCAACACTTCCTGTTGAAGAATTAAAAAACATTATTGGCGAATATGATGCCTTGATTGTTCGCAGCCAAACAAAGGTAACAGCAGAATTGCTTGAAGCAGCTCACCGTTTGCAGGTAATTGCCAGAGCTGGGGTTGGTGTCGATAATATTGATGTAAATGCAGCGACACGGAAAGGAATTATCGTTATTAATGCGCCAGGAGCAAATACGATCGCAGCAACGGAACATACATTGGCCATGATGCTGGCATTAGCCCGAAAAATTCCCCAAGCCCATCAAAAAACGGCTGGCGGTGATTGGGACCGCAACTCTTTCAAAGGGGTGGAGTTGTACAAAAAAACACTTGGTGTTGTTGGTATGGGTAAGATCGGAACTGAAGTAGCTAAACGGGCTAAAGCCTTTGGGATGAACATTTTAGGTTTTGACCCCTACTTAACAGAAGAACGTGCCAAGAAGCTTGGCATGACAAAAGCAAGCCTTGATTTAATTGCCAAAGAATCTGATTTTATTACGATTCACACCCCGCTGACAAATGATACAAGAGGAATCATTAATGAAGAGTTTTTCAAAAAAACTAAAAAAGGCGTCCGCTTTGTCAACTGTGCCCGCGGCGGCATTATTGACGAAAAAGCATTAGTTCGCGCTATTCAATCAGGTCAAGTTGCAGGAGCAGCATTAGATGTGTTTGAAAAAGAACCTGTGGCAGACCCAGAATTACTGCAGAATCCGAACATCGTTGTCACACCGCATCTTGGTGCTTCAACAGTTGAAGCACAGGAAAAAGTGGCTCAAGAGGTCAGTGCAGAAATTATAGAAATTTTAGAAGCTAAGAATATTCAGCATGCTGTTAATATGCCGCAAATGTCCGGGGAAACACAGGCAAAGCTACAGCCATATTTATTGCTTGGCGATCATGTAGGCCAGCTTGCTGTCCAATTGTTAAACAAACAGGCCCCAACCAAAATCGAAATCAATTATTATGGGGACCTAATTGATGAAGATACTGAACTATTGACACGTACAATACTCAAGGGGATTCTATCCTATCATTTAAGCGATTCTGTTAATCTCATAAATGTGCTTCATCTTTTGAAGGAACAGGGCGTCCCTTATAATGTCCAAAAAAATGCAACTAATAAAGGCTTTGCCAACTATTTGGAGCTTTCCGTTTCACAAAGCAATGAAACAGCTAAAATCGGTGCCACTGTATTAAATGGCTACGGTGCACGCATTGTGAAGATTAATCAATATCGAATTGATATTAAACCGGAAAAGTACCTATTATATATAAAACATCATGACGTTCCTGGAATGATCGGCAAGGTCGGCTCCCTGTTAGGCGACTTCCAAATCAATATCGGTACCATGCAAGTTGGCCGAACAGAAATTGGCGGCGAGGCGATCATGGTGTTAACACTTGATAAAACAGTAGAAAATGAAGTATTACGTGCAATTGAACGTATTGAGGGTATTAAAGAAACACAGCTGCTGGAGCTCGAAAATGTTGAAACATTTGCGTCTGAACGGGTAGAGCCGCATAAAGTGGAAAGTATTTAAAAAACATAAAAAAGCGATACAGTTTCGGATTCTACTGGATCTGAAATTGCATTGCTTTTTTGTGTGCCTTTATCGTTCTAATTTAGTTTTCTTGGAAAAGCCGTTGGCAAAATGAAATGATGAAACTCACACTCAAGGACTGTAGAATCTTTTTTCCTCTTTTCAATTAATCGGTTATTTTTCTAAAATCCGTGCCACATCAAGGACAGAATCCAAAATATAATCAGCTCGATGCTCTTCAAATTCTTTTCTGGCATCCTGACCAGACAAGCCGGTTAACACGGCGGCAAACCGTACTCCCATTTTTCTAGCAGCCAATAGGTCGGCAAGAGAATCGCCTACTACCAAGATGGACTCCCCATTTTCGAGCGGCAGCTTCGTCTTTAAACAGTCCGCAACCGATGCAGATTTTCCTTTATTCGCCATAATATAGGGAAATGGATTCGGTTTGGAAAGTGGGCTGCTCTCCGGTTGCTCTTTCTCTGCAAGTAAAACATCATCTTCCGTGACGATGTGATTTTCATCAAAATATAGCAGCCATTCTAAATGCTTAAAAGGCTGGATGGTTTCAAGTTTTGGACGCCCAGTGCCAATTCCAATTCTATAACCGGCAGAAAGCAAGCCTTGAAATAGGGCGGCGATTTCTTCCCTAGGGGCTAATGTTGTCTCGTTTGCTAGAAAGCCTGATTTCCCCATCTGAACTGACGGCCTGCCAGTAGATTCAAGAATATTATCATCTCCTACATACCATTCCTGGGAAACATGTTCACAAATCGTCCAAAGCTCTCCCTTTTTAAAGATATCTGTTTTTACCCCAAGCTTCTCATAAGCAAGCTCATTTAAATAACCCAGCAGCTCCTGCTTCATCACATTCGAACGAGAAAAATCCTT
Organism: Neobacillus endophyticus; assembly: GCF_013248975.1. GTDB lineage: Bacteria > Bacillota > Bacilli > Bacillales > Cytobacillaceae > Neobacillus > Neobacillus endophyticus. Next base: position 409,237 of record NZ_JABRWH010000001.1, read on the forward strand.
CTCAAACAAAGTGAAATCCATTTTCACATTATAATTACTCAACACTCTCCCAATTTCAAGTAAACTTTCCCGATCTATTGGTGCCTGACACCACTTTCTAATATTATCCATTTCCATCTCTTTAATCTGAGCTAATAGGTGAATAAGTTGATGGCTGAATACTAGATAGATCATATCCCAATTGGCGTTAAGGCCGCGCGATTTCATTAGTTTCAATGTTTCGTCGTTTTGGAAGACAAGGCTTCGAATTTCTTTTATTTCGGTTTCGGTGTAATTGGTTTTTAGTTTTTCAGGTGCCAGCGCCAGATAATTGCAGCTGATCAGCATTTCCCAAACTGTCAGTGCGGAGGCATCAAAATAATGTTCTTCGCTAAGAAGGACTCCATCGACATCAAATAATATCGTATTAATCAACTTCCCAAACCTCATTTCCTGCTAAACTTTTATACATTATCGTATCACAGTAATGCACTATGCTTAAAGGAATTATTTAAATAATACTGAAAAATAAATTGGATGCCCCCTAAAATAGTCTTAAGAAAAAGCAAAAAAGCCACTGAAATCTATCAATGCTATGAATACATTGACAGTTTCAACGGCTTTCACCCGAATAGCCTGACCCCCCAGTAAGGCTTTCGAACGAATTATATCATTTAAAGATCTAACCCAATCGAAATATATTTTACCTCTAAGAATTCTTCGATGCCGAAATGGCCGCCTTCACGTCCAAGACCGCTCTCTTTAAATCCTCCAAATGGAGCTTGGGCCACAGAAGGAAGCGCGTCATTAAGGCCAACGATTCCATATTCAAGCTGCTCTGTTATTCTAAATGCTCTGCTTAAATTGTCCGTATATACATAGGCAGCTAGCCCAAAGCATGAATTATTAGCACGTTCAATTACTTCTTCTTCTGTTTTAAAAGTAGAGATTGGTGCCAGCGGGCCAAAAATCTCATCTCTCATACATTCCATATCATCATGAACATCGGTTAAGATAGTGGGTGCATAGAAGTGACCGTTCTCTTGATCAGGCTTGAGACCAGTATATGTTACCGTACCGCCTTTGCTGACTGCATCTTTAACTAGGGAATCCACTTTTTTATAGGCAGCTTCGTCAATTAACGGTCCAATATCCGTCCCTTCCTCAAGTCCGTTACCGACCTTAAGCTTTTCTAATTCTGCTTGGAAAAGTTTAATAAACTTTTCTTTTACTCCTTCTTGTACATATACCCGGTTTGTACAAATACAGGTTTGACCTGCATTGCGGAATTTTGATTGAACGAGTCCGGCCGCCGCTTTTTCCAAATTGGCATCGTCCATAACGATAAATGGAGCATTTCCTCCAAGTTCCAACGAAACCTTTTTCACCGTATCCGCTGCTCCCCGCATTAACATTTTTCCAACTTCCGTAGATCCTGTAAAAGTAATTTTAGATACACGAGGATCCTTCAACCAAGCATCACCAATTTCTGAGGATTTACCGGTAATGACATTGATAACACCGCTAGGAATTCCAGCTTCATGAGCAAGTTCCACCATTTTCAATGCTGTCAGCGGCGTTTGATTCGCTGGCTTTACCACGCAAGTACATCCTGCAGCCATTGCCGGTCCTACTTTGCGGGTAATCATTGCTGCTGGAAAATTCCAAGGAGTAATCGCAGCTACTACACCAACAGGTTCTTTTCTTACAAGAATTCTCTTATTCGTATGTGATGCAGGAATAGTTTCACCGTAAATCCGTTTTCCTTCTTCAGCATACCAAGAGATGAAACTGTTTGCGTACTGCATTTCTCCGAGTGCTTCTTTTAATGGTTTCCCCTGTTCCATGGTCATAATTTTAGCTATTTCCAGCTTGTTTTCATCGATTAGCTGGTACCATTTATATAAAAGCTGATAACGTTCTTCAGCTGTTTTTTTCGACCATGTTTTAAAAGCACGATGGGCAGCATCAACTGCACTTGTTGCTTCAAGAGCACCTCCGGTTGGAACTGCTCCAATTATTTCTTTCGTAGCCGGGTTTACTACTTCTGTAAGCAATTCATAATTATTGCCAACCCATTCTCCATTTATATACATAGGGAATATTTGATAATTCTTTTTCAATGTATCCATTCTAATTTTACCTCCCAGCCGATACGGCATGACCATAAACTGCTTCAAACGCTTCTTCGAGAATATCCAATCCTTCTTCCAGCTGATCATCTGTAATCGTTAACGGCATAAGCAAACGGATCACATTTGAGAAAATGCCTGCACTCAATAATAAAAGTCCGCGCTCACCAGCTGCCTTGACAATTTTTCCAACCCCTTCTTTATCCGGAGTTTTCGATTGTCTGTCTTTAACTATTTCCATTGCACACATAGATCCAAGGCCGCGTACATCCCCAATACAATGAAAACGCTCTGCTAAAAGCTGCATTTTCTCCATTACTCTTTCCCCTAATTTTTGAGAACGCTCATTGAGGTTTTCACTTTCAATAATATCTAAAACAGTTAGTGCAGCTCGGCAGCCAAGTGGACTTCCGGAATAGGTGCCGCCAATTTCCCCAGCTTGTGCAGAATCCATGATTTCTTTCCTTCCAATGACACCGCTGATTGGCACCCCTGCCCCCATAGACTTAGAAATGGTAATTAAATCAGGTACCACACCAAAATGTTCAATAGCAAAATATTTTCCTGTCCGAGAGAAACCAGTCTGGATCTCATCGGCAACTAACAAAATTCCATATTTTGTACAAATTTCTCGAACCTTTTGAACAAAGGCGATATCTGGCACGATAAAACCGCCTTCTCCTTGTACAGGCTCCATTACCACGGCAGCGATTGTTTCCGGTGCCACATCACTTACTAAAAATTGTTCAAATTGTTCAATAATCATATCGCTATATTGCTGTTCGCTAATTCCATCCGGGCGGCGATAAACATATGGATACGGAGCGCGGTAAACCTCTGGAGCAAATGGACCGAATTCATACTTGTAAGGTTTCACCTTGCTTGTCATGGTCATCGTCATTAAGGTTCTTCCGTGGAACCCTCTTGTGAAAGAAATGATCCCCTGACGTTTTGTGTATTTTCTTGCGATCTTTACAGCATTTTCTACCGCTTCCGCACCGCTGTTAAAGAATACAACCTGTTTATCAAAATCCCCAGGAGCCAGTTCAGCAAGCCTTTCTGCTAGAGTAATATATGATTCATACATCAAGACATTGAAACCAGTGTGGATAAATTGACTGGCTTGTTCCTGCAGGGCTCTCACTACTCTTGGGTGTGAATGACCAACGTTGATTGTCCCAATTGCACCGGCAAAATCTATAAATATATTGCCGTCAACATCTTCAACAAGTGCTCCATTTGCTTTTTTCACAAATGCTTGACTGTTATTGCTTACCCCTTTTGGGACATATTTATTTCGGCGCTCCAATATTTCCTTTGATTTTGGTCCAGGTATTTCCGTTTGGAGCTTAACATATTTCTTTTCCACTTTCCTGCTCCCCTTCCTTGGCTGGTAAATCAGTACAAACTGTTTCCATATCCGGCTGTATAGTTAATTGAAGCAATCGGCAAAAAAGTGCCGATTGCCTTTGTAAAAGCATCATATTAACAAAATCTATAAAAAGTGTGCTCTTAACCTTTTACAAGCGCTAAAACTTCTTTAAATGTGCTGACAACTTTATCTACTTCTTCATAGCTAATGGTCAATGCCGGCTCAATGCGAATGGTTTTGGAATTGATCAAGGTACCGGCTACGAGAATACCGCGATCAAACATGCCTTTTGACACTTCATAGCCAATTTCATCCTTATGGAATTCGATACCAATCATCAAGCCTTGGCCGCGAATTTCCAAAACTAAATCTTCGTGCCCTTTAGCAGCCTCTTTTAAACTATTTAAGAAATACTCACCCACTACTCCTGCTCTTTCAGGCAGGTTTTCTTCTAATAAAATGCCGATCGTTGCAATAGCAGCAGCACATGCAAGAGGATTTCCGCCAAATGTCGTTGTATGCATGAACGGATTTGGGAACCAGCTCTTGAATACTTCTTCTTTTGCCACAACGGCGCCCGCAGGCATAACACCGCCGCCAAAGGCTTTCGCAAGACAGATAATATCTGGAACAACATTATACAATTCAGCAGCAAACATTTTACCTGTACGGCCCATTCCTGTTTGCACTTCATCAAAAATTAACAAGGCGCCAAATTGATCACAAAGTTCACGAACTTGTTTCAAATAACCTTCCGGAGGAAGAATAATTCCCCCTTCCCCCTGAATCGGCTCAAGGATTACAGCTGCTACATCTTCGCCAACTAACGAACATGTTTCGAACGTTTTTCTCATCATGTCAATATCGCCATATGGCACATGACGGAAACCAGGAATTAATGGAAGGAACGGTTTACGGAACATACCTTTTGCAGTACCTGATAAGGAGCCAAGGCTTTTTCCATGGAACGCACGAGTTGTAGAAATAAACGTAGTGCGTTCGCTGTACATTTTGGCAAGTTTTAATGCTGCTTCCACACTTTCTGTACCACTGTTGGTAAAGAAGGCATATTTTAAATCTCCAGGTGTAATATCCGCTAAAATTTTTGCAAGCATGGCACGAAGCGGATCAAGAAGATCCTGGCTGTGTAGAGCTTGGTGTTTTAACTGATCCGTTACTGCCTTTACAACTTTCGGATTCCGGTGTCCAACGTTATAAATACCGAAGCCGCCTAAACAGTCAATATATTCTTTTCCATTAACATCTTTAAAACATGATCCATTATCAGACCACTCAACTGCAGCAAACTGACCGTCTTTTGTAACAGATTTACGGTAAGTAAGGAATCCGGGGTTGACGTGTTCGCGGAAACCATCGACTGTTTCTTTTGTAATCCATGCCGCATCTTCAGTAGTTACTTCATCTTTTTCTATTAAACTTAAAACCTTGTTAATGTAATCAGTAACATTTTTCTTCTGTTCATTTTTTAATTCTTGTGATAGATCGATACTCATAAAATATTCTCCTTTTAATTTAGTCTTTTTTAAACCAGGCCGTTGATTTCCGCTCCGGGCACTTCGCTCCAATCAACAGAATGTTACATTCAAAAATGAGCTTTATCACAGCCAAATAATGAAAAACATTTAATCGATTTAATTTGAAAACCAACCAATCGGCTCAACTTGCAAGTTAATATTAATCTGTTTGATTTCCTGGAATTCCTCCAAACCAAATGTTCCAAGGCTGCGGCCGATCCCGCTTTGTTTATAACCGCCCCATGGTGCTTCATTATAGGTTGGATGATAGGAATTCACCCAAGTGATACCGGCGCGCAGCTTTTTAATGACACGCAAACCTTTGGCGCCATCTTTTGTAAACACTCCACCAGCTAAACCATAGACAGTTCCATTTGCCAGCTTCACAGCTTCCTCTTCATCCTCGAATTTTTGGATACAGACTACCGGCCCAAAAATTTCTTCTTGAACAATTCGCATGTCATGCTGTACATCAACAAACACTGTCGGTTCAACAAAATATCCTTTGGCCAATTCATCATGGATCATTCGATTTCCGCCGCAGGCAAGGGTTGCTCCTTCCTGCTTGCCAATTTCAATATAGGAAAGAACCTTTTCCATATGCGGTTGGCTTACAAGCGGTCCCATCTCTGTTCCCGGTTCATTACCTGGACCAACTTTGATTTGTTTGGCTCTTTCGACAAAGCGGGCAACAAACTGGTCATAGATGCTTGCCTCAACCAAAATCCTTGAACCGGCTGAGCATACTTGTCCTGACCCTGCAAAGATTCCAAACAAGGCATAATCGACAGCGGTTTCAAAATCGGCATCTGCAAAAATGATATTTGGTGATTTGCCGCCCAATTCCAAAGATACTTTTTTCATGGTATCTGCAGCTGTTTTCATGATATGCTTGCCTGTTTTCGTACCGCCTGTAAATGAGACCATGTCTACTTCAGGATGTGAAGCAATTTCATTGCCAACAATCGGTCCAAAACCCATTACCATATTGGCAGCACCTTTTGGCAATCCTACCTCTTCGAAAATTTCAAACAGTTTTGTTGGGGTAACTGGTGTTACTTCAGATGGTTTGAATACAATCGTATTTCCGGCAGCAAGTGCAGGAGCGATTTTCCATACACTCATCAATAACGGATAGTTCCACGGAACAATGAGACCGCATACACCTACTGGCTCTCTAACCACCATTGCCTGCATTGGATCGGCAACATGGTAGGTTTGGCCATCCGGCTTCGTAATTAATCCTGCATAATAGCGGAAACACGCTGCAGCATCGGCCACATCAAACCCAGCTTCTCTTAATGGCTTTCCATTATCCATTGTTTCTAGCTGAGTCAATTCATCGGCGTACTCATCTATTTTGTCAGCAACTTTTAATAAATAGGAGGCTCTCTCTTGGGCGGATAGATTGGACCATACCCCATCTTCAAATGCCTTGCGTGCTGCATAGATTGCTGTACGGGTATCAGCAACAGTTCCTTCTGGTGCATAGGCAATTACTTCCCCGTTTGCCGGATTAACTACTGGGCGTGTTTCTTGATTCTCAGCATCGCGCCACTCGCCATCAATATACATTTTAAGGTTAATCACTCGATTTTTTACCTCGACCATTCTTCATTCCTCCTTATGTTTACCCTCACTTAATTATAAATGCAAGAAACGTGCCAACTTGAAATATCGCTAGGGTCCCTATCTTTGTGTTACTTTTCTGAAAAATCTATTCATCACTGCATAGGTCTATTTCTTAATGCATAGCTTAAAACAAATATCCTAAAAAACTAAAAAACTGCTTCAGATATAATAATCTGAAACAGTTTTTTTTAATAAGACTGCATGTTTTCTATTTTTATATTTTTTTCAGTGAGGATTTTTTGATACTTTCGACTAACGGAAGATTGACTGATTCCCAAAGCTTTTGCAGCTTTGGTTGTTGTTTTGTATTGATTCATAGCCATGACGATTAGCTGTTCTTCCACGTATTCAATGGCGTCCTGTAATGGAATCACTCTCGTCACGACTGGGCGCATCTTTTTATGTTCGTATCCAAGCGATAAAAATTGACTGACAAATTCAGCGTCAATCGCAGGGTGGTCAGCTGTGACAACCAGTCTCTCGATAATATTTTGCAATTCCCTGACATTACCAGGCCATGGGTAAAATTCAAGCACATTTACAGCATCAGGTGTCAGATGATAATTGCGATCATATTTCTCGTTAAGCTGTTGCAGGAAGTGAAATGCCAAAAGCGAGATATCTTCAGTTCGTTCTCTGAGTGGCGGGATGTTAATCGGAATAACATTCAACCGATAGAATAAATCCTCTCGAAATGCTCCTTCCTCGACCATTTTAGCTAAATTTTTATTGGTAGCTGCAATAATCTGCACATCCACCTTAAATGGTGTTGTACTGCCGACAGGTATAACTTCTTGTTCTTGGAGAACCCTGAGCAGCTTAACTTGAAGGTGCATCGGCATCTCACCAATTTCGTCAAGAAATAATATTCCGCCATCCGCTTGTTTGAAATAACCTTCCTTGCCGTTTTTATCAGCACCAGTAAAAGCACCCTTGGCATAACCGAACAATTCACTTTCTAATAAATTTTCCGGAATGGCGCCGCAATTTAATTTAAGGAACGGCATATGTGAACGCCTTCCCAGTTGATGAATTGCCTGGGCGATGACCTCTTTTCCTACCCCAGATTCACCATGAAGCAGAACAGTGGAAGAGAAGTCAGCAATTTTCTTCACCTGATTCATTATTTTTTCCATTTTCGGACTGCAATAAATGAGCTTTTTCAAGAATGCATCCTTACTTTTAAAGGTGTCCAATTCCTTTTTATATTGTTCGGATATTTTCCGCATTTCCTGCAATTCGCTTTTTAAACGCGTCGTTTCGGTGATATCACGCGATGCTACAATAATTCGGTCGAGCTGATTTTTTTCATTAAAAACTGGATTTCCGACAGCAAGAATTTTCCTGCCTGTTTTTGTCTCTTGGACAACGGAAACCTTTTTCTTTTTTTCCATAACCAATCTAGTAACGGAAGGTGTAAATAACCCCTGGTCCTCAAGTTCTAAAATATTTTTCCCTATCAACTCTTTTAAATCAACCTGCCAAAAATCCAGAATAATATTTTCACTATAACGGATTAATTCGCCGTTGGCATTGACCACAAGAATTTCATCATAAATGCTGGACAATATGGCATTTAAGTCTTTATTCAAGTCTTTAATATATTCAATTTCCAACGCCATTTCCTCAACCATCGGCAAGTCCTGAACCACAATAATGATTCCTTCCACCTGATCGTCAGGGTTTAGAATCGGACTGTAATCAACCAGTACACCTGTCCCGTTCTTAAATTCCAAGTGATTGAGAATCGTTTTTCCGTTTGCAAACACAAGTTGAATATGCTCACCGTTAAAAACATTTTCGCCCGGAAAATTCAGCACTTTATCCGCACTGGATTTTATCATTTTTAAACCGGCTTCATTGCAATTAATAATCTTCTTTTCTTTATCAACAACAAATACGCCCATTGGAATGGAAGACAAAAGGATTCTAAGAAAATCAACGCTTTTATTGCCTTGCATAAAGAGCTCGGCAAGAACATCTTCCCTTTGGATATATCCCAATTGTTTGCCTCTTTCATCGGTAATGAAAGCAAACGGTCCGCCGATAATCTGGAATAGAACAGGCAATGAAAAATGCTCTGTTAAATGGCAAATACTCTCAATGGATTTGGCATTTAACATTAATTGTTCCATAGAATAGTGATTTTCTTCTAGCTTTTCTAATAGTTCTTTATTTATAGGTACATAGGCAAATAATTGCTCCTGCCTTTTTATAAATAGAAAGGGTTCCTTAAAATTTGCCAAAGTTGGTCTTAAAGCTTCTTCTGCCTCTATTGTGACTGATATGAGCGGTTTGATTTTTTCTTTAGCGACGGAAAACATAGCTTCATCCCCCTTAACTTGTCAATCCTATACTACCACTTTATTCTGAAAAATTTAAATAGAAAAATAGAAAAAAGAAGATGATGCTGACCCATCTTCTTTTTGCGTAAGGAAATGAAATGATTTATTTCAATACCTGTTACAATGTGCCGCTTTTTACCTCTGTTAAACTTGGATGTTGATTTCTACTCTAATAAACAAAACTTAATATTTCATTAGTCGCTTCCAGTGACAAATATATCTTCTTTTATATAAGCAAGGACCATTCCTGGAATTACGTAATCTCCCTCTTGAACTTCTAAAGATTCGATTTCTCCGCTTACACCTGTATGCACTTCTTCAACTGTGCCAATCTCCGTTTTGATTTTAAATAATCCTTCCCACTCGTATACTCGCTCAGAACTTTTGATTGAAATTTTTTCTACTCTTCCAAAGCATGGACTCAGAATGACGCCAAAATACATATAACACACCCCTATATTCATTAATATTGCTCATTAAATGACCGAGTCTGTAAAACAAGTTGGAAGAATTCTTGAAACTCCGGAATATCCTCGTCTTCAATTCCTAATTGGTTTGCCCAATGATGATCCATATCAATATCTTCCTGGCAAAGCAGCACCATTTTGCCTGTCTGCATGGAAGTGACCATGGCTTTCCCGAAAAAATGATCCGAATAGCCAATTGTTAAATCATACCTATGATTATGAGAAATTAGGCAATAATAATGCAACAGCTGCCGTTCTTTTTGTTCCGATAGAATATCCATTTTCATGCTTGAATCCTCCTTTTAATTTTGCTCAGTTAAAGTTGGACGTTGATTTCTGCATCATCAACAATATGCTTTAACATCACTTTCATTTTTAATATTTCAACCACCCTCTTAATCTTGATGCCTCTGCTACTTTTTGAATTCCTTCAATATAAGCGGCAATTTTCATATTTACTCCGTATTTTTTCGCGGTATTATATACATTGGTGAAGCTAGCAGCCATTTTATCTTTCAAACGGGCATCCACTTCTTCTTCGGTCCAGTAATAACCTTGATTGTTCTGACACCATTCAAAATAAGAAACAACTACGCCGCCGGCATTTGCAAGTATATCTGGAACAAGCAAGATGCTGCGTTCATCCAATGTTTGAATCGCTTCTTTTGTCGTTGGGCCATTTGCTGCTTCAATCACGATCTTACAGTTAACTCTCTTTGCATTGTGTTTGTTGATAACACCAGAAATAGCAGCCGGAATCAAAATATCACATTCTTTTTCTAATAATTCCTGATTGGAGATGGCATTTTCATAGCGATTAGAGACAATTCCGAAAGAATCCCTGTTTTCCATTAAATAAGGAATATCCAGGCCGTTTTCGTCATATAATCCGCCAAGCACATCGCTAATCCCAATTACCTTTGCCCCTAATTCATATAAGTATTGAGCTAGATAGCTTCCAACATTTCCGAATCCTTGAATGATAATGCGGGTATCTATTAATGACATTTTCCGCTTTTCACATACCATTTGAAGTGTATATAACACACCTTTGGAAGTAGCTGTTTCCCTTCCTTTTGAACCTCCAAGGGCTATTGGCTTCCCAGTAATAAAACCTGGAGAATCAAATTCACGAATATGATCATATTCATCAAGCATCCAAGCCATAATTTGCGAGTTAGTATACATATCAGGAGCAGGAATATCCTTGGTAGGACCGACTATCTGACTTACGGCTCTAACGTATCCTCTGCTTAGACGCTCCAATTCATCAAAGCTCATTTTTCTTGGGTCACAGATAATCCCGCCTTTTGCTCCCCCATAAGGTAAACCAGTAACGCCGCATTTTAAACTCATCCATCCTGCCAGCGCTTTCACTTCTTCCGGAGTAACATCTGGATGAAACCTGATCCCCCCTTTAGTTGGGCCAGTAGCATCATTATGCTGGGCGCGGTAGCCTGTGAAGATTTCGACCTGCCCATTATCCATTTTTACTGGAATACTAACTTCCAAGAATCTCATCGGTTTTTTTAAGAATTCAAAAACTTGTGTAGGGTAGTTTAAAACCTCTACGGCTTCTTTCAACGTTTCCTGAAACTCAAGTAGAGAGTTATCCTTTTCCTCTAATTCTTCTTGCTTTTTCTGATTTAAGGAATTAATAGCCATTTTACAAACACCTCATTTATTTTTGTTGTATAAACATAAAGCAAGTTTCATGCCAACTTTAAAAATCAATATTTTAAAAGGTTTCTATTAAGAAACATTGAACGCGCTATGAAAAATTGACTTTATTATTCAGAACTGCATAAAAAGGTGATTTACCTTCAAATTTTTGATGCAACATTTTCTTTTGTGAAAAATCTCCTTCTAATTTCGAAGAATATTCAATATTGCATAAATTATTCAATTATGGTTGAATAATCAATATATAATATGTATTTGGTCGTACTTATTACTTGGCATAAAAATTGCATTTTAATAGAGTGAAACTAAAATACAAACGGAGGAATTTTATATGAAATATCCATTAACGCCAGATGTAAAGCCAGAGTTTTGTACAACAGGTACCTTTATGCGTCTCCCAGCTTCGAGAGAAAATGCAAAATTAGCGATCGTTGGAATGCCATTTGATACGGCCGCATCATTCCGTGTTGGAGCACGTTTTGCTCCGCAAGCGATCCGTCAGGCCTCTATGACGTTATTTCCGTATCATCCTATTCATAAGGTATATCCTTTTGATGATTGCCAGGCTATTGATATTGGTGATGTCTCCGTCATTCCTCACAATATTCACAGAAGCTATGAAGTTATTGAAAAAGCCATGACAGAATTAATGGAACAAGGGATCATTCCAATCGGTATTGGCGGAGACCATTCGGTTACACTAGCCAATCTTCGCGCGGCAGCAAAAGTGTATGGACCGGTTGCCATGATCCATTTTGATTCACATACAGACACATGGGATACTTATTATGATGAAAAGTATTGGCACGGTTCTCCATTCATCCGTGCCTATGAAGAAAACTTGCTAATTCCAGATAAAGTTTTTCAAATCGGAATTCGCGGCACGCTTAATCATCCAGGCGATCTTGATGCCAGCACAGACTTAGGATACCATGTTATAACAACCCCAGAGCTAAAGGAACGCGGTTACCAAAGTGTCATTCAAGAGATTAGGCGAAAAATTGGCGATACCCCTTGCTTCCTAACCTTTGATATTGACTTTGTGGATCCTTCCTGTGCACCAGGAACTGGTACACTTGAAGTTGGCGGCTTGAGCAGCTTGGAAACTTTACAGATGATTCGCTCGTTAACCGACTTTAATTTTATCGGCTATGACTTGGTTGAAGTTTTGCCACCTTATGACCCGACACAAATAACTTCCCTTTTGGGAGCAACGATCATCCATGATTTTGCCAGTCTTACAGCCTTAAAAATAAAAAATCATAAATAAAACTGTAAAGAAGGCTTGTGTCAGATAAACACAAGCCTTTTCCTGAAAATTCCGTCTATTTTAGATAATTATTTATCCGCAAATATAGTTTTAGGCCTCCACATTGGAACTAGGATCATGAATCTGAGCAGGATGTTCAGGATTCCAGCTTTCCAAACGATCCGTATAGAAACTGCTTCGATACTTCCTCCGATAGTACAGGAGGGGAATAACCCCTATTACCAATGAACCAATTCCAACTAAATTTGTGATAAGATCCAGCTGTCTAATATCATAAATGGCAATAAACCAAAGAAAAATGCCTGCCACTAGTGGCCATATTATTCGCATAAATATGTCTTTCACTTTCCTGACTTTACGATAGTACCACGCACAGGAAAATCCAGTTAAACCATAATAAAAGGCAATCTGCAGTCCAATCGCATTAATCGCGTCTGTCATCAAAGAATTGACTCCTTTACTAAACGCAGACAGGACAAAAAGAACAAGTGCAACAATTCCAATCACAATACTTGATACCCATGGTGTCTTGAATTTCGGATGAAGTTCCCCGAATTTCTTGTTTATGACTTCATCCCTTCCCATAGAAAAGAAAGTCCGGGTCGATTGTAATAATGATGTTTCCAAGGTAGCAATCGTACTGATCATTACTGCAATAATGGCAATATCCCCCCATGGGTGCGGAAAAATTAGATCCCCGACAACTGGAAGTAAATTCGTACTTGCCTTGTTAATTTGATCGTCACTCAACCCCATTTGCAGGGTTACTTGCAGCAATTCAAACATTAGGAAAATACAAATCATTCCAATCACTCCTCCTTTTCCAGGAGCATTATGGCGGTCAGCAGTTTCCTCCGTCAAGTTTGCAGTTACATCCCAGCCCCAATAATAGAATGCCGCTATCAGTGATCCAGCGACAAATGTATTAAAGCTAAAACCGGAAGGCAAAAACCAGGCCCATGAAAAATGATGAACAGGGTGTGCAGAAAATTTGATCAAGGCTCCTATGGTGATGATTATCAAAATTCCAACTTCGAGAATAGTCATAATTTTCTGAAACTTGGCGGTAATTTCCACCCCTATCATCACTAAAATATTCATCGCTATAAACCAGAATGCACCTGCGATTGTGACAGCTACTACATTATTTGCTAACTTTGGAGCGATTAAATCTAATGTGACGGTACCGGCAGGCAATGACCCAGCGATCATAAAGAGTGTTGTTGAGATTAACAATGCCCAGCCACTCATAAACCCAAGGCTAGGGTTTATGGTCCTTCCGACCCAAGCATAACTCGCTCCAGAATCAGAACGCCAGCGATTCAGATACATAAACGCAAATGATATACCAAACATAACGATCGCTGCATAAAAAAGAGAACCAGGTCCCATTAATCCAACTGCTGCAACTAGTGAAGCCGTGCTTGCAGATAACGAATAAACAGGTGCTGTTCCTCCGATGCCCAACATTACCGATTCCAATGAACTGATGGCATTTGCCTTAAGTGATTTTGCCTTTGGCATAAACTGATACCGCCCCCTCTTTGACTCAGATTAAATAATGAAGAAACAAATGTAACCGCCTTTTAAAATAACCAAGTCAATCTGAATAATTTCAAGATAAGGTATAAGGCAACTATAGTCTAAAACCCCTCCTTAATGCTATTAAAGCGTCTATATTTGTCATGACTCATGAAAATGTTGGCCAATGGATCATTCCTCGTTCCATTGGCCAATAAAAATGTTTCCTAATAGTAGTTGTCCTTTCAAACATACCCCCTTATTTCCTAATTGCACTCACTATATATTATGCAAAAAGCATACCAACATGGATTCACATGTTTCCTCAAGTAAATCAAGCATATTAGTATTCTGATCAATGCATTTCTGAATAGCGTATGAAAAACTGCATAAAAGAGGTGAAGTAAAAGGGAAATATATCCAAATAATATTTAACTCTATCATAACAAACTCTTATTTAATTAACAAATTTGTCTTGCGAGTATCACCCATTTTTACGCTTTATCCATTTATAGAAAACAGCAGATTTTTTTAAAAAATCTGCTGCCTTTTAGGTACATTCATCTTCATTATTTCGTTTTTAATGCATACTCTCGAACCATTTCTGCAGTTACGAGTTTACGTGTCGGTACAATCCCTTTTTTAGCAAGTTCATTGATTTGTTGCGTAATATCATTGATTTTTTCAGTTGTAAAAGCTTTTCCCTGTCTGCATAATTCCAGTGCTTCCTCAATATACTGTTCACGCATTTGATCCAGAGCGACAAAGTCATTTATTTTTTTGTTTTGTTTATTGACATGTTCTGTAATTGCTTTATGTACACTCATTTTTTTCAGCTCCTATGTTTAAGTCAAGTATCTTCATTTATATTAGCAAGGAATGAATAAGAAGTTAAGTTTTTTAAAAAATTCAATAAAAAAGAGGGACGATCACTTTCCAGTCCCCCATTCCCCTTTTATATCGAAGATGATTGATCCGCTTCATCAAAAGCAAAATCAGCAATTTTGAGTTTAAAGAATTTGGTTTGGAACAGCATATAGATAAATCCGATGCTAGCCCAAACAAGTCCTCCAATAAGGGCATCAACATGTAAGTTCGCCCATAGTATTCCTGTTAATCCTGCACCAAGAATCGGCATAATCAGGTATGAGAAAATTTCCTTGGTTGTTTTATATCGTTTTTGGCGGAATATAAAATGAGCAATAACAGATAAATTTACAAACGTGAAAGCAATTAATGCTCCAAAATTGATAAAGGAGGAAATTAGCTCTAAGCTTGGCGTGATTGCCAGCAGTGAAACAAGTCCAACAATAACGACATTAAAAGTTGGTGTCCTATATTTTGGGTGGACATACCCGAACACCTTCTTAGGCAAGACACCATTTCGCCCCATAACATACAATAGCCTGGCAACACTGGAGTGGGAAGCAAGCCCTGAAGCAACAGCTGCAGCAAAAGCCCCTGAAAGGAAGACTATTTTAAAAATAGATCCTCCTACATATAGACCAACTTCAGGTAATGTATCGTCTGTAACTTTGAAATGAGCAACAGTTGGGAATAATGATTGTGCTAGATACGCACAGACGAAAAAGATGCCTCCGCCAATTAACACCGTTAACATAATGGCTTTTGGCATGATTTTTGAATCAATCGCTTCTTCAGCATACATCGTAACGGCATCAAAGCCAATGAAAGAGAAACAAACGATGGTAGCCCCAGTTAAAATATGGCCGAGTTGGATATCAGAATGGAAAAGAGGTTTTGTTGTTAGAAGTGATCCTTGTCCCATTCCATGGTAAAGCTGAACGACCCCAAGGACAATGAACGCACCAATTAAAACCACTTCAAATATCACAAGCAGCGAGTTAAAACTAGATGTCTTCCCCATACTAAAATAATTAAACGCTGTCACGACCGCAACATAAAGGATAACCCAAACCCATGCAGGAACTGCTGGAAATACTGATTCCATATAGATGCGAATGATCAAAGCATTTACCATCGGAAGTAGAATATAATCAAGCAGTGCTGACCAGCCTACCAAGAATCCAAGATAAGGACTCATTGTTTCCCGTGTGTAAGTGTAGGCCGATCCTGCACT
This sequence comes from Neobacillus endophyticus, assembly GCF_013248975.1. GTDB lineage: Bacteria > Bacillota > Bacilli > Bacillales > Cytobacillaceae > Neobacillus > Neobacillus endophyticus. The sequence continues at coordinate 425,274 of NZ_JABRWH010000001.1, forward strand.
AGGAAATTCCTTCACCATCTTTCCATAACTAATGGCCGTGAACAACATAACAACCAAAGAAACGATGTACGCCAGTGGGACAACACCATTCGTTTCATTTGACACAATTCCAAACGTATCAAATACTGTGGTAGGCGTCATATAGCCTAATCCTAAACCAACTATTGCCCACAAACCAAGTGAGCGCTTCAAAGTTACATTCTCCATGTATCAACTCTCCCTTTTAGTGTGAATCATCTTTTTGGAACAACAATCGAAAACGGTTACATTTAATTTCTAACATTTAGGCAGTTGTTGCCTCCTTTCATTTCATTTGCTTTTTAACTATTATTAATAGTTTCATAATTCTTATTGCAATTTCCGTACCAAAATTTTAATAGATTGAATCTAACTCAAAAAAAAGAAGAATTTTCTCAACTTTCAAACTTTTCAATGCGGTACTTTTCTACATTTTCCACTTAGAAACGCTATTATTTTTATGTAACATTGCATAACTTACTCATATACGCATAATGAAAACACTGAGTTTATGGTTTCAATAGGTTGAAAAATGATTTCTATAGCATAAAACAACAAAGACAGCAGAATTTCGTTTAAATTCTACTGCCTTTGTTGCGATATTTCAACCTATTTCGCAAATCGATGATGTCCAATTGTAACTGTTACTTGACGAGTGTTGATCCATCCACTTTTAGCAATTCTCGGATTATAGAAATATAAAGAGCCTTTTCCTTCACCACTATAGGCAATTGCCTCATTTACAGCCTTTTTCGAATCTTCATCCGCAGCCTGATTAATCGCGCCATTTTGAACTGGTGTAAAAGCATAGTGCCCGGAATGAGCTTGATAAATTACTTTACGTACTGTAGGAGGAAATTGGGGATTTTTAACTCTGTTTAAAATGACTGCTGCCACTGCAACCTTACCAGCATATGATTCACCTTTTGCTTCTGCGTGAACAAGACGTGCCATTAAGTCTTTATCCGCAGCAGAAATCGTAGAATTAGGAATCACTAGATTTTGCCCTGTATAAAGAGTTGTGCTGGCTGCGTGATTAGCCGCCATTAAATTATGGATTGGAACCCCGTACTTCGCAGCTACCTTCCAATAGGTTTCACCTGACTGAACTTTATGGGTTATGGAAGCAGCTTCTGTTTTTCCATTTAACGTAAATGCTGACATCGATAATATCAATCCTGCCGCTATCATTAACTTTTTAAATTTATTCATGAATACCTCCAATATTTTCGCTCGTTTCTCTACTTAATAGGCTAACAGCTGTAATCTTTCGTTTCACCACCCAATAAATGGTTAATTATTTTTAACTGCCTTCATTCCCAAAGTATCAGCATTTTAAAAGTCATTAGAAAAAATCCCCATTAATTTCTCTCATCCAATAAATGACTTTGGAGATACTTTTAGGATTAATTATGACAATTTATTTCAAACTGAAACATAAGCTCAGATTTCACAATTCTGGCAAAAACAACTACTTTTCAAAGTGGAATACATCCTAAAATTTGGGTAATATTAAGTTGAGTTACGATAAAAGGAGGCTTTTTAATGGATCATCAACTAATTTCCTTATTAAACAAACAAATTGCCAACTGGTCTGTACTATACATGAAATTACATAACTTCCACTGGTATGTGAAAGGGGAACAATTCTTCACCCTTCACGCAAAATTTGAGGAATTTTATAATGAAGCAGGTTTACATGTAGATGAATTAGCTGAACGTTTACTAGCAATTGGCGGTAGTCCTGTTGCAACGATGAAAGAATGTCTCGAACTCGCTTCAGTTCAGGAAGCTGCAGGTTCAGAGTCAGCCCAACAAATGGTCCAAGCTATTATTAATGACTTCTCAATGATTATTGGAGAATTGAAAGAAGGCATGAGCCTGGCTGGTGAATTAGATGATGAAACAACTGGAGATATGCTCCTAGCAATTCATTCAGGCCTAGAAAAACATGTTTGGATGCTTACCGCATTTTTAGGAAAATCAATATAAGAAGGTTGAGTCCAACTAATTATGTTGGACTTTTTTATATTAATGATTATAAAGATGTATTGACCTATCATTATTACTCCATTAATATAAAATGATCTTAAATATGGAGGGAATTTTTTGTGTCTCAAGTGATTGTATATAGCAGTAACCGCTGTCCATATTGTGAAAAAGTAAAAAGTTTTCTTAAAGACCATAACATTGAATTTGAAGAGCGTAACGCTTCTATACATAATGAGTATTTTGAAGAACTAAAGTCGAAAAAAATTTACGCAACCCCTGCTACATTCATTAATGGAAAGCTTGTGCTTGGCTTTCAGGAAAAGAAATTCAATCAATTATTAGGTTTGTCTGAGGCAGACAGTGAATGAAGGATAATCCGTATTAGAACACCTGTTACTTCAGGTGTTCTTTTTCGCATCACAATATTAAAGCGAAATGTTTCATTTTCTACTAAGCTGATTAGGAAAAAAGCGCCTTTTGATATTAAATAATCTCTCATAGTTGTCAGAATCTGTCGTAAAATGTACAATTTATTTGATACAAACTATCTTAATAAAGATAGGCCTACCTGGGGGAATGAACATGAAAAAAATTGGAGTGTTAATCTTAAGCGCACTGATCCTTTCGGCCTGTACACCGCAAGCATATACTGAAAACCTGGATGCAGGGAAAACAGCATTGGAAAAAGGAAATTATACGTCTGCAATTGCAAAATTTGAGGCTGCATTAAAGGACAAACAAACTGATGAGGCAAAAAATGATCTGGAAATCGCAAAAACTTTAAATGACAGCCTTTCACTTTATCATAAGGGTAATTTTGATAAAGCGATTTATAGTCTTACAAAACTATTAAATGATAACTCTTCTAATAAGGTGGAAGACAAGATTATCAATAAGGCAAACTCTCTGTTAAAAGAAATACAGAATACCAAAACCCTTGCTGATGCGATGCAGAATAAAATATTCGAGGGAAAAACATTATTAGGGGAGAATCAGTACGATCAAGCCATTGAGGTGTTTAAAGAAGTTTCAGAAACTAAAAAACTTACAGATATTGCCCCAATTAAGAAAATGAAAAAAGATGCTGCCGAACTGCTTGACGAAACAGCAAAAATGAAAAACGATGCTGATCAGCAGCAGTCACAACAACAACAGCAACAACAACAAACACAGAAAAATAATGCAACTCAGGTATCCCAAACAACAGGAAATACAAATACGCAGCAGCCAACATCATCTAACACTGCATTAACGACAAAACAAGCAGAAGACCTTGTGAAAGCACAGCTGAGTATTCAACCAGATCAAAATGTAAAAGTTGAATATGACCATAATGCGAATAACGGTGATTATATCATTCATGTCTATCAATTTATCGTTGATAACCCAAGCACTGGCGAGGGTCACTCAGAAACCATGGGCTGGTATGGAGTAAACAAGCAGACTAAAAAAATTTATAATGCCATTCAATAATAATGAAGGCTTCCGATATTAATCTGGAAGCCTTTTTTTGATTCCACTTGAAAAATGCAAATTTTCTCTAAGCGTAATTGTAGTACTCGCGGATATAAATATTGGCATGTTTTAGGATTCTACTAGAATCTCTTTCGAATAAATTGTTTTTATTCTCGTCAAGCGCTTCTTCTTCCACACCGCTCTATTTTTAAAGGGGCGAAGCGCATCTATTTCTAAAACGGTTGCCTTGTTACCTTCCACACCACACCTGTTTGCGGAATGTACCCCTCCCCCGTTCCTGGAGGTTTCCGATAGCCAAAATCAACAATATACAATTCCCCCTCTTTGCTAAACACAATATCAATTGGTCTTTCGACCCCTCCTCCATCTGATTCAGAGGCAGGAACTCCTCTTTCGTTCATGGCAAAGACAGTTATTTTGCCAGTGCTGGGATTAATTCGCGAGACCCTGTGGCCGACCACTGGTGTCAGCTTCCCTCCGGTTGTTTCCGGAGCTTCACTGCCAAATTCGGCGATGAATGCTTCATTTGTTGCGCCAAAAGAGGGATGATAATTAAAGTCAAATCCCATTGATGCCGAATGTGATGCAAACACCGCTATCGGTTTTGGGGGAACCATCGGATGTCTGGCCAACAGAAATCTCAACTGACTTTGTCCCTCTGGTTTAAACTTTGGATTCGTCACTGGCAATCCGCCCGTATAATCAGGCCAACCATACCACATTCCTTGCCTCACCCATTGAAATTCATCCGGCGATTCTACTACCGGTCTGCTTCCACGTACATCCATTCCATGATTTGTACAAAACAGATTTTGATAACGGTCAAATTTGAGCCCAAATGGATTCCGTAACCCCCAGGCAAACAACTCAAGTCCGGAGCCATCCACATTGGCTCTTAAAATACTGCCGCTCGCTTTCACCATTGGCTTTATGATTTCATTTGGATATACTGGCACCCCAAATGGGGAATAAGGCCCTGTCCGAGCAATATCCTTTGCACCATCTGTTAACAAGTCTTCCGTTTTAAAGTTTTCTCCGGCAACTTGTACATATGCTCCAGGATAGTCATGGAAAAATGGATACCTCTTGAGCCAATGATTATCCTCACCGACAATTCCTGAATTGGTTGCTGTTCCCTGACCAAAATACATTTTTCCATCCGCACCAAAGACGACACGATTGTTATGATGGTCACCATAGCTCGGCAGACCTGTAATCAAATCTTGTTTCTTACCGTCAAGACTTACGCGGGTAATGACACCACGATGGGAAACATATACATTTCCCTTATAGAAAGTGATACCGGTCAACGGCGGATTAAAACCATCTGCTAACAATGTTGGCCCTGTTGCAGTCATCCTATATACTTTTCCCTTTCCAGATGTGATACCGGCATCGGCAATGAGAAGTTCATTTTGATCTGTTATAGTAAGGCCAATCGGGGTAGTTAAATCTTTTTCAACCACTTCTATTTTATAGCCTGTAGGAAGCATAATCCTTTCTGTACGATACGTGCGTTTTGGCTGGACAGTTTGGACCATGCCATTTCACCTCTTTTTCCTTTTTATATGGCCATGTTAAAGGGGCAGTCCCCGCCCGCGCCAAGGTAACTCCCTGAGCCGTCCACAGATGTTCGCTTTTTTAGCGCCAAATCAATAGGTCTACTTAACAAAGCCTTTTCTATAAAAATATTCAAGAGTCCCCGTGCTTCATTCCAAAAAAAAGACTATCCCATGACGGATAGTCTTATCTTGATCTGCGCTGTAAACTAACCAAGCTAACAGTAATAATTGTAAAAGCTATGAAGGCCAGCATCGGGATAGTGATAAATCCAAGCCAGTTTATGTAATCCTTTGAACACGGAACTCCAGTAGTACACATTTCAAACTGCTGTAAATATGGAATTTTTTGCAGCAGTAAATGATAGCCTGAAATAAACATACCGATAATGGATAGGGGAAGCACATATTTATAAATATCTCTATCATTTTTGTAAAACGCAATTCCTAAAATAATCGCCAACGGGTACATAAATATCCGCTGATACCAGCATAGTGTACAGGGAATAAAATGCATAACTTCACTAAAGTACAGGCTGCCAAGTGTGGCAATAACAGCAGCAATCCAGGCAAACAGCAGTGATTTATTCATGCTATTTCCCCTTTGCGGCTTGATTAACCATTTTTATTAAATCATCCATTGTCTTGCCATCGAACATTTTTCCATTAACAAACAAGGTAGGAGTGCCTGTAACTCCTAATTGATCTGCATAATTTATATCTTTTTTCCATGCAGCATTCGATTTATTTGCATCAAAGTAGTGAACCACTTTATCCACATCAGATTGGTTTGCAACTTGCTTTAACGTATCTGTCAAAAAGGATTCCGTAAACACATCAACCTTTTCATCTTTAGGATTTTGCTTTTTGTAAAGAAGTTCATGAAATTTCCAAAACGTGTCATTTCCAAGCTCATGATAAACCGCTTCAGCAAATTTGGCTGCCCGCTCGGAATCCACATTAATAAATGAATCATTCATAAAATAAAATTTTGCTTTCCCGGTATTGATTAACTCTTTTTGAATAAGGGGAACAACGGTTGCCGAGAAATTTTTACAATTTGGGCATTTGTAATCACCAAATTCAATAATGGAAACCGGGGCTGTCTTTTTCCCAAGAAAGGGCTCATTTGAATAATCAATAGCACTCGTGGTTGTTTTTGTTTCTTCTTGCTTTTTGGAATGATTGCCTAGAAAAATAAACGCCAAAATGCATACTGCAACCAAACCAATCATCCAAAAAGTGAATTTAGCTGAAGAATTCACTTGCTTATTCGGATTCTTTGTCTGCTTTCCCATAATAAAACTCCTTTTAGGACTATTAGTAAATATAATGAAGCAATAATTTCGGTTAGTTTAAATATTACTTATCTTTGTTAAGATTGCAAATAAAAAATGCCATCCAAGTGGCATTTTTAAAATTGCATACATAAATAACTTAATGTTCCTAACTCATAGCTGCGGAAAATGGTTTTCGGCTGATTTGAACCGCACCCCATTGCAATGAACAAAGGAACAAAATGCTCTGGTCGAGGAACAGCAAGACTTGCATTCGGAGCTAATTTTTCATATTGAAATAGACTAATCAGATCCTGCTTTTCCATTTTATCAATTAACCAATCGTCAAATTGGACAGCCCAAGGCTCGGGTTCTGTCTGATTCCAATTGATGATCCGCAAATTATGGACGGTAACCCCGCTCCCAATAATTAAAACATCTTCATTGGACAATTCCTTCATCGCTTTTCCAATGCGATATTGTTTTTCCGGTTCTAAAAATGGATGGACCGAAATTTGTACGACCGGGATATTTGCCTGCGGATACATTTTATACAAAAGTGTCCATGATCCGTGATCAAGACCTCTGGTTGTGTCCAAATTTGCAGTTATGCCGGCATCTGCAAACAGTGTTTGAATTTTCTCAGCAAGGCTGACAGAGCCTTTTGCCGGATATTTGATTTCATATAACTCTGGAGGAAAGCCGTAAAAATCATAAATCGTTTCGTACGTTTGATCAATAGCAGAGACCGTTAATACTTCTTTTTCCCAATGAGCAGTAAAAATCACAATGGCTTTTGGCTGAAGTTTACCCCCAAGATCTGACAAAAAATGTGTATATAGAGTATCTTCCAGTGCCAGCATCGGTGAACCATGAGCTAAAAATAACGACGGCATCATATTTTTGACTCCCTTGTTTAATATTGATGTACATACTATATATTAGCTTATTTCATAAAGTCAAAATGAAACATGGTTTAAATCTTTCATTACAAATTCAGCCAAAAAAACAAGCTTGGGATGATCCCTGCTTTCATGTGCCAAAGTTTGAAGATAAAACCAATCTATAATTCTCTTCAGTTTGAAAGGACATCAATTTAACCTTTACCTAATGAATTGTTCTTTCAGTCGATACACTTGTTGTCCTTGCAAGCTTTTGTTTTCCAAATAGAAGGAGTGACAACAAACCGACTCCGGCAAAAATCGTATAAACCGTAATCACATGGCCATAGCTGATCACTTCCGAAATGGTTCCGAATAACAGATAACCAATCGTCGAACCGATTTGAGTTGTATTCATATAAAGAGTTGTTGCGATTCCTGGAGCTTCTGGAATAAAGTCCTGAAAATAGGCAATAGCGATTCCGGCAGTAATCGATACTTGGGCAGCACTTAAAAATTGAATCAAATAGATCTGCCATGGTGACTGAACAAATCCAAATAATAAATAATAGATAAACGCAATCGAATAGCCTATTTTAATTAAAATAGCATTATTGATTTTAGTTGCAAGGACTCCGACAATGATCATAAACGGAACCTCAAAAATCGGCGGCACACTAAAAATAACCCCAACGTCCATTTCAGACCCATGCAGAACCTTCGTTACAAATTGCGGTACATTCAGCATATGAATGGAAGTAGCAGCTGACAGAAGAAATGCCGCAGCAAGGTAAGCAAGAATATATGGCTTTTTTACATAGTTGCCAACTGAAGGAGCTTTATGTAGTGCTGATTGCTGTCTTGGAACATCCCTTAACAGAAAAACAATCGTCACATAGGCAAGGAAATAACCTGCCGCTACAAATAAAAACAATCCTTTAAAACCGACCGTCATCAACAGCCACGATCCAAGTGCCGGACCTACCGTCCATGACAGGGCAAAAAACATTCGAAAAATATTCATGATGAACGGTGTCTCTTCATTTGGGATATCTGCCGCTTTAAGGGCATCACGAGCATATGCCCAAAGCTGCGGAATCGCAGCAGCCGTTACTCCCAAGACAAAAAATCCTGTAAAAGCAAGGGCCAAATAATTTCTTAAAAATGCATATAAGATGTATCCTAAAACCCCTGAAAATGAGGTTAAAATCAACAACTTTTTTCTGCTTGTATTCGTATCCGACAGCTTTGCAATATAACTGCTGATGGTCACCCCACCAACTGCCGTAATCGTCATAAATATCCCAAAACCAATATTGCTCATTTTCACTTCATCAATTCCAAATATTGAAGAAAAAGGAGCAAAAAAGGACGAGGCAAACCCTAGTATGAAATTGATGAGAAACAGGACTGGAAAGGAAGGAATCCTCCATACGAAAAGCACTCGTTCTCTCACCTTTGAAAAAGCAATATTTTTCAAGTCAATCACCAGCCCTATTATTTTAGTATAGATATAAGTTTAGTATTCTTATTTTCCAATCGACTTAATATCAGGGAATGAATCATCCACCACTGGACATTATTCCCCACATTTAGATTAAGGGAATTATCTTTAAGCAAATCCCTATAAAAAGTAAATCGATTACAACTAATATTATAAATCTTATTCGTTAATTGTCTATTCATTTATATTTTTAGTATAGACATTAAGAAAAAATAACCAAACAATTTCATTCAGAAAATCTCAATTAAACTTGACTGTTGATTTCCGCTCCAGGCACAAGCGGTTCGCGGGCGTGTCAGGGAACTTACTCGGCGCTTAAGCACCTGCGGGGTCTCTCCAGCCGTACTCCCGAAGGACACTGAATACTTCCTTGAATCCGCCCACGCACAAAGGAAATGCGTTAGTATTTTCAAGGAGTCTTCGTGCCTTACTCTCCAATCAACAGTGTGTATATATCGACAATGTTCTTTAACATAGCGTCAGAAAAAAAGCAGAAGGCTTAACATCCCTCTGCTATCATTTGTTTAATGAGTTATTGGAAGCTTTATTACTACGATGCTCTTTCGGTTTTCATCTCCCAACAACATAAACAAATTATTTTCCGCTACCTTTAAAGGCTCCCTAGAATACGCCTTTTTTAACCTACAACGTTCTTTGGCTGCTCATTTTTTAAAACCAACATCATATTTTCCGCGGCTAATTCAGCCATTTTTAACCTTGTTTTAACACTTGCACTGCCAATGTGGGGAATGGTGACCACGTTTGGAAGAGTGAGAAGCGGATGATCTTGAGATATTGGTTCCTCCTCATATACATCTAAGCCAGCGGCCCAAATGGTACCCTTCTTTAAAGCAAGATAAAGATCGTCTTCATTAACAATTCCGCCCCTTGCGGTATTGATCAGAATAGCAGTGTTTTTCATTAGCGATAATTCACGGGTACTGATGAGCCCTTTTGTCTCATTGCTATATGGTGTCATAATACAAACAAAGTCTGATTCTTTTAACAAGGTTTCAAGCTCAGCAAACTTTACATTTAACTCATTTTCTATTTGATATTTTCGGCTCCGATTATGGTAAAGGATCTTCATATCAAACCCATTTGCTCGTCTTGCAAGTGCCGTTCCAATTCGCCCCATGCCGATGATGCCAAGCGTGGCACCATAGACATCTTGCCCCGTCAATTGCATTGGAGACCATGTTTTCCAGTCCCCTCTTCTTAAATAATCCGAGGATTCTACCAGTCTTCTAGCTGTTGCCATTAACAAGGCGAAGGTTAAATCGGCTGTTGTTTCAGTTAAAACACCAGGTGTATTGGTGACGATAATCTTTTTTTCTTTTGCAGCTTTAATATCGATATTATTGTAGCCAACTGCCATATTGCTGATCACCTTAAGCCTTCTAGCCTTTTCAAGCAGTTCCCTGTCAATAGTTTCTGTTATTAAGCAAAACAGACCTTCTGCATCCGCAATTTCTTTTTCCAGAACTTCGCGCGGCACTGGGATCTCAGGTTCATTCCACATCCTAATCTCACATTCCATTTCAATCTTCGTCACAATTTCATCAGGAATTTTTCTTGTAATATAAACTTTAGGTTTCAATCCAATCCGCACCCTTTATGATATTTATAAAACGATTCCATTTATTCTTCTCATTTATCGTAAGTCACAATCCTCAAATTTCCTATTGAAACCATTCTCTAATACACTAACGGAGTGAAAGACAACTTCCACTCCGAATCATCAAAAGTACTCCAAGCATGATGCTTCCTTAAGCACGCCAATGCTCAAAGGAAATGTGGTAACATTTTCGAAGAGTCTTCGCGCCCTTCCGTGCCAATCAACTATCAAAATAATCAAAACTCGCTTTAATAAGCCAAATAAAGAAAACTCGCCGACTGGCGAGCCAGGCAGGGCGAAGACAGAGGCGTAGTTCGCCGAAAAGCACAGCTTTTCGACTGCGGAGCTAATGCTCACGAAGCATTCCTTAGTGCCATTATGCCTGATAGGAAAGTTATACTTTCCTATCGGCTAAAAAAATCCAGCACCATAAAATGACGCTGGAGAAGAGCAAGTACCCCAAGGAAAGATTCAATTGCAAATGTTAAACGGCCTCTTCATCTAATAATCCGACTAATTGCAGTCCTTTTAATATTCCATCCTCATTCACATCTTTTGTTACATATTTAGCAACTTCTTTGACTCTGTCTTCGGCGTTGCCCATGGCAATGCTATTTTTGACAAAGGATAGCATTTCGATATCGTTTAGCCCGTCACCAAATGCATATACATGGTCCATCGGGATATTTAAATGTTTGATAAGCGCTTCAATCCCTTTTGCTTTTGATCCGCCAGCCGGCAGGACATCCATGGAATATTCATGCCATCTGACAAACTCAAACTTGCCGAATCTATCACGGTATTCTTCTTCATATTTCTCTGTACAAAAAAGCAAAGTTTGATAGATATTGTTATTTTTGTAAAAGTGAGGGTTATAGATTGGTTCACTAGTAATTTTCAAAGAGCCGATTCCCTCTTCAATGTAGGTATGATTCTCTACATTTGCATACATTTTATCATGACTTTCATAGATGAGTGGATTGTCAATCCCTTTGGAATACTCTGTTAACAAATGAAGTTCTTCCCGATCCAAAGGATTTTGAAATACTGGTTTGCCGTTATGGACAACATACTGGCCATTAAAGCTGACATACGTATGAATTCCAAGCTCTTCCCGTAAATTTTCAAACATAAACGGAGCCCGGCCTGTTGCAATAGCAAGCTCGTGCCCTAACTCTTTTAATCTATTTACAGCTTTTTTCGTTGATACAGGCAATTTTTTATCATGATCAAGTAATGTTCCGTCAATATCGAAAAAGATCATTTGTTTTTTCATTGCTGTTCCCCCATTATTTCTAATTTTATCACTTTCAACACAGCGCGTTATGGCCCTTTGTTTGTTGAATAAGGTATTTTTAAAGTAATAACGATTTATTATTGGATTACTGCAATGCATTAAACGATTAAACAACAACCATACCTATCATACTTGAAATGCTTTTTCTTTTAAAGTCATGTGTTAGAGTCATTATTTCATTGCCATCTCAGAAAAAGAAAAAGCACCTTATCCAATTCTCCTCATTTGAGTTGTTTTTAGTGTAATGTATGAAACGCATTTCATATCAAGAAAAAAATAAAAAAACTTATCTTTCGAATAAAGCATATAAATGACTTGTTACACTATTGGTTCGAATACTATTAATCTTACTAATCTATCAATTCGTTAACCAATCAAAGGATTTGAATTTGAACATGATATGAAAATGTTGTTTGTATAACAAAAAAACAAGGCGCGAATTCTTTTAGAATTCACGCCTGAAGTTTATAAAGCCGCAAAGATTTCATTTTTCTTGAATCGCGGAAGCCAGTCTCCATGCGCCTCAATCAACTCATCACACAATAATACAATATCATCCAGCGATAATTCTGCAGCAGTATGCGGGTCTAACATGGCAGCCTGGTAAATATAATCCCGTTTGTGTGTCATTGCCGCTTCAATTGTTAACAACTGTGTATTAATGTTGGTGCGATTGAGTGCCGCCAGTTGTTCAGGTAACTCACCCACATAGGTTGGGGTAATGCCGCTCCGGTCTGCAATACAAGGAACTTCCACACAGGCTTTTTCTGGCAGGTTACTGATTAATCTTCCTGTATTCAGAACATTGCCGCCAAATTTGAAGGGAATATTTGTTTCAATTGCTTCTATTATTCTTGATCCGTATTCTTTAGAGCGGACATGTTCCAGAGCCTTATTATGGACTAAATCCTCTCTCATTGTTTCCCAGTTCTTTATTTGATTCTCACAACGGCGCGGATACTCATCAAGCGGGATATTGTATTTTTCAATTAACTCCGGATATCGTGACTTTATAAAGTATGGATGATATTCCGCATTATGCTCAGAGGATTCCGTAACATAGTAACCGAATTTTTCCATTAATTCAAATCGTACCATATCATGGTGTTTGACTTTTTGCTTATCTCTTGCTCGTCTTTTAATTTCCGGATATAGATCTTCACCGTTTCTTTTTACTTCTAGCAGCCAAGCCATATGGTTAATCCCTGCAACCTTTTCCTGTATCCCTTCATGATCCATACCCAATGATTGAAATAATTCTTTCGTACATACTTGAACACTGTGGCACAGGCCTACTGTTTGGATTGCTGTGAAGCGGTTCATTACCCCTGTTAATACCGCCATCGGGTTCGTATAGTTTAAGAAAAGTGCATCAGGACATACCTCTTCCATGTCCTTGGCAAAATCAAGCATTACCGGGATTGTTCTTAGGTTGCGGAAGATTCCGCCAATCCCAACAGTATCAGCAATTGTTTGTCGTAATCCATACTTTTTCGGAATTTCAAAATCAATCACTGTGCTTGGTCGATAGCCGCCAACTTGAATAGCATTAATGACATATTTTGCACCTGTTAACGCTTCCTTCCGATTTAAATAAGCTTTAATTTTTATGTTTTTATGCAGGTTTTCTTGCAAATTGCGAAGCATGTTCTCAGAATCTCTTAATCTTTGTTCATCTATATCATAAAGCGCAAATTCAAATCCCTCTAAAGCTGGAACAAGCATGCAATCCCCTAGGACATTTTTGGCAAACACTGTACTTCCCGCACCTAAAAAAGTAATTTTCAACATGGAAACATCCTCCTTATTTTCTGTATCGATATTTTTACTTGGACCGGCACATTAGTTTAAAAATCTGTGAGGTAAAGTCACCCCATTGCAACAAACCTGGGATTACTTGATCCAGTTGAATACCCGCATTCATTAATTCATCACCATAAAAAGAACCGTTCATTCCTTCGATTTCATACTCCAGTTCATTATGTAATCCTTTTAACAGAAGTCGTTCATAACCTGAATTCGGTTTTGCCAATACTTGATAACGCCCAACTAGAGCTTCTTTTTGATTCTCTGAAACTACCATCCAGCTGGTAACATTACCATCCTTATCGAAAGGACTGTGAAGCCGATAAAAGGTTCCTGTTTGCAATAGCTTGCGATGTTTTTTATAAAAATTTGTTTGCTCCTTTACGATCTGTTTTTCTTCCACAGACATTTTTGTCACATCCAGCTCATAGCCAAAGGTGCCAAAAAAGGCAACATTAGCTCTCGTCTCCAAACTGGTGATTCTGCCAACCTGATGGTTCGGTACAGCAGAGACATGCGCTCCAATCGAACTTACTGGATAGACAAAAGATGTCCCATATTGAATTTTCAACCGTTCGACCGCATCCGTATTATCACTAGCCCAGGCTTGTGGAGCATAATATAGCATTCCTGGATCAAAGCGGCATCCCCCGCTTGCACATGATTCAAAAAGGATATCTGGAAATTCCGAGGTCAGTCTATCGTATAAATCATACACACCCAAAATATAGCGATGTGCCACTTCTCTCTGACGGTCAGCAGCTAACGTCCGAGACCCAATTTCGGTCATGTACCGGTTCATATCCCACTTCACATAGGAAATCGAGGTATCACACAGAACTTTTGACATCATGTCAAAAATGTAATCCACGACATCACTTCGTGAAAAATCAAGCACATATTGATTTCTCCCATGTGACAGCCTTCTATTCGGCACCTGAATAATCCAGTCGGGATGAGCGTTGTATAATTCACTCATTTTTGAAACCATTTCTGGTTCAAACCATAATCCGAATAACAACCCTAAATCGTTGATCTTTTCTGCGAGTCCCTTAATTCCATTTGGCATCTTTCTTTTGTCTGCAAACCAATCACCCAATGAAGTGGTATCGTCATCACGCCTGCCAAACCATCCATCATCTAACACAAACAATTCAACGCCCAGTTCCTTTGCGGCACTTGCCATTTCAAGAATTTTCTCATCATTAAAGTCAAAGTAGGTGCCTTCCCAATTGTTGATGAGGATCGGTCTCTCCTTGTCACGCCAGTTCCCTCTAGCAAGTCTCGTCCTGTACAAAGAATGATAGATTTGACTCATACCGTTTAGTCCTTGGTCGGAGAATACCATCACCACTTCAGGAGTTTGAAAACTCTCGCCGCTTTCTAGCAGCCAATTAAAATCAAAAGGATGAATTCCCATCATGATGCGGGAAACACTATAATAATCTACTTCTGCCTGGGCCAGAAAATTACCACTGTAAACCAAGCTAAATCCATAAACTTCCCCTTGATGCTCCGTTGTTTCTGGACGCTTTAAAGCCAGGAATGGATTTTGCTGGCTGCTGCTTGTTCCTCTTGCACTGGAGATACTTTGAATTCCCGTTTCGAGTTTTCTGGTTTTAACATGCCGCTCTCTGGCCCAACCACCTGATAAATGGATTATTTCAAAATCAGAATCAAAGAAATCAATACTCATACTCATTGCTCTAGTAAGGTTCAGATTTTCTCTGCCATGGTTCATAAATTTGGCACTGCGGGTAATCACACTTATTTTTTCATAGATGGTATAGCACAAAATGATTTCTGCATCTATCACATCATCATATAAGGAGATTTCCAACGTAGCAGCTTCATTTTCCTGTTCGACATATGTAGCAGGAAGCCTCTCAAGCTTAGACTTACCTTTATAGATTCGGTGATCTTTGTATATAAAGTTGGAAATACGGCTGCCATTTTCCTGTGAAATTTGATAGGCCGGTTCCCGAAAATCCGTTGTCCCATAAGAAGGATATTCCTGTTTGGTTGTATCAAGGGAAAATGACAAATCTCCCTCAAATACACAAGCAATGTTTGCCTTCTCTATACTCGTATAGAGGTGAGAAAAGGATTCCCTGTGTCTAAGCCTTTTCCCGAAATATAAGTGCCCTAATTGATCGTTTTTTAAAATGTTGAAAATATAACTTAGTTTTTCAGACTGAAGATGAAATTCCTGTATGTCCTTATTAAAATAAATAGGCATTTACATTCTCCTTCAAAACCTAATTAACCTTTCACAGAACCGGAGGCCAACCCCTGAATAAAATGTTTTTGTAAGAATAGAAATAGGACCACCATCGGGGCAACTGCCATAATAGCAGCAGAGGCAACAAGGTTTAGGTTGTTTGTATTTTGTCCAAAGAATCCTGATAGCGCGACGGTTAATGTTTTCATTTCGTCAGCCTGAAGGAAGAAAATCGCAAATTGGTAATCATTCCAGATAAATACACAGGAAATAATCAAAATTGAAGCAGTAACTGGTTTTAACAATGGAAAAACCACTTTGTAGAATGTCCCAATTGTACTCGCCCCATCTATTTTCGCCGCTTCCTCAAGCTCTTTTGGAATCGTCGAACGGATAAATCCCGAATACAAGAAAATCGTTAATGGCATATAAGCCGCAACATTATTCAAAATCGCAACCAAATGGGTATTCATCAAGCCAATATCAACGACTAACTTGTATAAAGGCACTAAAGCTGTTAATGGGGGAATCACCATGACCGCGATAAAAATCACGTAAACATACTTATTTAACTTGGTTTGCCGTCTTGCCAGAGGATAGGCCGCCAATGAGCCAAAAAAGATTAATAATACAGCTGAAAAAAAGGTAATAATCAGTGAATTAATAAAGGCATTTCCCAAATTTGCCGCCTGCCAGGCATCCGAAAAGTTTGCCAATGTTATATGTTTTGGAAAAACCCATTTTGAGCTGAAATCTCCTTTTTCTTTTAACGAGGTTGTAATCAAAATATAAAATGGAATTAAATGAAACAAGGTGATGAAAGCAGCAATAACCGTCAAAATTACTTTCTTTTGCTTATCCATGTACACCACTATGCCTCAACCTCCTTGCGTTTAAAGAAAATCAATGCTGCCAAACTGATCACTAAGATCATAACTGCCATTAAAATACCTTCCGTTGCGGCATAGCCAGCATCCTGTCTATTAAAATATAAATCATACATAAACGTGGACATTGATTGTGAGGCATTTCCAGGCCCGCCTCCAGTAAGAGCAATGATTACATCAAACAATTTCAACCCACCGATAATGTTTAAAACCATATTGATGGTGACAGAAGGCATTAATAATGGCAACGTGATGTTTTTAAACTGTTGAAATGCGGTTGCGCCGTCCATCTGTGCCGCTTCATAGTAATCTTTTGAAATACTTTGCAGTCCTGCTAAATAAATAATCATGGCAATCCCAACAAATTGATACGTATTGACGAACACAATCAGCCATTTATTCATATTGGGATCACCCAATGCATTGATCTTATGCAGCCCAAAAAACTGCAAGGCATCGTTTAAAGCCCCGTCTTGGTAGGCAAAGAAGAAATACCAAATATACCCCATAATTAATGGACTAATGATAACTGGAAGGTAAACAATCGTTCGAGTAATAGCACGTGCTTTTATACTCTGATTCAGTAATAAGGCATAAAGCAGCCCTAAAACATTTTGAAAAATGGTGCTTCCTAGCCCGTAAAGCAAGGTATTTCCCACCACGAGCCATGTATCAGGATCCTTTAGTAATCTTGTATATTGCTTAAAGCCAACATAATCAAAGGTTTGAGAAAAACCATCCCAGTTAGTAAAAGAAATTTTTAAACCATCAAGAAACGGATAAATAATGAAAAAGCATACTACAGCTAGAGCAGGAAGGTACATCCACCATAGAGATGATTCCTGCTGTCTTTTCAATTTATTTCTTCTAACTTTTGTTTTCGTGACACTGGCTTTTTGAGTTTCCGCTCCAATCACCGGCATTCAACTCCTATTAAGGATCTTTCCAGCTGTATCCGGGGCTCTTTTGGCTGTTCCGACCCCCGGATCACACTAGTTATACTCTTCATTGTTATTGTTTGCTAAGGCGCTTGAATTCCTCGCCTACTTTTTGTGATACTTGCTTCGGTGTCATTTTGCCAGCTACCAATTCCTGTCCAGTTTCTCCCAAAACATCCCACATACCACTTGGCAAATATAAACGGTCAAAATATGGCTCCACTCTGGCATCCTTATATGTTTCATAGTCTTTAGAGTAATAGTTTGTGGCATCCGTATTCGTTAACCCTGCCGGTAATGAGGTTCCTTCAGCAATTTCTTTGACCATCTCCGGCTGTGATATAAACTCGATAAATTGTTCTGCTTCTTTCTTATACTTCGAATCCTTCCATACCGCAAGTGTGTGACGTTCCCCGCCAATCCAAACCGGCTTATCCCCACTTTGAATAACAGGCATTGGAATGATCCCCAATTGAATATTTGGATTTAATTCCTTCACAGATGGCCCCAGCATTCCCCCGCCAATAATAAATCCAATTTTATTTTGTGCCATTAGCTGAGGTAATTGCTGAATCTGGGCTGTTAATACGTCTTCATTTAACAATCCTTTATCTTTCATTTCCTTTAGTTTTTCTGGAAGATACGTATAGTTAGACCAATCGAATGTACCATTTAACAGTTGTTTTTCGTAATTATGGTTTGGATCCGTCACCAACAATGGAGTTAAAAACTGGTCAAAGTATTGACCGAAAGACGATTTATCCGAACCATTGAACCATAGCGGTGTTACTTCTGCATTGCTTTTCTTTTTAATCGTTTCAAGAGCGGTCATAAATTCATCAAAAGTAGTCGGCGGCTCGATTCCGTATTTTTTCAAGAGCGTCGCATTGTATGTAATACCGTCTTTTGCTTGGTTTAATGGGTAAGCATAAACTTTTCCCTTGTCATCTTTCAGGATGGGGTCCAAGGCAGGGTCAAGATTTTTTACCCAATCCATTTTACTTAAGTCTTCAACATAATTTCCGTATCGTTTTTTCGCCCAGCCATGCGTATCAAATAAATCCGGCATATCATTCGCTGCCATTTTGACTCGAAGCATTCCTTCATATTTATCGGCTGGATAGTTATATTTAATGACAATATTCGGATATTTCTTTTCAAATTTTTGTATGACATCTGTCAATGTTTTCTGGTCAGATTCATTTGTAACAGTTGAATAGAGTGATAAGGTTACTTTACCTCCTGAGGCATTGGATGACGTACTTTTACTTGAGCAGCCTGCAACAATGGTTGCAAAGGAAGCAGCAACAGCTATAGCTTTGATCCACTTTTTCATATAAAAGTCCCCCTTGAAAAATTACTTACATAGAACCCAAAAAGCTTAAAGTAAACTTACTTGACATAAGAAGGTGGTACTATATAATAGTGGGTACTCCTGCTTATTTTGGGAGCCCTGGGTTTATTCGTATGTAATAAGTGATGGCCGTCACGTCCTATATTCTTTATAGGTAGATTACTAGCGAATAAACCTTTCCTTCTTATCAAAGAAATCATTAATTGTAAAAATAAATTTGTAAGAGCGATTTCGAAAACTGTCCTTCATTCTCGTTGTGAAGGACAATTTTACTTGGGCAAACTCGAGTATTGTCCTTCATCCCTGCCTTGAAGGACATTTTCGCTTGGACGATTCCGAGGTTTGGCCTTCATCCCTGCCTTGAAGGACATTTTTGCTTGGGCAAACCCGAGGTTTGGCCTTCATTCTTGCCTTGAAGGACATTTTTGCTTGGGCAAACCCGAGGTTTGGCCTTCATCCCTTCCATAAAGGACAATTTTGGAGGAGCACCCACGTTTTGTCTTTTATCCTCGTAAATGAAGTAAAACAATGCAGATGTTTCGCAGTCAATCACCTCCTTTCATCCATTCGGAATATTTTGCTTCCAGCTATTTTCCTGAGGCACTGCTTTCTCTTATAACTAATTCCGTTGGCACAAAAACCTTAAGAGGAATTTTCCTTCCGTTAAAACGATCCATCAATAGTTTTACCCCAGTTCTTCCCATCTCTTTAGTATGCACCTTTATGGTTGTGAGCGGTGTACTTGCGAACTTCGCCATTTCAATATCATCAAAACTAACAATTGCTACATCATCAGGAACTGTAAGATTCGCTTCCTGTAATGCTTTAAGAGCTCCAATGGCCATCGGATCGCTTGCAATAAAGAATGCTTCCGGGTAATCATTCTTCTGAAGTGCTTTCTTCATCAATTCATAGCCCTGAGACATCGTATATTCCCCGACAAAGATATAGTTGGCATGGAATACGCCTTTTTCTTTTAATACTTCCTCAAAAGTAGTTAACCGCTTATCTTCGATGACAATTTTTCTGTTATTCAAATGTTCCTTCTCTAATCCGCCAATATAGCCAATCCGCTTATATCCCTGATCTAATAAATGCTGCAAGGCTAATTTCGTTGATGCAACAAAATCTATTACAACAGAGTCGTAACGGCGGTCATCTGGAGAATGATTAATATACACAACATTTTCAATATGATCACTCACTGTTTTTAAAGCTGCTTCACTAATTCTTCCTATTACGATCAATCCATCAAAGCCTTGAGTGAGTGGATTCGAGCCTGTCTCATTCAGCCGAAACATACTGGTGGAAGAAACTCCCAAATTCAATAATTCCTCCTCAACCCCCTGACGAATGGACAAAAAGTAGGGATCACTTAATTCTTCTTCTACTGTCTGACAAAGTAAAATCCCAACGTTTGACTTCTCTTTTCCTGCCTCTTTGTGCTGCTTAACCCGCCTCTCAAGGATTGTCTTATACCCTAAATCCTTTGCCGCCTGTAAGATCCGATCCCTAGTTTCTTCTAGAACCGTAATGGTCCGATCGTTATTTAACACTCTCGAAACCGTTGCAGGGGAAACCTTCGTCAAAGCTGCAATATCCTTGATTGTCACCATCATAAAAACCTCACCACTAAATTATTTACCGATTCAGATTAAAATTTACTAAATTATTTACTTGGTATACATGTATAATAACAGCCCAAGAAAGGGGTTTCAATATATTTTTTGATAATTCGAAAATATTTACTAAAAATTTTACTTTATATAGGTTATGTTATTAACTCTATGACTACGGACCAGCGCCGAACGCTCTCTTCTTGAGCAAGCGAATTCAACATCCAAGTATATCCCAGCAAACTGAAAAAGCTCTCAACTAATTAGTTGAAAGCAATAGGAAGCCGTACTTTATCAGCGAATCTAAAAATAGAGTAAACAAAAGATTCCATACCCTCCTCGCCACTTGTTTCTGACAAAGAAGGTATGGAAATCAATAATAAATCATTTATGTTACGCTCAATTACAACGTTAACAAAAACTAACGATAATAAACTTCATTTAAACGCAGCTCATTAGTAAGTGCATGTGTATTTGTATCATTATTAATTAGGATCATTTCAATTCCAGTTAATTCAGCAAAATCTCTTAACTGTCCAACAGTCACTTTATACGAGAAGCAAGTATGGTGTGCGCCTCCGGCTTGTATCCAGTTTTCCACTGCTTGGCTCATGGATGGCTGAGTTTTCCATAAAACCCTTGCAACAGGCAATTTAGGCAATTCTTTATCCGGTTGAACGGCATCCACCTCATTAACAACTAGACGGAATCGATGTCCTAGGTCAATAATAGTTGCATTCAATGCTGACCCGCTTCTACCATCAAATACAAGTCTAGCCGGGTCTTCTTTGCCGCCAATACCGAGCGGATGAACTTCAATTCGCGGCTTGGTCGCTTGAATTGTCGGACATACTTCTAACATATGGGCCCCAAGGACCATTTCATTTCCCGGTTCAAAATGATACGTATAATCCTCCATAAATGACGTTCCTTCATTACCAGCAATTATTTTCATCAGTCTTACAAAAGCAGCTGTTTTCCAATCTCCTTCACCAGCAAAGCCATAGCCCTGCTCCATTAAGCGCTGGGCTGCAAGACCCGGAAGCTGGAGCATTCCGTGTAAATCTTCAAAAGTTGTCGTAAATGCCGTGTAGCCACCCTCGATTAAAAATGCCTTTAATCCAAGCTCAATACGCGCTTGATAACGGATTGACTCTCGGACTGGACCTTCAATTAAACCCTCTGGAACAATGAGGTATTTTTCTTCGTATTCTCCCAATAACCTGTCAATATCCTGTTCAGTTACATCATTCATGCGCTGTACTAAGTCACCAATACCATAACCATCCACTGTCCAGCCAAATTTAATTTGTGCTTCTACTTTATCACCCTCTGTTACGGCAACCTGCCGCATGTTGTCACCAAATCTAGCAACTTTTAAATTCTTGCTTTCAGCAAAAGCAACAGCCGTTCTCATCCAGCTTCCCAAGCGTTCCCGCACTTCCGAATTTCCCCAGTGCCCCATAATAACTTTACGCTTAACATTCATGCGGGCAGCTATAAAGCCATGCTCACGATCACCGTGTGCAGCCTGGTTTAAATTCATAAAGTCCATATCAATTGAATCCCATGGGATATCGCGATTAAACTGGGTAGCTAAATGAAGATAAGGTTTTTGCAGTGCAGACAATCCTGCAATCCACATTTTCGATGGTGAAAATGTATGCATCCATGTAATGACACCTGCACAATTTTCATCAGCATTCGCTTCTAAAAAAAGCTTGCGGATTGCGGCTGCGTCCTTCACAACTTCCTTAAATTTAATCTTATACGGAACATCAGCATTCAAGCCATTTACGATAATTTTAGAATTTTCTTCTACCTGCTTAAGTACATCTTCTCCATATAATAATTGACTGCCGGTTACAAACCAAAATTCGTACACTTTTGTTGTTAACATGATAAATCCTCCTTTGAAATCGATAGTTAGGTTATACATAAACAGTTAACTATTAATTTATTGAATTTTTGATCTGTCTATCTTTTTCAAAATTTCTTTTGACCGTAATAAGCATTAGCACCATGCTTTCTGAGATAATGTTTGTCTAACAAATACTGATCAATTGGCTCAATTTGTGGATTCAATTGGAAGGTATGGAGAGCCATTTTCGCTACCTCTTCTAGTACGACCGCATTATGTACTGCATGATTAGCATCTTCTCCCCAACAAAATGGAGCATGGCCGGATACAAGGACGCCAGGCATTGCCGATGGCTCAATTCCACCTGTTTCAAATGTTTCAATGATCACATTCCCTGTCTCCAGTTCATATGACCGATTAATTTCCTCTTTCGTTAAGGCTCGAGTGCATGGAATTTCACCATAATAATAGTCGGCATGTGTCGTTCCAAGCGCAGGAATGGAGCGTCCAGACTGAGCCCAGGAAGTTGCCCAAGGAGAATGGGTGTGGACAATTCCACCTACATTCGGAAATGCCCGATATAGTGCCAAATGGGTAGGGGTATCAGATGATGGTTTTAAATTTCCTTCCACAATATTACCATCCAAATCAACTGTCACAAGGTCATTAATTGTTAATTCTTCATAAGGCACACCGCTTGGTTTGATGATAACCAGTCCCTGTTCCCTATCGATTCCGCTGACATTCCCCCACGTAAAGGAAACCAATCCATGTTTCGGCAACAGAAGATTCGCATTCAGAACTTCCTCCTTTAGTTGCCCTAACATACTGTCTCCTCCTTTCTCTCCTGTGAGCTTTCTTTTTTAATTTGCTTTAATGTTTTCATTACATTGTTTTCGCCGCGGCCGAAGTAGTCATAAAGACGGGCATACTCTCTATACAACCGATCATATTCTTCTGCATTCTTTTTAGTAGGTTGATAGATATAATCTTTCACTCGCCCCATATCTTTCGCTGCATCTATAATATGATCGTAGCCGCCACGTTCTTTACCAGCAGCCACAGCTCCAAACATCGCTGAACCTAATGCAGGTGTTTGCGAAGAATCAGAAATTTTAATATCCATATTTAGCACATCGGAGTAAATTTGCATCATAACTGAATTTCTCTCGGCAATTCCACCGCAGGCATATACTTCGTTAATCGGTACACCATGGTTGCGGAACGTCTCGACAATCATTCTTGTACCATACGCAGTAGCCTCAATTAATGCCCGATAAATTTCCTCAGGCTTTGTCAATAGGGTAGCTCCCAAAATCATGCCAGTAAGATCAGCATCTACAAGTGTTGAACGGTTCCCATTCCACCAGTCCAAAGCCAAGAGCCCGCTTTCACCCACCTGCAATTTGCCTGCTTTTTCAGTTAATAGCTGGTGGATATTGAGCCCTAATCCTTTTGCTTCTTCAAAATAGTTGGCCGGAACACAATTCTCAGTAAACCATTCAAAGTGATCGCCGACACATGATTGTCCTGCTTCATAGCCCAGCAAGCCTGGAATCACACCATCTTCAACTACACCGCACATCCCCGGAACAACTCTTTCTTCTTCCCCAAGTAAAATATGGCACGTCGACGTTCCCATAATCATCAATAATTTGCCTGGCTCTGTAATCCCGACGGCAGGAACTGCTACGTGTGCGTCGACATTTGCGATTGCCACCGCTGTCCCAGGTTTTAGGCCAGTCAGCTTTGCAGCCTTTTCAGTAATTTCCCCTGCCTTTGAACCAATTGAAAAAATCTTGGTTGACAGTTTTTCTTCTATAACATTCTCAAGGCGTGGATCCAAGGCTTTAAAAAAGTCACTGGAAGGATATCCTTCCCGCTTATGCCAAATTGCTTTATATCCGGCTGTGCAGCTATTCCGTTTTAAGTCACCAGTTAATTGGAAAACCACCCAGTCCGTAGCTTCTACAATTTGATCTGCTGCATCATAGATTTCCGGCGCCTCATTAAGAATTTGCCATACCTTAGGAATCATCCACTCAGAAGAAATTTTTCCACCGTAGCGCTGTAAAAACTTTTCTCCTCTTTTTGCTGCAATGTCGTTCAACCGATTCGCTTCATCTTGTGCAGCATGATGCTTCCAAAGCTTTACAAAGCTATGTGGTTGGCCTGAAAATTCAGTTTTAAAGCACAATGGGGTGCCCGCAGCATCAATAGGCAGTACCGTACAAGCAGTAAAATCTATCCCCAACCCAATAACATCGTCCACTGAAACATTTGCTTCCTCTATTACTTTAGGAATCGTAACCTGCAATACTTCTAAGTAATCAACCGGATGCTGCAATGCCCAATCATGTTCCAGCTTTGTCGTCCCATCTGGAAGATACTCATCCATAACACCATGGGTATACTCTTTAATAGCAGTTGCGACTTCTTTACCTGTTCCCACTTCAACAAGAACGGCTCTTCCCGATTGAGTACCATAATCTATGCCTATCGAATATTTAACCATCTAAATCACCCAATCTTATTATTTTTTAATAACTAATTTTTTAGTTTTTTAGTCGTTCACGAGCATAAAGGCAAGACTTTACTTTTTGTACACCTATTATTCATACGGGTAGGATCATTATTCGCTCATACTTGTACGTATAACTTATTGTAAAAATTTTTTATGAAGCAGAAGAGTAGGTTAAGAATGACTAAACCTACCCATAATGAAATTACGATGCCTTATTTTTATTCCAAACGTCAAATGCAACAGCTGCTAGGAGAACAAGTCCTTTAAGAGCCTGTTGCCAATCACTTCCAAGCCCCAAAATGGACATACCGTTGTTCATAATTCCCATTACTAAACCACCAATTATAGCCCCCCCAATTGTACCAATACCACCGTAGGCAGAGGCACCGCCGATAAAACAAGCGGCAATTGCATCCAGCTCAAAATTGCTACCAGCTTTTGGAGTTGCCGCATTCAGACGGGCTGCAAACACTAAACCAGAAAGGGCAGCTAAAACTCCCATATTCACAAATGACCAGAAAACCACTTTCTTCGTTTTAATACCGGATAGGCCTGCTGCTTTTTCATTGCCCCCTATCGCATAGATATGACGCCCCATGACGGTCTTTTTCGAAATAAATGCGTAAACGATGATAAGGGCAAATAAGATTATTAAGATATTAGGAATACCATCATATGTCGCAAGAATGTATGTAAAGATGTTGATAATAGCAACCATGAAAATTAATTTGCCTAGAAGTAAACCTAGGGATGTAACTTGGAACCCATATTTTACTTGCGATTTACGAGCTCTCATTTCATTGATAATATAAATGATTGAAAAGATAATACCGATGACAATTGTGAAGATATGCAAATCTGTTCCATGAAAAATATCTGGAATGAAACCAGAAGCCATCCCTTGGAATGAATCAGGATAAGGTGCGATTGATGCTCCTTGCAAAACAAGCATAGTTAGACCGCGGAATAGAAGCATCCCTGCCAAGGTAACGATGAAAGAAGGAATTTTCACATACGCAACCCAAAAACCTTGCCAAGCTCCGATAACAGCTCCTATAAGTAAAGACAGAATAATAGCTAAGAATACATTTAAGTGGTGGTTAATAATTAAAATTCCTGATATAGCCCCAATAAAAGCAGCAACGGAACCAACCGATAAGTCAATATGGCCAAGGATGATAATCAACACCATCCCGACGGCCAAAACAAGAACATAGCTGTTTTGGAGGATCAAGTTTGTGATATTGAGTGGTTTTAAAAGAATTCCATTTGTCAGGAACTGAAATAGACCTGCAATTAAGATTAAGGCAATAAACATTCCATAATGACGGATGTTACTCTTAATCAGCTTTGTAATGGAATCCCTTTTCCCATTTCCGCGAAGTTCCTCTTTTATTACTTCTGTTTGCGTACTCACTATTATTCACCTCTGCCCTTAGTCATGAACTTCATAATAATTTCTTGTGTTGCTTCTCCTTTTTGCAATTCTCCAGTTATTGTTCCTTCACTCATAACATAAATTCTGTCACATATCCCAAGAAGCTCCGGAAGTTCGGAGGAAATAACTAAAACACCTTTGCCTTGATCAGCAAGCTGATTAATAATGGTATAAATTTCATATTTAGCACCCACGTCAATACCTCGTGTTGGTTCATCCAGCATCAAGATATCAGGCTCCGTCATAATCCATTTACTTAAAACCACCTTTTGCTGATTACCTCCACTCAAGTTACCAGTTAACTGTGTAATGCTAGGTGTTTTTATTTTCATTGCTTTTCGGAAATTTTCTGCTTCTATTACTTCTTGGTTTTTGTTAATAACTGTACCTTTCGAAATCTTTTTCAAACTTGAAATGGAAATATTTGATTTAATATCGTCAATTAAATTAAGCCCATAATGCTTTCGATCTTCAGTTACATATGCAAGCCCATTATTAATGGCTGCAGATATATTCTTCACATGTATTTCAGTGCCATTTTTGTATAGATGGCCGCTTATTTTCTTCCCATATGCCCGCCCAAAAATACTCATTGCAAGCTCTGTTCGTCCTGCACCCATTAAACCGGCGATACCAACAATCTCACCTTTTTTAATATTAAAATTTACAGAATCAACTACTTTTTGATCACTAAGCATTGGATGATAGACATTCCAATCCTTTACTTCAAAAATTACTTCGCCTATTTTCGGTATTCTTTCAGGATAACGGTTAGTTAAATCCCTGCCTACCATTCCTTTAATAATACGGTCCTCTGATATTTGCCCATTCGTTATTTCAATTGTTTCAATTGTCTGCCCATCACGGAGGATCGTGATCGAATCTGCTACTTTGGCAATCTCATTTAATTTATGAGAAATAATGATGGAGGTAATACCTTGTTTTTTAAATTCCAACATTAGATTTAGTAAGTTTTCGCTGTCATCTTCGTTCAACGCCGCAGTCGGTTCATCGAGTATAAGAAGTTTTACATCTTTGGATAATGCCTTTGCAATTTCAACCAGCTGCTGCTTCCCTACACCAATACTCGTAATTAGAGTGTTGGGATTCTCCGTTAAACCTACTTTATTTAATAAACCTTTTGTTTTTGAGATTGTTTCGTTCCAATTAATAATTCCTTTTTTTGCTTGTTCATTTCCTAGAAATATATTTTCTGCAATCGATAACTCTGGTATCAATGCTAGTTCCTGATGAATAATAACAATTCCTAAATTTTCACTGTTTCTTATGTTTTTAAACTCACAAACATTTCCATCGAAAAAAATATTACCTTCATAAGTTCCATGTGGATACACACCACTTAAAACCTTCATCAAAGTTGATTTCCCCGCACCGTTTTCACCGCACAAAGCGTGGATTTCTCCTTTCTTCACTTGCAAATTTACATTGCAAAGTGCTTTAACGCCCGGGAATTCTTTTGTAATATTTTTCATTTCCAAAATGGTTGCTGTCATTCTTTCACCGCGCCCTCACAATGTAATAAATGATTTAGTGACTGTACAAGCAGCCACTAAATCATTTACTTCCTAAAAACATGAAAATTACTTGCTTAGCTGTGCTTCAGTATAATAACCGCCATCTACTAATACTTGTTTGTAGTTTGTTTTATCTACGGATACTGGTTGCAATAGGTAGGCAGGTACAACTTTTACTCCATTATTGTAAGACTTTGTATCATTAACTGGAACTTTTTTACCAGCTAATTCAGCGTTAACCATTTTTACAGTTTGTTTTGCTAATGCCCGTGTATCTTTATATACAGTTTCAGTTTGTTCTCCAGCAATAATTGATTTGACAGAGGCTAACTCAGCATCCTGCCCAGTGATAACTGGAAGTGGTTTTGAAGCTGTTCCGTAACCCACACCTTTTAATGATGACAAGATTCCGATACTGATGCCATCATATGGAGATAGTACAGCATCTACTTTATCAGTAGTGTAATGTGCACTTAACAAGTTATCCATACGAGATTGTGCAGTCGCACCATCCCAGCGAAGTGTAGCCGCTTGGTCAAATTTAGTTTGGCCACTGCGAACAACAAGTTTGCCAGATTTAATATAAGGATCTAATACTGACATTGCACCATTCCAGAAGAAGTAAGCATTGTTATCGTCTGGAGATCCACCGAATAATTCAATATTGAAAGGTCCTTTGCCTTGTTTTAATCCTAGTTTGTCTTCAATGTAAGACCCCTGCAATATACCAACTTTGTAGTTGTCAAAAGTAGCATAGTAGTCAACATATTGACTTTTCTTAATTAATCGGTCATAAGCAATAATTTTGATTTTTTGCTTATGGGCTTCATCAAGAACTTTTGTTAAAGCAGAACCGTCAATTGCTCCTATTACTAAAACGTTTACACCTTTAGTAATCATATTTTCAATTTGAGAAACTTGGTTATTCACGTCATCCTCACCATATTGTAATTCAACCTTATAACCCTGCTTTTCAAATTCTTGTTTCATGAAATTTCCATCTTTAATCCAACGCTCTGAAGATTTAGTTGGCATCGCAATCCCAACATAGCCTTTGGTACCTGTGCCACTAGTGTTACTGCTTCCACATGCCGCTAAAGAAAATACTAGGGCTATAAGCAAAAATACGGATAAAAATTTCTTCATAAAAAAATGAACCCCTTTCCTTCTAAATGTTTTGTGATCTCGATACCCTAAGATGGGTATTAGAGTAGTAAAATGGAATAATCAATAAATAAGCGCTTTCATTCCTGTGTAAAAAAATATCTTTTGAACTACTTAGCTGTATGTACAAGAAACATCTAATCTAAAAATCTATTAAATACTTGTGCAACACTCCTTTTAAATTACTATTTATTGTACGTACAATTATTATAAGTCATTATTTTATCTTAGGCAATGTCTAAAATTAAAATGAATTTAAATTTTTCCAAAAATACAATTTCCTTCTGAAAAGGTTATATCTTGAGATATACCGTTTAAACGCCTATAAAATATAGCTTTACAATACTTTTTTATTCATTTTTGAGCGCATCTTTTTTGAATAGAAAAATAGAAATTAATAAACTTTTTTTCAATATGGTTTATACATTTCAATATGTTCGTGTATAATTAAATTAAATTGTGCATACAAGTCATTAGCGTTGAAAGTGGTGAACTATGTTGAGACAAACCAAGCATCTCATGGTTAAGGATAAAATAAAAGAATGGATTAATAGCGGGGAAGTTAAGCCAGGTGAAAAAATATATTCTGAAAATGAACTTGTCAAAATTTTTGGTGTCAGCCGCCATACTGTACGCCAGGCAGTCGGGGATTTGGTGCACGAAGGCTGGTTATATAGAGAACAAGGTGCTGGTACTTTTTGTGCGAATGGAATCACTCAAAATAAGCCTAATCAACACTTCCCTCGTACAAGCGGCAAAAATATTGGTGTAATTACCACCTACATTTCTGATTATATTTTTCCTTCTATTATCAAAGGAATTGAATCATATTTAACTGATCAAGGGTATTCATTAACCTTTGCATGTACAGATAATAATATTGAAAAAGAAAAACAATGTTTACAAAGTATGCTCAGCAGAAACATAGATGGGCTAATCGTTGAGCCTACTAAGAGCAGCAGTTATAATCCAAATGTTAATTATTACTTGGAATTAGAACAAAACAATATCCCGTATTTAATGATTAACCAGTATTATCCTCAATTGGTTCCGCCACATATTATTGTGAACGATGAAAAGGGCGGATATATGGGCACAGAACACTTAATTAAACTGGGACATGAAAAAATAATAGGTATTTTCAAAACGGACGATTTGCAAGGTGTACATCGAATGCAAGGATTTATTAAAGCATTTAGAGAAAATAACATTACCTTATCACCTGATATGATTATTACATTTTCAACTGAAGAAGTAGATACAGTATTATTAGAAAAAGTAAGGAAAGTACTCGAAACATCAGATGAAATGCCGACAGGAGTCTTTTGCTATAATGATCAAGTGGCGATATCTGTATTAAATTTATTCAGAGAACTTGAATTAAGAGTACCTGAGGATATTTCTGTAGTAGGTTTTGATGATTCCTATTTAGCTGAAGCAACAGAAACAAAACTTACATCTCTTTCCCATCCAAAGTTGGAAATGGGAATCGCTGCAGCAAAATGGATTGTCTCTGCAGTGGAGAAGAGAAATCAAAACGATAAACATTCCATCGTATTTGAACCTGAATTAATCATAAGAAGTTCCACTGCTCCTGTAAAAGGAGAAGTAACTCAAGAAACGTAAATTAAAGGATGTTTTGTTTAAGAAAACTCGCCAACTGGCGAGCCTAGCAGGGAGAGACAGAGGCGTAGTTCGCCGAATAGCACAGCTTTTAATGCACGAAACATCCTTAGTGCACTTATTCCTGATAGGAAAGTTATACTTTCCTTCGGCTGAAAAAAGACATCACATTTCGCTTTTTAGCGAAATGTGATGTCTTTTTTCTGATATGGAGGGATGCTTATTCAGCTAATCCTTCTTTTTTCATCACATCTTCGAGTGCTTGAATCGTTTCTTCTGCATCTTCTCCCTCGGCGATCACTTTAATTTCGGCACCGCTAGGGATTCCAAGTGACATAACACCCATAATCGATTTAAGGTTTACTTCTTTTCCTTTATAATCTAATTTTACTTCTGATTTAAATTTGGATGCAGTGCTGACTAATACTGTTGCCGGACGGGCATGGATACCAGCCTGGTCGACTACTTTGAATGTTTTTTCTGCCATGAGTTTTCCTCCTTTTTAGTTATATAGTTAATTTGCCCAAATTATAGGTTTTCTCCATTTTTTTCAATAACCTCTTTATACCAGAAATAGCTTTTCTTTTTCACGCGGCGGAGATCGTGTTCTCCTTCTTCATGCTGGTTTACATAGACAAAGCCATAGCGTTTTTGAAAACCGTTCAGCCAGCTTAATAAGTCTGTGAATGACCAAGTGCAATAGCCAAGCATTTCAACCCCATCCGTTATGGCTTCCTGGACTGCACTTAAATGGCTTTTCAGATAGTCAATGCGGTAGTCATCATTCACAACATCACCAGCTTCCAGTTTGTCGTATTCACCCAAACCATTTTCACTGATTAAAATTGGCAAATGATAGCGGCTAGTGATCCGGCGCAGGCCGATCCGCAAGCCGACAGGATCAATATTCCAATCCCAATTCGTCCGCTCCAAATTTCCGTTTTTTATGGTTTTGAATATTCCAGGGACACCAGTATCATGTGAAGTGCCTTTTTTCCCTGTTGTATTAAACGTTCCTTGTCCCACACCATTCAAAGGGTTATGTTCATAGGTTGTTGTTTGGTAGTAATTTACACCCATAAAATCCGGCTTGCCTGCTTTTAGTAAATCGACATCGCCAGCTTCGATTTTCGGAGCGAGATCTTTACTTTCTAAATAGCTTAAGGCAGCCTCCGGATATTCTCCCCATGCGTAAACATCCATCCACCAGTGGCTGTTGAACTCTTCGGCATTTTCAGCGGATAAAATATCTTCAGGTTTTGGGCTGGCAGCGTATGCTGGGGAGTAGGCAAAGCTTGGCCCGATTTTTCCGTTAGGAACATACTTACGGAATTCCTTTATGGCACTGGCATTCGCAAGGTTTGCATGATGATTCACTTGATAAAATAGTTTTTCATTCGTAACTCCCGGAGGATGTAACGCCATTCTATAACCAAGGTCGGTAAAGATGTTTTGTTCATTTAAACTGACCCAATATTTAACACGGTCTCCAAAATGTTTATACAACGTGACAGCATAATTGGTAAAGTCCTCGACAATCTGCCTTGACTCCCAGCCGCCATATTCATCCTGAAGCGCTTGCGGCAAATCCCAGTGATAAATGGTTAAAATGGGTTCAATTTTATTTTTCACCAATTCATTAATTAAATGATTATAAAACTCGATGCCTTTCTCGTTCACTTCTCCCTTTCCTTTTGGGAAAATCCGTGCCCAAGCTACGGAGAAACGGTAGGCTTTTAACCCCATTTCCGCCATTAACCGAACATCCTCTTTAAAACGATGATAATGATCAACTGCCACATCACCTGTTGTTCCTTTAAATGTTTTTCCAGAAACACGGACAAATAAATCCCAGTTTGATGGCCCTTTCCCATCCTCATCCCAAGCGCCCTCCACCTGATAGGCAGCAGATGCGGAACCCCATAAAAATCCTGCTGGAAATGGTTTAAGGTTTTCATGTAACATGTGGGTCACTCCTTTATGGATCATAAGTAAGTTCCGGTGAACAAATCACCGGAACAACATTTACGCCTCTACCTTATTAAAAAACTGAGGAAGATACTCTCTATGTGCTTCAAGCATATCATCCAAGATTGCCTTTGCTATCTTATCGGATGGAACTAAAGGATTGATGGTCATTGCTAAAAGTGCTGTGTTATAGTTTCCTGATACAGCCGCTTCTGCAGCGACCCGTTCAAACGATTTGATTTGCTGTACAAGTCCGCGGACTGCTACTGGAAGATCACCAACCGAAATTGGCCTAGGACCTTCTTTTGTAATAATGCAGTTCACTTCAACAGCAGACTCATCTGGAATACTAGCGATTGCACCGTTATTTCTTGTGTTAACAGGCTGAATATCGCGTTTGTCATTATAAATGGAATTTATTAGGTTGCATGCTGCATCACTGTAATAAGCGCCGCCTCGTTTTTCCAATTGCGGTGGTTTGATCGCCAATTCAGGATCTTTATAAAGCTCGAATAACTCTTTTTCCACTTGCTTAACTACTTCTGCACGTGTGCCGACAGTGTTGGCCGCTTCCAATTCTTCTTCCAGCATTTCTTGTGTTTTATAATAATAGCGATGATAGCCGCATGGAATGGCATGTAAAGCGCGAAGGAAATCAGGTTCCCAGCCTATTGCAGCTATATTTTTCATAGATAGGGCATTCTTGGGGTCAGCCATTTTTTCAATGACCTCATCAAGAACACTCACACCATCTAAGTAAACATTTAGGCCGAAGACCATATGATTAAGTCCGGCAAAATCCACTTGAATTCTTTCTGGTTCCACGTCAAACATCTTTGCGATACCCATCCTTATGCCAACAGGAACATTGCACAATCCAACTACCTTTTTGATGTTGCTATAGCGGAGAACTGCTTCTGTTACCATTCCCGCGGGATTGGTAAAGTTAACGAGCCATGCGTTAGGACATAATTCTTCCATGTCTTTGCAAATCTCAAGAATCACAGGAATTGTCCTTAAACCTTTGAACAATCCGCCTGGACCGTTTGTCTCTTGACCAATCACATTGTATTTCAGTGGGATTCTTTCATCTTTTGCGCGTGCATCTAACAAACCGACGCGGAATTGTGTTGTTACAAAGTCAGCATCCTTAAGCGCTGACCTGCGATCTAGGGTTAAATGAACTTCGATGGGAAGTCCTGCTTTTTCCACCATCCTTTTGGCAAGTGCACCGACAATGTTTAGTTTTTCTTCCCCTGCAGGAATATCAACGAGCCATAGTTCACGAACTGGAAGCTCATCGTACCGCTTGATGAATCCTTCGACTAATTCGGGCGTGTAACTTGAGCCGCCGCCGATTGTGACAATTTTTATTCCTTTTTTCATGAACGAACACCTCCGGACTGTTTTACTGTCTCATATAGATCAACAAATTCAGTTGCCAAATCTCTCATCGTGATCGCATTCATTAAGTGGTCCTGGGCATGAACCATTAGCAGAGATACTTCGGTTCTTTCACCTCTTACTTCTTTTTGAACCAAAGATGTTTGAATATGATGTGCTTCATTCAGGGCATCGCCTGCTTCTTTTAACTTTTCACGCGCAGTCGTGAAATCGCCTTGTTTGGCTGCCATAATCGCTTCCATGGAGGCGCTTTTTCCATTACCTCCATGAAGGATAATTTGAAAAATAATTTCTTCTAAGTTTTCCATCCTTCTCTTCCTCTCACGACAATGATAGCTGACAAGGGTCTGAATCCCCGCCATTGCAGATAAAGAACTGACTTTTGGTTGAGGAGTCCGACCCTTTTAATTGTAACGCTTACATAACTACTTATTAAACTGCTTTATGTGATGATTCAAATTCTACTTCTTGTTTCTTCAACATTTTGTCATACATCATAAAGAATGGCAGATAAATGAAGAAGTCCATCGCTAAGTTAAATGCTTGCATAATGGAACCGGAGATGGATCCTGTGGCTAAAAATCCGCTAATAATTGGAGGTGTTGTCCAAGGTACAGCAACACCATTAGGTCTGGCAACCAACCCTAAATCCATGCCAATATATGTTGCCACAATGTTCATTAATGGTGCCAAGATAAATGGTATAACCAGTAGTGGGTTCATAACAACCGGGGCTCCGAAAGTAACTGGTTCATTAATTTCAAAGATACCAGGACCGATCGCCAATTTACCAAGTTGTTTCAACTGTCCTGACTTAGCAAAGAATATGAACAGTATAACAAGACCAAACGTTGCACCAGAACCGCCTAAGTGTACAAAATTATCAAAGAATTGTTGCGTGATAATGTGTGGCAGCGGTTTATGTGCTGCATAAGCTGAGGCGTTGTCACCCATAGCTCCTAACCAGATCGGGCCCATTACACCGCCTACAATGTTCGCTCCGTGGAGCCCGCATACCCATAATAATGACACTAACAATTCAGCAATTAGCGAGCCCCATAAGCTTGTACCTAATACGCCAAGCGGTCCGCCAAGGATGTCGCCAACGATATTAAATAAGCTGCCGAAATGAGTATTTTCAACAATTAGACGCAGTGCCCAAACGATTACGATTACAGCAAAACCAGGAATAAGTGCGACGAACGATTTTGATACAGCTGGAGGAACGCCATCAGGCATTCTGATTACGATGTTTTTCTTTACAATCCAACGATAAACTTCAGTTGAACCTAATGCAATTAACATAGCTACAAATAAACCCTTACTTCCCATTAAAGCAACTGGAATACCACCTGATACTTCGATTGCAGTTTTTGCACCAGCTGGAGTGAAAGGAATTTGGAATGGAGCTGCAAGTAAGAAAGCACAGACTGAGATGACTCCAGCTGTTACTCCATCAATTTCATATGCCTCTGCCAAACGATACGCAATACCGAATGCTGCGATTAGACCCATCATATTGAATGTTGCATCAACTGGATAGGATAATTTGGTTGCAAAAGATTTTCCAAATGTGTTTGCCAGCCAATCTGAGTAGTGAGGAAATGGCAAGTTACCAAGGATGAGGAATACTGAACCGATGATAATCATGGGCATTGCAAGTGCGATACCGTCACGAAGAGCGCCAAGATGCTTTTGCCCAGCTAGCTTACCAGCTACCGGCATAAAATATTTTTCCATGAATTGAAATAACTTGTTCATTTTCCCCACTCCTTATTTTTTAGAATTAATAAGTGCCAAAGCTGTTTTTAAAACTTCAGGACCATTACACATCCCATAGTGAACTGGATTAATGGCATCAACGGGGACTCCTTTTTCTTCACCTAATTTTTTAAACTGAGAGAGTAAATAACGCACTTGCGGGCCAAGCAATACAACGTCTGCATGATCTATTTGACTTTTTGCCTGATCGGCGCTTTCTGCCCAGATTTTGCAATCCAGCCCCTGGTCTGCTGCTGCTTTCTCCATTTTTGTAACTAATAAGCTAGTAGACATCCCTGCTGCACAACATAGTAAGATGTTCATTTTGACTTCCTCCTAAATATGGTTATTTAATATTTTTCAAGAGAAGAGTTTCAGTGCATCAATAACGAATGATTATTCCTTTATCCTACTCACGAAAACTGCTTCTGCTTTAACCCTATGTAGGACTTTTGCGCCCTCTCTTGATGATTTTATTGTATTTTAAAAGCGCTTTCATTTACACACACCATTTTTCCGTTGCGCAACGGAAATCGTTATTTGAAATATAAGAAAATTAAAATCATTTTCAAGTGTTTGTCCATAGTAAAGAAAACTCGCCGACTAGCGAGCCCGTTAGGGCGAAGACAGAGGTGTAGTTCGTCGAAAAGGATAGCTTCTCGACTGCGAGGCTAATGCTCACGAAGCATTCCTTAGTGCACTTATGCCTGATAGGAAATTTACACATTCCTATCTGCTAAAAAAGAGATCAGCAGTTTGCTGACCCTTTCATTTCTTTATAAAGCCGTTCTGCCGTTCGTAAAACTTCCTTGCCATTGAAAGTGCCGTAATGAACGGTATCTATTACAGCGACAGGAATTCCCTTTTTATCGCCCAATTTCTTAAATTCGTTAAACATATAGCGAACATGCGGTCCAAGAAGAAGGACATCTGCTTTATTGATTTCCCTTATTACCACATCAATGGGAACCGCCCATATTTGACATGAAAGATTTTGTTCCAATGCACTTTTTTGCATTTTGGAGACCAATAAACTGGTTGACATTCCTGCGGAACAACACAATAAAATATTCATTTTATTCCTCCCACTACGGCTTGAATCGAATTTTATCTATTAAATACTGGATTACCGTTTTCCAGAGAATACAGCCGTAAATTCCTTGTACGTTTTACATTTAATTAACTGTTGCACAATTTGACTATGATCAATTAATTCAACAAGATTCTCATACATTTTTTGCAGCTCATTCGGGCTATTCTTCTCAACGCTTAACAAGCATACAAATTGCACTCTTTTCCCGCCCCAGTCAATGGGTTTCTTTAATGTACAGATCGTCCAAAATGTCGATTCCGTCTGTGGTGTAATCGGGTGAGGTATCGCAACAAAATTACCGTAGCTTGTTGGAGACAATCTCTCTCTTGCCAGCACACTTTCTAAAAATGTTTGATGAACCAATCCCAAAGACTGAAGCCGCTGACAAAGAAAATTAAGCACTTCTTCTCTAGTTTCAAAATTTCTCTGAAGAAAGACTAATTCCTCTTTCAGATATTGCAGCTTTTGTATACCTTCACCATTTAAAACTGCTTCGATTTTTTCAAAATCTCCTCCGCCTAAAATAGTATGTACTTGAATCACAGGAATTGGAAGATTAGTTGAAATAGGAATCGTACTAATGATGAAATCCATGGCATGGAAAGAAATTTGATTTAGCTTGTAATAATCAGTCGTTCCGACAATTTCAACTTTATCACCAAATTTAGATTGCACCTTTGATGCTAATAACCTTGCACTCCCAACACCTGAGGCACAAACAATTAGACACCGTTTTACTCTTTTTCCTGTTTTTACGTTTTCAATTGCGGCCCCTAAATGGAGTGCGAGATAGCCAATTTCATTTTCATTTATCTCAATATGCAGCTCACTTTTTATAACCAGACTAGCAATTACAGCTGCTTGAAATGCGGCAGGATATTTGGATTTAATTTCATCAATTAAAGGATTAGGCAGATTGATCCCGTAATGGTAGCGGTGGATTGCCGGTTTTAAATGAAGACAGATAGCGATATATAATTCCTGGTCATCTTTGATCCCCAGATTCAGTTCATGGTCAATAGTATCCAGAACTTTATTCACAATGAAATCCACTTGTTCATCGATCATCTCGTGGATGGTGCTCTCATGAAGATGCAGTTCGGTTACCATCTTTGTCCCTAACAAATGAATAGTGACATAGGCGATCTCCGGCTCTGGAAAACTAATATCCAGCCCCTTTTCAAGCTCACTGACAATTTCTTTTGCCACTAGATATTGTTTTTCGCTCTTTAGCTCAATTAAATCCTTATGAACCATCGTCATATATTTGTGACCTTTTATTCGATGATAAGCAATGGCGATATGAATAATGAGGTTGTTTAATCCAATATCCGAGAGACTAATATTGTGCAAACTTATTCGCTCCACAATCACTTTTCGAATATAGGATAAATCTTCTTTTGTATAAAGAGGAAGATCTGTATGTGTCAAATCAATATCATTTTCAAATTTATGAAAAAGATGATCTGCCATACACAATCGTAGCTTAAACTCGTCTCCATTTACCTTTAAGCCAAAGTTTGGGCGTTTTTCAAGTGTAATACCATAACGGCGAAGTATATGTTTAACGTCCTTTAAATCGTTTTGCAGCGTGGATCTGCTGACAAATATTTCATCTGCTAAGCAATCAAGCTTACAATAATCCTCAGCAAGTAATAAACGCTTGATAACATAAAGAATGCGATCTTCCGGCATGGTAGGAATTTCATCATCATTTTCTTTATCCTGATCCACAATTCCAAGCAGGAGCTGACGAAAGATTTGGTCATCATGAATTTCCAGCTGATATCCTGTTCCTCTAATGGATTTAATAGAGGCTCCAAAATCTTCAACTGTCGCTTCTAGCTCTTTTATATCATTTCTGACTGTTCTTGATGTCACCGCTAGAACCTTTGCCAAATACTCACTAGTCACAGGTGTTTCCGCTTTCATTAATTCTCGCAGGATTGAAGTCATTCGAGAATTTAACATGCGTCCCCCCTCCCTTCCTAACAAAATTCGATTTTCTTTAACCAACATTCTACCATATTAATCTATTTTCGATAACGGTAATATGACAATTCTCCCTTGCCATCTATTAGATTTAGAAACTAAATTTCCATATGATATCATATGTTTCTCCTCTTTTTGAAATCTTCTTACATTTAAATAAGAAACCTAGACTGCAAATTTTAATAATATGGGAGGTATATGTTAAACTAAAAGCGTGAATTTACATAGAGGAGCTAAATAAAATGACAAATAACGGCACTTTTAAAGGTTTTGTTGGAACGTACACAAAGGGTGAAAGTAAAGGGATCTACTCCTTCACTTTAAACACCAAGGAAGGGAAAATCGCAAATGTTCAAGTTGCGGCTGAGCTGGAGAATCCAACCTATCTAACCATTACAAAAGATAACCGCAACCTTTATGCTGTTGTAAAAGATGGTGATAACGGCGGTGTTGCTGCATTTTCGTTAAATGCTTCTACTGGAGATATTTCGGAAATTAATCGTGAAGTACTTGCCGGATCACCTCCATGTCATGTCAGTGTTGATAGTGAATCCCGCTATGTTTTCAGTGCCAACTATCATAAAGGGACAGTGGAATCCCATTTAATTAATCAAAACAATGGCTCTGTTCAACCGGTAGTTTCGATTATTAAACATGAAGGATCAGGTCCGGATCCAAGACAGGAAAAGCCGCATACCCATTATGCTGCAGTCACTCCAAATGAGAAATTTCTTGCTGTTGTAGAATTAGGCAGCGATGCCCTCATTACCTATGAGGTAAGCGAGAATGGAGCATTAACAGAAGTCAGCCGCTTGGCTGCCAATCCTGGAAGTGGTCCAAGACATTTAGTGTTCCATCCAAACCGCAAATTTGCCTATGTAATGACAGAATTCAGTTCAGAGGTCATCTTTTTAACCTTTGATGCGGAAACAGGCAGCTTTACAGCCAAACAGTACATTTCCACCATTCCGGCGGATTTTACTGAAAACAACCAAGGTAGTGCCATTCATATTTCATCTGACGGCCGTTTTGTGTATGCAGGAAATCGCGGCCATAACAGCATTGCCATCTTCAGTGTAAATCAAGAGTCCGGAGAGCTTACGTTTGTAGATCGCACCTTGACAGAAGGTGATTGGCCAAGAGATTTTTCCCTGGACCCGACTGAAAAATTCATCGTCACATCCAATCAAGAAACCGGAAATCTGGTACTTTTCGCAAGAGATGAACATACAGGAAAATTAACACTGCTGCAATCCGATGTTAAAGTCCCTTATGCCGTTTGTGTTAAGTTCTTAAATGTGTAGATAAATATATTTAAAATAAAAAACACACGAAAATTCGTGTGTTCAGATTGTAGACAAAAGGCATTTCAAAAGTTCCGATTCTGGCGCCCTTTTCTAAAATTGGGATTTTTCTGTTTGATTTTTCTTAAGGTAGACCCCGGCGGGGTCTATTTTTATGCCATTTCTGGACTTTTCCAAGTCCATGTAGCCAACTTCTTTAAATTCATAGCAGCAAAAGTAAGCATCGCCTGCATGGACAATTTTTTAAGACCTCTTAAGGTTGTCCATCGCATACCATGCTTTTCTTTCGCATCCGCGAATACACGTTCAATTGTTTCTTTACGACGTGCATATATTATTTTATTCTCTTCTGTATGACGAAGATGTTCAGCCTCTTCAAGATATGGTTCCCAGATATGTCGTTGAATGAGCTTTTGATGATTTTGACTTTGTGTACATTGTGCTAGAAGTGGGCAATCCTTACATATAACAGGATTAGAGATGTACTGTCGATAACCTTCCTTAGTAGTCGTTCTATAATCCAGAACTTGTCCTTCCGGACATATGTAACAATCAAAGTGCTCATCATAGACATAATCGTGCTTTTTCAAATATCCCTCCTTTGTACGTGGTCGTGTATAGGGTAAAGCAGGGCGAATTTCATTTTCAATTAAATATTGAGCAATAGCAGGTGTTTTATATCCGGCATCAGCAGCTACAGCATTAGGTTTCCCACATTTTTCAATGACCTTTTCAACTAGAGGCTCTAACATTGTACTATCATGAACGTTACCTGGAGTTACAATAGTCCCCAGGACAAAACCATTTCTATCTGCGGCTGCATG
This sequence comes from Neobacillus endophyticus, assembly GCF_013248975.1. Taxonomy (GTDB): domain Bacteria; phylum Bacillota; class Bacilli; order Bacillales; family Cytobacillaceae; genus Neobacillus; species Neobacillus endophyticus. The sequence goes on from NZ_JABRWH010000001.1 coordinate 466,209, forward strand.
AAATGAATAAGCAAATTGCTTTGTCCTTTCGTCTTTTACATAGTAACCACTCTCCGAATCTGTTGTACTTTCTTTTATTTCTTTGTTTTCTTCTTTTTCATATTTATCTGGTGGGATGGGCTTTTTCCCATGTTCTTCACGATCACTATTAATTTCTGCTTGAAGACGTGCTTCATAAGCTTTTGATTCTTTCCGAACTACTTTCTTTTCGAATTTGCGTTTATTTGCACTTGCTTTAACGTGAGTTGAATCAATGAATACATGTTCCGAACTAACTAACTTTTTATCTGCTGCCTCTTTTAAAATACGGTAGAAAATTTGTTCAAATAAGTCTGTATCCTTAAAACGACGTTCGTAGTTTTTACCAAAAGTTGAAAAGTGGGGTACTTTATCATAAAAACCAAATCCTAAAAACCAGCGATACGCCATATTTGTTTCAATTTCCTTTATCGTTTGACGCATCGAACGGATACCGAAGGTATATTGAATGAAAGCCATCTTAATTAATACAACAGGGTCAATACTTGAACGTCCGCGCTTAGTTGAGTACAAATCTTCAACCAATGAATAGATAAATGAAAAATCTACTGCGGCTTCTATTTTGCGAACCAAGTGATCAGCAGGTACAAGTTGATCTAAGGCAATCATTTCAATTTGGTCACGATTTATCTGTGTATTTTTCGAAAGCATTCCATCCACCTCTATTAATTCTCTGTAAATAAATTATACAAAAGGCTGTGTTAATGTACATTATTGATTTTTACACTCTGTTGATTGGAGTGGAAGGCGGCGAAGACTCCTGCGGGAGTACGGGACAGGGGAGACCCCGCAGGCGCTGAAAGCGCAGAGGAGGCTCCCCGAACCGCCCGCGGAAAGCGAAGCCGCCTGGAACGGAAATCAACAGACAAGTTTAATATGGCCAAACAAAAAAGACTGTCGATTTTAAACCCGAAATCCTTCGGATTTGTCGACAGTCTGAACACACGAAAATTCGTGTGTTTTTTATCTTCTCATATTAATTGTCGTTACCTCAAACTTATCATACCGATGGCGGGAGAATGAGTATTCAAATGGAATGCCGTTATTCAAAAAGCCAACATGCTCGACTTCAAGAATCGGATCATCAGGCTGACATGCCAGCTGCGCCTGATCAAGTTCGTTCGGTTTACAGGCTCTAATGATCCGATGCGATCCAGCAATACTTAAGCCTTGCTTTTGAGTAATATAGTCATAAATAGAGCCTTGGAGAACCTCATCTGTAACCCCGGGAATGAGGTGTGCAGGCATAAATGTTTTTTCAATCACATATGGCTCGCCATCCACAAGGCGTAATCGGATTAAATAATATACAGCCGTTTTCATATCAATCGCTAAATGTTCTGCCACATCTTTAGATGGAAATAAAACCTCAAATTTAATAATTTTACTCGTGATTTTTTTATCTTTGATCATATTTGTCAACCCAGTAATTTGATCGCTCATCACATTTACCCGGCCATTTTGAATCGCAGATTGTACAATAAACGTGCCATGGCCGCGTTTCCGATAAAGAAGACCCTCCACCACTAAAATGTCAAGCGCCCGTTTCATCGTCATCCTGCTGCAATGAAACTCCTTCGCTAAAGAAATTTCATCGGGAATCGGCTGGTCGATGGGATATACTCGTTCTTTAATTCTTCTTCTTATTTCTGAAGAAATAGCCTCATACTTGTTCATAAATAGAACCACCCTAGTTAAATCAAACGTCTCTCTCCATATAATAGAATACTTTACATAGAAAATAAATCGTTTCCTTTTTTATAGTTTCAACTCTTTTCGATTTCCTCTGCGGTAACATAGAAAATCATGAATAGAACAAAGTAATCATTATAAAAGAATAATTATTTTATAAAATAATGCATTTGTACAAGCCAGCGATATCTCTTTCTCATAACAATATATATAGTGAATACCCTTTATGAGGATGTGATACAATGGCATCAAACAGCTACATGGTTACGGATATTCCAGGAGTAGTTCTGAATGATAAAAGTAAGGCACAAAGTAATTCTGATCAGATAAACCAATTTATTAAAACAATGCCTTGGGGAGGGCAATTGATATTTCCAATTGGCACCCTTTATTGTAATGGATTGACCATTTCTACTACAATTAATATTGAAGGAATTTCGAAAACAGGATCCTATCTTCAAAACTTAAGTGCAAATCCATGCATTACCATTAATGCAGGAGTCGAAAGAGGCACCATTCGAAATATCGCTATTTTCGGAAATGGCACGCAAATGTATGGAACAGATGCAACAAGCGGTTATGGAATCGTGTTTAATGCTGATACAGTAGTTTGGTTAATTGAAAATGTCTGGTTAAGATATCATGGCAAACATGCCATTTATACCTATGGATTAGGAAATGTTAATAATATCAATATCATCAATTGTGAGATTGAATACAACAAGCAAGATGGTGTATATCTTGCATCTAAAGATTTTAGTAACCAAGTGAACAATATTAATATAGAAAACTGCAACATTGCTGGAATGGGCGGAAACGGTATTTCTATCTGGGGAAATAACATTAATATCAGCGGATGCACGATTCAAGGTAATAAAGGGGCCGGAATAAGAGTTTCTTCTGATCTTTCAGATCAAAGCAGTGCCTCTGGGATCAATATTATTGGAAACTATTTCGAATTGGATGGAAATGGATTTATTGTCATAAAAGCTTCCTACCTAGCACCAAAAGCATGTTATGTTATCGGTATGACGATTGAAGGCAATTTTGGGGTTATGTATGCTGCCAATGCAAACGCAGGGATTAATTCACTTGTCAGCATCAGCTCTAATCTTGATATTACCTCTGCAAGACAAATCAGGCAGATTCATTACCTAAATAACAATTTTTCATCTGATACATTAAAAATAATGGATGGAGGAAATCGTCTAAACGCTGATTCCATTATTACTATTCCTCTAGATCCAGCTGGAAATAGCGATGACACCAACTATGTCAATTTAGGAAATGCCACTATTGAGAGATTAAAAAGAACCGTGATTAATGGATTCTTTTATGCAAGAGGCACCACCTATTCTCAAATAGGGAAATCAGATAATATCCCCAATAACGCTACTGTATCTTTCCCATTGCCGGACAACATAGCAGTCTTAAGACAAGTCTCCATTCCATATTTAAGCAACTATATAGGTGGAACCATTCGAATAGATATTTGGGGAAGACCTAAAAATTCCACAGCAGCATATACCAGTTTATCTTCAATGTCTTTCACCATTAAAGGGTCAGGAATAGTGGATACTTCATCTGGCGGGCCTATTTCTCTATTGGGGTCCGAGGACAATTATTTCTCAATAAAAACTTCAAGTCTCTCTGGAGGGACTTATTTGAATATCGGAAATCCATTTATTGCATACACGTAATTTTGGAACTTTACCATCCGTTTCCCCTGCTGAACGGATGGTATTTTATTGATGGATTAAATAATAGAAAGGTCAGCTTTCTTTGGTATTCTCCTATAGGCAGGGAAAAAATTTTCTTGAGCTTCTTGTTCATAATATTTCTCCCATTGTTCAAGCAAGAACTTATATTGAAACGGATTATGAATTTTTTTTCCTATATTAAAATGAAGAAGACCGTCAGGATTAAATCGATACTTAAATTGAAATAATGAGTCTCTTCCTACATGTCCGCTGCCTAGATGAAAGGTATGACACCCATTTTGTTTTCCCCAGAGGGCTGCATTATGTAGTAAAAACGTGTTACATCCTAAGTTTAAGTATTGTTTTTGAGAACAAGCCAAATGATAATGTAATACTCCATCCTCATATAAACACAATGTTGCAGCGATCATTTGATCCTCATAGAAAACTGCACCAATTATAGACTGATCGTAGAAACCAGATAGAAGGCCTTTTATATACTCTGTTGAAAAATAGGAGTATTCAGATGCATTCAGTTTATCCATTGTTTCCTTATATAATTGATAAAAATCTTCAACTCGTTCATATGCTTGTTCATTTCTAAAAGTCCTAAACTCCAATTGATTCTTAATGGCTTTATTAACCTTTCCTCTATGTTTTGCTTGATATTGTTTCAGAATATCTTCTTCACTTTTTGTCAAATCAATAAAAACAGTCTCCCTATCATAGGAAACATCTATACTCTCCTCCATATGCTTGTTATTTTGAAGCACGGGATGAAATCGAATGAATTCACTAATGATATTCTCTTTTTGGCAATATTCATCAAATTCTTTTCTGAAATTTTTGATTAACTGCTTTTCTTCCACATCATAAATTGGGCCGCCATAACCATATGAAGGCGTGATAATATCGTATAAATCGCGGTCTACTCCTTCAGCAAGGAAAGGTAATCCATTTAGCTTTCTTTTAAAAAATACATAGCAAAGCTTATTTCCTTGTTCATCTTCATAATAAAATAAATGAGGATCCCCATCCCCCATACTCTGATACACGTTTGAATACGCATGACGGTAAAAAATATCTTTTTTCGCCAGTAGATTTAACTTTTCTTCCCACTTATTCTTATCTTTATAACTGATAACCTCATACATATGATCACCTCCCATTGACATATATTTTAATGACTTCGATTTGTAGAGTTTATAACCATAACATCATCAAATTTAATCATGATGGATCCTTCTGGATAATTGCCAACAGCTATCTGATTAGGCAAACCTTTTAAATTATGAATGATATTTCGAACAAAGTTTTGCCGCTCTTCATGTGCATGCGGATATCCTCCGCCAAATCTCGGATTGATTTCAGAAATCACAAATCCTTTTTCGGTTTTAAAACAATCAATATCAATAGGGCCAATTGGTTTCAACGTATCCACTAATTTATTAATCAGTTCTAATAACTCCTGATCGTTTACAGCTACAGATTTATCTGTTTCTCCCGCCCTCATTCTTATTTTCCTTTTACAGAAAATATTAACAGCCTTATAACTTAATAAATCTACATAGCAATCAACCCCGTATTCACTTCCTTCTATAAATGGCTGAACAATTAGTTCACCTGAATCCTTCCATAAAGAGCAAAGTTCTTCCTGAGAATGTATAATAGTAATTCCCATACTGGCGCTGCCGTTTTTAGGCTTCATTATTAATGGAAATCGAAGCTGATTGTTTTCAATGTCAAAAAGTATTTCACTTAATTGTTGATAAGTCGGTACTGCCGGCAAGCTGTGTTCTTGCAGGAATTGAAAAGTACGGTATTTATCAAAGCATATATTGACAACATCTTTATCTGAAATGATGATTTTTATATTTTCTCTCTCAAATTCCTCTTTATATTCTGCTAACAAACTTAATTCTGGGTCTATTAGACTTAATACCGCATTGATTTCAAACTTTTTGCATATTTGTTTAATATGATCAATATAAGTTGGATCAGTAATTCGGGGAACCATTTCAGCGTGGTCTGCAAAATACAAGGCCGGAGCAGATGGATCACAATCTGTTGCTACAACCTTCCCGCCAAACTTACTTAACTCTTCTTTAAAATACCTTACCAATTTTACTCTTCGGCCGGCACTGCATAACAAAATATTCATTTATCCTCCCTCTTATCCATTAAAATACATAAAGATCTTCGTTGAAAAATTCCTTTAGACTTTCTTTTTTCCGTACAATAAAAAAACTATTTTCATCTGCAGCGACAATACTTGGTCTCTCTTTAATAAATGGCGGATTAAACACAATGGTATAGGCCCCTACATTTTCAAAAATAATATAATCACCTTTTACCGGTAATTCCCCTTCTACATTTGATGCCAAGTAATCCTTTTCCATACAGGTATACCCTACAATGTTATAGGCAACTGTTTGAGTGGCTTCCATATTTTGTTTGACTATTTGCATTGGCAAGTTTCTTTTATGCATCGTCGGCTTAATATTATGTACACTGCCATCCACTAGAACAAAATACTGCTCTTGTATTCTTTTTGCATCTATTACTTTTGAAATAAAATGAAATGCATTGGCCACCATTGATATACCAGGTTCTATAATTAAATATGGTTTGCTGCTTTTATTTTCAAATTGAGTGTTCATGACATGACATACAGCTTCGGCATAGTCATCAAAACTCGGTGTCTGAAGTTGAAAGGAAGAAGGCAACTCGCCATAAAATCCCCCTCCTATATCAATATACTCGACCGAATCCTCGATATATTGCTTTGCTAATTCACATAGCCCGAATGTTATATTTTGATAGGTTTCAACCTTTCTGTTTCTTGTAGAAAAATGCCCATGCAGGCCAACTATTTTAATAGTTTCCATTTCCTTTAAGGTTTTAACCGCATAATCAAAATCTCCATTTGATATGCAGATGCCAAATCGACTGATTTCATACCCTTCTTGCAAATCACTTTTTTCACCATTAGAAATATCAAAGTTTACTCGTATGCCAACTTTTACGTTTTTGTATGGATACTTTAAACAATATTTTTTTATATAATCAATTTCATATAGTGAATCAATATTTAAAATACTCTCCCCATTTAGAGCCGTTTCGATATCATCGTACGTTTTTAATGGTCCATTAAAGATAATTTTGCTTGGGTTCATGCCGATTTTCAGAGCTAGATCATACTCTAATCTCGATACAACTTCGGCATAAGCTCCTAACTTGGCCATCTCCTTGCACAAATAGGGCAAATAGTTTGTTTTATAGGAATAGCCTATAATTAATTGTTGATATCGATTTCTAAATGCATTTTCAATTTTATTGAAGTTATTCCTTAGTTTATGAACATCCAGTAAGTAAAATGAAGATCCGAATTCTTGCTCAAGGTCATTCATCTGCTGGCAGCTTAAAAACATGCAAACCCATCCTTATACTTTTAAAATGTTATCCGTTTTCCTTGCACCATTATTATCTGAAAAACTTACTTTTCTTGTAAAATATTCGATAACAGAGCGATCGATCGAGTCATCAAATTTTCTGGCAAAAAAATGGTTTGTCTCCTCAATGAGTCCAATATCTTTACTCATTAAACACAAGGGAGAATTTCTCTCATTTAATTTCTCGCCCATTTTTAAATACAATAGGTTGTTGTTTACAACGTCAGATTTAAATGGTGAATTCATAATGATCGTTTGAAAAAACCACTCATCAGGAATAAAGGTTTTTTCAAAATATTTATAATACCATTGATTTTCATCCAAAAACTTAACAATATATTGTACTACCTCAAATGGAATCGTAAACCATTGTGAGCCACAATAAAAGGAGTATTCATTTGGCCAATAGTTTGTATTGGGAAATAAATTGATGCCTTTGCCAAATAAATCATTAATCATTCTTCTATATATCCTAAAAGGATGTGCCGTAGTGTACCTTTTTCTCGTTACTTTTGGCCAATTAATCTTGATCACGCTTAGGTGTTTCTCATTAATTTGTCTAACATCCATAAACACTTTTTGATGGTTTTTTACTAAAAATTCCTTTAATCCATTTTTCACCAATAAATCTTGCCCGCTTCTTAAGGAGACAAAATCATATTTGTTTCTAGAGGCTAATACCTCTTTCATCAAAAGAATCGTAGTATCTACTTGACTTATATCACCCCAGTTGCAGTTAATACTATTTTGTAAAATTTTCACATTCGGGCTTTTGATCAATTTTCCTTTTAAGGGCTCATAGTTTTTCTTATCAATATGAATAAATACATCTGCATGGTCTTGGGAGATCAGCTGATGAATGAATTTATTTACCTGTTCAGGGTTCTTGTGGATTTGTAAAATATAAGCCGTTTTAAGCGGAGATTTCATTTACTATCCCTTCAATCTCATGATATCCTTTTCTTTTTCTATCTTAATCAATCTTTCTATATAGAGGAAAAAAGCTCCTTTCCCCTTTTTCTGCGGAAGAATGGGCCAAAGCAGCTTGGGATAGTTCATCATATATTTTCTGATCGATAATATTTTTTCCAAGATAGTAATCGAAATTATTATTATTTGAAAACAAAGTTTTAAACCTAAAAAGGCTGTCATGATCTTTGTAGCCTCCGCCAAGGTGAAGAGCTTTTGCACCCGCTGTTTTGGAAAATTCAATCATATAATCAAATAACAAATTATTGGGCCTTAAATGTAAAAACTCTGTTTTCGATGCCACTAAATGACAATGGGCATACTCTTGGCCGATGATCAATAAAATGCCGCTAATCATCTTTCCATTATATTTTGCTGTCAATAAATACGATTTGCTTAATGCGGTATCTTCCATTTGCCGGAAAAAATATTCTTTATCAAAGTAATAAAAGCTTAACGCATTGTTTCGGTCCATCGTCTCATCATATAATTCTTTAAACCGTATGATGTCTTCCTTTTTGTTTGTAACCGTAACCTGGACTCCTTCTCTAATTGCTTTCCGTATATTTCGCCTATTATTGGAAGAATAATTCTGACGAATATCATCTAATGGGAGCGTTAAATCAACTGCTGTTGTTTTGCGAAGAAAGTCAACCGGCATCACATCTTTGATGTCATTCACATTATTCAGCAAAGGATGTAAACAGACTGTTTCTGTAATAATATTTTGTTTCAGACAATACGCCTTAAAACAGTCATAAAATTCCTTCATAACAGTTTGTTTTCCTTCCAAAACTGGACCACCATATCCATATGGAGTAATGGTATCAAAATACCCTTCCTTTATCTGAATCTCCCTTTTAATATAGGGATAAAATACTTTTCCATCGTCATTCTCGTAATAGATGGCTTCCGATATACCATGTTGTTCTTTTGCAAATAATTGAAGGTATTCCCTGGAATAGTAAATGTCTAAATGGGAGAATCTTTTAATATATAGGTTCCAGTTGTCGTCTGGTCCTAAAACGCAACTGTATTTTATTTCCTCTTTCGCTTTATGGAGTATCTCCAACTTCCGTCACCACTTTTTAAAATTTTTATTGCCCTTTCCAAATAAAACGCTAATTTTCAACCAGCTTAATAGATTTAGAAAATTTCAGTTCAATGCCGGATTTTACTTTATCTAATAAATCAAACGCCTCTTCGATTGTTTCCCCTTTAATAACCACTTTGCCAATCCGATCATTTCCTTCATTAAACTTTCTTATTTCGTCTCCTGGTTTTACGTCAAAAGATAAATCGATCTTTTGATTGGGGGTAATATTGACTTCTTCTATATGATCTAATATCCCGCTTTTTTCAGAAATAATAAGTTCAACTGCACACGGGGTTTGCTCCTTATAAATAAATTCAGGACGCTCCCCTAATGCTGTATTGATCATTTGTTCATAATAGTCAAATCCGTAAAAGGCTGAAACCATCTCTGGCAGACATGTAGCTCCCGCCCTTGCTCCTATTTCTAAAACATACACTTTGTCATCTTTTAAGATAAAATCTGCATTAATAGCACTATCATTAATTTCTAATGCCTTTATGCTATTTTCCAATTGTATATGGATATCATTCATTACATTCCTTGATATGTTGTAGGGAACATAGTGTCCGATCGGAACACTTTTTCCATCCTTACAAAAGACCATGTCACCATGAGGGAGTATAAACGACAGTTCATGATTATAGATAAATGCTTGTGCTCCGAATTCAATTCCTTCTATAAACTCTTCTACAATAAAATAAGGAAGCTTAGTAACATTCATTACAGCCTCCATTGCTTTTCTCACATCATTTATTGTCTCAACTTTGATCGTTCCTCTACTTCCTGAATTATCAACCGCCTTGAAAATAACTGGTTTATTCAAGGTTTCAAAGGCATGAATCGCATCGTTTACCGAAGAACACTTCATAAATTTCGAAGTGCAAACATCATTTTCAATAAAACGCTGTTTCATTTCTAATTTGTTCGTAGCTAACAATGCCGATTTGGATGATATTCCAGTAAGTTTCAACTCCTCAATAACACTGCCTACCGTTAAAAGGGCAACATCCGTTCCTGTTGTACAGATTCCATCTATTTTTTCTTTTTTGGCAATTTCAATTACTTTTTCTACGACTGTTGTATCTTGATAATAAATTTTATCCGCAAATGGGAACCCCGGGTAATTTCCATTTATACTTACAACAATGACATAATGGCCCATTTCTTTCGCTCTTTTAATGAGAGGCACCTGATAAATTCCAGCACCTAATATCATCAATTTTTTCATCGTATACTCCCTCTTTAACGTAGATTTTTCAATTTGATAGGTTGTTTGAAGGGTGAAAAATAATTTATCTCTATTGCATAAACATTTTTCTTTTATGTAAACTTCTAGTCTAGTTACAGAGAATGTGGAATTTTTAGATGACTTTTTATTACCTATATTTCTTTAGATAATGTAATATCGTTTTTTCAATCCCTTTATTAAAGGAATATTCAATCTGAACTCCTAATTCTGTTCTTAGCTTTTCATCATTGATTGCATATCTAAAATCATGGCCGGGCCGATCTTGAACAAACTCAATTAATTGTTTATAACTGAAGATTCCATTATGATTGTTTTTAATAGGTTCAAGTTTATCTAGAATGTCACAAATGATGGCAGCTATTTCATTATTCGTCTTTTCATTATGACCGCCAATTAAATAGGTCTCGCCTGACTTCCCTTTAAAAAATACTTTCTCAATTGCCCTGCAATGATCAAGCACATACAACCAATCACGAATATTTTGGCCGTTACCGTAGATTGGAATGGATTCTAATGCCATTGCCTTTCGTATAATAGTCGGGATCAGTTTTTCCGCGTGTTGGTTTGGTCCATAATTGTTCGAGCAATTTGTTGTTACGACATTCATGCCGTATGTATGAAAATAACTTCGGACAATCATGTCAGAAGAAGCTTTCGAAGCTGAATACGGACTATTCGGGGCATATGGCGTTTTTTCTGTAAAAAAGCCATCCTGCTCCAGTGAACCATAGACTTCATCAGTAGAAATGTGATGAAATCGTGCGTGTTCAAACCCTTGTTTATAAAGACCAATACCTTCCATCCAATACTTTCGAGCCACATCGAGCAATATTGTGGTTCCCAGTACATTTGTTTCCACAAATGAGTACGGATTTTTAATAGAATTATCAACATGTGACTCCGCGGCAAAGTGTATGACACCTTCTATGCGATACTTCTCAAACAAACTTTCTACAAGAGCATGATCACAAATATCTCCATGCACAAACGTATGGCGTTTATCATCCATTTCCCATTGAAGATTATCTAGGTTCCCTGCATAGGTTAATTTATCAAGGTTTACAATGCGAATATCCTCGTGATTCGTTAGAAGATAATGAACAAAATTAGAACCGATAAATCCGGCTCCACCCGTTATAAGTAAGTTCATTTCTTGACTCTCCTGTCATTAGTTTTGCGATATTCTCCACATCATCCAAGTGCAGATCGCTATATAGCGGCAAACATAAAATTCTTTTTGCAATAGATTCGGAAATCTTGCAGGAATAAGTATTTTTTAAATATGGTATTTTGTTTAGAGATGGGTAAAAATACCTTCTGGTCATAATCTGATTTCTCTCTAATTTACTTTTTATAAATAGCAATTCTTCTTCCGTTTCAAAAATGACTGGATAATAGGCATAATTGTACTGAATATCATTCGAAATGAATGGTCTTTCCAGCCTATTTCCTAAGAATTGCTCATATGTTTCTGTAATGATTCTTCTTTTCATGATGATCTCATCTATATGTTTTAAATTACATAACCCCATTGCCGCATGGAACTCCGAGTTTTTCGCATTTATCCCGGCAGTGATATAGTCTTCTCCCTCGTAGCCAAAGTTTCTTAATAAGGTAATTTGGTGGTCTAATTTTTCTCCCGTATTATTGACTATGGCACCACCTTCCACCGTATGAAAAAGCTTTGTGGCATGGAAACTAATGGTAGAGAGATCACCATACTTTAACACAGATTCACCTTTGTATTTGACACCGAAAGCATGTGCAGCATCATAGATCACTTTTAAATGATGCCTTTTGGCTATTTCTTCGATTTTTTCTACATCACAAGGGATCCCGAATACATGGGTGGCTAAGATGGCTTCTGTCTTATCTGAAATGGCTTCTTCTATTTTCTCAGGATCCATACATAGCGTCTTGGGGTCAATATCAACGAATACTGGCTCACAATGTTCCCAAAGGATGGATGTCGTCGTCGCAATAAAGGAGAATGGAGTGGTAATCACTTCATTTTTAATATCCAAGGATTTTAGCGCCAGCTGCAGGGCAACCGTACCATTATTAACATAATGCAGAGAGGAAATATTTAAATACTCCAAGAGCTCTTTTTCCAACTGCTGAACAAACATCCCATTATTGGTTAGCCATTTTGTATCCCAGATCTTTGAAATCAAGACATTATATTCATCCTTTGGCGGAAGAAACGGCTGTGAAACTGGAATCATCTATAAACCTCCCATACACTAAATCATGTAAATAAGTACCATAATCATTTTTAAATGTTATCGCTCTAGACAGTACTTCTTCAGATGAAATCCATTTGTTCCGGTAGCTTATTTCTTCCAAGCAAGCTATTTTAAATCCTTGACGCTTTTCAATCGTTTCCACAAATTGCCCAGCAGCCAGGAAACTCTCGAATGTCCCAGTATCCAGCCAGGCAAATCCACGGCCAAGAAGCTGTACTTTTAATTGTTTTCTGCTTAAATATTCTATATTAATATCGGTGATTTCCAATTCGCCGCGATTGGATGGTTTCAAATTTTTAGCTATTTCTATAACGCTGTTATCATAAAAATATAACCCCGTTACAGCATAATTGGATTTTGGAAAAGCTGGTTTTTCCTCTATTGACAGGACATTATAGGAAGGATCAAATTCCACTACACCAAAACGCTCCGGATCTTTGACTTGATAGCCAAATATGATTGCGCCCTCTTCCAAATTTGCAGCCTTTTTCAAAACAGGGCTAAATCCTTGCCCAAAAAATATATTATCTCCTAGTACAAGGCAGACATTATCATTGCCAATAAATTCTTCGCCAATAATAAAAGCATCCGCCAGCCCCCGCGGATGCTCTTGCACTGCATATTCAAGTTTTATTCCCCAATTAGATCCATCCCCAAGTAAATCCCTAAACAACGGCATATCCTTCGGAGTGGAAATAATTAAAATTTCTCTGATTCCGGACAGCATGAGGACAGATAAGGGATAATAAATCATCGGTTTATCATAAATCGGTAAAAGCTGTTTTGAAACAGCTTTTGTAATCGGGTAAAGCCTTGTTCCACTTCCGCCTGCTAAAATAATGCCTTTCATTCATATCACCCTTATTTAATAGGTTACTTGACCATTTACATGAAATTAAAAATGATGTTTCCTTACTTTTTTGAATCTTAACTGATGAATTAGCTTTACGCCGCCTCTTGATACAACAATGTAATAAAGCAGGATCCCGCTATTTAATAGGTTGATTATAATTTTTGCATAACAGGCACCTATAAATCCCCCATAATGAATGAAAGTGATAAAACAGGCTACCCCTATGACAGCAATCATAATCTTACGATATAGGAGCAGCTTCGTTTTGTTTTGGACAATTAGAATGACTGTTAATGCGTAGGAAAACAATAGTAAAAAATTACTCCAAACCATCAAATTTGCAAACTGATAGGCACCAGTGTAACGATTACTTGTTAATAATGAAATAATCAGTTTACCACAAAGTGAGAATAAGATAGTAACGACTAATAAAAACCCATAGACAAAACCAGAGATTTGAATAAAGCCCTTTTTATTTTTTTGAGAAACAAACTTGTAAAAGTCAGGCTCAAATGCCTGATAGATGGCTGAGCCCAGCATTAATACAATACCCGACAATTTCAGCCCAATACTGTATAATGCAAATGCGTTTACATCTTTTAATCTTTCCAATAAAATTCGATCTATATAGAGAGAAGGAATATCCAAAAATGCGATGATAATAAGCGGATAACCAAAAGATAAGGCTTTTTTAATAATATTGAAATCAAGTTTTATCTTTATAAAATTCATTTTAAAAACCAAAACAGCCAAAATAAATTGGGTTAAAAGTACTCCCATCATTCTTCCTTCCGCACCTAATTTCAGCTGAATGACGAGATACAATCCAAAAGCGATCGGAAGAATGGTATTAATGATTTGGATGGCAAAAAATTTAAGGCCTTCTTTGTTCATTTTATATTGAAGACCTAAGAAAGAACTATACACACTAAAATATAAAGAGAATAAGGTTAATATGGCGTACGGATAAATAGGAAACGTGACCTTTGCCAATTGGAAATACAAAAGTAACAATAAGGTCCCTACAAAAATAATTCCCAAATTGATTAAAGATAAAAATTTAATTAGTATGGCCATGATTCTTTCATTTTCCTCATCTGTTCTACTAAAAAAATCCTTCATATAAAAGGAATAAAAGGAAAGATTCATGATAGGAATAAACAGTTGACCAATTGCCTCGTAATAGCCCATCACAGCAAAATCATACGAACTCATTTTTTCTGAAAATATAGGAAAAGTAACCAAATTAATCAAAAGCCCTATAACGGAGGGCAATAAAAAATAAATTGCATTTTTGAAATTAATCGCATATTTATTTATTACGGTTTGAAGGTTTAACAATTTAATCCGTACCTTTCCAGAATTTCGAAATATTCTTTTGACGTATATTCGTTTTTTCTATCTTCTATTAGCTTTCTGCTTAATTTCCCATGGCTCATAAGTAATTCAGGTGCTTCGATATAGTTGGAAATGGCATCAACAAAAGATTGTGTGCTCAAGTCACAAATATAACAATTTTCTCCATTCTTAGCATACTTCTGCATATGATTAATATTTTGACTGACAACAAACCCCATTCCTGAAGCTGCTGCCTCTATAATCGTTCCATTTCCATTCGAATATGTTGCTGGAAGGATTAATATATCGGCATTTTTATAAATTAAATGCATATTGTTCCATGAGTCTATCTCTTTCAGGAACTTTACATCCTTTATATTTTCATCCTCGATATACTTTAGACAAGCTGATTTTAATGGGCCATCATTATTCATCAACAGCTTCAAATGTGGATATTTTACTTTTAGGAGCATGAATACTTCTAATGCAAATAATGGTTGATATCGATCCACTAACCTATTTGCAAAAAGAAGGGTATAATCTTGCTCTTTCTTCCCCGTTCTTAACGGGTGATCAAAGTAGGCTTCTATGTCTTGAGGATACATGGTAGAGGATACTTTTTTTTCATCAAACCCTATTTCTTGAACAAATTGTTTTGCTGCCACTTTCCCCATTCCTAAATATAAATCAGCGTTAAAAAATCTTTTTCTTAATTTATTTATTAATTGGGGAGAAGTATCCCTGTTTAGCAACAAATTCGAGTCATCTCTTTCACTTTTCACATTTCTTAATGGTTCACTCATAATCACTACTTTTTTGTTGAAAATTTTTGCCCATTTTAAAATCAGCCAATGCCAATTCATAAACCCGCCAAGTAATATAATATCTGGATTAAAGCGTAAGAGTTCGGCAAAGACCCCAAAAGAATAATAGCCTACGTAAGGAATAGAGCCTGAAAATTTCAAAATCCTGCATTTATCTCCTAAAGGTATTTCCCACCATTTCGGACGATCTTGCTCCCTTTTGACATAAAACCAAAATTCCGCGTCAAAATATTTCTGCAATGAATAACAAAACTTTACTTGATAGGGTGCAGCCATATTGCTAATAAAGACTAATTTTTTCTTCATACTACATACTCACCTCAAAAATGCTGACTTTATTCACCATTTATGTTTTGATATATTTCTAGCAACCTCATATTATTTTGTTCAATGTCATGTAATCTTGCGGCTTTTCGTTTGGCCTTTTCAGAAAATTCCTTTGCAAGCTGATCGTTATCGAAAATTTCGCAAATATAATGGGCAAGCATATAAGGGGCGTCTGGTTGATACACAAAGCCTTCTTCACGGTGTTTTATTAAATCTGCAATACCTCCAACATCTGCTGCAATGGCTGGAACGCCAAGTATCATGGCTTCACCAAGTGAGTTTGGGCTATTTTCAATCGTTGAAGGACAAATAAAAACATTCGATTTTAAGTACCTCTGACATATTTGTTTTTCATTAAGCGCACCTGTAAAAACCACTTGTTCTTGAAGCTGATGCTTTTCCACTAAGTCTTTTATGTATTTTCCATAGCTGGAAACTTTCAGTTTTTCTTTAAAACTATTTGATTTTGTCAATTCTGGACCGCCAATATATAATTTTGCATTTGGAAATCTTTTTAAAACGATGGGCATAGCTTCAAGCATGAAGTGCAGGCCTTTGACAGGATAAGAACCTTGGCTTAAAAATATCGAATACTTTTCACAGCTCTCTAGATTCCAGCTATGCCGATAAAATTCATCCCTAAGTGTCTCATTACAATAATGGTATTGAATTCTTGGGTTTATAATGGCAGTACAAGCTTGATCCCAGGTCGTCCTCCCTATAACATGATTGACATTTGAAATAGCCGCCACTTCAAATTCTCCACGTTTTTTTAAGCGTTTTTGCTGGATCTTCAGGTTATCCAGTTTAATAATGTCCCTAAAAGTAAAATGTTTCTGAACTTTTTCAGGCAATCCGTTCAAATAATGTTTCGCAATAAATGACACAAGTCCTTGAATGGAAATGACACATTTAATGTTCTTTTTTTTACAAACATTCACCATCGCAAGAGTATGAGGATATTCTGTTCCAAAAATATGGACAAGATCAGGCTTCGACTGATGAATAATATGTAAGAAATCCTGATTATCGATCATTTCCTTTTCACTTCCAATAATAGGAGTAAAAGGATAATAATCTACGGCCTGACCTTTTAATACGTTTATTTCTTTTATTCCGCCTTTTGGAAAGGCGATACTTAGTCTTATATTCTCTTCTTTTTTCAACTGTTCGGCTGCATTGATCAGCCATCCGGCAAACAGGAAAGGCTCCTCATTCATTAATAAACTTGCTTCAGGTAATGCCGCATTTGTAACCCATAATATATTCATCCGTTATTCCCTTTCTGGAAGTGTCCCTTGAAATGCATATGGTAAGAATGGCAGTGCTGGCGCTATTGCAAATAGTACAAATCCAATTTGATAAATATAAGTTACAGGATTTATGAAGCCTAATACGATGAATATGATTTGGGCAGCCAGGATCACTTGCTGGTATGGATGATTGGAATAATATTTTAATTGTTTTTTAAACTGCAAAAAGATCACTCCAAAAAGCGGTAGTGATCCAAATAATCCATAATACGCCATTAAATCAAACCATCCAGAATGGCCGCCTACTTCAGAATTCAGACTGTTGTTAAATGGTCCATATATGCCGAATAAGGGATTTTTCAAAAAAGTTTCTAAAGAAGCTAAATAAAGATGGCCTCTGCCGGAGGTTTGTGAACCGACGCCCCCTCCTACAAAACCTTGCGCTAAATCTAATAACTTCGAATTAATCACTTGATTGTTTTCAAACAAATGAGCGGCATTGATTAAGAAATATCCAATGACTTGGCTTGAGAATAGCAGAAAAAATAAAATAAGCAAAATAACACTGGAAATAATGCCTAACTTCCCTTTAATAAATAGAACGAAAATAATTCCAATAAATAATAGCAACAAGGAAGTCGTGTACGAAGCTGTAATAAGCATCATGGAAATCATCGCAAAACAAACGAAGCAAATCCATTTATATATTTTTTGAACCTCTGCTGTTTTTTTAATAACAAAATACAAAAGAAGAATATTTAGGATTAGGGCACTATAGACAAATCCAAATCCCCCAATGCCCAATGATACATAAGTATCCTGTAATAGACCATTACCAGTTGCCAATTCTCTTGCAGCAAGAGGATATTTCTTTAACCCTAAATAGGTTTGAATGGCACCAATAAAATAAAAAAGCATGGAAAACAAGACCATTCTTCCTAAGACCACTTCATTTTTATCAAAGTACATATAATAATGATTAATAAATATCCCAAAATTAAATAATACAAAAGCTGTCAGAACATTTTTTTCATCCATCGTCCCATAATGAAAATTACCTGTTACAAGGTAAGGAACAAAGGTCAGTATCCAAATAATAAACAGGATCATATCCAAGGACCAGCCTTTAAGGATCCACCTGTAGTCCAAAGTGAGCAGCCACACTGCCGTTAAGGCAAAGAATGGATAAATCCCTGCTTTATAGTTAATATACGGCCAAATGACCCAAATGCACATAAATATAATTAACCACTTGTTAAGATACTGAAGCTGGTCATTAGCAGTTTGAAACCTAGAATTCCAAGTTTGATTTCCATTCATAACAATGTCTCCATAAATCTTTTTGCTTGGATCCTATTATTTTTTTCTTTTAAAACAAATTCCTTGGCTATTTTCCCTTTATGAAACAAGTCCATTTTATGATTTGACAGAATAAGCTCTAATGCTTCTGCCATTCCTTCTTCACCTTCATCTTCAATAAGATAAATATAGTCATAATACTCTTTAGGCATTCCCGGAAGTTTTGTTGTTAAAACAGGTGTTCCTGATGCCATGTATTCCATATTTTTAGAGGGAAATGAATACTTTGTAAATTCCTCCTGCGAAGGCCTTGGATTAACCAGTAATGTCGCTTTTAGCTCTTCCATTACGATAACTTCATTTGGTAAAACTCCAAAATATTTAAGCCGATGATCCGCTTTCTCATATTCTTTGATCTCGTTTTCCATCTCTCCTGATCCGAATAACCATAATCTCGCATCTTCACATTTCGTATTCATAAATGCTTCAATTAATTTTTTAACACCATATTTTTCATAAAGGGCACCTGCATAAAGAATGACCTTTTCTTCATACTTTTCTTCTAACTTATTCGAAATGTCCCCCATATCTATATCTACCATTCCTTCAATAACGACGAATGGCTTGTTTTTAGGATTCACTAATTCATTCATTTGTTCTGTTAAAATAATATATGAATCATATCTGTACATAAAAAAGTGACAGATTAACTCATAAATCTTAGATATCAAACGTTTGAAACCAGAATGTTTTTCTCTTGAATACTCTTTTATAAAACCGGGAATATCGGTTACGATTGCGACTGTTTTTATTCTCAACAATTTAGAAGCCAATAAAGCTGAGATGGAGCTTGTAACATTTAATACATCACAGATGAGTACAGGTGAATTTCTTTTATTTCTAATCCCCCAGGTTAAACAAGTAATAAAACCAGTAATAAAAATGAGCAAATGCTTAAGAATGGGAAAATTGGCAAGTGGTAAATAAATATATTGTATATTCCCCTCTGTCTCTGTTTCTTTTCCAAACCATTTTTTATCACTGCTATATTTATTAATGGGTAAAACCGACATCATACATAATCGATTATTTAATTGTTCCAATCCTTTTATAAATAAACGATGAAATTTTTGAATTTGCTGTTGAGGTTTCGCCTTGCTTTGTTCGAATAATGACTTAAACTTCCGCGAAGAGCATGTACTTGACACATAGAATATATTCATCAAAATCTATCCTTTTTATTTATAAAAGTTTTCTTCTGACGTTCGAAATGGATCATGAAATGATTTTCATCCATCCTGACAAAACTGCTCGAGTCTTGATTTAAAGTACTTATTTTCATCGATTACCTTAGTAAAAAAAGAATTTATCCCATTTTCATATTCTTCTTTGTTAAAATTAGAGATATATTCCTTTAAACAAACCTCAAAACGGTCTAAAGATTCAATGACCAGCCCTAGATTATATTCCTTGATTTCGTCTGCCAAGCTGCTGCCGGCAAAGGAAATCACAGGTTTTCTATGCTTAGCAGATTGATATAAACGATTGGGCAATAGTGTTTTATTGTGGATCCCATTCGTATCAAGAAAAACATTGATCATATCACTGTTCGAATACAAATCTTCTTCCTGTCCTTTTTCATATCTGCCCGTTAAAAAGGTATTGCTGACTTTTTCTTTTTGGATGTAGGCTTTTAAACGATCACTTATATTTCCTTCCCCATGATAGAACAATTCAAACTTGTTATTTTCTTTTAGGGCATTGATGAAAGAAATATTTACATCGTAATCTCGAATTGCTCCAATGCAAGATATTTTAAGCTTTTCCTTATTAAGGTTCACATCCGTTTTTTTCAGTTCCTTTAATGAGTCGATCTGTGTATTATGATTTATGACATAGTCTTCGCTCTCAGGCAAAAAATGCTTATACCCAGGAGAGGAGATGACTGTTAGGGCCGAGCCTGCCAAAACGTTCTTCAAACTAAATATATCAATGATTCTATTATGGTCTCTAATATCAATTGCATAGTTTCCTTTAAAATGACGATTTAAGTATTTTCTTAAAAAAAATGCTAATTGCAGTCCAAAAACAATTACTTTGTTAAAGCGGTTTTCTTTTAGCTTTTTTATCACAAATGTCTTATATTTATAATAATCATATAAGCTTCTTTGATGACCCTTTTTCATATCTCGATAAGTGAAACCGGATTGTACTGATTCAAGATGAAATCGATCCCAGTTCATAATCGCATAATCCATTTTATTTTCATCCAAAATCTTTTTATAGTTCTCTACATAGGGCATGAAGAGAGTGTTTGCTGGACAAATCAATGCTATCTTCATAAGGAATCCCTTCCAAAACATCTGAATTTAAAAAGGCAGCTGGAAAATCAAATCTCTTATTTTCTCCAAACTACCTTATTAACAATCTCTGTATAGCTTTGAATAATCTTTACAACCTTCGTCGCAACATTCTCGTCCTGATAATCATTTGCTACATAAGTTTTCTCTTCATTCAGCCACATGGCTCTTGTTAATTCCACTGCCTGAACGATTTTTTTCTCCGTAATTCCTCCGATCACTACAGTCCCTTTATCCAGTACCTCTGGGCGTTCCGTTGATGTTCTAATTAAAACTGCTGGAAATCCAAGAATGGCGGATTCTTCAGACAGTGTCCCGCTGTCGGAGAGAACAGTAAATGCATTCAGCTGCAGGTGGTTGTAATCAAAAAAACCGAATGGTTGAAGCTGTCTGACTAATGGATGAAACGAGAATTTCCTTTCCTTTATTTTCTTCCAGCTGCGCGGATGTGTAGAATAGATTACAGGCACTTGGTACTTTTCTGCAATGGTGTTGATTGCGTTCATTAGTGAAAAGAAGTTCTCTTCTTTATCAATATTTTCCTCACGGTGTGCAGAAACAAGAATATATTTACCCTTTTCAAGTTTTAATTCTTCGAGAATCGTGCTGCTTTGAATTCTCTCCATGTTTTTGAGTAATACTTCTTTCATTGGCGATCCCGTTACAAAGATATGTTCTTTACGGATTCCTTCTGATAGCATGTACCGCCGGCTGTGTTCTGTATAGGCCAGATTAATGTCTGATATATGATCAACTATTTTTCTATTAATCTCCTCGGGTACATTTTGATCAAAGCAGCGGTTGCCTGCTTCCATATGAAAAATGGGTATTTTTAGGCGTTTAGCCGATATGGCACTTAGACAGCTATTGGTATCCCCCAAAATTAATAAGGCATCTGGCTTTTCCTGGTTAAAAATTTTGTAGGTGGAGGTGATGATATTTCCCATCGTTTCACCTAAATCTTCTCCAACCACTCCCAAAAAATAATCGGGCTGCCTTAGGCCCAATTCTTCAAAAAAGATTTCATTTAGGGTGTAATCCCAATTTTGTCCGGTATGAACCAGAACATGATGAAAATATCGGTCACACGCCTTTATTACTTCTGATAGTCTGATAATCTCAGGTCTTGTTCCGACAATCGTCATGACCTTCAGTTTTTCCACTTTAATTTACCTCCAAGAAATAAGTATCTGGCTTTTCCGGATTAAAGACTTCACAAGCCCAAAATAAGGTGATTACATCTTCTTTTCCGGTATTTTCAATGGAATGTGTATAACCCGGAGGAATATCCACTACCTCAGGAATTTCACCATTCACTTTATATTCAAGTATTTGATGACTATCAATCTTTCTAAATCGAATGGTCGCTTCGCCCTGAATCACAAGAAATTTTTCTACCTTTGTATGGTGCCAATGATTTCCCCGTGTTACACCAGGCTTTGTTTTAGAAATAAAAATTTGACCGCCTGATTCAGACTTAATAAACTCTGCCAGCCAGCCCCGATGGTCCACATTCTTTTTTAATTTATAAGAAAAATCATCTTCCTCCAGGTAAGACAAAAATGTACTGTACAGTGCCTTATCTACGTCATTTTCTAAAGACGGCATAACCAATGATTCACGATTATTTTTGAAGGAATAAAGCTTATCTGCCAGTTCTCCGAGGGTAATCCTATAAGTTACCGGCACCATGCAAAACTCCCCGCACACCGTCTCATTTCCCTCCAGAGCGCGTATAAATTCAGCGATGACATGGTCGATATAAGCTAATGTCAACTCAGTGTCCGGATTATGCACCTGAATGGCCTTTCCTCTGGCAATGTTATGACAAAATGTAGCAACTACACTGTTATAATTAGGACTCGACCATTTTCCAAAAAGATTTGGCAGCCGATAAACTAACGCTTTCGCGCCCATTTCTAAACTGTAAGAAAATAATAAATCCTCTACCGCTTTTTTGCTTTTGCCATATGGATTCTCCATGGCAGCCTGCGTAGAGGATGTAATCAGTACTGGTGATTGATTTTGATGTTTTTTTAATAGCTCTAGTAATGATAAGGTAAAGCCGAAGTTTCCCTCCATAAATTCTTCTTCGTCTTTTGGTCTATTGACTCCAGCTAAATGAAAGACAAAATCACATTCCTTTGTATATGCTTCTAATCGGGAGTAATCCGTTTCTCTTGTCACCTTGAAAATTTCGTTGTATCCTTTATTTTTTAATTCAGCCACAAGATTCTTTCCTACAAACCCATTTGCTCCAGTAACTAGTATTTTCACGATTGATCATGCCCCTCCGGAATAAAATTCTCTTAAAAGGTTTCGACCGTTTCCTTTAAAATCTTTAACTCCTGTTGAACAAAATCTAGTTCAAGCAATTTCTCTTTAATCTGTTCAACATTTAAAACTTGGGTATTATGCGAGTTATATTCTTCTTTTAAGGAAAGCCTTTTGTCACCTTCGACAAAATACTTATCATAATTTAAATCCCTTTTATCCGCTGGAACTCTAAAAAAGTCGCCAAGGTCTTCAGCACCTAAACATTCCTCCCTAGTAAGAAGGGTTTCATACAGCTTTTCACCATGACGGGTTCCAATCACTTTTATTTCATTTTCTGCATTAAACAATTCAATTAATGCCTGGGCCAAGTCACCAATTAAGCAGGCAGGCGCTTTTTGAACCATAATATCTCCCGCTTCTGCATTTTTAAAAGCAAATTCCACTAACTCTACAGCCTCTTTCAGACTCATGAGAAATCTGGTCATATTAGGATCTGTAATGGTTAGAGGAACACCAGTTTTAATTTGTTCGATGAACAAAGGGATTACAGATCCGCGTGAAGCCATCACATTTCCATATCTAGTACCGCAAATTAATGTTTGATCC
This sequence comes from Neobacillus endophyticus, assembly GCF_013248975.1. Lineage (GTDB taxonomy): Bacteria > Bacillota > Bacilli > Bacillales > Cytobacillaceae > Neobacillus > Neobacillus endophyticus. The sequence goes on from NZ_JABRWH010000001.1 coordinate 489,789, forward strand.
GGAGAAACAGATTTTGATTTTGCAATAAATACTTTTTCCATCATTGCTTTTGATATTCCCATAGCATTGATGGGATATGCTGCTTTATCTGTTGATAAACAGATCACTTTTTTTACTCCATATTCAATAGAAGCTGATAGAACGTTATCTGTCCCCAGCACATTCGTTTTTACTGCTTCAAGAGGAAAAAATTCGCAGGAAGGCACTTGTTTTAAGGCAGCAGCATGGAAAACGTAATCGACACCATACATGGCGTTTTTTACACTGGCCAAGTCTCTGACATCCCCAATATAAAACTTGAGTTTATCATTTTTATATTTTTTTCTCATATCATCTTGTTTTTTTTCATCACGAGAAAAGATTCGAATCTCTTTCACATTAGAATATAGGAATTTTTCCATAACAGCGTTCCCAAAGGAGCCGGTTCCTCCAGTAATCAGCAACGTTTTTCCGTCAAACAAATTTGCGCATCCCCTTTCGAAAAAAGCACCATTATAAGTGCTTTATTATAGTATTAACCGTTTTTGTAACGTCATAATGTTCTTCTAAGTAATCCCTGGCGCTATTACCCATTTGATTTCGCAGCCTTTGGTCTTTTGCCAGCTTATTCGCATGATAAATGAAATCAGCCACATTTCCGCTTTCCGACCAAAATCCGCATTTTGCTTCGGATATGATGTCTTTTAAATCTGTATTGCAGTCTGTTGCCGCCAGAATTGGCAAGGAATACTCCATATAGGCAGTTAGTCTGGATGGAAAATTAGGAATCGTAAATCTGTGATCTAATAATATTAAACCGGCATCCGCGACCTCCAGTAACTGATCATATTCATGTTTAGGAAGCTTTTTGAAAAGACCCACATTTTTAGGATTTTCTCTGTTAATAAAATTCCTAATCGTTTCATATTCCGTGCCTTCGCCTACAATTAATAGATAGCCATTATTAACAAGATGGAAGTATTCGACTATTTTCAGTAAAAAATCAATTCCCTGAGGCTTACCTAAATTTCCTCCATAAAGAAATAAAACGGTGCCTGGAGGTATATTATATTTTTCATAGAATGAATCTTTGGAAATCGTGTTTCTTAGTCGTTCAATTGGTTTAATAGAATTGGGGAATATCTCTACCTTATTCTTTTTCACAAAAGGATTATGTTTTAATATATAATTCACATTTCCTTGGGACATGCAGCCAATCATATCAGATACTTCATATAACTTCTTTTCTTTATTTCTAAAATATCGCCAAATCAAGCTCCCATCTTTCATTACATTAATATCCACTGCATTTTGCGGAAAAATATCTTTTAAGACTAAATACGTTTTGCTTTTGTGGTTTTTCTTAAAATACTCCACTACTTTTTCAAAAGTAATAGGAGGTGTTGAGTATAAAACCAAATCAAAACGTACATCTGAAAAATACTTTTTCACTGCCTTCAGATATTGATTTTGGATTTTAAGCGTAGCAATTCCTTTTTCTAAAAAGCTCGTTTGCGTGATATTTCCAGTCTTTACTTTTAATAGCTTTATGTTTTCATATGTTAGTAATTCCGTAGGTAATCCTGTCCTTCTCTCTCTTGGAAAAACAACATGGATGTTTATGCCTCTGCTGGCCAGTTCTCTTACCAAATCGGTGTATATCCCTCTTTCATGGATATTCTCCATATTAGCTAACGTTAAAAATAATACATTCAAAAACAATCACCCGCTCTAAGCTGCGTAATATATCGCTTCATTATTATTACAATTAAAAAATGCCCAATATCTTTTTTCTAATCGGGATCGGCTTTTCTCTGGAAAGGGATTGATTGGCTGCAAGAAGCTCAGCATTTTCTTGGAAATAAAAAGTACGCTGGACCCCAAACTTTTTCGTAATCACATCATATGCCTCACGAAGTACGAAGCCTCTTGATCCAACATTATGAGCATCTGAAGCGATAAAATGTGCCATCTTATGCTCAATGATTTTTTCTGAAAAAGATTTTATCTTTTTTCCGAACTGACCGATGATGCTCCCAGCTGTTATCTGAGTCACCGCTCCATCCTCGACTAATTCAAAAAGTAAATCATGATTTCTGATGATTTCCCGGTTTCTCTCTGGATGGGCAATGATTGGTACAATCCCTCTTACCAAAAGTTCATAAACTACCTCACGGGTATAGCTGGGAACTTCACCTGAAGGGAGCTCCAATAATAAATATTTCCCGCTGTTATCAAGAGTCAATATTTCGTCCATTGCAAGAGATGCAAATATTTCCCGGTGAATTCTTAATTCTTGACCTGGATGGATCGTAAGCGGAATACGGTCTTTTAAAAGCAGCTCGTTTAATTCCGCTACTTGATTCATAATCTTATTTTTGACATTTTCATATTGGCCATTTCTATGGTGTGGTGTTGCAAATAAGTGTTTAATTCCTGACTTTACTGCGAAATTCACCATTTCACGGCATTCATACATATTATTAGGGCCATCATCAAGACCTGGTAAAATGTGACAATGTATATCAATCACAATCGAGCACCCTTTTTATTCTTAAATAGATTTTTGCTTCATTCAGATACATTTTTTCGTCCGCAATGTGATAGTTATAAACGATATTAACTGTATTGACCGTAATAGATTCCTTTTTTATTTTCTACACCATTTACAACTACACCCAGCAAATTTGAATTTGCTTTTTCCAGTAGTTCTTTTGCTTTCAATGCCTGATCTTTTGTGGTCTTACCGCTTGCTACTACCAATACCACACCATCGCATTTATTCGCCATAATTTGAGAATCTGTGACAACTAGGATTGGCGGAGTATCATACACCACAAAATCATAATTTAGGCTAAGCCCTCCCATAACGTATTCCATCGTTTTTGAGTTTAATAGTTCTGAAGGATTAGGCGGGATCGTTCCGCATGTTAGAATATCCAAATTCGGAATATATGTTTTCATAATGGCTCGATCCAACTCTATTTTCCTTGTTAGCACATCTGTAAGTCCGATCATATTACTTACATGAAAGGCATAATGAACAGATGGTTTCCTTAAATCTGTATCTACAAGTAATACCTTCTTCCCTTGTTGTGCCAGGACCACTGCCAAATTGGCTGCTGTTGTAGATTTTCCGTCTCCCTTTTCAGGCGATGTTATAACGATCGATTTGATTTGCTTATCTACTGAAGAGAAGCACAAGTTATTTCTAATAAGCCGATATTGTTCTGTAATGGGGGATATTGAATTATAATGGGCAACTAGGTGAACATTTTTTTTTCTCTTTTTTTTCCTATCTCGATACAAAGGTTTCACTTCCCATTTCCTTCATTTTGGTATTTGTCCTCATCCTTTTCTCAACCCTGGACATTTTTTTGATGGAACCCAGAACTGGCACTCCCAGTAGTTCTGCAACATCTTGTTCATCCTTCAGTGTATTGTCCATAAAATCCAATAGAAACGATAGGATAATCCCTCCTAACAATCCCAAAACAATCCCAACAGCAATATTTAGTGACCTTTTTGGTTTAACAGGAACAGGATTTTCTTTTAATTCTGCTTTTGCAAGAATACTCACATTATTAACACTCATAATACTTGGGATTTCTTCTTTAAAAGTTTCAGATACCGTATTTGCTATATTGACTGCCTGTGCAGCATCCTGATCCTCCACGACAATGGAAAATACCTGTGAATCATTGCGGCTGTTAATTGTCAGTTGTGAATTCAGCCCATCCGCATTTTCTTTTAGATTCAATTTCCTAACAACCTTTTCCAATATCGCCGGACTTTTAATAATCTCACTATAGGTGTTAATCAAACTTACATTGCCTTGCAATAACGTGTAGTCCAGTTGATTCTTAGCATCCTTTTGATTAACCAAGATTTGCGTAGATGCTTGGTAAACAGGTTTTAAAAAATAGTAAGAAATATATCCACTTCCTAATGCCGCAGCCAATATCATGAGCACAATTAATTTCCAACGCTTCTTAAGTGTTTTAAAAAGGACAATTAAACTGATGGTATCTTTCATAAACTCCTCCAAATAATTGTGCCGCCAAAATTTTTAATGGGTTTGATTTTTCCATTTTATAAATTCAATCAAGGTTTTATATTGGCTTAGCTCCTCTTTTTCCACTCCCAAGTCTTTAAGCTGACTGACAAAGTCAGCCCACTCTTTATCTACATAAAATTGAGTATCCTTTTCACTCCCCACTTTCAATAAGATGATAGGATCAATATCCAACACCTTTGCAATTCTTTTAATAATTTCAATCGATGGATTTTTGTTCAAATTCCGCTCGATATTACTTAGATAAGATTTGGATATATGCGATAGTTCCGCAAGCTCCGATAATGTGTAACCCCTTTGTTTTCGTATTTCCGCAATCATTTTTCCAATCATTGGTCTACCTCTGACATGTCTCTTTTTCAAATTTTTTGTAGATTGTATTTTTGATAGTTTGGATCACTCTCATTTGGTCCTTTATGGACATATTTGATCCAGATGGCAAACAAATTCCTGTTTCAAACAGCTTTTCCGATACGCTTTCCCTTTCACTATGTGGATAATAGGTATATGTCTCCATAAGTGGCTGCAAATGCAGTGGTTTCCACACATGTCTTGCTTCAATATTTTCCTTGTCCATAGAAGCAAGAATTTCATTTACCGATACATTCGTTTTTGAATAATCGATGGTCAAGGCTGTCAGCCATCGATTTGAAAATGTATTCACTAGTTCTGGCATAAACTGAATACCCGGAAGATGAGCCAATTCCTGATAATAGGTTTCAAAAATGGCCCTCCTGGCAGCCACTCTTTCATTTAAGACTTGCAGCTGACTTCTCCCTATTCCAGCTAAAACATTGCTCATTCGATAGTTAAATCCCATCTCGCAGTGTTGATAATAAGGTGCTGGTTCCCTTGCTTGTGCCGCTAAAAAACGAGCTTTTCTAAGTGCGTCTGTATTATTAGAAATCAATACACCGCCGCCAGATGTGGTAATAATTTTGTTGCCATTAAAAGAAAAAATCCCAAACTCCCCAAAGGTACCACTTGCGATTCCGTTATACCTGGAGCCTAGAGATTCCGCTGAATCTTCAATGATCGGGACAGCATATTTATTACAAATAGAAACAAGTTCTTCCATTTTTGCTGACTGGCCATACAGATTGACAATAATAACAGCTTTAGGAAGCTTGCAGGCAGAAATGGCGTCATTCATTGCCTTTTCCAATGCTGAGGGCGACATGTTCCAAGTATCTGGTTCTGCATCAATAAATACTGGTTCTGCACCTAGGTACAGGATTGGATTAGCCGAAGCCACAAAAGTAAGGCTGGAGCAAAATACTACATCTCCTTTTTGCACTCCTAATAAAGAAAGTGCCAAATGAATAGCGGCAGTTCCTGAACTAACCGCTACGGCTCCATTGACACCCGCATATTCAGCTATATCCTTTTCAAATGCTTCTACGTTCGGTCCTAATGGAGCGATCCAATTCGTATCGAACGCTTCCTTTATATACTCCATCTCATTTCCACTCATATGAGGTGGAGAAAGAAAAATTCTGCTTTGCTTGACTGCCTGTACCAAATCTTCACCTCCTGCTATTTTTTAAAAGTAACACTATTACTTACTCACTTCTTTTGCTTTAGTTCCCGTAAAACGTGACACTGTTTCATATTCGGTTTGATTGACATCATTAGAATGAAAAACCTTACCTATTGTTAATAATATGATCCTTATATCAAGTAAAAGGTTATGATGATTCACATACCAAACATCCAGTTCAAATTTCTCTTCCCATGTAATCTTGTTTCGCCCATTCACCTGGGCCCATCCAGTTATTCCTGGCCTCACCAAATGACGCTTAGCTTGTTCCTCTGTATATAATGAAAGATAATCCATTAATAATGGCCTCGGCCCAACTAGACTTAAATCCCCCTTTAATACATTTACTAGTTGCGGAAGTTCATCCAGACTATGCTGTCTCAGAAAGGATCCAAAAGGAGTTAACCTTTGATAATCTGGCAACAGTTCTCCTTTTTTATCTCTCTGATCCGTCATACTTCGGAATTTATAAAGGTAAAATGGCTTCCCATATAAACCAGGCCGTTTTTGTTTAAAAATGACCGGAGAACCGAGTTTGTATTTAACCATTATTCCTATTAAAAGGATGACCGGTGAAAAAATAAATAGTAATATAAATGAAATCAATACATCTATCATTCTTTTCATGTATTGGGTTCACCTCCTTTTTCCAAAACAGAGCATTGAACTGATTTAAGTGATGACCGTCATTTCTGAATCCATTTTTTTACGGTTCGTAATAAAAAGCAGCCTCTGCTTAATTTCTTCTTTAGTTAGATTGGAGAAAATGGATAGTAACTCGTCTATTTCTTTCATATAGAGTTCCGATGTTTTTCCAATATAAATATTCGGATGGACCCGCTGTTCTTGCACTTCATCAATATTCAACAATTCTTCAAAAAGCTTTTCTCCCGGTCTTATTCCGGTAAATTCGATTCCAATTTCTTCAATAGAATTCCCTGATAGTGTGATTAGGTTTTTGGCCAAATCTACAATTTTAACAGGACTGCCCATATCTAACACAAAAATCTCCCCGCCATTTGCTATAGAACCTGCTTGGATCACGAGTCGGGAGGCCTCTGGAATCGTCATAAAATACCGAACCATATCCGGGTGAGTAACAGTCACAGGCCCGCCTTTTTTGATTTGATTCTTAAATAGAGGAATCACACTTCCTCTGCTTCCTAATACATTACCAAAACGTACTGCAACAAATTTTGTAGAACTTTCCTTATCCATATGCTGAATGACCATTTCTGCAAGTCTTTTTGTTGCGCCCATGACACTTGTTGGATTGACAGCTTTATCTGTGGAAACCATGACAAAAGTTTTAACACCGTTCCAGCTCGCTGCTTTCGCCACATTCATAGTACCAATGAGATTATTCTTCACCGCTTCTTCTGGGTTATTTTCCATAAGCGGTACATGTTTATGGGCAGCAGCATGATAGATTACATCAGGTTGATATGTAGTGATAACGGACATCATTTTTTGTTCATCTTGTATGTCTGCAATAATTGGGATGAAAGTTATGTTTGTATGCTTAAATATCTCTTTTAATTCCATCTCAATTAAATAAATACTATTTTCGCCATGGCCCAAAAGTATTAACTGTTTGGGATGAAACTTTGAAATTTGCCGGCAAATTTCCGAACCTATTGACCCACCAGCCCCAGTAACCAAAACGACTTTATTTTGAATACTTTTTGAAATACTATTGATATCCAATTGATTAGGTTCTCTGCCTAATAAGTCTTCTACACGAACATCTCGAAATTGATTGACCGAAACCTTTCCTGACACCAAATCTTCTAGCATGGGAAGGATCTTTGTTTTTGCACTAGTCTTGGCGCATTCCAAAAATATCATATTTAACTCCTTCTTTTTAAGAGATGGAATCGCAATGACAATGTTATCAATATTGTATTTTGTTACAGCTTCTTTAATTTTCGCAACTCCGCCAACAACTGGAATTCCTAATATATCAAGCCTTTGTTTTTTATCATCATCATCAATAAACCCAACTGGCAGCAAATCAGTCGTCTTATTACTTTTTAGCTGTCTTGCTACCATCATACCTGCCGATCCTGCACCAACTATTAATGTTCTTTTTTTATTTATTTCTTTGCTTAGAAAAGAATCTCTGAATATTCTCCAACATAAACGGGATCCACAAATAAAGAAAAGAGTCAACAGCCATGATGTCATTAGGAAACGAAAATAGATTTTATTTTCTACAATTGATTGAGCTAAGGAAGTGATGAAAATAGAAATAGTTACAACCTTTAGCGTGCTTAACAGCTCGCCAATACTCGCATATTCCCAGGCCTTTTTATATAATTTATATTTAAATGAAAGAAAATGATGACTAATGAGCAGGACAGCCATACTTATTAAGGTTGTGAGTGAAAAGACATTATAAGATTCACTTACTAAAAGTGCACTTAACAAAATAGCAATTATGACATTCCAGGAATCAATGCAAATTAAAAAAATAATCCTTTGTCTATAAGTCATATTTTCTATCCCCCCTAAAAATCTTTAATTATACTCTCAGTTATAGAGAACATAATTAAAGATTTTTATTATAATGGGCATCTAACCCGTCCTCACATCACACTCTCGACGACTAGCGTCTAAGGTTATTCAGCCCACAGTATGACCGAGTGCCTCCATTGATATAGGTAAGGAGGCATCACCCGCAGAACCATATTATAATGCACGTTATTTTCTATATAAAGAACATGCGAATAAAAAAATATAGCCTTTTCATACCAAAATTTTTCAAGACTATAAACATAGAAGATTAATATAACATTATGTTAGTAGTGTTTAATCTTAATACCTTCGCTAAATGTAATTATATGGTAAAAATAAAGTATATTTGTATCAATACTTTTATATTAGTTCTTTATATAGAACATGTCAATCCTTTATTTTGTTCTTTTGTTAACTTATGGAATAATGATCAAGTACTTTTACATAGCCATAAACTTAGGTGATTTTTAAAAATAAATTGACACACTTTATAATTTGTAGTAAATTTTATAAATAGTCTAAATATTGATTTTCTTATCAAGAGAGGTAGAGGGAATGGCCCGATGACACCTCAGCAACCTTCAATGTTTTTCCATTGAAAAGGTGCTAAATCCTGCAAATTTATATTAATTTGCGAGATAAGAAGAATGACAATTGGTCGGTTCTTACAAAAGTCTTCTTCTTACAGAAGACTTTTTTTAATACCCGCAATCCTTTAGTGCCACTAAGCGTTAAAGCGGGACAGGAGTAAAATTAAAAATAACGAGGAGTGTATACAATGTACAAGATTGATACGAAGTTAGCACAAATTGGTAACCGCAGTGAAACTACAACTGGAACAGTAAATCCACCCGTTTATTTTTCTACGGCTTATCGACATGAAGGAATTGGGCAATCTACCGGCTTTGATTATACACGCACAGGGAATCCTACCCGCCAAATCCTAGAACAAACGATTGCCGATCTTGAAGGCGGCGACCAGGGGTTTGCTTGCAGTTCAGGGATGGCAGCTATATTTACCATTCTTTCATTATTCCAATCTGGTGATGAATGGTTAGTAAGTGATGATTTATATGGTGGAACATACCGCTTACTAGAAAAAGGATATAAAAAATGGGGATTGGAAGTCCAATATGTGAATACGTGTTGTCCAGAGGAGGTTGAAAGCAAGATTTCCCCCAAAACAAAGGCTATCTTTCTCGAAACTCCGACAAATCCTCTTATGGAACAATCGGACATTGCCGCCATTGCAGAAATTGCCAAACGGCACAATGTTTTGCTGATTGTCGACAATACCTTTTATACACCACTTCTGCAACAGCCTATTCAATTAGGGGCAGATATTGTCATCCATAGTGCGACCAAATACTTGGGTGGACACAATGACGTACTTGCTGGGCTTATCGTAGCCAAAGGCACAGAACTTTGTGAAGCACTGGCACTTTATCATAACGGAGCGGGAGCTGTTCTTAGTCCTTTCGACTCTTGGCTGCTCATGCGCGGAATGAAGACGTTGGCCCTTCGCATGGACCGTCACGAAAAAAATGCCAAAACGATCGTCGAATATCTTTCCCAACATGAAGCAGTAACATCTGTTCTTTATCCTGGACGAGGCGGCATGGTTTCCTTCCGAATTAAGGACGAATCATGGGTCAATCCATTCTTACAAGGATTACAGCTGATTTCCTTTGCCGAAAGTCTGGGAGGTACAGAAAGCTTTATTACTTATCCAGCCACACAAACCCATGCCGATATCCCTGAGGAAGTAAGAATTGCTAAAGGCGTTGACAACACTTTATTGCGTTTCTCTGTTGGAATTGAAGATTCCGATGATTTAATCACTGACCTTAAGCAGGCATTAGCTAAGGTTTTGGAAGGAGTGCGTGTTTAAATGGCACATGATGAATATTGTTTTGAAACTAGACTGCTTCATAATCAGCATAAATGGGACCCGGCTACAGGGGCTGTCAGTGTGCCGATCCAGCACGCCTCTACTTTTCACCAGTTTGATGTGGACCAGTTTGGAAAATATGACTACGCACGCAGCTTAAATCCAACAAGGGAAGCACTTGAGGATGTCATTGCCGAGCTTGAAGGCGGGATTAAAGGATTTGCCTTTTCTTCCGGAATGGCAGCAATTTCAACCGCGTTTCTATTGTTATCAGCAGGAGATCATGTAGTCATAACAGAGGATGTTTATGGCGGAACATATCGCATGGTGACACAGGTTCTTTCCCGCCTTGGTATTGAACATACATTTGTGGACATGACTGACATCGATCAAGTTAAACTGGCGATTCGTCCCAATACAAAAGCTTTTTATGTCGAAACGCCATCCAATCCATTATTGAAGGTAACGGACATTCAAGCTATTAGCCAAATTGCCAAGCAGCACCATGCGCTAACGTTTGTTGATAACACCTTCCTGACCCCGGCACTGCAAAAGCCGCTTGAACTCGGTGCTGATATTGTTCTTCACAGTGCAACCAAGTTTTTATCAGGACACAGTGATGTTGTTGCCGGTCTGGCGGTCGTCAAGGATGAAACTTTGGCAAAGCAGCTTTACTTTTTGCAAAATTCCTTCGGGGCTATCCTTGGTGTTCAAGATGCATGGTTGGTGTTGCGGGGATTGAAAACACTCCATGTCCGGTTGGAGCAATCGCAAAAATCAGCGCTTAAATTGGCGCAATTTTTAGAAAAACACCCACTTATTAAAAACGTTTATTATCCGGGACTGAAAACACACCCGCAATTTTCATTACAGACCAGTCAAGCAAGCGGGGCGGGAGCTGTTCTATCATTTGAATTGGTGGATGAAAATGCTCTTCGTACCTTTCATGCTCATGTAAAAATCCCCGTATTTGCGGTCAGCCTTGGAGCAGTGGAATCTATTTTATCTTACCCTGCTAAAATGTCCCATGCCTCAATGTCGAAAGAAGAAAGAGAGAAGCGAGGCATAACGAACAGTCTGCTCCGCTTATCTGTTGGCCTAGAAAATCCGGATGATTTAATAAAAGATTTCAGCCAGGCTTTCGAGCAGATGCTAAAAAACGAATTGGTGTTCTAACAAGGAGAATAATGATGAGCTTCTTAGACAAATTAAAAACTCAAATTCTGATTGGCGACGGGGCCATGGGCACACTGCTTTATACCTACGGAGTTGCTTCCTGTTCCGAGGAGCTAAACCTCTCCCAGCCGGAGCATATTCAAAATATTCACCGTGCCTATATTGATGCCGGTGCTGATATAATCCAAACGAACACCTATGCTGCCAATTATCTTAAACTGCAGCGCTATGGTTTGGAGGACGCGGTAAAAGATATTAACAGTGCCGCTGTCCGCAATGCCAAACTGGCAGCACAGAATCAGGCGTATATCCTTGGAACGATTGGCGGAAACCGTGGCGTTAAACCAAACTCAATTGCTATAGAAGAACTTAAGCGTAGTTTCCGCGAACAATTATATTGCCTATTATTAGAAGGTGTGGACGGCATTTTGCTTGAAACCTTTTATGATCTTGAAGAGCTTGAAACAGTTTTAGCCATTGCAAGGAAAGAAACAAAGCTGCCGATTGTTGCTCAGGTTTCCTTACAAGAGTCGGGATTCTTGCAGGATCAAACACCAGTGAACGAAGCCCTAAAACGGTTAGAAGGTCTTGGGGCAGATGTGGTGGGACTCAACTGCCGGCTAGGACCGCATCATATGCTTCATGCCCTTGAGCAAATTGAACTGCCGAAACATGCTTTTCTGTCCGCTTATCCGAACGCTAGTCTTCCTGCCTACACGGACGGAAAGTTCCATTATGATGGAGATGCCAATTATTTTCGCCACTCAGCAAAAGCTTTCCTTTATGAAGGAGTCCGGCTGCTTGGCGGCTGCTGCGGCACCACCCCAGAGCATATTAGAGCTTTTGCCTCTGAATTAAAGAATAGTGCTCCAATAGTTGAAAAGGTTGTAAAATTAAAACCAAAACAACTCCAAGTGGAAGCTCGTGCTGCCAAAAGGGATTTGACCCCGCTGCAGGATATTGTCAGAGAAAGGCCTTCTGTTATAGTGGAGTTAGATCCGCCACGAAAGCTGGATACCACAAAATTCTTCGAAGGTGCTAAGGCTTTAAAAGGAGCTGGCATTGATGCCATCACGCTGGCAGATAACTCGCTGGCACATGTGCGAATTTCCAATGAGTCCTTAGGCTATCTTGTAAAAACAGAGCTAAGCATGCGGCCACTCATTCATATTGCCTGCCGTGACCGCAATATTATTGGCTTGCAATCCCATTTAATGGGGCTTCATACGTTAGGCATGCATGATGTGCTTGCTATTACTGGCGACCCGGCAAGAGTCGGCGATTTTCCAGGCGCCTCTTCCGTCTATGACGTGTCTTCATTTGAGTTAATTCAAATGATCAAGCAATTGAATGAAGGATTGTCTTTTTCCGGAAAAGATTTGGGACAGAAGACGGCATTCAGTATTGCTGCTGCGTTTAATCCCAATGTCCGCTCACTTGAGAAGGCAGTCAAACGGCTAGAGAAGAAAATCAGCTTTGGTGCGGATTACTTTATCTCCCAGCCTGTTTTTTCTGTAGAAAAATTACTCGAAGTCTATGAACATACGAAACATTTGAAAACACCGATTTATATCGGCTTAATGCCGCTGACCAGCAGCAAAAATGCCGAATTTCTTCATAATGAAGTTCCAGGAATCAAAATTTCTGATGCCATTCGCGAGCGGATGGCGAAGTTTCAAGACGATCCTGTTCAGGCTGCACATGAAGGAATTGAGATCACGAAATCATTAATTGATGCTGCATTGGATTTATTTAATGGAATTTATTTAATTACACCATTTTTACGTTATGAGATGACGCTTGAGCTGGCCCATTATGCCCGTCAGCGCGCTCGTGAGGTTAGGGGGAACAACTATGCCGAAACGACCATTTACTGAGCAGCTAAAACAGCGAATACTAATCATGGACGGAGCCATGGGAACGATGCTGCAGCGTGCTAGCCTAACTGCAGAGGACTTTGGCGGTGAAGAATTTGACGGCTGCAATGAAAATCTGAATTTAACCGCTCCTTCAGTCATTTCAAGAATTCACCGTGAATACTTGGAAGCTGGGGCCGACATTATTGAGACGAATACATTTGGTGCCACCAGTATTGTTTTAGATGAATATGAACTTGGTTTTAAAGCCTATGAAATTAATAAAATAGCCGCGATGCTTGCGGTTAAAGAAGCGGTTATAGCTTCAACAGATGATTGGCCGCGTTATGTAGCGGGGGCTATGGGACCGACGACCAAAACGTTGAGCGTAACGGGAGGAACCACATTCGATGCCCTTGCTGCCTCTTATGAAGAGCAGGCCATTGGATTAATTGACGGAGGAGTTGACCTCCTACTTCTCGAAACCAGCCAAGATATGCTCAATGTAAAAGCTGGCTATGTTGGCATTCAGCGAGCATTTACCAAAACAGGCAAAAAACTTCCGCTGATGATTTCCGGAACGATTGAGCCAATGGGAACGACACTTGCCGGACAATCAATTGAATCGTTCTACATTTCAGTAGAACATATGAACCCGGTTGCTGTAGGACTAAACTGTGCTACAGGCCCGGAGTTCATGCAGGATCATGTCCGCTCCCTTTCTGGTCTTGCCTCCACCGCTATCAGCTGTTATCCGAATGCTGGTTTGCCTGATGAAGAAGGCCACTATCATGAAACACCAGAAATACTTGCGAAAAAGCTTGGTGATTTTGCTGCACATGGCTGGATCAACATTGTCGGCGGATGCTGCGGTACAACACCTGACCATATTCGAGCGATTGCAGAAGTGATGAAAGATTGCAAGCCACGTGAACTGAAATCCTCTTCGCTTCACATGGTTTCCGGAATTGAACCGTTCATTTATGATGACCCAACATTGAGGCCTATTATGGTCGGCGAACGGACAAACGTAATCGGCTCACGGAAATTTAAACGATTAATTGCAGATGGTAAATTTGAAGAAGCCTCTGAGGTTGCCCGCGCTCAAGTAAAAGGAGGCGCCCATGTCATTGATATCTGTCTCGCGGACCCAGATCGTGAAGAGATGGTGGACATGGAAAATTTCATTAAAGAAGTAGTGAAAAAAGTAAAAGTACCGCTAGTAATTGATTCCACCGATGAAAAGGTAATTGAAAAAGCTTTGAAATATTCACAGGGTAAAGGAATCATTAATTCCATAAACCTTGAAGATGGTGAAGAACGCTTTGAAGCTGTCGTACCATTAATTCACCGCTATGGTGCTGCGGTAGTTGTCGGAACGATTGATGAAAAAGGAATGGGTGTTACGGCTGAGCGGAAGCTGGAGATTGCTAAACGCTCCCATGACTTGTTGGTGAATAAATACGGATTAAAACCGCAGGATTTAATTTTTGATCCGTTGGTTTTTCCAGTCGGCACCGGTGATGAGCAATATATTGGCTCAGCAAAAGCAACAGTTGATGGAATCCGTCTGATTAAAGAACAGCTTCCAGGTGTGCAAACGATTCTCGGAATAAGTAATGTTTCCTTTGGACTTCCTCCTGTCGGCAGAGAAATTCTCAATTCGGTATTCTTGTATCACTGTACCCAAGCAGGGCTGGATTACGCGATTGTGAATACAGAGAAACTGGAGCGTTTTGCTTCCATTTCAGAAGAAGAAGTCCGCTTAGCAGATGACCTTCTTTTTAATACAACCGATGAAACATTGGCTGTCTTTACTGATTTCTACCGTGATAAAAAGAAAGAAGCAAAGACAACCGTTCTGAATTTAACCCTTGAAGAGCGGCTGGCTTATTATGTGGTCGAAGGAACAAAAGAAGGCTTGATTCCGGACTTGGATGAGGCGCTAGCCAAGTACCCTGCCCCACTTGATATTATTAACGGGCCATTAATGGACGGTATGGCTGAAGTCGGTCGGTTGTTCAATGATAACCAGTTGATTGTGGCCGAGGTTCTGCAAAGTGCCGAAGTCATGAAAGCGTCGGTTTCCTATTTGGAGCCATTTATGGAAAAAGGCGATGTTTCCTCCTCCAAAGGAAAGGTTATTTTAGCAACAGTAAAAGGCGATGTTCATGATATCGGGAAAAACCTTGTAGACATTATCCTTAGCAATAATGGCTATGATGTGTGCGATCTTGGCATCAAGGTTGCTCCAGCTGATTTAATTCGTGCGATCCGCGAAGAAAAGCCGGATATGGTCGGACTTTCCGGACTGTTGGTAAAGTCCGCCCAGCAAATGGTCTTAACAGCCCAGGATATGAAGGAAGCAGGAATTTCATTGCCAATTCTTGTCGGCGGTGCTGCTCTTTCTCGTAAATTTACAGATACGAAAATTGCTAAAGAATATGACGGCCTCGTCCTTTATGCAAAGGATGCGATGACAGGCTTAGCGATAGCCAACCAACTGCAATCACCTGAGGAACAAGAAAAACTGTTCGTCGAGAAGCAAGAAAAATTGGCTGCAGCCGCCATTCCAAGAGAGTTACCAACCCGTTCGAATGTCTCGGTAGCAGTCCGGACAAGAGGAGCTGTTTCAACTGAGGTTCCGGTATTTGTACCAAAGGATACAAAACGGCATGTGTTAAAAACTTATTCCTTACCATATATTGAACCATACATCAACATGCAAATGCTGCTGGGCCATCACCTTGGCATCAAAGGGAAAATTGCCAAATTACTTGCCGAGAAGGATGAAAAAGCAATTAAAATTAAAAACGTTGTTGATGAATTAATATTGGATGCAAGCACGAACGGCTGGATTACCCCTGCTGCCGTTTATCAATTTTTCCCGGCGCAGGCTGATGGAAATAAAGTTCTTATTTATGATCCAAGTGGTTCCGGCCAAATTATTGAAACATTCGATTTCCCTCGCCAGGATTCAGAGCCGCACCTTTGCTTGTCTGATTTCATAAAAACAGTTGACAGTGGCGAGATGGATTATGTAGGGTTCTTTACCGTAACGTGCGGCAGAGGAATCCGTCAAAAAGCAGATCAATTCAAAGCCGAAGGACGCTTCCTTGAAAGCCACGCGCTTCAGGCACTTGCACTCGAAAGTGCTGAAGGTTTTGCCGAATTAATCCATCGGCAAATGCGCGACCGCTGGGGTTTTCCAGATCCGCTTGATTTCACGATGCAGGACCGCTTTACCGCCCGTTACCAAGGTCAGCGTTATTCGTTCGGCTACCCTGCATGCCCGGAACTGGAAGATCAGAAGAAGCTGTTCAAGTTAATTGAGCCTGAGGAAATTGGCGTTCAACTGACCGACGGCTGCATGATGGAACCAGAAGCATCTGTTTCAGCGATAGTATTTGCACATCCGGAAGCTAGGTATTTTAATGTAATGAGATAAATAATTTTAAAGATTCCGCGGAGAATTCCGCGGGATTTTTTTGGCCGATAGGAAAGTGTAACTTTCCTATCAGGCATAAGTGGACTAAGGAATGCTTCGTGAGCATTAGCTCCGCAGTCGAAAAGCTGTGCTTTTCGGTGAACTACGCCTCTGTCTTCGCTCTGCCGAGCTCGCCAGTCGGCGAGTTTTCTTTACCTAAAGGTAGACTGTAGGGATGCATCCGTGTTTTCGCTAAACTAACTGTTTTTCTGGCTTTCCTCCGAGCAGGTAAACTCTTACCGCCTTGACAAGGCCACCATAAACACATATAGTTACCTAGGTAACTAATTTACAAACTGGAGTGACCATTCATGTTAAGCCACGATCTATTCCATACTCTCCATCAGCTTTCACGCCATCTTACCAATAAACTCAATGAAGCATTGAAACCAGTAGGACTATACGGCTCACAATGGGCTGTTATTTTTGTTTTGAAGAAGAAAGGCTCTCTTACACAAAAAGAATTGTGCGAGTACTTATTTGTTGAAGCTCCGCCGATGACCCGGACCATCCAGCGACTTGCAAAACAAGGCTATGTTGTTCAAGTTCCAGGAAAAGACAAAAGAGAAAAGCATGTACAATTGACGGAGATTGCTCTAAATGAATATCCGAAATGGGAGCATGCGGTAATGCAAATGAACCAATCCCTATTACAGTACCTTCCCGAAACTTCTCAAGAAGAACTGTTTAACCTGCAGAATGGCTGGCTGCAGCTGCTTATTAAATAAACTAACTAAAAAGGAGAGGATGAAATGAATAAATCAAAACTATGGACAAAAGATTTTATTAGCATTTCCTTGAGTAACTTCTTTGTCTTTTTTACCTTCTACATCCTGCTTGTCACACTGCCTTCGTATGCATTGGATGATTTACATAGCAGCGCTTCTCAAGCGGGACTAATGTCAACCATATTTCTGCTTTCAGCAATTATCTCTCGCCCGCTTGCAGGCCAATGGCTGGAACGAGCAGGCAATAAAAAAGTGCTCCTAACTGCTATGATTGTCTTTACAGGTGCTTCTATTTTTTACTTGTTTCCAAAAACAATCGGCGGTTTTTTATTGGTTCGGCTATTGCATGGAGTTGGTTTTGGAATGGCCACAACCGCCGTGGGAGCGATTGTGGCTGATATTATTCCGTCCTCAAGACGAGGAGAAGGAATGGGATACTTTGTACTTTCCACAAACATGGCGATGGTGCTGGGGCCGTTTATCGGGTTAATGGCCATTCAAAAGTGGGGACCGCACATAATGTTCACTCTCGCATTGATTATTGCCATGGGTTCATTAATAACCAGTCTTAGCGTCAAGGTGAAAAAAGCGGAAGAACCAAAACAGATTGAGGTACTCTCCACCTTTTCATTTCGCAGCCTGATTGAACCATCAGCCGTTCCAATCTCGACTGTCGGCGGCTTTATGGCTATTGCCTATTCCTCCTTGCTTTCCTTTGTAACTATTTACGCAGCACAAATTCACTTAGCGAGCGTTTCAAGTATTTTCTTTGTGGTTTATGCTATTGTAATGTTAATTTCTAGACCATTTACAGGAAAATGCCTTGATCAATTCGGACCCAATTATATTACTTACCCATGTATTTTACTTTTTGCCATTGGGATGTTTGTTTTAAGCCACGCCACAGGCGCTGCTACGTTTTTACTTGCGGCTGGATTAATTGGGATAGGCTGGGGAACGCTTTTTCCTACTTTCCAGACAATTGCGATCCAGAATGCAGAGCCTAGAAAAAGAGGTCTTGCTACCGCAACCTTTTTATCCATCTTTGATACGGGAATGGCGATGGGATCATTTGTCGTCGGAATGATGGCTGCTAAGATGGATTATAGCTCTTTATATTCCTTGTTTTCTTTTTATATAGTTGCTGGTGCGGTACTTTTTTACCTCTTTTATACTAGAAATAGAAAAAAGAACACTTCAATAAAAAAAGAGCAGCAATCAAGAGTTCAAGAAATCTAAAAGGTATTTTCAACCCTCCTCTCTTTGGTATATAATGGATTAATTATATTAGAGGAGTGATTTCCATGGCTAAATCGAAAGCAAAGAAGATTAGAGAAAAGCTGGCGCGTGAAGGGAAAATGACCCCTGAATATAAACGAAGCCCTTTCGTTTTCAGTGACATGCGAACCAGAGTGACAAAAACAAAGAAAGAACACTTATACCAGTTTAAACACAAGAACCATCAAACCCGCGAAGGATCTGATGGTTCTTTTTATTTAATCGTCGCCGCCAAAAGCTTGATTAGCCTATGCCTTTTAAAATATAAACGGTGGGCTTCTTCTACTGACACCGTGGAGAACGTAATTTTGGTGTCAGGCACCGCTTGAGCAAGCAGCGGAATATCTGCAGAGATGACAGTAGCGATACGGGTATAGCCTCCGGTTGTTTGACGGTCTACCATAAGGATGATGGGCTGCCCGCTGGAGGGAACTTGGATGCCTCCAAATGGAACAGGGTCAGATATGATATCCGGCCCCAAGAGATGGTCAAGTTTTGGTCCCTTTAACTGAATGCCCATTCGATTAGACTGTGGTGTAAGGGTGTAGGTTTCATTAAGAAATCGTTGGATGCTTTGTTTTGTAAAGCTTTTTTCATGCGGGCCAAGGATCACTCTTAGGTGAAGAGTCTTATGAAAGGTAGGAATTAGCTCCGGATGCAAGAATTTCAATGGTTTCATTATCGCAGCATTTCCAAGTAAAATATCCCCACTTTGCAATGCACGGCCC
Organism: Neobacillus endophyticus; assembly: GCF_013248975.1. Classification (GTDB taxonomy): domain Bacteria; phylum Bacillota; class Bacilli; order Bacillales; family Cytobacillaceae; genus Neobacillus; species Neobacillus endophyticus. The sequence goes on from NZ_JABRWH010000001.1 coordinate 509,044, forward strand.
TCAAGCCCACCAAAGCCCCCATTCAGAAATGTTGATTTGCTTCCCAATATTTCAGGGACATCAATTCCGCCACTAAACGCTATATAAGCTCTTGCCCCTTGCCGGCATGAGCCTATTGATAGGATCTGGCCTTTTTTCAACGAAATGCTTTTCCACATCAGAACCTCATGTCCATCTACCTTTGGAGAAAAATCACCACCGCAAATGGCAACAGTGATATCGCTTAGAATTTCAATTTCTGGACCTGCTAAAACGGCTTCCAATGCAGCGCTCCCCAATGGATTTCCTGTTAAAATATTGGCGATTTGCAAAGAGAATACATCCATCGCACCTGAAGGAGAAATGCCATACTGTTGGAAGCCGAATCTTCCGAAATCCTGAATGGTTGTTTGCAGCCCAGGTTTTATGACTTTAAAAATTGCCTTATTCATAGCGGGTTCCAGCTTTTCCTAATCGCAATATTTTCTGCTGCCAGCGCTTCTTTTAATTGTATGACAAAAACACATGCTTCAGGTTCATCACCATGCACACAAATAGTATCTGATTGGATGACGACATTCGTTCCATCCACTGCTTCTACTTTTCCCTCTTTAATCATTCGGATTACCCGGTTAACGGCAAGAGTCGGATCTTGAATCATCGCATTTTTATCTTTCCTCGGCGTTAATGTTCCGTCAGGCTGGTAACTTCTGTCCGCAAATGTTTCCTCTGCCACTCGCAAGCCAATTTCTTTTCCAGCTTTTATTGACTCACTTCCGGCCAAGCCGTAAAGAACAAGAGAAGAATCAAACGAAACGACTGCTTTAGCAACGGCTTTTGCGATTTCTGGGTCTTTCGCCGCCATGTTGTACAAAGCACCATGCGGCTTTACATGTGATAGCCTGGTATCACATGCTTTGCAAACAGCTGCCAGTGCGCCCATTTGATAAATGACCAAATGGTAGACCTCCCTAGGGGTCAATTTCATTTCCCGTCTGCCGAACCCCGCAAGATCTGGTAATCCCGGATGCGCGCCGATTCCCACGCCATATTTTTTTGCCATACGTACAGTTTCAAACATGACATTATGGTCTCCAGCATGATAGCCGCAAGCAATATTGGCAGAAGAGATATACTGTAATATCTCCTGATCATTACCAATTTTAAACGCTCCAAAACTCTCTCCCAAATCACAATTTAAATCAATTATCAAGTTGGAACTCCCCTTTTTTATATGTCTGAACAGTAAATTTTCCTTGAGACACTAAGTCCTTTATTCTCAAATATTCATCAACATCAATGGAATAAAATTTTATATAATTCCCGGCAGACAATAAAATAGGTGACGGCTTGTCAATATCAAACAGTTGTATCGGCGTAATCCCCAGGATTCTCCAGCCTGACGGAACAACAGATGGATAGATCCCCGTCTGCTTTCCTCCTATTCCAACTGAGCCAGGTAGGACACTAGGCCGCGGGTGTTCCAGCCTTGGGACAGCAAGTTTAGGTGAAAGACCGCCCAGATACGGAAAGCCTGGAACAAAACCCATCATATATATGAGGTACTCTGGCTGACAATGCAGCTTCACAACCTCTTCCTCCCTTAGGGTATGAAATTTAGCAATATAGCTTAGGTCTGAACCCGTTTCACCGCCATAATAAACCGGAATTTTATAAACAATGGAAGAAGATGTATTTCGCTCGCTAGAAGCAAGACATAACTTTTCTACTAAACTCGTTAATTGATGATACGATATCTCTCCTGGACGGTAATAAACAGCAACTGTCGTATACGCCGGCACCCATTCAACGATCCCCTTCACTTTGGATGCCTCCAGCAGGGAAATAAATTGCTGAATCTTATGATGAATAGACTCACTAATTTCATTCCCAAATACAACGCTGATCGCTGCATCACCTAATGATCGAATCTCCACCATGGTTATCACCCTGATTTTTCCTTTATTTTTAACATTATCGTCATCCTTAAAATAATTCAAGTTTCAGTCATTTCGAAAATTAAAAGTTAAAACAAGCAGTAAAGTTTACTTTTCAGTATGATTTGATGTTAAAAAGATGGTTAAAAGATAGAAAAACAGTTAAGGGACTCATTCGAGTCCCTTGGTTGTAGTAAGCTTATTTCACAGAAATATGTAAAGACGTCGCTAGCGTTTCTCCTGGTTCAACCATTACTAATTCTTCCTTGCGGTTCAATTCGTTAGTTAATGCCATCCATGGCTCCACACAAATAAATTCCTGACTTTTTTCGGTCCATAATACGACATATTTAAATTCTTTACCATAGTTCATGCTAATCAGCTTGTTGCGGTCAGGAAGGTCAAATGAAATCTCCTTTTTTTCGGCATCAAGCAATGCAAAGGATTCTTTTTTATCTGTTAAGTCTAAAGAACCGTGAATATCTTTTTCTGCCATGTCATTATAATCCAAGTATGTTTTTGCATCTGATTTGTAAGTCAAATTCTTAACAGATGTTTTAAAATAAGGATGGAATCCCGGATACATCGGCATGACAGCAGCATCCAGATTCTTGTATAGTTGTTCGATTATCAAAGTCTCTTTCGTCAAACGGTAAGTAAAAACTAATTCAAAATCAAACGGGAACTCTTTTTTCGTTTCCAAATTACTTGTTAGGCAAATAGTGATCGAAGCTTCCGTTTCTGATGCGGTTGTGTCGATCACCTCCCATGGATGGTTTCTTGCTACACCATGGTTTTTCATTTTATAGGTATGCCCTTTCCATTCATATTGCCCATTCTCGAGCTGGCCGGAAATTGGGAACAAAATCGGAATGCCACCCCGAATATTTTTCTCCGGGTTCAATAAAGTGTCTTCGTTTAAAAAAAGTATTTCCTCATCCTTCACGCCATAACCAATGATAATTCCACCGCGTTCCGGCACTACCTTTAACCAAGAACCTGCTTCCTTATCTATAAGTTCATACACATCATATGGATGATATTTGACGATATTTAATTGGTACACTGTTGTTTCCCTCCCATTATTCTGTTTCTTCCTTGCCAGTACCCCGAATTTCCTTTTCATGTATGGCAATGGTTTTTTCAATAAAACCGATAATCAATGACAACTCTTTTTCTGTATATTGAGCACAAAGCTTTATCATTTGGTCATTTAATGAGGTATAGTGCTCTTTAATATTCTTAAGCTTTTCCTTAACTGGAATGATCATGACCCGGCGGCGGTCATTTGGGTCCCTCTCCCTTTTTACAAAACCGGCATGCTCCAGTCTGTCAATTAAGGCGGTGACCGAACCAGTACTAAGCCCAGTTATGTTCCCCAGTTCTCCGGCAGTAAGTGGGCCATTCTCATTTAGTATGTCCGCAGTTTTAAAATCCGTTACAACTAAACCAATTGATTGGGCAGCTTTTTGTTGAAAAAGAACCATCCTTGTACTTAATTTACGCAAGTTCTTAGTCACATCATTACTGGGTTCAGGATGATTGGAAAATTCCATTGACAGAGCTTCATCCTTCCTTATAAAATAAATTTATCTTGATTATCAAGATATTTATCTTTCGGAATAATTTTATCTGATTCAGTTTTCAAAATCAATAAAGGGGGACTCTAAGAGTTATCTAAATTTATAACTAAGGAGATCAATGATGATAAAACAAGACACGAATCTTAAGCCTGTTGTCGCCGGGCTTCTGCTAGCAATTCTCATGGCAGCCATGGATAACACGATTGTGGCAACGGCGATGCCGACAATTGTTTCCGAGCTCGGCGGTTTTGACAAATTTATTTGGGTGACATCTGCCTATATGGTGGCCGTCATGGCGGGTATGCCAATTTTCGGAAAGTTATCTGATATGTATGGACGCAAACGTTTTTTTATTTTTGGCTTAATTGTTTTTCTAATCGGTTCTGCCCTTTGCGGTATTGCCCAAAGTATCGTTCAGTTGAGCATTTACCGTGCCATCCAGGGAATTGGCGGCGGTGCACTCATGCCAATTGCTTTTACCATTGTTTTTGATATATTTCCACCGGAAAATCGAGGTAAAATGACTGGCTTGCTTGGCGCTGTATTTGGCGCAGCAAGTATTCTTGGACCATTGTTAGGTGCTTACATCACAGATTATATCGGCTGGCACTGGATTTTTTACGTGAACGTACCAATTGGAATTGTCTCGATTTTTCTCATTGTTTCGTTTTACCATGAATCATTGCAGCACTCCAAGCAAAAAATCGACTGGTGGGGTGCCATAACGCTCGTCATTTCAGTCGTCAGTCTTATGTTTGCACTTGAACTTGGCGGTAAACAGTATGATTGGAATTCTACTCAAATTATCAGCTTATTCGCGAGCTTCTTTATCTTTTTTGTTATTTTTTTCATTGCCGAACTAAAAGCTGCCGAGCCAATCCTTCCGCTTTGGCTGTTTAAACGGCGATTATTTGCCACTTCGCAAATTCTTGCTTTCTTATATGGCGCCACCTTTATAATTCTAACCGTGTTTATACCGATTTTCGTTCAAGCGGTTTATGGTGGAACAGCCAAGAATTCCGGATTAATATTGACACCGATGATGCTCGGTTCTGTTGCCGGAAGTTCCATTGGCGGAATTTTTATGGTCAAAACCTCTTACCGTAATCTAATGTTTGTTTCGATTATTTCATATATAGCAGGTATGTTTTTACTGGGCAGTATGAGTGTTGATACACCGCGCTGGCTGCTTACGATATATATGATTCTTGTCGGGTTCGGTGTTGGGTTCTCTTTCTCGCTTCTGCCAACTGCTTCGATTCATAATTTGGAGCCGCAATACCGCGGGACTGCAAACTCTACCAATTCATTCCTAAGATCCTTTGGAATGACACTTGGAGTCACTGTATTCGGAACAATCCAAGGAAATATTTTTACTGACAAACTGAAAGATGCCTTTAAAGGAATGCAGGGTTCTGCTAACTTTAAAATGGGCGATCCGCGCGAAATTTTCCAGGCAGATCAACGCTCCAAGATTCCTGGATTTATTTTGGATAAAATCATCCATGCGATGTCTGATTCCATTACACAGACTTTTATGTTGACGATGATTCCTATTGCGCTCATATTCATCACCATCTTTTTTATGGGCAATGCCCGAATTGAATCTAAAGCGAAAGCTCCTGTAAAAAATTAATACAATAAAGTCTTGAATTACATTTTAAAAGGGCGCCTAATGGGGCGCCCCCAGACTGTCGACAAATCCGAAGGATTTCGGGTTTAAAATCGACAGTCTTTTTTGTTTGGCCATATTAAACTTGTCTGTTGATTTCCGTTCCAGGCGGCTTCGCTTTCCGCGGGCGGTTCGGGGAGCCTCCTCTGCGCTTTCAGCGCCTGCGGGGTCTCCCCTGTCCCGTACTCCCGCAGGAGTCTTCGCCGCCTTCCACTCCAATCAACAGAGTGTAAAAATCAATAATGTACATTAACACAGCCTTTTGTATAATTTATTTACAGAGAATTAATAGAGGTGGATGGAATGCTTTCGAAAAATACACAGATAAATCGTGACCAAATTGAAATGATTGCCTTAGATCAACTTGTACCTGCTGATCACTTGGTTCGCAAAATAGAAGCCGCAGTAGATTTTTCATTTATCTATTCATTGGTTGAAGATTTGTACTCAACTAAGCGCGGACGTTCAAGTATTGACCCTGTTGTATTAATTAAGATGGCTTTCATTCAATATACCTTCGGTATCCGTTCGATGCGTCAAACGATAAAGGAAATTGAAACAAATATGGCGTATCGCTGGTTTTTAGGATTTGGTTTTTATGATAAAGTACCCCACTTTTCAACTTTTGGTAAAAACTACGAACGTCGTTTTAAGGATACAGACTTATTTGAACAAATTTTCTACCGTATTTTAAAAGAGGCAGCAGATAAAAAGTTAGTTAGTTCGGAACATGTATTCATTGATTCAACTCACGTTAAAGCAAGTGCAAATAAACGCAAATTCGAAAAGAAAGTAGTTCGGAAAGAATCAAAAGCTTATGAAGCACGTCTTCAAGCAGAAATTAATAGTGATCGTGAAGAACATGGGAAAAAGCCCATCCCACCAGATAAATATGAAAAAGAAGAAAACAAAGAAATAAAAGAAAGTACAACAGATTCGGAGAGTGGTTACTATGTAAAAGACGAAAGGACAAAGCAATTTGCTTATTCATTTCATGCAGCCGCAGATAGAAATGGTTTTGTCCTGGGGACTATTGTAACTCCAGGTAACGTTCATGATAGTACAATGTTAGAGCCTCTAGTTGAAAAGGTCATTGAAAAATGTGGGAAACCTAATGCTGTAGCTGCTGATGCCGGATATAAAACACCTGCTATTGCTCAATATTTAATTGAAAATGAAATTCGCCCTGCTTTACCCTATACACGACCACGTACAAAGGAGGGATATTTGAAAAAGCACGATTATGTCTATGATGAGCACTTTGATTGTTACATATGTCCGGAAGGACAAGTTCTGGATTATAGAACGACTACTAAGGAAGGTTATCGACAGTACATCTCTAATCCTGTTATATGTAAGGATTGCCCACTTCTAGCACAATGTACACAAAGTCAAAATCATCAAAAGCTCATTCAACGACATATCTGGGAACCATATCTTGAAGAGGCTGAACATCTTCGTCATACAGAAGAGAATAAAATAATATATGCACGTCGTAAAGAAACAATTGAACGTGTATTCGCGGATGCGAAAGAAAAGCATGGTATGCGATGGACAACCTTAAGAGGTCTTAAAAAATTGTCCATGCAGGCGATGCTTACTTTTGCTGCTATGAATTTAAAGAAGTTGGCTACATGGACTTGGAAAAGTCCAGAAATGGCATAAAAATAGACCCCGCCGGGGTCTACCTTAAGAAAAATCAAACAGAAAAATCCCAATTTTAGAAAAGGGCGCCAGAATCGGAACTTTTGAAATGCCTTTTGTCTACAATCTGAGGGCGCCTAATGGGGCGCCCCTTTTTGTTTACACTGCGAGATCTCCGCCTTCTTCAACTATATGGAACAAGAGATGGGCCAAGTGGTGAATCGGGCCGTATGCTTCTTCATCTTCATCTTCCATTTCATCGCTAAATTCGAGGTCATTTAAATATAAGGCAATGAATTCGTAGAAGTCACTTAGCTGGAAGGCGTAGCAAGCAGTAGGTTCTTCATTATCTTCCTCATATTGCAGCACCATGTAGGATACTGTCCCATCAATGTCTTCAGCATCGAAAAACACAAAAAAGCCAATATTGGTATCGAGTTCAAATAAATGCCTTGTACCGCCTTCAGTTGCCTTATTGAAATCCTCCTGGTTTAACTTCTGGATCTGCATCGTATCGACATTGTCTTCCTGATGGAAACTAACTACAAATGATTTCATTGTCATCCTCCTCCGCAAAATAAACACATGCCTTCAGTATGCCCAATTGATTGAGAAAAAATAAATGCCAGCCCCTTAAACATCCATGGGCTGGCTTTTTTTAAAAATATCTCTTTTTCCAAAAAATTGTTGCGGTGACTGCTGATAATAGACCGCAAAGCAGCAAAGTAATTAAAAAGGCATGCGGGCTATGCTGAAACGGTATGTTAACGTTCATACCGTACAAGCTAAATACCATGGTTGGGAATGATAGAATAATCGTGATCGACGTTAAAAATTTCATGACAATGTTTAGGTTATTGGATATGATCGAAGCAAAACCGTTCATCATGCCTGTTAAAATCGTATGATACGTTTCCGCCATTTCAATTGCCTGTGTTTTTTCAATAATAACGTCTTCTAATAAATCCTTGTCTTCCTCATACATTTTTACATAATTAAAACGCAGAATTTTATCGAGAACCACCTTGTTGGATTTCAAGGAGGTAGTAAAATAGACTAAGCTTTTTTCTAAAGAAAGAAAGGCATAAAGTTCTTTATTTTTCAGCGATTGATGGACTTGACGTTCAATATCTGCTGTTTTTTTGTTAATTTGCTTTAAATAACGAAGATAATAAGAAGAAATAACGAATAAGAGCTGAAGGGCGAAACGTGTTTTCTTAAAAGTAAAAAATTCTTTCACCCTATTTTTACGAAATTCCTCAATAATTGGTGAATCCTTTAATGATACGGTAATAATATGATCGTTAGTCTGAATAATTCCAATTGGGATCGTTTCATAGACCTCAAGACCCGAGTCATCGAGGACGATATACGGAAAATCCACAATAATATAGACTCTGCCCTCATCCCGCTCAATTCTTGGGCGTTCTTCATCGTCCAGAGCATCTTTTATAATATCTATATCCACTTGTGCATCATTGGATACCCGGGAAATTTCCTCGGCTGTTGGTGCATACATATTGACCCAGCACCCTTTTGAGATCGTATCGACTTTTTCTAATACTCGTGAGTCCGTACTTTTATAAATTTCCAGCATCCAAAAACCTCCTCACTCACTTAATAAATGAGGAAGTCAATCACCTTTACGGGGGTTGATATTTAGAAATACACCATCATCAATCCCTGCAAATATTCGTTTGACTTCCCCGCACCTTCCGGGGTCCGGATCGATGGAATAACTCAAAAATATCAACTCCCTTCACGTTTTTTGTCCAACTATAATCATAAACCCAAATGATAAAAAGTACAATTGACAATTTAATCAGGATAATATGGATTTAAATGAATCATCACTTCATCAATATTATCGTGGTGCTCCATCAATCTTTTCTTAATCGCCCTCGCTAGGTCGTGTCCCTGCTTGATGGTTTTGTCATGGTCAATGGCAATCCGTAAATCGACGATTATATAATGACCATGTTCTCTTGCCCTGATTCGGTCAATCCGCTTAACTTCAGGGAATTCTTCAATGATGGTAATATATTCCTGAAGTGTCTCGGTATTAATGTTTCGCTCTAATAAAATGTCAAAAGCTTCTGCCAACATTTCTTTTGCAATTTTAAAAATTAAATACGCCACAAAAATACTGGCAACTTTATCCCCATAATAAAGAATAGAAATGGCAAAATGCTGCCCTATGACGGTCACAAGTACCCCAATTGCGGCGGCAATGGACGCAACAATATCTGCCTTATGATCAAAGGCAATTGCTTCAATTGCTTTGCTGTTATTCTGTTTGGCTGTGGCAAGGGAACTTCTGTATAAAATAATCTTTGCTACAAACGAAAATACAGCTACCCACATCGCCAGCAAACTTGGCGCCTCCACTTGATGAAATAAGCCGCTGACACCTTCATATACCACGTATAAAGATACTTCGAAAAGTAAAAACCCTACAATCCCGGAAACGATCACTTCCGCCTTCCCGTGTCCATAGGGGTGTTCGTTATCAGCAGGTTTATTGGAGATTTTAATGACCAGAACAACAATCAGTGAAGCGAAAACGTCCGCTGCTGAATGGATTCCATCGGCGAATACTGCATCACTGTGGCCATACCAGCCAATTGTGACCTTCCCAATGGTAAGGATAATATTACTAATCAAGCTAATCCAGGCTACTTTTTTTGCCAATGTTTCTCTCATTTCCATAAATCACCCTTAAAAATTCCTCTAGAAATCATAGCAAAAGCAACCCATATCGGTCTAGAGAAAAATTATTGCCTCGACGAAAGATATTTTCTTAATGTCAACTCTCACTTTTTTCTTGTTGCTGCATTTCCACTTCCTCCAGCACGGAAATTTTGTTGATTTGATCATGAAGGAAATGAAACGCCTCATCCAATTCTTCCCGTGATGGAAATTGCTCTTCCTTTTTCATTTTAAATCTTTTCCTTTCAAAAATATATTTTGGGAGTAATCTTGTTTAAAAAAGAAAAAATACATTTGTATCTATTTTGAAAAAAGGAGGTATGAACCTTGTTCGAAAAGAAAGCAAACCCCAAAAAGGAAGTCGCCGGCAGTTTTTATCATCCTAGCTATTATCAGGAAAATGATACCTTATCAAAAGGTCTGGCAACAACCCATGAGCAAGTAAGTGACACATATGCCGAAGGGGAAATAGGAGCCGTCATTGATGGCGGACAAGATCAAACCTAAGTATCAGAGAAAACAGCTTTCTATCTTGCGAAAGCTGTTTTCTTTTTTCTATTTTTGATCATCATCGTCAACATATGGATCATGTTCAAAAGCTGGCAAATCTCCAAACGTTGTCATAATCCCTTCTTTATCAAGCGCCTCTTCATATTTCTCATGCTGGGGGTTTGGATAAACTTTAATGTTATTTCCATACATATCGTTTCCGACAAAATTCTCATAATCCTCGACATAACCTATATTTTCATCTGCTTCAATATAAATATCCTGGTAATCATCTTGCGGAAACGCTAAATCTGACGGCGTTTCGGAAGTTCCCCACTCGGCAACTGCCTGCCATGAATCCTCGGCATCAAAGGCAACGTCTTCGTCTTGCTCATCCATGTCAAATTTTCCCCATGGAGGCATTAATACGCCCTCTTCAATCGGTCGCTCATGTGATTCGACCTTATCGGGACTATGTTCGATACAATAGGTTGTATTAGGCAATGCTTGGAGACGCTCCAACGGAATGTCTTTACGGCAAATTTCACATTGGCCGTATGTTCCATTTTCCATTGCCTGCAATGCATGATCAATATTCTTAAGCTCCAATTCATAATGCTCTTTTAAAGCGACATCCTTTTCCCGTTCATAAAGGTCAGTACCTTCATCAGCTGGATGATTATCATAACTCGATAGCTCTCCCATAGATTCATGGAAAAAACCGCGCTCTAATTGAAAATGATCATTTTGTGATAAAAATTGCTCTACTTCCCTTTTTTCATTTATAAGCTGTAAACGTAAATCAGCAAGCTGCTCAGTTGATAACATGAGTATACCCCTTTCATACAAAACACAAATGCATGGGTTTCATTTTTTATTATTTTCAATAGATTGGCGGCTGATTATGTAAGAAAAAAATAATTCCATTGCGTGCCATCCGAATAAGAAATAGCACTGCGTGTATCTTAACAATATAATCAAGTGAAATGAGGCGATTTTATGGTGAATGAAAACTTTTACAGCTTTAAGCGTTCACAGCGCAAGGGTACTTATTTAGGAAGTGAAAATAGAGAACGAGCACGTGTAAATGATGAAGAGTACAACAATCAATCAGATACAGATAAATCCCCTGGGGCAACAGGGCGTAAGATTTAAGGTTCTGATTATGGGGATGATTAAATATAAAGGGGAGTGCTTATGAGTTCAACGGCAGAGGAGAAGAGCATGAAATGGTGGCAGCTTTCTTTATTCGGGGTCGGCTGTACAATTGGTACTGGATTTTTCCTCGGCTCAAGCTTAGCAATCAAGATGACAGGCCCCTCCATATTAATCGACTTTGTCATTGCAGCCATTGGAACTTATTGTGTTTTTGATGCCCTTTCTAAAATGACGGCTCAAGAACCGCTAAAAGGCGGATTCAGGTCTTATGCCAAAAAAGCATACGGACGATGGGCGGGCTTTAGCAGCGGCTGGGTTTACTGGTGCTCTGAGGTATTAATCATGGGCAGTCAAATGACTGCCTTGTCAATTTTCTCCAGATTATGGTTTCCAAAAGTACCGCTTTGGCTGTTTGCAGCAGGCTACGCCGTACTTGGATTAGCCGTTGTTTTAATAGGCGTCGGAGTGTTAAACAAATTGGAAAATATTCTCGCAGTGTTAAAAATATCGGCGATTCTTATGTTTATCGTAATCGCTGCACTGGCGTTATTTGGCGTTCTTGATGGCAAACGAGGAATTGAGTATCCCAATAGTATGGGGGACATTTTTCCACATGGCATAAAGGGATTGTGGTCAGCAGCGATTTTTGCGTTCTATGCATTTGGCGGAATTGAAATTTTGGGGTTAATGGCCACTAATCTAAAGAATCCTAAAGAGGCACCAAAAGCCGGAAAAGTCATGCTTTTTTTACTTATGGTTATCTACGCTCTTTCAATAGGACTTACGGTTATTATGGTTTCTTGGCATCGGTTTAACGCCAAAGAAAGTCCGTTTGTCATCGCTTTGGATGCATACCATCTCTCGTTTGTCCCCCACATTTTTAATGGAGCCTTAATTATTGCCGGTTTCTCAACCATGACAGCTTCCCTATATGGTGTAACAAGTATCCTTGTTACACTTGGTGAAGAAGGCGATGCACCACAGATTTTTTCAAGGAAAGGACGGCTAAACATTCCTCTCATGACGCTGATTTTAACAATGCTTGGGATAACGGCATCAGTTGTATCTGCCTTATTCATGCCCAACAATATTTATGAGTATTTAACTACAGCTGCCGGGCTTATGTTACTTTACAATTGGATCTTTATCCTCGCTTCCTCGATGAGAATGTTAAAGCTGGGAATGGGCGGCAAGATGAAATATCTCATTGGTGCCGTGTTGATTTTAATAGCAGTCAGCGGCACACTTTTTCATGAAACAAGCAGACCCGGATTTTTTATCAGTCTGGCATTTGTAGGAATAATCGGTGGAATTACATTTATAATGAATCTAAAATGGGGACGGCATAAAAAGAAGGTACTAAAGCCTTGGCCGACTGCTTGAGTGACAAAATCCTGCATGGAGAACATGCAGGATTTTTATCTCTTCCCTTATAAGCATTCATCTTAAAATAAATTCTGCCAAGCCTGAAATCCAAAATATACTCCAAATCCAATCAATGAAGCACCCGATAGAAGTGAGATGGTTACAAGAAGCTTGGAGGTCAAATAGGTACGGAAGCTGCTGGAAACCCCCGCCATTGTGACATCCCAGATTAACAATCCAATAAAAATTGCGCTGGAATAGATAATTAATTGACTGCTCTCATAGGAAGCCGCTGTTTTAGCAAGAACAGAGCCGTAGATGCCCAGCCAAAAAAGGATTGTCAGCGGATTAGAGATCGACATGAAAAATCCTGAGAAGAATGATTTTATTAATGGCTCACTGCTTCTTGTATTCTCCAAATGAATCTGACCGGACTTCATGATGGTTTCAACACCCGTATATATAAGCACAAAACAACCGAACAACCATAGGAATGTCTGCATAAAGTCCGTTTCAAGATATCGTACAACACCTATGTAAACGATTAGCATATAAATTCCATCCGCCACTACAGCTCCTATTCCGATGAACCAGGAATGCATAAAGCCATTACGAATTCCCCTGTCAATTTGCGCAGCGTTGATAGGACCGATCGGAGCAGCAAGCGAAAGCCCTAAAAGAATATAACTCAAAAATACATTCATTCCCCATTCCCTCCGCAACCAAATGAAAAGCTTGTCTTCCATTTTTATTCAAAAAAACCGAGGAATAGGACAAAAAAGAGTCTCCTTTTTTACAAGGAAACTCTCTTTGATTCTACATCGCCCGATAAAGGTAAATTTTCCAGGCAGAGGTTTTCGACACAAATACCTTATCGAGGGACAATCGATTTTCTACTGCATTATCAATAGGAAGGGCAGAAAAAATATAGCGTCCTCCCATCTTCTTAAAAACCTTGGTATTTAAGTCTAAATGTTTTAAATGCCTTTTTGATTCTTTTTTAAACATCTGGCCCCTTTTCCCTAGTTCTCCTGATAAAATGTAACAGCGGCCGCCCCACTGATCAAAGTACCTTCGAATTATTTTGTTTTTTGCCAGCTCCTTTTCGATAATTTTTCTAAACTTATGTTTATAGCTTAGCGGATAAAAATTATTATAGGTATCAAGGGTATAAAAGCCATTATACTGGGCGACAGCAGGGTGAATACCGATGCTGGCAACTCGATACTGATCCTGTGGCAGGGCGATGTGCTTCTTAATCTCTTTAAATAATTCTTGGGCGTAAAATTGCTTGACTGTCGGTTTATTGTGATAAACAATTTCATCGTTATATATCCCCAATAGCAAAATTTGCAACGCGGCCAGCCCCTTAGCCATCTGCGCCCATCTGATACTTTGAAGTGAAATGATTTTTAATGCCAATGCAAAACTGACATAGATGATAAGGGGTCTTAAAAAGTGGTAGCGGGCAAAATTAAATGTATCTAAAAAATGAAACTTCTTAGTTACGGGCAGCCAGCCCTCGTAAAACCAAAATGCATACCAGAATGAGAGCACCATATTCAGTGCCAATAAACTCACAAAAATTTTCTCCTGCCTCCAGAGCTTTTTAGTACAAACCAAATAAAAAGCAAGCAGAAGTGCAGGCAGTATAAACCATGTATGAACGGTCATTACATGGGTATGTCCAAAAATAAAATTTTTCTCAGCCAGTCTTACCGCTCCCCAAAAAGGCATATAGGTATGGAAATATTCATCCCGGCTGTTCGGCTCATTTCTAACTAAAAACGAGTACATTAACCGATACTCCACCAGCATATAAATGGACGTCATATAACCAACCGAAAACAAAAACGGGATGCTCCACCCTTTTCCCCTGATGACATCTAACAGCCAAAAGATTCCCATAGCACTTAAAAAGAAGAAAAATCCTAATACCATACTCGAGTAAAACGGTAGTAATGTCAGTACAAGAAAATGTTTCCATGATCCTTCGCCTTTACGTATGGATAGGAATGCCCATAAAGCCAGGGGCATCCCTAATGTACTAAGCATTCCTGAAGGCCAAAAAGGAGTTAATGAAAACGCGAGTGCAGTTAAGATGTTTAGCGGCAGCCATCTTTCATCCGGAAGCATATGTTTTTTTAATAATACATACATTCCGAGGAAAGCTGTCACCCTTGTTAAGACTTGACTCAGTGCATAAGCCGTCATGGTTGGCAACAGCGTATAAAGCCAAATCATGATACTAAATTCTGTCCCGAAAGCATTTCTGGGCAAGATCCCATTTATAATTTGCGGTATAGCTCCGTTAAGGCTGCCAAATAATTGGCCGCTTTTGGCCAGCACCTTATACCAGGCCAAATTAGAATCTAAATTATCGTGTATTCGAATATGTGCATTTTCTTGAAGGATTAATAGGGGAGAAAGATAGACCGCAAGAACAACTAAGGAAAATAGGATCCAACGACGCTCTTGTTTTGAGTTAACAAACACTTCTGCACCTCATTGGTCAAGATTGTATACGTTTATAAAATTTACCAATGGTCGTATGTTTATTCTATGCGTTCTGTTAAACATGGCTGATGATCTCTCCTTCGATCTTCTATTGGAATAATTAAAAACGTTCTTTAATATAGGTTTTTAATTAAAAAAACCCTTCCAGCTGGAAAGGGTTTAAAACTTCATTGAGGTTGTATTGTATGTATTTAAAAGGAGATCCAGTTTTTGGCTGCATTGAATGACAGATGGATTCGAAAGGCCAAAAACTTGGGCTAATTGAATCATTTCCATTCTCGTTTTCTCGATATCTGCCAGCAATGATCTTTTCAACATTTCCATTTTGTCAGCCCCCACCTTCCTCTTTATTACTACAGTAATATCACTTACAATAATTTATTTTTGTGGTAAAAACAAGAAGATAATATTGAATGTTTTGTGAACTTTAGAATTTATAATGGATTTCCTCTTTTTGGCGAATAATAGATTAAAACATGTTATGGGATGATGGATTTGCCAAATAGAGTTTATATCAGTTTCCTAAGATTGCCGCTTCTAGTCCGGATTCTTTTCATCGCACTTCTTGTATTTCTTATTTTCGGTATTTCTATACATTTTTTGGAACCGGAAACATTTCCTTCGGTTTTTGATGGTATTTGGTGGGCCATAATTACAGCTTCCACGGTTGGCTATGGCGATTATGTGCCTAAATCTCTATTAGGAAGAATGACAGCTCTAGTTTTAATTTTGTTTGGGGTTGCTTTTGTTTCCTCATACTTTGGAACATTAGCCGCAGCAGCAGTCACGAAGCAGGATGCTCTGTCTGAAGGGAAAATTCCTTTTAAAGGAACTAGCCGGCATATCATTATTGTCGGCTGGAATGAACGGTCAAAAGAATTAATTAGCAAGCTTATTAATACGAATAACCCGCAAATGATTGTCCTGATAGATGAAACCCTTGAAACAAACCCTGTAAAGTCCCGGTTTGTTCATTTTATTCAAGGAAAAGCACATGTGGATGAAACGATTATGAAAAGCGATATAGAATCTGCCGAGAAGGTACTAATTACCGCTGACCGCGGAAATGACGAGCTGCAGGCAGACATGAATAGCATACTTACACTGCTGACTATTAAAGGGATCTGTCCAAGTGTAAAATGTATTGTGGAAATTCTCACCTCAGAACAGTTCATCAATGCCGTAAGGGCAGGTGCAGACGAGGTCATTCAATCCAATAAGCTGACAAGTGTATTTATGGTCAATAGCCTGCATTCAAACGGTGACGGTCTTTTATCGGATGTTGTTAGCCAGCTTGAGGAAAAGAGGTTATCACTCATTGCGCTTCAAGAAACTGACATCGGGAAAAGCTTCCGAGAAATCCATGATAACTTGCTTTTAAGCGGTTATCTATTGATTGGTATAAAAAGAGGAGAGGAAACCTTGCTTCATCCTCCCCACGCGCTTGACATTCTAGCCGATGATCAGCTGATCGCTTTTAAGTAAGCAGTATTGTCTCTATACGTTCTACCAGTGACTTTCCCCTGTCAACTTCGTGGCTGGGGAAGTTTCCATCCTTATCAATCGGCTCTTGAAACTGATTGAAGCTTCCAGAAATTGCGCCTGTCTTTCCTTCTTCATCAATTCCCGGCTCATATACATGCGACAGGAGAAATGGTCGTCCTAGCTCCACTGTACAGTCTCTAACATCAAGTTCGCCTTCGACTGCGGTAAAAGGCAGCCTTAAAAATTGATAGCCTTCTTGGTCATTCAGCTTATAATCAAAACACCCGTGATCATAATCCCAATTTCCGCCAATCGAAAAACCGATTGGTTTTAATTTTTGTTCAAGCTTAAATAAATCAAATTTCATACCTTCTATCTTTGACGGTATATCAATCACGTTTTTTCCCCCTTTAAAAATACCTTAACGTTAGCTTTTCCAATATGTAAGCTTTCAATAGAAGGCAAAAAAAAGAGTGCTGATCGCAATATAATCAGCACTCTTTAGCATTATAAACGTTTTTCTAGTTCTGCTTTTTTCTCTTCGTATCCTGGTTTACCTAATAAAGCAAACATGTTAACCTTGTATGCTTCTACACCAGGCTGATCAAATGGATTAACCCCAAGCAGGTATCCGCTCATGGCACATGCCTTTTCAAAGAAATACACAAGATAACCGAATGTATACTCGTCCAAAGTTGGAATGGTCACAATGAGGTTTGGCACACCACCATCAGTATGAGCCAGCATAGTCCCTTCGAACGCTTTGTTGTTGACAAAATCAACTGTTTTTCCAGCCAGATAATTTAGACCGTCCAAATCATTTTCTTCTTTTTCAATTGTCATCTCATGACGCGGCTTTTCTACTTTAATTACAGTTTCGAATAAGTCGCGGCGGCCTTCTTGTACATATTGACCAAGCGAATGCAAGTCGGTTGAGAAGTTTGCAGATGAAGGATAGATTCCTTTTTGATCCTTACCTTCTGATTCGCCAAAAAGCTGTTTCCACCATTCAGAGAAGTATTGAAGGTTTGGCTCATAGTTAATCAACATTTCGATCGTTTTTCCTTTATTGTAAAGGACGTTGCGAACAGCAGCATATTGGTAGGCCTGATTATCTTCAAGCTCGGAATGACTGAAATCATTTTGAGCTTGTGCTGCACCTTCCATCATCTTTTCAATATTGGCACCGCTCACGGCAATTGGCAGTAATCCAACAGCTGTTAAAACAGAGTAACGACCTCCGACATCATCCGGAATCACAAATGTTTCATAGCCTTCTTCATTGGAAAGGGTCTTCAGTGCACCTCTCGCTTTGTCTGTTGTCGCATAGATACGTTTGCGCGCTTCTTCTACACCATATTTCTCTTCAAGAAGTTTACGGAAAATCCGGAAAGCAATTGCTGGTTCAGTAGTTGTACCTGATTTGGAAATCACGTTTACGGAAAAGTCTTTTCCATCAAGAAGATCTATAACATCGCTCATATAACTGGAACTAATGTTATTTCCGACAAAAATAATTTGCGGTGTGCTGCGTTTTTCTTTCGGAAGGGCATTGTAGAAAGAATGCTGTAACATTTCGATCGCAGCTCTTGCCCCAAGGTAAGAACCGCCAATCCCGATGACAAGGAGAATATCTGAATCCGCTTTTATTTTTTCAGCGGCTTTTTGAATACGGGAAAACTCTTCCTTATCGTAATTGGTTGGAAGGTCTATCCAGCCTAAAAAGTCATTGCCAGCACCTGTTTTTTCATGAAGTGAATGATGGGCAACTTTTACTGCATCCCTTAAGTATGTAAGTTCGTGTTCACCAAAGAAGCTAAGTGCTTTTGAATAATCAAAACGAACATGTGTCATATTGTGACCTCCATAATGATATTTTCATTTCTCACTTTATCGAATGTCGCGAAGATTATCAAGGTCGGGAACACAATGAAAGCGCGTCCATTTTCGATAAAATTTTACAAATTTATTAAAAATGGCCCGGGAAGAGCCCGAACCAATAAAATTAGTACAAAGGATGACACGCCAATTTATAAGGAAGCACGATATATGGCTAAACAATCGTCACGATTTAATTTGGCGAAATTTCCAAACTCGCCGTTTTCCATCGCTCGATCTGCCATTAATTCCATCTTGCTGTCATCGATTTGATAATCAGCCAAGCGCGAAGGAGCACCGATACTGTTCCAATATTCGCGAAGTTTTTGAATACCTTCCAAACCTACCTCTTCAGCGCTTTTTCCTTCTGGATTGACTCCAAACACCCGAACAGCAAGTTGTTTAAAGCGCTCCGGTTTGACATGAAGGTTATGCTTCATCCAATTTGGGAACAGGATTGCAAGACCGCCGCCATGCGGGATGTCATAAACAGCAGAAACGGCATGCTCGAGATTATGTGTTGCCCAATCTCCTCGATAACCCATGTTAATAATGCCGTTTAATGCCATTGTTCCACAGTAAAGAATAGTGGCACGGTATTCATAGTTTTCCAGTTCATTTAGCAATTTTGGTGCTGTCTCCATGACAGTAATTAATAATGATTCACACATCCGGTCTTGATATTCCGTATGATCTGCCAGATGGAAATAGTGTTCAAGTGTATGTGACATCATATCTACAATTCCATAAATGGTTTGATTTTTTGGAACCGTAAAGGTATGTACAGGGTCCAAGATTGAAAATTTCGGAAAGGTTACAGGGCTTCCCCAGCCATATTTTTCATTCGTTTCCCAATTGGTAATAACGGATCCGGAGTTCATTTCCGATCCAGTGGCCGCAAGTGTTAAAACGGTTCCAAATGGAAGAGCGTCTTGTGCTATCGCCTTTTTAATAACAAGATCCCAAGGATCTCCATCATATTTCGCTCCGGCAGCAATTAATTTTGTACAGTCAATGACACTTCCTCCGCCAACAGCCAGCAAAAATTCAATTCCTTCTTGTTTGCATATTTCTACACCTTTACGTGCAGTGGTAATACGTGGGTTCGGTTCAACTCCCGGCAATTCAAATACTTGTGCTCCAAGCTCTTCTAAAATGCCTGTCACCTTTTGATAGAGACCGCTTCGTTTAATACTGCCGCCTCCATAGACGAGCAAGATTTTTTTTCCGTATTTTGGTACTTCATTCTTAAGTTGTTCAAGCTGGTCTTTTCCAAAAATCAATTTTGTTGGGTTTTGAAAGATAAAATTATCCATCACCATAACACCATCCTTTTCATTCTACATTATAGTTATTAGACGTTCATTTGCAAAAAAATAAGCTTCTAGAGAAAACTCACAATTGACGAGCCACTATGTGTGAAGACAGAAGCGGAGGTGCCAGCGGAAATACTTGCACAGGGAATGACAACTTGAGCGCTGATTTTCTACTATGGGGATGATGAAGGCTCTTGTCATCATCCAAGGACTTTCTGAATCCGTTCGAGTGCCCAGTCGAGTTCTTCTTTCGTAATGACCAGCGGAGGTGCAAAGCGAATAACCATATCGTGGGTTTCTTTGCATAATAACCCATACTCCATTAATTCTTCGCAATATTTTCTTGCTGGTACCGTTAGTTCTACTCCGATAAACAATCCGCGTCCGCGGACTTCTTTAATAATAGGGTTATTAATTTCTTTTAACTTAGTGATAAAATATTCTCCAAGCTCCAATGACTTTTGTGCAAGATTCTCTTCCTGCAGTACATCCAGGGCTGCAATAGATACAGCACAGGCCATTGGGTTACCGCCAAAGGTTGAACCATGCGATCCAGGGTTAAATACGCTCAAAATGTCTTTATTAGCGACGACACAGGAAATTGGAAAAACTCCACCACCTAATGCCTTCCCAAGAATATACATATCTGGCTCTATACCTTCCCATTCACAGGCAAACATTTTTCCAGTACGTCCTAAACCAGCTTGAATCTCATCCGCAATAAATAAAACATTATTTTGCTTGCATAGATCAAACGCCGCTTTCATAAAGCCTTCAGGTGGTATGATAATTCCTGCTTCACCTTGAATAGGTTCAATTAAGAATGCAGCTGTATTAGGGGTAATCGCCGCTTTTAAAGCTTCAAAATCCCCATACGGTACAAGCTTAATTCCAGGCAACATGGGCCCAAATCCCCGTTTATACTCTTCTTCAGAGGATAATGAGACGGCCGTCATTGTACGGCCGTGAAAGTTGCCTATACAGCCAATGATTTCTGCTTGATTTTCAGCAATGCCTTTTACCTCGTAGCCCCACCTGCGTGCCGCCTTAAACGCCGTTTCCACTGCTTCAGCACCGGTATTCATGGGAAGTGCCATTTCTTTATTGGTTAATTGGCAAATTTTCTCGTACCATGATCCCAGTTGATCATTATGAAAAGCGCGAGATGTCAGCGTCACTCTGTCCGCCTGATCCTTTAAAGCTTGAATGATTTTTGGATGGCGATGCCCTTGATTGACAGCAGAGTAAGCACTTAGCATATCCATATATTTATTGCCTTCCGGATCTTCTACCCAAATTCTTTCGGCACGAGTCACAACAATTGGAAGAGGATGGTAATTACGAGCGCCGTACTTCTCTGTTTTTTCAATTAGTTCTTTAGTTTGAACATTTGATGTCATAGAACATGTTCCTCCATTCATACGGATTATGTATTCGCTTTTATTGTAGCCGAGCACAGAAAAACAATGAAGAATTTTAACAAATTATTTTATATGCAATAAAAAAGCCTGGAAAAGGTCTCTCCTTTTCCAGACTTAAAAAAAGAACTATTTTCTAATTAAATCTTCACGTTGTGACTGATCGATCCATTCTTGAAGTTTCTCTTTTAACGTATTAAAACCTTGCTGACCTTCATCACCTTCTGAGATAATCGCAGCCGCTTGACGTCTGCGCGGCTTTTTCGCACGAATAACCTGCTGTTGTGCCGGAGGCTCTTCAGTAGCCTTAACGGAAAGGCCAATTTTCCCAGCCTCTTCATCAACTGATAGTACCTTTACCTTAATTTCGTCCCCAACCTTCAGGTGATCGTTGATGTCTTTTACGAAGCCATGAGTTATTTCTGAGATATGAACGAGGCCTTGTGTATTTTCATCCAATGCAACAAAAGCTCCATAAGGTTGAATACCTGTCACTTTACCTGTTATAATACTGCCCGTTTCGATTTTTCCTGCCATGTAAACACTCCTAAGATAAGATAAATTTATACCCTTATATACGCATTAAAAAATTATATCACAAGGAATAACTTAAATCAAAAAAGGACATGAAGGTCAAGTTGCTTCGTAATTTATTTGTAAAATAAAAGTCACAGAATCTTCAAAAAAGTAATAAAAAAGGTAAAGCAAGTTATGGTAAAATAATAGTGAGAAACTATCATTATCGAGAGAGGTGAATCGTATGAGTTCAATCGGTCAAACCATTAAGTCTGCTCGTGAATATCGTAATCTTACGCAAGAGGAACTGGCACAAAAAATGAGGATGGGCACAAACACGATTGAGAAATATGAATCTGGGGAGCAAGTTCCAAGTAATCAAACACTGTTAAAACTTTCTTCCGTCCTGGATATCCCTGCTTCAGAGCTTTTAAAACTGCAAGAATTTCATACAACCTCGCCAACCGACTTTTAAACCATTAAAAAGCGGTAAAAAAACCGCTTTTTTTATTTTTTTCTATATTATGGGTATATTAATGGGGCATTTTGGTAATCATTAAACCATAAGCTTTCTAGTATTCCCCCCTTTTTGAATGGACTGCCGTTAACGGTTGTCCATTTTTTTTTGTCTTTATATAGTGCAAGAATCTTCCGCTTTCACTAATAATAATTCCTTCGCTATTAGCAAACAGCTTTCCATTGGAATTTTCTGTTCGAATGAAAACTCATATATTTCTTGAATTCTTTCAGCAAGAGCAACTAAGTCATCTAATTCATAAACGGCTTGAATGACATCGGCAATTTCCGTTTCATAGCCGTCCGTTTTCAAATGGAAGGGATCCCATTCGTTTAACAGGTCAACAAATTTTAAATGGGTTTGAACCTCTTTTCTCATGTATCATCACCTTCTTGTTTATTAGGTATGGATTAGACAAGCATTTATTTAAGAACATATTCTGCTAAAACGCTTTGAAGTTCATAAATATTTAAATTCTTGTTAAACTGTTTTTGCAGCGGCAGGGCATTTCCTGAAATCCATATTTTCAACTCCGCATCCAAATCAAAGTGTCCGGCTGTTTCAATGCTGAAATGAGTAATATTTCGATATGGAATGGAATGATATTCGACCTTTTTTCCCGTCAGCCCTTGTTTATCTACGAGAATTAAGCGCTTATTTGTAAAAATAAACATATCGCGTATCAGCTTGTATGCCTTTTCTATTCTTTCATTAGGTGCTAAAATTTTGGCAAACTCTTTTTGCACTTCGGCGGCATTTACCTCAGAAGCGTTTCCCATCAGTCCATCTAAAAATCCCATACAAACTCCCCCTCCAAAACATCATAATTTGAGTATACATAATGATTCTAATAAAGAAAACTCACCAGCTGCGGTGAGTTTCTTATATTTAGTCAATCCATTCCGTATGGAAGGTTCCTTCTTTGTCGATGCGCTGATAGGTGTGTGCGCCAAAATAATCCCTTTGCGCTTGTAGAAGATTGGCAGGCAGAACTTCTGAGCGATAGCTGTCATAGTAAGCGAGAGCGCTTGAAAGACCTGGAACAGGAATTCCCGCTTTAATGGCAGTAGCCACAACTTCCCTTGCTGCATTTTGGTAATCAGCGGTAATTGATTGGAAATACGTATCAAGCAATAGGTTTTCCAAGTTCGGGTTGCGATCATAGGCATCCATTATATTTTGCAGGAATCCTGCACGAATAATACAACCGCCTCGGAAAATCTTCGCAATTTCCCCTGGTTTCAAATTCCATTTATATTCCTCGGAAGCAACCTTAAATTGTGAAAAACCTTGAGCATAAGATATGATTTTGCTGAAATATAGAGTTTTGCGAATTAGTTCAATAAATTCTTGTTTCGTTCCAATAAATTTATTTTCACTAGGCCCTTTTAACAATTTGCTGGCCTTTACACGTTCTTCTTTCATCGCAGAAAGGAAACGTGAAAATACTGACTCGGTAATCATTGATAATGGAACACCTAAATCAAGGGCACTTTGGCTAGTCCATTTTCCAGTTCCCTTTTGTCCTGCAGTATCAAGAATGACATCCACCAACGGCTTGCCTGTTTCCGGATCCATTTTTGTAAAAATATCTGCCGTAATTTCAATCAGGTAGCTATCAAGCTCACCCTTGTTCCATTCTTGGAAAACATGATGCAATTCTTCAACAGATAAGCCAAGGATCGATTTCATTAAATGGTAGGATTCGCAAATAAGCTGCATGTCCCCATATTCGATTCCATTATGAACCATTTTCACATAGTGCCCGGCACCATCTGGTCCAATATATGTACAACATGGATCTCCGTTTACTTTTGCTGAAATTTCCGTCAACAGCGGACCGGCTGCTTCATACGCTTCTTTTTGACCACTCGGCATAATTGCTGGACCTTTCAGCGCTCCTTCTTCACCGCCGGATACACCAGCGCCGATAAAGAGGATCCCCTTTTCAGCAAGTTCTTTATTTCGGCGGATCGTGTCTTGGAAAAAGGTATTTCCGCCATCAATTAAAATATCTCCTTTGTCCAAATATGGAACAAGTGATTGAATTGCTTTATCCGTAATCACTCCTGCATTTACCATTAACATAATTTTGCGTGGAGACTCTAAGGATTGAACAAACTCTTCAGTGTTCGCAGTTCCAATTATATTTTTTCCTTTATTATGCTCGAGAATCTCATTTACTTTTTCTGCAGATATGTCGTAAACAGCCACGGAGAACCCTTTGCTTTCAAAGTTTAATGCAAGGCTTCTACCCATTACGCCGACACCGACAACGCCAATTTGCTGCTTTGCCAATCTAAATCATCCCTTCAGACTATTTAAATAATTTTTCTCACAACCTACATTATATATGAAAAAATATTTCAAACAACTTTTTAATACTGTGCTCCTATTATTATTTGCCGAAAAAAAGAGTTCATTCTATTTTTAAGACTATGTTAAACGTGACTTTTGATTTAACCCAGCCTGCTTTAAGTAGCAGAGGCCGCTGTCAGCATTTTCATTAAGTGTTCAAGCATTTGTATGCCTGAAAGTTGTTTTGTTCCTCCGCCTTGAGCGAATGTTTCATTTCCGCCGCCTTTACCATTGATCAGAGGTAATGCAGTGTTCATTAAGACTTTCATGCTTTCTGTTCTGCCCGTTCCTCTTGCACAGACAAGCTGAAGCTGTGCCTCATGCTCTGACACAAGAATCACGATAACGTCCTCCCTTTCTGAGGTCAAAAGACGTGCCAGTTTTTGCAGCTCTTGAATAGAGCGATCTTGAAAAACCTCGCCGACAATGGAACAATTCCCCCCCAAAAGTTCCTTTGCTTCATAGGTTAAAAGCTTGTCATGTTCTTGTTCGATTGTCTTCTCTAATGATTTATGATGATCGAGCAGGCGCTGAACAGCATTTTCCATCTCCATTTCCGGTGTATTCAGCAGTTTTGTTAAGGCAAGCAGCACCCTTTGCTTCTGTTCGAGCTGGCGGATGACTCGTTCACCGCATACAAACTGTACACGTACTTTTTTCCTCTGCCGTTCCCAAGCTAATATTTTAATCGCTCGAACCTCACCAGTGGTTTTCGGGTGTGTTCCTCCGCAGCCGTTATAGTCAAAATCCGGGATGATGACAAGACGGATATTCTCTTTCACCTTTGTTTCTTTACGAAGCGGGTAATGTGATAGTTCTTCCTCTGTCACCCATTTCGTCTCCATTCTTCGGTTCTCAAGAATGATTTGATTGGCCAATTCCTCAGCACGTAATGCTTCTGCTTCTGACAACTGCTCTGTATCAAGGTCAATCGTAACGACTTCCGTTCCGAGATGAAAACTGACAGTGTTATAATCAAATAATTGTTCGAATGAAGCAGATAAAATATGCTGGCCGGTATGCTGCTGCATATGGTCAAATCGCCTTTGCCAATCAATCACTCCACATACTTCTTGACGGATGTCATCTAAAGGCTCATTCAGGTAATGGCGGATTTCTCCCTCGATTTCTTCCACATTGAAAACATTTTTGTTATCCAATTTTCCCATATCATGAGGCTGGCCGCCGCCTGTCGGATAAAATGCTGTTTTTTCCAAAACAACATACCAGTCACCATTTGCATCCTGTACTTGCCTTACAGGTCTGGACGTGAATGAATTTATGTAAGCATCTTGATAATACATTTTATACTCCATGCAGTGCATCTCCATTTGCTTCAAATTTACATTGCTAAAATCATTTTCGGCAAAAATTACAAATAAATCAAGGAAGAATAACGACCTGTTCCTTAAGGTAGAAGGAACAGGTCACTTGAGATGATTTTAAATGAATTATTTCTTTCCTTTACGCTGCGGAAATTGTCCTGGCATTTGTGTTTGGCTGCTTGGCGGGAAACCAGTCATTCCTGACGGTAATCCTGTTTGTGGAGTTGTTCCACCAAATGTGTGCCCTGGTTGTGGAGCTGTTGCACCGAAGGGATGTCCTTGTTGTGGGGTTGTTGCACCATATGGATATCCTGGATAATGATGGTGATGGTGATAATACCCATATGCAGGACCATATGGTGGATGACCTCCCATCATGTGGGGAAATCCTGTTTGCGGGTAGCCACCCATTTGCGGATAGCCTGTTTGAGGATAGCCGCCTGTCATGTGAGGATATCCTGTCTGCGGAAAGCCCGTTTGCCCTGGGAAACCGCCGGAATATTGTCTTTTTTCCATGTAATTCGCCTCCTAATAGTCGTCTTCAAGTTTAGTGTATGTCTCACTATTTGGATAAGCTTAGGTTTTCACCTATAAAAATAAAAATGGGCTATTCCCATAATAGGAATAAACCCTTTAAGCAGATGATATAAGACTATCTAGCCGGCCGTTATTTTTGATTGTTTTTTGAAATTTCCCCGCAGGCAATACCTTTGCCAGAATGGCCATCCGGCTGCGACATACCGTCATCTTTTTTCGTTGTAAGGATGAGGGCTGTTCCATCTTTTGTTAATAATGTATTCATTTCTCCTTCCTTCATCGTGACATTTGGAGCCATTACATCAACTTTTACAGCCCCTTCATCATCTACGGTTAAGTTGGGGAGATCTCCTGCATGGGCTCCCGCAGGATTGAGCAGACCATGTTTTTTATCCTCTGGGTTTAAATGTTTCCCTGCAGCTTTAAATGATGGTGCCATACATTTTCCTTTTTCATGAATATGCAGAGCATGAACGCCTGGAGGAAGCCCCTTTAGGTCCACTGATAGTTTAACGCCTCTTGCCTGCTCGGCTAGTTGTATGGTCCCAAGTGCTTTCCCTTTTGCATCGATCATTTTAACATTCATATGGGTGATGTCAGCTTTCATACAACCGGAAAGAAGCAACAACGGAATCAAAATCCAGCTTTTCTTCATACGCACCCTCCTCAAATCGGCAATTTGCGTATAGTTTGAGCCAGGGGACATTCCATTATACAAGAAAGCTAAAGAAACTCACCAACTGTCGAGCCCGTTAGGGAGAAGACAGAGGCGTAGTTCGCCGAAAAGCAAAACTTTTCGACTGTGAGGCTAATGCTCACGGAGCATTCCTTAGTGCACTTATGCCTGATAAGAATGTTATGCTTTCCTATCGGCCAAAAAAAGAACAGTCAACCTTGTTAACTGTTCTCCTGAATGGAATCACGCTTCTTTAATTGTTCCTCGAATTCTTTTGCTTTTTCTTCTTCACGTTTTGAAATTTTGATGATAATCCTCATGGTAATAAAGGCTAAAAGCATAAAAAAGGCTAGGCTGATCGTCGCTGGAATATAATCTGATTTGTCCTGAGGAAAATACAGGAAATCAGACAGCACTAGTGTTTGAAACATCTTTTTTCTTCCTTTCTTTCATAAAGGATCTTTACTAATTATACCAATAAAAATAGTTTCAAACCAATTTAACGATTTTTTCCAACGATTATTTTATAACCTTTATTGCCTTGATAGTTACGTCTTTTTTCGGCTTATCCTTTGCGTCAACAGGTGTATTCGCAATTTTATCAACAACATCCATACCCTCGATTACTTGGCCAAATACGGTATAGTGCTGGTCAAGCCATGGAGTCCCACCATTTTTCTCATAAGCCTCCATTATTTCTTTCGGATATCCAGCCTGTTCCATTTGTTCTTTCAGCGATGAATCCAGTTTTGGATTTTGTACAATAAAGAATTGGCTGCCATTCGTATTTGGTCCTGAATTAGCCATTGCCAATGCTCCGCGAATATTAAACAGGTGATCGGAAAGCTCATCTTTAAATGGAGCTCCCCAGATGCTTTCTCCGCCTGTTCCATCGCCATTCGGATCTCCGCCTTGGATCATGAAATCCTTGATAACCCGGTGAAAGATAAGACCATTATAATATCCCTTTTCACTATGTGTTACAAAGTTCTCCACTGCTTTAGGAGCATACTCAGGAAATAATTTTATTTTGATAGAACCAACGGATGTATCGATCTCTACCACCCGATCCTTATCGGCCACTTCCTTTGTAAGCTGAGGATATCCTTCGTTTGACACTGCTTGATCCCCTTTCTTTTGCTCGGTCTTTGATGCAGTAGTTTTAGGTGTTGTATCTTCCTTTTTCATGCTTGTCCCACAGGCAGCAAGAAATAGAATCATTGTGCATAAAACAGCTAAGATTTGTAAGCTCTTTCTCAATTATTTTCCCTCCAATTTTTCAATTTAAACGAAATGAAAATATTTTTACACTCTATTTTAAATTTATTATTTTTCATTATAAAATGAAAGTGATAAGGAGATGAGTTTATGGAAGAACTGCAAATTGGGACAACTGTTACTGGTATTTATAAAACGGGGAAATATATAGGAGAAATAACTGATGTTCGTCCACAGCATTATTTAGTAAGAGTTCTTGGGGTTATGAAGCATCCTATGCAAGGTGATTTACACAGTCCAAAAGAGGCGGATGTGATGTTCTTTCACGAAAGGAAGGCACTCAGCTTTCGGGAACAAGCCAACATCCCAAAACAAATGGTTAAACCGTCTTCTGAAGAAGTTCCCGACTATTTAGATTCCTTAAAATCAGCAGTCGTTAAAATGAAACAAGAGTTGGCAGAAGACTCTTCAAAATGGGCGGAATTAAGCCTGAAAAACCTGGAATCATTGGAAAAGGAATATTTCAAAGCCTAAACATATCAAGGCCAAATCCGTTAAATTGATTTGGCCTTTTATGCGAACTCATTTAAGAACTTGGAAAAATCGATACGATCGCCGATTGTAGTTGGTTTTGGTTTTTCCAGATATCTTTTATCCTTTTCCACTAGTTTGAATATATTATAGGTAGTTAAGGCATCGTCAAGCGCCCGGTGATGCCGGCCTGTCCCCTCCTTGCCATATTCCTGTACAGCTTTCCAAAGGCCTGTTTGATTTTGATCGCCAAAGAAACGCTTATATTCCATGGATAGGTCTAATTCCGCTGCCTGGAATGGAAATGGTGATCCAGAAGCAAGGCAGTTTTGGCGCAGTACCTTCATATCCATATTTCCCCATGTGACAATTGTCGTTTCTAAATTACTTTTATTAAATCCCTCCAGTTTCTGGATTAATTCGTAAAAAGATAATCCCGTGTCAACTTGCTGCTGTGTAATATGTAGGAAGGATTTGCACCGGTCAGTTAATTTCGGAAATTTTAGCGGCTTAACAAAAGAGGAAAATTGCTCAGTAATTTGATCTCCTACAACCGCCACAATTCCGACTTCAATTATTTCCGCAAAAAAATCCTTCATTTTGACGTGTCGTTCTGGCATTGTAAACTCAAAATCAATAAACAAATATTGCCGCTTTGTATTCATTACCTCACCACCTTTAAAATGGAATTAATCTTACTACAGTATATTGAAAAACCTGTACAAAAAATTGTGCTATTTTGCTATTTTTCTTACGATCATTATATCATGAATAAATGGCGAATTTTTTTAATTTTTCTATAACAATAGAAAATAAGGGAAAGTAAAAATACCGCCCCTTATTCCACATATTTTTATTTATGCCTTTTAATCACAGCCATTGTGCATCTAGAGACACAAATAAGGCGGTCCATTTCATCCGTTATTTTGATATCCCAAACCTGAGTTGTTTTACCTTGATGCAATACGGTTCCGACAGCGGTAACCATTCCTTCCGATTTCGGCCTAACATGGTTGGCATTAATTTCAAGGCCTGCCACTGCTTCAGTTTCCTGATTTACAAGTTCATAGGCGCCAATACTAGCAACTGTCTCTGCCAAGGCAACGGATGCCCCTCCATGAAGGATACCAAAAGGCTGGCGCGTTCGTTCATCAACGGGCATTGTTGCGACAGCCTTTCCTTTTTCCAAAGTAGTAATTTCAATACCTAGAGCCTCAATTAAAGTATTTTGAATCATTTTTTCCCCTCCATATGTAAATCGCTTCTCATTTATTAATTTATTCTCTGTTTTTTCTTTTTTTCCTGTTCATTCCCATCATGCTCGTAAAATATGTAAAAAACAGCTCCAGAAAGAGCTGTTTTCGCATTCAATAATAACCTGGAAATCCCATTGGCGGATAACCCATCCCCGGATATCCGAAGGGTGGATAACCATAAAATGGCCGCGCTCCAAAGGAAGCACCAATTCCCCCGCCTAATAAACCTCCTAAAAAGCTAAGTCCTCCTATAGCTAACGGCCATCCCCAAAGAGCACCAACAAATCTTTGATCAGGCACTGGGTACGGGCTACGATAAGGGTACATGAGCTTTACCTCCTTTTCCTGTATACTTGCCTACACTAATACATATGCGAATCAACAGGAAATGGAGTGGGCTGCATTTAAAGAAAAGCTCGCCGATTGCAAGCCTCTTTAAGGCGAAACAGTGGAACAGTCTTTATACCCGAAAGAAACGATCTAACAAGAAAGAGCCTCTGTAAGGATACCCGAGACTCTCTCTATTATGATTATTTAATTGGCTCAAACCTTTCCACAAATAAAGCAAGTGTACGCACCATAACACCAGTAGCACCTGCAGGTCCAAGTTCATGGGCTTTTGATGTTGTGGCAGTTCCGGCAATATCCAAGTGTACCCAAGGGGTATCCTCTGCAAATTCACCGATAAAAGCACCAGCAACAATTGCATGTCCTTCGCTGCCAGGCGAATTGTTTAAATCAGCGACTTTACTGCTTCTTACCCGTTCCTTTTCACTTTCAAATAGCGGCAGCTGCCACATTTGTTCTCCAGCTTCCATCGCTGCCTCTAAAACTTGTTCATATAAAAACTCATGGTTGGTCATCGCTCCGGTTGTGTTCACTCCGAGAGCAGTAATCACACCTCCTGTTAAGGTGGCCGCATCTATTAAATACTCTGCACCATGATGCTTTGCATATGTTATGGCATCTGCCAGGACCAGACGGCCTTCAGCATCTGTATTTAATACCTCGATTGTTTTTCCGCTCATCGATGTTATCACATCATCCGGTTTAAATGCACCACCACTAATCATATTATCAGTGGAAGGGATAACGGCAACCACGTTCTGTTCCGGTCTTAATTCACCTATGATTTCCATAGCACCTAGAACAGCAGCAGCACCCCCCATGTCCGTTTTCATCCCAACAATACCTGCTTTTGTCTTAATCGAATAGCCTCCGGTATCAAAGGTAATGCCTTTTCCGACAAGACCAATTACATCTGTCCATACATCCTTCCCTTGATATTTTAAGACAATCATTTTCGGCGGTTCATCAGACCCTTGGTTAACAGCAAGAAATGCTCCCATTCCCAACTTTTCAATGTCCTGTTTATCTAATATTTCCAGCTCAAATTGGTATTTTTCAGCAAGCTCTTTTGCATATACCGCCATGTCGGTTGCCGTTAACAGATTTCCTGGCGTATTCACAAGTGTTCTAGCAGTATTCGTTCCTTTCCCGAAAGCATAGCCTATATGTAGTGATGCAAGTACTTCTTCCTTCGCTGCATAGTCAGAATAGATGAATAATGTTTCCAGCCTTTTCTCCGGCTCATTAGACTTTTGTTTATACCCTGCGAATTCGTAGGTAGATAATGAAAACGCTTCACTAAGTGCGTGCGCTGCGTCTAAATGATCAAGCTTTTCCGTAATAAAAGAATCCAAGTATATCGCTGCTTCTGATAGTTTATTTGTCTTTACTTCTTTAAACACCTTGCCAAACGCTTTTTTTAACTGATTGAAGGACAGATCCTTTTCCTTTCCCAGCCCTACAAACCAGATTCGTTTGGAACTAATCTTTCCAAAACTATGTACTTTCGTTATACTTTTTAATTTTGCCGATAGATCACCGGATTTTGTTAGTTCTGTCAAATGATTAGCAAATGCCTCATCAAATTTTGCCAGGATACCAGAAAACTTTTCTGGTTTGTCAAAAACCCCAATAATTAAGCCTTCATGCTCTGACTGCAAATCTATTTCATGTTTTATCTCAAACATTTCTTTCACCTCCATTTCATTATATCGAAAGTGGCTATTTATTTCGACTTTCTAATCATTTTCTAAATATAGCCATATTTTAGGCAGTTTTGGAAGTTCATTTGCTGCTTCATAGGGAACACGATCGATATCCTTCGGAAAAGTCTCCAGACTTTTCTCTATAAACGGATAAACTTTCTCTAAATCGAGTCCCCAATATTTCGGACGATACTCCTGCAAATAACGGTAAGCTGTTTCCATCATGACCCGTGCTCCTTTGACATTCCCATATTCATAATGATAAATAGCCACACTCATTTGCAGCAGCCCCTTTAAGAATAGATTAGATTTATCAGTCATCCACATCTCTTCAAGGAGATCGTGGCATGTGTAATAATCTCCCTCATTAAAACTAACAAAAAACTCAAAGTACTCCAGCGGATAATCATCCATGGTTTGTTTCCCCTTTAATTTCTTCATTGTTCATCATTATTTTAAAGAAAAATGACATAATAAAAAACAGGCAACTGCGCCTGTTTTTCTATCTTTTTTCAGATTTCATATATTGCTGGCGAAATACTTGCATGGATTTATCTTCATTAAGTGCTCGCAGCTGTCCTTCTGTTAATGTTCCATTTCCTTTTTGAACAACATATACATCCAGCTTTTTCTTTCCCCATTGACTATAGACATCATGGACGGTTTCATAATATAAGTCAAGATGTTCGCCTTTAATCGCCCCACCTTTATCGGCTACAACCCCATAGCCGTATCCAGGAATAAATAGGATGGTGCCAATTGGGAAAACGGATAAATCGGCTGCGATGGTCGAGAATAAATCCCGCTTGACTTTAACACCTGAATAAGTAATACCATATTCAGGATGTCCTTTACTTTTACCAGTCGATTCAGCCCCCGCTGTGTAGCCTGTTGCTGTTACAGTAAATTTGGGATATTTAGACCAATCAATTGCATTCTCCAGAGAAACAGCTGTTCCAGAGACAGTTTCAATTGCCGATATCTTATGCACCATTTGTGAAAATAATTCTTGTGCTTTTACACCAGAAATGGACTGAAACGTCGCGATTAATGCCATGATAAATAGTAAGCTCATCGTAATTCGTTTTGTCCACTTGTTGATCTTATTCATCAAATTTTTCACTCCTCCAAAATATTCATTCCCAAGATGGGATGAAATATTCATTAAAAAGAGGATATTTTTTCCTGAATAAAACCAAAATTCAGTTGGAAAAATAAAAAGACTTGCTGCAAAATGGCAGTAA
The DNA here is from genome assembly GCF_013248975.1 of Neobacillus endophyticus. Lineage (GTDB taxonomy): Bacteria > Bacillota > Bacilli > Bacillales > Cytobacillaceae > Neobacillus > Neobacillus endophyticus. The sequence continues at coordinate 542,426 of NZ_JABRWH010000001.1, forward strand.
GTCTTAAAACATTTGATAGCCGCTTTTTCTTAATAGCTTGATGGTAAAACCGGCAGTAATTGCCCCTGCCAAGCCGCTTGACAGAATGATAATATCTGCTGCCGCCAAAGAGACCACCCTATGGCCCAAATCAAGAAAAGCTGCTTTTGTATTTGTAAAATATTCACTAAAAGGAACTTTATCAATAATGAAAATAACAAAAATCGGATAAACCGTTACCATTACCCATGACATTCTTAGCAGCATATTTAAAATAAAACCGATTCCAAAAAATAATACAAAAAAAAGTACGATTGATATCATCAGGACCACAATGCTCATGTGCATGGCAAAAATTCCTCCTTTATCCATCCAATTTTAGTCTACTTAATGGAACATATGGAGTCAACCAAATAAATGCAAAAAAATAGCCCTTCGAAAATATTCGAAGAAGCTTACCGCCGCTCTCTTATCATTTTTAAGACTCCTTTTTCTTACCCGTTCCCTCACAGGATGAACAAGTTTCAGAACCCCCAAGTAATAATTGAAAATAACCTGTTCCAGAACAGTAATCACATTTTTTCGTATCAAGACTCTTAACAGTCATCTTAACTCCTCCTTTTATATTAACTTAATATTCTGATAATATAACAAGAATTCTCTTAAAAGAAAAGGCCTAAAATTAAGCAAAAAACCTATAAGAAAACGGATACATCGCCTTTTATCTTCTATTTTCTTGTTAACACTTAAATTTTCTAAAAATTCAAAAACAATGGACAAAAAAACAAAAAAGGCAGCAATAAGAGGTTTTTCCTCTCATTGCTGCCTTATCCATTAACTAATTATAGAACATTAAATTTTCCTTTTTTAAATACAAGGCCAACCCCGCCAATCATGTATAGAGCACGGTTATCAACCATTTTCTTCATGAAGGAAGCTTTTGTACCTGTTACCTTTTTACCGAATACAACGCCAATAGCATCATGCTCACCAAGGGAGCAAACTGTACCTTTGTTGTCAAACTTAAAGGTTTCCAACTCCGTTTTATTACGAATTAATGCAGCAATGTTACGTGCACAGCATTCGCCTTGCTGCATGGAAATTTGTGCAGTCGGTGGATATGGACGGTTAATTTCTTCATTGATGACAAGTGAGCTGTCGCCAATAACGAATACATTATCCATACCAGGTACACGAAGGTCAGGCTGAACTTTTACACGTCCGCGCATTGCTTCAAAGCCGGACTTTTCAATAATGGAGCTTCCACGTACACCCGCTGCCCAGACAACAGTACCAGCTTTAATTTCACGTGGTTCTTCATCGCCCTTCGCCACTATAATACCCTCAGGAGTAGCTTCTTTAATGGCAGTGCCAATTAAAAACTCTACGCCTTTACGCTCTAATGTGGAAACTGCGTATTGAACTAATTCTGGGTCAAATCCTGGTAATACAGTCGGAGCTGCTTCAACACAAATGATTTTTACTTTATGTGAATCAACATCATATTCATGGCATAATTCAGGAATCCGGTTTGTTAATTCACCTAAGAATTCAATTCCGGTAAAGCCGGCACCGCCAACCACGATTGTTAAGCGATTTTCGTCTTTCTCTTCTTCCATGTTATAGGTTGCGAATTGGTATTCAATATGTTCACGCATTTGTCTTGAAGAGTTCACGTTCGTAATACCAAATGCATATTCTTTTAAACCTTTGATGCCAAAAGTTTCCGGCTCGCCGCCAAGAGCAACAACCAAGTAATCATAGTCGATTTCGCCGTTTTCTAATAAAACTTTATTTTCATCTTTCTTGATTTCAACTACAGTTCCTTGAACAAACTCAACCTTATTTCGGTCAATGACATCACGGATATCATATCGAACTTTATCATGGTGCAGCGTACCAGCAGATGCCTCATGTAACCATGTTGTTTCGTAATGATAGTCATTTTTATTGACTAAGACGATATCTGCTTCATTAACTCCTACATGCTTTTGTAACCTTACTGCTGTCATTAATCCGCCATATCCGGCACCAAGAATAACTATTTTAGGCTTTCTCAATGTAATCACATCCACCTTTTTTTTATATCCTCTTTTTTTTATCTTCCACTGCTTTACTCATTTTTATTTTACTTAGCAAGAAAACGTTTGTGATATACTTCACGAACTAGAGTACAATTAGAGGAATGACTGCACATTTCAAGCAAATGGAAAAAGTTCACCATTTCACTAAGTTGCATAAATGAAAATAAGCCGTTCAAATAAATGTGCTTATTTTGTCACTAAATCTTAACAATATATCCACAATACATCTTATGCTACTTTAAGCTTATTTTCAAGCGGTTTTCGCATATTTTTTTTATAAAATTTCTTAAAAACCAATCCTTTTTATACTAAAAATTCTGTTAAAGTGATTTTCAATCCTATTTGATAAATGTTTTCCCCAGAAAAACGTAATGAATTTTTTGACTTTTATGATAATATTAAAGAATGGAACTCTTACTACTAGTGGAGGGGATACGTAGTGCAAGAAGATCAAAAAGTTTATGACATTACGATTATCGGCGGAGGCCCCGTTGGTCTGTTCACGGCTTTTTATGGGGGTATGAGACAAGCTTCAGTCAAAATTATTGAAAGCTTGCCGCAGCTTGGCGGTCAATTATCTGCGCTTTATCCTGAAAAATATATTTATGATGTAGCTGGTTTTCCAAAAATTCGCGCTCAAGAGTTAGTCAATAATTTGAAAAAACAAATGTCCAAATTTGAACCAACAATTGTCCTAGAGCAGTCCGTTGAAAAGTTGCAAAAGCAAGAAGATGGGACATTTAAATTAACAACTGATAAAGAAGTACATTATACAAAAACGGTCATTATAACTGCGGGAAATGGTGCTTTCCAGCCTCGTCGTCTGGAGTTGGAAAGCGCGGCACAATATGAAAAGAAGAACCTTCATTATTTCATTGAGGATTTAAATAAATTCTCTGGCCAAAAAGTAATTGTTTTTGGCGGCGGGGATTCAGCAGTGGACTGGGCATTAATGCTTGAACCGATTGCGGAGAAAGTGACCATTGTCCATCGCCGTGATAAATTTCGGGCCCATGAGCATTCAGTAGAAAATCTCTACAAATCAAAAGTTGCGGTAAAGACACCATATGTACCAGACGAATTAATTGGAGATGAAACAGGCGTAAAGAAAGTGGTCCTTGAAGGTGTTAACGGAGAAGCCAAAGAGACCATCGATGCTGATGCCGTTATTTGCAACTACGGGTTCGTTTCTTCCCTAGGGCCTATTAAAGAGTGGGGCCTGCAAATCGAAAAGAATGCCATTGTGGTCAATTCGAAAATGGAAACAAATATTCCCGGTATTTATGCTGCAGGAGATATTTGCACTTACGAAGGAAAAGTTAAATTAATTGCCTGCGGATTTGGCGAAGCACCTACCGCTGTAAATAACGCTAAAGCATTCATGGATCCTAAAGCAAAAATTCAGCCGCTGCACAGCTCTTCCATTTTCGATAAATAATATAAAGGCGTCCCCTGATTTAGGGACGCCTTTTCTACTAGCATTCTTCCGGAGTTCCGGCTTCTGTTGCTGTACGGAACGATGAACCGCAGCCACATGAGGCAATCGCGTTCGGATTTTCAATCGTAAATCCGCCGCCCATCATGGATTGTTTATAATCAATTTTGGTTCCTTTTATAATCGGTGCACTTTCTTTATCGACAAGAATTTTAATTCCAAATTGTTCGAACTTGAAGTCATCTTCCTTTACTTCGTGTTCGAAGCTCATCCCGTAAGATAAGCCGCTGCACCCCCCGCCTTTTACACCCACACGCAAATAGGCGTCTTCTTCTTCATTATGTTTCATCATATCTTTAATTTGCAGTGATGCTGCTTCGGTTAAGAAAATTATATTTTGACTCATTCGATTTCCTCCTACTTTTGAGGCTTTTAATATAGTATATACAGTTCATGCCGCACCCTCAACTCATATGTTTACTCATTTTTTGTCAAGGCACAGCTATATCAAAAATAACAAAAGGATATAAAAAGGGAGCATTTCCGCTCCCTTAAAACATTGGATTTTCTTCCAAGTATTGATAAATATGATCGACCAGCTCTTCTGGTGTGCTGCCTTTAACGACTTCACCGTTTACAAGCGCATAAAGAGAAGAAGCACAAATACCACAATAACCAAGACATCCATATTCGATAATGTCCAAGTTGGAATCTTTTTCTAAGATTTCACGTGCTTTTTGTGCACCGCTGGCCAGATTACTAATGCAAAATTCAATGATCGGCTTAAACATGCTTTCACCTCTCCACTAACTATCAATCCTACTCTATTGGGCAAAATTCGTCAATTACCATGGTAATAATATTTATGTCAAGGAAACCAAGATAATTGTTGTTATTTCGACATATTTTAGCTATACTCATACTTGATGTGTGTAAAGACAGAACATTTTTTACTAATTATTTTCCAATAAGTTTCATGAACTGACTCGTTACTTTTTTGCACAAAATAAGCCAATCAAAAAATCATTTGGACTGTTTAAAAAAGGGGAATATGAAATGAAAAACCTTGTTATTCTTGGCGGCGGCTACGGCGGAATGAAGATGCTAAACGAACTTCTTCCAAACAATCTGCCTGAAGATGTCATGATTACACTTGTGGATCGTGTTCCATATCATTGCTTAAAGACAGAGTACTATGCCTTGGCTGCTGGAACCATTTCTGACGTACATGTACGCGTTGCTTTTCCGGAACATCCACAGCTTAAAGTAAAATATGGAGAAGTTATTGGTGTAAATAAGAAAGCGCAAACAGTAGAATTACAAGACGATGAATCCATTCACTATGATGACTTAGTGATCGCTTTAGGATGCGAAGACAATTATCATGGAGTACCGGGTGCCGAACAATTCACCTATAGCATTCAAAGTATCGGAAAGTCCCGTGAAACCTATCAAGCATTAAACAATTTGGGCCCTGGTTCCGTTGTTGGCATTGTTGGAGCTGGTCTTAGCGGTGTAGAGCTTGCCAGTGAACTAAGTGAGAGTCGTAAGGATCTTAACATTAAATTATTCGACCGAGGAAAACACATTCTCTCTGCCTTCCCTGACAGATTAAGTAAATACGTTGAAAATTGGTTTGTCGACCATAATGTTGAGATTATTAACAATTCCAATATCACAAAGGTTGAGGAAAATACTCTTTACAATAATGATCAGCCAATCCATTGCGACGTTATTGTCTGGACTGCCGGGATTCAAGCCAATAAGATTGTACAGGAAATCGAAGGGGAAAAGGACCGTTCAGGCAGAATGGTCATCACTCCTCAACATTATTTACCAGAAGATGAACACATTTTCATTCTTGGAGACTGCGCAAGTCTGCCGCATGCACCAAGTGCCCAGCTTGCAGAAGGGCAAGCTGTTCAAATTGTCGAGGTTTTAAAGAAGCGTTGGAACGGCGAAGAACCACCTGCTTCATTCCCGCCAATTAAGTTAAAAGGTGTTCTTGGTTCCCTTGGTAAAAAGCATGGATTCGGAATGATGGCAGACCGTGCGATTACAGGACGGGTAGCAAGACTGCTAAAATCCGGTGTTCTTTGGATGTATAAGTTCCATAATGGATAAGATAAAAGAGAGTTCCTCTTGATCTAATTGTTTTCTAAGGCAGCTTAAGCCCGATACTTATCGGAGCTGAAGCTGCCTATTTTTATGGTTAAACTTTTGTTATTCATAAGAAATAGAACAGAATAAAAGTGATTTGATTCATCTAGTGCCTCTCTCATAAGAAGCATCATCTTACAATTTGGTGTTTTTTTATGCTTTATAACCATACTTCTCTAGTTCAGAAAAAATGGTTTTAAGCCGAGGATTCCCTTCTCCAACCACTTTATCCTTAATAACGACTACTGGATAGAACATGTCTTCTTCAATGACTCTTTTTGCAAATTGAGATTTTGCCCATTCCTCTGGCGGCTGGTGAATATCCACATAGGTAATTTTAAAAGGCTGACCAGGAAACTTTCTTGCAATGGCTGCTTCAAGCCATTCAGTGGTTTCTTTTGAAGAGGGCAGGTTCACACAGCTTGGACACACTTGCTCAGCACCGTAAAGAACAATTTCCACTTCTGAAAATTCCATATAACCATCCCTAACGTTTTTCTTTTAGTTTACAATATTCACATACTAAAAAAGAAGAAAATGTTTTCTCAACATATGTTTCGATAATGGATTTTCACCGCCAATGTCAGTATAATATGATTAGGAAAGGAGTCGATCAAATGGAAAACCGTGAAATAGTTGAACAAGTACAAGAAGTATTAGATAAATTGCGTCCATTTCTTCTTCGCGATGGCGGGGATTGCGAATTAGTTGATGTTGAGGATGGTATTGTGAAACTGCGTTTGCTAGGTGCCTGCGGTTCATGTCCAAGCTCTACCATCACCCTTAAAGCCGGAATTGAAAGAGCTCTTTTAGAAGAGGTTCCGGGTGTTCAAGAAGTAGAACAAGTATTCTGAAAAATTAGCGATTGCCTAATACGGCAATCGCTTTTTATTTTTATTGGTATAACCATTCGAGCTGCGGAAGATTTAAAAGATGAATCGGTGCACCTGAAACAGGATAAAACCCAGCTAAAAATTTTTCATACTCTGATGATTGTCTTATTATTTTCCCTAATTGCTCCTCCAACAGCTTTCTTCCCTGCTCAGATTGGGTACTATAATAATTCTCAATACATTCAAAATAATGAAGCGGGAAGATTAAGCGTGAGTATAACAGCCTCCAGGAAAATGGAGACAATGGTGAAATACTTTGATATTCATCAAAAAATCCTTTTACATCCACATCATAGGTTTGGTTGTTATGAAAATACCTTTCCCTTGTCCACTCAGCCAAATCACGGCTCCGATGATCGAAAACCCAATCGAATGGATTTTTGATAAAATAGGGATTGGATGCCCAGGTTTTTTGGTTGAATCGTTCATGACATACCGTCCCGTTATCGGTTTCAGAGGGTTCAATATCTATTTCTGTGTCCACAAGATACTGAATGGCGTTTTCTGTTAATCCCATGTAATAGGGAAACGATTCGATAAATAATTGCTCGAATTCATTCTCAGGTGTTTGAAACAATAGACCATTCCATACCTTCTCCATTTGCTCCAGCCGCTTTTCCCACAGCCCTTTCCATTGCCCAATTCTGCTTGAGCGTTCTACCTGAAATGGGACTTGCCTGCCGCGCTCATGGAATCTTGCTAATTTCCTGCCCAGTTTCATCCTTTTCTGCTGTTCTACCTTGCGATTGGCCAAGACACAATATTGCGTCTGTTCCCATGTAGTCACGAATTTCCCATCCTTCGACTGTAAGAACATAGGCGCATTTTGATCCCCATAATCTCTTAAATGACGGGATATCTTCTCAAGCTCTGTCAAATCCTCTTCTTCTCTGCCCAAAGGCTTAGAGATAATATATAACCATCCATTCCCTGTTAATGCGTCAAAACGATCCAGCTTAATTTGTTCCTGTGCTGTAATCCCGTATTGCGTCTCAAGCATTTTCTGAAGCATTCTGCCACCTCAACCTTCCTCTACATCTTAAAACAAGTATATGAAAGGGAATTAGAAATATTGTTGATCGAGCAGGAAAGAAGTGATTCGAAAGGAAATGATTTTGTAAAAATTGCATATGTTATGGAAAGGAGTATAAATATAGTGGAAAACCAAAGAAAAGGTGATTAGATATGGCAGATCATAATATTGTAAATCTGACAGAAGAAACAGCAAGAAAATGGCTCAAAGAAAGAGGCGTTGAGATTCGCGATATTGCTGATTTAGTCTATTACTTACAGGAAAAGTATCATAAAAATTTAAAAATTGAGGATTGCATTGCGAATGTGGAACGCGTCCTATCCAAAAGAGAGGTGCAAAACGCGATTATCACCGGGATCCAATTGGATGTATTGGCAGAGAAAAAAATGCTGGAGGAACCGCTTCAATCTATCATTGAAACAGATGAAAGTCTGTATGGCATCGATGAAATTCTTGCTTTTGCTATTGTAAATGTATATGGATCAATCGGATTTACCAATTACGGCTATGTTGACAAACAAAAGCCAGGAATCTTAGCACGGCTAAATGATAAATCAACAGGAGAATGCCATACTTTTCTAGATGACATCGTAGGAGCAATTGCTGCAGCGGCTTCAAGCCGGCTTGCGCACAGGGCTGCAGGTGTGGATAAGGAAACGTAAAGAAAACTCGCAGACTGCCGAGGCCGCTAGGGCGAAGACAGAGGCGTAATTCGCCGAAAAGCACAGCTTTTCGAATGCGAAGTTAATGCCCACGAAGCATTCCTTAGTGCACTTATGCCTAATGATTGGAACGTTATACTTCCTATCGACTAAAAAAAACGGATGAGGTCTTTCCTCATCCGTTCTATCTTATACCTCCCACTGGTCCAATGTATCGATGGCATAGGTTGGCTTGCGGTCATAACCTGCCAGCAATTCTTTCGTAGTGACTCCTGTATGAACTAACAGCGTATCCATTCCAGCATTTATTCCCGCCAAAATATCAGTATCATAAAAATCCCCAACCATCAATGTATCTTCCTTAGCCGTTCCGATTACCTTCAATGCTTGCTCCATTATGATCGATTCTGGCTTGCCGATAAATATTGGCTTAGTCTGTGTAGAAACAGCAACCACCGACGTCAGTGAGCCATTTCCCGGGAGCAGCCCTCTTTCTGTAGGCAATGCGATATCTCCATTGGTAGAAATGAATGTCGCGCCATTTCGGACTGCCAGACAGGCCACAGCTAATTTTTCATAATTGATGGCTCGATCAATTCCCATTACCACAAAATCAGCATGCTCGCCTGCAAAGGAAAATCCCTTTTCTTCCAACGCCGTAAGAATTCCTTCTTCTCCTATGGCATATACAGAAGCATCTTTTTTTATTCCATAAATATAATTCGCTGTCGCCTGACTCGTTGTAAAAACTAATTCTTCATTGGCCGGAATATCAAAGTCATTCAGCTTCTCTGCTACCTGTGCTGGTGTGCGAGATGAGTTATTCGTAACAAATAAATAAGGAATTCCTTTTGTTTTCAGCTTTTTAACAAAATCGGATGCTGCTTCAATTCGTTCCGATCCTTTGTACATGGTTCCATCCAAATCAATTAAATAACCTTTATATTTTTTCATACCACTTCACTCCTTTTAGTTTGGTGCTGTTTATTTCTGCTTTAGGCACAACTAGTGTAAAAATACATTTTAACAAGGCCTGGTAAATATAAAAAAGACCACCTGTACGGTCTAATGGATTAATTTTTGAAAGCCGAAACCGGTCCTAGCTCGTTAGTAAGGAAATCCCGGACATTAACGGAAAAAAGGCTTAAAGCTGGCAAATGTTTTGTGAATTCTTCTATTAATTGCTGATGATTAATTTCTGTATATGATTGCACAAGCTGTTTACGGAAAAGGATCAGTGTTTTTAAACTGCCGCCTGTTTCTCCAGAAACAACCTTCTCATCCATTAAAATATCAATGATATCCTCATAGCTCCCTGGATCGCGCATAATAAATCCGTCAATGACAGCATTTCCAACATCAAGGACAGACTCCAGCATCATTTGCGTGATTCGTTCCAGTGCTGCGATTTCTAACGGTGTCTGCCAATTGCTTTGACTTGAAAATAGACTAATTTGCTTTTCTAAATAGACGAGCGTTGCTTCAACTTTAGCACGGTCAACAAAATACATGCTTTTCACTTCTTTCTTGAATGGTCTAGGTGGTCCTGCCACTTAACATCGTCGGAGGCGAATAAAAATACCCTTGTGCCAAATCGACATTGTGTCTCTTTAAGACAACCGTCTCTTCCTCCCTTTCAATTCCTTCTGCCACTACCAGAGACCCAGCTTCTCTAGCAACCAGCAGCAGACCTTTCAGGATGGATTCTTTTAAAGAATTTTGATCAATATTTTGAATGACGGCACGATCAATTTTAATAATATCCGGCATAATATTGCTGATGGAATTTAAGTTGGAATATCCGGCACCTGTATCATCCATGGCGATCCGGAAACCCATAAGCCTGAGCAATCTTATATTATAAATAAAGTTTTTCAACCCTTCGATGGAATCATTTTCGGTTACTTCAAATGTAATCTTCGAGGGAGAAATACTTGGATACCTCTCCATAATTTCTTTTAAATCCCGGGTAAAACGAATATTTCCCAGCGTTGGCGGAGTGCAATTCACATAAATATCTTCACGGCATTTGGTCACTTTGATCTGTTCAAAAGCCTTTTCAATGACCATCAATTCCAGGTCATATAGCATTCCAAGCTGCCTTGCAACTGAAAACAGTGATAAAGGGCTTTCCAATACCGTGCCTCGAGGTCCTCTTGTAAGTATTTCCCAGGCGCGAATTTCGGATGTTTCCACGTCCATAATTGGCTGAGCAAGAAGTGTAATATTTTTTTTCGATATTATTTCATTCATGGCATAAATCATATCATTATTTTCAGACTTTACTCTCTTTTCAGCCATTGTAATCGCTTGTCTATGTGCTTCGGCAATGGAATCTTGAATCGAGATCCGGTTTTTTTCAACAAACATAAAGCCCGTTTGAAAACCTATCTGGAAAGAAGGATATGATTTTAACAAGTTTTCTTCCACATTATAAGCAATTTTTTTTGTTAAAAATTCTAAATCTGAGGCAGAGCAACTGTCATAATCTACTTTAATTATTAAAGTGAAACCGTCACCATAATAATCATGTAGCGTAATAATTTCTTCTGTAGTTAATTCCTGTTCTACCGCAATTCGGAACAGTCTTTTTAATTTTTTTACAAATATTAAATGCTGATGTTTCCCCTGCTCATCTGCCATCATTTCCAAATTTTTTAATTTAAAAACAATGACAGCTACTTCACAGCCAGAGATGAAGGCTGCCTTAACCCCCTCAAAGACAGGGTCGCGCAAAATAAATTGAGGCGGATAATAACGTAACGAAGAAAGAGGAAATAAAATTCTCCCCCATTGCAGGGCACGTTTTGCTCTATCCATGTAACGACGGACCATACTTTCCACCTCTCAAGAAGTCACTTTTGCGCACTTAGTTATATTGTAGCATAATTTGACAGCCTTCGCGTTTATCTAAGAATTTTTTTCTAAAAAAACCATAAAAAACTCTAGACTCCCTTCTTTCTCCAGAATTTGATACTATAGAGAAGAAGGCTGAAATAAGATTTAAAAGGAGATTGCTGATATGACAGAGCGTTTTTTTCTATATGATGACAAGGAAGATACAAAAACAAGATTTGTAAGTTTCGTTGGTGAGAATCAACGTTTTGATTTAGCGATTGTCCAAACAAGCCGCCACTACGGAAAATCACTTGTTTTGGACATGCAAGGGAACCGCTTTGCCATTATTGGCCAAGATGATTTGCAGGAAGAGGGCTATCTAGAGTATGCCTTTCAATTAAATGAAAGTGAAGCGGAGGAACTAAGATCCTTCTTAATCGAATTGGTTTAGATCGTTTCACATGTTTTCCCCCACCGTTTGCCATAATAAAGGTAAGAGGTGAAGTACATGGCGGATCATGATTCTGAAAAATATACAGATTTCGGTAATGTAGAAAAACGGAGAAATTATTTAACGGCTGAGGAATTTCCTGAAGGGCCTGCAGGTTCGGCGTTTAGAAAAGATGAGCCAGTCGAGCTTAAGAGTACACCTTGGAAAGAGGGCCAGCGCCGATATACTCCATTCAATTATGAAAATAAATCGTTGCATCAGGAAATGCCACGACAAATGGAAGGATCTCATCCAACTCATGATGACACGGATTCCGATGTGCAGTCGCCATATCGGCTTAGTAATGAACAAGATTAAAAAGCGGAAACGCACTAGGCGTTTCCGCTTTTTTCTGGTCGGAAAGTATAAACTTTCCTATCAGGCATAAGGGCAACTAAGTCTTTGTCTTCGCCCTGCCAAGATAGCCAATCGGCGAGTTTTCTTTATTACATCAAACACATGCCGACTTATTATTTCTTTAATTTTTTTAAAACAAAATAAGCACAGCCAAAATTGCAAAATTCATAGAGATATTCACTTAACGTGCTGATCTTCGTATCATACGTTGCTTTTTGATTCTGATCATCAAAGAATCCCTTCAGGCGAAGCTGATTATAGCCCCAGTCCCCTACAATGTAATCATATCTGGATAATATGTCACTATATCTTGCCTTTAAGGCTTCCTCATTAAAACCGTTCCGGTATTCCTGTACCAATTCATAATTCGTATTGTTTAGAACAATCATGGATTATCACCTCAATTTTACCAGCAAATCTAATTCTCATTATAACCGATTCCCCATCAATTACTAAGAAAAAAAATATTTGTGCTGGCTATTCTAAAAATAGGAGGTGTTCAAATTGAAAAAATTGGTCATAGTCATCGGATTATGTACGATTATGGCACTTACCGGATGCGCCCAGGATACAGGGAAAAACGATATGTATCGGGAAAGCGACAATACCATTAATGTGAACAAAAAACGCTATGAACTTTATAGAGAAGGCGGAAGCCAAGGGGTGCGGGACGTTACGACAGGTTATGGCTTTGTTCGTCACCAAAAGAGCCCCGTGATGAATGACAATACGGCAAATCAATCGTTTACAGCTTTGGACCGCGAACAGGTGGCACACGTTATTAGTAAACAAAGTGTTAATATTCCAAATGTTCATGATGTTTCAACCCTTGTCACCGACCAGGATGTATTGGTTGCCTATGATACGGATTCAAAAGATCGCAATTTAACTGCCGACCAAGTGAAGAAAACTGCCATGTCTGTTGTCCCAAGATTTTATCATGTTTATGTGACAGACAATAAGCACTTAAGACGCGATGTAGAAAACTTGGCATCTTTGCATTCCACAAGCCGAAATGCACGCAATGCCGTTAACCATGTTATTAATCAAATGAAAAAGTCCCCACAGGGTTCAACAATGAACGATCTTGAGGATGAAAATGGCCTGACATCTGATGATCATACATTAAACCGTCCATATATGAATAAAACCAAATAAAACTCGCCCGTTGCGAGTTTTATTTGGTTCGAAATGGATATAAAAAAATGATTTACGCCTGCTGAGCATCTTTTTCGCCAAGCATTTGCTTGTGCTTGGCAGCAGCATTGACCTGCTCATCAGCATGATAGGATGAGCGGACAAGCGGACCTGCTTCACAGTGGCTGAAGCCTTTGCTAAGGGCAATTTCTTGCAGCTCTTTAAATTCATCAGGACTGTAATATTTTACAACCTTGAGATGGCTTTTTGTCGGCTGTAGATATTGCCCAATTGTCATGATGTCTACATTGTTGGCTCTTAAGTCATCCATCACTTCAAGAATTTCTTCTTTCGTTTCACCAAGCCCTACCATCAGACTCGATTTTGTTGGGATGGAAGGATTCATTTCTTTTGCCCGGCGCAGGAATTCAAGAGAGCGATCGTATTTAGCACGGGCTCTGACTCTTGGGGTCAGCCTTTTGACTGTCTCGATATTATGATTAAGGATATCTGGTTTTGCATCCATTAAGATTTGCAAATTCTCTTCCTTTCCGCCCATATCGGATGGAAGAACTTCAATACTTGTAAATGGATTTTTCCTGCGGATCGCCCGAACGGTTTCAGCAAATACAGCAGCACCGCCATCTTTTAAGTCATCTCGGGCTACAGCTGTCACAACAACATGCTTTAAGTTCATGATTTGCACAGAATCAGCAACCCTTTCAGGCTCTTTCCAATCTAATTCCGTCGGCAGTCCCGTTTTTACAGCGCAAAAGCGGCAAGCACGTGTACATACGTCACCTAAGATCATAAAGGTTGCTGTTCGTCTTACTCCCCAGCATTCATGGATATTCGGACACCGTGCTTCCTCACAAACGGTATGTAGATTTTTTTCACGCATTAATTTTTTTAAGCCTGTATAAGACTCATTTGTATTTAATTTTATTTTTAACCATTCCGGTTTTCTAAGAATTTCATCTTTGTTACTCATTTCTGCACCCCTACCTAATGTATACAGTTGAACTCTTCTGTTGTCACTTTATCATACTGTTTTCAGAACGACAAGCAAGGCAATCACTCAGAAAGCAAATTTAGCGTTTCCAATTATTAGCGATAATGAAAAATTGGAGAATTCATAAACTAAATTTGTACATGAACGGGAAGGAGGATCCTTTTAGTGCGGGCTATTCTTATAACTGGTACTTTTCTTATATTCTTTACGTTAACAGTGGCTGTCAGGGATGCTCATGCAAATGACCAGGATCCAAATCAGGAGAGAATGAAGCTTTATAAAAAAATCGAAGCCGTAACCAATATTCCTTGGTATTATTTAGCGGCTGTTGATCAATATGAAAGAAGTATCCGCCAGGTTCGGCGAGATTTGCCAAAGCCGGACAGTCTTATCGGTATTTATATCCCTCCTAACAAATGGTCAGGCTACGCTAACCCTAACCTACAGGAAGAAAATCCTGCCATCATACAGTTTTTTGGTGGGATGGGGGTCGACGGCGATGGTGATGGCAAGGCGAGCGAGAAAAATGATGATGACGTGTTATACGCCTTCGCCCATTATCTGACATCTTATGGCGTTGACCATGATAATATCAAAATTGGGCTTTGGAATTACTATCATCGTGATAAAACGGTGGGAATTATTGTAGGTAAAGCACAAATGTATCGTCATTTTGGACGTCTCAATCTGGATAGGCAGGTGTTTCCTGTTCCGCTGCGTTCCAATCACAGTTATCGCAGCACATGGGGAGATGCCCGCGGCTGGGGAGGGCGTAGAATGCATGAGGGAACTGATATCTTTGCCGGCTACGGTGTCCCTGTCCGGGCAACCTGTTACGGCATTATCGAAATGAAAGGCTGGAATAAATTTGGAGGCTGGAGAATCGGCATCCGCGATATTAATAACACGTATCATTACTTCGCTCATCTCAGCGGCTTTGCCCCTAATCTGCATGTTGGGCAAATAGTAGAACCAGGTATGATTATTGGCGGAGTAGGGAGCTCAGGCTATGGACCTCCAGGAACATCAGGCAAATTTCCTCCTCATTTGCACTATGGCATGTATAGGGACAATGGAATCACCGAATGGTCATTTGACCCTTATCCGCATTTAGCCAAATGGAAACGGATGGAGAGAATGGAGCTGCGAAGAAGCAGATAAACAAATATGAGAAAAGCCTGCTGGTGGCAGCAGGCTTTAAATCATTTTCAACAAGGCATCCTTACCGATCATACCTTTGTGAATTCCCAATTCTTCGGCCTCATATGTGACGGATTCCAACGGGGCATTTAACAGCTGCTCGATGGTTCTTACACCTACTGCCCTGCCAGCAATAATCCGCCGATCCCTCAACTTATCATTTAATAGACCGACATCCAATGCGCCGCACATGATATATCCTTTATCGTTTGTCACGGCAAGCAATGTAGTTTTAGGCAATAACACCGTAACAGCTAAAAACGTATAACCGTTAATAGTAACAGGTGAAATATCTATCAAAAGCTCCACACTCCTTTCCTCTTATCACATTATGAAAAGAGCGGAAAAAGCGTGTGGACTACATCTGGAACTTCCATTTTAATATATCCCGCAGGAATTCCGGCAAGAAATAATTCTTTTCCTTATGCGGTAAAACATTTTTAAAGAAATGGCCGAACGTGAACATATCAGGAAGAGCCAGCGTATAATTTTTTTCCAAATTTACTTCTTCACCATGAATCAACACTTTATCTTGAACAAAACTAATCTGGTCAAAAACGAAAATGCCTAAGACACTTCCTCTAAAACCCAAACCCTTAATATGTTTTTTCACTAAATTTTGATCTTTTGTTTCTGATATAATTTCGAGCAGCTCCTTACCCGTAAGATCGACAACACATGGATTTATTGGGTGAGGGCAAATGGACAGCAGGTCATAGTCCGTCACTTCATTTGCTAATGGGCCGAGCAGAAGGCCCGCATTTAACATTGCGCAATCCGCATTACACCATTCCCTTATAGCCCGGCATAAAATAAGAGCCAATTCTGTTTCCCTAAACGGATCACTTTCCAGCGGCTGCTTTAGCGTTATAACATGATTTTGAAGCATTTCTCTTCCCTTGTCTAAAAAAGAATGAACGATTTCGTCCTCATTCTCAACTGAAGGAAGGTCCTTTTCCACATAAAGAAGTGCATTTTTAGCCGTAATTTGCTTCTGGTTATTTAGAGTTAATGTGACATGGCCAACATAGTGGCCATACTTTCCTGCGGCACCAATAATCGAATTGCCGATCCGTTTACCTATATCAAGGTGGTGATGGGTGTGAGCTCCTAAAATAACATCAATCTCAGGAAATTCTGCCGCAATTCGCTCATCATCATGGATGCCTAAATGAGACAGCAGAATGACTACATCTGCCATTTTTCTTAATGGTTGAATCCACTTTTTCAGCTCCGAAAAAGGTTCTGTCAGCTTCCAGCCTAGTAATTCATATAGGTGAGCGAAATAGGCAGTTAACCCAATTACACCGACTTTAGTACCCTGAGCTGTCTGATAGACCATATATGGCTTTATCCAGTCCGGATAATTGCCGTTTTTTTGAAAAAGATTCGCTGTCAAAATATCAAATTTAGCATGATCATAAAGGTGATTTAAATCGTCATGCGCCAGATTAACCCCTTCATTGTTTCCAATGGCAACGGCGTTATATTGACATTCATTCAAGAATTCAATATTCCCTTTTCCTAGAGTTGCCTCAGTATAAGGATGCCAGCGATCAATAAAATCCCCAATATCGAAAAGAAACACCTGATCTCCGGTCTGTTGATGGCGTTCTTTTTCCTTTTTTAAAAACTGCCGAATCCGCGGCCAATTTTCAAGATGGCTATGAATATCATTGGTATGATAAATATGTATCGTTTCCATTTTTAACTTTACCCTGCTATTCCTTCATATATTAAACGTA
This sequence comes from Neobacillus endophyticus, assembly GCF_013248975.1. GTDB lineage: Bacteria > Bacillota > Bacilli > Bacillales > Cytobacillaceae > Neobacillus > Neobacillus endophyticus. The sequence continues at coordinate 559,451 of NZ_JABRWH010000001.1, forward strand.
TCCCCACAATAACAAGAATAGTTCGAAGAATCAAGACAATCGTTTTGCTTTTTAATCTAGTATTTAAAAACACCCCGGCCTTCGCCCCTAACCATGCCCCCGGAACCAATGCCATAGCATAAAGCCAATTGACATTTCCCATTGCAATATGTGCAATAGAGCTCAATATGGACGTAGGAAGAATCATGAACATTGAAGTGGCCGTTGCCACGTGTGGAGGGAAAAAGAATAATAAAATCATGGTTGGTACCATTAGCGAGCCGCCGCCGATGCCGAAAACGCCAGATAAAAATCCAACAACAAAGGAGATTGCCGCACCTAAAAAAGGGTTAAAGCCATATTCGTATGTGTTTCCACTATTATCTTTGAAAGACCTGATGATTCCATGATCTTTACGAAACGGATGGGGCTTTAATTTTCCCTTGATGACGAGGACAAAAGAAACAAGTAAAATGAAAATCCCAAAATAGATATTGAAGGAGTGTAAATTTAATTTTTCAGTTGCCCAAGCCCCAAGGATACTACCAGGGCCACTGCCAATTAGAAATATAAAGCCGCTTTTGTAATCCACTGTTTTGTGTTTCATATAAGCTAATGTGGATGATAACCCGGTAAAAATCATCGTAAACAGTGAAGTACCTACCACCACCTGAGGAGTAAGATGGCTGAATCCAGGTAATGTGGATAAATAGAGTAACCCTGGAACAACAATAATTCCTCCACCCATTCCAATCAGCGATCCGACTGAGCTGGCTAGTATCCCTACCAAGACAATGATTAACCATTCCATGAGCTCACCTTCTTTTGCTGTTGCTTATTAAAATAAATCCAGCTGTCTAGGAGCCAGTCCCTCGTATTCAATTTGCAAAATGTTGATCATTTCTTTCGCGTTGTCTGCTGCATCTCCGCCGGAATTGTTATTAAAGAGCAGGTAAACGTGGCTGCAGTCTGTTGCAAGTTTTTTAATCCACCCAGCCCATTCCAGCAGTTCTTCATAATTATAACGATAGAGATATCGGACATCTCGCCAGTTTTCAGCATTTCGCTTCTGCCAGCCATAAGTGTTACGGCCATGGAACCTTACAAGCACTTTTTCAGTGTCTGTTGAATGTAAAACTACAGGTATGGAGCCTTCGCCAGATTGCGGCTCATCACAAATGCTGTGAATCCATTTTTCAGCCGTCATAAAATCGAGTGTTCTCTGGCGGTACTGCGGCGTAAACCATGACTGATGCCGAAATTCAAGGGCACATGGCACGTCACCCATTTCTTGCCGGCACCATCTTAAATATTCTACATTTTCGCGGCGGCAGTCAAACCATGGCGGAAATTGGAATAAAACCATGGCTAGTTTGTCTTTCTCTTGATAGGGCTCGAGTGATTCTTTAAAAGCTTGAAACATCTGCGGTTTTGATTCAAAGGGAATATCACCGCGCATATGCCCTGTCATTCCTTGATAGGCTTTAACAATGAACTGAAAGCTATTCGGTGTTTCACTAACCCATTTCACAGCATTGCGTTTTGGCTGAATAGCATAAAATGCAGAGTCGACTTCAACAGCAGGAAAATGTCCGGCATACTCTTTTAATTTATCCTTGGGAGAGATTGGCCAAGGATATAAACAATCATGATCTCCCCAGCCTGTTACGCCAATATAGATCACTGGAAAACACCTCCTTTTTTAATAATAGCATATGTAGGGGAAGCGGGCTAAACGGCAAGAATGAAGGATTAGTTGATAGAGGACTAGTGCTTTCCGCTGTATCAAATTCTATTTGACGATAGATAGCTAACAGTTATTTGGCTTTGCAGCAATAAGTATTTTAATGTATGATTACTGATCATCCTACAGTTAACCACCAATTCACCAATTACTCCCTTCTTATTAAAGGAAACTCGCCGACTGGCCAGCCCGGCAGAAAGACAGAGGTGTAGTTTCCTTTAACCTTTATAGGAAAGGAATTCTTCCCTATCGGACAAAAAACCCGCCTGCTGAATTCCAGCAAGCGGGCCTCTCTTATTACACATTTATTACCCAATAGAGCCTTCCATCTCAAACTTGATCAGACGGTTCATTTCAACGGCATATTCCATTGGAAGTTCTTTTGTAAATGGCTCGATGAAGCCCATAACGATCATTTCAGTTGCTTCCTGTTCAGAAACACCGCGGCTCATTAAATAGAACAGCTGCTCTTCCGAAACTTTGGAAACCTTTGCTTCGTGTTCAAGTGAAATATTGTTATTTAATACTTCGTTATATGGAATCGTATCAGAAGTAGACAGGTTATCCATGATCAATGTATCGCACTCGATGTTTGCACGCGCACCATCTGCTTTGCGGCCGAAATGTACCAACCCGCGATAGTTTGTTTTTCCACCGTGCTTCGAAATGGATTTCGATACAATCGTAGAAGACGTATTTGGAGCCAAATGGATCATCTTCGAACCAGTATCCTGGACTTGCCCTTTACCAGCAATGGCGATTGACAGTGTCATACCGCGTGCGCCTTCGCCTTTTAAAATAACAGCCGGATATTTCATTGTTAATTTTGAACCGATGTTGCCGTCGATCCATTCCATAGTTGCGTTTTCTTCGCAAACTGCGCGCTTTGTAACGAGGTTAAACACGTTATTAGCCCAGTTTTGAATCGTTGTATAACGGCAGTAAGCGTCTTTTTTAATAATAATCTCTACAACAGCACTGTGAAGGGAGTTTGTTGTATATACTGGTGCTGTACAGCCCTCTACGTAGTGTACATGTGCACCTTCATCAACGATGATTAATGTTCTTTCAAATTGGCCCATGTTTTCAGAGTTAATGCGGAAATAGGCCTGTAATGGCGTATCCACTTTCACACCTGGCGGAACATAAATGAAGGAACCGCCGGACCAAACAGCAGAGTTTAGCGCCGCAAATTTATTATCAGTTGGCGGGATTACTTTCGCCCAGTGCTCGCGGAAAAGATCTTCATTCTCTCTAAGCGCAGAATCAGTATCTTTGAAGACGATACCTAATTCTTCAAGATCCTCTTTCATATTGTGGTAAACAACCTCAGATTCGTATTGAGCAGATACCCCAGCAAGATATTTTTGTTCTGCTTCTGGAATCCCAAGTTTATCGAATGTAGCCTTAATTTCTTCTGGTACTTCATCCCAAGACTTCTCGGACTTCTCAGAAGGTTTGACATAGTAAGTAATTTCATCAAAGTTTAATGATTTTAAATCTCCGCCCCATTGAGGCATTGGTTTGCTGTAGAAAATTTCCAATGATTTCAAACGGAAGTCAAGCATCCATTGAGGCTCACCCTTCATTTTTGAAATCTCTTCCACGATTTCACGTGTTAAACCACGTTTGGATCTAAAGATGGAAACGTCTTTATCGGCAAAACCATATTTATATTCACCGATCTCAGGCATTTTTTTTGCCATTGTCGAGTTCCTCCATTTCGTAAACGGATCAGGGAATCCCTTCAGGCCGTTCTATTCTTGTTCCTCGTTCTTCAAGCCTTTTTCCATAGCCTTCCATGCCAATGTAGCACATTTAATTCTAGCTGGAAATTTGGCAACACCTTGAAGTGCTTCAATATCGCCTAAATCTACTTCGTCGTCATATTCTTTTCCTAGCATCATATCAGAAAAAATTTTGGAAAGCTTTAAAGCATCCTCTACTTTTTTTCCTTTAATGGCTTCTGTCATCATCGATGCTGAGGACATCGAAATGGAACAGCCTTCTCCCTCGAAGCGGGCGTCCTCCACCATTCCATTTTCCACCTTAAAGGTTAGCTGAATACGGTCGCCGCAAGTAGGGTTGTTCATATTTATCGTATGGTTGCCATCTTCTAAAATCCCGCGATTGCGGGGTTTTTTATAATGATCCATAATTACTCTTCGATAAAGTGCATCTAAATTAGAAGACATCGCTGAAATACTCCTTTGTTTTGACAAGCCCTTCAACGAGTTTATCAATATCTTCTTCTGTATTATACAGGTAAAAGCTGGCACGTGCTGTTGCAGAAGCTTTTAGCCATTTCATCAACGGCTGTGCGCAATGGTGGCCAGCGCGAACCGCGATTCCTTCCGCATCCAAAACAGTGGCAACATCATGCGGATGAACGTCTTCAATATTAAATGTAACAAGACCGCCGCGTTTTGCCGGATCCATTGGTCCGTAAATTGTAATACCTTCAACAGAAGACAGCTTATCTAAAGCATATGCTGCAAGCTTATGTTCATGTTCCAGAATTTGATCCAAGCCAACTTCAGTTAAGAAATCGATAGCTGCACCGAGACCAATCGCTCCAGCGATGATAGGTGTCCCACCTTCAAATTTCCACGGCAGCTCTTTCCATGTTGAATCATATAATTCAACAAAATCAATCATTTCGCCGCCAAACTCAATTGGCTCCATATTTTCAAGCAGTTCTCTTTTTCCATATAGAACACCGATTCCCGTAGGGGCACACATTTTATGCCCAGAGAAAGCAAGGAAGTCACAGTCCAAATCTTGAACATCAATCTTCATGTGCGGTGCACTTTGCGCGCCGTCAACCACGATGATCGCCCCATTTTCATGAGCAATTTGCGCGATTTCTTTAATCGGATTGATGGTTCCGAGAACATTTGATACTTGCGTTACCGCTACAATCTTTGTATTTGGCGTAACGGTAGCTCGGACATCATCCAATGACAATGTACCATCCGCCTGAAGCGGGAAGTACTTTAACTGTGCACCCGTTTTCTTCGCCACTTGCTGCCATGGAATCAGATTGCTGTGGTGTTCCATATACGTAATGATAATTTCGTCGCCTTCCATAAGGTTGGCAGCCGCATAGCTCGATGCTACCGTGTTAAGGGCAGTTGTTGTTCCTCGTGTAAAAATGATTTCTTGAATCGATTTTGCGTTAATGAACTTACGAACCTTTTCACGTGCTCCTTCGTAAGCATCAGTTGCTTTTGTCCCTAGTGTATGCACACCGCGGTGGACATTTGAATTGTATCCCCGATAGTATTGATCCAGTGCTTCAATTACTTGAATTGGCTTCTGGGAAGTAGCCGAGCTGTCAAGATATACTAAAGGCTTACCGTTGACTTCTTGGTCTAAGATCGGAAACTGTTTACGAATATCCGTGATATTCATTATCTTACTTTCCTTTCAATTACTTCCGTTAATTGTGCCTTAACATGTTCAATTGGAAGCTCATTTACTACTGGTGCCAAGAAACCATGAATGACTAAACGCTCGGCTTCTGTTTTTGATATTCCGCGGCTCATTAAATAATAAAGTTGAATCGGGTCAACACGGCCAACAGATGCAGCATGGCCTGCCATAACATCATCTTCATCAATTAACAGCATTGGATTGGCATCTCCGCGCGCTTTCTCACTTAGCATTAATACACGGGAAGTTTGTTCTGCATCGGATTTGGACGCACCATGTTCAATTTTTCCAATACCGTTAAAAATCACGGTCGCGCTATCCTTAACAACCCCATGCTTTAAAATATTCGCCAATGTATGTTTACCAAAGTGAACAACTTTTGTTGTAAAATTGCCGTTTTGCTCACCACGGCCAACTACTACCGTTTTGGTATCGCCGATGGAACCATCACCAAGCAAGTTTGTCGTATTATCAGAAATAGTATTGCCTTCATTCATTAAACCAAGTGCCCATTCGATTCGAGCATCTCTTCCAGCAACACCGCGGCGGTTCACATAAACGGTCACACCTTTTTCCAAACTGTCAACAGCACCATATTGGACTCTTGCATTGGCGCCTGCAATGACCTCTGTTAAGATATTCGCCAATGTATTAGATTCTTCCACTGTGGAAATATAGTTTTCAACATATGGGACAGCACTGTTATCTTCTGCGACAACAAGAACATGGTTAAACAAATTAGCTTCCGCATCATCTTGGACAAAAACAGCTTGAATTGGTTCTGTAATTTCCACGTTTTTCGGAACATATAGGAATACTCCCCCATTTACTAATGCAGCATGAAGAGCCGTTAAACGATGCTCATCTGCATTAATAGCTTGGGTCATATAATATTTTTTCAATAAATCACCGTGCTCTTTTGCAGCTGTAAATAAATCGGTGAAAATAACGCCTTTTGACTTAAGCTCTTCAGAAATAGAAAGAAAAGCCGGCGTCTGGTTACGTTGGATATATAAATTTTGATTTTTTACATCTGTATCCACTAATGCTTTTACTGCTTCTGGCAGATCGGCTAGTGAACTGAAAGGAGTACTTTTTACAGTATGCTGATTGAATTGGGTGAAATTCCATTTATCAATCTTTGTTTTATCTGGTTTAGGCATTGGCAGTTCAGCGAAATGATCCAAAGCCTTTAGGCGAAGTTCCGCAAACCAGGCAGGCTCGTTCATTTCTTTTGAAAATGAGCTGACAGCTCCCTTATCAAGTGGTAATTTTATTTCCGTTGTCATTGTTATCCTCCTAACTCTAACGCTTACGCTTCTTGTTCAACCGTTTCGTCTTCGATTCCAAGCTCTTTCTTAAGCCCTTCATAACCTTCTGCTTCTAAGCGCTGTGCCAGCTCAGGTCCGCCGGATTTTACAATGCGGCCTTGCATCATCACATGCACATGGTCAGGAGTAATATAGTTTAACAAACGCTGATAGTGAGTAATAATTAAGCAGCCAAAATTCTCGCCGCGCATTTGGTTAACACCTTTGGAAACAACTTTAAGAGCATCGATATCTAGTCCTGAGTCAATTTCATCCAGGATCGCAATCTTCGGCTCTAACATCATTAACTGTAAAATTTCGTTACGCTTTTTCTCCCCGCCTGAGAAGCCTTCGTTTAAGTAGCGCTGTGCCATATCAAGATCCATTTCAAGGAATTCCATTTGCTTATCCATTTGACGAATAAATTTCATTAAAGAAATTTCATTTCCTTCACCGCGGCGGGCGTTAATGGCAGAACGTAAGAAGTCTGCATTGGTAACCCCTGTAATTTCACTTGGATATTGCATAGCTAAAAATAGGCCTGCACGTGCACGTTCGTCTACTTCCATTTCCAGGACGTTTTCGCCGTCTAAGGTGATGCTTCCGCCAGTTACTTCATATTTTGGATGGCCCATAATGGCAGATGATAATGTAGATTTCCCAGTTCCGTTTGGACCCATGATTGCGTGAATTTCTCCACCCTTTATTTCAAGGTTAACCCCTTTTAAAATTTCCTTCCCATCAATAGCCACATGCAGGTCTTTGATTGTTAAAGTTGATCCAGCCATATTTATAACCTCCGAAAATTTTATCTCGTAAGAATCCTAGTCGATTCTAAACTCATTCTCAATCTATTCTCATTACAATCTTATAACAAATGAAATCTATTAGCAACTCCCAAGCAGTGATAACTACTGCTTATTTTCACTGAATTGCATCTAAATGAGAATGTCAAGAGGATAAAGATTGTTTTTAATGTTAAAGCACATTGTTGATTTTGCCACTCAGTTGATAGAGCGTATATTAACAGCTAAGGTTCACAGAGCGTTTTAATTAAATAACCCGAATAAAATCATACATTAATTCTGGAAAATTACCAAGGAGACTCTAAACAAATTTATCTCTATTCTTCACCTGTTGGAGTGAAATCATGTAGAGGCAATAAAGGCTTGCAAAAAGGCGAGCCTTTATTGCAATGAAAAGCGTTGTTGCCCTTGAAGCTTTGCTTTTTCGATCAAGCATAAAGAAAAGCCAGCGGGCTTCCACTGACTTTTCTCCGATTTTCTACCTATTTATATATTATTGAGTGACAGGAACAACTGCGCCACCGTATTTTTTAATAATCCAATTTTGAATTTCTTTGGAATGTAGAACTTCAACAAGTGCTTTGATTGCTGGTTTATTTTCATCACCTTTACGAACTGCAATAACGTTCACATATGGTGAATTCTTATCTTCAAGAGCAATCGCATCTTTCATTGGATTTAAGCCAGCTTGAAGGGCATAGTTAGAATTGATTAATACGGCATCACCTTCGCCGTTTTGATAAATTTTTGGCAGTAATGCTGCGTCATAATTAGCATCAAATTTAAGATGTTTAGGATTCTCAGCAACATCTTTAAGTGTTGCTTTTGTTTTATCAATGCCAGCTTTTAATTTAATTAAACCAGCATTTTCGAGTAATGAAAGAAGACGGCCATGGTCAGCTACAGAGTTGCTCATAAGAATATGAGCGCCATCTGGAAGATCACTTAACTTTTTGTATTTCTTAGAGTAAACACCGATTGGTTCAATATGAATACCGCCAGCATTGACAAAGTTATAACCAAATTGTTTGTTTTGTGACTCTAGATAAGGAATGTGCTGGAAATAGTTAGCATCAAGTTGTTTTGAAGCCAATGCTTTGTTTGGCAAAATATAATCTTGGAATGTAACAATTTTCAAGTTGATGCCTTGTTTCTTTAAAAGCGGAATAGCCTGCTTTAAAATTTCGGCATGCGGTACAGCTGATGCACCGACAGTTAATGTTGTTTCTTTGCTGCTGCTTCCTTGTGACTTGTCTGATGATGATGTTCCGCAAGCTGCTAATACAAGCGCTAGGGATAATGCTAAAAATAAACTAACCCACTTTTTCATGTTGAACTCTCCTTTTTATTTTTTATCTTTTATCTAATTTCTTGGTAATAACATCACCAATAAATTGAACAATAAATACAATTACTAAAATGATCACTGTCGCAACAAATGTTACGTCATTTCGGTTTTGCTCAAAACCTTGAAGATAGGCGAGATTCCCCAGTCCTCCTGCTCCGATTACCCCGGCCATTGCCGTATAGCTGACAAGAGCAATCGCCGTAACCGTAATGCCGGAAACAAGAGCTGGCATGGATTCCGGAAGCAATACTTTCCAGATAATCGTGCCTGTAGTTGCACCCATTGACTTCGCTGCCTCAATGACGCCCTTATCAATTTCCCTTAGCCCGATTTCCACCATTCTGGCATAAAACGGAGCAGCACCGATAATTAGTGCTGGCAGTGCACCATTTGGACCAATCATTGTTTTAAAAAGCATATTTGTAAATGGAATTAATAAAACAATTAAAATAATAAAAGGAATAGAGCGAAAAACATTGACAACGACACTAATCACAATATTAACCGGCTTATTTTGCCACATACTTCCCTCTGATGTCAGGAACAATAGCAATCCAAGGATAATCCCAAGAATAAAAGTTGCCACAACGGAAATTCCCGACATATAAAGGGTTTCTTTCGAGGCATCCCACATCCCCTGCCAATCAATATCTTTAAATGCATGATAGTTATCCATTGTTTACCACCTCCACTCCAACCTGCTGGGATCGAATGAAATCCACAGCTTTGCTGACTTCATCTTGATCACCATCTAGATGAATGAAAAGAGTGCCGTAGGAACCGCTTCGGGTTTGTGAAATTTTCCCTTGGAGGATATTTACTGTAACATTATGATTCCGGATTAGATTAGTAATTACCGGCTGTTCCGCTGACTCCCCAATAAAGGTTAGCTGGACAACCTGTCCAGAATGATAGCGCTCGAGCAAATGCTCAGCCGTATCTTTTGTTTCTTCAGGCTCCGTCACTTGTTGAACGAATCTTTTGGTAATTGGTGCTTGAGGGTTTTTAAAGACATCTAACACCGGACCAAGTTCAACAATTTTCCCGCTCTCCATAACTGCTACCCGGTGGCAGATTTTTCGGATTACATGCATTTCATGTGTGATCAATACGATTGTTAATCCTAACCGCTTATTGATATCCACCAGTAAATCCAAAATAGAATCCGTTGTTTGCGGGTCAAGCGCTGAGGTTGCTTCATCACAAAGCAGCACTTTCGGATTATTCGCGAGCGCCCTAGCAATTCCGACACGCTGCTTTTGGCCGCCGCTCAGCTGTGAAGGATAAGCATTCTCTCTGCCTTCAAGTCCTACTAACTTAATCAGTTCTTCCACCTTTTTCTTGCGCTGGGCAGCGGGTACCCCGGCAATTTCCAACGGGAAGGCGATATTTTGACTTACCGTTCTTGACCACAATAAGTTAAAATGTTGGAAAATCATACTGATTTCCTGGCGAGCTTTCCGGAGCTCAGCACCTTTGATTTTTGAAATCTCACGTCCAGCTACTGTTACAGTTCCTTCAGAGGGCAGTTCCAAACCATTCAGCATTCGAATCAAAGTACTCTTACCGGCACCGCTATAACCAATCACTCCGAAGATTTCACCTTCGTTTATTTCCAGGTTCACTTCATCTACTGCTGTAAGCTGCCCCTGTCTGGAAGGATAGATCTTTCGAACATTTTTTATTGATATCACCTAAATCACCTGCTTTCTGTCCAGATTGCTTACATATAGGGTTTGACTGTTTTTCAAGAATGATTCTTTATATTAGAAAAATAAAAAACCTTTCTGCGTAGGCAGAAAGGCATTATAAATCAATCCTTTCTCCCATCTCTCAAAGCAAATGCTTTGTGTGAATTGGCACCATTTCAAATAAATGACGGTTGCCGGGCTTCATAGGGCACATCCCTCCACCTCTCTCGATAAGAGCTTAAAGCAATCCTATATTCAATTCGTTTTAACGCAATCCATTTAGTACGAAAGCTATCGTACCATGGATAAAAATTTGTGTCAACGGAATTTTCTGCAATTTTCGTCAAATCACGAAGTGGTAATATTATACTTTTGTGTTCAATGAAGATAAACCCGTCGCTACTTCTATTGCAGATTCAAGATCTTCCACCAAATCCTCTACATTTTCGATTCCAATAGAGAGTCGGATCAAATCCTCTGATACCCCAACAGCTATCAATCCTTCGGCATCGAGTTGCTGGTGTGTGGTACTTGCTGGATGAATAATTAAGCTTTTGGCGTCTCCGACATTGGCAACATGAGCCCAAAGCTTGATCGTATCGATTAATTTTGCTCCTGCCGCCTTGCCGCCTATAATACCAAACACGACCATTGAGCCTGCACCTTTTGGCAAATATTTTTTCGCCAGCTCATAATCAGGATGTGAAGGATGGCCCGGATAAGAAACCCACTGGACTGCAGGATGCTTTAACAAGTATTCCACAACCTTTTTGGTATTTGATACATGCTCTTTCATTCGTACATGAAGCGTTTCAAGCCCTAACACAAACTGAAAGGCATTTTGCGGACTTAAGGCTGGACCAAGATCGCGAAGTAACTGGACCCGTGCTTTTATAATATACGCAATTGGTCCAAGCGCTTGTGCATAGACAAGATCATGGTAGCTAGCATCTGGTATCGTAAAGCCCGGGAATTTCCGCGAATTCCAATCGAACTTACCGCCATCAACAATAATGCCGCCAGTTGTGGTGCCATTACCCAAAAGCCATTTTGTCGCAGAGTGGACGACGATATCAGCACCATGTTCAATCGGTCTGCACAAATAGGGAGTAGCAAATGTATTATCAACAATCAACGGCACACCGAATTCATGGGCAATTTCGGCCACTTTTTCAATATCTAATATTCTTAAACTTGGATTTCCTATGGTCTCGGCAAACACAGCCTTTGTTTTTTCCGTAATCGCAGCACGGTAATTTTCTGGATCTTCCGGGTCAACGAACTTAACATGGATTCCATATTTCGGTAGAGTCACCGCAAATAAATTATACGTTCCGCCATACAGATTGGAAGCCGCGACAATTTCATCTCCTGACTGGGCAAGGTTTAAAATTGCCAGTGTAATGGCTGCCATACCGCTGGCTACTGCCAGGGCACCCACTCCGCCTTCCAATAATGCAACTCTTTCTTCAAATACAGTTGTCGTTGGATTGTGAATCCGAGTATATATATACCCTGGTTCTGCCAGCGAAAAGAGATTTGCCGCATGTTCCGTATTTTTAAATTGATACGCATTGTTTTGATAGATCGGTACCGCTCGTGCGCCAGTTACCGGATCTGGTGTTAATCCCCCATGAACGCTTAATGTTTCAAAACGATACTTCTTTTGATTCTCTCCCATTACAATCGCTCCTTTTTATTTAAAACTATTTTCCTCCAACAAAATACCCCCAGCTTCATAAGAAGAGGAGGATGCCGCTCTTCTTATCTTCCAAAGCTCGTAAGCTTTGCTGGATTTAGCACCGTGTTTCTAACCGGTTGCCGGGGTTCATTGGGCCAGTTCCCTCCACCACTCTTGATAAGAATTTTATTGAATTGATAGAATATCGCAATAATAATATCTGAATCTTCCTTCAATTGTAATCGTTTTATTAGATGATTTTGGCAAAATCTTGCCGAGCTTTTGTTAAATAAAAAATGGATTCCAAAAGGAGGATCATCCTTAATGATGCTTCAATTTTAAGATCACCGTTCCTCTCCAATTCCCTAAGTCTTGTTTTCCCTTCAAGAAGCAGCTCAAAGGCGTGAGCGCTTCCCCAGATGACATTGTTTGGCTTGATTTGCTGCTCTGAATCATGCAGCATCAAGATCTCTCCGTTTTTAATGACTAATTGTACAGGGGCTGCGTGGCAGTGAAGACTAACCCGCAAATCAGCTTGTTGAATTAAAGGAACAATGTGTTCACGGACCTTAACTTGCTGTAAAAAGGTATTAATGGCTTCAATCATTTCCACCACTCCGCTCATGAAAGTTATACCTATTCTATTCAGCAATGATTCCAGTATTCCTTTGTTTTTTGCTCGACAATTAATATGTCAGGAAAGAGAAAAATGATGATTTCCCGAGAAATATGTCGCAATTAAAAAAGAGCAAGTTCTTGAATGTGTGCTGGAGAGCTTCAACTGAGATAAAGGAAACACGAAAAGAGTTAGCGCATTCGTTCTTGGCTTTCGTAGGATCCCTTTCTCATGAAACACAAAAAGCAGCCACTATTATACGCAGCTGCTTTACTCTAAAACCTGTTTAATTCTATCCAATAAATACGGAACAGATTGAAATGCATACATCATGTCCTTTACCTCTCCATTTTCAATAAAGAGCAAGCACGGGACACTCTCTACTTTGTATCTCTCTGCTAGTTCCGCATAATAGTTTAAATTCATTTTTCCGATTTCAATCTCTACGAGTTCCTCGACAACCTGGAGCATTTTGGAGGCCAATTGACAGGTACCGCACATAGGCGTGTACAAATAAGCCAGCCCCGATTTCTGTTGATCGAGGAACGAAGAGAAGTCACTTAAATTCCATTCATTCATTAAGCTGTTATCCCATTTCCAAGTATTCAGTATGAACATCGATATTCGCGCTTAAAAGCACTGTTGCCAAGTGTTTAATTGGAGCTGTTGCAACCTCACGATACATCCGATCGATATATAGATGTTCTGCTTGTGGAAACTCCCTTTTCAGCTGTTTGCGAAGTTTCTCGCCTGCCTCGTCAGCATCAACTAAAATGTAGACTTCCTTATCTTCAAGAAAATCAATCAATTCATCTAATTTAGTGATACTAATGGTGCCATTTGTACAAATGATTTCAACAGGTTCCTTTAAGATGTTTTTAACCCGATTTTTATCCGACTTTCCTTCGACAATAAGAACTTTGTCAACATACAAATCATTCATAGACCATCACCTGTAAAAGTATTTGTTTAATGTTAACATATTCTAAATGCTTGATTCCGTGTGTCCCTTTGTTGGCGGAAAGGGAAGTATAACTTTCCTTTCTTTTTTTTCCTTTAGGAACTCACTAGTGAAGAGAGTTTTCTTTAGTATGTTAACTATATCATTATTGTCAGTATAAAAATAGGTATTTGCTTAGTAAAATTTTTTATTCGTAGGCGCTGTTAAATTTGGCTGTTGATATCCGCTCTAGGTACGAGCGGTTCGCGGGCGTGCCGGGAAGCCACCTTGGTGCAAAAGCACCTGCGGTGTCTCCCCAGCCTCGTACTCCCGCAGGACATTGAAACACATCCTTGAATCCGCCCACGTACGAAGAAAATACGCTAGCATCTTCGAGAAGTCTCGTGTCTTCCGTTCCAATAACAGTCTTAAATATCAACAATATTCTTTAAGATAGCCTATCCGTAAAATAGAAAAAGCACCTTTAAAAGGTGCCCTTCGTCGTCAAATTATTCTTCGTTTGTCATTTCTTCATATTGCTCAGCAGTCAGTAATTCATCAAGCTCACTTGGATTGGATAACTCGATTACAATCATCCATGCTTTTTCGTATGGTGATTCGTTTACAAATTCTGGACTGTCACTTAAGTCTTCGTTTACTTCTACTACTTTGCCGCTGACAGGTGCATAAAGCTCAGATACGGTTTTTACAGATTCCACGCTGCCGAATGGTTCATTGGCGGTTACTTCATCCCCAATTTCTGGAAGTTCAACAAAAACTATGTCACCTAATTCATGCTGAGCAAAATCAGTAATCCCGACACGCACTTTTTCGCCTTCCACTTTTACCCATTCATGTTCTTCAGAATAACGCAGTTCTTTTGGTATACTCATCGCTTAAATCCCTCCAAGTAAAATGTAATAATCTATCATCGAATTGCATCGATTCCAATGATCCAAATCGCTTTCCAGAGCTCTTATAATTACTTGCTCCACATCTTTTCAAACTCTTCTTCTTTAAAACCCACTGTCACATGTTCTCCATCTGTTAACACTGGTCTTTTGATTAGCATGCCTTCAGAGGCAAGCAAATCCAACAATTCTTCATCAGTGGCGGTCTTCAGTTTATCTTTTACCCCTAATTCACGATATTTTAAACCGCTAGTATTGAAGAATTTTTTTAATTCCAAGCTGCTGCTGCGATAGAGCTTTTCCAATTCCTCACGTGATGGAGGATGATCAACAATATGTACTGCTTCATACGGGATATTATGGGCATCCAGCCATTTCTTCGCGTTCCGGCATGTGCCGCACTTTGGATACCAGTAAAAAGTGAGAGACATTTGTTTCACCGCCTTTTACTAAAATCTAAACACATATTACCATAATGATTTCAAAACAAAAAATTTTCCAACTTAGAATTTCGACGAATTCTGCAAAAATCCTTCCTTTCAGATAAAAATTTAATAATAAAGAAGCCTCTCATAAATGAAAGGCTTCGAATCTGGATTCATTAAACAACATAGCGTTCTGCAGCAATTAGGACATCTGCTGCTTCACGTTTTTTCGCAATAACGTTTATTGGGGTATGGCGTGTAAACTTGCGAAGGGAAGTCAGCATCATACGAAGCATATCACCTTGTTCAACTGCAACAAGCGTTTCTTTGGTAATGGCTTCGATTACATTAAAGGCTTCCTGACAGAAAATTTGTGTATAAAGCAATTTTTGACCACTCTTATCTAAACTATTTTTCGCAATAGCTTTTTCAGTACGTAACACGACAGATTCCATTGCATATACGTTTGAAATGATATCAGCAATATTAGCGAGAATTTCTTGCTCAGCTTCAAGGTTTTTACCGTATTTTTGTGCTGCCAGACCAGCTGCTAGCAATGCAATCTTTTTCGCATTTTTCACCAAGTATTTTTCTTGTACTAACGGCTCATCACCTGGCTCTTCCGGCATTAACATCATGAGTTCTTCTTGAAGAGCCATTGCTTTTTGGAATAACGGAAGTTCTCCTTTAATGGCTTTTTTTACAAGAGTTCCTGGTACTAGCAAGCGGTTGATTTCATTTGTTCCTTCAAAGATCCGTTGGATACGGGCATCACGGTATGCTCTTTCAATTGGATATTCTTGCATAAATCCGTATCCTCCATGAATTTGAACACCTTCATCGACAACATGGGCCAATACTTCACTGGCAAAGAACTTATTTAAGGAGCATTCAATCGCATATTCGGCAATGGAGTTAGCGAGTACTTTTATATCTTTTGTTTCTTCGTCGGAAAGCTTTCCTTGGTTTTCTTCGTACAAACCAATTGTACGCCATACGGAGCTTTCAGCCGCATATATTTCTGAAGCCAATGTACCGAATTTTTCTTTAGTTAAGTTAAATTGAGAAATTGGCGTTTTAAATTGCTGACGTCCGTTTGCATATTTAATGGTCATTTCTATTGCCTTTTTGGAACCTCCAACAGCACCTACTGCCAGTTTGTAACGTCCGATATTTAAGATATTAAAAGCGATGACATGTCCTTTGCCAATTTCGCCCAATAAATTTTCAACAGGAACGGGTACATCTTCTAAAATAAGAGTACGGGTAGAGGAGCTTTTAATTCCCATTTTCTTCTCTTCTGCACCAGTAGAGACTCCTGGAAATTCTCTTTCAACGATGAAGGCAGAGAATTTTTCGCCGTCAATCTTGGCATAGACCACAAATACATCTGCAAAGCCGGCGTTGGTGATCCATTGTTTTTCTCCATTTAAAATATAATGAGTTCCTTCCGCATTTAATTTTGCAGTTGTTCTGGCGCCAAGTGCATCAGAACCCGAGCCTGGCTCAGTTAGGGCATAGGCAGCTAATTTTTCACCAGATGCAAGAGCTGGTAGATACTTTTTCTTTTGCTCTTCGTTTCCGAATAAAACGATTGGCAGGGAGCCGATTCCAACGTGCGCACCATGAGAAAGCGCAAATCCGCCGCCGCCTGACATTTTTTCGGTGATAAGTGAGGAAGTAATTTTGTCCAAGCCAAGTCCTTCGTATTCCTCCGGTACGTCCGCCGCTAAAAGGCCAAGTTCACCTGCTTCTTTTAAAAGCTTAACAGTAATATCGAATTCATGATTTTCCAGTTTCTCCAGCACTGGTTGGACTTCTTTTTCCACAAAGTCTTCAGCCGTTTTGGCAATCATTAAATGTTCTTCGGTAAAGTCTTCTGGAGTCAGCAGTTGATCATATGAAATATCTTCAATTAAAAAGCTTCCGCCTTTAATGATTTTTTTCGTTTCAGTCATTCTAATTCCTCCTAATCGATGATATTTACAGGGAGCCAAATTGATGACTCCGTTCTACAATTAAAGTAATTCAAACACACCCGCAGCACCCATACCGCCGCCAATACACATCGTAACTACACCAAACTGCTGATTTCTGCGTTTTAATTCATGCAGGAGGGTTAGCGTCAATTTTGCACCTGTACAGCCCAGCGGATGGCCCAGAGCGATTGCACCACCGTTGACATTTACTTTCTCTTCTTCAAGGCCCAGCTCGCGGATGACTTGAATGGATTGGGAAGCAAACGCTTCATTTAATTCGAACAAATCGATATCAGAAACTTGTAATCCAGCAAGCTGTAAAGCTTTTGGTACTGCTACCACTGGGCCAACGCCCATAATTTCCGGCGGGACTCCGCCAACAGCAAAAGAGCGGAATTTTGCCAATGGCTTAAGGCCAAGAGATTCAGCCTTTTCACGATCCATCACCATGACGGCAGCTGCCCCGTCACTTGTTTGTGAGGCGTTTCCAGCTGTTACGCTGCCTGTCACCGAAAATGCAGGACGCAATTTCGCTAACGTTTCTAGGTTAGTGTCAGGCCGGACACCCTCATCAGTTGTGAATTGAACCGTTTTTTCAACAAGTTTGTTGTCCAGGCCAACCGTACGGAATGTTACGTCAACAGGGACAATTTCATCGACGAATTTTCCTTCCTGGATGGCTTTAAAAGCACGCTGATGGCTTCTTACTGCAAAGGCATCCTGATCTTCGCGGGAAATACCGTATTTGCTTGCTACGGCTTCAGCTGTGTGACCCATTCCCATATAATATTCCGGAGCTGTTTCAACCAGCTTGGCATTTGGACGTATCACATGTCCGCCCATTGGCAGCAAGCTCATGGATTCAACGCCGCCGGCAATCGCCGTATCTGTATGCCCCAGCATAATGGCTTGTGCCGCATAGGCAATGGCTTGAAGTCCGGAAGAACAGAAACGGTTGACTGTGATGGCCGGAACCGTATGCGGCAGTCCTGCTAATGCACCAATATTTCTTGCTACGTTCATCCCTTGCTCTGCTTCAGGCGTTGCGCAACCAATGACTAAATCATCTATATTTCCTTCATAATTTCCGGCACGCTTTAATGTTTCTTTTACCACCAACGCTCCCAAGTCATCAGGGCGAACAGTAGCAAGTGTTCCTTTCTTCGCTTTCCCAACCGGGGTCCGTGCTCCGGCAACGATAACCGCTTCTCTCATTGCGTTCCCTCTCTTTCTGGCGAATTAGCAAAATTCGAATCTATTATTAACAGTCAGGGATAGAAATTATCAGCCCCTGTCGCTAAAGCAATCAAATTTCTAATTTCTTAACGGTTTTCCTTTCAAAAGCATATGCTGCATGCGCTGCTGTGTTTTTGGCTCTCTAATCAGACTTAAAAATGCTTCCCTTTCTAAATCAAGCAGATATTGTTCATCCACTTCTGTTCCATATGGCACTTTTCCGCCTGCAATTACGTAGGCAATTTTCTTAGCAATTTTCATGTCATGCTCGGATAGATACCCGGATAAGCGCATACCTTCTGCACCTAAAAGCAAAGTAGCATACCCCGGTTCACCGGTGACAGGAACTTTTCTGCGAACTTTTGCTTTATAGCCTTTTTCATGCAAAGCGAGCACCGCTTGTTTGGCATCATAAAGTAAGTGATCCCCATTGAAACTGATTCCATCTGTGAGATCCAAGAAATTATTTTCGCGAGCCTCTTCAGCAGATGTTGAAACTTTCGCAGTAGCGATTGTTTCAAATACTTTATTTGCTACTGCCTGAAGGTCAAATTGGACACCATTTGGAAGGTTTTCTAAATGCTTCATGTAAAGCTCCTTGTTACCACCGCCGCCTGGAAGCAACCCGACACCTACTTCTACAAGACCCATATATGTTTCAGAGGATGCTTGAATGTGGGCAGCTGGCAAACACACCTCAGCGCCGCCGCCAAGCGTCATGGAAAATGGTGCTGCTACAACTGGTTTGGAGCTGTATTTTACGCGAAGCATTGCTTTATGAAGCTGTCGGATCACCATATCAAGCTCATCGTAGTTATCATCCTGAGCTTCCATCAGCATCATCGCTAGGTTCGCACCAACACAGAAGTTTTTACCTTGGTTGCCGATCACAAGGCCTTTGTAGTTTTTTTCCACTTCGTCAACGGCAAAGTTAATCATTTGAATCGTATCAAGACCTAGTGCATTATTCGGTGAATGGAATTCGAGCAATGCGACTCCATCGCCAATATCGATCAAGCTTGCGCCGCTGTTCTTTTTAATAACACCTTTTTGTTTCTTCATCTTTTTAAGGTCCATGACCTTTGGATTGATTTCAACTAGTTTATATTCACCTTTATTGTAGAAATAGAGATCCCCGTCATCTTCTTTATAGAAGGAAGTAAAGCCTTTTCCAAGCATATCTGTCACCCAACCAGGGATTTCCAGACCTGAATCTTTCATCTTTTGCACTGATTTTTCCACACCAATGGCATCCCAGCTTTCAAATGGGCCCATCTCCCAGCCGAAGCCCCATTTCATAGCACGGTCAACGGCGACGATGTCGTCAGCAATCTCACCTAATAGCTGGGCGGAGTAAATAGCAGACTGTGCAAATGTATTCCATAAAAATTGTCCAGCTCGATCGTCCGCGTAAACAAGCGCTTTCATTTTGCTGCCAGTGCTCTTTTCTTGCTTAGCAAGTTCGATGGACATTGCCGACAGTTTTTTGCGTGGACCATATTCCAATGTATTTGGATCAAGCTCCAAAATTTCTTTACCTTTTTTCAAGAAAAACCCTTGCCCGGATTTGCTGCCAAGCCATCCTCTTTCCACCATTGTTTTGAGGAAAGCCGGCACTTCAAAGACTTCTTTCTCTTTCCCATTGACCTTTTCATAGACGTTTCCTGCTACATGATAGAAGGTATCCAAACCTACGACATCAAGAGTGCGGAAAGTCGCACTTTTGGCACGGCCGATTAGCGGTCCTGTAATTGAATCCACTTCACCGACACTGTAGCCGCCTTTTAACATTTCTTCGACTGTCATGAGAAGACCATATGTGCCAATTCTGTTGGCGATAAAGTTTGGTGTATCTTTTGCCACTACAACACCTTTGCCTAAAACATCTTCGCCAAACGTTTTCATAAAGGAGAGGACTTCTGGGTCTGTGTATTGGGTCGGAATGATTTCTAATAATTTCAGGTATCGCGGCGGGTTAAAGAAGTGTGTTCCAAGGAAGTGCTTTTGGAAATCCTCTGAGCGACCTTCCACCATTGCTTCCACTGAGATACCGGATGTGTTTGAACTGATGATGCTGCCAGGCTTTCGGAACTGATCTACCTTATCAAAAATTTGTTTCTTTACGTTTAGGTTTTCAACTACTACTTCGATTACCCAGTCGATATCTTTTAACTTCACTAAATCGTCTTCCAAATTGCCTGCTTCGATTAAAGCTAAATTCTTCTTGGAGGTTAATGGTGCCGGCTTTTGCTTTAATAATTTTTGAATCGATTGGGTGCTAATACGATTTCGTACCTGCATATCCTGTAAGGTAAGGCCTTTTGCTTCTTCTTCTTTTGTCAGTTCACGTGGCACAATATCCAATAATAGTGTTGGAATACCGATATTTGCTAAATGTGCTGCAATACCTGATCCCATAACACCGGAACCTAATACAGCTGCTTTTTTAATCAATTGGCTCAACATTGTCTCCCCCTTCAACACTTGAATGAACACTCATTCATTTTTTTGTTAAAAAAAATTCACCTAATGAATGAGCCTTGTTATTAATAAATATAAAATATTTTAAAAATTTCTGCAATCTATAAACGCGGAAAATTGAAATTTTTTTGAAAAATAATTTTCCCCCCTTGATGCCGATATATTTTTCATATTACGGGTATTCTATCCTTGAGGTGATAATTGCGATGGCAAGAGTGAAAAAAGATCCATCCAAAGCTGGCGTAAGCGCAGCCAGTGTCAAAGGCAATGGCGGACCAGGCGGCGAACACGCTCAAGTTGACAAACAAAACAGCCAAAATAATCAATATAAAAGAGGTTAAAAAATGGGTGTCAGGCACCATGTGAAAATTTCACATGGTGCCTGACACCTAATTTAATTTATTTTATTTTCCTTTCTATTTCTTGGTTGACTGCCGATGCTGTTCGTTGAGTTGTTTGATTTCTTGGATGATTTGTTTCATTTCTTCGCGCGCTTCTGGATAAAGGGAACTCCAGTGTTGGATTAAGGCTGGCATCGATTTTCCGATGTGACTGTAAATTGCCCATGTTTGGACTTTTTCTTTTATATCTTCGCTGCTGTCGCCGACGAGAAGTTCGCTGTATTTTTCTAGTAATGCTTCAAATTGCTGTGCGAATTCTGTTTTCATTGTGGCACCATCTTTCTTTTTTATTAGTCCTTATGGAAAAAGAGCGACCAATTCGCTCTTTTTCCATTTCTATGATTCTGCTGAGAACATGTATTTCTTATAGTGATAGCGAATGGAAAAAATCAATCCAAGTCCCATCATGTTCCCCATTAATGAACTGCCGCCATAGCTGATAAATGGAAGCGGAATACCTGTAATGGGCAGTACTCCGATGGTCATGCCAATATTTTGGAAGACGTGGAAGGTAATCATGCTAATGACCCCGACACATACATACGTATAAAATTTATTCTTCGTTTCCATTCCGACTTTCGTAATATGGTAAACCAATAAGAAAAATAGACTGATTAGCACGCTTGCGCCAATAAATCCAAATTCCTCACCTACTACACTGAAGATAAAATCAGTTTGACTTTCCGGCAGATACACATCACGATTCGTTAATCCTTTTCCTGATGTCTGACCGGAACCGATGGCTAGGATGGATTTTGTCAACTGGTAGCCCTCAGAGCTTTGGTAATTATACGGGTCAAGCCAAGAATAGATCCGACCAAATTGATATTGCTTTACACCCAGATATTTTTCCAATAAATCAGGCTGCCAGAGAATGAAATAAAAGATTGTCACAATCAGCACAATTCCAGTAGTGAACAGCGGTACGAGAATTTTCCAGCTAATACCAGATATCAGCATCATGCCAAGAAATATCGAGATAAATACAAGTGATGTTCCCAAGTCAGGCTGCTTCATTATTAACGCAACAGGAACCATAGTGACAATCCCCAGCTTGATTAATAACCAATAATCAGATGAGGTAGATCTAACTGGGTTTTTCATATGATGATCATCAATCACCCTTGCAAGCGCCAAAATAACAAATACCTTAACAAACTCTGACGGCTGCAAGGAACCCATTGCCGGAACCTTGAACCAGCTTTTTGCCCCGTTGATCACTGGAGCTATACTTTGAGGGGCAACGATGATTAAAACGAGCAAAAAAAGGCCAAACCCATAAGAATACCACGATATTTTTCGCAATTGGTCGGAGTCCAGCCTCATAACGCCGGCAACAATCAAGGCGCTGACACCATACCAGAGAATTTGTTTTACTAAAAAGTTTTCATGGTACTGCCCGCTCATCTGGGCACTATATATCGAGACACAGCTTGCCAAAAATAATAATAACAAAATAAAAACAAGACTATAGTCAATTTTAGAAGTTGTGTTGCTATTTGAAGTCACTTCTCAGTCTCCACCTTAATTAAGAACTTGTACATTCATTCATTATATTTTTTATCAACAGAAAGTACAACTTATAAGTCAAGGCTGTTTTTTTTTACAAGAAAAAATAGATCACGAGGATGTATTCGTTCAAATATTTATGCTTTTTTTCAGATCAAAATAGATTCGTTTCATTTCAGATACCATCGATTCTAGATTATTTGGCACCTGCGGCAGTCCGTACCCAATGTATAATGGTGTTGTCACAAATCTCGGCACTACCTTTGCATAAATTCTTTTATTAATATGATGAAAAAAAATATTATAGCTGCCCGCTTTAAATGGAAAATGATTCAGTACGTAGTGAACAGCAATTTGTATATATTCTGCAAACTGCTCCATATAATGAGAATCCGCCATCGCTATATTAAACTCATAAAAACCAACGCGAGGTTTAGTCGATAATGTCAGAGTAACATCGGATTCTTGGGCAATGACAAGACCTTGAAACATTTCCGGTTGGACTTTTTCTTTGTAATCCAGGTCTTCAAGCCCAATAATTTGCATGTGGGGATGGGAAAGTGTTCCCCCGGATAATGGACCATGATTCTTGAAAAAAATCACAGACCTGTAAGCACCTGAATTCTCCATTTTCAACCAATGCCCAATCCCGAATCGGAATAGCCGCTGCAAATGTTCCCGCGAATATGTAGATACTTCGCCCTGACAGTCATCTGTTTCGATTAAGACCGTTTGATAAGCATTTTCCAAGACAGGATATTTATTTTTCAAGAGAATGATCGAGCCATCAACATCAATGATATCGGTTAGCTTTTCTCTCTCACAAAAAGGACAGGCCTGGGCTTTGTTGCGTATATTTTCCGGCTTCTGCATACCGATAGACGTATTAAAATGTAAATGTTTATTTTCCACTCGCGTTTCTCCTCTCGAAAAGCTATATACCTATTTTATGGTAGAAAACGTTTGCTCTGCACTTATTTTGCCTGATTCTTATATTTTCATAGTGATATTTCATGAGTTCGTTGTTTTTTGCATATGTTTGAAGAGACAGGCTTATTAATTTATGAGAGTGAGAGGGAGCTATGTTAACAAAATTGGAAGCACTAATACTGGGGATGATTCAGGGGTTAACGGAATTTCTGCCCATTTCAAGTACCGGACATCTGTATTTAGGAAGGAATTTATTTGGCCTGCAGGAAGCAGGGCTGCTGCTTGACACCATGCTTCATATTGGAACGCTGCTTGCAGTCCTGGTGTTTTATAAAAATGAATTTACCCAGATTTTACGGAATCCTTTTAGTAAATTAACCTATCTATTAATCGTAGGGACGATTCCAGCAGTTGTCATTGGGCTCCTGTTCAAAGATTATTTTGAAGAGATTTCCAAGACGGGGGTTACAATTGGATGGGAATTCTTAATAACAGGCATTTTTCTCTGGATCGCTGATTCTGTGAAAAACGGTCACAAAAATATGGACAACATCAGTTACACAGATGCCTTTATTATCGGATCTTTTCAGGCAGCTGCCATTTTCCCGGCTATTTCGCGTTCAGGCATGACCATTGTTGCAGCGCTGTGGCGAAGACTTGACCGTGAAACGGCTGCGTATTTTTCCTTTTTATTATCAACACCCGCCATTGCAGGCGCCTGCCTCCTGCAAACAAAAGAATTACTAAGCGGCGGGGGTGAGGAAATTTCTTTATCCGCTTTACTTGTGGGAATCGCCGCATCAGCCTTCTTCGGCTATGTTGCCGTGAAATGGATGATTGGCTTTTTGAAAAAACACTCCTTAAAGCCATTTGCGATCTATGTATGGATGTTAGGGTTTGTTGTGCTGTACTTTCAATTTACCGGAAAATTCTAGAAGGAAACCTTTATCAAAATTTTGTTTTTAACACACCTGATCTCACGAAATAATCGGCTCGAACAAATTCGAGCCGATTATTTATTCAATATGAACGTTTTCTATTGCCATTTCCCTTGCTGCTTTCACTGCTTGTTCTTTTGCTTTCGCCATGATTTCCGGAAGCATTCTCGGAAAATGATCCATTCCTTCTGCAATTACTGTATCCATTAAATCAAGTCCAAGAAACTCAAGTGCTTTTCTCAAATAACGATCACCCATTTCATATTCCGCCATCGGTCTGGTAGAATAAATACCACCCCGCGTTTGAATATGGATGGCTTTCCTGTCTGTCAGCAAACCTTTTGGACCATTTTCGGTGTTAGTAAATGTTTTTTCCGCAATAAACAAACAGTCCATAAATGATTTCAATATGGCTGGAGCTCCAAGATTCCAAAGTGGAGTTACAAATACGTAGTAATCTGCATCAATAAAGCGGTCGGCAAGTGCATGCATTTGTTCCAGCTTGGTCCGCTCTGTCTCTGACAATTGTTCCTTTGTATATCCCATAAATGATAGCTTCGCGCGGGCATACAATAGATCCATATCTATTTCGGGAATGTCCATTTCATATAAATGCCATTGTTCGATCTCAACGTCTGGCTGTACTTTTTGAAATTCTTCTAAAAAGACTTCACCTATCTGCATTCCTTTT
Organism: Neobacillus endophyticus; assembly: GCF_013248975.1. Lineage (GTDB taxonomy): Bacteria > Bacillota > Bacilli > Bacillales > Cytobacillaceae > Neobacillus > Neobacillus endophyticus. Next base: position 584,502 of record NZ_JABRWH010000001.1, read on the forward strand.
GATAGTTTTACACAATTTTTCGGATTTGCAGTAATATACAACAGCTTTGACATCCAAATCCCTTCCCTTAAACCACTATATTTTCATTTCATTTATATACTACCTTGCTCACAGCTAAACATTTGGTGATGTTTATGTATATATTGTGAATTTCTTTCTTTTTGTTTTTTTCCTAGAAACGGCATTTTAATTGATTAAACTATTACCGCGGAATAAAATATGATATATGATTTTTAATTTTTATAGAAAATGGGGGATTGACGATGAAATATGCCATCATAACAGGCGCATCAAAGGGCCTCGGGAAAGCGATTACACAAAGGCTGATCACCGAGGGAGTTCATGTAGTTTCCGTTTCCCGGACAGAAAATGAAGAGCTTAAAAAGCTGGCACAGGAAAAACAAGTCTACTATAACCATTTCCCCTGTAATCTTTCATTAGAAAATGAAGTACAGGAAGTGTTTATGGATATTGCCCATTATATTTTTCAAAAGAATCCAACAGAAATTCTTTTAATTAATAATGCAGGTGTGGTTGAACCCATCCATAAAGTTGGATGTATGGATCCGACTCCCATTACGCGCAATATTCAAATCAATTTGATCGCTCCCATCTATATTAGCAATTTATTTTTAAACAAAGCACAGCACACAAATACCGTTGTGCAGATTGTAAATATTACGTCTGGGGCTGCTGTCCGCCCAATTGATGGCTGGAGTGTGTATTGCAGTTCGAAGGCAGGGTTGAATATGTTCACCCAAACAACCGCCTTGGAACAGGCTGAATTGAAAACCCCTCACCTCATCATTGCCTTTAACCCTGGAATTATGGATACCGATATGCAGGCAGTGATCAGATCCTCTTCCACTGATGCTTTTAAAGAGCTGGAGCGTTTCAAAGCATTTAAAGAAAATAATCAATTGGTACAAGCAGCGGTCGTCTCTAATGCTTTGATTGACCTCGTTCTAAGTGGAGATGCGGAAAACGGAAAAATTTATCAAATAAATGAACTAATACAGAAATAGGCTTCTACCGTGAAAAAAATGATGAAGAAACTATCTTTTAAAATTGGACTATTGTTTTTTACCGCTATTCTTTTATTAGAAGGCGTTTCAATAATATTTCTGCATAATAACATCCTCCATTCTCGTGTTCATGATGAATTAAATGCATTGCAGACACGAGGGAATAACCATCGCGATATATTGGAAGCATCCTTTCAAAAAGAAACGATTATGCATATTGCAATGATGGAGGCCCGGACAGATACACAGGTGATCCTAACAAAAACAGACCGATCGATTTATATGTCTTCCAATAAGGTGACAGATGAAATGAAAGCGATCATAAAAACAACACCAAAACATATTCCACATGATGGCTTAATCATTGAAGACGATTGGAAAAACGGAGCCTATATTGCTTCTGTCAGCCCTGTTATAGTAGATCAGAAGATTGATGGGTATGTTTACATGTTTCAAAATACACAAAAAATCAAGGACCTAATTTCGGAATTAAACCGTCATTTTCTGTTTGCAGGCCTGCTTTCCCTCCTTTTCATGGGGATCATCATTATCATTCTAACCAGGGTAATGACACAGCCGCTTATCCAAATGAACGAGATAACAAAACGGATGAGTAAAGGAGATTTCTCCGTATCACTGCCTGCGCTTGGTAATGACGAGCTTGGCGAGCTGGGAGAATCGATTAAAATATTGGCGAGGGATTTAGCAATTTTAACGAATGAACGTAATGAATTTTTAGCGAGCATCTCCCATGAGCTGCGGACACCGCTGACCTATATTAAAGGCTATGCAGAAATCGCTCGGCGGCAAGATACCGCTCCGTCCGAAAGGGATCAATATTTAGGGATTATCGTTGAAGAAGCGGTCAAGCTGTCCAAGCTGGTAAAAGAGTTATTCCATTTGGCTAAAATGGATGAAAATACGTTTTCAATTGAAAAAGAAATGATCCCTTTACGCCCCTTTTTTCAAGAGGTCATTGAAAAGGTTTCCCCGGCATTCAAAGAAAATCATCTAAGGATTGAACTAAACTGCCCAGAAAATATCTCCTGTGAAATGGACCCGATCCGCTTCGAACAGGTGATACTTAATCTATTAGATAATGCCAGAAAGTATTCTGAACCAAATACAAAAATCTCTATTTCCGTGCAGGTGAAAGGCGACAAAATTCATATGATGATTCAGGATGAAGGAAAAGGTATTCCAGAAGAAGATTTGCCGAGAATTTTTGAACGCTTTTACCGTGTAGATAAATCAAGAGCCCGCTCTCTTGGCGGCACCGGCCTGGGGCTTTCAATTGTCAAGCAATTAGTGGAAGCCCACGGAGGAACTATTTCCGTGGAAAGTAAAACCAATGTGGGGACCACTTTTGAAATTATTTTGTAGCATCGAAAAAATCCTTATCTCTAATGATAAGGATTTTTTCAATGCTCCGCCGTTTACTAGTTATTCAGCAGTTTTATTCGCTTCTTGTTTATTCATACCTTGAGCAATCGCCCCAAGTTCACCTTTTAGATTATGTTTACCTGAATAATTTTCAATCAGTTCCTTCAAATCCAATCCGGTTGTCTCCCTGAGAGATTCTTGCAAACCAGTCATTAAATTTGTTACATTACCGCTGACAGACGAAATTCCTCCACCGCTGCCAGAGTCAATCACTGTGACCTTATCAATGTTACCAATAGGCTCAGCTATAGCTTTTGCGTAATCTGGTAACATTTTAATAACCATATCCATAATCGCAGCAGAACCGAATTCTTCAAATGCTTTCGCTTTTTCACGCAACACATTTGCTTCAGCCATCCCCCGTTTTTCAATGGCAGATGCGTTAGCTTCCCCTTCTGCTGCAATGGCTTTTGCCTTAGCAAGACCTTCTAATTCCACTTTTCTTGCTTCGGCTTCCGCACGATTAATCTCTTGTGTTTTCAAGGCTAAAGATTGGTTCTCGACACGAATACGTTCTGCTTCTGATTCTTTCACTTTTTGATAAAAATCGGCATCTGCTTTTTTGATGATCTCAGCCTCATATTGTTTCTCTCGACGTCTGATCTCACGTTCTTCTAACTCAATTTTCTTTTCACGTTCGACGATTTCAATTTCAATCTCCTTTTGCCTCAGTTCCTGTTTCCGTTGAGTCGTTTGAAGATCAAAAGCAATGCTGGCATTAGCCCTGGCAGTATCTTCTGCTATCTTAAAGTCGGCAAGCTTTAATTCATTATCTTTTTTAGCTTCTGCAATTTCAGACGCACGGGCAAATTCTGCCTCCTGAGCTTCTTTGTTATTTTGCGCTTTACCAATTCTCTCCTCTTTCTCAGCAAGGCTTCTTGCCAGTTCACTATCCCGTTTTACTTCTGCAATCCTGCGCTGGCTTAGGGCATTTATAAAATCATGATCATCTGTAACATGAGTCACACTAAAGTTCACAATTTCGATCCCTAATTTCTGTAAACTATGTTCTGCAATTGCCCTTACTTTCTCAGAAAACAAGTCACGATGTTTATTGCTCTCTTCAACTGTAAGAGTGGCAATAATAGCTTTCAAATGCCCTTCCAGTATCTGACGGATTTGTTGTTCCCTGTGTTCAACCGGCACACCTAAGTAGTTTTCAGCAGCGTTAATCAAATTCTTCGTATCACTATAGAATTTTACTGTTGCCACAGCAATCACATTAATTGGTACATCCTCTTTGGTCACAATATTTCTAGCTTCTACATTTAAGTTAGAGGGTTGTAAACTTAATGTTCCCATCCGATGAATGATGGGTAAAACCACTGCACCTCCACCTACTACAATCTTAATCTTTTTACCATGTTCATCTGTTTCTACGTTTTTACTTCCCAATGTACTTCCAGTAATAACCATTGCCGTATCTCTTCCTACTACCTTGTAACGGCTGATCGCATAAAGAATAACTCCTAATATGACTAATACCAATACGCCACCAATACCAAGTGTTTGCAGCATATAATCTCCCCGCTTCTCTTTTTAAAATTAGATACTGAAAATATCCGTTTCATCTGTTCCACTTTTCTGATAGACAACAAAGCGGTTATCTTTTACTTCCCATACAATTACTTCTTTGTATAAGGGGATGGCCTTTCCATCTCTGCTAATCGCTGTTCTAAATATGTATCCTAAATCGTGTTCTACTTTTACTTCACCCAGAGAATCTGCACCTTCCTTAATCTCCATTGTAATAATCCCTTTTCTGCCTATCATATCCTCTAAATTCACAGCTGAAGAACTCTCCATGTGTTTTAAAGGCCGTAAGAAAAAATAAGAAATAACAAAGGTTAATATGAAAGATGCAACTCCGGAAACAATGAATGTTCCGAAAGATGGTAATGCTGAATGAAACACTCTTTGAAGTATTAAACCAACACCACCTAGGAAACTTGCAAACAATACGACCTCACTTGGTCCAAACGGTAATACAGCCAAATGACCTGTTATTGCATCCATTAGATCACCTAATAGGAGAATAATGATTAGTAAAATAACCCCGCCTGCCAACAGATACAAATAAATTTGTTCCATGGTGGTTACGTCTAAATGCATGGTCATCATCACCGCCTTTTCTATCAAACTATTACTTTAAAACACTGTTCATGCCTCGATAAAGCTTTACCAACTGGAGCCTTTTAAATAATGTCTAACAGAAATATTCCTAAAAATAAAAGAACACTAGTTTACTTAGTGTTCTCTCTTTCATGCACTAAAAAGTAAACCTCCTCTCTAAACGCTTACGAGGTTAGCTGTTGGATTCGGGCTTAAAGAGTTGCCCTACCTTTTAAAAAGGATTCACCCCAAGTACTAATGTACAAAAATTGGGTCCCCCGCTCCATTCGGATTAAGCGATTTTAGGCTGCAATTAATTTATAAAGCTTTATTTACGATAAATATATTCCTTTATATTCCATTTGTAAACAAAAAAATAAAATCTCCTTGCGGCTTAATGAAAAAAGAAATAAAAAAAAGTGCCATAGCCTTTAGCCACAACACCCTACTGTAACATATTCAAAAACTTTCTCGTGCGTTCCTCTTTTGGATGGTTGAAGATTTCTTCCGGTTTATTCCGCTCGACGATCACACCGCCGTCCATGAACACCACCTCATCTGCCACATCTTGAGCAAAACGCATTTCATGGGTTACGACAATCATCGTCATCCCTTCCTGGGCAAGATCCTTCATAACCTTTAATACTTCTCCTACAAGCTCTGGATCGAGCGCAGATGTTGGCTCATCGAACAGCATAACCTCCGGCTCCATTGCCAATGCTCGGGCAATTCCAACGCGCTGCTGCTGACCGCCGGATAACTGTGCCGGATAGTAGTCGAATTTATCGCCAAGACCAACTTTTTCAAGGAGGATTTGTGCTTTTTTTCTGGCGCTTGCTTGATCCTCGCCCTTTACAATAACAGGCCCCTCCATAACATTCTCCAAGGCTGTTTTGTGAGGGAATAAATTATAACTTTGAAAAACCATCCCAGTTAATCGCCTGAACGCGGCAATACTTTTTTTCGAAACTTTATCGGAAAAATCGAGACTGTTTCCTTCGATGGAAATAACCCCTTTGGTCGGTGTTTCTAACACGTTCAAACAGCGCAGCATCGTTGTCTTTCCTGAACCCGATGGCCCAATGACAACTACCACTTTGCCTTTTTCCACATTGAGGTCAATTCCTTTAAGTACCTCTAACGTACCAAATTGTTTATTCAATCCTTTAATTGAGATCATCGGTCAAACTCCCTTTTTCAACTCATACAAAGTTTTTAATTATTGGCCTCATTTTATTAGGCCAAATACCGATCCATTCTTTTTTCCAAGAATTGCTGAACAATGGATAGTAGAAAGCAAATGACCCAATACAATAAAGCAGCTTCTGAATAAACCAATAAAAATTCATAGTTTCGGGAAGCTATTTCCTGTGCATGGCGAAACATTTCGGTAACAAGTACAAGTGACGCAAGCGATGTATCTTTAACAAGACTGATAAACGTATTGGATAATGGCGGGACGGATACTCTTGCGGCTTGGGGCAGAATAATTCTTCTTAATGCCTGGGAATAAGACATCCCAATCGAATATGCTGCTTCCCATTGTCCTTTTGGTGTAGAGAGAATTGCTGCCCGAATGATTTCCGATGCATAGGCTCCAACGTTTAAGGAAAAACCAATGACCGCAGAAGGATACGGATCAAGGGTGACACCGATATTAGGCAGCCCATAGAAAATAATGAAAAGCTGAACCAATAATGGTGTACCGCGAATGATCGAAACATAGATTCTTGCAATGATTTGCAAAAATTTAATACTTGAAATGCGGGCCAATGCTGTCAGTACGGCTAAAATGAGTCCGACAACAAAGGAAATAATGGTTAAGGGAATCGTATACATGACAGCTCCCTCCAGCATGGGCTGGAGGGAACTTTTTGCAATGTCAATTAACCGAGGGTCAGTAAAAATACTACTTAAGTACATCTTGACCAAACCATTTCTCAGAGATTTTTTTGTATGTGCCGTCAGCAATCATGTCTTTTAATGCCTTATTTACAGCATCCACAAGTGTATTAGAACCTTTTCTGAACATAAATGCACTTTGTGATGCATCAGCGCTGGTAGCTGCAATTTTCACCGGTGCATTTGGTTTTTGTTTTGTATAATCTAGGAATGCAATTTTGTCATTCACCGTTACGTCAACACGCTTTTGAGAAAGAAGCTCAATTGCTTGTTCAAAGCCGTCTACGCCGACAATTTTAGCACCATATTTTTTCGCCAAATCTGCATAGTTACTTGTCAATGATTGTGCAGAGTTTAAGCCTTTAATGTCATTGAAAGATTTTACTTTATTGTTGTTCTTCGCAGTAATAACAACAGCTTCTGAAGTGATATACGAGCTTGAGAAATCATATTTTTTCTGACGGTCAGGATTAATGCCTACTTCATTGGCGATCATGTCAAAACGTTTTGCGTCAAGGCCTGCAAACATGGCATCCCATTGAGTTTCTTTAAATTCCGCTTTCACACCAAGGCGCTTTGCTACTTCTTGGGCAATCTCAACATCAAAACCAGTTAGTTTGCCGCTGTTATCATGGAACGTGAATGGAGAATATGTACCTTCAGTACCAATTGTCAGTACACCTGCATCCTTTACTTGTTTCAATAAATCCCCGCCTGCTGTCTGGCTGGAATCGGATTTTTTTGTATTATCGCCTGTTTTATTGTTATCTGCAGTACCGCAAGCAGATAGTAAAAACATAAAACTTAAAACTAGAGTAAAAATAACTGATAATTTTTTCATTTCTATACCCCCTAATTCTGATAGTTCTTGTTGGATTTATTAATCATCTTAGTATAAGATCGCCATTCTGTCAAAGGATTTATAGGGTTATTTTCCCCATTTTAAAAAAATAAAACCCATCAGAATCTCTCTGATGGATTTTTAATTAGGCAGATACTGTATTTTTTTGTTCTACCTTTTCCTGTTTTTTCATCAGCGGGCGGCAGAAGAATAAACCACTGGCCAACAGGAGTACACCATAAGTAAAGGTTTTAATGTCCGCTGTCCCTGCAATAATGACCCATGTTGAATAAATGGTAGCCAAAATGGCAATGACGCCATCCATCCACCTTGTTTTATTGCCTTCATATGTTTCACCAGTGATCACTAATTTCATCTGATAGATTGAAGAAATAAAATACGGAACTAAATAGGCCAGGGTAGCTATTAATACAATAAAGTCAAATGCCCCAGAAATCGATTTGGAAACAGTTGAAAAAATAAACAATTGACCTAATCCATTTGTTAATAAAAGCGAAAAAACAGGCAATCCCTTTTTATTTTCCTTCATAAAGCTTGGCAGGAATAATCTCTGCTTTGCCGCTTGATAAGGTACTTCCGCACTTAGCATAACCCAGCCAATGGTCGACCCGAATAAGCTAATTAAACCTATTGCTGCAAGAACCTTACAGCCTAAAGGACCCATAACAGTCTGAATGGCATCTATTAATGGTTTGTCAGAGTGGATCAATGTTTTTTGGTCGAGCATACCCATGGCAAGAAAGCTGATTCCGACATAAATAACCAGAGAGATCAATAGCCCTAGAATGGTTGCTCCTTTTATGTCGGAGCTTTTTTTAGCTCGACCTGAAAACACCATAGCCGATTCAATTCCGATAAAGGCCCACAAAGTATTAACAGCTGCATTATTCACTTGCGGCAGCAGACCGAGCGTATGTCCGGCAGCGTCTGTACGCGGCGCCACAAACGGCAAGATATTGCTTTTTTGAAATGCAAACAACCCAACGATGATAAATAAGAAAAATCCTGCCACTTTAGCAGCTGTAGCTACAAAGTTTAACCTTCCGGCGCTTTCCATTCCGCGTAAAATAATGAAATGTATTCCCCATAACAGGATCGTGCATATTATAAATGTCAATCCATTTCCTACTCTTAATGTGAAGCCGTTAATGGTAACCAATGGAGCATTGCTTGTTAAAACGGGAAAGAAGGTTGACAGGTACCCCGCAAAAGTGGTTATGACCGCAACAATACCGGCAATATTTCCAATCCAGTAGCCCCAAGAAGACATAAATCCTGATAGGGTAGAAGCTTTGGAACCTTGTTTAAACAGTTGGCCGGCATATATTTGCGGTCCACCCTGAATATTGGGCTTTCGGATCCCCAAATTGCCAAATACCAAAGCAAGCATTAATACTCCAAAGCCAGTAAGCAGCCATGCTGCAATAACTCCTGCAGGACTTGCTGCTGCTGAAAGCGATCTTGGCAGCATAAATATACCAGAACCAACCATATTTCCAACAACAAGTGCGGTTAACAGCCAAAATCCTAATTTATTTGTTTTTCCCATAAAGCAAACTCCTCTCAAGTTGCATAACTTTTTCAAAATAACATTCCGTTTCATCCGCTTTTAGAATAATCCCGCCCATATCCTTTGTCAATAAAAAATTTTACTTTGCTAAAGTATTAGAGAATTAAAATATTTTAGCGAAAAATAAAAACCCGTCCAAAGGACGGGTTAATAAATAAACGTAAACGGCTGCCAGTGATATATCGCGGCCGCTGATATGAAAATCTTATTTCCACCAGTCATCAAACATAGATACTGGAAGACGGCGTTTATGTTCTGTTACCAGATAACGTTTTTCAATCTTTTCAGCAACCTCTGGTGAAATGGCCTTTCCTTCTAAATAATCATCCAGTTCATCATAAGAAATTCCAAGCTCTGTCTCATCCGCTTGACCTGGCTTATGGTCAAGAAGATCGGCTGTAGGGACCTTAAGATAAAGTCGTTCATCCGCTCCAAGCTCTTTCAATAATGCTTTTCCCTGACGCTTTGTTAGACCGGATAACGGAAGAATATCTGCCCCGCCATCGCCGTACTTGGTAAAAAATCCTGTTACCGCCTCTGCAGCATGATCAGTGCCGATAACAAGAAGCCCTTCCATTCCGCCTACCGCGTATTGGGCGATCATTCTCATTCTTGCCTTCACATTCCCTTTATGATAATCGCTTAACGCTTCACCTTGAACACTGGCGTTATACTCGTTTTGCACTTCATCTACAGGTGATTTGACATTAAAAACCACTTCACGGTCTGCACGAATAAAGGCAAGGGAACGCATGGCATCCTCCTCATCCTTCTGGACACCATAGGGAAGTCGGACTGCTATAAATTGTACGTCTGTTCCTTCCTTACGCATCTCCTCAACCGTCAGCTGAGCAAGTCTTCCGGCAAGTGTAGAGTCCTGTCCCCCGCTGATTCCCAAAACGTAACCCTTCGCTTTTGTTTTCAGCAAATAATTTTTCAAAAAGTCGATCCGTTTGCGGATTTCTTCCTTCGGATTAATGTCGGGGCTAACATTTAAATCTTGCATAATTTGCTGCTGCAAATTCATCCTAAAGTACCTCCTAAAGTGAGTAGTGATATATGTAATCTACCATACTTTTCGTTTATTCGCCTATTTTCAGCTGTTTGAAGATAACTGATAAAGATCTTCGGCCATTTTATGAATATCTGTCTGTTTATCCCGAGTGTTCAGCAGAATGGCTATGGCCGTTTTATCATGATAGTAGGCATGTATCGATTCAAAGCCGCTCAGAACCCCTCTGCTGTAATAGCGATTGCCTTTATTATACACACCTAAACCATAGGAGGAAGTCGATCCAGGTGTCAGCATTTTTTTTACACTTGGTGTTGATATAAGCTTTCCTCCCATTAAAGCCTGATCAAATAAACATAAATCCAATACGGTTGAATAGATATCACCACACCCAAACAAGAGCGGAATATTTAGTTTCGGAGCAAGGATGACCTGGCGGCCCGCTTTCACATAACCAACCGAACGATATGGTGCAGGATTCTTTGTTGTCATAAAGCCGGAATGATGCATCATCGCTTTATCGAAAATATTTTTTTGAATATAATCGTGAAGCGGTTCCCCTGCTGTTTTTTCGACAATAAGGCCAAGTATAAAATAGTTAATATCATTGTAATCCCACTTCGAGCCAGCAGGGAATTTAACTTCATCGTTTACGATTTTCTGCATAATGTCTGATGGCTTTGGATCTCGGTTTAGAATGATCGGCGTCTTTACACCTGAAGTGTGATTTAATAAATGAAGCAGTTTGATTTGATCTCCGTTTGGAAAATCAGGAATATACTTAGAAATCGGATCAAGCACATTGAGTTTTCCTTTTTCCTGAAGTTGAATCACACTGACAGCTACAATGGATTTGGTGATCGAACCGATCGGATATGTTGTCTCGGCAGTATTAGTCATTCTTTTATTAAAATTGGAGAAACCGGCCCCTTCGTTAAACAGGATTTTTTCCCCTTTCAAAATTGCAATACTGCCATTTATATCATTGGAACGAATATAGTCCCTTATCTTCCAAGCAATGTTCGCCTGCTTTTGAGCAATGGCCCGGTGCCCGCTTTTTGCGGAGACAATGCGTTCTTGCTGTGAATACTGGGATTGACAGCCAGTCTGGGAAGCGCCCATAATGACTGCAAGCAGCGGGACGATTAAGCTTTTAATCTTCACGTTGTCACATCTTCTTTCTGGATTCCAGTTTTATCTATGCCTTATTATGGATAAAAGGAAATGTATTTATTTGTGAAATTGTCTGTTTATTGAGGTACTCACGAACAAAAAATAGGGTATACATGACTTGTAAACCCTGACGGAGGTATGAATGATGGATGCAAAAACATGCAATGAGTCAAGAGTGGTAAGAACAAGCAGGATTTTCCCTAATGATGTAAACAATCATAATACACTGTTTGGTGGAAAATTAATGAGTGATATTGATATGCTGGCATCTATAACGGCTGGAAGGCATAGCCGAAAAGAGTGTGTTACGGCATCAACCGATTCTGTGGATTTCTTAAGCCCTATTACACCAAAGGATTCCGTCTGTATGGAATCTTTCGTTACCTGGACTGGTACAACTTCAATGGAGGTTTTTGTTAAAGTGATTGCAGAAAATCTGTTAACTGGTGATCGTAAAATTGCTGCCACAGCTTTTTTGACCTTTGTCGCACTTGATGACAACGGCCAACCTTCTGGAGTCCCTGGGATCATCCCAGAAACGGAAGAGGAGAAGAAACTCTTTGAAACAGGAAAAGAACGAGCCGAAAAGCGGAAATTGCATCGAAAAAACAGTAAAGAACTGGCAAGCTATTTTACCACAAGGAAGCCATGGGAATAAAAACATTGGAAGTAATAAGGTTCGCGCTTTCTGCCGCGAACCTTTTACTGTAATTTTTGTAATTTTCTCCGATCCGGTGCATGCGGAGGCATTTCCAGCCAGCCGCGATCAACCATTATATTAAATCCCTTCGCACCATACATTAAAACCTCTGCGATATATTTTTCATATTGCAGAGCCAAATCTGTTCTCATCGATAAAGAAAGGGCATGGCCAATCAAAGTGATATCTATTGCATTCAGCGAATGAAATAGCATAACCACTAGTCGATCAGAAAACGGAGGAATGGTCGAATCCGATACTTCCACATTTAACGGGACATTCCCCAACAGTTCCTCTCTTTTTAGAATATCATTAAAGGTGTTAATTTGTTTCTCAGAAATTTTCTTTCCTTCCTGGATATATTCATGAATTTCTTTATCTTTTACTACCTGGAGCAAACCCATACATAGAAGGATGGAGAAATAATTTCGTTCCGTATTAAAAAAAATTTCCGTTATCTCAACCGCATTAATAGGTCTCTTTTTTCCAAAACCGCTGATATAGGATTTTTTTTCAACAAACTCCACTTCTTTTGGATAAGGAATTTTAGGTGACCGATCATAAATACCTTTTGAGAGCATTAAAGTAGTTGCTTCCCGATATAAAACCGTAGAATCGTTAATCATCAAACTAAAAAGGTCCATTATATCTTTTCGAGCAACATTTGCAAGAACAAAACTGATACTGATTATTGTCATTCTGCTTATGGAATAGACGAAGCTAAGGGCAAACATATCATAAAATAGTTTAGGTGCCTCCAGATTCAGATCTTTCTCTGTAAAGCCAGTAGGTAAGGGAATGCCTTCTTCATTTAAGACCTTGGTTATCTGATCAAAATGACCTTTAACCATCTTATATGCCCGCTCCAATTGCTCCTTTACCTCTTCATCTTCAACATAATGCAAAAAATACGTCAGCAAGCAAACTTTCATACTTTCCTGTAAATAGATTGCCCACAAACTGCCAATTTCTGAACTAGATAACATGATGCGTTGCTCGCCCATGAAAAAATGCCTCCTAAAAGATCCTAATAAGAATAGATTTCCAAGAAGCAATTGATTTATTCGTATTGAAAAAAAGCCATTAAAAAGGAAAACCCCATCATGATGACAGGGTCCCTTTTTTGGTACTTATACGTTATGTAAAATCATGTACAGCCGGTTTTTTCTTTCGCTTTTCTCTTCTTCAGCAGCCAAATCATATTTTTTTAGCAAATGGAACACTTCATTTAATAAGTCTTGTGTATGTTCTTTCGCAAAAAATTGCTCAAACAACTGCTTCATTTCTTCAGGCAGATAATCCTTCTGCGATTCATATTTTTGTTTGACATCTTCATGTGAGTGATCTAGTTTGCAAGTGCTCATAACTGTTCCCCCAGCATTTTTATCTATAGAATAACACTTTTCTGAGTATATTTTTCATTCTTTTTTATTGCCTGTCACTTCTAGAACATCGAGGAAAAATACAACTACCGGTATCCCTACGATTAATCCCCATATGCCAAAAAAGTGTTCTGAAAAGATCAGGACAATAAACGTATAAAAAACTGGCAGGTTGGTCTTGGAACTCATTAAATTTGGATTTAAGATATAGGTTTCGATACTGTGAACAATCACAATCGCAATTACGACATAAAGAACGGTCATGATTCCGCCAATACTATAACCTATTAACACGAGAGGGATGAGCGAAATAATGGCTCCGGCGACAGGGATTAGCCCTAAAAGAAAAATCATAATCGATAGTCCGCCAAGCTGCGGAAAATGCAGTATCCATAAAGCTATTGTGGTTAAAATACAGTTGACTAAAGCTATGATTAATTGCGCCTCAATTACTTTTCCAAACGTATCCGCAAATTTACGGCCAAAAAATTCAATTTCCTCATAAATGGATGAAACTTTGCTTGTTTTAAAATTCTTAGTAAATTCAATTAATCGCGGTTTTTCCAAAATGAAAAACAAGCTTAATAAAATCGCCATCAGTAGCTGCAAACTTATTTTACTAAAATCTGTAAAATATTTTAACAGAAACGTAAATCCTTGTTCTAAATAATTGGATATTTGAATTTTTTCAATCCTAGTTACAACATAATTCAGCATCACATTATCATGCTTTAAGGTGTAAAATGCGGTTAACTGCTTGATCAATGCCCTAATCTCAGTGACAATCATTGGCATATACATAACCAACGCATAGGACAGGAGACCGACAATTCCTACATAGGTACCAACAACAATCACCTTTCGGTTCAATGGAATCTTACCTTCAATAAACAGAACTAAGCGATCCATTAGAAAAGAAAAAATAAAGGTCAGCAAAATTAAATTAATCATATCTTTCAGCAAATATAAGACAATGGCAACAAATACAAAAATCAATAACCTTTTGAAGCCGCTGCTTTGTATCATTTTATTCATCATAAACGTATCTCCATTATTTTTTTAACTTCACAGGATAATTATACCAAATTATAAAACATGTTGAAATTATTAAAGCAACCGGCAATAGCCGATTGCTTCAGAAATCCTTACAAATTATTTATGATAGGAGAAATGAACCGGTGCGATCGTCGAATCAATAGCTCTGCTTTCGTAGCCTTGTTTCGTTAAATAATCTAGAAGTTCAGGCAAATGGGCGAGTGTTTGTTTTTGTTCATGCATAAGAATAACAATCGGTCCATTATGATGGGACATTTTTGAAAGTTGTTGAATGACATTTGTTACATAACGTCCGTCTTTATAATACCAATCCTTACTATCAATATTCCAATCCCACATTAAGAAGCCATGATCATCAACGGCCTTCCGATCCTCTGGTGTCAAATAAGGGACACTTCCATATGGAGTACGAATTAGGAATGTTTGCACCCCTGTTATTTCCTGTAATGTCTTTTGGTCTTGAGACATTTCACCTATAACAGAATTAGGTGAAGCATAAAATTTGTGGACATCATGCGTAACCCCATGAAGGCCGACACCCTCACCATTTTGAACCATCAACTTGGCGGATTCCGGATATTTTCTGAGATTTGGGTCCAGCATAAAAAATGTTGCTTTAAAATGATGTTTTTCCAACAGAGCGATAATGTCGCCCGAGAATGATTCCGGTCCGTCATCGAATGTTAAATAAACCACTTTATCGTTACTGTTCGCAGGCTGCTGTGCCAATGTTTGATTTGCCAGCACCTGATTTGCAGGCTGCCCGCCAGTCGCCGATGTGTTTTCTACTCCATTTTGCATTCCGTTATTATTTTTCCAAACCATAGAGTTTTGCTGTTGATTCTGTGCCATCCCTTTTTCGAGCGGTATATGTTTATTATTTATAGTTGTTTCACCCGCTTGAAGATGGGACTCCGGTCCCTCTGCATATGCCACTTTTGGATGATTAGCAGATTCGCCAGATGCTTTTTCCCGGATATAGTTCGTTACAAATATCCCAGCAACTACACATACAATGACACCAACAAAAATGAATGTTACTTTGGACCAACCACGTTTTACCTTCCCCATTTTTCCAAACCCTCTTTATCTATTTTTTCTTCCATCATTATAGACGAAATTCGCGTCAAATTGTTTCTATAAGTTTAAAAAAAATACATTTTTTACAATGAAATTAGTAGAAAATTGGACGAACAGGTCGAATTCCTGCTATTTCTCTATAAATTTATAATAACTGAAAGTGTTGTTAAAGAATAGAAATTAATAGGAAATATTAAAATGATAGACAGGCAATTTTTCACAAGGGCAGACATATATATTTTTTTACACTGCTCTATATGTAAATCGCACTAGTATACTTTCACGTCGAAGGGTTATCGCTTCATGTGGTGCTAAAGCATTATTGATAGAATCGTACATTTTATAGAACACTACTTAAGCCCCCCGTTTTTGACATTTTCGCTTTTAATAGGTTCTTTTTACTGAACACACTCTTTTAAAAATAACAATATATAAAACAACAACAAAATCCACTAACAACTTTAAACAACAACCGACAAATTTCTTCAAATTTCTCTATTGAGAACATTTGATTCTTGTAGTATATTTCAATATATAGAACAATTTTTGATTGGAGAAAAATAAATGGAGCAATGCGTCAGAACACTTCCCTACACTATTAACCTAGCGGATTCATTTGTAAAGAGGTTGAAAGGCCTGAAATTTCGTAAAGAACAATTGGTGGAAGAAGGGCTGTGGATCATTCCATGCAAGTCTATACATATGTGCTTTATGCATTTCGCTATCGATGCCGTTTTTCTTAATAAAGAGGGGAGAATTATCAAAACAATTGAAGGCATTAAACCATGGCGCTTTATTTTGCCTATTAAAAATGCTTACTCTGTTATCGAGCTTCCAGCCGGAACCATTTCAAAACTGGGTTTAAAAACTGGAGAAATGATAAATTTACAATAAATTCATCTTTAAAGAGGCAAATTGTCCTCTTTTTCTTTTTATCTAAAAGTTTGCAAATCATTTGAAATATGTTCACCGTTTGTTCATGTGAATTGCAATCCATTGGCAATATGATAAGAGTATGGAGAAAAAGATGAAAGCGAGTTCAGCAGATGAACAGAGAAATGAGATTAGAGCTGATTTCCCAGATGATCTCTGAGCAAGAGATTAAAACACAAGAAGAATTACAGCAACTGCTTTTGGCGCAAGGCTTGCATGTAACACAGGCTACCATCTCAAGAGACATCCATACATTACAGCTTATCAAAGTACCCGGCAAAGACGGCAGTCTTAAATATTGTTTTCAAATGGATCGTAATCACCTCATTTCCGAGAAGCTGCGGCATAAACTGCGGGATGCTCTTGTCAGTATGGAGGTAATCCAGTTATTTGTTGTTGTAAAAACTCTGCCAGGCCACGCCCATGCTTTTGGCGTGCTACTAGATTCCTTAGATCTGGAGGGAAAAGCCGGAACTTTATGCGGCAATGATACATGCCTGATTATTTGCCGGTCCATGGCACAGGCTGAGAACATCAAAAAACAACTGGACTACTATAGTAAATAATAAATCCTTTAAGAGAAAAGGAGAGAGCCTCATGTATAGTGCAAATGCCATAAGCATGGATATTATAAATGATTTACACCAATTTGATATTTTTAATCACATTACAGACAAAACCCTTAGGAAGTACCTTCCATACTTCTATTTTCGCAGCTACAAGAAGCATCAGTGCCTTTTTATGCAAGGAGATCCCCGTGACAAGATTTTCTTTTTACTTGATGGCTATGTCATGTACGAGCGGAGCAGCAAGGAGGGCAGCATGATGTATCTGGACTTCGTCAAAAGAAATCAAATGTTCCCTTATGTCGGATTATTTCAAGACACTGTGTATCAAGACACTGCTCTGGCAGTTACGGATGTTCACTTATATTTTATCGAAACACATATTTTTGAAGAATGGATTAAAACGAATCCGAAGCAACTTCTTTCAATTATTAATAAGTTATCTGACATTCTCAATCTTCATCAGAAACGTGTCCAAAAGATTATGGTCCCCAATGCCCAGGAACGAGTTATTCATACCCTGCAATTTTTGATGGAGGATCTTGGAGAAAAGAAGAAGGACGGGATTCAAATCCCCTGTCCGCTTACCGCTGCTAACATCGCGAAAATATCCGGCACAACGCGGGAAACAGTCAGCCATTTGATCAACCAATTAAAACGTGATGAAGTGATTTCCGTCGAAGCCAAGAAAATTCATTTTCATGACCCGGAATATTTTAAAGAAATTACGTAGCAGCGAAAGGAATGGCAAATTTCGTTTAGGATTTTGTCCTTTTGAATATATTTTTCAGAAAAATCAGTCAAAATATTTTATCTTCCTCCCTTTTGAATTTATAATAGTAGTAAATAATTTCAAAAGAGAGAGGAGTGTGTCCAGCCATTACAAAGGTTTCTTATCATATTGTTGGTCCTGTCATTTTTGTGCTAGGCCTACTTTTAGTTCTGAGACTGCCAAATATCGAGGGATTGCTGGGTAATTGTTTATTCAATCTACCTGCAGGTGATGGAACCATTCTATTAAGAATTGCAGCTGCCATTATGCAAATGGCTGGAATTCTATTATTTTTAAAATGGTTTGATGAACACGGAAAAGAAGAGCATGTCAAACTTTACAAAAAATATGAACCCCTCATCCTTATTTTTCTTATATTTCTTTCTCCGATCATTTTAAATGCTGCCATTGATTCGACGGTAAAAGCGTATGTTTATGCCGGCAAAAGCGGCGGTGCCGCCGTTGAAATTATTGCAGGCAATCAGCCTTGCGGGATCGACAGACAAAAAGGACTTGCGAAATGCTCCATCACTTTAAAAAACTACAACCATGTTTCACAAAAGGTAAATTTACAATTGACTTGGAAAAAACTTAGCAAAACCAATACAACCCCTGTTTACTTAATAAAAAGACAGGAAAAAACGGTGTACCTTCAGATTCCGCTTCCTTCTTCTGAACTGAAGCAGCTCGGCACAAAAGCAGAATCACAGCAGCCTGTTATCCTCATTCAATAGCCCAAAGATGTTCATCCAAACATTCTTTGGGTCATTTTTTCCCCCTATTCTTTCAAGCATTTTCTTCTAACGCTATTCTTTTCCATTTAATTACCATTGATTTCGTTGAAAAATACTTATATGATACTTTTTGGATTTTTAATAAAAATCCGGTAAATTCTATTATTATACATAATTTAAAGTGTTTCACCTGGAAGGAAGATACGAATGAACGAAAAAAAGCTTGGAATATTTGCATTAATTGCTTTAGTTATTGGCTCACAGATTGGCGGCGGAGGATTTAACGTGGCTACCGATATGGCAGCAAGTGCCAATGCCGGTTCCATATTAATTGGCTGGAGCATAACCGGTATCGGAATGTTTGCCCTTGTCTTCTCTTTTCAAAACTTAACGAACAAAAAGCCTGAATTAGACAGCGGAATTTACAGCTTCGCTAAAGCTGGGTTCGGCAGCTACCTGGGTTTCAGTTCTGCTTGGGGCTACTGGCTGTCTGTATGGCTAGGAAATATCGCTTTCTTAACATTACTATTCAGCTCATTAGGTTATTTTTTTCCGGTCTTTACCGGGGGAAATTTAGCCTCCATAATTGGTGCCTCCCTCTTGTTATGGATGATGATTTTTTTCATCTTACGGGGGGTTCAATCCGCAGCACTTGTTAATATCGTAGTAACAATCGCCAAATTAGTTCCGATTTTCCTTTTTATTATCATTGCGCTGTTTGCTTTTCATTTTAAAACTTTCACACACAACTTCTGGGGGAGCAGCGGTTTCCATTTTGGCGATGTGCTAAATCAAACAAAAAGCACGATGCTTGTATCACTATGGGTATTTACTGGTGTGGAAGGTGCAATTGTCCTATCAAGTCGGGCACGAAATAAAAAAGACGTCGGAAAAGCGACCGTCATTGGTTTATGTTCCACTTTAATTATTTATGTATTAATTTCCGTCTTGTCCCTTGGTGCCATGCCGCATGCTCAGCTTGCTGGTTTAAAAAGCCCATCAATGGCTTATGTACTAAAAAGCATTGTCGGCCCATGGGGGGCAGCTTTCATTACTCTCGGGTTAATGATTTCACTTTTAGGAGCTTTGCTGGGATGGACTTTGTTTGCGGCAGAGGTGCCTTATATTGCCGGGAAGGATGGCACTTTTCCAAAACTGTTTGCAAAACAGAATCAAAATAACGTTCCTAGAAACTCATTGATTTTCACCGCCTTACTGATCCAAATTTTCCTGTTAACATTACTGGTATCTAAAAAACCATACAATTTTGCCTTTTCCATGGCCAGCTCGGCCATTTTGGTACCCTACTTATTCTCGGCGCTATATCAGGTAAAGTACAGTTATCAGCAAAAAGAAATCAAGCAAATGATCATTGGGATGATCGCTTCCCTTTATAGCTTATGGATTTTATATGCCGCTGGAATAAGCTATCTGCTGCTTACAGCTGTTTTATATGCCCTGGGGATATTCGTTTTTATTTTTGCCCAGAAGGAAAATAACCGAAAAACCTTTAAACCCTTTGAAATCATGTGGGCAAGTGCCATTTTCCTGGTCGCAATATTCTCCATCATCATGTTAGCTGCAGGTAAAATCACCATATAAAGAAAACTCGCTGACTGGCGAGCCCGACAGGGCGAAGACAGTGGCGTAGTTGCCCTTATTTATGCCTGATAGGAAAGTAATACTTTCCTATCGGATAAAAAGAAGACTGGCCATGAGGTCAGTCTTCTTTTTATCTATAAATTTTCTTAATTTTAGAACTTTAACTGTGAATTAAATGTGACATTCAGTCATTATTCATGCATGTCAATTCGAAAATGCCAAATCCTGCTCTTCTTTACATAAATATGCATCCATCTTTATAGCTTTGACAAAATTACGTAATGACATTCACAATCTCACTGTAATAACGCTTACGAAATAAATCGCTTTCATCACTTAAACTAAAAGTGTAGCAAGGAAAGATCATAAAAAGGAGGAAGAAAAACATGAGTATTGTGGCTGAACGTAATTCCGAATCGGGAACTCAAAATAAATTGATGCATCCCATCCATGTTACTTCAGAAATTGGTACTTTGAGAACCGTTTTACTAAAGCGTCCTGGTAAAGAGGTTGAAAATTTGGTGCCGGAATATCTGCAGCGCTTATTATTCGATGATATTCCTTACTTACCGGTGATTCAAAGAGAACATGATTATTTTGCCGAAACATTAAAAAACAGAGGCATAGAAGTCCTATACCTCGAAAAATTAGCTTCTGAAACATTAAGTAATCCAGAACTAAAAAAACAATTTGTTGATGATATTTTAAGAGAAAGTCAAGCCAATGTCAATGGTGCCGCTAAAGTTTTAAGAGAATACTTACTGTCGTTCTCTTCTGCAGAAATGATAGACAAAATCATGAGCGGTGTACTGAAAAGAGAGATAGAAGAAAGCAAAAAAACACATTTATATGAATTTATGGATGATCATTATCCTTTTTACCTGGATCCAATGCCTAACCTTTATTTCACACGTGATCCGGCAGCAAGTATTGGCAACGGCTTATCGATTAACAGAATGCGCGAACCAGCCCGCCGCCGCGAGTCCTTATTTATGCAATATATCATCCATTATCACCCACGGTTTGCCGGCCATGATGTACCAATTTGGCTTGATCGTGATTATGATTTCCCAATCGAAGGCGGAGATGAACTCATTTTAAGTGATGAAGTAATCGCCATTGGCGTTTCTGCCCGTACTTCAGCAAGAGCAATTGAAAGATTGGCATTGAATTTATTCAAACGAAACAGCAACTTTAAAAAGGTAATGGCTGTTGAAATTCCTAAATGCCGCGCCTTTATGCATCTGGATACAGTATTTACCATGGTAGACCATGATAAATTTACGATTCACCCTGCCATTCAAGGTCCACAAGGAGATATGAATGTATACATCCTTGAAAAAGGGGATGATGAAAATCACGTGAATATTTCTCACCGCTCCAACCTTCAAGAAGCATTAAAAGAAGCTCTTGGATTAAGTGAACTTGTACTAATTCCTTGCGGCGGCGGTGATGAAATTGCTTCTTCCCGTGAGCAATGGAATGATGGCTCCAATACATTGGCTATTGCTCCAGGCGTCGTGGTCACATATGACCGAAACTATATTTCTAATGAACTATTGCGCCAGCACGGCATTGAGGTAGTAGAAATCTTAAGCTCGGAATTATCCCGCGGCCGTGGGGGTCCACGCTGCATGAGCATGCCGATCGTTCGTGAAGATTTAAGAAAATAGACCGATAGATAACGAATTTAACAAAAAATGATTAAAGGAGAGATTCGAAATGTTAGCAACTACACCAAAATTACAAGGCAAAAGCTTTTTATGTGAAAAAGATTTTACGAAAGAAGAATTCCTCTATTTCATTGAATTGGCCATGAAATTAAAAGATGAGAAAAAACATGGCGTACCGCACCGCCATTTAGAAGGGAAAAATATTGCCCTTCTTTTTGAAAAACCATCAACCCGTACTCGTTGTGCATTTACAGTGGCTTGCATCGATCTTGGAGCACATCCTGAGTATTTAGGAAAAGATGACATCCAACTAGGTAAAAAAGAATCAATTGAAGATACGGCAAAAGTCTTAGGCCGCATGTTTGACGGAATTGAATTCCGCGGTTTTGAACACAAAAAAGTGGAAATGCTCGCAGAACATTCAGGTGTACCGGTTTGGAACGGATTAACAGATCAATGGCACCCAACACAAACATTAGCAGACTTTTTAACTGTCAAAGAACATTTCGGCCGTCTTGAAGGAATTAAATTTGTTTACGTTGGTGACGGACGAAACAATGTGGCAAACAGCTTGCTAGTTGGAGGTGCTCTTGTTGGCATGGACGTTCGCATTTGTTCACCAGAGTCACTCTTCCCTGCTGAGGAAATCGTTGAATTGGCAAAAGACCTTGCAGCAAAATCCGGCGGCAAAGTAACCATTACGGCCAATGTTGATGAAGGTGTTGCCGGTGCAGATGTCATTTATACAGATGTATGGGTATCCATGGGTGAAGAAGATAAATTTGCTGAAAGAATCGCACTTCTTTCTCCATACCAAGTAAACATGGAAATGGTTAAGAAAACAGGTAATGAGAATATGATTTTCCTTCACTGTCTTCCTGCTTTCCATGACCTTGAAACAACATACGGAAAAGATAGCTATACGAAACACGGTCTTTCAGAAATGGAAGTTACAGATGAAGTGTTCCGCAGCAAACATTCCAAAGTATTTGATCAGGCTGAGAACAGGATGCACACTATCAAAGCTGTTATGACAGCAACTCTTGGCAACCTGGAATAGCAGTCTGACTTGCAGGAGAAAGGAGCTTTTCTCCCTTCTCCTTCTTTTTTCCAATAAAAGTTTGAGGAGTGGAGAAAAATGGCTGATGCAAAAAAACTTGGTTTGTTTTCGTTAATTGCCATTGTAATTGGATCAATGATCGGCGGCGGTGCCTTTAACCTCGCATCTGATATGGCTGCCGGAGCATCCCCAGGAGCCATCATTATTGGCTGGGTAATTACCGGTGTAGGGATGATTTCCCTTGCCTTTTGCTTTCAAAACTTAACCAATAAACGCCCTGATTTGGAAGGCGGAATCTTCAGTTATGCGCGGGCAGGGTTTGGCGATTATTGGGGCTTTAACTCCGCATGGGGTTACTGGCTATCTGCATGGTTAGGCAATATCGCCTTTTTAACCCTGCTTTTCAGCGGTATTGGATATTTCTTCCCCATTTTTAATGGAGCAAATCTGGCTACGATCATTGGCGCTTCGGTTCTGCTTTGGTTACTGCATTTCTTAATTTTACGCGGTGTTCATTCTGCTGCGTTAGTCAACTTGGTCGTTACCATTGCAAAGCTTGTTCCAATCTTCCTATTTATCATTATTACCATCTTTGCGTTCAAATTCGGAACTTTTACACATGATTTCTGGGGGAAAAATGGCTTCAGCTTTACAGATGTTATGAGTCAAACAAAAAGTACTATGCTAGTCACCCTTTGGGTATTCATCGGAATTGAAGGTGCGGTCGTTCTTTCAAGCCGTGCTCAAAACATGAAGGATGTAGGAAAAGCAACTGTGATCGGTTTACTTTCAACCTTGATCATTTACGTCCTCATTTCCTTATTATCCTTTGGGATTATGTCACAAGCCCATCTCGCCGGATTAAAGAGCCCCTCAATGGCTTATGTATTAAAGGATGCTGTCGGCCCATGGGGCGCTGCCGTTGTCAATTTAGGATTAATCATTTCCCTTTTAGGTGCACTATTAGGTTGGACACTGCTTGCTGCTGAACTGCCATATATAGCAGCAAAAGATGGAATCCTGCCAAAAATGTTTGCTAAAGAAAACAAAAACAAAGCACCTGTTAATGCCTTAATCGTTACAAATGTTCTGGTACAAATTTTCTTATTAACATTATTAGTTTCTGATAAGCCATATAACTTTGCTTACTCTTTAGCCAGCTCAGCCATTTTAATTCCATATCTGTTCTCTGCATTGTTCCAATTAAAATACAGTATTCAACAGAAAGAAATCAAACAAATTGTGATTGGCGCCATCGCTTCCATTTATGGAGTTTGGCTGCTGTATGCTGCAGGCCTGAGTTATTTATTATTAACCGCTATTTTATACGCAATCGGTATTTTAGTCTTTAGAATCGCTCAAAAAGAACGTGGTGAAAAAACCTTTAAACAGCCATTCGAGCTTGTTTGGTCTATTATCTTTGATCTAATGGCCGTTATCGCAGTGATCATGCTGGTCATGGGGAAAATTTCATTCTAATCATTACTTCCAAGTATAGGAGGATTCACATATGTCTAAGAAAGTCGTCATCGCTTTAGGCGGAAACGCGATCCAAACAGGAGATGCCACTGCTACCGCCCAGCAGCTGGCACTTGAAAAAACAGCAAGACAACTTGTTGATTTTATTGAACAAGGAATTGATATTATTATT
This sequence comes from Neobacillus endophyticus, assembly GCF_013248975.1. Taxonomy (GTDB): domain Bacteria; phylum Bacillota; class Bacilli; order Bacillales; family Cytobacillaceae; genus Neobacillus; species Neobacillus endophyticus. The sequence continues at coordinate 608,810 of NZ_JABRWH010000001.1, forward strand.
TCTCATGGAAATGGTCCTCAGGTCGGCAATATTTTACTTCAGCAGGCTGCCGCAGATTCGGTAAAAAACCCGGCGATGCCGCTTGATACTTGTGGCGCCATGAGCCAAGGGATGATTGGCTATTGGTTGCAAAATGCCATGGATAAAGCACTTAAAGAACGAGGAATAAATAAAAATGTTGTAACCGTCGTTACTAGGGTTGTCGTTGACAAGGATGATCCTGCATTCATTCATCCAACCAAACCGATTGGACCTTTCTACAGCGAAGATGAGGCAAAAAAAATAATGGAAGAAACGCAGGTTTGTTTTAATGAAGATGCCGGGCGCGGATGGAGACGGGTGGTGGCCTCTCCTAAACCAGTAAGCATTATGGAGCATTCCGTGATTAACACACTTGTCGAACAAGGGAATATCGTGATTTCAACAGGCGGCGGGGGAATTCCTGTCATTAATACTGAGCATGTAATTACTGGAGTGGAAGCCGTTATTGATAAAGACTTTGCTTCAGAAAAACTGGCTGAACTTGTTGATGCTGATGCATTAATTATTTTAACGGGCGTTGATCATGTCTACATTGAGTATAACAAACCAACGCAAAAGAAGTTGGAAGAAGTCACGGTGGCAGAATTAAATAAATATATTGCAGCTGGCCACTTTGCAGCCGGCAGCATGCTTCCAAAAGTGGAAGCTGCCATAAAATTTGCCGAAACAAGTCCTGAACGAAAAACGATCATTACTTCTCTAGAACAAGCAGTCAACGCTTTAGGCGGTAAAGCAGGAACAGTTGTATCATTGCATACTGCCCCAGTGTTGGTTTAAAAAGTTTCCCCCCATTGAATTGCTTATCAATGGGGGTTTTCCATTGTTTATACCGTTTATTCATTGTTAAACTTTAATCCTTAAAGGACTTGCCCTTTAACCCTTCCATTTTTCTATTTATATGGATGAATATTTACCATCCAAGCAGTACAATGTAATGGTTATTACATAACCTTTGTAGAATACTTACTTTAGTAGGAGTTATTTCGACTTAGAATAGAGTTATAGAGAATATTTTCTAAAAAGGAGGATGAACAGCTGAATGAATAAGGATCATTTAATTACCGAATTGCGCAATTTAGAAGCTGACTATCATCAAGCATTAATGGAGCTGGTTGCTATCCCCAGTGTCATCGATGAAACAGATTCTAATGCAGGTGCCCCATTTGGAAAAAATATAAGTCTTGCCCTGAAAAAAACGGTGGAAATTTGTGAGAAGCTTGGGTTTCATACATACTTTGATCCGGAAGGCTATTATGGCTATGCCGAAATTGGTGAAGGCCCGGAAATGATCGGCGTCCTCGGGCATCTGGATATCGTACCCGCCGGAAAATTGGACGAATGGTTGACACCGCCGTTCGTGGCAACGATTAAAGATGGTAACATGTACGGCAGAGGAACGCAGGATGACAAAGGTCCCACCCTGGCAGCCGTATTTGCTGTTAAAGCACTCATGAATCTTGGGGCAACTTTTCCAAAACGCGTTAGATTTATTTTCGGAACGGACGAAGAATCTCTGTGGCGCTGCATGAAGCGCTATTGCGAAATCGAAGAAATTCCAAGCTTAGGCTTTGCACCAGACTCCGTATTCCCATTAGTGTATGCCGAAAAAGGCTTATTGCAGCTGAACTTGGAAAGCACAAACGAAACTCCGCTCCGATTAACAGCAGGCAATGCCTTTAATGCGGTGCCTGACACCGCTAGTTACAACGGTGAAAAACAACAAGAACTAATCACTGCACTGGAAGAGTTGGGTTATTCCTATGAAAGGAATGAGGGCAGCGTTGTTGTAGTGGGAAGAGCAGTCCATGCTCAGGTTGCAGAGAAAGGAATCAATGCGATTACACGTCTGTTAATGGCATTGAAGCAAATCGGATATACTTCAAAAACAATAGATTTCATTCACGAAATCATTAAAGAAGATCCATATGCCTTGGAAATTTTTGGTGACTGCCAGGATGAAGCTTCTGGAAAATTGAAATTTAATATTGGAAAAGTAGAATTAAATGACGAGGTTGAACGCCTTTCCATTGATATCCGGTTTCCTGTAACAGTTGCTAAGGAGATCATTGTTACAAAGTTAACCACTGCCGCTGCAGCTTATGGATTAACCTATAAAGAATATGATTATCTTAAATCTATTTATGTACCAAAAGATCATTTTTTAATTAAAACGTTAATGAAGGTCTATCAAGATGTGACGGGAGATCTGGAATCAGAACCCATTTCTTCGGGAGGAGCCACTTATGCCAGAGCAATGGATAACTTTGTATCGTTTGGCGCTATATTCCCAAATCAGATAAAAACTGAACATCAGCCAAATGAACACATTGAATTAGAAGAAATGTTCAAAGCGATGATCATATACGCTAATGCGATTTTCCAATTAACCCGATGATTTGTATCTGGGAATACTTCGAGTGCGGGCGGGCTGTTTTTTCCGCCAACTGGTGGTGGAATTCCGCCATCTTTTGTATTTTCCCGCCAAACTTAAGTTTTTTCCGCTGACATGACACATTTTTCCGCCCAACTTAAGTTGGAGTATCATGAATAACTCTTATCTCTTGATAAATAATAAATATGGCTGTGTCCAATTATGATGAAGGAGGAGATTTGTTATGATGCAAAATCAACAAGGGCAACAGGGACAAATGCATCAAAATATGCATACAGGGGCTATTCCCCAACAATTAAATCATGGAGGCCATGAAGTTTTTGACCTTCATGAAGTATTATCAAGTACCGTTGGCACAATGAATCAATATTTGATGTTACGCCAGCATGTAAAAGATCAAGAATTACTCAATATTTTGGACCGTCAATATCAATTCATGCAGCAAGAATATAATACCACTGTTGATTGTTTTAGATCAGGTCAAGATCCTGCACAATCAACGCAAAGCTACAAGATGACTCAGGATAATGACTTCGTATACGGATTAAAACCGACCCAACCTAAAAAGCCTTGGCAATCTCTTTCGGAAATTTCTGACGAGTTTATTTCTAGCTGTATGCTAGCATCCTGTAAATCAGGCGCATCACACAAAACAATGGCTGCCCTTGAAACCACGAACCCAGTTGTTCGCCGTGTACTTGCCGATTCTGTTCCAAATTGTATTGAAATGGCCTACGAGCTGTCCATTTACCAAAATAAAAACCATTACTATCAAGTACCGCAGCTTTCACAACAGGATATGAATCAGTTGCTGAACGCTTTTGCACCTGCCCAAGGCACACCGCAAAACATGAATAATATGGGCGCAAACACAGCAATGAACAATATTAGACATTAATAAAGAAAACTCGCCGACTGGCGAGCCCGGCAGGGCGAAGACAGAGGCGTAGTTATGCCAGATAGGAAAGTTGCTTTCCTATCCGCTAAAAAAATGCTATCCTCATCATCCAGTTGAGGATAGCATTTTTTTACTTGCTGTTGATATCCGTTCCAATCAACAATTTGCTTTAACGTAGTCTAATAAATAATAACTGGCTCGTAAGTGCTCAGATTGTTATACACTTCTTTCATTATACTTGGCGGTGTGTTCACACAGCCGCCGGATCCTGCATGAATGTAAGCTGTACTGGACCAGTTGGTTCTCCAGCTCGCATCATGGAATCCTTCCCCATCATTTGTAAAAGGTGCCCAGTAATTAACAGGAACTCGATAGTGCACCATTCCATATTCACTACCTACAAGTATGGAAGGAGATTTTTTATATAATATATACCATACCCCTGGATGTGTATCTTGATTGACATCTGCTCTGCCAGTAACTACATTTGTGGTGAGCACCATCTGGCCATTTCTGTAAAGCCATATCCGTTGTTCATTAATAGACACTTCGGCGTAGGTATTCCCAATACCATTATTCATTGTGGTTTTATAGCCTATGGCTTCATTATCCCATCCATTCCCATAAATATTGGAAGCCACAACTGAATTTTGTCCTTTTTCAAGTGCGTCCAGAATCCGTTTACTTTCTTTATTCACATCAAGTGCCCAGCCATATGTTTGGCCTTTCACCGATATAATTGCCCCTGAATGGGTCTTGAACTGAAAGTTTTTATTTAATGTTGATTGAGAAGCATTGATTTTAGCCATTTCATTTTTTATTTCGCCAGGATCAATTGAAATTTGACCGTCTTTTGAAAGGGTAGCATTTTTAATTAAATCACTCCCTTTTAAAGCATAGGCTTTGTCTTGTACCGTATAATTAACGGTTCTTTGGAGGATATCCGACAGCGCTTTCTGTTTCTGTTTGATGATCGCACTGTTTTCTTTAATCGGCTGTATGTATACAGGATTTAGCTGGATGACGCTCCGATATTCATGGTTTTGATATTGCTGAAGTAACTTTTCAATATCATATTGTTTGCCATTGATGCTTTTAGAAACTACGATTGCTCCCTGCTCCACTCGGACATCTGCATCCACCGGGGCTTTAAGGTTCTTATTCATGGCGATGAGTTTATTCTTTACAAGATCTTTCAATGTTTGGCTTCGATACTGATCCACCGCTTTTGGCAATAAGATATAATTTTTTGCTTTGGATGTAGGAAAAATGGTCTGCTGGCTTTTTAATACTTTTTGCACACCAGGCAAGTCTTCGTTCGTAAAGCCCATCTTTGTATCATTTCCATCGATTATTCGCTCTTGGCCTACATAGACTTCATTTTTAAGTACCGTTGCTCCTAATTTTTTTATGGCTTTGTCAGCCGTCAGTCCGCCGACATTAATACCATTAATGGAGATTTGAGCATTAAACCTCGTCGCCTGATAATAATAGAGCCCCCCGAATACGATAACAGCTATTATCACAATAGCTCCTATGCCCATTTTCCAATTTAAAAAACTGCTTGGCCTGTTGTTCGCCTTTTTCCTTGTCACTTCTTGGACTGCTTCCTGTGTTGCATGTTCCAAAACCGTTCCCTCCGTTCTTCTGAGCACCCAGACAGCAATCATGACCAACATATGTCTGTGGTTTTGGGTCTTTATTTATATCATGGTCAGTATTCACTATTATAGTAGAAGAGGCTGCGAGGAATTTGTCATAATTTGTATATAAAAATATTAAAAATATGATTAGAATTGTTAGAAGCGTAAATGAAAAAAAGCATGCAGATTATGTTTGCCTGCATGCTTTACGTTCATTATTAACTTACTAAATATTTGAACAGTGTAAGTGAGATCTTAGGTGTGATGATGAAGCGCGGGATTAAATATGGATTCACGCCCATTTTTGCATACCCTTCTGTTGTTGTAAATGCACTTTTAAACCCAAGCTCTTTTAAAATCTGAATGGCTCGTGAATTGTATTGTCCGAATGGATAGGCAAAAGACTGGGCATGGACTATTTTTTGACTTAGGGCAATATCTGATTTGACAATATTGTATGGCAAAGCAACTACATCAGATGTTTTATTTTTATAATAACTATGAAGATTGTTCGTATGACTTTGGAATTCAAAAATGTCTTTCATTTGATCCATTTCCGGATAAGAAAGAGTATCTACTTTGTTTGGATTCCAAGCGTAAGGAGTTTTGGCAATTCTTTCAGTTATCATAAATTCAGTAGCTTTTAAGTTATATTTTTTCAAAATCGGATAGGCATAGCGATAAACAGACTGTAGCCCATCATCAAATGTTATTAATACAGTATTTTCAGGTAAAATTATTTTCCCATTTAAATAATTTTCTAAATCTCCTGTCGTAATGGGGGTAAAATTTTTATTGTGCAGGTAACCCATTTGCTGATCAAATGTCTCTGGAGTGATGGTGGTACCCGAAGTTCTAAATAATTTGTTCTCCCTGTTCTCCAAGAAATGGTGATAGGTTAAAACTGGGATACCGTAATCCAACTTCACACCCGTACGTTTAACATAGCCAATTTTCCCTGCAATATCAAACATTAACCAATTTTTATCAAAATCCAACATCGGATAACGTTCTTTTTTTAATAAAGAGGCTATTGGAACCTCATGTCCTCTGTAATTACTGTAGATCGGGGTATTATCTAGGGTATTGTAGTATTTTACAATCGGATTTTTTATTTGATCATCATCTGAATGTTGCCCTTTTGTTGATAAAACCACATCGTTTTTGGAAATAATACCGTCATTATTACCAATCCTTACTACAACCCATTTATGATCATAATCTTCTTTTGAATTAATTTCCTGACCATTTGAAAGTGTTGCAACCGCCATTAATTTTCCATCTAAAGATTCATAGATGGGAACATTATTTTTATTGGTCATATAATATCTTTGTATGTTTGCGTTTAAGTTTTTAACCACAATCGCTTTAGGTTTCTTGTTTTTTAAGGAACGAATATGGTTATATTTCTGGAATTCTATGCACCCGAATACCACTAATCCGATTAAAATAATGGCAGAGATGAGTAATACTACTTTTCTTTTCATATGTGTTCACCTAAAGTTTTATAGATTTATAGTTTTTAAGTATAACTTAAGATAAGTAGTTTATACTAGAGAATTTCCATTAAAAATGAATTAATTATTTCTCATTTCAAATATATTTTAATAGATCGATTTCTTAATCATTTCTTCATAAATCATTAATCGAGTATGTCGAAATCGACATTGAACATTTCTGATTTTGTTATTTTTTTATATTTTTGTATAAAAAAGGATGAACTTTACCTACATGGCCGTCATTGTATGCCATGTGGTTGAAAATATTGGAATGGATATTGGCATTCTTCCTATAACGGGTATACCTTGCCTTTTGTAAGTTATGGGGGAGCTCATTAATGAGCAACATGTTAGCGATGGGATTAATTCTAAATATAAGCTATCGGTCACAGCATTACATGTTTGGGAACTAGAATTGTTAAAAACTATATCCAGTATCTTATTTGCAAAAAAAATGAGCTGACCAAAAGCTAATGGAATGACGGCTTTTTGAGTCAGCTCTTTCATTTTCACTTTTTTCCCCTTTAAAAATTTCTACTACAAAACTGAGATGTAATGGTTGATTTTATCTATTTTCATTTAATTTTACTTTTTGCAGACGTAAGGCATTAAGAACAACGGATACGGAACTGAATGCCATCGCCGCACCCGCAAGCCATGGAGCAAGGAAGCCAAGAGCAGCAATTGGAATGCCCAGCGTATTATAAGCAAGGGCCCAGAAAAGATTCTGCTTTATATTATGAATGGTCTTTTTACTTATGAATAATGCATCTGCGATACTATTTAAGTCGCCGCGTATAAGGGTGATATCAGCTACTTCCATTGCGATATCTGTTCCAGTACCCATAGCCATTCCAATATCAGCAACTGCAAGGGCAGGTGCATCATTGATCCCATCTCCGACCATTGCCACTATCTTCCCTTGACTTTGCAATTTTTCAATTTCATTCGCCTTACCTTCTGGAAGAACTTCGGCAATCACCCTCTCAATACCTGCTTGGAATGCAATTGCTTCAGCTGTTTGCCGATTATCCCCTGTCATCATTATGACTTCAATTCCCATATTTTTAAGCCTGCCAATTGCTGCTTTTGAAGTTTCTTTCATCGTATCCGCTACCGCTACAATCCCGGCGTAATGACCATTAATGGCTACAAGCATGGCTGTTTTCCCAGCTCTTTCAAATGCATCCATTTGATCAACAGCATCTTCAACGGATACAGTAAACTTATTCATTAACTTCCTTGTACCCACTAACAGATGTTTTCCATCGACTATTGCTTTGATCCCATATCCCGGAATGTTTTCAAATTCGGTTACCTTCTTTAAGGATGTTCCTTTAGCATTTATTCCTTGCACGATCGCTTGGGCAAGAGGATGTTCTGATGATTTTTCAGCAGATCCAACCAATGATAAAAATTCCTGTTCATTTTGATCTGGAGCTGTTAAAACATCTGTTAAAATCGGTGCTCCGTTTGTAACGGTGCCAGTTTTGTCTAAAACAACAGTTGAAATCTTATGTGTCGTTTCTAAGTGCTCACCGCCTTTAAAGAGAATACCGAATTCAGCTGCCCGGCCTGAACCAGCCATAATAGAAGTTGGCGTGGCCAGTCCCAGGGCGCATGGGCACGCGATGACTAAAACAGCAATAAATTTCTCTAAGCTATGCGCAAAATCCCCCGGTATTATCCAAACATACCACACCAAAAATACTAGTACGGCAATAGCAACAACAATTGGAACAAACACACCCGAAATCTTATCAGCAAGACGTTGTATTGGTGCCTTTGAACCTTGTGCTTCTTCTACTATTTTAATAATCTGAGCCAAAGCCGTATCTCTCCCAACTTTGGTGGCTTCCACTATTAGATAACCATTTTTATTAATAGTAGCACCTATCACTTCATCTCCAATACTTTTATCAACCGGGACACTTTCACCAGTCAGCATGGACTCATCAATAACCGAACGCCCTTCGATGATCTTACCGTCAACCGGTATTTTTTCACCCGGTTTAACATGAAGGAGATCTCCGACCAGCACGTCTTCTATTGGTATCTCTTGTTCTATTCCTTCTCTCTCAACAATCGCGGTGTTAGCTTTCAACCCCATTAACTTCTTAATTGCTTCTGATGAACGGCCTTTTGCTTTTGCTTCAAATAGCTTGCCAAGAATAATTAAAGTAATAAGGATCGAGCTTGTTTCAAAGTAAAGTTCTACGGAATATGGATGACGACCAATTGACATCCAGGCTAAGTACAAACTATAAAAATATGCTGCAGATGTTCCTAAAGCAACGAGAACATCCATATTTGCACTTTTATTCTTTAATGCTTTATAGGCCCCAACATAAAACTGTTTTCCAATCAAAAACTGTACTGGAGTCGCTAAAGCAAACTGTATCCAGGGGTTCATAACCATTCTTGGTACCCAAATAAACGAGGTGAAGGAAAAGTGTCCAACCATAGCCCATAAAAGGGGCAATGAAAGGATGGCTGAAAAGAGCAACTTCCTGGTCTGTTTTTGAATTTCCTTTTGCCGATAATCAATAGACTCTTTTTCCTTTTCCTTTATATGTGCACCATATCCAAGACTTTCTACTTTCTTGATTATTTCACTTGTTGAGAGAACTGAAAGGTTATACTCAACTGTTGCTTTTTCCAACACTAAATTTACATTTGCTTTCACTACACCATTTAATTTGTTTAGTCCTTTTTCGATTCGGGTCGCACAAGCAGCACAAGTCATTCCAGTAATATCAAATTCTGTTTTTTCCTTGACAACATCGTAACCCAAATCCTGAATCTTCTTTTCAATATCTTCGTAATTTATTTTCTCTGGATCAAATATAATATTTGATCTTTCTAAGGCCAGATTAACATTTGCTTTTTCTATGCCTTCTAATTTATTAAGACCTTTTTCAATTCTGGTCGCACAGGCAGCACAAGTCATTCCTGATATCTGCAAATTAGTTTCCTTTACGTTTTGACTCATAAAAGCCACTCCTTATACCCCTTATGGGTATATTTTTTTGCTAAAAGAACGTGCCTATTCATAGCACGTCTTTTTGTTCCATTTTTACTTTAATTCATACCCCTGATCATCAATGGTTTCTTTAATTTTATCTAATGAAACGTCTTGCGGATTAAATTCTACCTCTACTTTAGCTGCCTTTAAATCTACTTTTACGGAGCTAACACCATTAAGTGAACCTACACTTCCTTCTACCGCTTTAACACAGTGTCCGCAAGACATCCCTTGAACATTTAATGTTACCTTTTCCATTTATAAAACTCCCTTTCTATATTCGTTATTTTTTTATTAGCTTTTGAATGGTGATTAACAGTTCATCAACTACTTCATGGTCACCCTCTTGGATTCTTTCAACTACACAACTTTTCAAATGGCCTTCCAACAGAATTTTTGCAACACTATTTAATGCTGCTTGAGTTGCTGCTATTTGATTGATGACATCATCACAATAGGTATCTTTTTCAATCAACCCCTTAATACCGCGAATCTGTCCCTCAATACGATTTAATCTGGTGATAAGATTTTGTTTTGTTTTATCTGAATGATGGCTTTTTCGCCCCGACGCCGAAGTATTACAATGCTCATTATTCAAAATATCATGAGTCATTTTTTCAGGATCGTTATTATGCATAACACCCCTCCTATAGATTGATATTACCATACCCCCCTACCCTATTCAATAGGCTATTTATATATTTTTCTTTTCAATTTAACAAATTCGAATTCAGCGCAAAGTGGAGATCCCTTTTTGTAATAAACATTTTATTTTTTTCTTACTTCAAAGTTTACGTATGTAACGAATATGTTTGATAATACCGTTAGTGTCATCGACAACAGCCAAAATAAAGTGTTAAAAACAATTAAAGTAGGAAAAACTCCTAACGGGATTAGTATCATGCCTTAAATCATAAAGCAAAGGATATGTAAAGCGGCTGAATACTCAGCCGCTTTTTTAGCAACTTTATTATACACGGTGCATCATTGGCAGAGAAAACAGATAAATGTTTGCGATCGCTAGAATCACCATGAGTGCATAATACGGAACCATTATCTTAAACTTCCCTTTATTTCCAATCCGATAAGCAGTGTAAATGGATCCAATTGTCCCAATTATGATAATGAAGTACTGCAATAGCTGAACAGTCGATGCGGGAGCGAAGGCTAAGTCCCCCCTCATCACATGCACACCGAATAAACCAGCCGTATTGTACCAAACCGCCTTTCCTTCGGTCATAATATGGAATAAATTATGGGCTAGGTGTCCTGCCAAATCCAATGGAATAATCGCATAACCAAATCGAATAAAATTCTTCTTCACTTTCTCAACTGATCCGCCTAATAAAGTAGCTACTTTTGCTGTTGCAAATAATAATCCAACTGGAATAGCCATCGCAATGATAAAGGCTACAGTAAAGTTGACATTATAATTAGATGTTCCTGTTACAGAGCCAATCGCTTTTAAAATATCCTGCCAAATAGCGACCATCGTTATATTTTGTACAAACACAATCCCCATAATCACCGCAGCTAAAAACGTATGCTCGAGTCTAGGCTTTTTAATTCCCCATAATTCCGAAGTTGGAACCCTTGGTGATATCCGAATGGAGTTATTTGGACAGTTTTTCACACAATTTCCACACAAGTTACAATCGGCTGAGGAATCCATTGTTCGAACAAATTGAAACATCGGACATCCTTCTGCTTTTTCTGATCCTTTAAAACAAGATTGGGTTTTACACGTTTTACAAATTTCTGGTGTACCACGAAGCTCTAAGGAACCTGAACGGGAGTAATTGCCTGATAAACCGCCAAGAAAACAAAGTGTCTTACAAAATGTTCTTCTTTCATAGAAAACAGAAGTTCCCACTACCATGGTAACAAGTAAGAGAAGTAAATAACCTGATCCCCGCGGGTTTTCTACAACGCCCCATATATGGTCGCTATAAGTGATTGCAAGAAAGAAAAGATCAATGAACCATAGCCCATATTTTCTTAAAAATTTGGGTGCCGGCCTGTTACTTCCTATCGTTTTTCGAACAATATCACTTACCTTACCAAAAGGACAAATCGCACACCAAAAACGACCGATTAAAACGAAGAATAGCGGGATCAATGGCCACCACAAAACCCAAGTTAGTGATGTCCCCACATTCCTGCTCGGATCTACGGTTCCAGCCGCCAATTCATAAACAATGACAGAGAAAACACCCAGAACCATCCATTGGAAAATTCCCGGATACCATCGGCTTTGAATAAATTTATTTAGACAAGGAATCGAAAGGAAATTATAGGATTTATTCTCTAATATCTGTTGCTTTTCTTTGTCTAGCTTATTACTTGGAATGGCCATTGGTATCATCCTTTCTTCTAAACCATTTATTCCAGATCCCGAATACAATAAAGGAAGCATTAACGGCTCCATAGGTTCCTAAAACTTTTGCATTTGGCGGTGTTTCTCTTATTGTTTTACCCTCCATGTCCATACCGGCCATGTTGTCATTTTGTTTATAGCCGTTCATGTTCATGTTTTGGTCTTTACCTCTCATATCCATACCGGCCATCGAATTGCCTGATCTGTTATTTCCATTCAGATTGGCTGTGGACGGAGCCATCTGCCCGCTTCCATGTGCCATGGCCACTGTTCCTCCAAAGAACACGATGATGAAAATCACTAATACCAACCACCAGCTCCTCAAAACCTTCACCTCATTCCCAAAAATAGACGCTTAAAAAGCTATCCAAACTTTAATAAAAAAGTTTGCAGAAACTTTGATTTTTTTTTGGATAAAATTTGTCGGTTTTCGGAATATAAGAATATCTGTGCTTTTCGTCCTTTTTTATCTCCCCCTACGAAAAATGACCAAATCGCAATCAAACGATTTGGTCTGCTTGTTATGTAACTATGGTTTTCAGGTCCCATAAAATAGGTCTATAGATTACTAGCAAAAAGCGGCCCCCATTTCAAACTTCCTTTCTTTCATTGGCGGAGACACTTCTCTTTATTTACTAACGCTTATTAGTTTCTGTTCTAGAATTTCTAAATAATATTTTCGTTCTTTCTTTTCATTTGTATTTATATGAATTGGCTCTCCGAATATAAGATGTGTTTTTTTCCGTGAAATTAATTCTCTTAAATTATTGGGACCGATATATGTTACAGGAAATATAGGGACTCCCGCTCGTTGAGCAATTGTGATCACTCCCTGCTTTAATGCTGTTTGTTCAGTTGCTCGGGTCCCGCTTGGAAAGATTCCTACTATTTCACCATTTGATAAGAGCCTGGCTGGTATTTTTAACACACTGGGCCCAGGATTCTCTCTGTCTACAGGAAAGGCATTTAATTTCTTCATTAGCCAAGATGTAAACTTATGATCAAAAAGTTGCTTTTTGGCCATATAATTTATTTTTAATGGATATAAAGTGGCGCCAAGGCAGAGAACGTCAACCCACCCAGTATGGGTGCAAGCAATCACAAAGGGTCCTCTCTTTGGAAGAACTTCTTTGTTAATAACCTCCGCTTTGCCAAATATTCTAAAGAACAATTTAAATAATAAGGCAATACCACTATACATTTTACTTCCCCCTTTTTAGGCCATTTCGGTAGAGTATGGACAGCCCAATAATTTCCATCCATTAATATTTTATCACTAACTATTAGTACTAGATACTAATTTTTATTGAGATTCTTGTATTTTCTTTTGAACTAAAATAAAGGATTTTTTTATGAATTGCGAGAAAAACTTGTTGCCATTTCGCTATATCAAATGTAAAAGCTTTTACAAAAATACGAAGGGAAATCTTTATGAAGTCAAATGATTTAATTTTTATACAGTGACGACAGCGCCAAAAAGAAGATGCTTTAGAATATATTGTTGATAAATATTTGCCATTTGGGACAGTGTTTTGGCGGACTATAAAAATAGTCATTCCATATAATTTCACCTATGCGAATGGCTCTTTTATTCGGTTGGTTCCAAAGCCATCGGATAGTATAGCAAATAAGGGAAAAGATATATTTTAAAGCTGACATATACAATAAAAGGGAGTTTAGCAGTGGCTATATATGAAAAAATTGATGAAATATACAAAAAAATATTCTTTGGAGAACAAATTAGGGATAATTGGTTGCTTTTGCAAACCATTCTTACGGGTTACGCAAGAAGAAAGTTTACTGAAGGGCTTCCCATTCAAGAGGATAATAAATTCAAAGTTCTAGATGTGGGTACAGGATTTGGTGCGTTATCTATTGATATTGCTAGTCAACATAAGATCATTATAGATGCTATTGATATAGATGAATCCAAAATTCAAGTTGCAAAAAAAGTCTATAACGAAATTAAAAGTGAAGAAAATTATCTAGGTCAAATCCACTTTAAACAACAAAATGTAGAGCAATTAGATTATCTAGATAATAGCTTTGATCTTGTCGCATCAAGCTTGGTTTTTCAGCATTTACCTAACCCTGTACAGGCAGCTAAAGAAATAAAACGTATACTTAAACCAGGCGGTACGGTTTGTCTCATGGATTTGGACGATAGCTTTACTGTTGAGTATCCGATCAACGATAGTCTAGAAATTTTAAAAAAAGTATTAAAGGAGTTGCAAGTTATTAAAGGCGGTGATCGGCATATTGGGCGTAAGTTAGCAGGTTATCTTAATGAAGTTGGACTTGATATTCAATCCGTAAAGATTGATACATATGCAGAATTTGTAAAAGATCCATCATCATTAATACTCCAAAAGTTATTTTTTGTAACGAGGTTTATGGATATTAAAGAAGAGGCCATTGGACACTGTTTGTTAACAGAAGAAGAATTTAATTATCATTTCACCAATGCTTATGACCTTATTCAAAGAGTAAAATTTCAAACCGATTCAAGATTTATCGTTCAAGCCTTGAAACAATTGTGTGAAAACTAGGGTTAGGCAGCTTAAATGATTTAACTATGTGTAAATCCCACAGAATTTATTAAATTTCCCCAGGAAAAATACATCTCTAGCAACTTCTGCGAGAGCTGATGTAATGGAAAATTAATGGTGGGAACAATGAACGAAGCTAATGAGTAATCGACTTTGATGGTTAAATATCGTTGACTAGAGCAACAACCACAATGGGTAGAAAGAAAAGCACTAGCTCAAAGGTTAGAAGAATGAGTGCCAAAGAACGATCATATCAATATTTTATTTGAAGCTTTTCCTGGATTTTTTAAGTATCTATGTTTTTTATCTAAACAGTTCTTATCAAAAAACTCTTGGGTTATATACAAAAGCACAAATGGGACATATGCTTTATTTTTTACTATTACTGGATTAATGGCTTATTCAGTTACCATGAGCCTTTAGCTTAAATGAATTTTTCACAAGATGATGGACGTATACATCAAGCATAAAATTCCCTAAAAAGAAATAAAGCATAAAGTTTCCAAACGGAAATTTTATGCTTTATTTCATATCTATATACTAATTATATAATCCACCTATGTATTGGTGGAGACGGTGGGAGTCGAACCCACGTCCAAAGATATCGGCACTTAAGCTTCTACGAGTGTAGTCGACATATTCGCGCTTCGCTGATCCCTATGCCTGCCGACAGGCGTCCGGTCAGCTAGCCTGGTTGTTCTCTTCCTTCATCCTCAGGCGGTGGAATCCGGCGTAGCCTGCTAAAAGTGAGTCCGCTACCCTACCACACAGGCAATGGAGGGGCGAACAGCTGCGTTAATTAGGCAGCTAAAGCTAAATTTTGTTTGCCAGTTATTGGCTTTGACGTTTTAACGAGGCCGATCCCCTCGACTCGCAACCTAAGCTCGAACTACCCCTGTCGAATCCGTAGCGTCCCCATATAGAAATGCTGAAATTGATCAGCTAAGACGTTTAGGAAACTGGCAAGTTGTTGAGCAAAAGTTTGCGTCGCATCTCAGCGACAAACTTATTATAACATATTGAGCACATATTTCAATTGTAATTTATTGTAAGATATTTAACCTACATTTTCTGGCGCTCACGGAAGGCACGGTCGATTTCACGCTTCGCTTCTTTTTTCTTTAAGTCTTCACGCTTATCATAGTTCTTCTTCCCTTTAGCAAGGCCGATTAGCACTTTGCAAAAACCGTTTTTCAAATAAATCTTTAATGGAATAATCGAATATCCAGCCTCTTTTGCCTCTCCATATAATTTATTGATTTCCTTCTTATGAAGCAGCAGCTTGCGGGTTCTTAGCGGATCATGATTATAGCGGTTGCCCTGCTCATATGGGCTGATGTGCATGCCGAATAAATCTGCTTCCCCATTTAGAATTCGAACATAGGAATCCTTTAAATTGACGCGTCCAGCGCGAATCGATTTAATTTCTGTCCCTTGTAGTACAATTCCTGCTTCTATAGTTTCCTCAATAAAATAGTCGTGATACGCTTTTTTATTTTGAGAGACAAGTTTTCCTTCACCTTTTGGCATTTATTTCACCTCATTTATGGCTTTTATTTTAACAGAATTGCATGTACTAATACAATGAAAAGAAGGCCTTTAAAGGGCCCCCAATCTATCTATTCTTTTTATTTTTTCGTTTTGTACTTTTGGCAATAGGAACGTTTTCGTAGAACTTCCGTTTCTTTTTCGGCTTGCCATTCGCTTCGGATTTCTGTTTACCCTCACCCTGCTGCTTGTTTCGGCGCGGCTTATGGGTATCACTGCCGGTTTTAAAGACTTTTGGTGCCTCGCTTCGTTCCCTTCTCGGTGTGCCTTTCATTCCCACGATTTCAAAATCAATCGAATGTTCTTCCTTATTAACTTTTACCACTCGGACAGTAATTTGATCGCCAATTCGGAACACATTTCCCGTCCGTTCTCCAATCATAGCATAGTGGCGTTCGTCAAAGCGGTAATAATCATCCGTCATGTAACTAACATGAACGAGACCTTCGATCGTATTTGGCAACTCGACGAACATCCCAAAATTCGTGACAGAGCTGATGATGCCATCATACTCAACACCAATTTTGTCCTCCATGTATTCTGCTTTCTTCAGTTCATCAGTATCCCGTTCCGCATCAACCGCACGGCGCTCCATTTTGGAAGAATGCTGAGCAATTTCAGGCAGCTGGGCATTCCATTTTTCCCGTGTTGCTTCATCAAGCTTGCCTTCAATTAGATAGGTCCGGATCAATCGATGGACAATTGTATCTGGATAACGGCGAATCGGCGAGGTGAAGTGTGTGTAAAACTCTGTCGACAAGCCAAAGTGTCCTAAGCTATCAGGATCATATTTTGCCTGCTGCATAGAGCGCAGCATGACTGTTGACACAACCATTTCTTCAGGCTTTCCTTGAACTTCCTCGATAATTTCCTGTAGCGCACGCGGGTGCACCTGGTTTGCTGTTCCTTTGACAATATAACCGAAATTCGTAATAAACTCGAAAAATTTCCTCAGCTTATCTTCTTTTGGATCTTCGTGAATCCGGTAAATGAACGGAACATCCATCCAATGAAAATGCTCTGCCACTGTTTCATTAGCCGCCAGCATGAATTCTTCAATCAGCCGTTCTGCCACCGACCGTTCTCGTAAGACGACATCGGTCGGCTTTCCCTCCTCATCAACTAGGACCTTTGATTCTTTGAAATCAAAGTCAATGGCACCACGTGTCATCCGCTTATTTCGCAGGATGGCAGCGAGTTCTTCCATTAATTCGAACATTGGCACAAGGGATTCATATCGTTTACGTGTTTCCTCATCCTTATCAACAAGGATTTTATTCACATCGTGATACGTCATCCGTTCCGTTGTTTTAATCACACTTTGGAAAATTTCATGTGAGACAACATGGCCGGTTGAGTCTATTTCCATATTACAAGATAACACTAGACGGTCCACCCTCGGATTTAAAGAACAAATCCCATTGGACAACCTGTGAGGAATCATCGGGATCACTCGGTCGACTAAATAGACACTAGTTGCCCGATCAGCCGCTTCTCGATCAATCGGCGTTCCTTCTTTTACATAATAACTAACATCAGCAATGTGAACACCGAGCTTATAATGACCATTTTCCAGCATAGTTACAGTAACAGCATCGTCAAGGTCTTTAGCATCAGCACCGTCAATCGTCACAATCGTTTCATTTCTAAGATCACGACGGTTAGCCAATTCACTTTCATCAATGGTGTCAGGCACTTCTATGGCCTGTTGGAGAACTTCGTCAGGAAATTCCATTGGCAGCCCATGTTTATGTATGATCGATAGAATGTCGACGCCAGGATCATTTTTATGGCCAAGAATGGTGATAACTTCACCTTCCGCACTTTTACGTCCCTCAGGATAGGAGGTTAGTTTTACGACCACCTTATGTCCTTCCACGGCCCCTTTTGAGGCTGCTTTTGGGACAAAAATGTCGCTGGCGAATTTTTTATCATCAGGGATTACGAATCCAAAATTTTTGCTTTCCACATATGTCCCTACGATTTGCTGTATGCCCCGTTCAATAATTCGGATAATGGTCCCTTCCCGGCGCTGCCCAGAGCTTTCCGATGAAACGCGGACTAATACTGTATCGCCGTGCATGGCGTTTTTCGTTTCGGTCGGCGGGATAAAGATATCATCCATCCCAGGTTCCTCGGGAACGACAAACGCAAAGCCTTTGGCATGTCCTGTCAACTTACCGCGGACAAGGTTCATTTTTTCCGGCAGGCCATAGCGGTTTGCCCGGGTTCTTACGACAAGTCCCTTTTCTTCCATTTGAACAAGTGCTTTCACAAACTCTTTAAAATCGCTGGAGTCTTCGATGCCAAATGCAGCTTCCAGCTCCTGAACGGTTAATGGTTTGTAAGCCTCGTCCTTCATATAATGCAAAAGCTTTTCTATATGCTTTTGTATGTTTTCTTCCAAATCGACCCCTCCTTATGGATCTTATTCATGCCAATCCAGCATTTCCAAAAAGGCATATACATCCTCATGAAGTTGTTCACGCTCTTTGTCAAGGGTGATGACATGGCCCGATTCTTCGTACCATTTGATTTCCTTCATTGAAGACTCTATTTCATTGTAAATAATATTGGCACTCTCTGTGTTAATCATATGGTCGTGGCGCGCCTGAACCACAAATGTCGGCGTATAAATCATATCGACATTTTCCCGAACTTCAGTAATCAATCCTTGAAGTGCCTTTAGCGTGTTCATTGGTGTTTTTTTGAACTCGTTCATTTCCATTTCGATTTGCTCGTCCGTTTTTCCTTCCCGTTTTTTAAATTCTCGGGCATATTCAAGAACACCTTCATACATTACTTCTTCACTTTTTATATACATCGGTGCGCACATCGGTACAATTCCTTTTATAGGTACAGTGTATCCCAATTTCAAAGAAAATACGCCTCCGAGTGAAAGTCCCGCGACTGCGATCTCGTCATGGCCCTTATTCTTCAAAAATTCGTATCCCTTTAAAACGTCCTGCCACCAATCTTCCGGGCCGCTGTGCACTAGTTCCTCCGGCGGTACCCCATGTCCTTTATAATGGGGTGCATGGCAAGTGTAGCCCATTTTCTCAAGGAAACGGCCAAGCATCCGGACATCCGCAGAGTTGCCTGTAAAGCCGTGTAAAAGCAAAACAGCACGCTTTCCTCCTTCAAAGGTAAATGGCTTTGGTAATGAAACTTTCATGTGTATAACTCCTTTAATACTTTTATCATGACTATTTCTTAGTTTAAGCAATGAAGGGTTGAACATTCCAGAAAAAAGACTTACTGGGGGAAGCAGGTGGACATGTTTTCGACTGTGTTTTGGTAGTATAGTCTGGTATTTAAACAAAACAGCGAGATTTTTTCAGCTGTTTATGGCCTGGGTTGCTGCTGCTTCGTATGATTTCCGCGGATTTTTCATGTTTTTCCGCCATACTGCAAATTATTTCCGCCGTTTTCTAATGGATTTCCGCCAAACTGCAATTTTATTCCGCCGATTTTTAATGGATTTCCGCCAAATCGAGTACTTTTTCCGCCGTTTTCCATTGGTTTCCATCAAACTAAACCTGTTAACTCACAGTAGTCGTCTAAGCTCCCTCCATAATCAAACCAACAAAAAAACCTGGCGCTATTCGCCAGGTTTTGCTGACTTTATATTAGACTTTAAAGTAAGTAACCGCAAGGGCAAGCAAGAAGAATAAAACAGATAGAATCGCTGTAATACGATGTAAGATCAAATCAATTCCACGAGCTTTTTGCTTACCAAATAACTGTTCGGCACCGCCGGAAATTGCACCGGACAAGCCAGCACTTTTACCTGCTTGAAGTAATACAACTGTAATAAGTGCGATACTTACGATAACTAATAGAATAACGACTAATGTATGCATAAAGGCACCTCCTGACGAACTTTTCCCAGTATTTTTAATTTACCATACTAATTCCTTTTTAACAATAGAAGTTATTATGACACGCTAAGGGGACCATTCGGAAACATTTAGAGGCCACCTTCTATCAGGATAAAAAGCCCCCTGCTTATTGCAGAGGGCTTCGTATATTTTGAAAAATTATTTTTTCAAGTTATAGAAAGATTTAATGCCATTGAACTGTGCAGTTTCAGCCAATTGATCTTCGATGCGAAGTAATTGGTTGTATTTTGCTACACGGTCTGTACGGGATGGTGCACCTGTTTTGATTTGGCCAGCATTTGTAGCAACAGCAATGTCAGCAATTGTGCTGTCTTCTGTTTCACCTGAACGGTGAGAAACAACCGCTGTGTAGCCAGCACGTTTTGCCATTTCGATAGCTTCAAAAGTTTCAGTTAAAGTACCGATTTGGTTAACTTTGATTAAGATCGAGTTAGCAATGCCTTTTTCGATTCCTTCAGCAAGTTTTCTTGTATTGGTTACGAATAAGTCGTCACCAACTAATTGAACTTTTTTGCCAAGACGTTCTGTTAAAAGTTTATGACCTTCCCAGTCGTTTTCATCTAAGCCGTCTTCGATGGAGATGATTGGGTATTTAGAGCAAAGTTCTTCGTACCAAGCTACCATTTCTTCAGAAGTTTTCACTTTGCCTTCGCCTTCTAAATGATATTTGCCGTCTTCTTTGTTGTAAAGCTCAGAAGAAGCAACGTCCATTGCAAGCATAACTTCTTCGCCTGGCTTGTAGCCAGCTTTTTCAATTGCTTCAATAATCGTTTGAAGCGCTTCTTCGTTTGATTTTAAGTTTGGTGCAAATCCGCCTTCATCACCAACAGCTGTATTTAATCCTTTTGCTTTTAAAACAGATTTTAAGCTGTGGAAAATTTCTGCGCCCATGCGAAGTGCTTCTTTAAAGTTTGGTGCACCAACAGGCATAACCATGAATTCTTGGATGTCCACGTTGTTATCAGCGTGCTCACCGCCATTTACGATGTTCATCATTGGCACTGGAAGTTGTTTCGCATTGAAGCCGCCAAGATATTGGTATAATGGCATATCTAAATAGTTTGCTGCTGCATGTGCAACTGCAAGGGAAACACCAAGAATGGCGTTTGCACCTAATTTACCTTTGTTGTCTGTTCCATCAAGCTCGATCATTGCTTTGTCAATTGATACTTGATCTAGAACACTGAAGCCTTCGCCAACTAACATTGGAGCAATAATTTCGTTAACATTGCTAACTGCTTTTAAAACACCTTTTCCAAGGTAGCGTTCTTTATCACCGTCACGAAGCTCAACAGCTTCATATTCACCTGTAGAAGCACCACTTGGAACTAAAGCGCGGCCAAAAGCACCGGATTCTGTAAATACTTCAACTTCTACTGTAGGATTTCCGCGGGAATCTAATACTTCGCGTGCATATACGTCACTAATGTAAGGCATGATAATCTCTCCTTAATAAATAATATGATTATGGGCATAAATTGCCCTTGTTACTGTTTGAATTCACGGTCAAAGGCGGGGGCCCTCCGCCAATCACCTTTTTAATTTCATAAAACCTATTTAATAATAGATTTTCCAGTCATTTCTTTAGGTTGCTGCAAGCCTAATAATTGCAGCATAGTAGGTGCTAAATCACCAAGAATACCACCATCGCGCAATTCAATTCCTTGTTTTGTTAGGATAACTGGTACAGGATTCGTAGTATGGGCAGTCATAGGTTGGCCTTCAAGTGTAATCACTTCGTCAGCATTGCCATGGTCAGCTGTAATAATCGCTGAACCGCCTTTTTCCAAGATTAAGTCTACTACTTTTCCTAAGCATTCATCAACTGTTTCTATTGCCTTAATGGTTGGCTCCAATTTACCAGAGTGTCCGACCATATCTGGGTTGGCAAAGTTTAAGATAATTGCATCAAATTTATCAGCTTGAATTTCTTTCACTAACGCATCAGCCACTTCATATGCGCTCATTTCCGGCTTAAGATCGTATGTAGCAACCTTAGGCGAGTTGATCAAAATTCGCTCTTCGCCCGGAAATTTCTCTTCCCGGCCACCGCTCATAAAGAATGTGACATGCGGATATTTTTCCGTTTCGGCAATTCTTAGCTGCTTCATATTGTTTTGCGATAGAATTTCCCCTAAAGTGTTGTCAAGGTTGGTTGGTTTAAAGGCAACATAGCCATCGACTGTTTCACTGAAATGGGTCAAGCAGACAAAGTATAAATGTTTCGGATGTTTAGGTCCGCGATCAAATGAACGGTAGTCTTCATTTGTAAATGTATTTGAAATTTGAATGGCACGGTCAGGGCGGAAGTTATAGAAAATTACCGCATCATTATCTTTAATGGTTGCGACCGGTTGTCCATCTTCCTTAACGATGACAGATGGAAGGACGAATTCGTCGTAGATTCCATGTTCATAGGAATCCTTTACAAGATCTAGTGGATCCGCATACGTTGGACCTTCACCATAAACCATAGCGCGGTATGCTTTTTCCACGCGATCCCAGCGTTTATCCCGGTCCATGGAATAATAACGCCCGGAAATCGTCGCGAATTCCCCAACTCCATACTCCTTCATTTTGTCCAGTGTTTCTTTAATATATGTCTGAGCAGTTTGCGGACCGACGTCACGTCCATCAAGGAAAGCATGAATATAAACTTTTTCAACGCCTTCCTCTTTGGCAAGCTTTAACAGAGCAAACATATGATTAATATGACTGTGAACACCGCCATCAGATAATAAACCAAATAAATGCAGGTTCGTGCCATTTTTCTTTGCGTGTTTCATTGCTCCAAGGAAAGTTTCATTTTTTTCAAACTCTCCTTCACGAATAGCAATGTTAACGCGGGTTAGGCTTTGGTAAACAACTCGGCCGGCGCCAATATTCATGTGACCGACTTCAGAATTTCCCATTTGGCCTTCTGGAAGACCAACTGCTTCACCACTCGCGGTTAAATGAGTATGTGGGAAAGTTTTCCAGAATCGATCAAAATTTGGCTTTTTCGCTTGGGCAACAGCATTTCCCTTTACCTCATCCCTGCAGCCAAATCCATCTAGAATAATAAGGGCTACTGGAGCTTTACTCATTTTTGCCCGCCTCCAGTAATTGTAAAAATGATTGTGGCTCAAGGCTTGCGCCGCCTACTAATGCGCCATCAATATCAGGTTGTGCCATATATTCTTTGATGTTTTCAGGTTTGACGCTGCCGCCGTATTGAATGCGGATCGCATTTGCCACATCTTCAGAGAACTGTTTTGCAACCACTTGACGGATATGAGCACATACTTCGTTCGCATCTGCAGCAGTTGAAGATTTTCCAGTTCCGATTGCCCAAATTGGCTCATAGGCAATAACTGTTTGTTTCACTTGCTCTTCTGTTAAGCCTGTTAATGCTTTTTCAATTTGAGTGCCAACAAGGCTCATTGTTTCACCGTTTTCACGTTGTTCTAATGTTTCACCACAGCACACGATTGGAATTAAGTTGTATTTAAAAGCTGAAAGAGCTTTTTTATTTACTGTTTCGTCTGTTTCATTAAACATTTCGCGGCGTTCAGAGTGACCGATGATGACATATTGGACGCCCAGGTCAGCAAGTGCTTTCGGGCTGATTTCACCTGTAAAAGCGCCGTTTTCTTCAAAATGCATATTTTGTGCACCTATTTTAACTTCAGTGCCTTTTGCTGTTTCAACAAGTGTTTGTAAAAATAATGCCGGTGCGCAGATGACAGAATCCACTTTGTCAGCAGCTGGAACAAGATTTTTCACTTCTTCCGCAAAGCTTTTTGCTTCGGAAAGGGTTTTATGCATTTTCCAGTTGCCTGCGATAATTGGTTTACGCATTGCGGGCACATCCTTTCTTTGAACCTCTGATAAAAGGGTTTGTTGATATTCAGCCGGATATTATTAATATCTGGCTGAATATTGTAGATCATGTAACATTCGTCAATCTTATTTATCGTTTAATGCCACTACACCTGGCAATACTTTACCTTCCATGAATTCCAAGGAAGCGCCGCCACCTGTAGAGATGTGGCTCATTTTGTCTGCTAGGTGGAATTTCTCTACTGCAGCTGCTGAGTCGCCGCCGCCAATGACAGAATATGTATCTTTCGCTTCTGCAAGTGCTTCAGCTACAGCTTTTGTTCCGCCGGCAAATTTATCGATTTCAAATACACCCATTGGTCCGTTCCAAATCACAAGCTTTGATTTTTGGATGACATCACGATAGATTTCTGCAGTTTTTGGCCCGATATCAAGTGCTTCCCAATCTGCTGGAATCTCGTTGATTGCCACTACTTTAGAATTAGCATCCGCAGAGAAATCATCCGCTACTACTGCATCAACAGGCATATAGAAATTAACGCCTTTTTCTTTTGCTTTTTCCATAAAGGATTTAGCTAAATCGATTTTGTCAGCTTCTAATAAAGACTTACCAATTTCGTGGCCTTGTGCCTTTACAAATGTGTAAGCTAAACCGCCGCCGATAATTAGGTTGTCCACTAATTCTAATAAATTCTCAATAACACCGATCTTATCTTTTACTTTTGCTCCGCCAATGATAGCTGTAAATGGACGTTCAGGATTTGAAAGCGCCTTGCCAAGAACATCAAGTTCTTTTTGCATTAAGAAGCCGGAAACAGCAGGAAGGTAATGGGCAATTCCTTCTGTTGAAGCATGTGCACGATGTGCTGCACCAAATGCATCATTTACATACACATCTGCAAGTTCAGCAAATGCTTTTGCAAGCTCTTGATCATTCTTTTCTTCGCCAGGATAGAATCGAACATTTTCAAGTAGCAAAACGTCGCCTTCCTTCATTTCGGCAATTAGTGCTTTTACGGAGTCGCCGTATGCTTCATCTGCTTTTTTCACTTCTTTTCCAAGTAATTCGGAAAGTCTAACGCCAACAGCAGTTAAGCGCATATCCTCATTGACTTGTCCTTTTGGACGCCCAAGGTGGCTGGCTAGAATCACTTTTGCACCTTGTTCAATTAAATATTGAATCGTTGGAAGTGCGGCAACAATCCGTGTTTCATCCGTGATTTTTCCTTCTTGCATTGGCACGTTGAAGTCCACACGGCAAAATACGCGTTTACCTTTTACATCGATATCGTTTACTGTTTTCTTGTTCATGGTAAGGCCTCCTCAATTTTTGAAAAAACCGATCATTTAAAAAAGGAGGGGGGAATCCTCCCCACTCCCCTTTGGAAACACACAATTAAAATTATAACTGTTTTTTGGATGGAATACCATTCCTATCCACTAACAGATTAAAGTCCTTTAGAAGCGATATAGTCAACAAGGTCAACTACACGGTTAGAGTAACCAACTTCGTTATCGTACCAAGATAATACTTTTACCATGCTGCCTTCCATAACCATTGTAGAAAGAGCATCGATTGTAGAAGAAACAGTAGCACCATTGTAGTCGCTAGATACTAATGGAAGTTCAGTGTATGCAAGGATACCTTTTAATTCGCCTTCAGCAGCAGCTTTTAATGCAGCGTTAACTTCCTCAACAGTAACGTCTTTTTCTAATTCAGCAACAAGGTCAACTACAGAAACGTTTGGAGTTGGAACACGCATTGCCATACCGTTTAATTTACCTTTTAATTCTGGTAATACAAGCGCAACAGCTTTAGCAGCACCAGTTGAAGTTGGGATCATGTTTTCTGCAGCTGCACGTGCACGACGGTAGTCCTTATGTGGTAAGTCAAGGATTTGTTGGTCGTTAGTGTAAGAGTGAACAGTTGTCATCATACCGCGCTTGATGCCGAACTTGTCATTTAATACTTTTGCAAATGGAGCTAAGCAGTTTGTTGTACATGATGCGTTAGATAATACATGGTGGTTATTTGGATCGTACTTGTCTTGGTTAACACCCATTACGATCGTGATATCTTCGTTGTCTGCTGGAGCAGAGATAATTACTTTTTTCGCACCTGCTTCAAGGTGTTTCGCAGCATCTTCACGTTTTGTGAAACGGCCAGTAGATTCAACAACAACATCTACACCAAGATCGCCCCAGCCAAGTTGTGCAGGATCGCGCTCAGCGATAACCTTTACTTTGTGGCCGCCAACTACTAGGTATTCACCATCAACTGTTACGTCTTCTGCAAGAGTTCCGTGAACAGTGTCATATTTTAAAAGGTGAGCAAGCATGTTTGCATCAGTTAAGTCGTTGATTGCAACAACTTCCACATTGCTGTTTTTTAATGCCGCACGGAAAACGTTACGGCCAATACGTCCAAATCCATTAATACCAACTTTTACTGTCATGATAAAACTTCCTCCTTTTTTTGGGTAAGGATATTTTTTTAATTAAAGGGATTACCCTTTTAATAACTGTTTTGCCACACCTTCATCAGTAATTAAAATGGTTGATTCCGGTGCTTGTTTCATATAAGCCTTGATCGCCTTTGCCTTTGAGGCTCCGCCTGCAACGGCAATGACATGAGGAATGTGCGGGAGATCTTTCAGTTGCAAACCAACTGTTGATACTTTGTGAACGATCTCGCCCACTTCATTAAAGTAATACCCAAATGCTTCCCCGACAGCTTTTTCAGCTGCAAGCTTCTGTAAAATCTCGGGTGTTGTCTTGCGGCGCTCTGCCATTGTAATAGCATCCCCAATTCCATGAAGGACCATGTTAGCCGATTGGATAAGAGTTAACACTTCATGAATTTCAGGCTCTTTGGCAAGAGATTCATAAATCTCCGCGCTTACCTGGTCAGGAACATAGAGGACACGATGTTTGGATTGGGTTTTTTCAGCCATATTCGAACAAATGACATTTGCCTGATTATGAACATCTTCACCCACGCCGCCCCGTGCTGGAACAAAAATCAACTCTCCGTCACTCAGCTCAGGTGTTAATCTTTCAGCGACAGCTGCCATCGTGGATCCGCCAGTTACAGCGATGATATTTTTTCCTTCAAGCTGTTTTTTCATACAAATGGCACATGCCTTGCCAAGTTCTCCTTTGACCATCGGTGAGGAATCGCTGTCTCCAGGGACGATAATGACTTTTCGAATGCCAAACTGGTGTTTTAATTCCAGCTCCATTACGTCAAATCCCTTTAACTCGCGCATCATCCCTTCAAGATCTTCCAGTAAATGCCTTCCTTCAGAAGTCAAACTCATTCCCATACTGTTGATGTAAATAAGATTTTGTTCTTTTAGAAAATCTACTTCACTACGGAGAACTCTTTCGGTTAGCCCTAAACTAATAGCTACACTTCTTCGTCCTACTGGCTGCATCATTCCAATGTACCGGAGAATTGAATATCTCTTTTGCAGGACTTGAAGGAAATCGGGTAATAATCTTTTTGCGATATCGATGAATGACTGCATGACTTCATGCTCCTTTTATGTTGCTGGTCAAAAATTGTCCACCTTAGACATATTGTGTCCCACCGCATCCAAAAAATTTACCCCTGCTACGTTTTTAATTGTAACAGGAGTAGAAATCTATTTCAACTTATTAAAACGCCTTTTTTTCTTGCAAACGATTACTTATGTCGAATTTGTTAATTATGCCATAGCCTGCCTCTTCTCCGTCAATGTGAACGACCGGTATCATCAGGCCATACCTCTCCGTCAACTCATCATGCCCTTCAATATCAACCACTTCTAGAGCGAATTCCCACTCCTCCATTAACTCAAGTAAAACTGATTTCGCCTTCTCACATAACGGACAACGATTTCTAGAATATAAGGTAATAATGGTTTTCTGCATGTTTGATCCTTTCGGGTGTCAGGCACCAGTTTATAATAATTCTTATATAAACCTTTTTCTTTTGGAGGAGGAAGGTATTCTAAGCTGGTCGCGGTATTTGGCGATGGTGCGCCTTGAGACGACGATTCCTTCCAGTGTTTTCAGTTGTTCAACGATGTCTTGGTCGGATAGGGGTTTTTCTTTGTTCTCTTGGTCGATAAGTTTTTTGATGCTATTTTTGACTTGGGTGGATGATGTGTTTTCGTCGTCTGACACGGTTTGGATTGTGCTAGAGAAAAATGATTTTAGCGGGAAAGTCCCGATAGGTGTTTGTGCGTATTTTTCTCTGACAGCACGGCTGACAGTTGATTCGTGAATTTCCAGATCAGCGGCAATTTCCTTCATGGTCATAGGCTCTAAGAAATGCGGCCCCTTTTGAAAAAATGCCGTTTGCTTTTCAACAATCTTGGACACCACTTTTATAAGCGTATCTTTTCGCTGTTCAATGCTCTTTAAGATCCATTGATAATCTTGAAGCTTTTCCTGTAAAAAGCGATTTACCTGCTGATCCTGGTCTTTGAATTTACGGTAATACCGATCATTAAAGACAACTTTCGGTATGGGGTCATCCACCATCCGAACAGTCAGTCCCGTGTTCGTCTGTTCAATGATCACATCAGGAATAATATATGCTGATGATTCAGGCATTAACAGCGCTCCCGGCTTTGGGTCTAACAGTTGAATTTCATCGAAAACACCCTGTATGTCCTTTAATGTTACTTGCAGTTCTTTGGCGATTTGTTTCCACTTTCTCTCAGCAAAAGGAATAAAATAGTCGGATAATATTTTAATAGCCAATTCATTTTCCGGCTTTTCATATTCCATTTGGATGAGCAGGCACTCCTGTAAATTTCTGGCTCCAATTCCCGCCGGTTCAAGCGTTTGAATGACCGCTAGCCCGTCTTCCACCATTTCTTCTGGTATATTTAAACTGGCAGCAATATGATTGAAATCACCTGTAAAGTAACCGTTTTCATCGAGGTTATGAATTAAATGACGGATTACTTTTAATTGGTCTGCTGTCAGCATTTTTAAATTTAGTTGAGAAATTAATTGTTCTTCCACCGAAACGTGCTTCGCACCAATTTGTTCAATCCAGTCTTTTTCTGACTTCTGATGGCTTCGGCGATGGCGATCTACCAGGGGATTCATGGGCTGAACACTGCCAGATTCAATTTGAATCAGCGGATTTTCAAGTGCCTTATTTTCTAAAAACGCGGTCAATTCCTGTGCCGAATATTGTAATAAGGCAATTGCCTGCGATAGTTCCTGAGTCATGGTTAACTTCAATGTTTGTTGCTGCCATAATCCGGCCTTAATATTCATGAGTATCCCCCCTTTGTTCTATTTTACATGATTAAGATAATTTGGTGTATGGAAGAAAGCTGGTATTTCTTTAAATTTCTGAGCCTTTTTGCTTTTTCTTATATATATCCATCACACAAAGCCCCCTGTAACTTTGAATTACAGGGGTCTCGTTCATTTATACTTCTTCCAAAGAAAGCAGTGCGATTCGCTTTTGTTTCCGTCTAAAAACAACTTTTGCCATAAAAATACTCAATTCAAAAATGAGAATTAAAGGAATAGCCACTGAAATATGTGATAAAAATTCCGGAGGTGAAATCATAGATGCAATAATCACCAATATTAAATAGGCATATTTCCGTACCTTGACAACTTTATAAGGATTCATGATGCCTAATGATGTTAAAAACATCGAAACTAGCGGAAGTTCGAAGGCAACTCCGAACGGCAATGTCATGTTAATTAAGAAACTGAAATATTTGTCTGCCGTAAAGGAATTCGTCATGAGTCCGCTCCCCATTTTTAACAGGAAGCGCATGATGTTTGGAAAAATTAAAAAATATCCAAAGGCCAAGCCGCCAACAAACAACAAAAACAACGCAGGAATATAAGCCAAAGCAACTTTTCTTTCAAAGGGCTTCAATGCAGGCTTTACAAATGCCCAAGTCTGCCAAGCCAGCACGGGAATCGTACCGGCAATCGCCACAATTCCCGCAATATGAAAATACAGCCACATGATATCGCTCGGTCCCAGAACCATTAGCTTATATCCCAGATGACCCATAAAAAAATTATATATATCTTTCACATAAAAAAATCCGATTACAAAAAACACCAGAAAAAATACTGCCGTGATAATAATTCTTCTCCGCAATTCCTCCAGATGTTCGACTAAAGTATATTCCTTTTCAGCCAAAGGATCTCACGCCTTCCATGCCTATAATGGACAATTACTGTATGGTTGAATTATATCGTATCTATACCACATTTTCTATGGATGTTTTCCGAAATCAAAATGAATAGCGTTCATCTAAACTAAAAAAACACTGCGCAGTGTTTTTTAGTTATGGCTATGTTATAAATGGTTGTTGATTTCCGCTCCAGGCTCTTTGCTTTCCGCGGACGTGCCGGAGAGCCTCCAATCAACAATGTGATATATCACCATTGTTCTTTAACATAGCCTTAGTTATTAAGAAGTGACAAGAAGTTGTTTTTTCTTGACAATATTTTCCTTTAGGAATACTCTTAAATCGTAAGTAATAAGTAGTAAGTCGTTAAATAATCCTGTTACTCTAGGAGGGACGTTATGAACGAGTTTAGTTTTGCTCAAAATTTTTCCATCATTGCACTTAACACTCAAAGAAGTCTTCTTTTATCAAACGAAAAGAGAGTTATTTTACGATGTATAGCAGCTGCAGTCATTTTAGAAATATATTTGAACAATAAACAGGATGAAACTCTTACTCTTGAAAAGAAGGATTTGGTACGGTCTTCTATTGAGATTTACCAAATACCTGTTTTAAATGCTTTTTTGGGTAAAAATGAAACAGTCTCTCATACACTTCCATATTTTCTTGCAGAGGTTACCAAACTATCGCGAAAAGTTCTAAAGGAGATTGAACAGGCTTTTGCTGGATCCTTGAAAGAGGTGAAAGCGATTGAAGAAATAGAAGCTCTTCTTGGATGTGACTATTTATATGTGTCAGCCGGGATTACCATAAAGGAATATCGGAGCAGGGCAGATCTTTACACAAGGCTGACAGAAAGTCTTCGTGCTGAAATTTTAGAAGAAGGAGAAATGACTGAAGAGGCCCTCCTTATGTTGTGGCTTTTGCGGGAAAGTGGATGTCTCCATGATCTTTTCTCTAAGGAAGAGTTAAAGCGGGTAGCTGCACGCAGTATTGAATTATTTAACCGTCATCCTTTAGCTAAAAAGCTTTTCCCGATTTTTATTCATAGGATCTCTGAAATGGGAATCAAGAATTTCTTAAAATTAAAAAAGGAAATCATGTCCATGCCTACTGGTACCGGGATAGCTTTTGTTTTCCCTGCTATTGAAAGAACCGAATCCGTTTTTATTGACACAGAGGAATTTTTTCCAAGTAAGGAAACACGTTTGCATGATGTAAAAGCGCGGCTGGAAAGCCATGGCCATCACTTTTCTATCATCCGGAATGGAGCAGTACCTTTGATTAAAGTAGATAATACCTTATATGAGGCTGTACCCTCTTTTATCAATTATGAAGTGGTTATTCATGGTGTACGTCTAAGAAGATATCCATTATCCTTATAATAGGGGGGATTACATGTCTAGGCAGCGCTCCATGGAAAAAATCCTTGCATCCGAATTTGTGTCCATCGGGGAACTAGTTCGTCTAACCGGAAGCCGTTACAGCACTCTTAAATTCTATACAGAAGAAGGGATGCTTCCTTTCGAACAGGAAAGCGAAAACCTAACTCGCCGGTTTCCTCGAGAAAAGGCTATTGCCAAAATAGAAGAAATAAAGAAATTAAAAAATCAAGGATTAAGCATTCCAGAAATCAAGATGATATTAGCTAAAAATCTATAAAAAATAATGAAGTAAAAGAACAAAATGGTAAAAGTTACTTCCATCACGCTCCAAATCCTGCTTTTACTCTTGTCGCCCGATGTATTCTAACATTGTAAGCAAAAAAAAATACTATCACGTTTATTCAAACGTGATAGTATCAAGTCATTTGTACGCCCTCGGCAGGAATCGAACCCACATTTCAAGAACCGGAATCTTGCGTGCTATCCTTTACACCACGAGGGCAGATTTATTAACGACTTACATAGTATATGCCATTTTCATTTTTTTTGCAAGAGTAAAAAGGGTTTTAAAATATAGCGGAAATGGAAATGATGATGGAGGGAAGATTGTCGAACAAATTAAAGCTTAAATGTTTGACCTTTATTGACCATCAGTGTATGATAACTATACATAAGTTTTTACCTTTTCCAGAGGAGGAAGAAAAATGAATTTGATTCCTACAGTTATTGAACAAACGAATCGAGGCGAAAGAGCGTACGATATTTACTCCCGTCTTTTAAAAGACCGGATCATCATGCTCGGAAGCGCTATTGATGACAATGTTTCTAATAGCATTGTTGCACAGTTATTATTCCTTGAAGCAGAAAACCCAGAAAAAGATATCACTCTATATATTAACAGCCCTGGCGGTAGTATAACTGCAGGTATGGCGATCTATGATACCATGCAATATATCAAACCATCTGTTTCCACCGTTTGTATCGGGATGGCGGCTTCCATGGGGGCATTCCTGCTAGCTGCCGGCGAAAAAGGAAAACGTTATGCTCTTCCGAATGCCGAAGTCATGATTCACCAGCCACTTGGCGGTGCTCAAGGACAAGCAACTGAAATCGAAATCGCTGCGAAGCGTATTCTTTTCCTAAGAGAAAAATTAAACGGCATCCTTGCTGAGCGTACTGGCCAGCCAATTGAAATTATCCAAAAAGATACAGACCGCGATAATTTTATGACCGCAGAAAGAGCCAAAGAATACGGTTTAATCGACCATATTATCACTCGCAACTCACTGACAGATAAAAATAAAAAATAAGTTCCATAGCAAGCGGCTTTATGCCGGTTGCTTTTTTATTTCCCAAAGGAAAAAATAAAGCCAAAAAGGGTCTGGCGATCATCTGCGGCCAGGCCCTTTCCTATTAGTGCTCGTTCTGAACAAATTCACTTAATGTTTGGATAGCGCTTTCCTCATCGCTGCCATCGGCAACAATATTGATGACAACACCTGTTCCAACAGCAAGGCTCATTAACCCCATAATGCTTTTCGCATTTACTTTCTTTCCATCCTTTTCAAGAAAAATATCCGATGAAAACCGATTAGCCTCCTGAACAAACAGGGCAGCCGGACGTGCCTGAAGACCTGTTTTTAATTTTACTTCTACTTCTTTTACCAACATGTTATATTCCTCCTCGTTTTGACTTTCTATCTTTTTTTAATATTGACTATTTCATTAGGGTGTTTCCCCAGAACGGAGTTTCTCGGCTATTTCATCAATTTTTCGCAAGCGGTGATTGATGCCTGATTTGCTGATGGCACCACCTGAGACCATTTCCCCCAGTTCTTTAAGGGTCACATCAGGATAATTTAGGCGAAGTTCTGCAATCTCCCTCAGTTTTTCAGGCAAAACTTGCAGCCCGACAGATTGGTCGATATAACGGATATTCTCGACCTGTCTAATTGATGCACCAATTGTTTTATTCAAATTGGCTGTTTCACAATTCACCAGACGGTTGACGGAATTACGCATATCGCGGACAATCCTGACATCCTCGAAACGAAGCATGGCATTATGGGCACCAATCACAATTAAAAACTCAGTAATTTTCTCAGCTTCTTTTAAATACGTAATATAGCCTTTTTTACGTTCTAACGTCTTGCTGTTCAGACCAAATGTATTCATTAACTCACACAATGAATCATTATGTTCTTTGTAAAGTGAAAAAATCTCCAGATGATAGGATGAGGTTTCAGGGTTGTTAACCGAGCCTCCTGCCAAAAAAGCACCGCGAAGATAAGAACGCTTACAACATTTCTTTTTGACTAAATCAGATGAAATATCATGGGTAAAGGTAAATCCTTCCCCAAGAATCTTCGTATCCTCTAGAATTTCTTTTGCCTGTTCTGCCAGCCTAACAATGTAGACATTATTTTTTTTCAGCCTCATTTTCTTACGGACTAAAAGCTCTACTTGTACTTGATAGCTCATTTTGATTAATGAGTATATTCTTCTGGCAATTGCTGCATTTTCAGTTTGAATGTCGACAACTAATCCCCGATTTGAAAAGGAAAGGGAACCATTCATGCGGATGAGAGCTGACAGTTCCGCACGAACACAGCAGGCTTTCACTTCCAAGTTCGTTAATTCCTTCTTTGTTTCCGAAGCGAAAGACATTCCCTCACCCCCTTATGCCTAAAGGCTAAGTCTATTGTAATTTTTAAAAGTGTATTATGGAGCTTTATAATAGAATTTTCTAAATGATTTACGCTTCATACCGCTTATTAGTTTCAGCAATCAGCAAATTATATAAAATTTTTGCCACCTTTTTTGGATCATGCCTTAATGCTCCATTTTCGAGATAAGCAATATCAGCATGCACAACATCAATACCGAGATCGGAAAGCTGCGGCATATCATATTGAACTGGATGTGCGAGTTCTTCATTATAACGAAGCTGTACATCCTGAGGGACCTCCACATTATTGACCAAAATCGTGTTGATAAATGCACAGCTCATATGATCGTAAATGGCTCTAACATGGTCGCTGGCGGAAAAGCCATTCGTTTCCCCTGCCTGTGTCATTAAATTGCAAATATACACCTTTTTTGCTTGCGTGCGGCATACTTCATCCCCTAAACGCGGTACGAGAAGATTTGGCAAAATACTGGTGTATAGACTGCCCGGCCCAATAATGATTAAATCGGCTTGGCGGATCGCTTGAATCGTTTCCGGCAATGGACGAATATTGTTTGGGGTTAAAAATACCTTTTTAATCCTTTTCCCAGAATAAGGGATCTTAGATTCACCGGACACAATGGTACCATCTTCCATTTCTGCGTTCAACACAACACTTTGATTGGCAGCAGGCAATACTTTTCCCCGTACGTTCAGGACTTTGCTCATTTCTTGTATAGCGTGGACAAAATTCCCAGTAATAGAGGTCATAGCCGCTAAAATTAAATTTCCCAGTGAATGCCCTGAAAGCTCATTAGATGTATTAAAGCGGTGCTGAAACATTTCCTCTACCAGCGGCTCCACATCTGATAAAGCCGCCAGCACATTACGAATATCACCAGGAGGTGGAATGTGCATATCCTCACGAATTCTGCCGGAGCTGCCGCCGTCATCGGCAACTGTCACAATCGCAGTGATATCTACGGGATATTGTTTGAGGCCGCGCAACAATACCGGCAGCCCTGTTCCCCCGCCGATGACGACTATTCGTGGCTGTCCAATCTCTCTCATGTTGTTTTATCCTTTCTCCTCTCAATGTCACGGTGAGATACGACTGTTTTGTAATCTTTCTGAAAGAATTGCCCAATGTATTCCGCCAAGGCCACTGATCGGTGTTGTCCACCGGTACAGCCAATTGCAATGACAAGCTGCGCTTTTCCTTCTCTCTTATAATGCGGAAGCATAAAGGCGAGGAGATCCGTAACTTTTTCCAAAAATCTTTGTGTGTCATTCCATTTCAAAACATACGTTGAAACCTCATCATCCAAACCCGTTTTTGGGCGCATATGATCTATATAATGAGGATTAGGCAGGAAACGCACATCAAAGACAAGATCGGCATCAATTGGAATTCCATGCTTAAAGCCAAATGACATGACATTGACAGTAAAAATTAATTGTTTATTCGCTGTAAATTCTGTTAATATTTTCTCACGTAATTCACGTGGTTTCATCTGGGAAGTGTTGTAAACTAATTGTGCTCTTCCTTTTAACTCTTCTAGAAGTTCCCTCTCCAGTAAAATTCCTTCCAAAGGCGAACCATCTTTCGCCAGCGGATGGGAACGCCTTGTTTCTTTATATCGGCGAACTAGTGTTGAATCTTCTGCATCTAAAAATAAAATTTGTGGTGTTACCCACGATGTTTCAGCTAACTCATCTAATGCCTTGAAGAGATGATCAAAAAATTCTCGGCCGCGAAGGTCCATAACAAGTGCCACTTTATTCATTTTATTCCCTGATTCTTTCATGAGTTCAAGAAACTTCGGGAGTAATGTAGGAGGCAAATTGTCCACGCAAAAGAACCCCAAATCCTCGAAGCTTTGAATGGCAACTGTTTTCCCTGCACCGGACATTCCGGTAATAATAACCATTTGTGTTTCGCTTGTCGAACCGGTACTCAATTCTATTCCCTCCTGATTTTACAATTATAAGTTTGAAATATATTAACTCGGATCTAGACGGTAGCTGATAAGTTCAAAATCTTTTGTGTATGTAAATGTACCGTAGATAATTCCCTTTCCATGAATCATATAATCAATGATATGATGATCTCCTTCAGCCATCGGCAAGCTATTCATTTGGTCCACTTTATGCCATTCCAGCTTTCCTTCCTCACATTCCTCGAGGCCTGCCCCATCAGAATCTGTGGCCAAAAAAGTAAACATCATCCACTCAGAAAGCAGCTGATCGCCTTCCTTCATAATCATAGTAAAAATCCCTTTTAATTGCGGATTTTTCAAATAAATCCCTGTCTCTTCCCGATACTCTCTGATGCAAGAATCTCGAACCGACTCACCCGGCTCCATCTTTCCTCCAGGAGCAACCCACCAGCCGCGGCGCGGTTTCTGCAGCAACAAAACTTTATCATCCCTGATTAACACACAATTCGTAACCCGCTGCAATATTCTCACCCTCTTTAAAAGCGCAGGCGCCTTTTTCATTCTTTTCATTATACTATTTTTGGGACAACGTCACAATGAATACAAGTTTCATATTCGGTGTCAGGCACCATTTCCCTCTTTTTTGGAAATTAGTATCTGACACTCATCTGAACGTTTTATTTTTAAGCAAAAAAAACGCAGGCTTGGATGATGCCTGCGCGGAAAAAGGTATATATTTTAAAGGGGGTCAATTTCTCTTATCATACCCCAATTTTATTTCACTACTGTTACAGTAGAATTAAAACGGTATTACTTTTTTCTAGTGTAGCTGGGTACTCAACTGGTGGCTATGAGAAGACTATTTTCTAACCTTCATTTCTTCTTTTAGTTCTTCTACATAGTGTTGGGCGCTTTGAGCGGCGATGCTGCCGTCTCCGGTAGCAGTTACGATTTGACGAAGCATTTTTTCGCGGATATCTCCCGCCGCGAAAATACCAGGTACCTTTGTTTCCATTCTTTCATTCGTTTCAATATAGCCATTTTCGTTGGTGATGCCCAGATTCGCAAACGGCTTAGATAGCGGCACCATTCCAATATAAATAAATACCCCATCAGCAGGCAGGGTCTGCTCCTCGCCATTTTCCGTAGAGACAAGGGTAATGCTCCCCACTTTTCCATCCTTCTCATTAATGGATTTAACCGTATGATTCCAGATGAAATCTACTTTTTCATTGGCGAACGCACGGTCTTGAAGGATTTTTTGTGCCCGTAGTTTATCACGGCGATGCACAATTGTTACTTTTGAAGCAAAGCGTGTTAAATAAACACCCTCTTCCACTGCAGAGTCTCCTCCGCCGATGACATACAGCTCTTTCTGTTTAAAAAAAGCTCCGTCACAAACGGCACAATAGGAAACACCGCGGCCGCCAAGTTCTTTTTCGCCAGGAACACCGATTTTCTTATATTCTGCACCAGTCGTAATGATGATAGAATAGGCTTTATACTGCTTAGATCCGGCGACAACAATTTTGTAGTCCCCTTCAGCGATGATTTCCTTGATATCACCATATGCATATTCAGCACCAAATTTTTTCGCATGCTCAAACATTTTTGTTGATAAGTCTGGTCCTAGAATACTCTCATAACCTGGATAGTTTTCCACATCCTCGGTATTAGCCATTTGACCGCCCGGCATTCCGCGTTCAATCATTAGTGTTGAAAGATTTGCACGTGATGTATAGACAGCGGCAGTCATCCCGGCAGGTCCGGCGCCAGCGATAATTACGTCATAAATTTTTTCTTCAGACATCATAGTCACTCCTTTTGTACGATTCCGCCGCCTATTATGGAAAATATTTCATTAAACTTAAGGCAGCGTAAAAAACTAACTTATACGAATAAAATGGATATACTGGCAAGTCATTTCTTACAAAAAAATACGATTAAGTATATCATTCCCTACTTAATCGTATTAAACAATCGAAATATAGTCCATATAAATGCTCATTTTTAGCGTTGATATTTAATCCAACAGCTCTTTTACGCACTTTACATATTTGCCGATAGTTGCAGCAGAGATTTCATAGCGACTGGCAATCTCCTGCTGTGATACTTTTTCACCGCGTAGTTTATGCCATACATATTCTACCGCCCCGGCCCAGGCATGTTTATTTTTCAGCATATCGCCCTTCTCAGACAATGCCGCAAACACCGTAAACCACATCAAATATAATCCTGCCTCGACCGTACCGATCGGCTGATGGGTTTGATAAAAAAGTTCAGCGATTTCGTGAGCATCCGCCGTATGCGACATTCTTCCAGAGCGGATAAACGAAATATATTCCTTTTCCAAACTGGTAAACCTTTGATTTTGAAACAACTTTTTAGAAGTAAGAATTTCATCTTTTTTGCTGGAGATCGCAGCAAGAAAAATGGCAAACAGGCGCTCTTCAATATAATCACTTTCCAACTTTTGAAGAATCGAAGTTGCCTGATTTTCAAAGCCATCGACCGGAGATAGCTCTTTATTCCATGGTTCATTGCCTTCTTTATCCGGATTAAATTCCAGCACCTTTTTCCAAATATTCCTGGCGAAATTTTCGTTGCCGGTGAAATAAGCTGCATAAGAAAGCCAATAATAAAATAAACCGTCACCGTAATAACCGTTTTTATATAATTTTTTCAACCAGTAATAAGCAAGCCCATACTCACCCACTAATGCATAGGAAATACCCAACTTAAATTGATGCTCACTTAATAATGGCTGAATTTTTTGTAGTGATTCAAGAATTTGTTGAGCAAACTTCAAGTGGCCTTGATAATGAGCAAAAATCATTTTGTTGCATAACGCATGGATATTTCCATGATTCCGCTCCAATACTTCATCTAAAATGGTCTCAGCCTGTTCTGTTTGGCCTAAATAGAAGTAAGCAAGTGCCAAATTGTTGTAAGCAGACCAGTATTCCGGATATTCCTCAACCACTTCCTTCAACAGCTCGATCGCTTTTGGAATGTAACCTGAGTCAAGGAGATCACGCGCCTGTTCATGCTTAACTATTAAATCATCCTGCTGATAAAGTTCATCCTCAGGCTCCTCATATTCAAAGGAAAGAAGTTCCAGCAATTCTTCGGCATCATCTGCAAAATCACCAGCTTCATCTAGCTGCAAGTAAAGCTTGGCATGATGATAGGCATCTTTAAAAAACCCTAAATGGGCATAATTATTTGCTAAAAAGTAGTGGCACTCCACTAAATCAGGATCCAATTCTTCAAGGATGAGATGCAGAAGACGGTTGGAATTTTCAAATTCGCCAAGTTCCGTTGACACAATCGACAACTGACAAGCAATCATCGGTTCACCTGGCTCCAGCTGCAAAGCCCTGTCAAGATATTTCTTTGCTTTTAAAAAATCACGTCGATGATAGGCCTTCAAACCTTTTTTGAAATAATATTCCCCCGTAGGAACAAACGAAATGATTTTTCCTTTTTGAATTCTTGCTTTTGCGTCTTTAACCATTAAGCCCTCCATCATCCTTTCATAACTTATGTAGTATAACACAATTAGGACTTGTACTAAAAGAGGGAGGAAGTTGAAAAATCAGCAGGAAATTCCTGTTAACCAAGACGAAATGCCCATAAAAAAACCGGTAAACTTTTTCTACCGGCTTTTGTGTCTTTCTTCTAAAGTTTTCAAAACTTCTTTAAATGGCAATCCTTGTTCGACCAACAATACTTGCAGATGATAAAGCAAATCGGCTGCTTCCCACTTCAGTTCTTCCTGATTACGATTTTTTGCAGCGATAATTACCTCTGCAGCTTCTTCGCCGACCTTTTTCAGAATTTTATCTACACCTTTTTCAAATAAGTAAGTAGTATAAGCCCCTTCCGGACGTTCCCGTTCACGTTCAACAATTACCTTTTCAAGCGTTTGGAGAATTTGATAGTCCGCCAATGTCAGAGTTCGTTCTATCGGACCTTCTGAAAAGCAACTGACAGCTCCGGTGTGGCAGGCAGGACCTTTTGGTTGAACCGCGACAAGAAGTGCATCCTGATCGCAATCATATTTGATGCTGACCACAGCTTGTGTATTTCCACTGGTTGCCCCCTTATGCCACAATTCTTGACGGGAACGGCTGTAAAACCAGGTTTCCCCGGATTCCAGTGTTTTTTCAAGCGACTCCTTGTTCATATAGGCCAATGTTAAAACTTCCAATGTATCTGCATCCTGAATGATGGCTGGAACAAGCCCTTTTTCATCAAAACGGATCTCTTCAGTAATCATCTGACTGTCACTCCTTTTAGGCGTAGATTATTCTTAACTTCAAGGACTGAGGTTTCTTGATAGTGAAATATGGAGGCCGCCAACGCTGCATCCGCTTTTCCTGCTTCAAAAGCTTCTGCAAAGTGTTCTGCATTTCCTGCGCCGCCAGAGGCAATGACTGGTATCGAAACCGACTCACTGACTGCCTTGGTTAAGGCAAGGTCAAAACCATTTTTCTCACCATCACAATCCATGCTGGTTAGTAAAATTTCACCGGCGCCCAGCTTCGCTGCTTCACGTGCCCAATCCAAAACTTTCTTATCAACAGGCGTTCTGCCGCCATGTGTATAGACACGCCATGTTCCTAATTCTTTGTCAAATTTTGCATCGATCGCGACAACAATACACTGGGAGCCAAAATATCCAGCTCCTTCTCTGATCAATTCGGGATTTTGGACCGCAGCTGTATTAAGCGACACTTTATCTGCTCCGGCACGAAGAATTTTTTTCATATCGTCTAATGAATTGATGCCGCCGCCAACAGTAAACGGAATGGCCAGTTCGGAGGCAACTGCTTTTACCACCTCGACCATTGTCTTTCTGCCTTCTACTGAAGCAGAGATATCAAGAAAGACAAGCTCATCTGCTCCTTGTTCATCGTAAACCCGTGCCAATTCAACTGGGTCGCCGGCATCACGCAGTTGGACGAATTGAATCCCTTTAACCACCCGGCCGTCCTTCACATCAAGGCAGGGAATGATTCGTTTTGTCAGTGTCATTTGTTTCCCTCTCCCTTATATTTGCGCTCCGGCAGCTGCTGCCAATGCTTCCTTCAGTGTAAAGCGCTGCTCATACAGAGCCTTGCCGACAATGGCCCCGCTAATCCCTTTCTCTGCCGTTAAAGCCTGCAAATCAGCAATGCTGCTAACGCCACCAGAAGCGATGACATTTTTGCCCGTTACTTCAGCCATTTGGCATATTGCTCCAATATTTGGACCAGAAAGAGTGCCGTCAGTGGCAATATCGGTAAAAATAAAGGTTTGCGCTCCGGCATCTGCAAAACGCTTGCCAAGTTCTACTGCTTTCAGCTCCGATGTATCAAGCCAGCCATGTGTAGCAACATATCCATTTTTCGCATCAATTCCAACCGCAATCCGTTCGCCATATTTTTTGATCATGTCTACGGCAAACTCTGGGTTAGAAACGGCAATGCTGCCAATAATGACGCGATCAACTCCATTTTCAAGATAATGGAGAATATCTTGTTCAGTGCGAATGCCCCCGCCTATTTGAATGTTGACGTTGGGCAGCTTAGCTGCTGCCTCAATAACAAATCGATCATTGACCCGTTTACCGTCCTTTGCACCATCCAGATCGACCATATGAATCCACTCTGCACCAGCGGCAGCAAAGGTTTGCGCCATGTCGAACGGAGAATCTCCGTAAATAGTTTCCTTATTGTAATCTCCTTGAAGCAGGCGGACACATTTTCCACCCCGCATATCGATTGCCGGATAAATGGTAAAACTCATCGAATCGCCTTCCTTTCATCCGCTATTTGTAAAAAGTTTTGCAGAAGTGCCATTCCCAATTTGCTGCTTTTTTCCGGATGAAATTGCATCCCGAAAATATTATTTTGACCGACAACAGCAGACACTTGTTCATGGTAATCAGCTTTGGCAAGCAATACGTCTGATTGGGCCGCATCTACATAATAAGAATGGACGAAATAAACATAATCCTCTTGTAAGTTATTTAATAACGGCGATTCTTTCACGAACTCAAGTCGATTCCAGCCCATATGAGGAACCTTGTAGGAATCGCCGTCTTTTGTCAGGCCCGGGAAACGGCGGACACTGCCTGGCAGAAGGCCAAGACCTTTTGTTAAGCCATTTTCCTCACTGCTTTCAAACAATAGCTGCATTCCCAGACAGATGCCAAGCAACGGCTTTCCAGTAGCCGCAAATTCTTTAATCGTCTTTACCGGGAGGCGTTCCATTGCATCGCGAAATGCTCCTACTCCTGGCAGTAGAAGTGCATCCGCTGCCAGCAATCGATCCTCATCCGCTGATATGTAATAATCGGCGCCCAGCCGTTCCAGCGCCTTGCTGACACTGAACAAATTTCCCATTTCATAATCCACAATTCCGATCACAGTGCCTGACACCTCCTAATCTTCCAATTTATTTTTTTATCGTTAGTTGACCATTAGAAACGTTTTTCTGCTTCACGAATACCTTGAACTGCTTCCTTATTTTTGCTTTTTCTGGCTTTATAACTAAACAGGAACTCAGAATTCCTATCCCTCGCCTACAGCATACCTTTCGTGGAAGGCACTCCTTTGATCCGCGGATCAATGGTTGTCGCTTCGTCAAGTGCTCGGGCTAACGCTTTGAATACTGCTTCGATCATATGATGAGTATTTTTTCCGTAATGAACGATGACATGCAGGTTCATTCTCGCTTCCAAAGCAAGCTTCCAAAGAAATTCATGGACCAATTCGGTATCAAACGTGCCGACCTTTTGCTGTGGAAACTCTGCTCTCATTTCAAGATGCGGACGATTGCTGAGGTCGACTACAACTTGAGCCAGTGCTTCATCCATCGGGACAAAGGCGTTTCCGTAACGTTTAATGCCTCGCTTGTCGCCAAGGGCTTCACGCAATGCCTGTCCCAGGCAAATGCCAATGTCTTCGGTTGTATGGTGATCATCCACTTCAATATCCCCTTTGGCATTTACCGATAGATTGAATTGGCCGTGTTTCGTGAACAAATCTAGCATATGTTCAAGAAACGGCACACCTGTTTCCAGATCGGCGCGACCTTCTCCATCAATTTCCAATGAAAGCTGAATGTTCGTTTCATTTGTTTTCCGTTCTATATGTGCTGACCTTTCCATGAGCGATGGGCCTCCTTAATATTTACTGACTCGCATTTAGTTTGGCTGATAGGCTCCGTAAATTCGCCGATAAATCAATCAGATTCTCGGCTGGGTCGAAGATACGTATATAAACTATATTCCGTTACTTTTAAAGCGGGCTTCAACGGCGCGGGCGTGCGCTTCTAGGCCTTCCATCCGTGCGAAAGCAGCGATTTTTGCCCCATTTTCCTTTAATGCGGTTTCGCTATAAATAATCACGCTGGATTTTTTCTGAAAATCATCCACATTCAGGGGACTGGAGAAGCGAGCAGTGCCATTTGTCGGCAGCACGTGATTCGGGCCGGCGAAGTAATCGCCAACAGGCTCTGAACTATAGCGGCCAATAAAGATGGCTCCTGCATGGCGGATCTTTCCAAGCAGCGCCATTGGATTTTCCGTCATAACCTCTAAATGTTCAGGTGCCAGCTGATTAACCGTTTCTACTGCTTCATCCAAGTCTGAGGCAACATAGATGGCGCCATAATCCGCGATAGAACGTCCGGCAATTTCTCGACGCGGCAGGACCGCAAGCTGCTTTTCCACTTCTGTTGCCACTTCTTCAGCTAATTGCATAGAAGATGTTACTAGCACACTGCAAGCCCTTGGATCGTGCTCGGCCTGAGACAATAGATCGGCAGCTACTTCATTTGCCCTTGCCGTTTCATCTGCTATAATGGCAATCTCACTAGGACCAGCAATCATATCAATATCAACATCGCCAAAAACTTCACGTTTGGCCAGTGCTACATAAATATTTCCCGGTCCGGTTATTTTATCCACCGAAGCAATTGTTTCTGTACCATAGGCCAGCGCCGCAATCGCCTGGGAGCCGCCAACTTTGTAAATTTCCTTCACACCCGCCTCTTTGGCAGCAACAAGTACGGCTGCCGGCAGTTTTCCTTGTTTATCCGGAGGGGATACCATTACAATTCGCTTAACACCTGCTACCTTTGCCGGAATGACGTTCATCAATACTGATGACGGATAGGCTGCCGTTCCGCCTGGTACATACACGCCTACTGAATCAAGCGGGGTTATTTTTTGCCCTAGGATGGTGCCATTTTCTTCAGTTGTCATCCATGATGGGCGCAGCTGCCTTTCATGATACGTACGAATATTTTCAGCTGCTTCTCGAACGATTGCTACGAATTGCTCATCTACTTGGCTGTAGGCCTCAGCGATTTCCTTTTCACAAACTGAGAAATGATCCAGCTGTACCTGATCAAAGATTTCCGTATACTCTCTTAGCGCCTCATCACCACGGGCGCGGACATTCGCGATGACTCCTTTAACGACCTCTTGCTGCTCGGCGGTTCCTGCTTCAATCGAGCGTTTGATCGAAATAGTGTTATCTACTTTTAAGATCTTCATGTTAATAAACCTCCACAGCAACTACTTCATGTAGACGGGTGACTAATTGATCAATCATCATGTCTTTAATTCGGTAGCTGACAGGATTGACAATTAATCTTGACGTAACATCAGCAATTCTTTCATATTCTACTAAGCCGTTTTCCTTTAAGGTCCTTCCAGTTGAAACAATATCAACAATCCGATCAGAAAGGCCGATAATCGGAGCAAGCTC
This sequence comes from Neobacillus endophyticus, assembly GCF_013248975.1. GTDB lineage: Bacteria > Bacillota > Bacilli > Bacillales > Cytobacillaceae > Neobacillus > Neobacillus endophyticus. Next base: position 653,432 of record NZ_JABRWH010000001.1, read on the forward strand.
AATGGATCCATTTAGTTTAATAATTTCGACCTGCTCACCTTGTTCACGAAAATATGCTTCCGCCACATTTGGATATTTTGTTGCAACTCTTGGAGCGACTTCGTTCATTTTTGTATCTGGAAGTCCTGCGACAGCCAAATAACAATAACTAATTTTAAGATCGAGCAACTCATAGACATCGCGCTCTTCCTCAAGCAGTACGTCCTTCCCGGCAATTCCGACATCGGCAACACCGTGCTCGACGTAAGTAGCCACATCCATCGGCTTGGCTAAAATAAACCGGAAGCCTTCTTCAGGAACATCGATGATTAGTTTTCGGGAATCATCAAATTCCGGTGGCAGCTGAAAGCCAGCTTTTCGCAGCAAAACCACGGCTTCTTCAAATATCCGCCCTTTCGGCATCGCAATTGTCAGTATCTCACTCATCACCGCGCCCTCCAATTAAATAGGTAGTCTGGGCATATCTTTTTGTAAAAGAATCGATATTTTTAACCCCTGAAATTTCCTGCAACACTGCTTTTTCACCCTGCTCATGCATTTTTCTAGCTAACTCAAATGCTTCCTTCCGCCGCTCCTGACTGAAAAAAATGCAGTGTGTGTTATTATCAAGCTCGATGTCACCTAATGCTTCAAGCAGCATATCGACCCTAAGTGCAAATCCGGTGGCGCTGGCTTTTTTTCCAAACTTCTCAATCAAACTGTAGCGTCCGCCATTTCCAAGCGGGAAGCCGACATTGCCGGCGTAAGCCTCGAATAAAATACCGGAATAATAGCTCATATGGCTGACAATAGAAAAATCAAATTTCACATGTTCTTCTGCCCCATAATCTTTGATAACCGCCCAAAGCTCTTTCAGCTCTACAATGGCATCTCTGCCTTTGCCGTTTTCAATAATTTCAAAGGCACTCTCAAGCACTTCTTCTCCGCCTCTTAATTGAAGAAGCTTCAGCAATCGTTGTTTATCAATTGATGATAGTTGCAGCGAGTTAACATGTTCGCGATATCCGACATAATTTTTTTCGTATAAAAATTTCCTTAACGCTGTTGCTCGGCCATTCGTTCCCAAGATTTGCATGAATAATTCCTGTGCGAATCCCACATGCCCAATGGACACTTGAAACTTTGCCAGCCCGGATTTTTTTAGTGAGGAAATGAGAAGCGCAATAACTTCGCCATCACACGTTACCGTTTCTTCATTCAAGCATTCAACACCGATCTGTTCGAACTCCGCAGGACGACCACCTTCCCGTTGCTGGGCTCGGAAAACATTCGCAGAGTAGGCTAACCTTACAGGTAGATCTTCCTCTAGGAGCTTGGAAGCAGCTACCCTGGCAATCGGAGCTGTCATATCAGGCCTTAGCACAAGAGTATGTCCTTCTTTATCAAGCAATTTAAACAACTGGGCATCATTTATGGCAGATGCTGCTCCTACCGTTTCATAGTATTCTAACGTCGGAGTTTCAATAAATTGGTACCCCCAAAGTTTCATCGTTTCAGATATAGACGTGCGGACACGGTGCTTTTTATCATATAGCTCCGGCAGTGTATCCCGCATACCTAATGGCTTTTCAAACATAAATAAGCGACTCATCCAGTTCACCCTTTAATTTTTTGAATGCTTTAGTTTGCTAATATGTTAGAGAATTAAAGTAATTGTTTGTATTTTACCCTTTTTGGAGCCTATACGTCAATGAAAAAGTAATTCCAGAAGCTGGATTACTATTTTTTCAGTCAAACTTGTACGGAGATTGACTATTTTTTCGACAGACTAAGTTGGTTGGTGTTCCCGCAGCTTTATTATTTCCGCCAAACTGGGGCGGGTTTCCGCCATCTTTATTATTATTTCCGCCAAACTGGGCTGGGTTTCCCGCCATCTTTATTTTTTCCGCCAAACTGGGGCGGATTTCCGCCATCTTTTCTATTTTTTCCGCCAAACTGGGACGGATTGAATTTCCGCCATCTTTTCTATTTTTCCCCTCCAAACTGCGCTGGTTTTTCGCCTGCTTTTTTATATAAATAAAAAAATGACGTATCACATTTGATACGTCATTTCTAATTTATTTAAGTAAGCTTCTCTTTAAAATGCTCCCCATAAATTATGTCATTTGCCCAGCGCTCGGCAAGCTGTTCTTTTGTGTAAATTACCTGCATCGGGTTCCCTCCAACGAAGGAACCGGCGGGTACATCTTTATGAACGAGCGTCCCGGCCGATACAATGGCACCGTCGCCGATTTCGACTCCTGGAAGAATCGTAGAATTGGCACCGATCATGACTTCATTGCCGATGACAACTGGACCGAGGCGATATTCTTTAATCAAGTATTCATGGGCAAGAATGGTGGTGTTATAGCCGATGACCGTGTTACGACCAACACTGATTTTTTCTGGAAACATTACATCGAGCATGACCATAAGGGCGAAAGATGTTTGCTCACCGACCTTCACTTTTAGAAACGTACGGTACAGCCAAGTTTTCATCCCTAAAAATGGTGTATATCTGGCAATCTGAATCACAATGAAATTTTTGACAACTTTCCAAAATGGCACGGTTTTGTAGACATGCCAGAGGGAGTTAGCCCCTTCAACAGGATAGCGGGTGGTATTCCTCATGATTTCACTCCCCGAGGATGGTTAGCAAGTCTGGCATATGCTCCAAGATGTAATCCGGTTCATATTTGGCAATATATTCACGGCCTTTAATGGACCAGGCGACCCCAGCTGTTTTCGTGCCTGCATTTTTCCCCGCTAAAATATCATGGTAATTATCACCGACCATCAGGGATTCTTCAGGTGCGGAACCAAGCGGCTCCAATGCTTTAAAAATAGGTTCAGGGTCTGGCTTTACTTTCGAAACATGATCCATGGCAATGATTACTTTAAAAAAAGAATCAAGTCCCATTAGGCGAAGGCCCTTCATTGCTACGTCATAACGTTTAGTTGTAACAACTCCGAGCTTATAGCCTTTTTCATGTAGTATTTTTATCGTTTCTAAAACACCTGGGAATTCCCGTACAAGCGCATCATGATTCGCAATATTAAAGGACCTATATTCCATCACCAATTCCTCTATCCGATCAGGATCAACCGTGCCAAACGCTTCATGAAGGGTTGGACCCATAAACGGCAAAACATCCTCCCGGCTATATTTTCCAGGATAATATTTTTCAAGCGTATGCAAATAAGTGGTAATAATTAATTCATTTGTATCAATTAACGTTCCATCTAAATCAAATAAAATCGTAGTTATGTTTTGGACCATAGGGTATTTCCTTTCTTATTACAAATCCTATTGATTTTCCTGTGCCTGATAGCGCATTGCAGCTAGATTTTTTTTCCTGCGATAAAATAAAATCGCCAATGCCACTAAAACTAATACAAGCGAAATAACTTGGGCCATGCGAAGAGAGGAGGTCAGCATTAAGCTGTCTGTTCTCATTCCTTCAATAAAGAAGCGGCCGATTGAATACCAAATGACATAGGATAGAAACATTTCACCGCGGCGAAGGTTTACCCGGCGAAGCAATAGTAACAGAATAAATCCGGTAAAATCCCATACCGATTCATATAAAAATGTCGGTTGATAATAGGTACCATTAATATACATTTGATTGACAATAAAATTCGGCAAGTGCAGGCTTTCCAAAAATGCTCGCGTTGTTGAGCCGCCATGTGCTTCCTGGTTCATAAAATTTCCCCAACGGCCTATGGCTTGTCCAAGAATAATACTTGGTGCCGCAATATCTGTTATTTTCCAAAAAGAGATTCCACGTTTTCTAGCAAAAATAATCGTTGTAATGACGGAACCGATCAGAGCCCCGTGAATGGCGATGCCCCCATTCCAAATTTTCGGGATATCTGCTGGATGGTCCTTATAATAGCCCCACTCAAAAATAACATAATATATCCGAGCAGAAATAATGGCAATCGGAATGGCCCATAGCATTAAGTCAGCAAATGTATCCTTTGGCAGGCCGCGGCGGGTTCCTTCGCGAATGGCTAAAAATAACGCTAATGCCAGTCCTGATCCGATAATAATTCCATACCAGTGCACTTCTATAGGACCAAGTGAAAAGGCAATGGGATTAAGTGGATGAATTGTTTGGTTCATTTCTCCAGTCTCCTTTTCTCTTGTGTCTATTCATGATCTGCATCTTCAATGACATCTGAAAGACGCTCGGTAAATTGCTGTGCCGCATTGACGCCCATGCGTTTCAGGCGGTAATTCATTGACGCTACCTCGATAATAACGGCTAGGTTTCGGCCAGGTCGTACAGGTACTGTTAACTTGGTAATTTCGGTATCTATAATTTTCATTTTTTCTTCATCTAAACCTAAGCGGTCATACTGCTTTTTAGCATCCCAGGTTTCCAAATTGATCACAAGTGTAATCCGTTTATTGCTTCTGACTGCACCTGCACCAAAAAGTGTCATGACATTGATAATGCCTAAACCGCGGATTTCCAGCAAATGCTCAATTAATTCCGGAGATGTCCCCACCAATGTATCCTGGTCTTCCTGTCGGATTTCCACACAGTCATCGGCGACAAGCCGGTGGCCTCGTTTTACCAGCTCCAAAGCTGTTTCACTTTTACCAACACCGCTTTTTCCGGTAATTAATACACCAATTCCGTAAACGTCAACCAATACACCATGAATGGCCGTTGTCGGTGCCAATTTGCTCTCTAAAAAGTTCGTGAGCCGGCTTGAAAAGCGGGTGGTTTTCATGGTTACTCTCAGAACAGGCACAGATTCCCGCTCTGAAGCCTCAATTAACTCTGGTGGAACCTCCAAATCTCTCGTCACGATAATTGCCGGGGTAATATCGGTACATAATTGCTCCATTCTTAATGCCTTGTCCTTATCTGGCAGCCCATTATAGAAGCTAAGTTCTGTTTTCCCGAGCAGTTGGATGCGTTCCGCAGGGTAATATTCAAAATAGCCGGCCATTTCGATTCCCGGCCGGGAAATATCGCTTGTTGTAATGGGGCGGTTAATCCCCTCTTCACCGCTGATTAATTCCAGCTGAAATTTGTCCAGAATATCTTTCGTTCGTACCTTTGACAAGAACCTGTTCCTCCTTTATAAAAAAACACCTAAAATAGTCAAACTTTAAAAATTCCATTTCCTCTTATTTTAGCATTTTTTCGAAAAGAACCATACTTTTGTAGTTCAGTAATTTTTTTTAAATAGAAAAGTGCCTGCCATTAACATAGCAAGCACTTTGTGTACATTATTTTCTCTTTCTCCTTGTAGGTTCAAGGAGGGTTTTTTGAATCACCAGATTAAAGAGTGACATGAGCACTGAAAATAACAGTGCCATGCCAAAACCGTGTATTTCAAAAGAATATCCCATCAGGTAATCGGTCAGCTCCAGTGTGATCCCATTAATCACAAACAGAAACAGCCCCATAGTGAGCAGTGTGACTGGGAGGGTAAATAGGATTAAAAGCGGTCGTACCAGCACATTGAGAATGGATAATAGAATGCTCGCTTGAAGTGCAGCCCAAAATCCTGCGATATAAAAGCTCTCTTTAAAATATCCGGCAAGTGCCATAAATAAAACTGCATTAATTAAACATCCCATTAACCATCTCATGTTTCAATCTCCCTGCAAAGATATTACTCATTCGGCTTTTGAACTGTCACAGAACCGGTTTTCGTTTCTGCATAGATCTTTAACATTTTATCAGGATGGTTCACAGATTGAAAGCGGATTGATTTTTGAATCATTTCACTTTTCTCTTCCAAAATCTGTACACCCACAAGTTTCAAATTAAAGCCGCCCAAATTCGTTTTCAGTTCGCCGCTAACCGGAATTCCCTCCGGAATCATCAGGTCAATGGTTCCTGTTGTTGTTTTCGTATGAAGCCATTCACAACTATTTCCATTCAGATCCAATGTCAGATTCCCATTAAAGGATTGAATTTCAGCCTTTTTAAAATCACCGTCGATATGAATTGAGCCATTGATCGTTTCAGCTTCCAGTTCCTCAAGTGTACCAGCTTTGACCTTAATTTTCCCGTTGGCGGTTTCGACCTCTGCTTTTTTGCCATTTATTTCGTCAAGTCTGATTTTCCCATTGGCGGTTTTTACCTTTAGATCCTGAACATTAAGAGCGTCTCCTGTAATAGGACCATTAAACATACGGATACGGACATTATCATATTGGGATTTTGGAACAAAGATAACCGATTCTACCTTCATCCATTTTTGTTGTGTTAAAAAGCGCATCTTCTGCCCGTCCACTGAAAAGGTGACATCCCGCAAAAAGTTTTGCCGTGCTTGGTCCTGATTTTCCACACGGTAAACCTTAGCCTGACACTCCACTCGCACATCTGGCTGATCCCAAGCAACGAGTTTTACAGAACCATTGGCTACATCAATTTCGATATCTTTTACATCGGCATTGCCATGTTGGAATATATGAGTAATTTCAACGGACTGCCCGAAATTAAGATCAAAGTCAAAGTCTTTGATTTTTTTCAGGGCTGAATCGACAAATTCAAAAATCTTTTCTTTAGTTGACTGATATTTGGCACTACGCTGGTCTTCTTTTTTCGCTTCCTCAAAGCGAACAGCAGTAGAGAGTTCGTGGATGATTTGTTCCTGCTTTTGCTCCATCGTTCGCTCTGCTTTTTCCAGTTCCTCCAATAGCGTTAATCCCTCATCAACTGTCAATTTACCTTCTTCCACCATTTTTAAAATCCGTTTACGTTCCTCTCTCATGTGTTCCACCCCAAATTTTTATTTATCCTTCTTCATATTATTCAGCCATTTGGACCTTTATCCTTTATTTACGAAATGAAGGAGTGAAAGTTTCGTTTTATGAAGCTTATTGATTCGCTTTATCGGATATTTTCATAAACAAAGAGCTAAAACCCAGGGTTTTAGCTCTTTACACTTATTTCCTGATCTTCAATTTGCTGTTTCATACGCTGACGATCGCGTTCGAGAATAGGCTTTAAGTACTTTCCAGTGTACGACTCGGGAACTTCAGCAACCTTTTCCGGTGTGCCGGTAGCAATTATGGTCCCGCCTTTATCGCCCCCTTCAGGTCCTAAATCAACAATATAATCAACAGCCTTAATAACATCCAGATTGTGTTCGATTACCAAAACAGTATCGCCATTTTCAACCAGGCGCTGCAGAACAACGAGCAACCGAGAAATATCGTCCACATGAAGCCCAGTTGTCGGTTCATCCAAAATGTAGAACGACTTTCCAGTAGAGCGGCGGTGCAGTTCAGATGCCAGTTTTACACGCTGGGCTTCTCCGCCTGATAAGGTCGTTGCAGGCTGACCAAGCTTAATGTAACCGAGGCCTACATCATAAATGGTCTGAAGCTTGCGGCTTATTTTTGGAATATTTTCGAAAAATTTTACAGCATCTTCAACCGTCATATCAAGAACATCGGAAATATTTTTCCCTTTATATTTTACTTCAAGCGTTTCACGGTTATAACGCTTCCCATGGCATACTTCACACGGCACATACACATCTGGTAAAAAGTGCATTTCAATTTTTATGATACCGTCCCCACGGCAGGCTTCACAGCGTCCGCCTTTCACATTGAAACTGAAACGGCCTTTTTTGTAGCCGCGAACCTTTGCTTCATTTGTGGCAGAGAATACATCACGAATATCATCAAAAACACCCGTATATGTTGCCGGGTTGGAACGCGGTGTCCGGCCGATTGGGGACTGGTCAATATCAATGACTTTTTCTAAATAATCAATTCCCTTGATGCTTTTGAATTCTCCTGGCTTTGTTTTAGCATTGTTCAATTTTTGAGCTAGAGATTTATGAAGAATCTCATTAATGAGGGTACTTTTTCCTGAACCTGAAACACCTGTCACGGCAATAAATACCCCTAATGGGAACTTCACATTGACATTTTTTAAATTGTTCTCTGATGCGCCTTTAATTTCGACATAACGGCCGTCTGATTTTCGGCGGTCAAGCGGCAGCGGTATGAATTTCTTTCCTGATAAGTATTGGCCTGTTAATGAATTGGGATCTGCCATAACCTCCTCAGGGGTACCAGCGGAAATCACATCTCCTCCGTGCACGCCTGCACCCGGACCAATGTCAATTAAGTAGTCGGCTGCGAGCATGGTATCTTCGTCATGTTCGACAACGATCAGCGTATTTCCGATATCGCGCATGTTTTGCAGGGTGCCGATTAATCGGTCATTGTCCCGCTGATGCAGTCCAATGGAAGGTTCATCCAAAATATAGAGAACTCCTGTCAGACGCGACCCAATTTGTGTGGCCAAACGAATCCTTTGGGCTTCTCCTCCAGAAAGGGTTCCTGCTGTCCTGCTTAATGATAAATAATCAAGGCCGACATTTACTAGGAATCCGAGACGTTCATTTATTTCCCGCAAAATCAGTCTTGCAATCTGCCTTTCTTTTTCAGAAAGCTCAAGTCCAGCAAAAAAACTAAGTGCTTCTTCTATCGAAAGATTTGTCACTTGGCTTACATGCCTTCCATTTATGAGTACTGCCAGACTTTCTTTTTTCAGCCTGTGGCCTTTACATGCAGGGCAATGCTTTTGACCCATATATTTTTCCATTTGCTCACGAATGAAGTCAGAACTTGTTTCTTTGTAGCGGCGCTCAACATTGCGGATAACGCCCTCAAATTCAATATACCCTTCCCGGAGCTGGCCAAAATCATTTTCATAGCGGAAATAGATTTTATCCGTGCCCGAGCCGTAGAGAATTTTTTCAAGCTGATTCTCTGGAATATCTTTGACAGGTATATTCATGTCTGTCCCATAATGTTTGCAAACTGCCTCTAAAAGCTGAGGATAGTACTGAGAGCTTGTAGGTTCCCAAGGGGCAATCGCATGCTGTTTCAAAGTTAACTCTTTATTCGGAATCACGAGATCCACGTCTACTTCCAGCTTGGAACCAAGGCCGTCACAGTCCGGACAGGCGCCGAATGGACTATTAAAGGAAAACATCCGGGGTTCCAATTCTCCTATGGAAAAACCGCAGATCGGACAGGCGTGGTTTTCGCTAAACATCAGCTCTTCCTCGCCAATGACATCGACGATAACCTTTCCTTCTCCAAGGCCCAACGCAGTTTCAAGAGAATCAGCTACACGTGCAGAAACTCCTTCTTTGACAACAATCCGGTCGACTACTACTTCAATCGAGTGCTTTTTATTTTTTTCAAGTTCAATATCGTCGCTGAGGTCCATCATCTCGCCATCGACACGTACGCGGACAAAACCTTGCTTTTTAATATCTTCGAATACTTTTACATGGGTGCCTTTACGGCCCGAAACAACAGGAGCAAGGATTTGCATTTTCGTTCGCTCGGGGTATTCCATAATTCGGTCCACCATCTGTTCAATCGTTTGCGATGAGATTTCGATGCCATGATTTGGACAGGTTGGGTGCCCGATTCTAGCATATAATAAACGTAAATAATCATAGATTTCCGTTACCGTTCCGACAGTTGAACGAGGGTTACGGCTTGTTGTTTTTTGGTCGATCGAAATAGCTGGGGACAAACCCTCAATCGCATCGACATCTGGTTTATCCATTTGCCCAAGAAATTGCCGGGCATATGCTGATAAGGATTCGACATAGCGGCGCTGCCCTTCTGCGTAAATTGTATCAAACGCGAGCGAGGACTTTCCTGAACCGGAAAGCCCCGTCAACACCACCAGCTTATCTCTTGGGATGGTAACATCAATATTTTTTAAATTGTTGGCTCTTGCACCTTTTACAATCAATTTTTCCATTGCCATCGTTAAAATTATCCTTCCGCTTTCAATTCAAATAGTAGATCGCGAAGCTCGGCAGCGCGTTCGAAATCAAGCGCTTTGGCCGCGTCCTTCATTTCTTTCTCCATATCGGCGATTAAGCGATCTCTTTCCTTTTTTGACATTTTGCCAAATGATGCTGCTGGTTTGTACTCTTCCTGCTCTTCCGCAGCATGGGTAGCACGAATGACATCACGAATGTCCTTCTGAATTGTTTTCGGCGTAACTCCGTGCTTAAGGTTGTACTCCTCCTGCATTGCCCGGCGCCGTTTTGTTTCGCTGATTGCTTTCTCCATCGAATCCGTGATTCGGTCAGCATACATAATGACTTGCCCGTTTGCATTCCGAGCCGCCCGTCCGATCGTCTGAATCAGCGAACGCTCTGAACGAAGGAAACCTTCTTTATCTGCATCCAATATCGTCACAAGCGAGACCTCCGGAATGTCCAGCCCTTCCCTTAAGAGGTTAATCCCGATGAGAACATCATATTTTCCCAGACGCAGCTCACGAATAATTTCAATCCTCTCCAGCGTTTTAATCTCTGAATGAAGATATTGGACTTTTATCCCAATTTCTTTCAAATAATCTGTTAAATCCTCGGACATTTTTTTCGTCAAAGTGGTTACTAGTACGCGTTCATTTTTCTTTACGCGATCTTGAATTTCACCAATTAGGTCATCAATCTGCCCCTCAATTGGCCGCACATCAATAATTGGATCAAGTAAGCCTGTAGGTCGGATAATTTGCTCCACCATTTTTGGTGTATGTTCGATTTCAAAAGGCCCTGGTGTGGCCGATACATAAATAATGTTATGAATATGTTTTTCAAACTCATCGAACGTGAGCGGCCGGTTATCGAGCGCGGAAGGCAGGCGGAAGCCGTGTTCTACAAGGACTTCCTTCCTCGCCTTGTCACCGTTAAACATTCCTCTGATTTGCGGCAAAGTCACATGCGACTCATCGATTACCAAAAGGAAATCCTCTGGAAAATAATCCAGCAGTGTATAAGGTGTTGAACCGGCTGGTCTCAAGGTTAAATGGCGAGAGTAGTTTTCAATGCCGGAGCAAAAGCCCATTTCACGCATCATTTCCAAATCATAACGTGTCCGCTGTTCAATCCGCTGTGCTTCGAGCAGTTTATTATTTTCTTTCAAAACAGCCAGGCGTTCTTCCAATTCTTTTTCAATGTTTTCAATCGCCAAGCGCATTTTCTCTTCTCTTGTGACGAAGTGGGATGCCGGAAAAATGGCCACATGCTCGCGCTCGCCGATAATTTCCCCTGTGAGTGCATCTACTTCACGGATACGGTCAATTTCATCACCAAAAAGTTCGACTCGGATACAATGTTCATCACGGGAAACTGGGAAAATCTCGACAACATCGCCGCGGACTCTGAATGTCCCCCGTTTAAAATCGATATCATTGCGTTCATATTGGATATCGACGAGGCGATGGAGCAATTGATTTCGCTCGATTTCCATGCCAGTTCGGAGTGAGACCACCATCTCGCGGTATTCTTCCGGCGAACCGAGGCCGTAGATACAGGAAACGCTGGCAATGATTATGACGTCATTTCGTTCGAATAATGAAGAAGTGGCTGAGTGACGCAGCTTATCAATTTCATCGTTAATGCTGGCATCTTTTTCAATAAATGTATCTGTCTGCGGAACATATGCTTCCGGTTGATAATAGTCATAATAACTGACAAAATATTCAACCGCATTGTTCGGAAAAAATTCTTTGAATTCGCTGTAAAGCTGGCCTGCCAATGTCTTATTGTGGGCAATCACAAGCGTCGGTTTATTTACTTCTTTTATGACATTGGAAATCGTAAAGGTCTTTCCTGTTCCTGTCGCTCCCAGCAATGTCTGGTGACGCTTATTATTTTTAACACCTTCCACTAATTGCCGGATTGCTTCCGGCTGATCCCCCTGCGGTGAATACTTAGAAACTAATTCGAATTGATCCTTCACAAAAAAGCTGCCTCCCGTTTAAATATTACTTTTCAGCGTAAAAACCATGTTTATGGACCGGGATGGTGCTGAAAAGTTTTCCGTAAGAATTCATATTTACATTCTACCACATTACCCCAAAAACAAACCAATAATATGCGAACTAATATTCGTTTTTTATCTTTTGTTTATTACTTAGACGGTTACTCAAAACCGAATATAAAGAAACCTCGCCGACTGGCTAACCCGGCAGGGCGAAGACAGAGGTGTAGTTGTCATTATGCCTGAAAGAAAAGTTAAACTTTCCTATCAGCTAAAAAAGCCTGTCAATTTTGACAGACTTAGTCATTCGCTTTTTTCAAAGCCCGCGGCATCATTTTTGCCGCCAGCCAGAAACCTGCTGTTAATGAAAATGCATCAATCACAACAAGTAAAAATGTATTGGTGTAACCTTTGTAGGCAGATGCAGCAATAAGTGCAACTGTCAATACAAGACCGATGACCCGATTGTATGTGACCCGAGAAAAAAGCAGAACCATGAGTCCAGGCAGTATAAGTGCCGACAAGTATTCAATCACCGCAGTCAGCTAGATCACCCCATTTTTATAATTACTGTAAATTTATTCTAAAAATTCACAAATAAAATTGCAATAAAAAAGTAACAGCATTTATATTTCTTTTGGTTAAATGCACCTTGCACCAAAAAATAGGTAGAAAACCAAAATGGTTTTCTACCTATTTTTGCGAAATAAAAGCTTTATATATTTCCTCAAATTGCATTTCTTTAGTAGTACGATATAGCAAGTCTGCTTGTGCCAGTCTTTCCGCTTTTCCGATGCCAACGGCAAACATGCCTGCTGCCTTGATCGCAGCGACCCCGGCTTCGGCATCTTCAATCCCAATACAGGCATTTGGTTCAATTCCTAATTGGTCAGCCGCCCGCAAAAATATCTCAGGGTCGGGTTTTCCATTTCGAATGGCTGCAGCGTCTACAATCGTGTCAAACTCACTCGTTAAATTCAGATGATTCATGACGGTAAAAGCATTTTTACTGACAGAAGCTAAGCCAATTTTTATTCCCCTTTGCTTTACCTCTGCGAGAAAATCACCAATTCCCGGCAAAAGATCCTTAGGGGTAATTTCTTCAATTAAGCGGCAGTAATGATTATTCTTTCTCTCTGCAAGCAAAACCTTTTCGCGCTCGGTAAAATCATTCTGCTTTCCACCCAATACCAATATTTTTTCCAGTGATTCCATTCGAGAAACTCCCTTTAGTTCCTCATTGAAATCTCTTGTAAATGGAATCCCAAGTTCTTCGCTTACGGCTTTCCATGCAAGATAATGAAACTCCGCCGTATCTGTAATTACTCCGTCCAAATCAAAAATAATAGCTTTCAGTTGTTGAACCATTCCTCTATCCTCCAAACTGTCCTTTATCATTGGCTGCCTGTTGATCAAATCTTAATCGGAGCAGCTTTTTCAAGCAGATATGACTGATCGAAAAGTTTAATGGTTAAAGCATCGCCCTCTAATAGCGCAATAACCGTTTGATCAACTGTTTTTTCAAGCTGGATCCTGCGCCCTTGATATTGGATGGAGAAACGGTACCCTTCCCACTTCGCCGGCAGTATTGGCGAAAAAGAAATAGCTTCTTCTTTCATTCTCAGTCCGGCAAATCCAAATACAATAGCCAGCCATGTCCCTCCCATGTTTGCCATATGGAGGCCGTCCTTTGTGTTACCGTGGGTATTATCCAAATCCAATCTTGCAGTCTCATTAAAATAATGATAGCCCTTAGCGTGATCCCCTAATTTTGAAGCCATAATACTAAAGATGCAGGTTGATAAAGACGAATCGTGGGTCGTTATTTTTTCATAATAATCATAAGAATTGCGAATCGTTTCAATGGTCTGCTCATCCTCTAACAAAAAGTGAGCTAACACTGTATCCGCCTGTTTGCAAACCTGATAACGATATAATGTTAAAGGATGATAGTGCAATAACAGCGGAAATTCTTCCTTCGGCGTGTTCGCCAGATCCCAGACAGCCTTATGTAAAAATGTATCGTCCTGAGGATTAATTTTCCGTTCCTCATCATATGGCAAATACATTTGTACAGCAGCTTTTTGCCAGCTCGAAATCTCTTCGGAATGAAGTCCAATTTTATCAGAAACAATGGCAAAAGCCTCTTGATCCGCTTCTTTTAGCAATTGATAAAATTTAACAGCCCAATGCAAATTGTGCTTTGCCATCACATTTGTATAGTAGTTATTGTTAACGATACACGTATATTCATCAGGACCTGTGACCGCATCTATTTTAAAGGCTTCTCCGTCATAATGGCCTGTATCCAGCCACAGTCTTGCTGTTTCAAACAGCACTTCTGCCCCGTATTCCTTGATAAACTGCAAATCACCGCTGACAAGATAATATTGAATAAAGCTATAGGCTATATCTGCGCTAATATGGTATTGCGCAGAACCAGACGGATAATAGGAAGAACATTCTGTTCCTGATATGGTCCGCCATGGATATAATGCGCCTTTCTTGTGACCCATTTCTTTGGCATGATCCCGAGCATAATCCAGAATCGAATAACGATACAATAGAAGTCGTTTGGCCATTTCCGGCTGAGTCATTAAAAAGACTGGGAAGATATAGATTTCCGTATCCCAAAAATAGTGGCCTTCGTAACCTTCACCAGATAACCCCTTGGCCGAGATATTGGAAAAGCGGTCCCTTCCTGCGGATTGAAGCAGATGATATAAATTGAAACGGATCCCTTCTTGGATGGCCGGGTCGCCAGTAATCACAACATCTGATCTCTTCCAAAAATCTTGCAAAAAGAAGATTTGTTCCTGCAGAAAGTGCTGAAAACTTTTATCAGCGAGCTGTCTTTGCTGCTCGATAGCTGAGACACGTAAGTCTTTACCATGTCTCCATGTATCTACAAAAATACTTTTTTTCTCAAATGCCGCTTTTCCGGTGAAATCAAATGTAAATTCGCTTGTAATTCCCGTTGTTTCCGTAACATCGCGCCGTGAATTGAAAACATCCAAGCAGTATGTGGCTGCACATGCTGTCTTAAGCTTTGTATTGGTTGTTTCACACTCGACAAAAGAAATGCCCTCTGTTTGCTCCACGTTGGTAACATGGAGTAGCTTGGCATGCCCAGAAGCAACCCGCGGATCGTTTGCATCAACGAAATTGGAAACATCTCCATTAATCGTGGAAACGATTCGCACTCGGCCAAGATCATCTGATGATTCCAGTTCCACCCTTTGGATAAAGGCCTCTTGATTCTGGAATGAAACAAGCCGTTTAAAGCAAAGCTTGACTTTTTTTCCAGATGGTGAACACCAATCAATGATTCTTTCCGTAAATCCTTGATCAAGATGAAGCTTTCTTTCAAATGACAGAATTTCTCCTTCCGCAAGACTAAACCGTTCTTCTCCAAAGTAAATTTCAATTGTTTGGGCATCGATGATATTTAACAGCTTTTGCTGTGTATCCGGAAATGCGACATGCTTTTCACCATATGGGATCGGAACAGAATCATGAAAAGCATTTATATACGTACCGCGAATGGTCTTTTGACTGGCTGGGAGACCTTCTTCAAAGTTTCCACGCACGCCCAAATAGCCATTACCTGTGAAAAATAAACTCTCATCCACTAAAATTTGTGAACTGTCCAGATTACTAGAACTAATTTTCCATGACATGCTGTACACCCCTATTTGTTTTCGTAAAATTACTCTTTAACCCCGCCGCTTGTGAGGCCGGAAACGATTTGCCGCTGGAAGAATAGGACGATGATCAGTGTTGGGATCGTGACGATCACGGTTGCGGCTGATACCTGCCCCCAAAGAATTTCAAATTGTGTTCTTAGGAAGGAGATGGCAACAGGCACTGTATGATATTCCGCATCTGGATTCAGGGTAATTGTTAACAGGAATTCATTCCAAGCAGCGATAAATGTAATAATGGCGGTTGTAAAGACACCGGGTGCCGCCAACGGGAAGATGATTTTATATAAGGTTTGAAATGTTGTCGCTCCGTCCATTTTTGCCGATTCTTCTAATGCCCCTGGTATTTGATTAAAATGCGTGACCAAGATCCAAACCGCCATTGGCAATGTAATGGTTGAATAAGGAAGGACGACTGCATAAGAATTAAGCAGCTTCAAGTGTTCAAATAAATTGTAAACCGGTCCAATAATAATCATTTGTGGAAACATCGACACAGCCAGAATCAATCCAAGCAGAATATTTTTCCCTCTGAATTGGAACCTGGAAATCGCATAGGCTGAAAAGGTTGCGACGATGATGATATAGACAGTCGTTGTTGATGCGACTATTAAACTATTTTTAATCGAATTTAAAATATTTTTTTCAAAAAGAACGGTAATGTAGTTTTGAATGGTTGGATGTTTCGGGATAGCCCGGAATGCTCCTGTTCCAAATATTTCACCCGAGGTTTTAAAGGAGGTGATGAATACCCAGAAAAACGGGAACACCATCGCAAACAAATAGAAGACCACAATGATCCCAAAGGTAATCCAAAGCTTTCTTTTCGATGCCTGCATCACAAGGTCCCTCCTTAATTTCTCTCCATTAGGTTTGCACCCAGGAATTTGACAAAGATAATCGCGATGATGGCGACGCAAACGAACATGAGCATGACAATGATCGAGCCATAGCCAAAGTTTGTCTGGCCAAACATCACCTTATAAGCATAGATGGACATGGTTTCGGTTTCGCCTCCAGGGCCGCCCCCTGTCAATACATAAACAAGGTCAAATACGCGGAAGGCATCCAGCATCCGGAATAACAAGGCAACTAAAATCGATGGTTTTAACAGTGGCAATGTCACTTTAAAAAAGGTTTGAATTTTCGTTGCTCCGTCAATTGATGCCGCTTCATATAAATCTTTTGCTATATTTTGCAAGCCCGCTAACAATAATAAGGCCATATATGGGGTTGTTTTCCATACATCTGCTAAGATAGTAGAAGCCATTGCCCCCGGCCCGCTCAAGAGCAGATCTTGCGATTTATGAACCAAACCGACCGATTCAAAAAAGTGTGCGACAATTCCGCTGCTTCCATTGAAAAGATAGCTCCACATTAATGCTGCAACAGCTGTTGGGATCGCCCAAGGAATCAATGAGGTAGTACGAATCATCCCTTGTCCGAATATCGTTTTATTTAATACAAGTGCAAGGCCTAGCCCGAGAATAAGTTCAATAAAAACGGAAATAACGGTAAACACAGTCGTATTTCGTAAAGCAATTCCCACCCGGCTGTCCGTCAGCGCTTGCTTATATCCTTTCAAACCAATAAAGTTCGAAGGGACCACGCTGTTTTGCAAATCATTCACCAGTTTGGGCAGATCATTTTTATGGATTAGTTTATATTTTTGATTCAGTGATGTAACTAAATCCTTAGCATCCTTGTGCAGCTGTTCAATTTTGGCTTTTTCCTGTTTACTGATTTTGATGACGTCTTTTTGATCTTTATACTTTTGATCCACAGCAGAAAGCTCTTTGTTTAGAGCAGCCACCTTGTCTTTATCCTGTGCATCCATTATATTTGGCAGATCCTCTTCCAAAAACATAGAGACATACATTTGCGTTTCATTGAACATGGACGTGTTAAATCTTTCACTAAGGTACAACCCAGCCTTTTGCTGGTCGTTTAAACGGTAATCAAAGAAAGTATAGGTGAAGGATTGCACCACCGGCCATACAGAAAATACGGCAATGAGCAATAATGTTGGAACGATAAACAACCATTCCTTAAACCCCATTTTTCGCATGTTTTCACCTCTTCAGAGTTGAATAGATTGAAAGAAAAAGGAGGCCTTATGATAACAGCCTCCCATATCATCACATTTTAAAATTATGGCTTTATTTGTTACTCTCCGTTCCAAACCAACAATGAGCTTTTTAGGAATCGATTACTTGCCTTTAACAGCATCCTCAATGGTTTTGACTGCATCATCAATACCTGAACCAGAGCTTAAATATTTATGTGCCGCCACTTGAATGGTATCAGAAGTTTTAGAGTATTCAGGTGAGACTGGTCTGGCAATAGTTGATGATAAAGCTTTTTGGAACCCAGGATAACTTAACAATGCATTCGCATTTTTCACTTCGTCATTATTAAGCAGGGCATTATATCCAGGTAAGTATCCACCCTGAATGGACATAACTTTTTGTCCATTTTCACCGGCAGCAAATTTGATAAAGTCCCAAGCGCCATCTGCATGTTTAGAGTTTTTATTGATTCCTAAAAGCCATCCGCCAACAGAATCGCCATTAGGCAGTGGAGCAACGCCCACTTGGTCAACAGTTACAGTAACACCGCTTTGTTTTCCTTTGATCATCCCAAATTCGTATGGCCAGTTACGAGCAAACACGGCATTTCCTTGGTTAAAGGCCGTGGCGGTTTCGCCTTCCATATAGTTAAGGAGATCTTTTGGTTCGAACGGAGCTTGTGTAAATTTATACATCGTTTCAAGTCCGCCTTTAACATCTTGATATGATTTGGAGAACTCTGTAGCATTTACGGTTAGCCCTTCATATTGCTTGGATTGGTAGACAAAACCGTACTTTGTATTACTTTTGCCAGTATATTTTTGAGACATAGTATACAGATCGTTATACGTGTAATTGCCGCTTTCTAATTTAGCAGCATCGTCCTTGCTCACAATATCCTTGCGGTAATAAAGAATTCCTAAGTCAGGGAAGAAGGGAAGAGTATACTGTTTGCCTTCCAGATTGCCTGAAGCCATAGATCCTGCATTATAATCTGTCTTTTTCAAACCGTCTTTGTTCATTTGCAAATCAATTGGCTGCAAATATCCGGCTCCGGCAAATTCACCAGCCCAAACAACATCCATGGAAATAACATCATAGTCAGATGAGCCGCTTGATAAAGACGTTAGAAGTTGATCATGCATTTGCGCGGAGTCGTTTGTCATTTGCGTCCATTCAACCTTGTATTTGTGCTGCTCCTGGTTGTATGCTTCAATTAATTTTTTAGTTGCAGGTGTGCTGTCAGCCTGTGCTGCAAACTTTAAAACAATTGGACTAGAGCTTCCATTGCTGTTGTCAGATGTTTTACTTTTATCACTGCTGGTACTGCTGCTGCATCCGGTAAGTGCAATGCTAGCCGCAAAAGAAAACGCTAACAATTTAGTAAACATTTTTTTTCTGTGCATTCTTTATTTGCCCCCTTAAGGTTGATACTTGAATTTTAGCCTCTTGAAAATTACAATTATATTAAATAAATGATGTTTTTAACAATTTTTTAAGGTGGAAATTGAATGCAAATCAAAAATGAAAATATTAAACGATTTTTCGAGACACGTGCCGAAAATAATCTCAATTTCTACTATCATCCTTCATATACATTGGAGCAGCAATTGATGGACTGCATTATTCGTTGTGACCATATGGGGGCAAAAGAGGTTTTGGATCAGATTAATAGTTTGGAAAGAGCCAAACTGTCTTCAGAACCGCTTCGCTCGTTGAAAAATTCCTTGATTTGCTCCTGCACCTTATTTACTCGCGCTGTCATTCATGGCGGTGTATTACCCGAGGACGCGTTTAATCTGAGTGATGTGATGATCCGCCAAATCGAGAAGACAGACTCAAGCAATGCCTTAAAAGAGCTTGAATATGAAATGGTGAACTGTTTTATTGATACATTAAAAAGTACGGAAAAACTGGAATACAACCCGTTGGTGAACAAAGCGATTACTTATATTCACCGTGAAATTTTCAACGATGAATTATCACTTGAAAAAATTGCGGAATTTGCCGGTGTCCATCCAGCCTATTTATCAAAGATTTTTAAGGAATCGATCGGAGTCATTATTCCCGAATACATCAACCGTAAAAAGATTGAAGATTCCAAGTATTTTCTTCTTCACACCGACTCCCGACTAAGTGAAATTGCCCAAATGCTGGGATACTGCAATCAAAGTTATTATACTTCCTTATTTAAAAAATACACCGGAATGACACCACGACAATATAAAAGCAGCTTTCTTTCAAAATCGCAAGATATCACCCAAGAGCAGGCAGATTTCCAAAAAAGGACTAAAAACAACAATTAGGAAGGTATAAAAAAAAACGGCATTCCGCCGTTTTTTTATTGTTCTTTCATCATTCTGACAAACATGTATGAAGTTGCGACCATTGCCGCTCCAAATAAACCAAGTACAATAATTAACCCTGCTTCCATTGTTTTCACTCCTTTTTCCTTTTTATGGACTATATAATTGCGATACACATCAAGTAAGTTATACTAAAACAGCATTATTATAGCATTCTATTGAAAGGAATTCTACGCATTAAATCATATTAACAACTTCAAAATAGTACTTTCCTGTTAAGGAAAAAAGGGCAAAGCGATAGCCTTACCCTTTTACACTACTAACGTAATACTCTAGCAGCACTTGAAAACTTTGCTGGATTATAGTTAGAAATTTTTACAACATCACCCGTTTCCGGTGATTGAATCCACTTTCCGCCGCCAATATACATACCAACGTGGTATGCAGGATCGCCTTTAAATACTAGATCTCCTGGCTGCACTTGGTCTGGAGAAATTCTAGTTCCGACATTCTGTTGGTCTGCTGCTACCCTTGGCAGATCCACTCCCACAGAACGGAAAACATACTGCATAAATCCAGAGCAATCAAAGCCGCTTGGCGTAGTACCGCCCCAAACATAAGGTGTACCTAAAAATTGTTCAGCATACGCAATGACGCTACTTGCATCACCGGAATTACTTCCTGATACAGCAGTAAATGATGCGGAACTTGAAGCTTGCGATTGAGCTCGCTGCTGTGCTTGTTGTTGCGCCAAAGCTCTTTGTTCAGCAAGTCTTTTTTGAGCTGCAAGAGCTTCTTGTTTAGCTTTTTCTTCGGCCTGCTGTTGAGCGAGTTGCGTTTTTTGACTTTGCAAATTGTTTTTCGCTGATGCTAATTCTTTTTCAATTTCCTGTTTATCTGCTTCAATCTTTTTCTGCTCAGCCGCTAATTCATTCTGGCTCTGCTTTAGATTGTTTAATTCACTATGTAGCTTTTCTCCAGCAGTTTTCAGGGCTTGTTCTTTTTCATTTAATCCGTTCAGTAAGTCTGTGTCACTTTGAATAATTTGAGAAATCGCAGTAAAACGAGTTAAAAATTGAGATAGGTTATCTGATGAAAATAAAAGTTCAGCATATGTTATAACAGGCTGCTGTCCATCTTCTTGCATGCTTTTTAAACGAGCGGAATAAACCTCTTTGTGCGCGTCCAAATCTTTTTGTGCTTGTTCGATGTCAGACTTTGTTTTTTCTATTTTTACTTTTTCAGCGCTAATCGCAGTGGACAATTTTTGGCTTTTATCCATTCCGATGATAATTTGGTTGTCCAATTTTTGAATCTTTGTTTCAAAATCATTGATTTGTCCTTGCGTCGCATTGATTTGATCTTGAGTTACCGTGCTGGCAAAAGTAGGGGTTGTTTGCATCATAGCAGCGATGACTGCAACCGATACCGAATATTTTACAAATTTCTTCAACATAACAAAATCTCCTTTTGTTGCCTCTTAACTTTCCAGACTATTATTATATTTATAGTTTATATTCATAGTTAACTAAATTCAATGAAACCGAGAATGATGTAATATAAATGTAATATTATGTTGAATAAACGGGCGTATAGTCGAATATTATTGGAACAATTGTAAAATAACGGATATAAACTCGAAATATTGTAATATAGAAAACTCGCCGACTGGCGAGCCCAGGGTGAAGAAGCGTAGTTTTCCTTATGCCTGATAGAAAAGTTATACTTTCGTATCGCCCTAAAAAAGCTAAAACCATTCAGGTTTTAGCTAGAAAATGTTAATTGCACGTTCCATGCGGACTTGGACAGCCGTTTGCTTCTTTCTCCACTTGGATGGTGCTATGTTCGATGTCAAATTCATCATGAAGCATCTTTTGGGCGCGTAATAGAATATCATCATGTACACCGTCATTCAAAATCGTAATATGACAGCTTAGGACAGGATAACCTGAGGTGATGGTCCAGATGTGCAGATCATGAACCTCTTTTACCATCGGAATTTTTCTTAGCGCTGCCTTCAGCTTATCCGTATCAATCTGTGCCGGTGCACCCTCCATTAAAATATGGAAGGAATCTTTTGTTACTCTCAAGCCGCTAACGATGATTAAGGCTGCAACAATGACACTGACAATCGGATCAGCGATTGCCCAACCAAAAAACATAATCAATAGTGCAGCCACAATGGCCCCGAAAGAACCTAGCATATCTCCGATCACATGGAGGAAGGCGCTTCTGACATTCAGATTTTCCTCTTTGTCCCCCTTCATCAATATCCATGCAGCCACAATATTCACAAGCAAACCAATAAACGAAATGAGCAGCATGCCTGAGCTTTGCACTTCTGGAGGAGCGAAAAAACGCTGAATTGCTTCATAAAAAATAATAGCCGATACGATGATTAGCAATAGCCCGTTCAAAGCGGCCACAATGATTTCAAAGCGTTTGAAACCGAAGGTGTTTTCTTGTGTGCCTTTTCTCTCTCCGAGCTTGATGGCATAGAAACTTAATCCAAGTGAAGCGGCATCACTTAACATATGACCGGCGTCAGACAAAACTGCCAAACTGTTAGTAACAAAACCGCCAATCACTTCTACAAACATAAATAGTGTGATTAAAAGAAACGAGCTGAATAATGCCTTCTTATTTCCTGTATGTGAGTGGCCATGAGAATGTCCATGATGGTGATGGTGACCCATGATTATCCCCCTAAGAATCTGATCTAGTTTATATCTATGTGTAAAGCGAAGAAGTCCTAATTATGGTTCATTTTTTCCTATAACGGCTTTTCGATACATGTTTTCCTTGTTACTCCCTTACCGCAGCAGCCTAAGCCCATTCAGTGTGACAAGCAATGTGATGCCCATATCGGCAAAAATCGCAATCCATAGGGTAAGCCAGCCCGGTATGACTAAAAGAAGGGCCAGTAATTTAACAATTAACGAAAGCGAAATATTTTGTTTAATAATTCTTACTGTTTTGCGGCTTAAGTTAATGATAAACGGCAATTTGTTCAATTCATCATTCATAAGTGCTATGTCTGCTGTCTCCAGGGCAGCATCTGTTCCAGCCTTCCCCATTGCAATTCCCACATCCGCCGCAGCAAGTGCAGGAGCATCGTTGACGCCGTCCCCAATCATGGCTGTTTTGCCATATGTTGATGACAATTTCTTTATAAAAGTCAATTTATCCTGTGGGAGAAGTTCTGCTGCTATATCGGTCACACCTGCTACATACCCAGCCGCCTCCGCAGCAGCTTCATGATCACCTGTCAATAAAACCGTTTGTTTTATTCCGAGCTGCTGCAATTTATATATGACTGTTTTACTGCTTTCCCTAACTTCATCTGCCGCTGCAATTAAGGCAAGAATTTCTGTAGATGTTCCAACGATCATCACTGTTTTTCCCTGAGTTTTTAGTGAAGTGATATGTGTATGAACTTCAGCTGGAATTTCTTCGAATAACCTTGTATTCCCAATCCGGTACTCTATTCCATTTATTTTACCTATAATGCCCTTGCCGGTGATGGAAATGAATCCTTCTACTTGATCAACTGAATTGTCAGCTTTTTTCATAATGGCTGCTGCGAGTGGGTGCTGCGACTGCCTTTCCAATGCCGCCACTTTGGTAAACAGATGCTCATCATCGCTAAAATTGATAAAATCCGTTACGATTGGAGTTCCCTTTGTAAGTGTTCCAGTTTTATCAAAGGCGATCGCTTTTACAGCGGCCATTTCTTCTAAGAAATTTCCGCCTTTAATCAAGACACCTTGGCGGGCGGCATTCCCTATTGCCGTAACAATAGCCACCGGTGTTGATATAACCAGGGCACATGGACATCCGACTACTAATACAGCAAGCCCTTCATATATCCACTTCTGCCATCCTCCTGTCAAAAAAAGCGGCGGAACAATGGCAACAAGCACGGCAATCGCGATAATCACGGGCGTATAGTATTTAGCAAAGCGATCAACAAACTGCTGTGACTGGGCTTTTTCTGCCTGCGCTTCCTCTACCAAATGAATGATTTTGGCGATCGTCGAATCTTCGCTCGACTTCATAACCTTTATTTTTAAAAATCCTTCTTCATTTAACGTCCCAGCAAACACTTCGTCTCCTGCGGCTTTTTCAACAGGAACAGCTTCTCCGGTGATGGCTGCTTGATTGACAGAGGAAGCTCCCTCAAGAACGATGCCATCCATGGCAAGCATTTGCCCTGGTTTGACAAGAATGATATCGCCGATTTCAATATCTTCTATTTTTAACATAAGCTCCGTACCGTTTCTGACCACAAGGGCTTCTGCCGGTTTCTTCTCTATAAGCGAGCGGATGGAGGCACGTGCTTTATCCATGGAAAATCCTTCAAGCACTTCACTGATGGCAAACAAAATCACCACCACTGCGCCTTCTTCCCATTGGCCAATAATAGCTGCACCTATAATGGCGATGGTCATCAACGTTTTCATATCAAACTCGAGCTGAATTAAATTCTTCAAGCCAGTTTGAAATAACGAAAATCCTCCTAGGATAATTGCACCAGCAAAGAGGATGTTCATATTAAAAATATAGCCTACCAAGAGCAACAATGCTGACAATACAAGATGGAAGTATCGCTTCCAAAGAGCCTCTTTTGGGGCAGGTATCAGCTGACCTTTTTCAGGAAATAGCGTTAATTTTTCAAATGCACCGGCATGGTGTAATTCATCTAAACTAGCAGTTCCATAGATTGTTAGTTTTGAAGCTCCGAAATTTACTTTTGCATCCACAACACCATCCAGATGCTGTACGTTTTTTTCGAACTTGGCAGCACAGTTTATGCAGGAAAAGCCCTGAACCCGGTAGACATGTTTTTCCACTGTATCACTCACGGACGGACACCTCCTTCTGATGTGTGAAGGCAATATGAATTAATTGTTTAACATGATCGTCATCAAGGGAATAATAAACGAGCTTACCCTCTTTGCGATATTTGGCAAGACCAAGACCCTTTAAATGCCGAAGATGATGGGAAGCTGTGGCGGTTGTTGCCCCTACAATATAGGCAACATCATGAACGCAGAGTTCATCTTCAAGTGTCAGGGTGTAGGCAATTTTCAAGCGGGTTTCATCAGACAAGGCTTTAAACAACTTTGTCACTTCAAGAATGTGGCTGCTGTTTTCAAGCTGCTGTTGTATCTTGGCGGACCTTTCACTCTCCACACAGGTAATTTCGCAAATATCGCGTTCTTTCATGTTGCCACCTTCTTTATTCAAATGTTCGTTTGAATATATAATATTCAAATAGACGTTTGAATGTCAAACAATTTTGAAGGGATGTTAAAAAAAATGAATGGCCTTGGTCCTTGGATTATGACGCAAACCTGGGAACACTTGTTATTTTTGCATTGGAAAATGGCTGTTCATGAAATGGCTCCTCTTTTGCCAAATGAATTTGAGTTGGATACCTATCAGGATGATGCATGGCTTACGATGCTCCCTTTCCAGGTTAGCCATCAGCAATTTCACTGGCTGCCGGAAATTCCCCTATTGCTCCATTATTGGGAATTGAATGTCAGGACATACGTGAAATACAAGGGGCAGCCGGGCGTATACTTTTTTTCACTTGATGCCAATCATCCGTTGGCAGTTTTAGGAGCAAAAGCGGTTGGTCTGCCGTTTCGGCAGGCAAAAATGGATATTCATCATGAAGAGAGGCTTGTCTTTTTTAACAGCAGGCGGTGGTTTGGTCAAGGGACCTTTGCAGTTGAATATGAGCCCTATTCCCTGCAGAGTCCTGTCACAATGGGAAGTCTTGATGACTGGCTGCTGGAGCGCTATTGTTTATTTACTAAAATGGGAAATTGGGTCTTACGAGGGGATATCCGCCACGAAAAGTGGAAAGTCAGTGGGGCAAGGGTGAGAATAAAGGAAAATTCAGCGTCCCCTCTTCATTTGAAGAATGAGCCGATTCTAGCACATTATTGTAATAGAAAAAAGGCATATATTTTTCCATTTAAAAAGGTTTAAGCTATAAATAGAAGAGCCTAGGACACGCAGAGGCTCTTCCTTTTCAGGCTATTTTAATGCCTTATTTTCTATAAAAAAGTATCATTGAAAAATCACTGCCTCTTCACCGCATCATCTTTTCTACTGAAAAATACTGCTTCTTGATTTTCCATCACAATGAATAACCACCTTTCCTGCCGATCCTAGCCTGATAAAATACGACCGATGAGTGACAATCCTACAATAATCGCAGCTGTAAAGGAGAGCCAAATTAACACCCTTTCTTGTTTTTGGTACATGTAACCCCCTCCGCTTCTTTATTCAAGCCTTATTTTTGCCCATTCATACTTAAAAAAGCGGAAGAAACGCAGGGGTATGTGGCAGTCTTGTGTCAGTTTTGGATGATTAGGCGTTTTTCTCCAAGTTGCGAATTTGGACATTATCTCCATATCGAGATGTCAGCAATAGCCCTATTTTGTGAATCAAGAGCATGAGGATTCCTGCCAGCAATTGATCCCATTTCGTATTGAAGGGAAACGGCAAAATCAAACCTGAGTGCATAGCAGCTGAGCCCATGCACAAATTGGCAGTGATTTCGCTAAGGAAAGGATTATTCATACCTCCGAGAAGTGCGCTAATGATGAATAGAAGGCACGCAGGCATCAACACCATACCGCTTAAATAGGCATAACGGTTCTTCTCAGTCTTGGTGAACTTTCCGGTTGCTGTAATCGGAAACCACATGCCAAAGGCCAATAGCATCAGAATGAGAAAATAACTTTGGTGGTAATAAGGATTTTGTGACAGGAAGGTTAATATAGCTGGAACATGATACATTAGGAACAGTACGGCAAACGTATATAGGGAGGTACATGGCGGGATCTTTTTTAAAATGGAAAGATTCCAAACAGGCTGCCAGAGCTGTGCCGGTATTCCCAATAACAACAGCGGCGGAGTAATAAAGAACAACAAGCTCATTTGGAACATGTGCAGGCTGAATGATAAATGACTGATGGATGCAAAGGGGCTTCCGATCATGAAATAGAATAGGATTAAGCCACAGATAAATAATAGTGGCTGTTTGTGGTAAATTTTGATTTTTAACGATTGTTTCATAAAAAATAAATATAGACAGTTTAAACCGAAAAGCACTGCCAACAGCGGGGTATTCCATAACGATTGACCTGCAAGCCAAACGTCAAAGAACATGGGACATTCCCCCTTTTCTCTTGATGACGGTTCTTTAACTTTTAGATTTTATGCTGGCCATTGAGATTTATAACTGCGGAGATTCAATCTAATATGTTGGCCATTTACCAACCTGTTCACTATAATTTTATTAATTGGAAAAACTTTCGCATTAGGAGGCTCGCATAGTGTCGGAACGGACTGATAAACGAATTACACGGACGAAGTGGCTCCTTCGGGATGCACTCACTGTATTAATGGAAGAAAAGGGATTCGAAGGAATTACCGTTCGGGATCTAACAGAGAAAGCGGCCATCAACCGCGGGACCTTTTATTTACACTACCGGGATAAGTTTGATTTATTAGAGCAGAGTGAGGATGAAATATTACTTGCCGTTGAGGAGATTACTTCGGAAATTAATCCCAATGATGCCTTGGCTTACACCAGCCAATCAGAACCATTTCCCATCATCTTGAGATTATTTGAATTTTTTCAGGAAAACGCCAGTTTCATGAAGGTATTATTAGGCCCAAAGGGAGATGCCTCCTTTCAGGTGAAATTAAAAGAAATGATCAAAAAGAGATTTATTCAAAATATTGTTCATATGCATTTAAAAGAAGATATGGCTGTTCCACTTGATTTTTTCCTTTCATATGTAAGTTCTGCACATCTTGGCATTGTCCAGCATTGGCTTGAAAACGGGATGGAACAATCACCGAGAGAAATGACCTTGATTGCTGCAAGATTAACATTGTTAGGACCCGGTCATGTTGCAGGACTAAATTAATAGAGTGCTTTAGGGGGAGGAACTTTCATGATAAAAGCGATTATTTTTGATTTTGACGGCCTAATCGTCGATTCTGAATCATTATGGTATGAAGTATGTAAAGAAATTTTTCAAGAGTTTAATGTTCATCTGCCATTTGAAGAGTATTCAAAGGTCATCGGTACGACAGACGACTTTATCAATCAGTACTTTGAAACCCAGGCTGGCATATCTGCCCTCGAAGCAAAATTGGAAGAAAAGCAGCACAAATTATTCATGGAAAGAGCGATCAGCTTAAGTCTTCGTGAAGGTGTGACCTCCTACTTGGAAGAGGCGAAAAAACAGCAATTAAAAATTGGGCTGGCCTCAAGCTCAGGGCGTGATTGGGTGGAGTCTTGCCTCAAGCGATATCAGATTTACGATTATTTCCATACGATTAAAACAAAGGAAAATGTCACAAGGGTTAAACCTGACCCAAGTCTCTATGTAAAAGCATTGGAAGCACTTGAGGTTCAACCGAATGAAGCAGTGGCATTTGAAGATTCCTTAAATGGTTCCCTTGCGGCGATTGGGGCTGGAATCCGATGTGTCATCGTTCCAAATCCGGTTACTGCACACCTTCCATTTGAAAACTATCACTTACGATTAACTTCCATGCAGGAAAAAAGCTTATCATATGTGCTAAACGAAATAAAATGAATGACGAATGGGGAGACTTCGAATTGAATCAAGTCTCCCCTTTTTATTCAACACTTTTCCCAATATTGTTTATTGTATTTCCAGCCATGGCATTTTAATATTAACGTATAAAGATAGTCAACACGGTGTTCATTTTTATCCGTTTGACTAAGGAGGGATGAACAAATGTATCCAACCATTAAGGTAGAACAAGTCAGCAAAAGTTTTAACAAAAAGAAGGTTTTAAACGATGTTCATTTAACCATTGAGAAAGGGCAGCTATATGGACTGATCGGGCCTTCTGGCGCTGGAAAAACTACTCTTGTTAAAATGATTGTCGGCATGGAAAGGGCCGATTCCGGCACGATCCATGTGTTAAATGAAAAAATGCCTAATCTAAACCTGCTTCAGGAGATTGGTTATATGGCCCAGGCCGATTCGCTATATGTGGAGCTAACGGGAGAAGAGAATTTAAAATTCTTTGCCTCACTTTATAAATTAAAAAAAGAGGAGCAGAAAATGCGGATTGCTTATGCTGCCAGCCTTGTCAATTTAACAGGGGATTTAAAGAAACGGGTTTCAGCCTATTCTGGAGGGATGAAGCGGCGCTTGTCGCTGGCTATTGCTCTCATTCAAAACCCGAAGATCCTAATTTTGGATGAACCAACTGTCGGAATTGATCCAGAGTTAAAAATATCGATTTGGCACGAGCTGCTGCGCTTAAAAAATGAAGAAGGAAAAACCATCATTGTGACGACCCATGTCATGGACGAGGCGGAAAGATGTGATGTCGTGGCTATGGTGCGGGACGGACGGATCCTAACAAGCGGCGCACCTAAGGAATTAAAGGAACTCTATCATGTTGATAATTTCGATGAAGTATTTTTACGGGCAGGGGTGAAGCAGTCATGAGAATCAGCGCACTGGTAAAACGAATTTGTCTGCAAATGCTTCGCGATAAACGAACACTCGCCTTGATGTTTGTCGCGCCATTATTGGTTTTAACTCTCATGTATTTTATATTTAACGGCAATACCGTTAATCCGAAAATTGGGGTTGTCGGGGTCGATCAAGGCCTTATTAAAATCATCGAGAAAGCAAAAATTGATGTAAAGAACTATGATAAGGCAACAAAACAAACTGTCGTGGATGACAAACTTGATGGCTTGCTGCAAGATGAAAATGGTAAATTAACGTTAATACTGCAAAATGCTGATCCATCAACAGCTAAACCGCTGCAAATGAAAATAAATCAGGCAGTGGCTGTTTATTCACAAACTAAGCTCATGCAACAGCTTCCGATGATGACGGGAATGCCGAACTCTAAAACCCTGGGAATGACACAGCAAAATCCAGCAGTTACAGATAAATTCACAGAGAAAACCATGACAACGAAATATGTGTACGGCAATAAGGATACCGCGTTTTTTGATGTGTTAAGCCCTATTTTAGTCGGTTTCTTTGTTTTCTTCTTTGTGTTTATTATTTCCGGAATCGGCTTGCTTCGTGAACGGACGACCGGCACGCTGGAACGGTTGATGTCCACCCCGATTCGTCGGACCGAAATTGTTACCGCCTATTTAATCGGCTTTGGCATATTTGCCGTGGTTCAAACCATTATCGTTGTTCTCTATGCGATCAATGTATTGGATATCGTGCTTGTTGGTTCCATGATCAACGTGATTTTTATTAATTTACTGCTGGCATTAGTGGCGCTTTCTCTTGGCATTTTATTATCGACATTTGCTTCATCCGAATTTCAAATGATGCAATTTATCCCGATCGCGGTTGTTCCCCAAGTGTTTTTTGCTGGAATTTTCCCGCTTTCTGGGATGGCGAATTGGCTTCAAATTATTGCGGAAATTTTTCCCATGTACTATGCAGGCGATGCCCTCAAAAAAGTAATGTATGAAGGATTCGGGTTAACGGATATCGGCGGGGATCTACTCGCATTAGTTATTTTCGCTCTCCTCTTTATTGTACTGAACATTGTGGCATTGAAAAGATACCGAACATTATAATCTCGTTAAAACGGCTAAAGAAGCCCCTTCTTCTTTGGCCGTTTTTAATGCCTTATTAATGTTTTTTTAATATTTTTAAAAATATAAAAATGAGTACAAAGTCCCTAATTCTGTGACGAATTTTGTCGATAATGATAATGTATTTCATTTTAATAAGGAGGAATGTTTTGATGAAAAAAGGTATGTTAACAGCAACAGGTCTTGCTGTAGCACTTGGATTGATTGCATCACCTGCTGCAGCAGCCTCAGCCCCAAAAGCAAAATGGGGAAATGTATCAGTTTCAACTTCAAAAGCAACGCCAGAAAAGACTTCAGCTCCAGTATTAAAAGGCAAATCGGCTGAAAGCACAGCTTCAGTTCAACCAAAAGCTCCAGTTTCCCACGGAAAAGATGGAGAGTCCAAAGCAAAACCAGTTAAGATACCTGCAGCAAAAGTGAAAGAGGCAAAAAAGTTTCTTGAACCAATCAATAAAAATATTTCAAAGGTAACAGCCCAAGTTCAACAATTAACAAATAAAGTAACTGCCTTCAACAACACAGATGTTACAACAGAACTAGACTTTTACCAAAGCGTATTAAATAGACTGAAAGCTGATTCGAATCAACTTAACAGCTTAACTAAGCAAGTGGACAAAGTTGCTCAAAAATATGGCTCAACAGCTGATGTAACAAATACTTACACTCTTATTTCAACTGCTAAGACAAGCATTACAAATGAAATGAAAACAGTGACTGATTCAATTAATAAATTACAATCTAGCACACCAACAACAACGACTACTACAACTGGTACATCCGGCACTACAAGCGGAACATCGACTACTACTGGCACTACTGATACATCTGGTACTACTTCCGGCACGTCGACTACTACTACCGGCACTACTGATACTTCTGGTACTGCTTCCGGCACGTCGACTACTACTTCCGGCACTACTGATTCTTCTGGTACTGCTTCCGGCACGTCGACTACTAATGGTACAACTGGCACTACAAGTGGTTCAACGACTACAACAAATTAATACGTTAGGTTCTACCGATCAAAGATTTTTCTCGTTATTGTCCCATAGAGCTTTCTATGGGACCTTTTATTTTAGAAAGAATATGTTAGTCTAATTCTCTATTCCTTAAGATAAAAAATAAGCTGCTATAGAGATGCGGTCCTTAATGGTTCATTCTTCATTTCCTGCAGAACGGGGCCGTTTTTTTCGCTGAAAACGACAAGCTTGTTGAATTCGGTATAGACAATATCTCCTCTTTTCAGCGGCCCTAGTTCCCTGTATTTCTCTGATGTCATTTCAGC
Source organism: Neobacillus endophyticus (assembly GCF_013248975.1). GTDB lineage: Bacteria > Bacillota > Bacilli > Bacillales > Cytobacillaceae > Neobacillus > Neobacillus endophyticus. The sequence continues at coordinate 685,223 of NZ_JABRWH010000001.1, forward strand.
CTCGAAAGAATCCTCAGTATCCAAACGTTTTAATTCGATTCGAATGGTGGATCCTATGGGATGAACATGTAAAACTTCAGAAGGGACACCCTTCCCTTTCAAAGTTGGACTCAGCTCAATTTCATGCGGCCGGATATAACCGACCGTTTCCTCTAAAGATCCGGACAGTTCCGAAAGAGCCTCTCCACGAAATTCATTAACCCTGCCTAAGAAACTATAAACAAAAGCATTAGCAGGATATTGATAGACCTCCTCTGGCGAACCAATCTGTTCTACTTTTCCCTTATTCATCACTACAACGGTATCTGCCATTTCCAACGCTTCTTCTTGATCATGTGTAACAAAGATCGTTGTAATGTTCAGTTTTTGATGGATTTCCCGCAGCCAGTGTCTGAGTTCCTGACGTACCTTGGCATCAAGCGCCCCAAACGGCTCATCAAGAAGCAGTACCTCTGGTTCCACTGCCAGAGCCCTTGCTAACGCAATCCGTTGGCGCTGCCCTCCAGACAGCTGGGCTGGATAGCGGTCGGCTACATGTTCGAGCTGGACAAGCTTTAATAAATCCATTACTTTTTCCTTTATTTCTTTTTTCGAAGGCCGCAGCTTCCTTGGCCTGACTTTTAAACCGAAAGCGATATTTTCAAAAATGTTCATATGTTTAAACAGGGCATAATGCTGAAAAACAAAGCCCACTTTGCGTTCCTTGACCGTTTTGGCTGAAAAATCACTGCCATTTAATAGAATCTTTCCTGAATCGATACTCTCCAGCCCAGCGATTAATCTTAAAAGAGTCGTTTTTCCAGACCCGGAAGGCCCCAAAAGGGCAGTAAAATCCCCTGTTGGTATTTCCAGTGTGACGTTGTCCACTGCCGGATAACGGCCAAATTCTTTTGTTACCTCACTGATAAAAATTCCCATTCTCGTTCCCCCATTAAAGTTAGGCATGATCCTTTTTCGTTCTCCACTCGACAATACTTTTTAAAACTAATGTAATCAGGGCAAGCATAGCCAGTATCGATGCCATCGCAAATGCAGCGGAAAAGTTGTATTCGTTATACAAAATTTCCACATGAAGCGGAATCGTGTTGGTCATACCGCGAATGTGGCCAGATACAACGGAAACCGCTCCGAATTCCCCCATCGCCCGAGCATTACAAAGAATCACACCATACAACAGGCCCCATTTGATATTAGGCAATGTGACACGGAAAAACATTTGCCAGCCGTTAGCTCCCAGCGAGATCGCAGCCTGCTCCTCCTCTGTTCCTTGCTCGTGCATTACCGGAATCAGTTCACGTACAACAAATGGAAAAGTAACGAAAACCGTTGCTAGTACGATTCCAGGAACAGCGAAAACAATTTTGATTTCATGCGCTTCAAGAAACGGGCCAAACAATCCTTGGGAACCGAATAACAGGACAAATACGAGTCCGGCAATCACAGGCGAAACGGCAAACGGAATATCAATAAGGGTAATAAGCAGATTTTTTCCCTTGAAATCAAATTTTGTTATAGCCCAAGCTGCCACCACACCGAAAAGCGTGTTAACCGGAACAGCAATAGCTGCTGTTAATAAGGTTAGTTGAATGGCAGATTGTGCTTCGGGATCCACTATAGCGGCAAAATAAAGCTCGATTCCTTTTTTCACCGCTTCTGAAAACACCACCAGTAATGGTAAAACAATAAATAATCCCAGGAAAGCAAAGGCTATTCCAATCAACAGCCACTTTTTCACTTTGGCCGGCACGGCAGGGTTTAGTGGAACAGCTATTTCTCTATTCATCTAGTTTTCCCCCTCTATACATGCTGCTGTTTATTAGAAGTTTTCCATTGCCAAAAATTAATCAAGAATAACAGAATGAAAGAAAATAGCAGCATAACCGCGGCAATGGCGGCCGCTCCCCCATAGTTAAATTGCTCCAGCTTTGTAATGATGAGTAACGGGGTGATTTCCGTTTTCATCGGCATGTTTCCCGAGATAAAGACGACTGAACCATACTCTCCCAATGCCCTAGCAAAGGCAAGAGCAAAACCGGTAATGATGGCGGGGAAAATGGCCGGGAATATAATTTTGAGAAAAATTTGTACCGAATTCGCTCCCAATGTTGCGGCTGCTTCTTCATACTGGGTGTCCAAATCCTGCAATACAGGCTGGACAGACCTGACGACAAAGGGCAATCCGATAAATGTTAAAGCAATCATGATCCCAAGTGGTGTATAGGCAACTTTGATTCCCATGGCATCAAAGTATTTTCCAATCCAGCCATTTGGTGCGTAAAGGGTTGTTAAGGCAATCCCAGCGATCGCCGTCGGCAGGGCAAATGGCAAATCCACAAGGGCATCAGCCAAGCGCTTCCCCCAAAAGTCATACCGTACGAGAACCCAGGCGATCAGGGTTCCAAATACGACATTAACCAAAGCTGCAACCAAGGAAGTCGATAGTGTCAACTTATAGGATGCTACGACTCTTGCATCTGTTACAGTCCTCCAAAAATCAGAAAAACTGAGAGTCGTAGCTTTTAAAAATAAAACGGCTAATGGAAGCAAAATGATCAGGCTTAGATAGACAACTGTATATCCCATGGAAAGGCCGTAGCCCGGAAGAACACGGTGACGTTTCGATTTTTTGGACACATGCAAGCTCTCCTTTATCATTGCGGTTTGTATATCTGATCAAAGACTCCGCCATCTGCGAAAAACGTTTTTTGGGCTTTTGTCCAGCCGCCAAACTGGTCATCAATGGTAAATAATTGGATATTAGGGAACTGGCTGAGGTACTTTTCGGCTACTTGTTTATCACGCGGCCGGTAGTAATTCTTTGCAGCAATTTCCTGGCCTTCTGGAGAATACAGATAATCCAGATAAGCTTTCGCCACTTTCTCTGTCCCATGCTTTTTCGCCACTTGATCGACCACTGCTACCGGAGGCTCTGCCAGAATACTAATCGACGGGTTCACGATTTCAAATTTATCCTTACCAAGTTGATTGAGCGCCAGATAGGCTTCATTTTCCCAGGCAATTAACACATCCCCGATTCCTTTTTCCGTAAATGTGGTTGTTGACCCGCGTGCCCCGGAATCCAGTACCGGAACATTCTTATAAAGCTTTGTCACAAATTCCTTTGCTTTTTGCTCGTCGCCGTTGTATTTCTTTAATGCATAACCCCATGCCGCTAGGAAGTTCCATCTGGCACCACCGGAAGTTTTCGGATTTGGTGTAATCACGGAAACACCTTTTTTCACTAAATCATCCCAATCCTTGATGCCCTTCGGATTGCCTTTACGAACAAGGAAAACAATTGTCGAAGTGTACGGTGAACTATTGTTGTCAAGCCGTTTCTGCCAATCCGCTGAAATTTTCCCTGTCTTGGCTATGGCATCAATATCGTAAGCAAGTGCTAATGTAACAACATCTGCCTCAAGTCCATCTATAACAGCGCGGGATTGGGCGCCTGAACCGCCATGCGACTGCTTAATGGTCACTTTTTGTCCGGTTTGTTTTTCCCAATGGGCTGCAAAGCTTTTATTAAACTGCTGGTAAAATTCCCTTGTCGGATCATAGGAAACATTCAATAATTCCACCTCGGATTTTACTGACTTATTTGATTCAGTCTTGTTACTGACCGTTTGGTTCGAGCACCCGGCAACCCAAAGTAAAAGAGTAATAGAAACGATTGTCATCCATAGTTTTTTCTTCATTTTTTACGCTCCCCTTTTATAATCTTAAGTATGGTATTGCTGCAAATCAGGGCTTTTTTCCAATAAAGAAAACTCGCCGACTGGCGAGCCTGTTAGGGCGAAGACAGAGGCGTAGTTGCACTTATGCCTGATAGGGAAGGTATACTTTCCTAACGGCCAAAAAAAGCCCAATAGTTATAAACGCACATCCAAGTGTACGATTAACTACAGGGCCTTCGGTCGTCCGATCGGCATATTGAATTTAGCATGTTTTTTTGTGATGATTAGGCACTTCAGAACCTGATTTCCGTTGAGGAGGAAATCGGTACTTTTCCAATCGATCAATTTGAGTAATTTGGGAATCATGAACGGTTATTTGAACCGTTCCAAATTCCAACCCTTCTAACAAACTAGCAATCTTCTCCAGAACCTGCTGATCCAGACGGCCTTTTAATTGCAATAAAATCATCCCCTTCAAATTTATTAATTCGGTTTTGCAGTAAGTCTTCAAGACTGGTTCTCTCGAGAACAAATGCTATCGTATCTCTTACCAGGGACCATAATGGTTTTAATTGACACCCAACCTCTAAAACACAAGGTTCATATTTTGTAATCGAGGCGCAGCCCATTGGTGACAAAGGGCCCTCCAAATCACGGATCACTTCGCCAATACTGATGTCTGAAGGCTTCTTATATAGAAGATATCCTCCTTTTGCCCCTCTTTTGCTTGTGACATAGCCGAGCTTTTTTAATTGAAGCAGGATTTGCTCCAAGTAATTTATGCTGACGTGCGTCTTCTCAGCAATTTCCTGAATTCCTATTACGGTTCCTTCATGGTTTCCAAGTAAGAGTAATGCCCTTAATGCATATTCGCCTTTACTCGATACCTTCATGGTCAATCCCCCCTCTTTAATGTTGAGTAGTTCAGTCAACATTCGCTCCCAAGAGATCGTCCTGATCTGCTTTTGAACATGCCTTTTAAACTAGGACCTTTACACGTAATACTTATATGCAATGGGAGTAGAAAAGGGCACATATCCAGTTGATTTCGTTTATTAGATCAGGTATAGGCTTAATTTAATTCCGATTATTTTGATATGATTACTTTTAAAAAATCATAATATGGATTTTTCAGAAAAGCAACTACTTTTCGAAAAAAACTCTCCTTTTTTTGGTTGATGTTTGTATAACAGTAAATAGGAGTGCCGTTCCGCTTCTAGTCGCAAGCCATATTCATATAAGGTGAGCATTTTCTAAAGCAGACCATTTTAGTCAAAAAAATATCACTGGTTATTTTCAAATAATCTGCTAAAATATGATTGTTTTAAGAAATAATTCCATTTTAGGGAGATGACATTTTATGTCAGCATCAATCAGTGTTCTTTTAACACTTGCAGTTTTAGTCGTTCTTCTTTTTTTATCTTCAATTCGAATTGTTCAGCAATATCAGCAGGGTGTTGTCCTTCGGTTGGGCCGTTATACTCGTTCGCTGGAGCCTGGTGTACAGTTTGTTATTCCTCTCGTCGACAGCGTCCGAAGAATCGATATGCGGATTCGTGTTGAAAATGTGGAGAATCAGGATATTATCACAAAGGACAGTGTTCCAGTCACATTAAACGCTGTCGTTTATTATCAGGCGGTCAATGCCCAAAAAGCTCTGCTTGATGTGGAGGATTACAGAAAGGCAACGAGAACCTTGGCTCAAACGATTCTCCGTTCCAACCTGGGTGCCCATACGATGCAGGAAATGTTGACAGATCAAAAGAAATTAGACGATTTATTGCGTTCTGAACTTGATCGGGCAACTGAGCCATGGGGAATAAAGGTGACAGGGGTTGAAATTCGGTCAATGGATCTTCCTGAAGGTCTTCGCCGTGCGATGGCGAAAGAGGCCGAGGCCGAACGGGAAAGAAAAGCAAAAGTAATTGCCGCCCAAGGGGAATTTGAAGCGGCTGAAAAGCTAGCTGAAGCAGCTACAGTCATTAGCAAGCAGCCGGAGGCCATGCAATTACGGATGCTGCAAACGATGACAGAAATTGCAGCCGAGAAGAATAGCACCATCCTGTTCCCATATGATGCTGCTTCAGGATTAGCCAGCTTATTTCGAAAAAGTCAAGAACAATAGGAAAAAGCGGAACTTGACGAACACAAAGTCCACTTCGTGTAGTTCAACTTTTGAATAGACTGACAATGTTAAAGGAATTTTGTTTATTAGGTGCAAAAAGAATCACTTGTTAGGGGATGAACTTTTCATCCTCTATTTTTATTGCCCCTATACAATAAGGAAATATAACTTTTTTCTATAGAAAAAACAGCCCCAAGGGCTGCCTGGTCTAAGGAACTTACAAGCTCCTTTGAAACTTTTAAAATGAATATTTTTTAACTATTTTTAACTGCATCTTTTAGGGCCTTCCCTGCTGAAAATGCAGGAACCCTTGCCGCAGCAATTTCAATTTCCTCACCTGTTTGTGGGTTTCTCCCAGTTCTTGCTGCACGATCCCGAACTTCGAAATTACCAAATCCAATTAATTGGACTTTATCGCCATTTTTTAATGCATTCGAAATCGTTTCAAATAATGCATCAATCGCTTTTCCTGCATCTTTTTTTGATAATTCACTTGCTTCTGCTACTGCATTAATTAATTCCGTTTTATTCATATCCGTATTTACTCTCCTTTAATTCTTCTAGATTTTTAGTGATATAACAAGTATTAACATAAATGTAGAGTTTTATAATATCTAAAGCCCTTATTTTAGTCAAAATATTAATTTTAGTGCTAATTTAAAGAAAATTCCCAATGACATCTTTCATCTACAATCAGTTTGATGGGATATCCACTCATCCCATTTACCTTTACCTCACAAATTGAAGATATTGTTTTTCCATTATTAATAATACGGATAGGTTTTGCATCTTCCTTTTTGAAAACTAAATTCCATAACAATGACATCAAAAAACGCCCTTCCAGGCGTTTTTTGATGTCGTCATTTTCCAAATGCGGTCATATGTCCCTGCAAATCCTCAGTCTCATTCTGCTCATCATCAAAAGAGCATTGTTGAAGTGGAATGACCTTTGTTTTTTTGGCGTATTTATAGCCCAACCAAGTGATGAAAAAGATCGGTAATCCGATGTAGGAGACGGCAATTCCATACCAATCGATTTTCCCGTTAGTAAATGCTTGATAATTTTGTCCGAGGATAATAATGATGCACATAATTAAAGCAAGCAGCGGGCCGAATGGATACCATTTTGCCTTATACTTCAGTTTATTTAAGTCTCTTCCTTGAGCGAGATAGGCCTTGCGGAAACGGTAATGGCTTAAGGCGATGCCAACCCAGGCAATAAATCCGGTTAGGCCTGAGGCGTTTAATAACCATGTATAGACCTGATCTCCAAAGATAGATGATAAAAAGGCCATTGCGCCAATGATAGCCGTTACTAAAAGGGCATTCATCGGAATTCCGCGACGATTAACTTTTTGTAAAAATTTAGGTGCCTGACCGTCCTTAGCCATTGACCAGAGCATCCGTGTTGATGCATATAAGCCCGAGGTACCGCATGATAAAACAGAGGTTAAAATAACTGCATTCATAACAGATGCTGTAAAGGCAAATCCTGCTTTCTCAAAAACAAGGGTAAACGGGCTGACCGCAATCTTGTCTACGTCCCCGCCTAACAACTGATTACTTGTGTAAGGTATAATAAGGCCGATTACCGCAATGGCCCCGATATAAAACAATAGAATGCGCCAGAACACTTGTCTAATGGCTTTTGGGACGTTTTTATCCGGATTTTCACTTTCCCCTGCGGCAATTCCAACAAGCTCTGTTCCTTGGAAGGAAAAGCCGGCGATAAAGAAAATACTTAATATGGAAAGAAAGCCGCCACTGATTGGGGCGTGACCGATTGTAAAGTTTTTAAACCCAATATACTTGCCGCCAAGAATCCCAAAAATGGTTAGCAGGCCAACTGCAATAAAAACAATAATCGTAATAACTTTTACTAAAGAAAACCAAAACTCTGACTCACCATAACTTTTAACGGATAAGGCATTTAATAAAAAGATAAGTCCTAAAAACAGTACGCTCCATACAATGCTTGGTACGTTCGGAAGCCAAAATTTCATAATAATTGCCGAGGCTGCGATCTCAACTGCCAAAGTTATAGCCCAGTTAAACCAGTAATTCCAACCGAGTGCAAACCCTAATGAAGGATCGATGAAACGGGTAGCGTAAGTAGCAAAGGATCCCGAGACAGGCATATGGGTGGCCATTTCACCAAGACTCGTCATTAAAAAATAAACCATAATTCCAATCGCACCGTAAGCAATCAGTGCGCCGCCCGGTCCTGCTGTCCGAATCGATAATCCTGTTGCCAAAAACAGCCCTGTTCCAATCGATCCGCCAATTGCTATCATGGTCATATGCCTAGCCTTTAAATTGCGTTTCACATGACTAGTTTGATTCTCTTCCGAATTAATAACTTCCATTCATGTCCCACCTTTATTAAATAAATGAAAAGTCTATATCCCTAAAAATACACAATTTTATTGAAAAGAGTAAATTTTCAGATATTAAAAAGCATGATTAGCGGATGATTTTCAGATTAAAAGAATTTCCCATGGATGGTTATATGCAACCCACCCATGGGGAAAACTCTTTTACCCAACTTATTATTTCGAAAAATCAAAGTAGTTTCGTTTCAGGATCCGAGGCACTGCCATCAATGTTTCATATGTCATGCTTTTTTCCAACTTGGTGGTATTAATTAGAAACAACTGATCCTCTATTTCCTTTACCATTTCATCACTTTGATAGGTCATGCCGCAATTTGAGCAATGAACGGAAGGTGTTTCGCGAATTTCAATTGTTTTCGTACCGTCTGGTAGCTCCCAATATACGGTATTGTTTGTTCTTTCTGCCTTATCAGATCCGCACCATTGACAATTCAACATTATTCTTCCACCGCTCCTACTGTTTCGAATTTATTGATTTGCGCTTGGAATTTTTTCTCCTTTAATTCGTCACGCTTCTCACGCTTATCTTTTAATGAGCTGTGTTCAGGATTGTTGTTATAGGTTTTGCGGCGATCCAGGCGTTTCAAACCTTCAGGAATTAAATTGAATTTCGTATCATCAATCACGGATAAGACACCATTGCTTTCAAATTTCTCAAATACTTCAGGATAAACCTTTTTGTAATAATCCTCTGCAGTGCCAGGATGGTAATTTTCCGGCTCCGGATAAGAGGTAATGACTCCTTCAAAGTTGCGCAGCACCACTTTATTGGAGCTTTGGGAAATAATATAATTCGGCTGCAACGGAATTTTGCCGCCTCCTCCCGGTGCATCGACGATAAATGTCGGAACCGCATAACCGGAAGTATGTCCGCGCAGACCTTCCATGATTTCCAATCCTTTACTGATTGGTGCACGGAAGTGGCCGATTCCTTCAGATAGATCACATTGGTAAATGTAATATGGACGGACACGAATTTTCACAAGATCATGCATCAGCTGCTTCATGATCGGAACACTGTCATTAATGCCTGCTAGAATAACGGATTGATTTCCAACTGGAACCCCGGCATTTGCCAGCATTTCGCATGCGCGCTTAGACTCTTCCGTAATTTCCATGGAGGTATTGAAATGAGTATTCAGCCAAACTGGATGATATTTTTTCAAAATTTCGCAGAGGTTTTCAGTAATCCGCTGCGGGAATACAACAGGCGCCCGTGTGCCGATGCGGATGATTTCCACATGCGGAATCTCGCGCAGATTTTTTAAGATATATTCTAAAATCGTATCGTTGATTAATAATCCGTCTCCACCGGAGATAAGAACATCTCGAATTTGCGGTGTGGAAGCGATATATTGGATGGCTGCGTCCAGCTGTTTCTTTGGTACACCCATTCCAATTTGTCCAGAGAAACGTCTTCTAGTGCAATAACGGCAGTACATTGAACATTGATTGGTGACTAGGAATAACACGCGATCAGGGTAGCGGTGTGTTAAACCTGGTACTGGTGAATCCTCATCTTCGTGAAGCGGATCCTCCATATCATATCTTGTTTTGTACACTTCCTGCGAAATCGGTACAGACTGCATGCGAATCGGGCATCTTGGATCATCTTTATCCATTAGAGATGCATAATAAGGAGTAATATTTAATGGAATCGTTTTGGTAGAGATTTTAACCCCTTCCTCTTCCTCAGGAGTCAGGTCGACGACTTTTTTCAAGTCATCCAGTGTTTTAATGGTATTTGTCAACTGCCACAACCAATCGTTCCACTGCTCATCGGTTACATCCTTCCACAGTTCGATTTCTTTCCAATGTCTTTTCGGTTTGAATAAAGTGTTTCTCATCCTAGTCCCCTCCTCAATTTTTTGACCATAGTGATGATTTCTCCCCTGCTGTCCATTTTTAAGAAAGCCTCTGTTCGATCTGGCTGTTGATTTTTGCACCGTCAACATTATTCCAAATCACCAGTGATCACATTTCTTTAAGTAATGATGTATTCCATGTAGTAGCGATGCTCCCCTTCGCCAAATTCATCAGACCTCGTGTCTTTAATGACGAAGCCCAGTTTTTCGTAGAGCTTAATGGCTGCCTCATTTTTAGTGCTGACCGTTAAACACACTTTCTTAAATTGATCCTGTTTTAAAATCGGGTAGATATCCTGTAAAAATAATTTACCGATTCCTTTCCCTTGCTGGTCGGAACGGACATAGAATCCGAAAATGTAGGCTTTATGAATATCATGGTAATCTCTCAATATCTCACAAATCGCAACAGGACGCCCGTCGTGATCCTGCCAGTATTGAAGGAGCTTTCCATAACGCGCCAGCGGTATCAACGTTTGTTCATCCACTGCTCCCATCCCCGGGAATGCATCTTTTTCCAACTCCATCATCATTTTCAGCTGCTTTGGATTTAATGATGATGCCACTTCGACATAGTAGGATTTATTCATTGTTTCCATGCTGATGTCCCCCTTGCTTCTACCTTATATTTACAATCATCCAATGGCCAGATTGGCCTTGGAATGTGTTGATACGGAAAATTTGTTAAACGGTTCGATGCAACACCTGGCGCATCAACATAAATGACTCGACTGATGATGGAATCAAATGCTGCCCGGAAATGGTTTTTCGCTTTTAATCCGAGAATTCGCTTCGTCCCCGGCTCCAACCCGATATGGCGAAACATTTCCGGATCATTTGCCGACATCGGCCTGCCGATCAAGAGGATGTCCATATTGCCAGTGCGGATATGTGCTGCCCCTTTCAAATCAACCCGTAAATGCTGATTAAACGGGCCTGAATTATAAAAGATTCCATCCGAAATGGCGATGACCGTTGCTTCCACGACAACTGGAGCACCGAATTCAGGCGATACTTTTCCTCCAAGAGCCAAAGTGACGTTGTTCCCTACTCCAGCTTGACGGCATGCTTCAATGGATTCAGGATCATAAAGTCCGCCAAATAGGGTGTTTGGAAGGTTCAGTTTGACCATTTCCTTGAGCAGTTCTGTCGTATCTCCGCTCCCGCAGCTTAAAGGATTGTCTGAGATATCCGCCAAGGCAATCGGCTTCACTTCATCCATTGTCAGAGCCCATTCCAGCGCTTCTGATACATTAGGCAAATCCATTAAGAATTCTTCTCTTACCTCCCAATACAAGGAAGCCATTTTTTTGGCTGTTTCTTTTCCTTTTTTCGGGTCAAGTCCCACAACGAGAATGCTCGCCCCCACCATCGGAATATCGGAATACGGGAAGCCGCCAAACACGGAGACGTTATAAATTTCTTCTTCCTCTTCCGCTTGTTTTGCCCATTCCATCATTTTGTGCATCGGCCCTTCTGCTGTCCGCATATTAATCGAAGGCGGCATCATCGGCAATTTTTCAAAAGCAGCGTAAAAGACCACGTTTTCCTTCAATTGTTTTAACAAAGCGGATGCTGCGTGTACGCCTTGCTCGTACATGTCTACATGCGGATATGTTTTAAACCCAAAATGAAGCGGGGTATAGGCAATCATTTCTTCACTTAAATTGGCATGCATATCGAGGGTGGTCGCAATCGGAATATTCCATCCGACAAGTTCGCGAATCTTCCCTAGCAAATGTGCTTCCGGATCAAACAAATGCTCCACCACCATTGCTCCGTGGAGAGCAAGCAATAAACCGTCCAGTATTCCTGCCAGTTGGATCGACTGAAGCATTTGTTCTTCAATAATCGAGTAGGCTTCTGTTGAGACTACACCGGAAGGCACCGCGGCAGCACACAACAGCGGTACAATTTCAATATCCTCATGCCTTGTTAAAACATCGAGAAATCCTCCGACTTCCGTTTTTGTACTTTGATAGGCTGCATAAATCTCATCACCGTTAAAAAATCCTTCATTTTTAAACTGTTCGATTTCGGTTTTCATCGGGGTGAAACTGTGGGATTCATGGTAAAAGAACGCAATCCCGATACGATGTTTTCTCATACTCTCCTCCTTTGTGCCGGAAATGAGCTGTCTATTAATAGTTGGTATAAATGGATTTCCACTCCGTCATCACATCAAAGGAATGGTGGGATACTTCACGGTGACCATTTCCTGACATTTTCATACCACCAAAAGCGACACCCATCTCTGCATTGGAAGTTCCGTTATTGATATAGACAAGACCACTGACTGCTTCGCGTGCAGCTCGATTCGCATAATGAAGACTTTTTGTATAGATAGCAGTGGACAAGCCGTAAATCGTGTTATTATTGATTTCCATTGCTTCTTCATAAGAATCCGCCTCTATAATGGCTAGAACGGGGCCAAAAATTTCTTCCTGGGCAATGACATCATGAGGTCGTACATTTTCGATAATAGTAGGTTCATAATAAAAACCGCCTAATTCCGCCGCACGCTTTCCTCCCAAGACGATTTTTCCGCCTTCCTCGACTGCTTTTTTCACATAGCTTTCCACCGTATGAAGCTGGCTTTCATTAACAAGCGGGCCGACCTGGTTCCCTTCTTCTAGTCCATTTCCAATTTTCATAGACTTTGTTAATTGCACGATTTTTGCTACTAGCTCCTGTTTAATAGGACGCTCAACAATGACACGGCTTGCTGCTGTGCAGCGCTGGCCTGTTGTTGTAAACGCAGATTTCACGATGCCATCCGCCGCTTTATCGAGGTCTGCATCTTTTAGGACGATCACCGCATTTTTTCCGCCCAGCTCCAAAGAAATCCGTTTTAAAGTTTTGCAGCTCATCTCTGCCAGCTGCTGTCCTACCTCTGTTGAACCCGTAAACGAAATCACTTGTACGTCAGGATGTTCGGCAAGTCGGCTTCCTACTGTTCTTCCTGAACCGGTAATTAAGTTAACAACTCCTGCCGGAACACCGGCTTCAGCCAAGATTTCAACAAAAATCTTAGCCGATAGAGCCACCTCTGAAGCCGGCTTCCATACAACCGTATTACCCGCAATTAAGGCGGAGAAAATTTTGTATGAGGCAAGTGAGACCGGAAAGTTCCACGGTGTAATACATGCGGCCACGCCAAGCGGTTCGCGGACCATTCTCACGTTTCTGTCCGGAAAACCTGCAGGAACACTCTCTCCGAAGAGACGCCGTCCCTCCCCCGACATATATTGAGCCGTAGCGATAACAACACCCACTTCGCCTAATGATTCGGTCAATACTTTGCCCATTTCCATTGTCATAACACGGGCGAGTTCTTCTTTTCGTGCTTCAAACAGTTGGCCCGCTTTCATTAAATAGGAGGCACGCTCCGGAACGGGAAGATCACGCCACATGGAGTACGCCTTATGTGCAGATGCCACCGCTTCATCCACCTGACTAGTTGTCGCCGCAGCACAAATCCCAACCAATTCCCCTGTCGCAGGATTGACACTTTCAAAATAGGCCTGATCATGTTCACTTACCCATTGACCATTTATATATAGATCGCCCTTCAACATCTCCGTTTTGATTTGATTTGCCATGTTTTAAACCTCCCCTTTTCGCCTCTATGCTTAAAATAAATCCTTTAGCTGCCCAAAATCGTTTCAACTGCTACCTCTTCTAAAATCGTCAAACCTTTGTTTAACACATCTTCCTCAATATTAAGCGGCAGCATTAAGCGGATGGTTTGCCCGCTGACACCGCAATTCATAATCAACAGGCCTTTTTCCAATGCTTTCGCTTTGATTTTTGGCACATAGACAGCAGCAGATTCCTGATCAAATTCAATCCCGATCATCATGCCTAATCCCCGTACTTCCACAATCCCTGGCAAATGCCCGATGGAGTGCTGGAGACGGGTCACAATCTCTGCACCTAATTGTGCACTTCTTTCTACTAAATTCTCTTCTTCAATTACCTCAATATTGGCAAGTGCTGCAGCACAGGAAATTGGATTTCCGCCAAATGTAGAACCATGTCCACCTGCCGGCCATTTTTCATGAAGCTCACGGCTCGCTACAATAGCTCCCAGCGGCATTCCGCCAGAAAGAGCTTTTGCCAAAACTAAAATATCCGGTGTCACATTAGCATGCTCGGCTGCAAACATTTTTCCTGTTCGGCCGAAACCCGTTTGTACTTCATCAAAAATCAACAGGATGCCATGCTCTTTCGTTGCCTTTCTTAACTTCTGCAAAAAGCTTGGAGGTGCAGGATAGTATCCGCCTTCTCCCATTACAGGCTCAATGATGATCGCTGCTACACGGGACGGGTCCACTCTTAAGTCGAATAATTTCTGCAGCTGATTCAAGCAATATTCTTCCACTTCTTCTGCCTGGATGTTTTTCAGCTGGCTTGGATAAGGGTAAGGAACATGGTAGACTTCGCCCAAAATAGGTTCATAATAACGGCGGTATTTGGAGCTCGAAGCGGTAATCGCTGTGGCCCCCATTGTCCGTCCATGAAAGGAACCTTCAAAAGCGATAATCGCAGGTCTTCCGGTAGCGGCCTTTGCCAGTTTAAGCGCTCCATCAATTGCCTCGGCACCTGAATTGGAGAAAAAGACAGTATCCAGGTTTCCTGGTGTAATTTGCGCAAGCTTTTCAGCCAAATTCGCGGCCGTCTCATAATATCCGTAATTCAAACCAAGATGGAGCAGTGACTCTGCCTGTTTTTTAATGGCCTCTACCATTTTGGCGTTCGTGTGGCCAACAGCATTAACGGCAACACCGGAAACGAAATCAATATATTCTTCCCCGTCCGCGGTCCAAAATTTGGCGCCGTGGGCTTTATCGATGACAAGCTCTGTTACTCTAGTCATTACTGGGGATAAATGTTTTCTAGCTTTTTCTTGAATTTCGTTTGTTTTACTTTGCAATTTCATATGCCTCATCCTTTCTTAATTGCTGTTCAAATACCGTTAAGGCTTCATCTAGTATTCTTACAATCTCATCTATTTCTTGTTTTTTACTATTTAAAGGGGGGCTGATGATCAGGTGTTCCCCGTTCATGCCGTCAATGGAGCCAGTGCCAGGATAAAAAACAGCTCCAAGTTCCATGGCAATGGTATTAATCGTTTCAGCTGCTTTTTCAGATGGTTTGAAAAGCAGATCCACCTTTGAATCTTTGACCAGTTCAATTCCTAGCAGCAGCCCGCGGCCGCGTACATTCCCAATGCAAGGATGTTTTTCTTTCAGTTCCATCAGCCGATCAAGCAGGTATGCCCCTTGCTCGATAACATTTTCCAGCACAGCCTCACGTTCGTATATTTCCAAGGCTGCAAGGCCTGCGGAAACTGCTACAGGATGTCCGCTATATGTAAAACCGTGCATGAATTTCCCATCGCTGTTTTCCAAAAGACCTTCAATAAGCTTGTCGTGAACGATCATACCCGCTAGTGGAGCATAACCGGCTGATACGCCTTTACCAAACGTAAGAATGTCCGGTGTGATCCCAAGCTGTTCCGTCGCAAAATTTGTCCCTGTTCGGCCAAAGCCGGTCATGACTTCGTCAATAATGAGGACGATATCGAAACGGTCACACAGCCCCCTGACTTTTTCAAAATAACCTGGCGGCGGCGGTACCGCCCCCTGCTGGCTGCCGACGATTGGCTCGGCGATAAATGCCGATACATTTTCAGGACCCAATTCTAAAATCGTTCTTTCCAAATCCGATATGCACGTCCAATTTTGATTTTTCACGCAATCAGAAGATTCGCGGCCATATGGACATCGGTGGCAGTAGGGTGAATACACATGGGCATAGTTTAATAGATTAGGAGTATAGGCATGTCTTCTTTTCACATCACCGCCTGCCGACAACGAGCCCATCGTGTTGCCGTGATAGGATTGCCAGCGGCCAATTACGATATGCTTTTGCGATTTGCCTGCATCCCTGTGGTATTGCCTTGCCAGCTTTATGGCACTTTCATTAGCTTCTGAACCGCCGGTCGTAAAATAAACCTTGTTTACAAATTCCGGAGCCATTTTGCCAATTTTCTCAGCCAGTTGATGCAAGATCGGTGTTTCAAATCGCATTGTATGGACAAACCCTGCTTTTTTTGCCTGCTCCGCCATTGCTTCACCAATGGAGGAGATTCCATGTCCCAGGTTAGCGGCAACTGCTCCGGAACAGGCATCCAAATATTTTTTCCCCTGGTCATCAAAGAGATAGATCCCTTCCCCATGGGTAATAATCGGGTATTCCTTTTTCAAATCACGATGAAATACGTAATCTTTTTCTACTCTGTCCATCTTTCCACCACCATTGCCATTCCTTGTCCGCCCGCCACGCAAATCGTTGCAAGCCCGTACTGAAGTTTTTGTTTTTCGAGTTCATGACATAATGTCGTGACAATTCTTGCCCCTGAGCACCCGAGCGGATGTCCCAAAGCTATGGCCCCGCCATTGACATTCACATTTCCTCCTGTGCTGCCCCATTCTTTTAAGCAGGCAAGGCTTTGGGCAGCAAAGGCTTCATTTATTTCAATTAAATCGATGTCCTCCAAGCGAAGTCCCGCTTTTTTCAGGGCGGCTTGAGAGGCGGGCACCGGTCCGATGCCCATTTCTTGCGGCGATACCCCTACAGCGGCAAAGGAGCGAATCCTTGCCATTGGCGTGAGGCCAAGCTGTTTCGCTTTTTCCTCTGCCATTAATAGCAGCATGGAAGCTCCATCGTTTCGGCCGGAGGAATTCCCTGCTGTGACTGTTCCCGCTTTTTTAAAAGCAGGATTTAAGGTTGCCAATTTGTCTAAGTCTGTTAATCTTGGATGTTCATCCACGGCAAAGTGACGGATTCCTTTTTTCCCTTCCTTAACTGGAACTGGGATGATTTCTTCTTCAAAAAGCCCCAAATCGATTGCACGCTTTGCTTTTTGCTGGCTCCTGAAAGCAAATTCGTCCTGTTCTTCCCTGCTGATGTGATATTTCTCCGCTAGCCACTCTGCTGTTTCACCCATTGTAAAGTATCCATAAATATCCTCTGGCTGGGATTTGGGCTGGCTCTCTGTATTCGAGTCATATAGCATGACATTTCCCATCTTCAGGCCAAATCGGGTGCCAACCGTATAATGCGGCGCTTGGGACATACTTTCCACTCCCCCAGCTAACACAACTTCTGCCTGGTTTGTTAAAATCGACATTGCTCCGTTCATGATGGCTTGCATCCCAGATCCGCATTGACGATGCACCGTATATGCCGGCATTGATTCCGGAAATCGTGCCTTTAGAGCTGCAACTCTTGCAATGTTTGGAGCGTGAGCACTTTGCTTTGTTTGGCCGACAATCACTTCATCCACAATGGAAGCTCCGTAGCCGGCGGCAGATAAATTATTTTTCATAACGAGGCATACGAGTTCTTCCGGAAGCGTATCTGCCAGCGCCCCGCCAAATTTTCCGATCGCAGTCCGAAATGCATTTACAATGACAACCATTACACTTTCACCTCATTCTCTTTAAGCAAGGATTCGGTAATATGGAAAGGAGCGTTCGTTTTTCGCTGCACTTCCTCCAGAGAAACCTCAGGTGCTAGCTCAATCAAATGCAGTCCATCGTCTTTAACGGAGAAAACGGCCAAATCGGTTATAATTAAATCTACTTTTCGCTCCGATGTGATCGGGTAAGTTAGGTCCTTGACAATTTTGGGTTCTCCTTTATCTGTCGTATGCATCGTTGTTACAATCACCCTTTTCGACCCCTCTAATAAATCCATGGCACCGCCGACGCCAAGAACACTTTTACCTGGCACAGCCCAATTGGCAATCATTCCTTGGCCATTGATTTGCAGTACTCCAAGAATCGAAACGGTCACATGCCCTCCTCTAATCATCGCAAATGAGAAAGCGCTATCAAAAAAGGATGACCCATCCAAGATAGTAACCGGCTTTTTCCCTGCGTTAACAAGGTCAGCATCTATTTGATCATGTTTGGGACTTGGACCAACGCCAAGAATACCATTTTCCGAGTGTAAAAAAACGCGAATCGCTGCTGGAATGTGGTCTGCCACCAGCGTTGGAATTCCGATCCCGAGGTTAACAATATCGCCATCCTTTAATTCCTTTGCCGCTCTTGAAGCAATAAAATGTTTGGCATCCATGCTAGTTCCCTCCCTTCACAACGATGTAGTCAACATATAAATGAGGAGTAATAATTTCCTCCGGAGAAAGCTGGCCTGTCTCCACGATTTCATCCACTTCGGCAATGACTGTATCCGCTGCTGTTGCCATCATCGGATTGAAGTTTCTTGCTGATTTACTGTAAATGAGGTTTCCCAATTGATCTGCCTTTTTTGCTTTGATCAAGGCAAAATCAGCTTTAATCGGCTCCTGAAGCACGTATTTTTTTCCATTGAGCATGCGTTCTTCTCTTTTTTCGGCTATTTTTGTTCCTACGCTGACAGGGGTATAAAACCCTCCCAATCCGGCACCTCCAGCCCGAATGGCTTCAGACATCGTTCCCTGGGGAATCAGTTCCACATCCAATTCCTTCTCTTGGTATGCTTGAACCACCTCTGGGTTAGAGGTAAAATACGAACCAATCGCTTTTTTCACTTGTTTTTGACGGACAAGAACTCCAAGCCCCCGGCCTGGTTCACCAAGGTTATTACTAATAATCTCTAACTCTTTTACACTTGACTTTGCTAAGGCATCTACTAATTCAAGAGGGCATCCGACTAGACCAAATCCTCCTACCATAATTCGCGTGCCGTTTTTAATCATTTTTACCGCTTCCTCACTAGAAATCACCTTTCCCATCTATGATCCTCCCTCACTATGGTTTTATTTAGGATGACGTTTGGATATATAAAAAACCGGGCACGACATAAATTCTCCATAAAGAATGCGTAAAAACGCCCATCCTTCATCAAGTGTTTATGTCTGCCCGGTTTTAATAAGACCATAGAGAGAGGTCGTCTCCCTACTTTATTATAACCAAACGCTATACATTCATTTGCTTTATGTTATCCCAGTAACGTTGCACTGCAGCCTGAAGGGCCACAATAATCGCTTGCTGGGATGGCGCAAAATAAAAGGTTTGAATTCGTTCAATCAGCGGTTCAGTTCCGCCCTGCAGGCAATAGCCTATCAGCAGTTTTTGAAAATGTTTTTTCGTTAATTCTGTGACGAATGTGAATTCGGCTCCAACAATTGTATGCTCTTTCGGATCTACTTCTAGTACGATTCCCGCATGCTTAAACATTTCATACATGGAAGTTCCCTGGGGAGCTTTGGCATAGCCTGTCACAATCACCGTATCCAGTGTTTGCATGGCTCCTTAATCACTCCTTCAAAACCTCACTGATTGATTGTCTTTATATTGTCATTATATTTTCCAAAGAAAGCGCTGTCAACGGAAATTATTCCATATTTTCCAAAATCATATATTAGAATATTATTTAAGTGAAAGGCTTAACACCACTCTATCAGAGTAAAAAAAAGCTGTAAACAAACTATTTTCCTAATTTGTTTACAGCATAATATCTCTTATTTAATTGCCAATTCCATTTGCCTATTTTTTTAGATTATGATATTCTTCGATAATTCTATTAAATAAACGGGATGCTTCATCAAGCTCCGTATATTTTTTAATTGCAGCATGGATGCCTTCTTCTTTAATAATGTTCTGAACCTGAACGGCTTCCTCGTCCCCTTGGAAATCATATAAGAGAGCAGCGGCTATCCCTTTTAATAGAAATTCCGGTTCTTCGCCGATCACTGCGAGATATTGTTTTGCCGGGCTCACCAGGCGGTCGTTCGGACCAAGCTTACGAATCGGTGAGCGTCCCACTCTTGTCACTTCATCGACAATAAACGAGTTTTGGAAACGCGAAATGATTTTTTGAATATATTTCGTATGCTCTTCCTGACTGAAGCCATACTTTTTGACTAAAAGGGCTCCGCTTTCCTTTAAAGCTCCCTCCACTAAGTCTCGGACTTGCAGATTTTCCATGGACTGGTTAATAGTCTCCATACCAAAATAATAGCCAAAATAGGCAGCCAAAGCATGGCCCGTATTAACGGTGAATAACTTTCTTTCAATATATGGCACCAGCTCAGGCACATAGGTAATCCCTTCAATCGCAGGTCGTTCCCCAACAATTTTTGTTTCTTCCACTACCCACTCATAAAATGGCTCTACTTTCACCATGAGTTTATCTTCATTCACCTGATTAGGGACAATCCGGTCAACCGCTGAATCTGGGAAGCCAAAACGTTCCTCAAATTGCAACTTCTCCTCTTCTGTTAAGGTTTCAAAAATTTTCTCTTTTAATAGGGAAGTTCCGCCAATCATATTTTCGCAGGCAATAATCGTTAGCGGTCTCTCTGATTGTTCCATCCTTTTACGCAAGCCCTCTGCAATCAAGCCGGCAATGAAGGGAAGAATATTGGGGCCAATGGCTGTTGTCACAAGATCTGCTTCAGCAATCGTTTTTATGACTTCTTCAGGATGAAGCCTGCTGTTAATCGCCCGGACATTTTGAATGACCGCCTCTTGCTCTGACGGGTCAGCAAGGACTACACGGTATTCCCCTCGCTCATTGAGCAAGTTGACTATTTCTTCATTTACATCAACAAAACAAGTTTCATAACCTGAATGGTATAATAAATTCCCGATGAAGCCTCTGCCGATATTCCCCGCCCCGAAGTGTACAGCTAACATCTTAGTTCACTCCTTCAAAAATGGACATAATTTCTTCTGCGGATTTGGCTGCAACAAGCTGTTCGACATTTTCTTCTTCAGACAATACAATGGCAATTTTAGAAAGAATATCTAAGTGTTCGCCATCTTTTCCGGCAATCCCAATGAGAAGTTTCACGACATTTCCAGAGCCAAAATCAACACCTTGTGGTACTTGCACAAAAGAAATTCCTGATTCCTTCACCAACTCTTTGGAATCTTCAGTGCCATGAGGAATCGCCACAAAGTTTCCCATATAAGTAGATGTTAATTCTTCTCTTTCAAGCATTTTTCCAATATAATCAGCTTCGACGTAGCCATTTTCAACAAGGATGCTGCCGGCTAATATAATCGCTTCTTCCTTTGAGCTTAAAGACTTATTTAATAGGATGTTTTCGATTGCTAATACTTCTTTTGACATTTTATTCACTCCTAAGCTGAGTTAATTTATCATTGAAAAATTGATCAAATCTTGTTGCAAGTAATTCCTCTATTTTTTCTTTATGATTGGATTGAAAAATAGCAGTTGTTTCTTCACTTTCGATTAACATCGTACTAATCAGGCTTAATACTTCCAATCCTTTATCAGAGTTTGATAATGGAGAAAGCATCAATACCAAAAACCTCATTTGCATGACATTTCCATCCATGCCTGCTGTCTCGATCGGCTCTGATAATACGTGAATCGAAAAGCTGGGTTTTAAAACATGGGCGGATCGCGCATGATATAAAGCCATAGCTGTTCCCGGAATTCCCAATCCTCCAAGCGTTTCTCTTTCAAGAAGAGCCTTTGCCACCTCTAGAGGCTGTTCAACCGTCTGTTTTTCTGATAGGTACATACAGATTTCCCTTAACATGTCTTCAATCGATGGACATTTACTTTGCTCCATCATCTCGAAGCCTTCAAGAATGATGGCAATCGTATTGGCGTAGTCTTGAAGGCTTTGCATTTCCTTAATAAGCGCTGAGGCTTTTTTTCTCGTTCGCTTGTGATGGAAATGAATAGGGAGATTCCTTACCGAGCCATGGGCAATCTTATATTGATTGATATAGGATCGAATTCGCTCACTATCATCATTTGTTAAAAAAGGGCTCACGACTACATATTCTAGTTCCTCATCGGGAATAGGAATGGTAGATATCACAATTTGATAATCACGATTTTTTTTCATTTTTTTAAATTCCAGCAATGATATATTTTCGACTTGTGTCAACTCTGGAAACTCTTTTTGCAGTTTAGTTGCTAACAGTTTAGACGTTCCAATGCCGCTGGAGCAAATCACAACAGTTTTGAGATTCATTGCCTCTCTGTTCCCAAGCAAAGCTGCTCCAAAGTGCATAACAATATAGCCAATTTCCTCATCCGGTACGTGAAATTCAAAAAATACTTGCTGCATGGCTTCTTTTACGATCAAAAATAATTCCGCATAATCCCGTTTTATTTTATCTAACAACGGGTTGCTTATTCCCATCCTTTGTTTAATTCTGTACAAGGCTGGCTTTAAATGCAGAATCAGCCCTTCAAACAAAGAACGGTTGCCATTCAGGTCAATTCCTGCCTGTTTCCCGATATAAACAATGAGATTTTTCGTTTTAATGGCAACCTGCAGGCTTGAATCTTCGATCAGGTATTCATTGTCATGCCTTAGTTTGGCTCCCTTTAGATGCATCGTAATATAAGCAATTTCCGCTTCTGGGATCGTGATTTGAAAAATTTGTTCGAGTTCGGCCACCATTTTTTCCGCAAATTTATATTCTTTTGTTAGTTGTTGATCGATTAAATAGGAGGGATCAATCGTTATGCCTTCGCCTTTTTGAATTCGTTCTACTGCCAGTGCCAAATGAACCACGAGACCTATAAAGGCGCTGTCTGCCATCGAAAATGGCAATTCCTGAACGACCGATTCTACTATTTTTTCGACAATCACAAGCTTTCTTTTTTCTACAAGCCCCATCAGGCGTTCCGAGATGGTATTGATTTGCTGCGTTGATCTCTTTTGGATGTTTTCCCTTGTCAGCGATAGAAGCTCGGATTCATCGAGATATTCTGAGATAAGGCTGCTCATTGCTCTTCTTTTGGCGCCCTCGTCACCCTCGATTTCCACTCCATAGCCCCTTTTTCGAATGAGCGATAACCCATACAACGTCAATTTTTCCTCAAGCTTTGATAAGTCTGCACTGACTGTCGCGATGGTGACATTCAGGTCGTTCGCAAGACCAAGTAATTTAACAGGTCCATTGCTTTCGAGCAGCTCACAGAGAATAATCGTTTGCCTTTCATCCGGCGTATATTCGTTATGGGAGAGATTAAACAGAAAAAACTCCAACTCCCGGATTTTATTTTCATCACCGGTAATATAGACGCCGACGCCTGATTTTTTTTCTAACGATAGGTCGTATTCTTTTAAAATATCTTCTACATTTTTTAAATCCCGATGAATCGTTCTTTCACTCACGCCTATTTGATCCGAAAGATTCTTCACCGTAATTTCATCTGTTTTCGATAACAGAATTTCAAGTAACTGTCTTTCTCTGGCGGAAATATACAAATTCCTCACTCCGTGTCAATAGCATCTAATTTCTAGGTTGTTGCCAAAACTTAAATTACATACTATCCAAGATTCATTTTAAAACTACTAATCCTTGCATACAACAACAGTCAAATACTAATTAGTCAATGGAGTTGTTGACATTTTTAAAATAAACGCCATTAGAACTTCTTGTAGATTGGAGCGAAAATCAACAGATACGGTTAATAATAAAAGCCTAGAGCAATAGTCTAGGCTTGATTTACTGGCTTACTTTTTCAAAGAGTTCACTAACTCATCATATTTAGGGCTGTTCAAGAAGTTTTCTACTGAAATATGAGTAACGTGAGGAAGCTTAGCCTTCGCACGATCTGTTAAATCTTTATGCGTCACAACGATATCGGCATCTGCTGGCAGGTTATTAATGGCTGTGTTGATGACCGTAATATCCAATCCTGCTTTCTGCACTTTATTTCGTAGAATGGAAGCACCCATTGCGCTTGAACCCATACCGGCATCACAGGCGAAAACAATTTTGTTTACTTGGTCAGGGTTAACAGCTGTTGCTGATTGTGTTAAGGCAGATGAAACGGAACTTTTCTTCCCTTTCAGCTCTTCCATTTTTGCTGTTGCCGTAGAAAGATCTTCCTCTGTTGACTTGCTTGTTTTTAAAATCAACGATGCTACTAAGAAGGAAACGACTGCCGCTACAAAGACCCCTGCAAGTACTCCAAAATATCCGCCTCTTGGTGTCATAGCCAGGTAGGCAAAGATACTTCCAGGTGATGGAGCTGCTACAAGTCCGGCATGGAAAATCGTAAATGTTAATGTTCCAGAAACGCCCCCAGCCATTGTGGCTAAAATTAATGATGGCTTCATTAAAATGTATGGGAAGTAAATTTCATGAATACCGCCAAAGAAATGAATGATAGCTGCACCTGGTGCTGTATTTTTTGCTGTTCCTTTTCCAAATAACATATAAGCAAGTAAGACACCTAAACCAGGACCAGGGTTTGATTCTAACATGAATAGAATGGATTTCCCTGCATGTGCAGCTTGTTCTACACCCAATGGGCTCAAAATTCCGTGGTTAATTGCATTATTTAAGAATAATACCTTTGCTGGTTCAATAAAGACGTTTGCTAATGGTAAAATGTGATGATTGACGATAAATTGCACGCCTGATGCTAATACTTTACTGATGGCTTCAACAACTGGACCGATTAATTTGAAGGCGATTAACGTTAAGGCACCGCCAAGAATTCCGGCAGAGAAGTTATTTACCAACATTTCGAAGCCTGCTTTAATTTTTCCGTGAACAAGCTTATCAAAGCCTTTAATCACAACACCGCCGATAGGTCCCATGATCATAGCACCAAGAAACATGGGAATATCTGTTCCGACAATGACACCCATTGTCGCAATAGCCCCAACTACACCTCCGCGGGTGTCATACACCATTTTACCTCCAGTAAAACCGATTAATAATGGCAGCAAGTAGGTAATCATAGGCCCAACTAGTTTGGCTAAACTTGCATTTGGCAGCCATCCTGATGGGATAAATAGTGCGGTAATTAACCCCCAGGCAATAAACGCTCCGATATTAGGCATCACCATTCCGCTCAAAAAGCTGCCAAACTTCTGAACTTTAACTTTGAAGTCTGATTTATTCTCAACTGTATTATTCATTGATGATTTCCCCTTTCTTTTGTTTAACTCTATATCTTTAATATTAAAGCGGTTTCAACCCATATTCCATCATTACAAAAATGCATTTTGTCAAACTGGTTGTTGACATTTCTAAAAAATTAAATCGAATGTACCATAATAGAGTACTATTTCGGTGCCATTATCCTAGCATGTTCATTGCATAGGAAAAGGCTGCCAGCATGTCGGCAGCCTAAGTTTGATACTCCGTTAAATATTTTATTTATTAAAATCGAAACTCATCCAATCTCTATTAACATAGTTTACAGCTAACTATAAGTCAAAAGCTGATAAAGACTTCTTATCTATACACACATTCTCCTTTTCACCCCTTCAGAATTTTCTAGATACAACTCATTTTGCTGAGAAAAGCCTTAATTAATGTAGCATTGCATCAGAACTACTATTGGGAGAAAAATTATTTCATTGATTTTCGAGAATAACTTCATTTATACAACTTATAGCGTTAAGTGTTCTCGGAAAGCCCATATATGGAAGACAGTGGGTGATGGCAGAGATCAGAGTTTCCTTGTCATTGCCTACATATTTGTTACCCAGCACATGTGACTTTACTTGGCTTTCACAACCGCCTATCGCACTGATAATACAAAGTGTCAACAACTCCCGTGTTTTCAAATCAAGTCCCTCGCGGGTGTAAAAGTCTCCAAAGCAAAAAGCTGAAAGATAATCCTGGATATGCATTAGATTTGCTGTGGCAGCCTCACGCATTTTTGAAATGATATCACCAAAAATCTCTACTTGTGTTGCAAGTCCTTTCTCGAAACGATTACCTTCATCTACAGTCTTTTGGCTTTCAATTGGTAAAGCGATATTCTTTGCTTTGAAAACCTCATTGACTTCATTGATGGCGTTTAATGTTTTGGGAAATCCAATGTATGGAGCACACTGGTAAACAGCCTCTTTGATTTCTACAGGTGTGAGCCCAACGTTTAGTGTTGCACCAACATGCGCCTTAAGCTGAGGCAGCGTCTGGTTGGCAGCAAGCACTACCAGAGTGATCAACTCACGTTGCTTGTCATCCAGATCACCTTGATAAAAAACTTCTCCAAAAATGAAGCGGCTAAGAATGTCCTGAAAATCAGGATCGGTAGCGTATGCAGCTGGTACTCCATTTCCAAAAAGCTGTTTATATTTTTCCTTGCTCTTTTCAACACGGTCCATAAATAAGCCTCCTGTTTAAAGTTAATTTACTTTTCTAATTTCAAAAGTCAACTAAACATGATGCCTTAAAATTAATATTGATTGATTAATCAACATCTGTTTATAATTATAAAAAACCTCTTTATACTTTCAATGGTTAAATGAACGCAATTCGTTGATTACTCAACAAATCAATTAAAATTGTTGATTATCTTTAGAAAGATTGGTGAATGAAAATGTCTAAGGTAGATAGAAGAATAGCCAAAAGCCAAGGTGCAATAAAAAATGCTGTAATCGAACTGATGTCTGAAAAGAGTTTTGACGAAATTACGATTCAGGATATTGCTGACAGAGCAGATGTTAATAGAGGAACCATCTATCTTCATTACACGGATAAATATGACCTATTGGATAAAATGATTGAAGAACATATGAACAATCTCCGAGAGCTTTGCCAATCAGCCTCTGAGATGACGTTTCAAGAAGGAAATTATGTCTGGTACGAATACTTTGAGCATAATTATTTATTTTTTTCTACGATGTTAGCTAGTAAAGGTGCCCCATATTTTCGTAGTCGTTTTCTCGATCTAGTCATCGAAGAGTTTAGAGCTGAGGTGGATACAACTGAAGGGAAAAATCAAGGATTGAGTGAAGAGATTATTCTTCAATTTTTTGGTTCAGCGGTTGTTGGAGCTGTGGAATGGTGGTTCAAGAATGGAATGCCATTGCCAACTCGTGTCATGGCAGAACAAACAGGGGCATTGTTAGATAGAAATCTATAAGTTGATTGATTACTGAAAAGAAATAACCCTGACTTATACAATGGAAGCCAGGGTTTTGCCTTTTAGAAAAACTATTGATGAAACATTATTACTTAGAACCTAAAGCACCAACTACGGGATGTGGAACATAAAGCTCTTCCAAATACGCAACTTCTTCAGAAGTTAACTTAACCGATAGAGCACCTACGGAATCTTCAAGATGAGTCATTTTCGTTGCACCAATAATTGGAGCTGTGACTGGTTCTTTCTGCAATAACCAGGCGAGTGCGATTTGGGCTCTTGGCACACCATGTTTTTTGGCAATTTCCGCAACTCGCTCCACAACGAGACGGTCATTATTTTCAGTGGCATCATATTTAGATTTTTGAACTTGGTCCGTTTCGGAGCGAAGAGTGTCTTCCGACCAATCACGGGTTAATCTACCTGATGCAAGTGGGCTATATGGGATCACACCGATATTTTCTTCCTTACAAAGCGGCAGCATCTCCCGTTCCTCCTCACGGTATATGAGGTTGAGATGATTTTGCATCGTTACAAATCTAGTCCACCCATTTTTCTCCGCCACATGTAACGCCTTCAAAAACTGCCACGCGTACATAGCAGAAGCACCTATGTATCTTACCTTACCTGCCTTCACTAAGTCATGGAGTGTTTCCATCGTCTCTTCAATTGGGGTGTTGTAATCCCAGCGATGAATTTGGTACAGATCCACATAATCCGTTCCGAGCCGTTTAAGACTTTTATCAATTTCGCTCATAATATGCTTACGGGAAAGACCTGAACCATTAGGACCTTTATGCATAGGGAAATAAACTTTCGTTGCAAGGACAATTTCGTCCCGATTGGCATAATCTTTTAGGGCACGTCCCACGAATTCCTCACTTGTTCCGTCTGAATAAACGTTTGCAGTATCAAAAAAATTGATACCTAAATCAAGAGCTTTTTTAATAATGGTACGGCTGTTTTCCTCATTAACCACCCATGGATGAACCCAACGTTCCGCTTCTCCAAAACCCATACAACCAAGGCAAAGTCTTGATACATCTAATCCCGTGTTACCAAGTTTGGTATATTCCATTTGCAAGTCCCCACTTTCCATATAATGAAGTCTTTTACCTTTTCATTTTAAGTATAAATATTTACGTGATTCTTACAATTGTTAAATAGCTTAATTTTGTTAATTTTTGAACAAATCCAATAAAATTGTTCATTATTTTTCAAGTGTATAGTGAACGGTTGGACTCGCTGGTTTTTCTTTCCCCATATGAAATCTCACTACTCGTGGATCATCATCCAACCCTTTTTTATTTATAAACATGAGTCTTTGTTTCTCAGCGTTTTGAAAACATTAAAAAGCAGTGTGATTTCTAAATGTGAAATCCACTGGCTTTTTAAATTCCTATTTTCATAAGACCACATATCTTGGCGATAACTTAATTTAAGTGAATAACTTAACAATATCACTATTATAGAGTCCTTTTTATTCTGTTAATCTTGAAAAAACTTATAAAATTGCTATCCAAATTTTCAATGCTGTCACTAAAATTAAAATACCCATTATACTTTGCAAAACTTTTGTGTTCACTCTTTTTCCTGTGTTGGCTCCTATAGGAGAAGCAATTAGACCTGCAACAACCATAATAAGTGAAGGCAGGATTGGAACTTGCCCTGTTGCAATTTTTCCCGAAACAGCCCCAACTGACGAAATAAGTGTAATTGCTAAGGAAGAGGCAATTGTCATTCTTGTTGATATATTTAAAACAACAAGCATGATAGGAACTAAAAGAAATGCTCCTCCTGCCCCTACTATGCCAGCCCCTATGCCTACTGCAAAAGCAAATAATGATGCAAGCCATTTGTTAAATTTCACTTGTTCTAAAGGGATATCATCAATACCCTTTTTAGCAACAAGCATCAAGACAACAGCAATAAGAGCTAAAATACCATAAACGATATTAATTCCACTTTCGGGTATGTGAGTAGAGCCAAATCCCCCAATAAAACTTCCAATCAAAATACTAATTCCCATGTAAGTAATTAACGTTTTATTTAAATAACCTCCCTTACGGTATGCCAAAACACCACCAACTGGTTTGTTGACTTACTGGAAAAATTAAATGTTTTTTCACCCTAAATTCCCGGTATTTATCCTGATTATTAGACATATTCAAATAAGCCACGGAGTATATTGGATTAATCAAATTGAATCAGAGAGGGCGTTCGCCATAACCGCTGTAAGGCTAATGGCTTAATGAAAAAAATAATTAAAGCTTGGATGAGGGTCGCCTTTTTTATTGGGCTAACTTGGAAGAATAGTAAAGCGGAATTATTACTTATAACAAATTCATAAATCATAAAGGCAGGTAAAAAATGTGGTAGGTGTTGTAAAATAAATAATTATTAAAATTTAGTATTGCTAAATGGCCAGCAAAAATTTTGCACTTTTTTTACTAGTTACTCCCGAAAGTTGTATAGAACCCCCGCGGAATTATGGTAATTGATTCGTCGCGCTTACACCGGTATTGGTTATAATTATTGTTCCTGTGTTGCCTTGTCCAGCCGCATAAATTGATTTTGATACAGATTTCGGTGAATTAATAACTGACCCACCGAAGTTGACAACCCCTCCTGAAATCTTACCAATATTGATACAATCCTTTTTAACAACCAAATTTATTCCCCCCTAAAGTCACTCTTAAAATAGGTGCAGGCTGGTATACTTATTTATATAAGAGATAACCATTTAGTTCTGGTAGGGCCTGGGTTGACGGACATGTAAAAAAGCACCAAGGAATGTTCGTGCGTACGGCTTCTCATTCCTTGGTCTTTTTTTTACTATTTTAGTTATTTCTAATAATTGGCTGATCGATTACATTGATGTCCATATAATTTGTAGCACTTCCGATGGTATTTGTTACCACTGCTCCCCCTGTGTTACCTCCTCCTGAGCCTAAATGAGTTTTTGATGCAGTCTTTGGTGTGATAAAGGATACATCACCAAATTTAACAATACCATTTGTTGTAACACTTTCTATTGTTAATGGTCCATTAATAATTGCTGGCATTTTGGCATCTCTCCGTTTCTTTCAAGTTATCGCTTTAATTATTCCCAGAAACTGGTTGGTCAATTGCACTCGGATCTACATAATTCGTAGCACTTGCACCTGTATTTGTTATCACTAGTGCCCCTGTGTTAAAACCTCCGGCACCACCAGGGGTTTTAGATGCAACCTTTGGTGAAATAAATAGGGAATCACCAAAGTCTACGACCCCGTTTCCAGTGATATTATTTATGTTAATGGGTCCACCGATAATCGCAGGCATATTGGCAGTCATCCTTTTCATTTAAGTAAACTCGTTTTAATACATTATGCGTAATTCCTGTTCTTGTGCTTTTATTGCAGGCGTCTTTTCTTTTGGATATTTATCTGCAAAGAAAACCTAACTGTATAAGTGACACAGTTTTATTAAAGTTCTGCAATTTCAACTTAAAGTACAGGTGTTTTAGTACCATTAGGAATAAAATTTAAGAGCCTAAAATATGCAAATATTTATGGACTACTTGCGTATTTTGGCTCTTTTTAAATTTATATAATCAGAAAAAGTTGCGAAAATTTGTAGGCAGTATAATTGGAAATATATTGTCGGATTAAAGCTTAGGTAAGAACTTACAGATCTTAAAAAAGCGATAAAAGAACGGCTGAAACCTCTAGCCCTTAAACCTACTATGTGTTTTTAGTTCAAAGTTCTTGCTTTTTTATATTTTACATCCCTTAACGTTAGATAAATCATAAATCCGAGGTCAACTATAATAATGGCAATTGCTGACCATTGCCCACCAGTAAAATGATAATAGCGAGGGGAGTCTCCCCGAAAATACTCTAAAATGAATCGTTCAAAGAAATAGAGAAAAACGTAAAATGAGAGAATCCATCCTTTAACTA
The DNA here is from genome assembly GCF_013248975.1 of Neobacillus endophyticus. Classification (GTDB taxonomy): domain Bacteria; phylum Bacillota; class Bacilli; order Bacillales; family Cytobacillaceae; genus Neobacillus; species Neobacillus endophyticus. Next base: position 716,138 of record NZ_JABRWH010000001.1, read on the forward strand.
ACCGTTGACCAGCAAATATAAGAATCATAAATAAGATACAGAAAAGAATCATATCTCCTTGGCTTTCCCAAACTTCAGCAGGCCACAATGGTTGGCTACCATAGTAATTGTAGGCATAAGAACCTTTTGGATACACAATACCAAAATTCCCTCCTGTGGGACTTCCAAAGGCATCTCCATTCATAAAACAAGCAATTCGGCCAATGCCTTGAGCCAAAATCATAGCCGGTGAAAGATAATCAGCAAATTCTAAAAAACTTATTTTATGATAACGTGAGTAAATAAATAATGTATCAATCCCTCCAGCAATCGCCCCTTCTACTGAAATACCTCCTGTCCAAATTTCAAGAATTTGGAGTGGGTGTTTCGAATATGTCGGCCATTGAAACACAAAGACATGCCAAATTCGAGCCCCAATTATTGCACCAACCACACCGTAAATAAGGAAGTTTTGTAAATGCTGATAGTAAATGGTCTTTCTTGTTAAAGCCAGGCCAACACCAAAGCCGAGTAAAATAGCAAGAAGCGAGAGTACTGCATGTGTTTGAACCTCATAGCCAAAAAGGTTAAATAAATCCTTATGCATTGTTTTAATACATCCCTTCAACATATCTGTAAGTTATTTTTATTATTGATAGAAATAGTTAAACTCAAAAATTAGCATTCAATTACTTTATTGATCGTATAAGGGGTTCACCTAAAGTGGACCCAGAAGTAAGAACTGGTAAAACGGAAATTTTGTTCGTACTTATGGAAAACATAAATGAAGGGCGTTACTAAATGAAACGCCTTTGAATTAACTAAACACCAAATTCTTTTGTCTGGTACCTGTCATTATGACTTAGTTCTTTTTATAATTTTCAAATGTAAGCAGAAGAGTGCAAAATGAACAAACTGCAATGACAAAATACGATGACTAAAAAGATTAAAATTAAATGACTAGGTCTTGAAGGTTCATATTCCTTTAAAAAGAGTTGATAAATAATTCCTCCAAGCGTAACCCCAAAACTTATGCCAATGGTCCTGGACATATTAAAACTCCTCCTGCAATCCTTAATTCATTTTTAGGGGCATTGCCCATGATACTACTATTATTCGGAGGAGTAAACATTTCAACGCCTAAACCAAGTAAGAAGAGACCGATACATGTGATGATATCGATTCCAGTTAAATCGATCACAGTTAACGCAAAAGAACCAAGTGTGGCCATCGACAGACCCAATAGCGGGGTAATGGATGCAGAAGATTCTATAAAAATTCATCTCCATGAAATAATTAACCCAAAACGAAAATTTCAAGCAGCAAAAATCATTCGTATTTGCAGGTAATTCCTATTTTTTACGTTATCAAATATGGCAGCAAGAGTAAACTGCAACAAAATTATAGGGTATAAAAATTTGTTATATATATGGATTTAAATCAGTAACTTAACCGTCTATGGAGTAAGATCATGTTACGAGTTAAGGGATTGTTGTGGAGGTTGTTTCTTTGAATATTAAAAATTTGAAAATGTTTTGTTTAGTAGTAGATGAAGGGAGTAAAGCCAAGCGGAGAGATTATCCCAGCCAGCTGTAACCATCATTTAACCAATTGGAAAATTTATATAGGACATTATTATTTGATCGAACGGAGGGGAAAATGAAATTAACGGAAACAGGAAGAATGTTATATCCTTTTGCAAAATCAATTGTCAATAACTTTAATCAATTTAGTTAACATTTTAAACAATTCCTTTTTCAATCGGGTTAGGTACAAAGAAAAACTCCTGCCGAAGAAATAGTTAAAGCACTATCTTCGACAGGAGTCATCAGCCTTAAGGCGGCAGTTAATGGCGAACTCCATCGCCCGAATTTCTTTAATGACATATTAACAAAAACTTTCTTTCTAATTTACAAAGTTGTTCACACATAAAATTCTTTGTCCATCATTTTTTCCTTCCTCCTTCCGCTCTAAGCCTTCTCCTACTTGGTCTCCCGCCTTCTCTCCATCTTTTGGAATAGAAAAAAGTTTGTCCCGCTTTTTTCCCACTTTTGCTCAAACTTGTACCAAATTTTCTTGGTCTCAGACATAAAAAACTTTGTCCAAAAATCCTGTATTTCTCCTGCATTTTCTCCAGTTTCCACCCTGCCTTTCTTATTTTCCTCCTGCATTTCCTCATTCCCCGCTCTTTTTCATACCTTTGGGGTTCTTACGAACCCCCTCTTGCTTTTCATTCAATCGCTGTTTAATCCAGCTTTTCTCTTGCTTTTCTTCCTTCCATTTCCTCACGCTTTTCCTCACTCTTTTTTCAGTCTTTTGGGTTCGTAAGAACCCTTCAAACATTCCACTCAAACGTTGTTATATCAAGGATTTCCCCTTCATTTCTTCCCGCATTTTTCCGCTCTGCTTTTTCCCGCTCTTTTCCATGCATTTGGGTTCGTAAGAACCCTTCGCACTTTTCATTCAAATTTTTTTATATCAGGATTTTCTCCTTCTTTATTTCTGCTTTTTTATCCAAGCAAAAAGAATGAGATTCCTCTTCCCACCCTTTCTTCCTTGCTTTTCTTCCTGCCATTTTCCCGCCCTCTTTTCAGGCATTCGGGGTTCGTAAGAACCCCCTCATACTTTCATTCAAACGTTTCTATATCAGGATTATTTCCGTCTTTTCTTCATACCTTTTTTCCAGCCTTTTTCTCAATCTTTTTCAGGCTTTTGGGTTCGCAAGAACCCTTCAGTATGCTCATTCAAACGTTGTAATATCAAGGTTATTCCCTGTTTTTCTTCCTCCTTTTCCCGCTCATTTTTTCATGCTTTTGGGGTTCATAAGAACCCTTCACACTTTTCATTCAACCGTTGATAGGACAAGGTTCTCTCCTATTTTTTCTCACTTTCATTCATACAAAAAAGGGTGGGATTCCTGTTTCCACCCTTTTCCCCTTCTATTTATTCACATATTATCCACATATTATCAACAGGAATATTAGAACTTTAATTGATTACTCTATAGGTTTGTTTGGTGATTCTGGTGTTTATTTTGGATTACATTGGCTTTTATTCCTGCTTTTTTTCATGTTAAAAAGACCGAAGGGCTATCAGGCTTTCACCCGATATTCCTTCAGTCTTGACCATACTTTTTTATTTAAGGACATGGTTTATTGTGTAAGGACAATGATTTTTAGATGTGTACAAAGAAAAGAAAAAAGGAATAAGGATTAAAGGTAATTTACTAAATCTGTACTTCGATATTCTTTTCGTAAATCTTCCCATTCTGTAAACAAGTCAATTACCCACTTTTCAGCATAATCAATTCTCAAAAAATTCATCGCCGTAACTAAAACTCTTATAGCAACTTCAATGACATAATTTAAAATCTCACATTCTCTTTGTGGTTGATGTTGCATGTTACCAAAATTAAAACTATCTTGACCATTCATAGCCCCGTATGATATGTACGTAGTTGGATTATAATGCACGTAACTATTGAACTTTTTATAGATTCCATTATAAATATCCAGATTATTAGTTTTCTTAGCAAATCTATAGATATTTTTAAATAAAATAATGTCATTTTCTTCTACCTTATTGACTGCCTTCTTTATTTCATTTAGCATTCTTTTATCAGCTTGCCCCTGAAAAACTATTTTATATCCCACTTTATTATTCAACATTTGTTTTAGCTGATATTTGTTTAGTAAATCATAACTACGAATTACTTCCTCTTTCTGTATTGAATTAGTTACATAACATAAATGAAAATAACTTTCTATTAAAGTTCTAACCAGTGGTATTGCTTCAACATAACCATTTTTTAAATCTTCATCATCAAGATTCACTAATATCTTAATCGCTTTATAATTTCTTTTACATTTTAGATAAGTATGATAAAAGTATTGTCTTAAAGATTCTTCTACGTTTTCCTTAAATTCTTTAAGATTCTCTAAATAATAAAATACCTCAAACAATTCATCAGAATATACATTAAGTTTATCCAATAAATTATAAACAGCAGTATCCGACATTTTTCCCCTCCTCCAACATTCAGGAATAATAGTATCTTATGACTTTATTTAGGATATAGATATTCAATAGAAAAACATGCCATCTCTAATAATCAATCTTTTACAAAATGGTATAATTCAAGAAAAGAAAAAGCAAATTATGGTTTCTAAGTAGTTCAGTTTTGAAGTAGAAAATCTAAAATATTTACTAAATTCGCAAGGTAAATAAACGATAAAAAGGCATTAAAATTAACCTTGAAAAACTCTTGGAAAAAATCCAAGTGTTTTGTTGTTCTAAAGGAATAGCAACTTTTCTTATTTAATGTCATTAATTAATTTTCCATCTTCTTTTTTGTCTAACAAATTAATACTATCATTGGTTATTTCATACTTCCAACTACTCATAGCCTTTGTTCCATTAACTGTGATATTGTAATTCTTTGATAGTGTGACGATATAATTGTTGCCTTCTTTTTCAGCCCGAATTGACATATCTAACTTGGTGGTGTTTCCTTTTTTTCCTCCAATCTGAATCGTCTTTGAAATGGTGTCACCACTTTTCAGCGTTGTTGGAAATTTAATATCTGTCGTATCTGTTTCTGTGCTGTTGTATTTGTCTATGGCTTTTTTTACTGCACTTCCTAATGATAATTCATTAATTTTTTTGCTGTTTGCACTTTGATTGTTTGCAGAAACGTGGTTGCCTTTATTTAAACTACATCCAAAAAGAGAAAGACAAAGCAACAAAACCGCACTTAATAATAATATATTTTTCATAAAAAGCCCTCCTGATATTTAAGCTACTCCCTTATTTGACGAATGAAGGAAACTATAGTTTCAATATCGTTCAAACGTACAATTAACTTTTAATATTCATTACAAAGAAGGCGAATACCCTAAACCGAAACTACCATAAATGGGTTAGCCTCGGAAACTTCCCTCTTCTCCTTAAAAAAACAAGCAAATCCTACAAAATATATTCCGAAAACTTATACTCATTTTCTGTTTCTACGGATATCATTTAATACTTCCAGCCATTTCTCCCCATATGGTAATCCAGCCATTCTTATAATCTTCCAATCTGGTAATACTTCTTCTTGTGTTTCCATTGTATCTATCACGTATTCAACTCTTCTTTTTTGAAAGTCACTTACTGATTCCAAATGTTTTTTCAAGTAGAGCTTTGTTCTGGGGAGTTTGTACAACTTCTTCTCTAAAAGGGCTTCCCTTTTTATCAACGAACCTACCTTAGCAACCGTAATGCGGACAGGTTTTTGGTCTCTATTCAACAATTGATTTACAGCACTAACAACTTCATCTAAAATTTCGTTATCCCGCTTATTCCAATCAACTCTCTTCTTTTTCGATGGCTGATTTAATATTGGACTCTTCATTCTAAGCCATTCACGATTTGCTCTATATAACCGCATATATAATGCTTTATTTGCCATTCTTAGTTGCTTAACTGACATATTGGGATTTTCCTTTATCAAACCTTTCCAGTCCTTTTGGTCAACAGATAATTCAGTTTCATCAACCACAATCTTTTCATTATAATCATTAGATAGAAAGTGTTTAATTGTTTTAGGGTCAGCCCCCATCTTTCGTGAAAGCTCTCGTAAACTTATATCCAGTTGAGATTGCTCCTTTAATTTCGCTTCCCAAATTGAACCATAAGATTTTACTCTTGTCTTACTGTAACGGTCCATCTCTGATTTATCTGGTCCTCTCCTTGTATATGTAAAATTACAGTGTGGACACATAAATGTTCCAATCGGACTCTTCGTATTATCGGAAAGGGTTAAATCCATGCTGTTAATCACATTTTGTTTATATGAATTACACACTGGATTTAAACATGGCCAAGGGGGAAATACAAATGGAGAACCTATTTCTTCATTGAACGTTTCTTCCACCGATATATCTAATGCGGACATTATCAACAAATGACGTATAGGGTGAAATGAATTCTTATGCTTTTGCACAATCATAGATAACCAGTCTCCTTTACCAGTTAAAGAACTATGAAATATATCCAAAACGGAGCGTTCATATTTTCCAAGAAAGAATTCTCGCCAATCATCTTGTTTTACTCGTTTACTGTAATAAGCCAGTCCTTTTGCAATTAGAGCATATGTATATTTCTCCCTAAACCATTGCAACTCTTTATTTTCAAATTTTTTATTTATAAGATTGATAACTAAGGGAGTCAGTTCTTTTAGATGTGCAATATAATTTTCTCTTACTTTATTTGAGATATTATTTAAAACATTTGATTCTTCACTTGCAACGCAATTCTTATTTGTAGGAAACTCAAACCTATGTTTCCCTCCGCCACTTGTTAAAACAGAACTATTATATAAAGGAGTATAATGCTCCAAGCAACATTCAATTCCGCTAATCTGATGCAGTCTGTGGAAGTATGGCTCTCCGTATTTTGCCATATCAATTTCATAACAGTGTTTACAGAACCTAAGAAATTTAATTTGAGGAATACCACTTGCACTAATTCCAGCCCTTACATAAATATCTTTTCCATCATTACTCAACATAGACTGATAGATTTCTTCTGCCTGTCTTAGAGGTAAAAATGCAGAATAAAAGGGATACAATGTATGATTGATAATAAATTGTTCCGCATTATAATTTGCAAATGGAGGCATATTTGCAATTAATGCATTAATGCCAGAGGGTAAGAAAGCCGAAGCTGTTATACTTCGACTCGAAAATAAATCCTTTATTGTAGCTTTTTCGTAAACATTTCCGCTTCTCTTATGAAATCTGGCACAAATACTATAAAACAGTTCGTCTGGGTAAGGAGTATTAAAGAATAGGAGACTCAATTTACACAACTCCTTCCAAGGATTTGATAATACCAGCTCGTTTCAAGGATTGATATGCAGATAGACCTTGTTCTTTCCCCTCTTTTACAATTGTTAGCAAATTAGGGCTTGATTCTTTTTTTAGCTCCTGTGTATTTTCCTGCACTTTAATTAAAGAATATTGATAAGCTAACTTTGCCAACTCATTAACATCTTGAACAGTTTTCTCTTTAAGAACAGATTTAACCATTTGTTTCGCTGTTTCTTTTGACAAACCTAACAAATTTAGACGAAATACCGCCTCCTCCTGCAACTGTTCCTTAGATACTGTATTGTTTATTGCCTTCGTTGCATTAATAAAACTATTTTTCCCTAATTCTATCCGCTCTCTTTCTATTGCGGTTTCATAAGGAAAGTATATGTCTTCATATTTTGCAATTTCGTGAATATCCCCACTACGTAAAGCCCTTAGCATGGGTTGAACAAGTTTTAAGTTTTCACTTGCAACCTGGGATATAAGTCTTGGTGAAAGTTCCTCTCTTCCTGTTGCGATACTACGGGTTTGTGCCAAGGCATATGTTTTTAAACAGATATCGAGGATGCCCTGACTACTTTCATAGAGAACGTCAACAAACTCGTCAGTTAAATCCACTGGTTTCCTAACCCATTGATAATTCCACAATGTTTCAATAAATAAACGCCAATAGGCATCATTCTCCATGCGATTGAAAATCATATCGCTCTGTCCGCTCCTCCTTGCTTGACGAAATTCTCTTTGTAAAACATTCATGGCAGACGGAGTGCCTATAAGACATATTGGAATTGACAGGATATTGCTTAAAGTGACAAAGAAATTTAGCATTAGCTTAGCCCCGACTCCTTTTAGACTAAGATGTTGAACTTCATCGATGCACAAAAAACCCAAGTTTATCCCCCGACATACAGTAGTCATAATAGGCATGAGAGTATTCACAGATAACTTATTTGACCTCCCAAATTTATTAAAATAATCTGTTCCTAAAATGTTGTCTATAGAAATAAAAAATTGATTTACAAGCCCTTTAACAGAACCATCATGGGGACAATTTAATTGTAACCAAACTAACTGAGTAGATGAAAAGGGATTCCCTCTATAATCAGAATGAATCAGCACCTGTGGATAACAACAGTTTAGTATCCTTGTGATAGAAGATGACTTTCCAGCTCCAGGGATGCCTATACAGCTCATACTTTTAGGTGAGGTATCATTAATCCATATATCATTTTGAATATCAGGTAATTTTTCGGAAAAACTTCTTGCATATTCAGGCTTCATTGGATTTCTCCCAACATATCCTTGTCGGATAAGCGTTCCTATTTTGTCATTCAATATCAGATGATTAGGAAATACCTGGAATATATTGAATAGACGTTGGATTAAATGAAAACGGTGATGGCTCTCCATTTCTCTTTCCGATACATCAAACATAGGGTAGTAACTCAATTTACCAATTACTTCTTCCTTGGAATAGATTGGGGGCAACGCTTCGATTAGGGGATTGCCTTTGTATTCTTCTATCACCTGCTCACTATAATTTGCATGGATAAATGAACTATTCATCTTTATTTCCCAATCCCTTCTGCTGAAATTTCCTTAGCAATTGTAAATCATCTTGGAAATCTATTACTTTATCAGCTTTATTAAGTTCTTCATGTACTTGCTTCTTAATTAATGGAGCATGGTCAACTTGTACGGTTTCTTTTCGGACTCTTTCAATTTCCTGTTTTCGATTTTCCTTAATATTTTTTAATCTTTGATTTTTACTAATATTTATTCTATCTTTTTTGCTTTTCTTTTCAGCCTCTTTTACAATTTCCTCGACTTGTTCCATTAAGTTAATTCTCTCTTTTAACCCTGATTTTTTATGTTGTTTGGTTTGCATCTCTATTTCTTGCAAATAATTTACATCTTCCAGTGTTTTCTCTTTGTAACGTGATTGATGTTCTAATAAAAAACATCGTTCAAAACTGTGTTTGTCCTTGTTATGCAGATAAATGATTCCAACATCTCTTGGGTCATAGGTAATCGTAACCTTTTTTCTTCCAAAAAATCTCGATTCAACAAACCACTGCTCCCGCAGTGCAGTTTCATTAGTGTAGAACATCCCATTCCACTTAATACCAAACTCAGTCACCGATGCCTGGGAAGAAGGCAAGAGCATCAGCATAAGTTGTTCTCTACTTATCGTTCTTAGCTTTCCTGCTCTATTTTTCATGCCCCATTCAAATAGTTTTACAGGTATAGGAGGAACACCGTCCTTAATCATTTCTTCATCTCGTATATAGTTTTCTATTACAAAATTATTGTTGTAGTGAATGGCACATAGTATAACAATTTTCATAAAATCCTTAAGTGTTAAAACTGATGACAACCTATAATCCTTTGCCCCCCTAACTTTGAAGTCTGATTGAATAGCACCAGGAAGAATCGGTTTAACTTGACGGTTAAGGATAGCGAACTGCTGTTCCACCAAAGATTTGAAGTCGCCACGAAATGGCGGACTATTCTCAATTTTTATATTCAATCTTTCCGTCAGTAAAGTTGAAGCATGAGATAATAATTCTGCCCTGTCTGCCACAATACACTCAGGTAGATGTGCAGTCGACCACTCATGTTCTTTTATTTCGATACCAAATCTTTGGCAAAATTCCACTTTGTTCTCAACCATATTCATTAGTGCAATTCTTGCTTGTTCAAAGTTAGGCCCCTCCAAACAAACATGGACTGATAAAATCATTCTGGAGAATATGTCCTTTACAAAATACACTATGCCCCTTCCAATGATGGATTGGCGGTCAAATTCACTACACAAATATACGTCAGAAACAGTTGAATCAATTAATACTTTTTGCCCTGGTGAACGAACTTCTTGTTGTACACTTCCCAGAACAGGGCGGTGTTTTAATTCGAAGTTTTTTTTCCCATGTCTTTTAATTAGCCGATAAGATAAATTTTCATTTTTGCGTAACCAATACAAAAATTGATTATATGTAGGCAATTTATTAGGGTCATTTTCCAATACATCTCTAAAATATTCTTTTAAGGTTTGCTCAAAAGCATAGCGGACAGTCACATTATTTTGTCGAAGATAAAATTTGGCTATTCCAAGATGGAATTTTTCCTTCGTATATTGGTCAATGTTAACACCCTCACCCATAATCTCCTCCATTTTCCTTGGACGACCTCTTTTGTTATCACCGCTATTCTTCTGAACCCCGATTCCGCCACAATTTTGAAAATCGGGTAAGAGGGCGTTTACGTGCATTCCACGTTTCCAATATCTTTTCAAACATCGATTTATTTTCTTCGAGTTCACGTTTAAATCCTCGGAAACCTTCTTTACAATTTCGCTCCTTGTTTTGGAGTTCAAGAGATTTATAACCCCATGACTTAAAAGTTGATTAATAATTTCCCATGATTCATTCCTCAATGTTTTTGCTTTCTCACTGATTTCCTCTTCTCTAATAATCAAATTGAAAGGGTCATCCTCTAAGATGACAACTTCTCCAATTACTAAACCATCCTCAATCTCTAAAATCTTTTTAATCTTTGGCAACGTATTATCAAAAACATTAATTAGAAAGCAAGAATCATACCTTTCATCTATCCAAATAATCCTTTCAATGTTATTTGGGTCATTTCTATATTGGATTAGCATATTTATAGTTAGAACCATTATTATCCACCTCTGTTCTTGTTAGAATTTGAACTGAATTGCATGGTTGGTTAAAAGAGATTGCTTCATTCATATTTACACTTAGAATTTTCCTGGCTAAAAGATGTTTGTAAATTGCAATCCCAGTCCCCTGGTCAATATTAAATTCGTTATCAAACATGCTTAGAATTTCGTTTATTTGCTTTGTTTCACTATTACCAATCATGTCAACAAGACGGTTTTTCAAAAATCCCTGCATTTTATCTTTAATGCCGTATTCCTCCAAATGGAAATAGGGATGAATGAATTCTATATTCTTTGCAACCATCAAAGGTATCTCTTTATTCGTAATAATTCCGTATTCTACTCCCCTGGCTTCCCAATATTTTTTCATTATTTCAAAGCGTTCGATTACCTGTTTATTTTCTAACTGCCTGTAATCCTTTACAGACCTGGCAAAATAGCTTAGTTCTCCGTTTTCATCTTTTTCTGTGATTAAAAAGGTCGTTGTAAGAATAAGTGGCTCTCCAGTTTTTTGATTAACCAAACGCTTAAGCAGTTCTTCATCCAAATTCGGAATAATCTCTTCCATACCTTCTAACAGAGGATAATGTTCCCGAATATCTTCCTTTCCTGCAAATTCATATATGTAGAACAGTCTTGTCTCTGAATCTGATAAAAAATGATGAACCCTTCCACTAAGCCCTTTAATACGACTGATTCTTCCTTTCGAAGATACCCGTATTACATCCAAAAACGGTTTGTACGCTATCCCCTCTCCTTGACCGTATCCTTCTTCTATCAATTTTGCTATTTTCTTTGTTGTTTGTTCATATTTTAAAACGGGCATTTTTCTCAATCCTTTCTAAAAACCAATCATTAAATGGAGAATATATAATAGAAGAAACTCGTCAAAATTCGATTTCTTCCTAAAATATCTAAAGGATAGAACCCAATAATCTACACGTTTAGATTATCCACTGCACGTTGTTTATCTTCTGCACTACTATTCACATAAAAACGATAAAGCGTATCAACGGAACTGTGGCCGCTTAAAATGGCAACAGTTTTTGGGTCTACTTTTCCTTCCTTAATCAAATTTGAGCAGAACGTATGCCTTGCCATATGGGGACTAACAATATAATCAAGTTGGGCTTTCTTACTGTATTTCTCTAAAAGTTTATTAATTGCTAACCTTGTTAGCGTTCCCCTCTGACCTTGTAGCAACTTTTTGGAGGATACTGATGGTCTTACTTCTAAATAGGCTTTTATCGCATTCACTACTTCACTATTCAAATTTACCTTTCTTACTTTGCTACCCTTTCCATTCCGAATCATTAGGTAGCTGTAATTGTTTTTTCCATTTCTCTCAGTAATGTAAATATCATCTAATTCAACAGAGACCATTTCACTGCATCTAACACCTGTTCCAAAAAGTAGATAATACACTAATATATCTCTCCTATTTCCCTCAGCCTCAATAGTACGTTTTAATCTGTACAAATCTTGCTTTTCAACGATTTTTACATCATAGTCAAATTCAATGTTATTTCTTTGCAGGACTTTTTTTAAATCCACTTCCTCTTTACAAATGCCCTGCTTATAAAGGAAACGCTGATAACGGACAACACTTTTGATTTTTCGATTGATGCTCGTAACTTTCAACTTTTTTAATAAATTTAAAAATTGACGATACTCTCGAAGGTCTGTTTCTGTAATTGCATCTGTTTTATAACCGATTGTTTCAAATAACCAATCAGAAAACTGCTGAATATCCTTTGTATATGCTCGAATAGTTAGATGGCTCTTTCCTTCCCGCTCCAACTCCCGAATAAAGTTAGTAATCATTTACAATCACTCCCATACTTTTTAGTCAACACAAAAAGGCGTTATCACTTTAGGCAAAAATCCTACTTTTTTTAAAAGTAGAACTTCCTAAAACGATAACGCCTGTTAAATTGAAATTTATTTCTATAATCTAATTATAGTGATAATCCGCCATTTCTCAAGCAAAATCACTGTCAAAATAATCTTGCAACATAATTGTCAGTTATGCAGAGAGTTGACTGTTTTATCAAACAGAGCCATACGGATTTAACACACCCTTCTCTTCATTTAAGAATCAAAAAACTATACACATAACTTTTTAAGCAATTTTTTTATGAAGAATCATGGGGATTACTTATATGTCAACGCTGTACCCAGCTGTATATCTAACAAGAACAACCTTTCCGTAATCAACAAAAGGAAAGGGAAAAGAACTTATTTCATTGACCTTGCAATTTCTAACATTCTTTCTTTGGATAATCTTGAACTACTCATTTCCACATTAGTACCATCTTGTACCCAATTCAGTAAACCACCCCTTATAGGGTCTCCTTTTTTATCAACTTCACCACTATCTATCCATTCCTGAAAATAACCTGTGTTTCCATTTATATCAACTTTTTGAGAATGTGGAAAATCTTCATCAGATAATGGAAATCCTTTGCTCAAATGAATAGCTACTATCAGCTCGGTATCCTTGCTGTCCATATAATGTAGCATTATCCAGGGAGAAGTTTTAATTTCTAATGTCCAATCGTCAGGAATCTTATTCGGACTCAAAATAGTAAAATTGGCTTTTTTCCTTATTTCTGAAATGGTTTTGCTGTTGTGGTTATACTTTATCTCTTTAGCATGGATTATCATCGGACTACTCAATAACAGGATTATGGACAAGATTAAACGATTAATAAGTATCAATTTATAACCTCAATTCTTTTTGATTTTGATGGTGATATTATTTACAAACCACTAATTTTTATAAACAGGCATATTTTAATAACTAAAATGAAAATGGGCTGTCGAAACAGTCCATTTGATGTCATAAATATCCAATTAAATAAAGAAAAAGAGAATCATTCCTCTTTACTATTATTCGAATCTATCCTAAATAAAATTGCCTTAACTAAAAAGTATGTTGCGAGACCAAATAATACCCCATCCAAAAGTCCAATATGTTTTATAAATACACCAGTCATAAAGCCAATGGATAACATCGGAGTATATTGCCATGTAATAATTTTGTTAATAACCGACATAATGATTTCCCCTTTGTATCAGGTCATACATTTATAAATATTATAAACAAATTGCGTTTTACCATTAATTTCAATTTTTATAATCTAAACTCTTTAATGTTTCTTTGGTAAACTATTTTTAAGGTCTCTGAAATGTTTCCATCTTGTCCTCTGCACTCGTTACAAAAATAAGAAAGTTATTTTTCATTAATTACACTACGACCTTTGTGCTCAAAACCTTTTTCAACAAAAATGTCATATTGGGATAGTTTAGTATCGAATCCTAAATCACGTTTTTTACGCCCTGCATAAATACCTCGTACTTTTGTTTTGTATGGAATTCCATTTTCGTTTAACTTACCTATCATTTTTATACAATCTTCATCACCTATTGCAGTGTAAATTAAGACATAATCAAACCTAAATAGGCTAAAAAATTTATCAAACCATCTCAATTTACTCCCCCCTATGTTCAATTTCTAAACTTTACGTATCCATTCTTAAACCGTTTCTTATAACATTCCTATTCAAAAATGCTGGAAGTTAGTGACAAAGTTTAAAAAAAGGTTGCCATAGCAACCCTTAGTTAAGTTGAGAAGTTATTTTTCTTTTAAGCTATCTAAAGGGATAAATCCAAAGATAACAACAGCTATTGATGATATTCTACGGTTTAAAATAAAAATTTGATTTTTTCAGTTATTAAGAAAAGATATATATTTCATTCCCTACTCAAATTTGTTGTGTCCAAATTTTATATATTACTTGACCATCTTTGAATACTTTATCTTTACGAATGCTTATTTTAACGTTGTTGTAAAATGCCCATTCAGGTAAAAGCGATTCTAACATTTGATTACCTTTTCATCAGGAGTCGCATAGCCCACATCAATCTTACCTAATAAATATGGAGAGGAATCTGGAAGTAATGCATCCGCCCATTCCTCTGCTTGATTTTTGGAATCAAAAATACGGTTATCTTCTTTGTAATTACCATTTATCCAAGTTATGTTCCCCATCGGGTCACCCACCTTTTTCAATATAATAAATTCATCGTACATTTTCATACAGTATAATTATCTTTTTCTGTACCATATTAATTTTGAGGTGATTGTATATGCCAAAAAGAATTATTGTTTATATATGCCTATACTCCGTAGCTTTATTTATTGCTTTTAGCAAACTTACTTACGCATCAAATAATCAACATGAAAATGATAGCCTTTCAGTTGAACTGGAAAGAAGGTTAAAAAGCATTGAACCACCTCAACCAATTACTCTCCTTAAATCTCCCGAACAACAAGAAAAGGAGAGCCACTACCCTTCTAAAACCTTTCCTATTTCTGAAGTTCTAAGTAAAGGGGCAAAAATCCCTTTTAATAAAATAAAAAATGAGCCAAACTATGAGAGGCCCGTTTATCAAGAACAATGGCACAGCACTTATGCTGGCGGTAGATGGAGCTATATTCCCAGCAATATTTATTACGCACAACATCGTTTATACCCTATTTATGATATTGGACTTTCGGGTTTATTTAACTTTGAAAATCAAATCGGCATTAGTTTTCCAACCTTTCAAAATAGAACGAACCTTGACTTATACATGGTTATTTTTCAAACAAATGTGATTTCAGCTTATACAAAAGGTAATCAAGTGGTTATTGTAGGAACTCCAAAACGAAATGGTGTTGAAGTAATAACCATTAAAACAAAAGATATTCATCCGACAGAATTAAAGAAAATGTTACTTATTCAGTTGGCTACAAATACTTATGAACTTGATTATTCACTGATTCGGTATGAGCCTCCTGACTTTTGGATAAAACAAATTAAACATCACGAAAAACTACCTTGGTGGTTTAAACAAAGGATTCATTGAGCTTTTTTCTATATCTTGCATTATGCACTGAGAAATACTAAAAGCATTGCGAATTCAGTTATTGTTATATTTCACAGCTTTTATATATTTGCTTGTTCCTGTGGAAGCACAAAAAAAAGAATCATTTATTTGTCCCTTTTAAACTTACACATCAATTAGAAATATTCGGTGCTTAAACTAAAATAAATTAATATTGAAATGATTGTAAGTCCTAAAAAAAATAACACTTTATTAAGTTTGGACAAGTTTTTCAACCATCCCCACCTTTTTTTATCAACATCAAACCAAAAGTAATCAGCGAGAACTGCTAATTCAATAATGAAGACTGATAAAAATGAACTCATTCATATTCCCCCATTTGTAAATCATGTTCAATTTGTTTAAGAATAAGTTCCAACATATATAATAAAAAATATCAATTGCAAACCTATTAGTTCGAATCAGTCGATTCATTACTTAAGTGGTTAGTATTTAATGATTTTATGATATTTATTAATTGTTCTTTCGGAATTTCTCCTGTTACTTGTATTTGCAACCCATTAATATTTGAATAAAAAAGTTTTAAATCCTTATCATAATTCCATTCGTGATTTCCTATATATGTTGTTTCATAGCTATTCAAAGGTTCATCTTGAAGGACCTTAAAATTTGATTCCCAAATAGTTGTATCCCCTTTAGGTGTTTTGTATAATAAATCCACTTGTTTATCATTTTTACTACCACCTTTGACCTTACTTACATACGCTCCCGTAAGTTCCTCCATAGATAAAATCGAATTTTTTGGAAGAATTAATTCAAAAGGGGGATTCTGTAAAATCTTCTTAAATTCTTTTACACTCCACTTATTTTGAACAGGATTAACTTTATCTGTTGTTGTATTTTTTTCTCACTGTCCATTTTATTCAAATGATAACTATTCATAAAATTTTGTAGTGAAATTACTTGTATAGCCTGTTGTCTATGTCTCACAGCAAAGTAAATCCACACAATAATGATTATAAGTATTAGAAGAATTATCATAGTCAGAACTAAAAAGTTATTCAAAATAGCACAACCCCTTACTTGTCCTCTATAAAAGATTATGAGTTTCTTTGTATTACAATCACAAAATTTAACATTTAAAGCCACTCATTTGTTAATTATTGAAAAAGTGGTTGTGTTTTCTCTTTGGAGAAATAAGCCCTAAACAATGAATTGATAAAATAGGAGGAGTGATAATTTGAGGAACGGATGTTTTTTAGGAATATTAGCGAATCAAATCAGATGATGGAAAGCATGTTATAAAAGTGTTTTTCACATTTAAACGTCAATAGTTTTCATTCACGATTGAAATAATGGATATATATAGCTTTTCTATTTAAAGATTTTGGTATATAAGTGTTATACTAATCGTAACAAAAGGCTCGGTGTTCCTAAACCAAGTCTTTCGGCAACTACCTACAAAGGTGGTTGGTTCCATAACTATTTTTTGCGTTTAGCATTAGAACCACTTGGCTTCGTTCGGCTTGGGTGGTTCTTTTTGCTGTCCAAAAACTTTAGGGTTATGTATTCGGATATTCCCTTTACAATACCTTCATATATCTAAAATGGTAAAATTTGATATTTTGTATCAAAGTATAAAAATGACATTAATCACATTATTTGATATTTCAATAGGTGCTTTTACATGAATCGCACCATACCCTGAAAGGTTAATATCTTTTTTTCCGAGTTTCTTCTATAATATATGTTATATTTTATAAAATTGGATTCATATATACATCATACAGGCTTCTCTCATTCTGTAAGTGCAAAATTTGAAAAGTATCCACGTTCCATAAAAAGCTAAAGAAGCGTAAAATACAGGAAAAAAGAAAAGAACCGCAACATTTAACTCGCAGTTCTTCTAAGGCAAATATGCAGTCCTAATCCAAGTTCTCCCTAATTCTTGTTCCAATTCTTTTACTTAGCTTAAAATTGATAAATAAACCTTTTGTACATGTCACAGAGACTACACCAGTTAAAACACCATGAAAGAATGTAGCTGTATGTGTAAGGAAATCACTAATATCAATTATCATAACAAGAATGATAACAACGAATATTGCTCTTCTCTGGCTTTTCAATATCCTCATGCTCTTTTTATCATTTTCGAGGTTTCCAGTTATTTGATGAATTGTCCCAACCATATTTAGCATTTACTATGCCTCCTTTTTTGTCTGTATGTTTCATTATAGTTAATTCTCTCTGAGTTTATTTTTGATTTCTTAATCAAGTCCGTTTTATAAAAGGCGATTTTCCAAGACCCCATCGAAAGTCCAACATATCATTCTATGTAACATTTAAATGCTCCTGCAAGCGTCCATTTTTTGCTCAACTCTCTTACATTATTCTCGATATATCTTAGAAACGAATTATACCCTTCCATTATTATCTTTCCATCCAGAAATAACACAAACATCGATATATCCATTTTCAATAAATTCCAATCTACTTTGATTTCACTGGTAATAACATTAGATTGAAAGCAAGGATATTTTTTCTCTTCTGCCACTTCTACTATTTCTTCAAATGACGATAAACCTCCGATTGTTTCCACAGCCGATTTAAAACAATCAGCATATGGCTCTTGCTGGGGATACATTGAATACTCAAATTGCATGAATTCCAGCAATTGTTCCAATATAACTCCCTTTTTAATTTCAAAAACCAATTCATCTTGTGTTTCATTTAATTCATACAGTGATAAATCAAATTGTTTATTTAATTCATTCTTCAATTTTTCAAATGTAACTCCTAACTTGTCCAATCTTTTTTTATCAATTTCCATTCGATAGCAAATTCCCATTTGCAGATATTGTCCCATTATTCTTTCTCTCCTTTACCTCTTTCCTTACTATCCGCCTTCTCCTGTCCCTCTATATATTCCATCAGCAATTTCTTTAAGTCCTTTGACAAAATCTTGTTTAAACTTATTATCTCTTGAGCAGGGGTGTCTTCAATATATCTTTTTGACAGTTTCAATCTGTATTGATAAATTCCATCCATTTCTTCTTTGCTGAAAAACCCATCATTTTCTACATATAAATCAAATTCATCTTTTACATATTCCTCAAACTCTTCCTGGTTCAGTATCTCAGCTCCTTGAGAAACACTGAGACGAAAAAGTTCCATGATTTTTGGGAACGGTAAGTAATCCAAACTTCCCCTTGCTAACAACATCCGTTGCTCTTCATCCAAAGAAACTGCATTTACCAATTCCACAGCCTTAATAAAACCTTTTTCAAAGCCTTCAGCATAGCCAATTACATATGGTTCAGAATCCCTCATATCTTCACTCTCCTTTAGCCCAAAATATGGTCAATATTAATGGAGGACTTATATAGAATTTTAGGGTCAAAATCTACCCCATTTTCCCAAACAACTGTACCTGCGATTCTATCAACTGTTGCTGTTTGAAACATATCACTATCATTACAAAGTTCCGCTAACTTCCCCTTCTCATTTTGTAAGAATTGCTTGATATCTAAAAGACAGTATTCCCGATAATCAAATTCCAGTAATAGCTTAAACGTTTTAGTTGCAAATAACGATGTAATCCGCACAGACCTTTATCTCCTTCTCTTTAAAATTACTTTTATAGACAGCACTGCTAAAACCGCAATAATGGCTAAAGCAAATAGACTTACAACAATTAATGTCACCATTACTTTTCACTCCTTTTTGGTAAATGATAATGCCTTAAGACTATTGTTTACGTTCCTGTAAATATCGCCTAATTTCATCCGCCATATTTGCCTTTCGATATAGTTCTCTTGCTATTACATTCATCATTTTTGAAATATCTTTCTTTTTCTCAATGCTTAGATTGGGATGTAATCGAGTGACGATTTCTTCAGAACTCTTTCTGTCCAAAAACGGTGAGAATTCCCCAATTGCCATAGCAACTTGCAATGAGAATTCTGCCGAAGTCCTTCTAAAACTCGTTCCGCCGTTAGTGTGATAATCAATTTCCCTTTGAATCTCTTTTAGAAATTCGTTA
The DNA here is from genome assembly GCF_013248975.1 of Neobacillus endophyticus. Lineage (GTDB taxonomy): Bacteria > Bacillota > Bacilli > Bacillales > Cytobacillaceae > Neobacillus > Neobacillus endophyticus. The sequence continues at coordinate 735,591 of NZ_JABRWH010000001.1, forward strand.
AAAAAATCATCGTGTTCTTTCCCCTTTACTTCATCCATTAAAATCACCACTTCCATTCATCTCCTAATAACCCTGATTTTTAGGAATTAACTCCTACTTAGATTCTTTCGCTTCTCTTATAGGTCTGATTAATAATTTTACCCTTGCAAACATACTGCCTTTTTCAATAGAATTGTCCAATAATTCATATCCTTGTTCAGAATACATTTCCTTGTAGGATTCGATGTAAGCACCCACCACTTCTGAATGACATGAGAATTTTACTACCATTGTTCCTTCCCATATTCACCATTCTGGCTTCTCCGTATGTTTTATCACATTAAATTTTTCAGGCATTGTTATCTCCTACTTATTGTTTTTAAAATAAAAATAGAGGTCTCTTGACAATAAACAAAAAATTTCCTTTTTTTTACAAAAAAGAAAAAATCTATTGCAAGAAGCCTCTATAATTGAATTTGATAATATAATTGACTTATATATATAAGAATAAAGCTGAGATAAGAAAATTGCAACAAAATGTACCACTAACGCGATTGTTTGTACCAAGGAATGCCATGAAGTTTACCAGAAACACTTTGGTTAAAATGAATCCCAGTGGATAAGGTAAGCAAAGCGGTCCTTGATAGTGAGTAGGTGGATATGATAGGCTGTGTATTTGCCCAAATAATATTGAGCCACATCGCTCATGAAAACGTGAGCCACTCCATTTCCAGTAAGAACACCGTCTTGATATGGAGTGAGAGACACGATAGGCCTGTTGCCACTCGAAACATCCTGTTGTGTCGCCCTTCGAGCTAAATTATTCCTCTGGATGCTCCATGTCAATACATTACAGATTTTCCAGTTGCAAAATTCCAAGTGGCTCAAATTGTTATAATCGGAGTGGCTCAAAATTCAATTATCAAATACAGGCTGTCCTAAACGACCGTAGGGAGCGTCCCAAGGATGCCTTTGGAACGGTCGGTAGAAGGGATTCGTCCCGCCTTTGACTGTGATGAAGAGTTTCTTGGTAAATGTAGTGTCAACGGCTGATAAATTACTTGTCAAAGAGTGGCACAAAAGACGGAAGGTGTGGTAGATTTTTACTATTCAAAGATAGCTTTATATTTAAAACCTTCTAATTCTTTTTCTTTAACTTCCTGTAATTCGCTCATATTTCTTCCTCCTTCATTTTTCATTAAGCTATTCTGTATAAACCTTCCAGTTTTCTAATATCATCTGTTACACTCAGATGCAACTTCTCTTTTAAAGAGATAATGATGCTGTAACTAATTTCCGACAACTGAAATCGAATTTCTTCCAGTTCCGCAACGCTGATGCCTTCAAAGGAAGTTTCTAAAAAGGATTCCTTTAGCTCCTTTACCTTCTCCTGCATTTGTTCCAGCTCTTCCATCGCCAGTGGTTGTAGTGAATGGAGAAACAGCGTTCTTTCCAATTGGTCAATGGCTATTTTAATTTGTTCGATGGTCATTCCGTCAGCTCCTTTCATTGGTTCTTTCCTTATAACTTTATTTTAACAATTAAAAAATCCTATGAATTTGAAAAGTGGTCGAATAATGTTCGAGCAAGTCATCAATTGTAAGGGTATGTGATTATTAATGTGAATTCATATGTGATTTTTTAGAATGGAGTGATTTACTTTTCTTCAATTACTAAAAAATGGTAAAATAAACTCAAATAGAGTATACAGTTGGGAGATTGAGAATGGAGAATGTTGCCTTTATCGAGATGGTATTTGAAAATTGCGAATCTATCGTTATCCCCATAAATCGTGTGAAAAGAATGGAATTTGGAACACTAACTCCTTTTGAACATTATCCCTACAAAGGTTTGTCTGCCTTCCGTAGCGAATATGGATTATTAGATTTAATCTATCAAAATGAATCAGAATTACACTATAATGATTCGGATTATGAAGAATTCCTTGAACCATTTATCGGTAATAAGCTGAGTAATCATGTTGAAGAAAGACCAAATATATTAGGGAGAATCCTCAACTATAACGACATTGTGATGATTCAGTTTTTAGACCAGAACCAACAGCATATAAAAAATATCTATGTTCCTTGGCATGAAGACGATAGAGAAGAAAATCGGTATATGTTAAAAGAAGCAAATAACGGAATACTAAACATAGAAATACGAGTCAGATGAAACAATTGACACGAACATTTTTAATCCGAAGTACGCAAAAAATGAGTCTTACGAACTTCGGACTTATTACAACGTTTGTTTACTTTTCAAGTCTTTGGATGGAAAGAAACTAACTCCAGCTCAACGACTTGGCATGACATCAAAGAAATAATTTATCTTAAATAAAAACAATCGACAGAAAATCATTGCCGATTGTTTTTATTTATCGTTTCATTCTACAATTTTATTTAAATCATCAATTAAATCTTTTGGTAGTTTATAAATATGATAACTATCCATCTCATTCATAAGGTAACCACCTTCATTCCTTAACCATAGCGTATATTTTGATATTGTTTTGTCTTCAAATGTCAATGTTATAAGATAATCAGGCGATGTCACATCACCAATACCATTCATTTTTTCTGCTCTTTGGATTGCATCAACAAAAATTTGAAGTTCTTTGGAATTTTTTTGTTTATAAGTTATGTGTGGTTTTTTAACATGTAACATATTTTTTCCAACCCTTGAGACAGTTGCACTAATAATTGTTTTGCCGTCTAATTTAACAATTGTAATATTGTTGTTTTTTTCTTTGCTCTTCGCTTGTTATACTTCTTTTTCATTGCAACCAAACAATAAAAGAATTAACAAAATAATCGTTGTGAAAAATAGATATTTGCGTTTATATGATAGCATTTAATAACCTACCTTATTATTCCATTTCTTATATAGACGATATTCTCTACTTAAAGTTGCAAATCCCATCCTTCATTGGTCGACAGAAGTTCCATTGATGGTTGCTTAATTAATGAAAAGTTTGTGTTTATTTTGTAAAATAACTTAGTAATCTATCCAGAGAATTGATTTCGGCATATGGTTTAATTTCAGTTTCATTCTTGAACATATGAGGATTGAACCATATGCCCTTTATATTTGCATTCTGACATCCATCAATATCCTTTTCTATGTCATCTCCTACGAATAATGCGTCTTCAGGTTGCACATTGAATTTATTTAATGCTAATTCAAATATGCGTTTGTCAGGTTTACTAAATCCCGCTTCTTCAGAAATAATTATCGTATCAAAACAACTATCTAAATTAGTGTTTATTATTTTAGCTTTTTGTCTCTGAGTTGAGCCGTTTGTTATAATCGCAACTTTAGCATGCTTCTTTATAACATTTACGATATTTATAGAATTTTGGTCTATTGAAAAACAATGAGGAAAATGGTTATTCCAAAAATCTTGAATATAATTGCGTGGCAATCTATATATTGGTGGAAATTCATCAAAAAATGATTCCAATACTTTTGCTTTATCGTTGTTGCCATAGCCTCTTTTATCGTATTCTCTGAACTTTTGTAGCATTTGGCTTTCTGTTGAATGTTTAACTGCCTCATAACACTTTTCTAAAATAACGAAAAACATATTTTCTACTGCCTTATCCCTATTAAGTAAGGTATCATCTAAATCAAATAGCATTGCTTTATAACCTTTCAAATAACTTCACACCTTTTCTCACATTAATATAAATAATTCCTACAACATATTGCCTTATTCAGTAGCACTCCATAAACAGGATGAAATCATCAAGTCTTTTAAAATTCTTCAATGAGCCTTCAAATCCCTCTATTTCAAGAAAACGAAATCATGCCAAATAATGCTCCAAATATTCTGAAGCAACCTCGTTGATACTTTATAAGTTAAAGCGTTAAAAAGTTGTCCCACACATTCGCTTGAAAAGAAGGTTTGACTGAAATTATGTCTAAATACTTACAGAAAAAGTGGTATTATTTTATTCTTCTCTTATATAAAGGGGTGTTTGGTTTTTTACCACTTTTGATGGTTATCTCATAATATATTGCATTCCTAACGATAGAGATAGATTATACTTACCATCACTTAAAATTGTGTCAGTAGCACCTTAAAAATAATCTTCTGAAAAATCTATGGTCTATTAAAATAAAAACAACTTTTAATCAACAGCCAAGCTGTTTTTTGAAAACCATCTTATGCAATTGTCAAATACCTCTTAGAAAAATCCAAATATAATAATAAACTGAACTATACATCTTTTTAAAAGTACCAATACACTAAAAAGGCTCTTTTGTTACCAAAAGAATCCAATACCATCTAATCAAGTTGTCATAATGCTAATCAAATGAAAAGTATAATAAAAAGCAAATGGATAAGTAGTTTTCTGACTTTTTTTATAGATGTGGTTCTTATTATCCATTTGGCTTATGTTAAAAGTAATGGTTTTTGATTTCAATTCATCCAGTGTTTTGTATAAACAGAGTTCCTTGAATACAACTGATGAACTTGAAAAATCTTAACAATTTTTAGGAATAATCGACTACAGCTTAAATAAGTCGTAAAATATTCTGTTCTGGCTCTTTAACCAAACGTATGTGCAAGACAACTTTTGCGATTTCATAGAAAAAAGGATGCCTATAAGGACATCCCTTGCCAATGTAATACTGTTATCTAAAAATAAATCTTTGTTTATTTGTGTCTTTATCAATCTGATTTGTTTCCAAAAATGGCTTTAACGCTATTAGTAACTTGGAGAAATTTGACTTGTCCTTAACCCCAGCCTCAACCCTTACTTGTTCTTTCTGTATTTCTTTTATATTTGACTGTTTAAGGTTTGTGAGGATGGCTTTGACTTTTTCAACTGTCATATCAAACTTTGTCATCTTTTTCTCTTTTATCACTTTCTCCTTTCCCCCTTCTTCCCTTCCTACTTTTTCAACATCCATCTGAGATTTCTGATACTGAATCCCAGGTAGTTGTTCGAGAACCATATCAATGACATCTTGATTGTTATTAAAAACATATATTCTGGCATCTCCAGTATTAGAGCGAGCGATACGCCTGATAGCTTGATACATCTCTCCCGCGGTGGTTGATATCCTGATTTTTTCTACAGTTTCATCCTGGAAAATAGAGATATTACCGATTGGCAGGTTTTCCATACTACTGTATAGAAAATTAGAGAGGGTATAGGATTCGTAGGAAAAATTCGGAGTCTTTAACATTATAACGGTATTATAATTACGGTAACAATTTTTTCCAATTAGGTTACCAAAATAATCTACAGTTACTGGGTATCCCCATGCTTCTTGTACTTCCTTCAACGTCTTATTAAAATATCCCTCAATTTCTTTCTCTACCTTTTCCTTCTGACTTTTCTCGGTAATGAACAGAATACCTGTAGAACCCTTCAAATCTATTTGCTCTAAGGCTTTTTCAATCAGGTTCTTATATCCTTTCAACGCCTTTTTGCTGGTATTCACATCATAATGATAAAATACTGCATTAGAATTATCGAAAACTTTCGGCTGTTTTATTACCTGGAATTTGTTTGAAAGAGCGTATCTATAGTCCTGCTCCGCATTGGCATCCAAGATGATATTGCAGTCTAACATGGCAAACTTGGGTGTCGTATCCACCGTATGAAAGGCATACTCATAAAAATAACCGCCATTATGGAGCAACTGCTGAAACTTAAATAGTAGCTCTTTATGTTCTGCCTTTTTTATCTGGTCAGCCTTCTTAAACAATCTGTCAATAACCTCTTTGTATTTGTCATACTTCTCCTCATTAAAATGGACAAATATCATTTCTTTGTTTTTCTGTATCTCGAAACTATATGAATAATCCCTTATTAGGTCTCTAAATAGACTGGCAAGTTCATCGGTTTCTTTCAATCCATATTGATAAAAGGTCGCCCATAATTGTCCTATTTCTCTATCCGCTACTGTAATTTGTTCTAATAAGTCTGGATACTCGTCTATTACTAAAATACTCCTGTCTGCAATTAAATCCTGATGATTCCCCTTGCAAATACTGTAGTATAGCTGGTGAGTAATGCAGAGAACTCTTGCATTTATAGCTCCTTTTCGTGCCTTACCTGATTTGATTTCATCCTCTGCTAATCTTACAGCTACTTTAGTTCCTGCTATTTCATTAATACGTTCCACTGTTTCATCCAGCGCCCCGTCTTTTACGAACCTTTGCACATATAAGGCTCTATCCTCTGCCTCAGCCAAAAACTGCTGTGTGGTTAGGCTCTTACCCAATCCCGCCTCGTATGAAAAAACCTTAAAAGTCGTTTTGTCCCATCTTCTTTTGTCAAAAACCTGTTGTTTTAAATCATCAAAAATGCTTGTTGATACTATATTTCCCAATTTATACTTCCTCCTTCGTTGATTAAAATTACTTAATGTAAGAAGTATAATTTAGAAAATCAATTGAAAAAATAGCATTTGTGTCGAATAGTGTCTTACCTAATATTTTACAAATAGAAGTTACTAATCTTAAAGTTGAAATTTGGGGTATTCAGGAGATTTCGGTCTAAAATTGTTTTTCTATATTTTTTACTTATTCTGTTATCGTAAAGTTGCTATTTGTTTAAGTTTGGAAAAATACAGTAATATAGAAGACGAGGGAATGTTTTGATATGGTGGTGATGGTATGAGATGGTTACACGTATTGAGATGGTTGGTATTGATAATAGTCATTGCTGTCGCTTCTCGACTGATTATCACACAAAAGAATGGGCTTGCAATCCTATATGGTTTAGGTTGTGGAAGTGGAATTGAGATGCTATTAAAGAATGGTAAGAACAAATGAAACGATTTATCCTGTTCTAAATATCAATGCCATCGATGATATTGGCAGTGTTTGCTATAAATGCCGAAGTAATTTGAACAAGACTTTGCACATTCTGAATTAAAGTGAAAAAATAAGCACGTTAATTCAGACTTTTTTCTGGATTAAAGTGAAAAAGAGAATCTGATATAATGTGCTCGTTTACAATAATTTCAAAAAAATTGCCCTCGATATGTAGTAAAATTAATTAATTGTAATGATAAAGCCTATCAACAATGATAAAATCCCAAGAACAAGAAAATTGCTTGCTTTTTTAGTCGTTACATTGAACACTCCAACTATTGCATCTATTAAAATAAGAGCAATTCCTTTTAATTTCCCATTCTCTTTTACTTCTAAAGCTGTTTCACTAATTGCAAGTCTAATTAGTAATAGTCCTCCTATAAAAAAGAAAATTCCAATTAAAATAGACACTTTATTTATCACCCTCTCACCTCCATATTACCACAATAAACCAATACCTTCCTGTCCCTCAAATAGAGTTGCAATTCAAACCCTAATTAATTGGCTCACCTTCTGGGTCAAACGGTATAGTGCATAATAAATATCAAAACAGGTCAACTAAGAGCCTATTTATTCTAAAACTGTTGCTTATTTACAGTAATGATATTATTATAACTTTATACATAGAAACTCTATATACATAAAATTACTAAGTATAAAACAATGGAACTTTTACTCATAATTGAAAATGGAGGGAGATAATGTGTTTGGAAAAGATAGGATAAATTTATTGTTAATAAGTTCGTTCTTTCTTATTTTGTTTTTAGTCGGTTGTGACCCATCTTCTAATGACAAAATGGAACTTTATAACAGTACAAAAAGTATTGACTTATCTGATGAAAATATAAAATCTATTTTTATTAATTCAACTCAAGATAAGATAACAGACGTATTTGGAAAACCAAACTTTATTGAATGGATTAAACAGCCCAAATCAAGCTATTATATCTTTGGAGAAAATGATAAAAATTACGATGTAGATTTTCGCTTATTCAATGGAAAGGTGACGCGGTATTTTATTTCAAGCGATAAATATGCAACCAACAAGGGAATTTCAAAAGGAGATAGTAAGGATGAAGTAATTAAGGCATATGGCAAAAACTATTACGAAAGAATTGATACAGGTTCCAATATTATAGGTTATCTTGATAAAGTAAAAAAAATCAGTATTGAATTTGGTTTGAATAACAACAAAGTAAATGGAATTATCGTGTCCGAAACTAAATGAACAGCATCAAAAGAGGAACACTTGGAAGTCCAAGAGTTTTGTGTTTTAAAAATACTGTTAATTTGCTCACCAAAAATAATTTATATGAAATTAAAAAGGATAAAGGTTGGGGAAAGATGGAGCCGAAAAATGTGTTACGCCTATCATGTTTAAGTAGTTTATTAGCCATTCTATATTGTTTCTTTCAATGGAAAATTATCGACTTAGTAACGGGATTTTTTATTTTACCCGTTTTGCTAATGGTGTTTGGTTTTTTCATCATTATGACGGTATATGCGTTTATATCTTTAATTAAAAAAGGGACTGGAAACCCCTTATACTCCAAGTAATTACCATCATATTGTTATTCACCACACCATTTAATCAAATAGTATTGGATATGGATTTCAAAATGAACAAATCCGAAAGAGAAAAAGTGGCTAAGATGGTTGAGCAAGGAGCACTTAATCCAAATGTTAAAGACAGTCCTTGGCTCATTCATTTGCCTAAACAATATCAGGGGCTATCTGTTGGTGGCGGTGATATAATTATTGAAAAAACAGGTAATGGATATAGTATCCTTTTCTTTACCTATCGAGGAATATTAGATAATTTTTCTGGCTTCGTATATACACCAAATGACCAAAACCCTTCTACAAAAGCGTTTGATGGAGATTTCAAAGAAATAGAGAAGATGGACAAAAATTGGTATTTTGTTAGTTCAAGCTAAAATAAATGTTCAAACGACAGCGAAAACGCTGTCGTCTTTTAAGTTAATTTGAACACTATTTGTAGTGTTTTTTGTGGTGCTAAATTGCATTTTGAACTTCATACACTTAACACGTTTGTGCGCCAACAGTAGTCACTTTTTAATCAAAATAAGGTCGATTATTCAAACCTTCATAGACTTCATCGAGCATGAATTCCATAATGGTATTCTTGAAGTTCGAGTCTTCAAGGATTTTCATAAAGAACTTCTCATTTTGACTCATGCGTTGTATGACAATATCTAAAAAGGCAGTTTCATAGGAGTATTTAAAATTGCCTTTAGAGTTATTTTTAGCCTTTTGAGCTAAGTCATCATTGTTGATGATGTCTTCCTTTATCTGGTCATAGGAAAGAATATCTGTTGAGGTGAATTCCGTTCCAAACTTATCATTCAATCTGTCGATGATAGAAGATAGCTTTTCCTTTTCTTCTTCCTTCCCAGTTCCTTTTCCATGTGTGGTCGGCTTTAGTTCAGACTCACCCTGTATGGCAAGTGAAATACTTCCTGCAAATACTTTCTCATTTCGATAATATTGAAGAGCAATATCATCCGCCAAGTAGACAGCATCACTTCCCATTTTAGGAAGTTTTTTAAGAAGATAATTCAAATAGACATATAGCTTATGCATTTCCACATCCGCAAATGGCCCAATTTGTAAGATAAACGAATACGTGCGGATAAACTTAGTCGAAGCACCTTTAAAGTCATCTTGTTGCTCTTTTAGTAGCTTCTTATATCGTTCCACCCCTTTATCCAGGATAGAATTAAGTTTTTCCTGGATTTTGGTTGTCTTTTTCTTTTCACTGAACTCCAATTGGCAGACTTCGTTTATTTCTTCCTCCGTATAAACCTGACAGGCATCCAGTTCCCGTTGCAAATCATACAGAAGATTGGGGTCAGTTGTGCTTTCAAGACCTGTTACTTCATAATAAGGCTGAAAGGCTTTTTGAATATCCTCAGCCTCGTTCAAGAAGTCCAATACAAATGTATCATTCTTCCCTTTACACGTTCTATTTAGACGTGATAAGGTTTGTACCGCCTTAATCCCATCTAATTTTTTATCAACATACATCGTATGAAGCAATGGTTCATCGAATCCCGTTTGATATTTCTCAGCAACCAGCAAAACTTTATATTCATCAGAATGAAATTTTTCTGGTAATTCCTTTTCACCAAATCCGTTCATTTCTGGTTCTTTATAGGGAACTCCATTATCCTCAACTGTACCTGAAAAAGCCACCACAGCTTTTAGGTCGTCATATCCCTTTTTATTGATATATTTATCGAATGCCTGTTTATATTTTACAGCATGAAGACGACTGCCAGTAACGACCATTGCTTTCGCCCTACTGCCAATTTTATGGCGTGTCACCTGACGGAAATGTTCAATCATGATTTCTGTCTTTTGAGCGATATTATGAGGATGCAACGCTACATATTTAGCGATTTCCTTCGATGCTTTTTTACTGGATACTTCTGGGTCATCCTCTATCTTCTTAGCAATTTGGTAAAAGGTTTTATAGGTTAAATAGTTCTTAAGTACATCTAAAATAAAGCCTTCCTCTATAGCTTGTCGCATCGTGTATACATGAAATGCATGAGGTTTCCCATCTTCTCCAAGTGTTCCGAACTTCTCAAGGGTTTTTGCCTTCGGTGTAGCTGTAAAGGCAAAGAATGAAAGATTATCCTGCTTACCACTTTTCGCAATCGTTTCAATAATTTTCTCTTCCATATCTTCCATATTATCCTCGGCTGTTCTATCCGCCTCAAGAGCTTCTTCCAGCGTTTTATCAGAAAGAATATTCGTCATTGCAGTGGCCGCTTTCCCCCCTTGAGAGGAATGGGCTTCATCAATGATAATTGCATATTTTCCTCTTGCAAACTCTCCTACTTTCTCCATAATAAAAGGGAACTTTTGCAAAGTCGTAATAATGATTCTTGTGCCATTTACAAGAGCATTTGCCAATTGGGTAGAGTCTTTTTCAATTTTTTCTACCATCCCAGCTTTATGTTCCAGTTGATAAACTGCATCCTGCAATTGCTTGTCCAACACTCTTCTATCTGTTATTACAATTACACTATCATATACTGCATTATCTTCTGAGTCATGAAGTTTTGCCAATCGGTGAGAAAGCCAAGAGATACTGTTGGTCTTTCCACTACCAGCCGAATGTTGAACAAGATAGTTCTGTCCCACGCCAATCGACTTTACATGTTCTTCTACCTTTCTCACGACATCTAATTGATGATAGCGTGGAAATATAACTGTTTCTTTCTTATCAATAATTTCCCCAGTGCTGTCTTTGATATCCTCTTGCTTAATAAACACAAAGCGAAACAGAATATCTATCAAGCTATTTTTTTGCAAAATATCTTTCCATAGATACGAAGTTTTATAATCGTTGTCAACGGCTGGATTGCCCTTTCCTCCGTTGTTTCCTTTATTAAAAGGTAAGAAAAAGGTTTTCTCTTTATTAATTCGCGTTGCCATATAGATTTCATCTGGGTCTACCGCAAAATAGACAATTGCTCTCTCTTTAAACTGAAACAACAGCTCTTTTGGGTCTCTATCCGTCATATACTGTTTCTTTGCATCATCAACCGTTTGCTTCGTCAATGGATTTTTCAACTCTAATACTGCAATTGGAAGCCCATTTAAGGATACCAACATATCAATGCTGTTGTTGTTTTGGTCACTGTAGTAGACCTGTCTACTGACGGTGAAAATGTTTTGATTATATAGGTCGATAAGGGTCTGGTTCATGTTGGTAACTGGTTGATTATAGGCAAGTTTTAATGTCACACCATAATCTTTAATGCCATGTCTAATGCAGTCAATCATCCCCCGCTTATTCAGCTCTCTGGTCAATCTATCCACAATCTTTGTTTTATACTGTTCCTTATATACCTTTTGAAGCCTTTCTATGCTCTTAGTTTGGGTACTTTCCAAGAACTGAAAGAGGGTTTCTATATCTATTGCTTTCTTTTTAAAATCGGCTAATGCAACTCCTTCTAACTTTCGTTGCATATAGCCAGATAAAATAAGACTTTCTTCTATATTGGCTTCAAAGCCTTTTTCTGTGTAGTCAATTGTCAACTTATCCTCCTCCCCCTTTTCTCAAAATTTAAGAATGTGCAATTTCTTCAAACAAATCAACGTTCCAAATATTTTTACAAATCTCTTTATATAATTCCTGTCTTTCATTTAAATCCGCTTTGTTAAAATCAGCATATGGTTTAAATGGCAAATTCTTATCCTTCATAAATCGTAGAAATAACGGATTATTACTATAACAGTTGTCATTTAAAGTTCTTGCCAATAAGTTTTCACTATCATATTTCGTAACTTTTTTAATGTACTCCATGTCTTGATAGCTTCTGTTTTTGTCTTTTGGCAAAATTAACAAACCGCCAAATCGATTTCTAAAGGATTGAAATTCTTCTTCGGTCTGGAACTCGCTTTGATGGTTGCCTTGTGTATAATCATCTGCCCATATATGCTCAATATCGTATGGATTTTTTTGCTGACGATTAACATAAGTGGTAAAACTACTGTTTATACCGCAATTTTGTTCCACATAGTAAGTCATTCGCGATAAGATATGTAGCATATATCTTCTTGTAAATTGATTCAGATAGAAACCATCTATACCATTTAAGGACTGTTCCATTCCAGAAATATAGTCTTTAAAAATCGTTACGAGTTCATCAATACTTTTCCTTCTAATTCTCTTCGTAAGGTTAAACACTGTATATCTTATGGAAGAATAGTCCACTGTTCTAAAATTAAAGACACGTATCGCAATAAACTGGTCAATAAAGCAGGATACCAACTTTATCTTTTTAGTAATAATATCTGCTGTATCATCCTTATCAATAGATGCCAGGATGATTTGATATTGCAAGGTAAATCCTCTATCGGCATTATGATAAACGTATTCATACTCTTTATTGAAGGAACCCGAATATTGCTTTAAGCGAATATAAATGTCTGAGAAAGTTTTAAAATCATTTAAAATAAAACGCTCAAAGTCAGAACTTTTATCTAATTTTATGACTGATTTCTTTTCTCTGACCCATTTATGAAAGGTTGTTCCTATAATTTCAAAATCCTTATTTTCGGAATCCTTTTTCCCTTCTCTTATAGAATCAGCATACTGTGCTCTAAGCCAATTTTTGATAAAGTCTGAATCCCCATCTTTCTCAATCTCTTTTAATGTCAGCACTCTTTCTTTCCATAAATCATTAGCCTTATTTCTAACAGTGTTGTCACTAATTTCGGAAAGTAGATAGCCTTTAAGCATTTCTGTTGGAGTAAGTCTCAGTCCCCTGTCATTCATCGTAACAAATATTCTATGGGCATCTTGTTCAGAAGTCGTTTTTATTTCAATGAAAACAAGATTATCAATTACCCATTCAATAAAGACAGGTAGTGCTTCTTCTTTAATTTCGTTTGGAAAAAGCTCTTCGATATCTTTATAGCGATTATATAAGTTAATAACACTTTCTGATGTTTCATTAGTAACGTCGTATCTTCCATTGTCAAAAAGCCCAGCTAAGCAGGATTCTCTCTCTTCTACATTGATACAGAAAGTTTTTTGCCCATACATCTCCGAATAAATTAAGTTATCAATATTGATCTTAGAAAAAGGAGAGTTTTTCTGCAAATTATTTAAATAGATAAGCAACAGCGTCAGAGAAGAAAGACGCTGTTGGCCATCTATAATGGCATTATCATTAGTTAGAATAATGGGACCTAAAAAATAGCTCCCATAACGCATAACATCCCTTTGAGAATCACCTTGCTGGTAAAATTCCAAGAACTCACTCGTTAAGTCCTCCATTAATTCTTCAATTTGCTTCCGTTCCCAATTATACTCTCGCTGATAATACTGAACCGTATAACGGTTGTTGAAAAGTGTACGGACAATGATTGCATTTCCTGTAATCTGTGTCATACAATTAGCTCCTTTAGCTTACTACCGCTTCCTTATAATTTCGGACATCTATTTTGCCTGTTACTGCCTCATAAATTAAAGATTGACGGTATTCTTTTAAATGATTTATTTGTTCTTTTAACGAAGTAATAATTTCAGTAATTGTATTCATTTCAAAGTCTAAGAAATAAGCAATTTGATGCTGTTCCTCTACTGGAGGTAGAATGACAGGGAAGTTTTTCAATAAATCTTGACTCAAGGAAGCTCTTGTAACTAAATTCATTTCCTTAACAAAATATCTTCTACCCAATTCACTTCTAAAATAGTATTTAGAGTAATTCGGCAATAATTTATTTGTACTTGGTCGAAATCTAATTAAAAATCCTGCAAATGTTGCATCCGTTATTGTTGTTAAACATGTAGAAGCAAATCCTATTTCTTCAATGGTTTCAGATGTTCTTGTAAAAAATATGTCACCTGCTTTAACTGAATAAATATTTCTATCTGACTGTGTAGAATTAACTAAACCAATTACTTTTTCAGGTAGCTCCATATTTTTATAAACATCCCCATAACTAACAAATGGATGCCCAAAACCAAACTCTTCTGAGGATTTACTTATTCCATTTTGCAATCTACCCAAAAAATTTAATTTCTTTATTTCCCAATGCTTAGGTATCTCTCCAATCCATTCAACACCTGAATCCCTAAAATTCACATCGGGGTTTAATCCTTTAGTCACTGTTTCCGTAATCACTACCTGTCTCTTTACTTCCAGTAACTTCATAAACTTTTCCTTATCATCAATCAAAGAATCAATTTCAGAAGTCTTTTTATCAAGAAAATCGACAATTTGATTCTGTTCTTCTAATGGAGGAACAATAAACAATCCATTATTAATGGCATCTTTGGATAGTCCAAATCTCGTTACTCCGTTTGCATTCGCCCAGAACTGCTCTTTTATCCCACTTGTTTCAAAGGAATAGTACAAATAACGCCCTTTCATTTCATGGTTTTTAGGTCGAATATGAGAAAGGTGATATCCACAAAGTACCCCTTCTAAATCTTCCTCTACCCATGCAGGAACAGCTATATCAGTAGGAGATTCGGAATCTTTGGTAATCAAAACATCATTTTTTTGCAAGGTAAATTTTCGGATTTGTTCTTCTTTAGCAGTTGCCTTCATAAAATCTATTTCCTTGATGATTTTATCGTTATAATAAACATCCACATAGTTGCAAAGAAGAACAGGTATTTCATCTTCTACTGTTTTTTTGTCCACATTACTTGCCTGTACGTTGGAAAATATTTTAAGTTTTTTAACCTCCCAGTGTTCTGGAATGTCTTTTATCCATTGCAATCCACTTTCCTTATATTTCGGATAACTCTTAAACTTAGTCATTATCCCATCACCTTCTTTAATTTTTCCATTATACCTTCCTCAAGCTCCTTAATTTCTTCCATAATTTCTTGTGAGCTTCGTAAAGGGGTATATTGATAAAAATGTCTGGTGAATGGTATTTCATATCCAATTTTGATACTGTCTTCAGCTATCCAGGCATCAGGGACATGTGGCTTTACTTCTCTTTCAAAGTATTCGTAAATATCCTCATTTAATGGAATATTCTCAGTATCCCGTAGGTCTGTATCTGCCTCTACATATCCCTTACTATCTTTACAAACATCCGCTGTTTCATCTTTCACAGATAAAGCAGAAAGAATCGCCTTTAGCAAAGTAGCATTAACTTTAATATCCTTATCTTTAAAGAGTTGCTTCAAGATTTTTATAAATACTTCTCGGTTCTTGTAAATTTCACCACTTTGGATGGAAAGAAGA
Organism: Neobacillus endophyticus; assembly: GCF_013248975.1. Classification (GTDB taxonomy): domain Bacteria; phylum Bacillota; class Bacilli; order Bacillales; family Cytobacillaceae; genus Neobacillus; species Neobacillus endophyticus. Next base: position 751,158 of record NZ_JABRWH010000001.1, read on the forward strand.
GCTTCAATAATTTGTTGTTGTAATTGATGTTGTCCTTCTTCAATTTCTTTTAACCCTGCTTCACCTTTCTTTTTGGACTTAGCAAGGTTGTTAAAAGCTGTCTGGTTGTATAGCTCCTGTACTCGATTTTCATCTATTTTAAAGTTCAGTCGTAAAGGTCGTTCAATTGTTACTTTTCGATAGCCAAAGTCTTCATTATCAAAAATTTTACAATGTTCGCCTTCTTTTAAGTCTCCATAAATACGAACAATTTCATCAATATGTTCTTTTGTAAGTTCATTTCGCTTGTTCCCCAAGGATTTTTTCATTTTCTGATAAAAATAAATACCATTAACAAGTTGGATTTTGCCCTTACGCAAAGGACTTTTGTTATTTGTTAAAATCCAAACGTAAGTTGAAATACCAGTATTGTAGAAAAGCTGGTCTGGCATAGCAACGATACCTTCGACTAAATCATTTTCTATTAGGTATCTTCTAATCTCACTCTCTCCACTTCCTGCATCCCCTGTAAACAAAGGTGAACCGTTCATAATGATGGCAATACGTGAACCTTTTGGATTATCCTTAGTAACAGGCTTCATTTTGGATACAAGGTGCTGTAAGAACAATAACTGACCATCGGAAATACGTGGCAGGCCTGCCCCAAAACGACCATTAAATCCTTTCTCCTCATGCTCTTTTCTAACTGCTTGCTCTGCTGGTTTCCATTCAACACCATATGGGGGATTAGAAATCGAATATTCATGTTTAACATTAGGAAACGCATCTTTTGACAATGTATTGCCAAACGAAATATTTTGAGCATTTTCACCCTTGATTAAAATATCCGCTTTTGCGATTGCATAGGATTCTTCATTTATCTCTTGACCAAAAAAGATAAGCTGTGCTGTAGGATTATGCTCTCTGATATATTCTTGAGCAACCGAACCCATTCCTCCTGTTCCTGCACATGGGTCATAAAGTGTTTTCGTGATTCCTGGTACAGTAAGGATTTCTTCATCCTCCATGAAAAGCAAATGAACCATAAGACGAATAACTTCTCTTGGAGTGTAGTGGTCCCCTGCTTCCGCATGCTCCGAAAATCTACGAATTAATTCTTCAAATACGTAACCCATTTCCACATTGGATACTACTTCTGGATGTAAGTCAATTTCACTGAATCTTTTCACCACAAGATATAACAAATTATTTCTATCCATTTTTTCAATTTGCTTGTCAAAATCAAAGTATTCAATGATGTCCCTTGCTGTTTTAGAAAATCCATTTATATAATCACGTAGATTATCCGCTATATTGTCTGAGTCAACTAAAAGTTTGGAAAAATCATATTTACTGGTATTACTAAAATTTTGTTTCGCAACCCTATTCAATATTTCATCTTTCGATTCTTGAGGAAGATGCTTATACTTTTCATTTTGCTTTAGTACCTCTTCTTTTGTGTCCTCTAATACGCAATCAAACCGTCTTAGAACCGCCATAGGAAGAACTACTTTTCCGTACTCTTCTTTCTTGTAAGGACCTCTTAAAAGTTCTGCAATAGTCCAAATAAAATTCACTTTATCTTGAAAGTTGTTCATTACATAAACCTCTCTATCTATATAAATCTTGCAAAATTGTTTGCGACATATATGCCAATATATCTATTCTATCAAATTATCCAGGAAATCTGTTGACAGTTTTTATGGAAGTATTTGATATACTTAACTTAAAGAAAATAAGACTGGATTGAAAGCAAATGGAGAAATATTCACTAAATGAAGAAGCATTAAAATTCTTTTCACATTTTGAAAAAAGTGTGGATGATAGGATTGTTTTTACAAATGCTGATTTAGTAGAAAAGTTTAAGCAATCTACCTTTCATCATAAGGATTTTGAATCGTATATCCCAACAGCTATTAATAAAGCAATATGGTATGCAGTTAAACGGAATGGAAATTGGGATATGAAACGAGGAGTTTATCAAAAACGGAGGGAATCATCGCCTAACAAAGAAACTATTGCTCCAGAGTTTGAGACTAAAATTAATACTCCAATTCGCAATAAAACGACCCCTTGCTTTACTTTTAACAGAGAAGATTATATTCGACATCTGAGCAAGAACTTGTTTGAAGTATTAATGCTAAAAAAAGAAATTCGCGATGACTTTTTACGAAAATACCATCTAAGTGCGAAAGGAGTTGGGGATGACCTGTATTTTCTAACGGAAAGCTATTTTAGACAAAAAGGGCTTTTTAGAGGAAAGCACAGCATGTCCGATTATATAACCCTTAACGCTAAGAAAGCCATTGAATCAGGTAATATTTCAAAGAACCTGATTTATGAACATATGATACCGAAAAATATTTATATAAAGCAGATTTCGGAAATTACCTTAGCTGGAGAACTAACAGATGACTTTATTTATAACTTGTTAATTAAGTATTACTTTGTTTGCACGGTTACAAAAGAAGAAGACGACAAATTACCCTCTATTAAAATGGATGATGATTGGGATGGGATAAATCCGTTTTACCGATATAAAAAGGCTGGGATTGAATTTTTCCCAAATAAAAAGATACAGTTTTAAGGAGTTTTTATCTCATAAAAAGTGTAAAGGGACTTTAATAAGTAGCAATCACACTTAATCAATGAGTATAAAGAGAAATTGTTTTACCCTAAAAATTGCCAAAACACAGCTACCTTTTTGTGTGCTATGGTAGTTCTATAAAATATAGTTGAGGTGGTAGCTTTGGCAAATACAGTGCAGGTTGAAGATTTATTAAATCGTGTAGGGAAAGGAATTTTTGTAAAATATTACGAGGATTTTAAGGAATTAGAAACAAAGAATGTTCCAAACGCAGTAGTAGTTGAAAAAATCCAGGAGAATTTCACACAAAAGTCGAAGAATTCAAGAACTGCAAAGGCAAAGAGGATATTTGCAGAAGGTAAACAAATAGAGGCACTTAAACTTATAGTAGAATCAAATCATCCAAGTGTACAACCAATTAAACAAATGGCAAATGAGTTGCTCCGTAAAGAATTAAATAAAGAAATTATTGAGTAATTAAAATTTACTCAATAAGAACATTTTTTGACTGCAATAAGCAGTCTTTTTCTATTGGTCTTACATCTAAATAACGACAAACATTTTAAAGGAAAGAACACCATAAAAATGGCATTCTTTACATATCTCTATTTTTCAATCCCTCGACAAAGCTATCCCACATCTCTTTCTCTTCTTTTTCAATCTCTTCACGTTCTTGTTCAATTTCAGCAATGTCCTTTTCTATAACTCTTACTATCTCAGGATTTTTCAATTCGTTTTCAAGATACATTTTAACCAAATCTATGTTAGAGTATCCCGTAAGATAATCCGAATCAATTGAAAGGTTTCTAAGCAACTCCCCAACTTCATTTAGGTAAAGAGCCACTACTTTATTGACAATATTATAGTCCCCTTCTTTTTCTGGAAAAGACATCCCATATTGAGAGTCACTAATAAGCGTTTTTGTCGCTTTCACATGTAAATCCAATCCGCCAAAAGGAGACAATTCTCGGTCATCTACGCCCTCGCATTTAATCATAATATCATTTCCCTTACGGTCAACACTATGTACTTCAAACCAGCCTTTTTCCATTATGTATATCTCCCTTTAGTAGTTCTCAAAGTTATTATTGATTATATTTTGAAACAATTTAAATATTTTGTCTATCCTTTATTTCAATGATGTTTTCATGCCTTTTAACCCTATCTTTTATATTCAGGATGATTGTGACGATTACAACCAAATAGGTAACAGGCTTTTTGGATTGATGTAAAGAATTCCATGGGAGGAGTATATCCAGACATTATTTTATCAAACATGAGTTCAAATTCTTCCTTTTCATCCTGTAATTCTTTAATGCGTTCTTGCTTATCCTCCTCAGTCCAACCTTCATCACATTCTTCTTGAGTCATATCTTGGATTTCTTCCATCTTTTCATTTATTGTTTCGTTAAGAAATTTTCGAGCATAAGAATGATTATTCAACTTAATCAAGGAATAAACAAATCGACTAACCCATTCTGGCTGTTTAGCATAAACATCCCAGCCTTTTTCAAACCACCTCACCGCTTCTTCGTAACAGCCTAACTCAATATATAAATCCGCTATGTCCACTTCTCCGACAAATTCATCATCATTCTCTGAAAATGTGTCAAGTCTACGTTTAGCCTCTCTTTTATTGCCTAATTCTATCAAACATTTTACATGGCTATACAAGGCAAAATCCGATGGTTCCGAAGCTAAAAGAAAATATTTAGATGCGTCTTCTATGTTACCAAGATGATAATTAGCAACTGCTAAATTATTGTAGGCGGTTTTGGTTGACTGGATAGTAATTGCTTTTTCAAATATATCTTTTGCGGATTCCCATTTTTCTTGCCTACAATAAATCTCCCCTATCAAATTATAGGGAAAATGAGAATTAGGATTCATTTTGATAACTTCCTCTAATAAAGGAAAAGCACTTACATAATCATCTTCTTCGTTGCAAAGCACCCATGCGAGATTGTTTAAGGATTGAACATCTCTTGATAATTCTACCGCTTTTTTGAATAGTTTCAGCGATTCATCATATTTATTTTCTTCCAGCAATGCAATTGCCGTTTGATTAATGTTCAAACGAATTCCTCCCTATACCTTCCTATAGAGCCTTAGCTTCTTTTACGGTGGATTGGAAGAATAATCCACCACCTTTGCAACCTTTTTTCCTTTCGACAAGTTCATTTTGAAGGGATTTTTAATCAATTAAAACACCTAATAGCTTAACAAGAAAAGGGAATTACCGTATCGTCATCATAATCGACTCCTCAACACATTAGTAAAAAAGGTTATATTGTTTCTTTTTATTCTTACTTGCTATGTAATAGTTTCTTTTCCAGCTTACATATCCACTTATAATATCCTAATAAGATAAGTAATAATATGGGGACAATAAACGCGTCATACCACAGTTTCCACTTTCCCAAATGAAAAAAACCAAAAGGTTCAGGAAGTAGGGTAGCTGATTCATAAATTAAAATACCTATTGTCCAAATAGTAATATAAATAGCTTGATTAAAAAGAAAGGATTTAAAAGGAAACAAACTTAAGAAGATTATATTTACAGGAGGAATTAAAATAGTATGACCAAGAATTCCTATCCAATCCACTCCCTTATTAAAATACCAGTATGCATTAAACTTAAATTCAGCAATCAAATCAAAGGATAATTGGAATGCAATAGTAAAAGACCAGATATTAGCAATTTGATTTTGCGTTAGTCTTTTATCTACCTTCCAAGCAATTAAATTGAATAAGGTAATCGAAATTATAAGTAATATCATACAATTTTTCCTATTTATTGTTAGCTTTCCCTGTGAAAATGAAGATGATTCTTGTGATTGCTTCTTCACCATACTTGCCGTTTAGTGGAACAAGTATGAAGAATTAAATAAAGTCAAGATTTGATTTGGTTCAATTTTCTCTTCTTATTTTTGGGTACTTATTAATATGAGTACTACCACCAGTTAACAGTTTCTTTGTTTCTACATCATATACTGCACATCTGCCATAAAAATCTTTATCTGTATCCTTAAAGGAATAGAAAAAATATACCTGTCTATTTGGACTTATTGCTTGATTATATTTAATTTCAATATCTGGGTAGTTTGTGAGGATTCCATTTCCATCCCAAGTAATATATTTAATTCTTTCCACCTCATGAAACAGTACCTTTTTTCTAAAATTTACTGATGCATCGGGCATGTCTTTAAAAAGTGCAGTATCCATGCTTCCAAATTTATTCTTATGCTTTTTGTAAAACTCATAATGTTTTCGGTAAAACTCCTGGTGAACAGGATAACTCCTTTTCCTTAATGCCTCATAAAATTGGTCTACCGTTTCGGTAAATACTTTATCTTTATTCTCAGGGTATAGGTAGTTTATTTCTTTCTTTTCGGATTCCTTAACTGATATTAGACTACTTTCTGCCTGGGCTTTCTGTCCTGTGACCATTAAAACAGATAAGGCAAAAAAGCAGTATAAAACTTTTGGTGTCATGTTATTGGCTCCTTTATGTTAAATCTACGCTGTTTTCGTAAATATTAATAATTTGTCAATTTTCCAATTTAGGACTCCAAGGTGGCTCTTTTCCAATATCAAATGTAAGTTCCTGCCTTTTCAACCCAATTTTCTCCGCATAATAATCAAGCATTTTAAAAACCGTAAAACGATGAAAACTTCCGTTCAGAAATTGTGGTTCATTTCGTCTATTTGGGTCTATCCTCCAAAGTGGTATAACAATTCTTCCTGTATTATCGTTAATTTCATTGATTGGAACACCAAAATTGATATACTCGTTAAATCCATTTGCAACAGCTATAATGGTAACTTCCCCTATATTTCCCAATGGAAATCTTGGGTCTTTTTGAACTTTAACAGGTATTTTTACTAACCCTTCTGAATTTGTTAAATCTGTTCCGATTATCTTCCCCAGTGAATTTATTACAATAATTCGAGCGTAAGCAATTGGTTTACCGTTTTCATCAAATGTTGTTGTTACTTTAGCCGATAATATTGCTGACACTGTGTTTTTGTTTGTGTCCGAGAAGGCTGACATGGGAGAAAACAAAAAAGATATTATAATCATTATAAAAACACATTTTTTAACCAAGGATACCACGAACCTTTTAATGTTTTATCCTCACTATTTTTTGACTTCAATTTATATATATACATCTCTCTTATTACATTAACCTGAACCATTTAGTTGAAGAAGAAAATCAACAGAATCTATTAATAGAGCCTATGTATTGAATCGGAAATACTCGATGGCTAAATGAATTGTGAATTTATCATCTGACACAAATGCATTTCCAGATTTATCGGGAAGCTCGTCACCTTATTCCATCAGGTTGTTACAACATAGTATCTTTTAACAATCTTAACTGGTTCCTTTGGCTTGAATTAGAGAAAGGCTTGGCATTTGTACGCGCTTGGCCAAATTGAACACTTTTTGCTAATTAGTAGTGAACACTTTACTGGAAGTTAGTGCAGGAAATTTGTCACTTTACTTGGAGCCTCTGCGGGCAAGATTATGAGCCATGAAGCCAGATGTATCAAGAAATCTGGCTCAGCCAAAGCAGGCTATCATGCCCTCCTCTCCAAATAAAGTGCACGTCTCTACTGGAAAAAAGTGTTCAATTTTATCGAGCAAAAACTGTTCTGTATTAATCAAGCGGTTACAGCATTTGATAAACGAGTAAAACAAATGCTTATTTCAGCGTGTCAAAAGTCCAATCACACAACTGTTAAAATACTAAGAAGAACATAAAAAAGACCAAATTAAATTGGTCTCATTTTATGCCATAACCTTCATTATTAGTTAGCCATTTATCAACTGCCGATTTTGAAAAATAGACCTTATTTCCGATTTTTAAATAAGGGAGAACACTTGTATATGAACCATCTTCTTCCTTAGTTGGTCCCAATTTCGTTACTTCTTCGATGCTTAAACCTAAATATGATGCTAATTCGGATTGTGTTAGTAGTATTGATTGCGAAGGTGATTGTTGGTTAACATTTATTCTATTCGATATTAACCAACTCCCGATAACGATACTTAAAGCTAAACAAAAAATTGACAATGCGGTTAAATTATTTTTCATTATATCCCCCATTTTTTATATTTAATTCCATTATATAACTATTAAACAAAACATATCAGTTTATATTAGAACAACAAATTTTTCAAAAATAACCCCAGTATAAATCATCCTCACCCAAAATGGGTGATTTTTAAAATATGAATACCTTGCATTATTAGGTAATATAAATTATAGTCAATACAGGAGGGGAAAATTTTGGAAATTAATAAAGAAGTATTGAAAGGCCATATTGACACAATCATCCTTTCGCTTTTACACAGCAGAGATATGTACGGCTACGAATTAGCAAAATTAGTTCGAGAAAAAAGTGAAGAACAATTTGAATTAAAGGAAGGAACATTATATCTATCTTTAAAAAGGCTTGAAAAGAGTAAATGGATAGAGTCCTATTGGGGAGATGAACAAGGCCCAGGTGGAAGAAGAAAATATTATAAAATTACTTCAATAGGCAAAGATGGGTTTGAAAAAAAACGTTTGGAATGGAATTTTGTTAAAAACATAATTGATTCGTTTTTAGAAGGGGGAGATAAAATTTGAAGCAAATTGATATGTATGTAGATTCTGTTTATCAGAATATCGGAGGCAATAGACAAGAAATTCAAGAATTAAAAGCAGAAATGAAAGGGCATTTGTTAGAAGCTGTTTACGAATTAAAAGCGGAAGGAATGACTGAACAAGAAGCTATTGATATTGCCATTGAGCGATTCGGTGGAGAAAAGGAAATGCGTTCCATAGTAGGTCAATTGTTTCATGCACAAAAAACATTTGCTAAATGGATACTTATCACCGCGATGGCGTTTCTGATAATAGGTGGAACACTGCTTGGTAGTGCAATAATAAAGGAACGAAAAATGGTGAGTGTTGAAAATAGTACCTTTAATCAAATATCTCAGATGATAGAAAACCAAGAAAGTATTTCACCTTCAATTCAAGAGGAAATTAAATCCCTGGTGAGAAATAAAGACAATATTACCTCGATTAAAATTTACAATCTAAGAAATACGAAAGAAGAGGTTTTGGAATACAAAAATCAAAAATTAAACCCGAAATGGTTGTATAGCAACTACCATAACGAAAGTAGTAGTGATAAATGGGAAATGGATATGGGTATAAAACGGTTTAATGATTTCATATTCATGAGTTTACTTTCAGGCATTGCTATCTACTGGACTTTGTTTACGATTTGGGCAATTATCAATGCTTATCATCATAAACGATTAAAAATTGGTTGGATAATGGTATTTGCATTCTTCAATATTTTAGGGTATCTGATTTATTACATTTTTGGAAATAGAACTGCAAATTTTAAAGGAGCTTGATAATTCTAACGGGTTCGGTTCAGAGGGAGAGAACATTAAACAGTAATACAATTGGAGATATAAATCACAAGTGATATGGTGTCTCCCTTTTTATTGTTTTATCAATGTTATTTTCACTTTCATCAGATGTAAGTGGGGTAATTTTCTTCGATAAATTTAAGCGTAAATCTTAATTAAATAAATTTAGTTATTAGAAGGAAGGATATATTTAACAAGATTAAGGAGTATACAAATATGAAAAAGATTATCCTTTGCGTAATTATTGTTTTAACTTCCCTTCCTTCTATAACCTTTGGAAAGACACAAACTGGAATTACCTCCCCTTGTACTGAGATACTTAATCCAGTACAAAGTGTCACTGGAAACTCCAGAGGGGTAGCACTGATTTATAATTATAAAAGAAAGTTTCGGGGGAATCGTACAAGTCTTAGTGTCCACGCCATACATTTATCTAAACCATCTTCCTTTGGGAATTATGATGGTTATGAAGTATTAGCGTATATTCCGAAAAAGATAAGTTGGGTTTTCAAACTTAACCCAAATACAGAACACGAAGAAACAATTTGGGTCGGTAAAGAAGACGAAATATCCCCTGGATACAGGCCAACTCATATTAAAGTTCTTGCATTTAATACAGCAACAAACAAATCTGGTCCAGTTGTACTCGAAAAGAGAATAACCTGTAAGTAAAGAAGCGTTGCATTGAGCAACGCCTTTTTATTATTCATTTTTAATGTTAATAGCTTGTTATTTTTATTGCGTATATAACTGTAAAAACCTATACCAATTAAATTGTAAATTAGTATGTTTTTTTAGTTTTCTCCCTGTCAACCGAACCCGTTATGAGAATTCACGCTCCTTTTTTATGAATTAAAATATGAAATGTTGCGTGAAAAATGTGCGGTTGAACCGAGTGTCCTTATTGGGTTAGATTTACTTTAAAAGAGGCACGTGTTGTAGTGAACCATCCCCAAAGCTCTCGTGAAATGGGGTTAACTCATATTGGTTAAAAAAGCATCCTTTTTAATGGGACACTTTTAATCATGTCTATGCTCATTTTACTAATTTAATACCTGTTAGAATTTCAAATAAAGTGGCTGACTGTTGTTTGGTTAATTGAAAAGCAAACTGGTTTTCACCTCTACCAATCACCAATCTGTCTTTATCAGGAGTAATCCAAATTTTGTGCAAGTTTGCTTGCGCTTTTATTTTAGAATCTTTAGGTTGGAAAACAAATTGATAATCAGGCGGTTGAAGAGTATCCCTTACTGCATATTCCCATTTAAGTTCATTTAGAATTTCTTTTACTTTATGGACTTGCTTTTCATCCATGATTTTTCTAAACTCCTCAAAATTATTTTCATATTCATTACCAACATGCTTTTGAACCATGATAAATTGGTCTTCATTGACAGTTGAAGGTTTGTTCTCTATTCCATTTGCCACCCCAGTTGTGGAGGAAGTTCCACCAGGTTTATTATGTGAACAGCCTGTTGAAAACGAAACAAAAATGATTAATAAAATTGGTATCAACAATAAGTTTCTCAATTCGAATGCTTCCCTCCTCTTATTATACTAATATTTAATTTACCATAAAAACCCATATATTTTTAGTTTAAACTACCCATTTAGGCCAAGCTGTCATAGCTACTCCATTGTTAAACTCAAGCCCCCGATAGTTTAATTACATTCCTTCACACTCTCAGTTAGGGAAAGGGGATTTAAATTAATCAATTAGTATGGTGGAGATACATGTTTAATAAAGAACAAGCCATCATAATGGTTTCTTACTATTAGTTGTTCTTGCCACTCTCCTTGGGATAATGCAGTGATGGGTTCAAACATCCATTTATTATTTTTACCTTTCTTTTGTCCTTCTAAGTTAATAAATAAGTAATCAAAGGGTACTTGGTTTAGAATATATTCAAGTGAATTTCCTCCATAACTCTTACCGTTATTTACATTTATAGTTTTTTGTCCAGCTTGTATTATTCCATCATGCATATAAAATCCTATATTATAGCTTTTCTTTTTGTATTCGGCTGGTAAATATTCAAACATAGATTTTTGTTTCCATTTTTGAAAGTAGTTTCGTCCATAATCTTTAGCATAAATCTCACTATTATTATCCCGAATATGGGTGTTATGACCCCAAAATATGATTTTTTTATTTGGATATATGACATCAGATAGACAAATTACATTCTCTTCCATCATTAAATCCCTAATATCAAATACGTCAGTTTCTGTGTAATTCGATTGAGAGACTTTTCTAATAAACTCAATTCGATTTTGTAAAGTTTTTATCACAAGGTCTTTCAGATTTTGGTTTTTGGGGTAATTTATTACTAAATCTTTAGAGTGTGCATTTACAAAAGAGATGGCGTTGTTATATCCTTTTTCGTAATACTGAACATCTTCTTTTGATAGCCTTTTTTCATTCGAATACATATCTGTCCAACTGGTTTCTAACTTTGAGAACTCTTGTGCTTCAGTCTGATTATAGGATTGTATCCATTTATTCATAAAGTCAGTAAAGATACCAGAAGCCTGCATATCAAAACCAGTAAAGGTCAGTGGATTGGTGCTTTTTTCATTTATTATATAATCAAATAAAGGTTTGGTTTGATTATTATTCCATACGAAAAGAAATTTCCCCATAATCTTAAATGCATTTGTATATGGATTTGAAGTAAGTTCAGTAGATGCAACAACTGCATCACCTATATTACTTTCAAACACAATAACATCAAAGCCTAAGTCTTCATGTAAATATTTTATTAATCTTACTTTTGCCATGCTATACTCTGCAACACCATGCGAACTTTCTCCAAGAAAAACATATTGTTTCCCCTTTAATACATTCTTTAAAAATTTTAAGTCATTGTAGTTGTTCGATGTTAATGAATTGACCTTGTAACCGTTATTTTTCAACCATGCATAAGTTTCACCACTACCACTAATATTTGAAAAAGAGGTAAATAAAAGAATACTGAATGAAATTGATACCATTAATACTATTTTATATGCATGCCTCATAATCAGCCCTTATACCACCTTTTTTAAATAATAATAATAAATTTCGCCGAAAGGTGTCTTTCCCCTTCTTCAAGCAAACTGCCATTTCAACATCGAAAAAGGACAGCCGAAGCTATCCTTTGTGCAACAAGTGAAACTCAATAAATATCATTTAACATATTGATGCTTCGCCTTTTATTAATTTGCCATTTTCATCATCAATGTAGTCCGTTCCATTCTCACAGTTTTCCTTATTTCCCCATTTAACAATATACTCATTATCTTTATGACTAACTGATTTTATTACCACTTTACCCAATTTATTAGTGTGTTTTTTTAACACAATTGATTTTGCCTGTTCTTCTGAAATTTTCGTTTTTGAAAAATGATTACAACCACTCATTACCGAAATCAAGGATATACATAATATTAAAACTATTTTCTTCAAATATTTTCACCTCTATATTCACTTAGACGTATCCTTACTATTGAGGTTTCAAAAATATCCAAATTACACCATTATCTTATCATTATATCTTTCGAGACTTTTTAAGGGAGGGCAATCAAGTATCTCGATAATTTCCTTGCTTGGTTCTTGTTAGTCAATAGACGGTTTTAAAGAAAGCCCAAAACAGTATATTAAAGAATTTTTGCCAACAACATTTGTATTTGAAATGAAGGACACTCATAAGTGTCTTCGGCTGTCAAAATATTTAAGCTAAAACATCTTTACTTCATAACGGTGCAGTTCAAAAAAAAGAATGTTAGCAATGTATTCGGGGAAAATACCTACGGAATATACGAATACGGAAAGTAGGTATTGATTTGCGAAAAGTTATAATGATTATTTGTCTCATTGCCATGATTGCTATTACTCCTGTTCAAGCAGAGACTAATGATAAACGCTACGAGATGATGCTCGAAGATATTATTTATTCATTTTTATCACCGTTAGAATCGAAGGCAATCAAGGATTATTTAGGAACACCAAGACTATCTGATTTTTGTAAGTTTGTAGAGGTTAAGACAAGAACCGATACTTCATATAGATACGAAATAACATATCAATTCATAACCTATGAAAGAGCAATAATGCCTCCGTATCATCTGTTTAGTTTAAAGGTGGAAAATAAATCTCCAACTAATTGGGTTATAAAAGATGTAAAAGCAAGAAAATTGGCTGAGAGTGAAGATTATACAAAGATGTGTAGAAAACCAAAGGTTGTTTGGTAATCAATTAGACTTGGGGAAGTTCCTTAAAAGGGACTACCCTATTTTTTGCCCAACTCCAACCATCTGAACCAATAAAAAAATCATCAAGGAACTTAGTCGCAATTCCTTGAAATCATTCCATCCAAGTTATCGGTTGTGGAAATTATTAACACTCTAAAACAAACATATTAAAGAATTTCTGCTAACATCATTTGTATTTGAAATGGCAGGAACTTATAATAGTCTTCGTCTATGTATGTTCATTGTTAAAACAGGAATTAACGGACAATGGGCTTAAAAAATATAGGGAGAGAAGAACTTAATTTATGGAAATAAGAAAACCATTTGATTCGGAATATAACAAGATTTTATCACTTTCACCACAAGCCTTATTCGATGGTACATTAGGTGAGGCAAAACCGTCAGATGAAAAAGTCAAACAACTTATTGAACCGTTATTGCAGAAAGGAGGCTATTATTTAATAGCAACTGAAGGCGATAATCTAATGGGTTGGATTCTTATAGGAACAAATAAAGACCAATTTACCGACAAGATATATGGATTTATTTATGAATTGTTTGTGTTAGATGAATTTAGAGAACATGGAATTTCAAAACAATTGATGAATGCTGGTATCGAACATCTTAAACAAGATGGATATTCAGAGGTTCGTTTAAGTGTATATGCAGGAAATCAAGCCATTAAACTGTATGAAAAATTGGGATTCAAAAATAGAACCATTATAATGACTTTGCCAATTTAACACTACTTTCACTATTTAACAGTTAATGGGATGGTATATTTAGAATTTGGGAATCAAAAAAATGGTTCCCAATCATTTTATAGGGAAAAGCATGTGTCTCTCGCAAAACAAGTAGAGCACATGATTATTTCATCCTGTCAAAATCTTATTTTATTACAGTTGAAATGTTCAGAAGAGCATAAAAATAGACCTTAAGGTCTATTGTCAATTCTACTTGATTTCAAAAATGGAAAATATGATTTCTGAGTCCTTTACTGATAACTTGGCAAAGTTGCCTATTCCTTCACTAACTTCTATCTGTTTCTTATTCTGTGTAATCCATAATCTATATTCAACCGCCTTTGCGTTTGGATTGTCAAAGTAAAAGGTATAATCAGGCTTCCTTTCCATTTTAAATTTTGAATTTGCCCACTTCGCATTGTTAAGGACTTTTTTGACTTCTTTAACTTTTTCGTCACTATTTATAGTTTTATAAAGGTGCTCATTACCAGCTTCATCATATTTATTGATAACAAGTGGTTCTTTGTTTGGATATAAAGCACAGCCAGCAAGTAGTGAAAGAAACAAAGAATTAATAATACTAAACTTGATGAAAAATAGATATTTCCTTTTATTTAGTAACATTTAAATGACCTCCCTTATTTATATTGACGATATTCTCTATTAAAGTCACAAATCCTTTATTGTCAAAGTTGTTTTTGTAAAGTTTGTTATTTTATACAAAAAATAACAAACTACCGTTAAAATTGTGGTAATATTTCCATATATTTATATTTTTTTGTCGTTTATGGGGGGGTTCAGTTGGAAACATATATAACTTTAATTATAGCAATCATTTCGTTCGTAATATTTATATACTTAGTTAAGTCAGGAAGGATGAAAATTTTTGAATTTATTGCACTGACATTCTTCCTAATTGGCGGTACTCTTATGGCAACTATGGGGAAAACTCCAGTAGGTTACATTGGTGTTGGTATATTTATAATAGGTAGTTTGTTAAGAATCATTGATATAATCAAACAACCTTCTCCTAAAAAATGAAAAGTGAAGGTTTTGAGAAATGCGAGCCTTTAATATCAGGCTCTTTTTACTTTGCTCGTAAATTTTCAACAGTTGTTTTATTCGATTTTTGACCCGCTGAAACAAGCAATTGTTCCACTTGTTTTACAAGGGATAAATGCCTTTCTTAACCTGTTGTTTTTGTCTTTCATTGATAGGTTCGTGTTTCAAACATTTCATTTTTGAGAATTTCTTGGAGTTTATTGCTGTATCATAAAAAGTTTAATAGTCAAGGAAGCAACATCTATGTGAAAACAGTCTTGTGCAAAAAAACTCTAAGAAAACAGCGTTAAACTTAGATGGATTTCAATAATTTAATAGATTATATAAATCATATTGATAACGAGTTCGCTTTAGCTTTTGTGGAATAAAAACCCAATTTTCCTTTGCCCATTCTAAAAAAAAGCTCTTTCGTTCTCCGACATGATAAAACTGATAAACTGTTACCGCATCTACAAAATACGTTTCATTTACATCTCTAAAATTGAATACAAATCCAGCTTTTACACCATCAACTTTGCTGTATTGATACAGGGATTCCACTTGAAATGGCTGTAAAGCACTGAAAGGAATGGATTTTCCTTTATGGCTTTTCAGTTCAAACAGATAGATAGTTGGATATTTATATAGAATAAAATCGCAAGGGTTTTTCACGTTGAGGTAGCCTAAACTGTCATCTTTTAATCGGTAAAAGAATAAGTCTGCTGGAACAGAAGCATAAAAATCCCTCTCAAACTGTTTCCCTGCATTCTGCTTTTTCCCTTTTCCCTTGTTTTCTTTTGTTGCAATTATTGATATAAGCACTCTTCCCCTTTCTTGTTGAATTTCTATATGATAGTTTTTCATCTTGGAAATTATAACGATTCCCCTGGCCCACTATTGATTAATTGATTTTGAGCCACTTCGATTACATAGCCATGAGCCATTTCTGTCATCTGAAAGTTAGGAAGAATACCGATAAATAATGCCAAATACATCTGCTGATAAATCTGCCCTTGATATTAATATTTTACCGCCAGAATATCCTTCCGAACACAGCATAACGGTTTAATGCTGTCTTATATCATTTTTTCCAATTAGTGTTTTTCCATTGAGTCCTTAATAGATTGTTATTGATAAAGATATTCAAAGAATGTAGGTTATTCGTGCTATTGAAATGTTTTCTTATTGATATTTTTTA
Organism: Neobacillus endophyticus; assembly: GCF_013248975.1. Lineage (GTDB taxonomy): Bacteria > Bacillota > Bacilli > Bacillales > Cytobacillaceae > Neobacillus > Neobacillus endophyticus. The sequence goes on from NZ_JABRWH010000001.1 coordinate 767,378, forward strand.
TGGGAAAGTGGTCTTAAAGGGGCTGTTTATACTTGTTTTTAGTTATATGTAAGGATTTTTTAGATACCTTAGATAAATTTGAAGGAAGGTTTATCAAAAAACAGCTTGGCTGTTGTTAACAGTACGATGATTTTTGCAGTGGAATGACGACAATTTTAAAAGAGAAGTTTTTTTAAAGATGCATTTGACATTTCAAAAGAACCTTTTAACATCATTTAGCAAATTCATTTTAGATGTTTTTTGAAACTTATATAGGTTTATGTATTCCGAAAGTTGTTCCTACAAAAAAGCCTTTGATATCAAGGCTTGAAGTCCTCAAATAAATAAATTAGATTTTAATTTCCAGAAAGGATATTGTCATTAAAAAGAGGCGGAAATATGGGAGTGATACCAATTGATTAAAATAGGAGATTCATCAATATTGTTTATGTTTAAACTGTATTATAGACCATCAAATGTTGATTACCAGGACACTCGTAAGGACTTTTGGACTAAAAGGGGTAATATATTCTTTCCCGAACAGAAAAGGTAATTGCATGAGGAAAGGTAACCCTATTGAAAAAAAGACATGCGTCATAGTAATAACGGGTTCCGTTGAGAGAGAGAAAAGTTTATTAGCTGATGTAATAGACCAATAGTGATATAAATTTTAACCTACTTAACAAGTAAAACAGTAAAATTATTGCCTTAAAATCAGAAATCCCATTCTTAACTTATAAAAGGAATGGGGTTCTTTTTGTACTATTATAATACTACTAATAAGGCAAGGTCTTCTCTCTAAACTGTTTTAAAGGTACTTTTTGAATTACTTTTAAACCGTCCATAACAAGTAAAGTTGCGTTTTTAGAAAAGAAAACTATTTTATTTGTGGGTTCATTTTTTTTAGTCCTGTACTCTAAATAATACTTTCCAATATCGCCTTTAATATATTTGGATTCATTTTGTAACAATAGTTCTCTGTCGTTAGATTCCATTAAGGATTTTAAATCCAATCCAGGTTTAATCTTTAAATGTAAATTTTCTTTACAACGCTCATTACAATGAATGAATTTTAATTTAATGTCGTATCCAAGTCCCTGTTTAGTTATTGAAGTTGAAACAATAGAAACCTTTACTGGTTCTTTATTTTCAAACCCTGAAAGGATGAAAATAGAAATACACAGTATTGATGCAATATAACAACTTAATCTCATAATAACACCTCTCAAAAACTTATTATTTCGTATTGTGGTGTGTATTATCCTTAGATAAAAGTCTCAAGAACATCTTTTACTGTCTATAATATTTTCCCCCTTCAACGGAACCCGTTATAATTGTAATAACGGGTTTTCTTTTGTGGTCCAAAATAACAGGTAAAATCACACAAGAAAAAGCATGGCGATTCCCAAAGAAATTCGCGATGCTTTCCTGCAAGTATTTTTTATTTGTTCTAAGGATAACCTTTTATTCAATAAAGTCTTTTGCTATAACTTTCTTCAAGATTTTTTTGGATGGAGATGGTGTACACCTTCAATCTAAGAATTTCCCCATAATCTTTTAACGTCCACCAAATCCTGTCCATTAAATTCCATTCTGTATATATCTGGTTTTGATGTATGAAGTAAAAAGTTAAAATCGTACTTACTGTCATAATATCCCATCATCAATGCCATAACAGCTCCATGCGTTCCTAAAACTACTTTCCTTCCCCTATAGATATTTAACAAATCTTTTAATACCTTTATAGCCCGTTTCTGGCAATCTGCATTAGACTCTGCTCCCAGTAAAGCAAAATTTGGTTCAGAAAAAGACTTTTTTAATAAAGGGAATAATTCCTTATCAGAAATTCTTATGTTTTCAGCAGTAAAAATTCTCTCTTTAAGGTCTTCATATACTAAAACTTCTTGACCTATTTGTATAGCTAATTGTTGAACGGTTAGGATTGCACGATTGTACGGGCTTGAGATAATAGCTTCAATTCCTTCCTCTTTTAATACATCAGTTACACGCAGAGCGTCTAATTGGCCCTTTTCAGTTAACCCTCTTGTTCTTTCATTTCCATCTTTAGGCGAATCACCATGCCTCACCATATATATGAATGTCTTCATAATCTACCTCCGAAGTTTTACAGAATTAATTTGCACCTCTAAAAGAGAACCCGTTTTGACAAGTAATGGGTGCTCTTGATTAATGCAATATATAGAAGTTTAGTTTATTTGTAGTAAAACAAATCATTACTCTATTTACCATCTAACTCTCATGAATCCCATATCTTGTCGAATTTCGAGAACGATATTTTCGTGAGCAGTATGATAGACGAATTCATCACCTTTAGAATTCAAGAGTTCCCTTGTAGCCTTTTCATCATCAACCGCCTCGATAAGTGCAACATCTTCAATGATTTCTTTACCACCCGCTACTTTTGATGTCAAAGCCTTTAATTTTACAAAACGATTGGGGTACATTTTCCGAATAGATGACCACTTCATTTTATTTATACCTCACTCATTATTTGGTACAAGGATACCATATCTTCTAATTTCTTTGCGTCGTTAATCTGCTTGTTCACTGCTCCAAAGAGCACCCGTACACTGACATTACAAATTCTTTTTTAGATGCTTCAATCTTTCTTTATAATCCACCGCTCTCCGATTCACTTTAGACAGAGCCTCTGCCAGTTCTTTCTCTTTCATTTCCTCCTGCTCTTTTTCCCTTGCTTTCATCCTTTTCTCAATCTCTTGCCCACGTTTGCCAAGCCTGTTCCGATTAAATTCAGCAAGTAAGCCATATTTTTTTGATTCCGCAAACTCTTTAACTTCAATTGCCTGCTCAGGAGTAAATAATCGCTGACCGTTTATGACAACAGGCTTCGGAATCAGCCTTGCCTCATTTCTCTCTGCCAATATTTCGCTGTACTTGCACCATTGAGCAATGGTGGCTGGATTACGGTTTACAAACGCTCCCAAATCCCCTGTTGTAAGATATCTCTGACCATTAATGATTCTCACCTTTTCTCCCCTCCTTCTAATCTTGCAAGTTTTTCCATTAGCCTCTCGTTTTCCCGCTTTAACTTTTGATAAGTGGTTTCTTTTGCTTGGTATTTCAACAAATCCCCCTTTCTTAATTTACCAATTCCAGCCCTAATTTCTTTTACTTGCGATTGCTTAAAATGCTGGACATTGTTTATCTTTGTTGGATTGGGTAAGAAGCCTTCCTTCCCTTCCTCCTTCATCTGGCGGTCAATCTTGATAAGGTTGAACAAGTTCGCAGGTGAAATGTGTAAAATTTCAGCGATTTCTAAAACCTTGTAATAAAGCTCCCCATCTTTACGTTTCAACTCTCTCTCCTCCTTCCTGTTTTTGGATATGATAGGGTTTTGATATAAAATTTGATACAGAAACTATTAGGTTTTCTTCATTTGGACAAAAGTAGGAAAGGTATTTTAATGACAGTTTTATAGGTTGATAGGGTTCTTGGCTTTGAATTCAGCAATGATTTCATTGAGTAGTTGGTTTTTTCTTTTCTTGTGATAAACACCGTATAGCTTCAAATACATATCTAATTCAGGTTCAAGGGCTATCGTTTGCTGAATCCCACCGTTTTTTAGGCTCCAGGCGAGGTACTGCCCTTCTTCCCCTTGTTTAGTAACCTTTTCCTTTCTAACCGCAACTGTTTTTTCCACTGCCCCTTTCTCAGTTATATCCGTATCTTCTTTTTTGTGCTTACTTGAATAACATTGCATACAGTAGGTATCAAAGTATTCTCGTTCTTTCCCAGCATTACACAGCTTATAGGTTTCGTTTATATCCACCCACTCTCCGTTCTCAAGCCTGTAAACAGGATGCCAGTGATTGCAGGAAGAACAGAATATTTGTAGCTCCTTTACATCCTCCGCATACCGATGGTTTATAACAGTCTTCCCCCTTTTTTTCAAGGAAAGTTGATACGGAAAAGGAAGAAGTGCGATACCTTCAATGAGAATATCTTTATCTTTCAGTTTTAAATCCAATATTTTCCACCTCTTTCCATAATTGGTCTTATATTATAGTTTCCTGGATTAGATATATTCCTAAACCAGTGATTCATTGAATGTCAAGTCTGTTGAATCCCAATTTTATTGAAACAACAATACCCCAAATTCCCAAATTGATATTTTCTGAAATACTATTTCTTTCTTTTAAATTGAAATGGTATGAACATTTTCGTACTTTATACGTAATTGCTCCGAACAATTGCGTAATTTACAAAGTGGAATTAAGAAGTGCTATGAATTCTTTCATACCTTTTTCATACTTTTTAAGCACATATTGCAAAAACTTTATGTAACAAACGCTATTTGGACTGATAAATTTGAATATAAAATCAGAATACAAAAGGCATAAACATATTTGTTATTCGTTTAATGGAGCGAATTAGTGAAGAAATGGATATTCTCAAATTCTATGAAGATGCCCTTCGTATGAGAGGCGTATTGTACGATGTAGGCAATATTGACATACAGTATCAGTTCCTAAATTCCAATATTGGAATTATTAACTTAAATAGTGACAAATATAGGAAATTGGTGCATTATGTAAATAGTTTAGAAAGCCATCATCTTAGTGTAACCCTTCAAGTAAAGCAGAATTTTACAGTAGAACAGAAAAATGCTCCTGCTTTTGATGAACATTACGGTAATGTGAAGCGACTATTTCATGGGAGCCGTTCTGCCAATCTACCAGGAAGTCTTTCTACTAATCTGCGTTTAAAAAAGATAAGGGGCCACCCCTTCTTTTACATCAAATAGGAGAATATAAGGAGAATAAACATATGTTATTTTGGACAGGTTGTTTCGTTTTTTTCTTTTTGCTTGCTACACCAACCTTTTGGAAATGGGCAAATAAAAGGAAGAAGAAAAAATGGATAGGCTTTTGGCAGTTAGGCAAAGCGGGTCTTGCCTTAATTTTTGGATTTTGGATTGGGTATTTATCTTTAGCTGACCACAATATTTCTGCTCTTGTTTCAAAACTTATTCCAATTTATCTCATCATACTAATCACAGATGCTTTTTTATGGTCCAGCTTTAGGGAGAAGAATAAAAAGGAAAAAGAAACAAAAAAGGAAACTAAAAAAGAAGAAAAGAATTCAATATGGTTTGGTATTGGAGTGCTTTTGGCACTTACATGGATATTTATGACTTGCATTTTTCCACTCACTATCAAAAAAGATTTATATAATTTAGTCCATGTTCAAACCAATCAAAGCAAAATGCAAGTTATGGATATTAAACATATTCCGACAGTCCCAATTGAATCGGCTTTTTATAAAGCTGAAAAACTAATTGGTGGCATTCCGAATTCTTCTTACTATAAATTAGGGGATTTGACCAGACAAAAAATAAATGGAGAAGAATATTGGGTAGCTCCTATTGAATTTAAAGGGTTCTTTCAAAGCCTAAAAGCAAAAACTACACCAGGATATATCAAAGTATCAGCCGAACGGCAAGATGATGAAGGAACATTGGTGGACAGTTATCATATGAAGTATGTGCCTTCAGCTTATTTTGGAAATTCTATGGCACGAAAGATAAGAGAGAAATACCCACATGATATTTTGTTCGGAGAAGGCTTTGAGCCAAATGACCAAGGAACACCTTATTATGTTGTAGCTGTGGGACACTATGCGAAATATCGAAGCGGAGAAGTGGTTGACGGAGCTGTTTTGGTAAATCCACAAACAGGAGAAATGCAAAAATATACTATTAAAAACATGCCTTCTTTTGTGGACTATGTGATTCCATCAAGTGTGGCATCTAATTATAACGAATATCAAGCCAAATATAAGCATGGTTTTTGGAATACATTATTCGGCAAACAAGATATCAGTGATGTAACACAATGGAGTTCAGGAGAAGAAGTGTTAGGAGTTTATGGGGCAGATGGACACATGTATTGGTTTACTGACCATACAAACCCTGGTAGCACTTCAATGGTTGGCTATACCTTGATGGATGGACGAACAGGTCAGTTTACTTATTACACAGGCTCTAAAGGTTTTGCTGATGGTAAGGCAAGTTTAAATGCTGTTCATAATACCTTTAAGAAAGACCAGTGGACAGGAACCAATCCGATTCTTTACAACATCTATGGAACTGAAACTTGGTACATTCCAGTAATTGATTCCAACGGACTGTTGAGAAAAATAGCGATGGTAAACGCTCAAAACCCACAAATTGTTGCCTATGGGGATACAAAACAGGAAGCGTTGGATGGCTATAAACTATTATTGGCAACAGCAAACAACCAAAACAATGCCATTCCAACAGATAAATCTGACTTAAAAGAAATCACTGGTAAAGTTCTTCGAGTCAGCACGACCACCATGAATGGTGAAAATGTCATACAGGTCCTGTTGGAAAATAGCGACAAGGTATTCAATATTAATCCGCAACAAGCCGTTTATGCTTCTTTTATTAAAGAAGGAGATGTACTAAAAATGTCTTATTCGGATACAGGAGAAACAATGATTTCAACAGAAACAGTCTATAATGAAACCTTGAAACGATAATGGAGGGGGAGTTTAAAACTCCCTTTCTTATTGGAATAAAATGAGCAAAAAATTAGGAAGTCAGAGTATTTTGACTTCCACTTTTTATTAATTTGCCCCTTTTACAAGACCTAATTCGACCAAATCTTTACCCATTTTTTCTACTTTACTCGTTACTTTCCAAACTTGGCTTGTTTTATCATAAGATAAGATTAAAAGATTGTTCATTCCACTTAATCGCTTCTCTAACACATATCCTTTATTATTCGATTTATCAATGTAAAATAGCGGACTGCAATCCATAAGATTCTGTTCTTTCGCTATATCCCTCAAAATATTTGTTAAAGATTTACCTCCATTGGTTAAATTCCCATCATTTGATGCGAATGCTCTGGTATCATAAAAGTCAAACCCTTTCAAGTTTAGGCTATGAGAATTTATGAAGTCTTTTGTTATGATATTTATGAACTTTTGTTCCTTTTCCGTCAATGTTGCTTTAGCATTGGCAGTATTAAATATTAAAGAAAACATAACTACTATCAATAAGGAAACCTTTTTCATTTATCCCATCCTCCTTGTGAATTAAAATCCCTCTAAAATGCATTTGTTATGAGATTTTTTCTTGTAAATAAGAATTTATTTTTTGTATGATACTTTAAAAAGAATCGCCGTTTTGTTTTGTACATATGAATAAATGTTCTTACGAACGGTGCGCTTTAGCTTCTCAACAAAAGATTGTTTTCAGAAGTTTTTTATAGCAAAAGCCTCTCATTAAACTGGGAGGCTTCAATAATTAATCTTGTTTAAATATAAAGGTTTGTTTAAACTTGCGTGCTTCAAACTTCTTTCCATTCTTCTTTTGTTCATATGGTTTTTCTTTCCAAGTAATAACAACTTCTATAATTTTTGCCTTAGAATAGACAGGTAAGTTTTTATGGTGAAACGAGGCTAAAGTGCTTCCCATATTTTCGCTGGAAGCCATATTTCCACTGGATGCTGTCTTTTTACTGTAATCTCTATATATATTGGAAGTTAGCCAATACAATGTATGAGAATTTGGTTCATCTCTATACACCTCAAAAACTGGGTCAAAAACCTTTTCTCCGATGTTTTTAATATCTAAGCTATACACATTAAAAACATCTTTTTGAGGTTTTAAACTATCTGTATCAGGTTTCCCAAGTGTTACTTTCCAATGGTCAGAAGTTTTTGTTATTGGGAGGTTTTTAGTCGTTTCAGCATAAACTGAGAAGGAACTAACCATTAGAAATGTTATAGTGGTAATCATAAATAGCGGAATGTTTTTCATTATTATTTCCCCCAAACAATATAATTTCTTATTAATCTCCCCTTTAGAACAGCTACAATACACACTTATTTTGAATTGACCTTATTCGACAAACTAAGCAGGAAAGTTCAATAAGATTTCATAAAAATATCCACTAATCCTCAAATAGTTTGGTAATATATGGGTGTTTTAAGTAAACACATAAAAAAAAGCACTCATTGTGCTTTTTTAGCTATTTATTTTTTAATCCTACTTTAGTTAGTTATATAACTGGATACTGGGACAAGGGCAACATAACCAAGAACCAGTAGAATTTGCATAATAATTCCAACAATACTACATATTAACCCTGCGGTTGCTAATCCTCTACCATTTTCATTTGTTTGATTAATCTGTTTTACTGATTTTCTTGAAAATACTATTCCAATAATACCTAAGATAATACCAATAAAAGGAATAAATAATGATAAAATCCCGACTGTTAAAGAAACTACTGAACTATTGTTTGTTTGATTTTTTTCAGACATTCTCTTCCCCCTTTTTGATAATTTTACCATTTTTATTTTAAAATAAAAGACTTTAAGCACTAAAATAGGGCTATTCAAAAATTTGGAAAGGATAGCAATTTGATGTGCAAGTAACTGGAATTTTAATGTAAGAAGGAAAGTAAAAGATGTGTGTGGAATAATTTAAAGTAAATCTTGCTTTTAGGTGGGTTCTGTATGAGTTGGAAAAATATAATTTGGTATTGTGTAATTGCAATAGTTACCTTTATTATTATCTGTTTATTTAAAGGTAATTTTAAGTGGTTAGAGTGGGACAATTTTCTCCCCGCAGTTGGAGGGTTAATTGGTGTAACTATCGCTTCTTATAAAAAGAAAAGCACATATAACAAAACATAATAGGAAACTTTACACTGTTTCAACAAAAAGATAGGTTATAGGTCCATTGAAATTTGTGAAATTATATACTTAAAATGTTTGCTTATGTTAAAAATGGAGATGGCTTTGGCGGCCCTTCCTATTCGACAAACGAAGTAATAAGGAAAATAAAAAAACCACCTAAAGGTGGCTCATTTTATCATCTCCTGCCCTTGCCATTGTTCATATTTGATTAAGGTAACTTTCATATCTGGATTTTTTACTTTATATCTATCCTTTGTAAACATGTTAGGGATATCAATTCTAATATCAATATCATCTAATAATTCCTTATCGTTTTTATCATCATAGACTCTAACAAATATATTCATTTCATACCAATTTTCAGAAGGCTTTTTGGTATGGTCAGCAATTAACGCAACCTTTGCTACTTTACTAATTTGCCAAATCTTTTCATGACCGTATTTATCAGAAATTATCTTATTTAGTTCAGGTTTCAGCATTTCCATTAGTACGTCCTCTGAAGTAGCATACACTTCCTTTTTTATCCTTCCTGATTCTGTAACCTCAGCATTTGCTAAATTACTTGTAGCGAAGACCAAAAAAGTCGTGAAAGCCAACACAACAATTTTTCTCATGGAACACCTCAATGTTTTTTGTCGTGATTATTTTTCTCATAATAGGCTAAAAGCATGTATTATTTATAGATTCAAAAAATTCTTATTGTAGAAACTGGTACTTGAGTTGAACATTGGGCTTGCTTCAGCAATCTCATATATTATTCAACAAACGGGTTACTTTAATGAAGAATTAAAATAAATGGTTATAAAACATTTGGTGGAATAAAATGTAAGTGGGAGGAGTGTTTTATTTGTATGTAATTTGTTTTTTTGTTATTTTGATTCTCAGCATCATTGGATTTGCTTTAACAATCGACTTAAGGCGTAAGAAGAACAATAATAACCTCCATATTCCAACCAATCCTAACGCTAAGCCTGGGGACTGTTCAAACTATATGATGGGAGATAACAGATATACTGGTGGGGGACAATAGCAACTGAATTCTTATTGAATAAATAGTGATTGAGTTACTCATTGGGGTTGCTTCGGCAATCCTATTTCTTATTCAACAAACGGTGCAGATAAGGGAACAAAATTTCGTTTGTTTTCTATGTGGTTTCTCTAAATTTAACGTCTATTATTTGTTCTGTTTTATTATCAAATATTATATTGACAAATACACCGAATTCTTTGTTTTTTTCCTTTAACCATAATTTGAATTTTTCTACTGATGTATTATCCCCTTTGCTCCTTCCAATATGGAGGTAATCAATAATTTTCGCTTGAGGATACTGTTCCATTGTCTTTTGCATAGCGATTTGACCCCATTTAGCATATGAGGGAATAGGTTTTTGTTGTGCATAAGTTGTATTGGTAAAATTATTTAGAAATAAATTATTATAAACGATAGTTACTGTACTTAATAAACAAATAAACAGTTTTTTCAATCAATATCCCTCATTTTTATTTTCTTTAACCTTTGCAGTTTTTAATAATTTTATGTGAATTGGAGGATATTTTTTGAAAACTAACTCCGTTAATTCAAGAAAAATTGATATCTCTTTTCTATTCGGGGGAAATTAGAAAAGAGGTGAATTTATTTTGAAAACTTTGAGTTTGTTTTTCTTTATCATACTCTTTTTTAATTTGGAGTCATTTGAAGTCCACGCACAACCTAAAGAATGTCCTGTGTTAAGTGAATTAGAGCAAACATCTATCAAGGATAGAAAAGAGGTTATTGAAGCATTAAATACTTTAATACCAAAAACTTATGGAACTGGAATAGATGATTTTCCTGACATATACACAAAATGGAATTTAGTGACCGCCAAGCCTTTTCCTAAAACAGTTAGTAATAAAGAAGAAAAAGACTATTTTGGAATGGCAAAGACCTTTTGTGGCAAGGAAATTGCTGAAAAGTCATGGCTTGTACGCTTAGATTTTCCAAAAGCACCTGGAGCTAACTTAGCCCAGAGTCAAATATTTTTAGCAAAAAGTAAGGAAAAAGGATGGTTTGTTTGGTTTCGGTATCATTAATTTCACACATTTCTTGTTAAGCTAACGAGCGCATTCCTTCAAAAAGGAATGCTTTTTTCTTATTGAAGTAACAGATGCAGGTTACTTTAAGAAGGAATTTAAACAATTGGTATTGAACTACTGACAAATAAACATATATTTACAGGAGGATTTAATTAATGGATATAAAAAGTGGTGACCTAAGAGATAGTTTAAAAGTCATTCTTGAGGATTATAAAATAACCCCCTACACTTTTGGTTTAATTAGTGGCCTTGATGAAAAAACAGTTCTGAATTTTTCAAATCATAAAACTGATTTAGCTCATTTACCTCACGAAATGACAGGGCATATTGGGTCAATAATTGCCTTATTATCAGACGGAATGGCACTCGTGACAGCAGATGAAAGAGTCAAAGCAATCATTGAAATTTTAAATGAAAACTTTCAAATTTCATCGAAGACACTGGCTTTATATGCAAAAATAGAAGAGAAAGATGTAGATGAATTTATGCGAGATTTCGATTCTTTGACATTTGAAAAACGCTATCGATTAGCAGTCGTAGTTTTATTTCTTTTCAAATTATTTTCTGATAACAGCCAGAATAAATGAAGTTCAACAAAGCAATTTTTTTGAGTTTGAAGAATTTTGAAGAAATGCTCTTAAAGTAACAAAGTAGAATTGATTTCTTTAAAGAATGTCTAATTTTCCAAATAATGGAGGGGAAATTTTCAAGTGTCAAACTACGAAAACGAAGAATTGCTAACAGGAGGGAACGTCTCAAACGTATATCGTTCAGGAGATACTATTCGAAGAGAACTAAAGCCAGACAGTTCCAAAACTCACAACCTATTGAACCATTTGGAAAACAAAGGTTTCAGTTATGCACCAAAGTTTTTGGGTATAGATGAAAAAGGTAGAGAGGTATTATCATTTATTGAAGGAGAAGCTGGTAATTATCCTTTAAAAGAATACATGTGGTCTGATGATATTTTAAAACAAATAGCAATGATGCTCCGTCTTTATCATGAATCTGTGAGTGATTATTCAATTGAAGAAAGTTGGCAATCAATAGATAACACCCCCCAACCTTTTGAGGTACTATGCCATAATGATTTTGCAATATATAACATTATTTTTAATCATAAGCGAGCGGTAGGTATTATAGATTTTGATGTTGCTGGTCCTGGCCCAAGACTTTGGGACATTGCATATACTCTTTACACCTGTGTCCCTCTAAGTAGGGTTTATCATACTGAAACAGGTGAGGCAGTTTATTATAATTCACTACAGCATGCTGACCGTATAAAACAAAGAATTAAATTATTTTTTGAATCTTACGGTGGAGGAATAGCAAAAGATTATTTAGAGATGGTATTACTACGATTAGAAGGATTATGTAAAACAATTAAAAGAAAAGCCAAAGAAGGCGATATTGCTTTCCAAAAAATGATAAATGAAGGACACCTTGAACATTATCAAAACGATATTCAATTCATTCGTGAATATGGAAAAGAGTGGATTTAAGAAGAAGGCTTTGTTTAATTGGGTGCGATTGTTTAATAAGAGCACTCGCTTTTCTCGTTCCGCAAACTGGGCAGGTTACTTTTAAAAAATTCATAAGAATTGAAACTTTATTTCTATAGCAAACATATATATATAAAGGATGGTAATACGATAAAAATGGGGGATTAATACAATGAATATATTTATAATGATTTGGTTGATAATTTCCCTTATGCTTAATATTTATCTTTATTTTCAATTAAAAAGATACCAAGTAAATGACCATGCTTATAAAGCAAAATGGCAAGAAGTAATGGGATTGAACAATCCATTGAATATTATTTTATGGATTATTTTAATATCAAGCATTCTAATAGGTGTACCAGTGACTTTATCACTCCTCTTCAACTAACAAGGGCTTATGTTTAACAATGGATAGCTTCGGCTGTCCTTTTTCGTTGTTGAACTAAAGTGGCAGAATAGCACAGTTAGCATCACAATTAGATGGTATTTTATGGTAAAATAATACTTAGAAATACGTAATCATAGGAGGGGAAGTTTTGAATATCTTAGTTCCGTTATTAATATTCGCTATAATGGTTGGCTTGGGATTCCTATTATTCAGATTTGTTAAAGTGTTTAAGAAATAAAGAAAGATAATACTGACGTTCCCTTTTTAAGTAACGGATGCTTGAGTTTAACAAAAAGTGACTGTTTTGGCAGTATTGTTTTATTGGAGGAGAAATTAATTGAGACAATATTTTGAATTCACTATTGACATAAAGCCTTTTCAAGCAGTTCAACTGATTCTTGAGGACAAAGAGGTAAAATCTGCGTTAATATTTGATGATTACAAAGTTACAGGCGTTAATGAAAAAGAAATTTCAATTTTAGTATTTGAGAAATTTTTCTTGCGTACAGGAAATACAGCTTCGTTAACTGTAACCGTTGATAATTTTGGAGGAGTGACACTTGTAAAGTGTATATCAGCGGGCAATGGAGATGGAATATTAGATATTGATTGGGGAGTGGGAAAAAGTTTTATTAAACTTATAAGAAAAAAGCTGGATTCTCATATTATTGAAATAATGAAAGAGACATAATTTATCAAAAAGGAAAGTTACTTTATGAAGAATTATCCTTCAACTAACAAGTGCTTTTGTTGAAATTCCATTTGTAAAACAGGTGGTTCTTTTCTTGTTGAGCTAACGTGGTTGATTGATTGAAGTAACATTTCTAAAAAACCCCGTATTTATTAAAAAATGATACAATTTCCAAAAAGGTAAAATTTGTATAGCGAGTGAGGGGAGAATATCTTGGCAAGCAAAGATAATATTACAGAAATAATTTTTAACTCTGATAAGTTCGTTGGGGCTAAGATGGGGTTAAGTTTTTTATTTATACTTCTTTTTTTTATCCTACAGAACACTGTTACACATAAAATAATAATAGTAATTGTAATCCAGATTGTTTTAATGGCACTTTTTATATTTATAATTGGAAAAATCTTTTATTATTATAAAAAGAAAAATAAAAAGAAAACTTTTAAAGACTATATTTTATTGATTGCCATAATTATTTTATTGATTTACAATACATTATCCTTTTTCTTCAATTAACGGTTGCATTCCTCCAAAAAAGGGATGCTTTTTTCTTATTGAAGGAACGAAGAAGTTTACTTTAATAAAGGCTCTGTTAAAGGTAATTGTTGATATTTGATACCTCTCCAAATTATTGTTATAATCAAACATAAGAACAAGTATTCGGGGGGGCTGTCAAGGTGAGTAAAGCGTTTAGCAACTTGTTAAAGTACATCGACAATTTACCAATGGGTTAAACGCTATGTTGACCCTTCTTCCTCCGCTGGTGGTCGTTTAATCAATGAATTAAGAGAAACTCGCTTCAGGGAAGGATTTGAGTGTCCTCATTGTTCATCGGAACACGTTGTTCGGTTCGGAAAATATAATGGTCGGCTACGCTATCGCTGTAAATGTTGTAATAAGACCTTCGCTGACACAACCAACACCGTCTTGTACCGTACTCGAAAAGGCAACGAATGGATTACATTCGTTGATTGTATGTTCAAAGGATATTCCCTGCGAAAATCGGCTGAAATCGTAGAGGTTACTTGGGTTACGCTTTTTTATTGGAGACACAAACTGTTAAATGCCATAAAACAATTGGGTATTGTTGAAATGGACGAGACCTATTTCCTATACTCTCAAAAGGGACAACGTGGCATTGCTGACCGTAAACCTTGTAAACGTGGCGGTAAATCCAAGCATAGAGGAATTAGTCACGAACAGGTTTGTGTTCTCGTTGCCAGAGACCGAACAAAAGCAACTGTTTCCAAAGTTGCCTGTATGGGGCGTATTGTAAAGCCGAAAGTTGATGCTTTGATTGGTTCTAAATTGTCCACAGAAAACGTGATTGTAACCGATACTTGGAGGGCTTACAAAACTTATGCAAAAGAAAAAGGTTTAGAGCATTACCGTATTAAATCAGACGGTGACAAACACGTTATCAAGGGCTTGTATCACATCCAAAATGTCAATGGTCTCCATTCCCGTCTAAAACAATGGATAAACCGTTTTAAAGGTGTGGCTTCAAAGTATCTGGACAATTACCTTGCTTGGTTCTTATTTGTCGATAATCGCAGTAACGAAAGCACTAAACAGCATATTAAGGAATTTCTATTAACATCATTTATATTTGAAATGACTGACACATATGATAGTTTGCGACTGTCTAAATTCAAGATATAATCCTTTACGCAATAAAACTATTGCAATTTCCAATCAGGATTAGCAGATTTTATAAAGTTATCAATTTCTTCTGTGCTTAATTTTCCTTTTATAATGTCGTAATATTTCCCGTCTATTTCTAAAGGTTTGGTAAAAGTAATGCCCATTAGTTTTTTATTTCCCATATAAAAATTTGCTTTATGAATCCAACCAGTAAAATCTTTGTGTTTAATTTCTTTTTGAATCTTGTAATTATCTATCATCTTCATAAATCCTTCTATTTTTTGTTTATCAGTGAGAGCAAACGGCTTGTTTCTTCCCCCTCTTCCATCAAAAAAAACTATTTTAGTAACTTCACTATTCTCAATATTTACAATTTGATTTATTTTTACAATTGGATTTATGTTTTCTTCTTTACTTTGTGATTCAGTACAACCCAATAATACAGAACTAACAATTACTGTAATAAGAAGCACTATTGCCAATCTATTTGGCATAAGAAAATCTCCCTCCTTTAAATTTTATCAATTTCTTTATGGATAATAGGGGTAAAAATTCCATATTATACCTTTATTTTTATTATAAATAACAACATTAAAATTTAACAGAGCCTTAATAAATAATAACAAGTTGTTGAATAATAAAGAATAATGTATATATGAGGTGAATTGAATTTTAATGATTAAACAATATCTAATCTTATTGGGGTTTTTATTATTTGCTTTTACTCCTTTAAAAACTGTTAATGCAGAATCTGTTTCAAATATTAAAGAACAGTATTTTAGCACCGAGGATATTGTTAGGGAAATTCTATCTCCAATTATCGATAAAAGGCTGATAAAAGAGTATGGGTACGATGCTTCTACCTGGGTATGGCAACGGATTGTCGGTATAACCTATAACCATAATCATTCTTATGATGTTGCGGTAAGAGTATATATCCCTTTCAATGACAAAGAAGATTTGGTTAAGTTAAGAATTTCCCTATCCTGTGATAGCGAAAAAAATAATGAACTGAAATGTAATCGTGGATTAAACATAGAGATTGTGGAATACAAACATTTATCCCATTTATAAATATTACTCTCAACTTAAGGGGGCGTTAATCGAAGAAAGATTAACGCCTTTTTTGACGTTATTAATTCAAAGGTGGAGGTCATTTCAACTATTGTAAGTTGTACTAATATATGGAATAATTGTTATTATTTTATATATCCTTAAGGAGATAGAACATGAAGAAATACATATTATTAGGGGTTCCTCTTATCTTTTACGGACAAAGTCTTTTAATTTATTTTAGTAATGTGCATCAATTCTTACTTATCATTTTGCAAGTTTTGCTGAATATTGCTATTATCACAGGTTGTATGATTTTCCTATTAAAACGTACAAGGTTACAAAATGTATTTGATTGGATTATTGGTATATGTTTTTCAGTGTATTTTTGCATACTATACCATAATACGGTTGAATTTTTATTTATATTTGATTATGTACATTTCACTTTAAATAACTTAAGAAGCACTATCCACTTCTCTGTGAATTTAATACCCATCAAAGGGATTCTTGATGTACTACATAATAATCCTTCTCCATTATTCCAAATCGTTGGAAATGCTTTTATGCTTACCCCATTTGCATTTGCTCTGCTTTATTTCAAATGGTCAAAGAATAATAAACAAGCTATTTGGTTTTCCTTCTTATGTACAGTTGGAATTGAACTTGTACAGTTCTTACAAAGCATTTTAAGCTCGATGTTTGAGATAGGTATGGGAAGAAGTTCGGATATTGATGATGTCATTTTAAATACATTTGGGGCTGTTGTTGGCGTTGGCTGTTATTATCTATGGGTAAAAATCAAACAATTAGTTAATCAAAAGATAAAAAACTCTGGTGTAACTTTTTAATAGATTGTTACTGGGAACGTCTGTTTTCGTAAAAGTTTGTTGTTTTAAGATATGCAGATTTATAGTCTAACAAGAAAATATTTTAATTACAAAAATCGGAAAGTGAGCGTTGAGAAATGAATGGTTTAATCGTAGCTTCGATAGTCTTTTGGGGTATAGTTATTGCTCTGATAGTCTTATTCGTAGTTTCTTTCACGCTTTTTATACGAAGTTTACTCAACAAGTCTTCTATAAAAAGTAATCATATAGTTGAGATTGAAAAGAAACTTGATAAAATCATAGATATACTTGAAAAACATAAAAATTCCTAATAAAAATTAGGAAGACCTTAACATTTCAACTAAGTTGTGGTTAGATTTTTAGCATCCTTAAACAAGAATTTGTTCAACCTATTTTTCCAATCAGTAAAGATAGTTATCCGAATTTTCCCACCACATTACCATTATGGTCTTGAGCTATAACTACTTCAATTTTGAGGTTTGACATCCTGCTTTTTTGGTCTTTTCCGCCACTTTCTTTCGGCTCTCTATGTGTGTTAATTTCCATTTTCCTTTCATAGACTCTAAAAAAATGTTTCATTCGAAACCGAAACATTTATCTCTATAAACCGTATTAAAGTAAAATGCAGTTTATTATGCAAATGGAATGGCATAAAACTGGATATAAGAAGGGTGTTATGTATGGATAGAATTCAGGATAAACAAGATAAAATTGAATTACCTTTAGTTATTTATGGCTTTCTTGGCGTTTCTTTTGGTGCTTTTATAGGTTTACTAACATATGTAAAAGGCTGGTTATAAATTCATTGCTTCAAAACTGGGATGATGGTTGAACTAACCGAGTAAGTTAGGAGACAAGACCATAGAAATAATGTATTTATGCCTTAATTGAATACTAACCATTTTATATAGGCACTGGATAAAGCTAAGTAGTTCAGTTAATGTGGAGAAAAACTGAAAAAACAAATTGAAGAGTTTTAAAGATAACATAAAAAAACATACCAATTTACAATTGAACTGGGAATTTTTTCACAGTTAAATGAGCAATAGAAATAACAAGCCATTTAACATTAAATATGAATAATAAAAAGGCGTTGCCAATGCAACGCTTCTTTTACGTACAGGTTATTCTCTTTTCGAGTACAACTGGACCAGATTTGTTTGTAGTGGTATTATATGCACGAACTTTAATATGAGTCGGTCTGTATCCAGGCGATATTTCGTCTTCTTTACCTACCCAAATCGTTTCTTCGTGTTCTGTATTTGGGCTAAGTTTGAAAACCCAACTTATCTCTTTCGGGATATAAGCTAATACTTCATAACCATCATACTTCCCAAAGGAAGACGGTTTAGACAAATGTAAGGCGTGGACACTAAGACTTGTCCGATTACCACGAAAATTTATTTTATAATTATAAATCAGTGCTACCCCTCGGGCGTTTCCAGTGACACCTTTTGCAGGATTAAGTATTTCAGTACAAGGAGAGGTAATTCCAGTTTGTGTCTTTCCGAAGGTCATAGAAGGAATGGCAGTTACAACAATAATTACGCAAAGGATAATTTTTTTCATACTTTAAAACCCCTTAATCTTGTTATGTATATGCTTCCTTCTAAACACTAAATTTATTTAAATAAATTATATCTTACAAATTGAGCACAAATAGAAATACATTTAACACTCAAATTAGCAATAGCACATAAATTTAGGTTCTTCGTTCCAATCTTGTGCGAATGCGTATTCTATTTCCAATGCTGAAATAAAACAAACGTTGATATTTCAATAAAAAAGGAGATGCTAAATCGTAAAGATTTACACCTCCAATCGTATTACCATTTAATGTTTTCTCCCTCTGAACCAAACCCGTTAGCCAATTAAAGAGTTTTTTTAATTATTGTTCCAATCCTTTGATAATAAGCTATAAGTAACCAAGTCTTCATAATGGTCATATAGCCATTGTCCATCTCTTTTGATACCTTCTTTAAAAAATCCCAGTCTTTCAGGAATAGCTATACTCTTATGATTATTCAAGGCACATTGAATTTCTACTCTATTGATGTTCAATGTGTCAAAAAGATAGTTCAACAATGATGACACAGACCTTGTTATAATACCTTGACCTTGAACTTTTTCAGATAGAAAATAGCCAATACTTGTTGAACTATTTTTCCACTCTATATAATGAAGTCCAATCATACCAACTAACTTTCCATTATATCTAATTCCTGCATCAAAACCGTTGTTGTCTGCGAAATTTCTTAACCATATCGGAATGATAGGTTCAAAATCTTTCGCCGATTTTCTTTTATCAACCCACAATAACCACTTTCTAAGGTACTCACGATTTGTTTCAATTAATTCGTATAACTCTTCTTTATGGTGTTGTTGCAATAACTCGATAGATATTTCTTCGTCTACTTTGAACGAGAACAATAATAATCCCCCCTCGACAATCTTCAAAATTATACCATAAAATTTCGGAAACCTGGTAAATATTTCTATTTCACTTAAGATAGATTATATCATTAAATCAAAACTTTATCTGCAGAGGCCAATCGTTGTGCAGGCGTACGTTCTTTGCCTGATTTGTAAGTTTCGTAAAAGTTGGAATACGTTCTTTCCAAGTTTCTCCCCTTCCAATAAAGGTAAAAAGACCAAATCATTTTTCGATTTGGTCTTTTATTTACTATGCTATTTTGACTGTTTCTCCGCAAAAGCTGAACTACTTAGGATAAACACAATGCCTTTTCTCTTGCTTATTTACAGACTGTATTCAAATTCTGCTTCCCACATATCCTGTTTCTCTTCCTCCCCATAATAAAGAACATCGTTGCTGAACGTTAATATGAATCTCTCCGCAATCTTTACCAAGCGTTCAACCGTATCCTTTACATCTTCATATGGTCGAAAGCGGTAAGCTATCGTGTGCTTACTATCCAGAAATTCAAGCTCCTCCCCAATTAATTCTCTTGCCTTTTCTTCTCTTTCCTTAATTTTGTAATAGATTGGCGGACTAAACTCTCTAAATGTTAATTTAACGAATGCTCTATGACGCATATCCTCTAATGAAAGAAATAAGGACACACCGCTTTTTCCGAATCCAAATGAAATATACTTGTTATCGAGGTTGCTTTTTCTTCTTTGGAATGGGAAAAAATAAGGTATATGAGCTTCCAATTGGTCTAACAAATAATTATTTGCATCAAGAGGATTAGAGAGATTTCTTTCTACATTATTATCCCTTCTTATTACCAAATTACCCTTAATTGGACTTATTACACTTATATCCTTTAGAAGTGTTATAGGATTTGAAACGGTATTAAGGATATTCAGTTTCTCATATATTTTCAATTTATGTGTTTCCGTATTGAGCTTGTTAATTAGCGGAATCAATTCCTTGTCAATTTGCACAAAGTATATATTTATATCTTTGCCTTCTACTGCATTTCTCAACTGCTGTACATCTTTTCTTCTAAAACCTAATGCCTGATAAACAATTATGCCTGTCTCTATCCTTTCAATGATTTTCAGTAATCGTCTTTGATGGTCATCGTTTGATTTTGTTAGCACATTTTCAATGATGACTTCAACATGTGACTCCTGCTCAAATCCATACATATCCAACATTAGATTCCTTTTCTTTTGATTGTCCTCTTTACTCGTAATATCAAAACTTTTTTCCAGCACAACTTCAGGCAGATTTAGATTTAACTCCTCTCGCATAACAGATAAATTGAGTTTCAACCATACTGAAAAGATATCCTCTTTGATACTTCCATTTTTCGACATAAAATCCCCTCGTTTTACCTTTTTGAAAATAGAAAAAGAGAACCAGCAAAAAGTACACAGTTCTCTTTTCCAACCTTAGTTAATGTTTTTATTTAATGCCTTAAGAAAAATGTCCACTTTGTTTAAAATTCTGACCGAGTCCATATGTTTACTGTGTTCTTTCCACTCACTATCCAGCAATGTCTGTATAAGCGCTAAAAGATTCTCTCTTGCTTCCATTGTAGGCAATTTACCTTTAATCAAATATTCGTTATAAACCAGCACTTCCTGAATACTCTTCCTCGGAAGGTCTTCCTCAATAGGGTCTATATCAATTAAATCCGTTATATTCACATTAAGCGCCCTCGAAAGATTTCGTATAATTGGATAGCTGGGAGCACGTTTAATGCCTTTTTCGAGCTTATGAATGTATCCTGCATCTACTTTTGCTATTTCACCTAATTGCTTTAAAGTAAGGTTTTTCAGTAAACGATAGTTTTTGAGATTCTGTGAAAAAGTTCTTGAAATCTCCCTGTTCCCCTCGACATTAGCAATGTTTCTATTCATATAATTCCTCCTGTTCAATCTGTCTAACTCGTAATCGAATTAGAACTCCCTGTTTTGATAGATTTTCAAAATTGAAACCCTTGTTTTTCTGAACCTTATATTATAGAAGACAAGAGCTGAAAATATAACGGATGCGAACAGGAATGAGAGAGAACCAGAAATTAGGAAAGAAAATTAGATGGCGATATACTGAATATAAGGAAAAAACAATTTTTGAAATAATTTATGTGGGTTAATATATTGAGGTTCTATATGGTGTGATGTTTCAACGGGTATTGTTGAATTAGTAAGTTTTGCCATTATGTAATCCCTCCTTTCCTCTTCCTTTTTTTGTTTTTCTCCTGCCTTTTTCCGCTCTTTTTCTCATACCTTCTTTCTTGAAACCCTCGATTTGACAAGGATTATCGAGATTGTATCATTCGTTTGTTTAACTTTTTTCTGACGTACCAACAGTATGTTTCCCTGCTTTTTCCCATGCTTTTGGACACAAAAAAACGAGGAAAACAGGAGACAATCTCCGATTTTCACTCGTTTTAGGTAAAAATTCATTTGACTGAGAATACATATGATTTGGCTACGGAAGGTTTAGATTTTCCGATAATATAGAAGCATTTTGCGACATACCGATGTATTGTAAAGGGAATAACCCCATACATAATCCTAAAGTTCCTGGAAAAGCAAAAGAACCACCCAAGCCGAACGAAGCGAAGTGGTTCTAATGCTAAACGCAAAAAATAGTTATGGAACCAACCACCTTTGTAGGTAGTTGCCGAAAGACTTGGTGTTCCCGCACCGAGCCTTTTGTTACGATTAGTATAACTCGTTTATACCAAAATTTTCAAATGGAAAGCTACGTATATAGGGGATGATAAAGTACCGATGGATTAGCATGGATTAAAGTATGTATCAGCATACATTGTAATAAGACTTTCCTTATTAGTCCTATTCAAATTTCCGTTTTTACCACACCCATAAATTCCAGACATTATCATCTAATGCTAAAACCTTTTTAAAAAGCTGTACGATTTTGTTTGGATTTCTAATTTATATCTTATTTCATCAGCTTGGCTCATATATTTATTTGTAATAAAGCTGTTGAAAGGGATTGGATATTGTGAAAAAGTATTTCCTATTTGTAATCTTGTTCGGCTTCTTTTTTCCACTTGCTCATAAAATTGCGTTGACCATAATGATGATTATTTACAAGGAAGATACTTATGCACTTATTTCCTATTATCACAAATTTGGATTGCTAAGCATTAGAAACTTAGTAATATCAATGATTGCAGGAATTACAGCGTATTTCTTCACTAATGTTTTCATGGGTTGGGAAAGGAGTAAAAAACAATAATCATCTTTCACTATTTACGCTTATTCCAGTTAAACTATGAGTGATACTAAACGTAAACTGTCATATGTCTGGCATTTCAAATACAAATGATGCTAATCGAAATTCGTTTATATACAGTTTAGTGCTTTCGGCACTACGACTATCGACAAAAAAAGAAGCAAGCAAGATAATTATCCAGATATTTTGTAGCCACACCTTTAAAGCGGATTTTACATTGTTTTAACGGGAATGGAGAGCATTCACAATATTAAATGAAGAATACAACTTGTCAGGTTGTTTTTTCTGAGCAAATAGATAAGAATATCATCGAAAGGCACGATAAAAATGGCAATATGCAAAAAGGAATTTCATTTGAAGATTATATCCTATATCTTGAAGTAACGTTTCAAGTAAATATGTTCTTTTTTGAGCAGAATTCCACAATAAAGAGTTTAAATTCTGTAGCAAAAAAAAGAAAAACCTTGATTGGATTAGTCATTCAATTCATCCTTCAAGATTTTCCTTGGAAGCTACTTTTTAAGAGATTTTTGAAAAGGAAGAGGCTTTGATAGATATCGGTTTACCGTTATTCCACCAGATAACTTCCAAATGTGGAAAATGTTCAGAAATAAAGATAGCTTGTTCGACATCACTTTCTACGTATCGGGTACAACCAATTTCTACCGCCTTCTTTCCCTTCCATAAAGCAATAGATATTGAAGTAGGGTTTAATTCTTCCTTATCCCGAAAATAAACAGGATGCAATAGATTGCTTCGATTTAGCCATGATAGTATTTCTTCCTTGTCCTCTATCGTTGTACCAGTGATGATGACATCCTGACTTCCTAAAACAGACAAAGATGTTGTATTACGGTCATCACCATTTAATCGCCTATCATAATCATATATTGTTCCATATATCTCCCAACCAGTAAATTCATATTCATGGTCTTGTAATAATTCAATAGAAGGAAAGTTAGGATTAAATTTTTCCTTTTCCCAAGGAACTACAAACCGTTCCTTCGGATTGTCCGTACTATAACAAAAAAACTCAGGTTTTGAAGCAGAATACGTATCCTTATAAACGACAAATGACTGTACTTCTAAACCTTGTTCTTCTAAAAAATGACGACTCTCGATTAAAGTCTTTCCCGAACCTGCCATGTCTTCACACAACAAAATCTTTCCCCTTGAAGGAGCAGAACCAATCCAACTAATATGAGATGTTTGCATTTTTCTATTTCTTTCGTATTTCAGATAATAAATCGGAAGTCCTGTTCGTACAGATAAATGAATACCTGGAAAGATTCCTCCCCTTACGATAACCACAAGGGATGAAAAGTTCTCTTGTCGTATGGTTTCAATCATTGCATCAATTCTAAAAGCAATATCGTCATAACTCAAATAAGTAAACATGCTGTTTCTCTCCTCGATGGCCACTCTCATTATTGAACTTTCTCCACTTTAATGTCTGTTAGTGGGGGTATTGAGCTAAACATAAAAGTCAGCCTTGGGACCCTTGACTTAAAAATCAGTTTTAGAAATCTTTGCTATTGGAATTTCTATCGTAAATATTGTCCATTCTTCATCGCTTGTCACAGTAAGGGTTCCTTTGTATTCTTTTATGATTTTTTTGGAACTGGCTAATCCAATTCCGCTCCCTCCTGATTCTTTTTTTGTGCTAAACCCATGTTCAAAAATACGAGAAAGGTGTTCAGGCAGAATAGTGGGACCGTTATTATATAATTTAAATACTATATGTTCATCTTTTATATTTCCTCTTATAATCACTTTTCGATTCGATTCATCGTTAGACATGACCGCATGGAACGCATTATTTAATATGTTTCCAATCACACGTATAAGGTTCATTAATTTCATATCATCCAAGTTGAGGGCTTCCAATTTTTCGAAGTGATGAGAAAACTGAATATGCTTATCCACCGCTTCTGATATTTTGGTTCGGATTAAACCTTTTAATGCTGTTATATTTATCGAAATGTCTTCACCAATCGACACTTGCACTTTGGTTAAATTGCTTATATATTCATCCATATCTTGATATCGTTTCAAATTTAGTAATCCTTGCAACGTGAATAAGTGATGTTTAAAATCATGTTGATGTTCCTGTATGGTGTTAAGCAATTGTTTAATGTTGTCCGAAAAGATAGCTTGTACATTCGCTAATATTAAACTCTGTCTTTTAATATATCTCGTTAACATAACGGTTAATAGAATTCCTATAACGAAGATGATGAAAGTAACCAGTAAAGCCTGAACTTCCTTTTTCCAAAGAGAATCTTTTATTATACTATAATCTGAGGAAATAATCGTAATCATTTTATTTCGTTTAATATTTCCATTAATCTCTAAATTAATAGGCATATAGGTTTTTAATATCTGTTTGTCGTCAATCTTTATAACCTTACTTATCACTCTCTTTGTTTGTATGGCTTCTGTTGAGTATTTCTTATCCAAAGGAGTTTCATAATGAAATTTCCCATCAACAACCATGCGATTACGATAAGCCTTTTCCTGCAAACTCATATCTGATTGTTTTTTATTCATTGTCCCCATTTTATTGTAATTAACTACTCCAATTTCAAGCAATACGGGGTTATTTTTTATGGCTTTTTTAATCGTAGCATCTACCCCTGCTATATTGTTATAATTGACCAACGTGGCATCACTAATAAATGGGTCAATCATATAATCGGTTTTCCCATCAAAATAATATCCCCAATTATATACACGACCTGGATGGTTCGATGAAGTATCAGGCGGTCCCGCCCAGAAATACTTCATCACTTGACCAAAATTAGGTTCCAATTTGATGATTTTTTGTTTTTTTCCCATTACTTGAGAAAACATACCATTCCAATTGTCTCCCCAATCTTTTGTATTTGTTCCCACCTCTTTAGGGTCACTGGATTTCACACAGATAAAGTAATTCTCTTTCTTGTCTTTTACCATAAGAGTGATATCATCCACACCTATTTCTTTCGCAAGCTGAACTAATTGCTCATTGGTTATATCTTTAACATGAGCTGGCAATTTCGCTTCTGTTGCCAATGAAGCCATACGTAAACCTTCAGCAATTTCATTTTCAAATAAACGATTTCCACTATAGTTCGTTTCAAGTGATGATTTAATGTTGGAGACGATATTTGATACTTGCTGTTGTTGGCTTTGAATTAATTCATTCCTTGTTGATAAATAATAGTACAAGTTACTTGAAAGCAAAATAATGACAATAACCGAAAATGTAGCTATAACTATTTTTTTCATATGTCCCTCTCTTATGATGTAATTTCTATATACTCTCAAAAAAAGAGTATCGCATGTTTCTTTTTCTATATAAATTTTGAGGAAAGAGGCATTCACTAAAATAATTCCATCTTTTTAGCTCTTACAGATAAATCATAAGCATTTAATCTTTTAAAATACCATTGCCACCCCAAAACCTTTTTAGATATTTTTTGGAGTTGATTGCTTACGGATTGTTTTTCAACACGCAAGTTTTTTGCTACTTCTTCAATTGAAGAACCTCTATAAATCAATTCAAGTACCCTTTTATCTTTGTCCGTCAATTTAACCATGGCAACTTTTAATGTTTCTCTGTAATCACGAACTATAAATTCTATGACGGTTCCAGCCCAATGTTCATATTCACGGCCTTCATAGACTTCACGAACCCTTTGAGCTATTTCAGAGACTTCTGTCTTAATAACATAGTTTTTTGCTACTCCAAGCCCCAATGTGCTTCTTACTGTATCCTCATCTAATAAAGCGCTCAACATAATGATTTTTGTTTCGGGAATTATCTCTGCTAATGCGATTGCAATTTTTACGCCCGTTTGGTCTTCACCTTTTATCAAGTTAATGTCCAAAAGCAACACATCAGGCTTTAGTTCTACTGCCTTTGCTATCGCCTCTTCTTTTTCACTTGCCCATCCAACAATTTCAATATCTTCTTCCTTTTCAAGAAATGTTTTTTCAAGCAAAAGGAACGCTTCGTTATCTTCTACAACCATAACGCGAATCTTCATATATCATCGCTTCCTTGCAAAAATTTGAACTCTCATTTACTTTATCGTACTAATGGATTATTATGTTAGATTATTCATCATAGTTTTATATTCTAAAACAGAAATTTACTGATAAATATATAAGAAAAAGTGCTTATTTATACAGGACAATAGACTGACTCGCTCTTTAAAACGGTAAGAAACGGATAATATTTTTATCAAACCTGTGACAAATAACCATAAAAACAGACTCGTGCTATTTACCGTAATTGTTTTGAAATAATAGAAATAACGGAATTTCAGAGTTCTTGTAACACTCCTTCTCCCTCTTATACTACAATCGGATGTCCTTTTGATTTTCATATCAGTTTTTCAACCGTTCAGAAATATCTCGTGCCACTACAATGAGATGTTTAATCTCATTATTTTCATCCAATACAGGAGTCGTACAAGACTCCAGATAGACCCAGCCACCATTTGCATGTTGGCATCGAAAGTTCATATAACAAGGTGTTTTGGTTGCAACCATATTTGCATGTTTTTCTTGAATTTGAGAGATATCGTCAGGATGAACAAAGTTAAACGACACTTTTCCTTCATAAAATTCAGGTGAAAGACCTAAAACTCTTTTATGAGACGGTGAAGCATATTGAAACACACCTTTTGTATCTATCACCACAATTAAATCCTGCATGTTTTCTGCAATAAGACGATATTTCCCCTCACTTTGGCGAAGTGCTTCTTCTACCTGTTTTCTTGCTGTAATATCTCGAAAGATTCCTTGAATGGCTGGTTCTCCATCATAAATAATTCCCATTGCTTTACATTCAACAAAAAAGATAGTACCATCTTCCTTAACCATTTTACATTCCAAAATTTCAACTTGATTTTCTTTTCCACTACTTAACCGTTGCATCTGTTGAATAGCATGTTTTAAGGAATCTGTATGAAAAAAATCTAAAGGGGATTTGCCGAATAGTTCTTTTGGTTGATTAAATCCCAAAATTTCTGCTCCAGCTTGGTTAATATATTTTATTTTTCCTTGACTGTGTACAACTATGGGTTCTGGAGAAAGATTTAATAACCTTTCATAACGCTCTTTACTTTCTTCCAATTCTTGCTCCATCTTCTTTTTATCGGTTATGTCACTATATAAAGCCAGAGTCGCAGTACTTCCATTATACGGAATACCGACAGCACCTATCTCTATATCAATCACTTCTCCATCCTTTAGCACCAACTTCACTTCCGTCTTTGGCAACACAGCACCCTTTTCGAGACTAAATATTCTTTGTTTGGAAATCTTATGAAAATCGGGATGAATATAATCATAGACGGACTTTCCTGCTATATTATTTTCTTTTGCAATTTTTAATGCAGATGGATTTGCGTAGAGAATCTTTCCTTCTCGATGGATAACAATTCCTTTTGGTGAATATTCGACTACTTTTCTATATCGCTCTTCACTTTCTTTTCTTTCTGTAACGTCTACACAAGAACCAATGACTTCTATTACCTGCCCACCTCTTCTTATTGGACGTAATGACTCCAGATACCAGATTCCATTGAGTTTTCCTTCGTAATAAACATTTTCTTCCCCTTCCCATGCTCTCTTATAATATTGAAGTTTTCTTTCTGCTTCATCTTTTGGAAGAATATCAAATAATTCTTTCCCAATCAGCTTTTCAGGGGTAAGCCCGATACGATATAGTAATTCACCATCACATAAGGTATGAATAAATTTACCATCTCGTTGAATAAATTTAATTATCATCCCTTGTTGCTGACGTAAAGTATCTCGTAATTCTTGTCGGGCATCTTCTAATTCTTGTTCTAACCATTTTTGCCTACTGATGTTCTGTGGAATTCCTTCCCTTTGAATTATTTGCTGGATATAATTAAATTTCTGAACAAATTCATCAGAAGGCAGTGGTCTGCTAAAAAAGTATCCTTGTCCACTATTACAAAGGTGCTGTTGTAGAAATATTAAATGGTCTTTTGATTCGACCCCTTCCGCAATCACTTCTATCTTTAATTGGTGAGCCATTGCAATAATTGTCTTTACAATAGTGGCATCTTTGGTATCCATCGTACAATTCTGAACAAAACTTCTGTCTATCTTTATGATATCAATGGGGAATTCCTTTAAGTAGGAGAGGGAACTATATCCTGTTCCAAAATCATCTAAACTAATTCGTACACCAAGACGTTTCAAATCTCTTAATATAGGGAGAACTTTCTGAACATCCATCATCATACTCTCAGTAATTTCTAATTCTAAGCATTCAGGGGAAAGTCCTGATTCTTCTATAATATGTTGAACCATTTGAACAAGATTATTTTGATAAAGTTGGCTGGCAGACAAATTAACAGCCATTACTATCGGAGATAGCCCTCCTTCCTGCCAAATCTTGTTTTGCTGACATACAGTACGTAATACCCATTCCCCAATCTGTAAAATCATTCCTGTTTCCTCTGCAAAAGGAATAAATTCACTTGGAGAAACAATCCCTTTCTGTGGGTGTTCCCAACGTATCAATGCCTCAACTCCAAAAATTTCTCCTGAAGTCAAATCAAGTTTTGGTTGATAATGAAGTCTGAACTCATTATTAATAAGAGCTTTCTTTAACAATTCATATGTTAGTAAACTTTCAAAGGTCTGTTCCATTAAAAAAAATTCCCCCGATTTAATATAGAGACTTCAAAACATCTTTGGAACTCAAATACTTCCGACAAGTAGTTATACTCAAATATAAATATTTTTCAAGAATAAATAATAAATCCATAACATTTTACCCAGGTTAAAATACCTATATTAATATTTTTTTAAATTAATTATATTACTTTATGACACCATTCATCAATATATGACAAAATTTATAAAAAACGAAACAAAAAGCAGTATTTTTCACCATATTTCTTCCTGAGTTTATCATGGAAAAATAAATTTAAAAGGTGCTTCTCAAGACTTAATGTTTTTTTATTTTAGGATTCAATTAATGATTTTTTGAAATAAAAAATACTGAATTAACGCTTTATTAATACACGCTAAAAATAAAACAACCACCCTAAAGGGTGGTCGTTCTAAAAAAATATTCCTAATGTTAAGAAACCACGAAAATATCACTTCTAATTCTACAAAATTGATGGGTTTCCCCATTCTTGTTTCTAATCAGAGGTAATATAAACATTTTGTGCAACTCTCTCTTGGTCTCCTAAACCTGGATTTTCAACTAAATCAAACAATACTTTTTGTCCTTTTTTAAGGTATCGGTATCCGTTGGGAAACCTTATTTTATCAGGTAGTATAGAACTGAAATGAACAAATACTGGGTTTCCATCCTCACCGTCAAGCAATAATCGTCCATAACCTTCATCTTCCTTAAACCATTCCACAATTCCTTCTCTTTGCAAAACAAGTCCTCCTTTCTTGTAGCCTCCGCGTTCCATTTAATAAGACCCTTACCTTTAATTTAGAAAGACATTGACTTTCATTTGTATTTGAAATGACAGACACTTACGACAGTTTTCGATTATCAAAATACAAGATAAAAGGCTTTTTTAACAACTATACAGGTTTCTTTAAATTGTGTAACAAACAACCTAATTGTTCTTTATCATTATTTTTACTCTTTGGTTTTTAATTTGTCCTCTTCATAAATCATTTGAGCGACTTGTTTTTGAGTAACCTGTCTCATATTGTCTAAATCAATTGGTTCAGTTGCTACCACACGTCCCAGGACGTGACTTAATAAATTCTTTTTAGCAGGTTCAATCTCGATATTGTCCTTCTCCACTAAAAAATCACCCCTTCATATGGATGGTCTATACCCTAACAGTTTAACCGCATCCGCTACATCAAAAAATGGTAAATTCAAAACAACATCAATCGTGTCAGTCGTTTTTCCTTTTTTTATCATCCGCTCTATATCCTTTTTGTGCCGAATCAAAATAACCTCTGCAACAGATAATCCTGTCCATTGAGCTACATAATGTATTTTAAATTTGGCATCAAGCAACCGCTTGGCGATTTCTTTTTGAGCTTCATTAAATCCTTTTTCATATTCATCATTCACTTTCTCTCACCATCTTTTTCCGAACTTCTATCGCAAATTCAATGGGAACTTCTACTAATCTGGCTATATCATCTTCTTCCATGCCGTTTTTCAACATTTGGCGAATGATTAGCCTAATTCGTGGGTCAGTATCTAATCGAGCAGTTCCAATTTCATTTATACTTAATTTGAACAATCCATCCCGAACATCAAATACAATTTCAACTGGAACCTGTAATAATCGAGCAATAGTATATTCAGATATACCTTCATTCATCATATTACGGATGATTTTCCGAATCTTTGGACTATGGTCAATTTTAATCTTCTCAACCTCTTCCAAAGGCAATTCCGTTACTTCTGAAACAAAGGTTGTTTTATGGTCATTTAGAAGTAGATTAGTAGCAATCTTTTTTTGAGCTTTTTTATAGCCAATATTCATCCATTCCTCATGATAAATACTCAAATCTGGTTTCCCTCCTACACAATCCTTTTGCTAAGAGATACTCGGCTGTTAAACCAGCTTCTTTGAAATCATCTTCTTCTGTATATACCTCTTGCTTCCAAAAATTGTGCTGTTCTACTTCTTTTCGGTTAATAATAACATGCAAATTCTCCAACATCTGATAATAAATCTTTCCACTCATATCAAATTCCCTTTCCCACTTTTTCCCGCACTTCTTACATTCCCAGGTTTTTAAATAGTCATTTTTAATCCAACCGAATAAATCATTCTTATCTGCACCACAGAAAATACACCTTTTTGGAAAGCTCATTCATGTTCACCTTCTTGAAATAAAGTTTCCTTCTTCATAGAAAGGATAATTAGCATGATGAATCAACATCGTATTCAGGTAACAACTTTTTAAGTTCACTTAGGGAATCCTTTGGCAGTATGGAAACAAAAAATCTTAACCCAGTATTTTTCAAAACTCCCAAAATCACTTGTTTTTTCTCCTCCTCTGACCACAATAGTTCTCCCTTAGCAATTTCAAATTTTTCTGGGAAACCTCTGAGTGTGTAATAATCAATTTCCTGCCCCTTTGCAATAGGAATAATTTCTTCCAATTCCACCTTTTCTAAAAATCTTTCCATCTCTTCGGGTGTTAAGTCTTCTGGAAGACAATTTTTCAATTTGCAATAATCATAAAGGGAACGAACCCTTACTCGATATTTTCCTGGAATAGCCCAAATACCATCACCAGGAAATGCATCATCATCAAATTCTATGATTTCTTCACTTTTACTTTTCATAGTATTACGAACTATTAGATTCATTGTATTTTGCAAAATAGCAAGGTTAACAGTATTTGATGATTTAAAAACTATGGATATTAATTCTACATACTCCTTTAAAGTTTCATCTACCATGTACTCAAATGAATGGTGATGCTGTTTTAATACTTTCGCCATAAATATTATTTTTTCTTCATCAGTCATCGTCATATCTCCTTACTTGAAAATTGCTAATATCTCATATTTCCCTTACGCTTTACAAGCATCCTTGATTTAGAACTAAATAAACTACCACAATAAAAGATACAAAATGTCTTCATCAGAAATAATTTTTATCCCAGGTGAAAAGTGATTGCTCCCTCTTTCTCGGCAACTTCTAAACAGCAAGATAGAAAATGAAGTAGCCTCTCCTTTTCTTTTCCCGCATCAACTTGCATGGGATGCATCCCCGAAAAGAGTAAAACAGCAGGATGCAACAGTTCTCTCTTTGCTTCCGAGTAAAACGTTCGATTCTCTACTTCCTTGTAGGCTTGTTGTAGCGTTTGATAAGAGACCCTGATTTCATCCCCTCTCCCACTAAAATCAACCCCATACGGATTATCCAAACCCAGTGGCACATACAAATGCTCTACGTTAGGATTCCATACTTGGAATTGGAATGTTGCAAAAGCCCAATTTTCTTTATTTTTAGCTTCAATATAAAAACCCATTGTTTCTCCTACCTTTCCATTAATAATTCTGATAGTTCATTCAGCAAGACATAATACTCTTCTTCACTGTCAGGTTCACTCAATCCGTATTCTTTTAATTGAATAGGCTTTGAATGTTCCAGCCACTCACGAATGTCATTGTCTAATTCAACATCAAATGGGAGAACATCCGCAAATTCGGCAATATCAGTAGCCTGTTCCTGCTCATAGCCTTTGCTCATTCTTAACTCCTCCTTATCCCTATTCATCATCGTTCATTAAATAGTAATCAGCCCTGTTGACAACATCCACGAAACTCATTTCAACCACATTTAAAGGTTCATAGACTTTTTCTATCACCCCCTCTTTTTCAAGTTCAACTGAAACAACATGTATCCACTGTTCATAAATTTTCATTTGAATACGTGGTTCGATACTACGGAAATATTGCTCCAACCCATATCGTCCGTAAATGTCTCTTATGATTGCTCGTACAATTGAAACAACCAGTTTTTCATTCATTAATGGTTCACCTCCTTTTGGTTATATTTCTTTAATAGTGCCAACTACTTAAGAAAGAAGACTTTGAAAAAGTAGCCAATGACTAAAGAAAAAGCATTGGCTATTGCGTCTCCAGCTACTTCAATCGAAAGATTTTTAAAAGACCCTTTCAATTTTTCCAGTAACATTCTCTCACCCCCTTTCAATACAGTTTGGAAACAAACACAATTAAAAACGCCCAGTCGAGTGACTGGGCGTTCATTGTATATAATATGGAATTGTATATTTAAAACACAAAATGGCTTCATTTTGTTCCCATCCCTGTTAATTTTAATGATTCTTTTTGGTATCAAATTCATCATATAAAATTTTATCACCCACATCAAGAAGCGATGACAAAATTTAGCCAACGAAAACACAGAAGTTAGAATTAATACCCTTATCTAAGGTAATCAAAACTAAATTTAAATAAGGACAAAAGAGGTGATAATCATTACCCTTATTCAATTAGTATAGTGAGTTTATAAAGCCTTGAATATGTGTTTGTGTTAGGAGTACCAATCTTTTCAAATCTTCATTCGTTAATGGAACACGCACAATCTTCTCTGGTTTATTCCCAACATATTTGGGAAAGAGTAGACCTGTTTCAGTCACTTCTCCTGCGCCCTCCTCTGCGGATAGTATCCAAGGTAATTTTTCTCCTGGAGTTAATTTTATTTGTCTAAACAGACTTTTCCCATCTGAACGCGATTTACCACTTTCAGCCAATTCCTTCGCAGGTTTACCGCCTATATCTGACCAAATTTCCTTGGAATACTTAAATCCTTTCTGGCTTTTCTCTTCTCTTGCCATCTTCCCCATCTGATTCATTCTACCTGTTAATACGTCATTGCACATAAGAAGAAATTTATCAATATTTACATAGATATTGATTTCTTGTTTAATACGACTTCCTTTTTCTGCAGTCAAATCATACTCAATGAAATTTACCTGAGCTTTTCCGATACCAAACGAACTGTTTAATACTTCCAAAAAGGTGTTCCTTCCATCTACACGAATGATTTGACTATTGCCTTTCATATAGTTTCCTCCCATTTCTAATGATGAAAGCTAAACTTCTTTTGTGAAACTAATCATAGTGTGCTTCTATCCCCGATAATTATTCAAATTATTTATTATGCCACCCCCGATAAACTTTTATGTAAATTTTTTTTTACAAAATAGTTAACCTATTTTTTACTTTAATTACCATTTTTCATTGAAATAATCAAAAAAAGAGAAACAGGTGTCATCCTATTTCCCAATAAAAATTGTTCTTTTTTGTTTTTCTTTTAATTGTAACTTTGTTCTGTAAAATTAATGTACTTCTCCCCCCTTTCCCAAGTCCTTGCCATTCCATCAGCCTTTACTTTGTTCACACATAAAATTCTTTGTCCATCATTTTTTCCTTCCTCCTTCCGCTCTAAGCCTTCTCCTACTTGGTCTCCCGCCTTCTCTCCATCTTTTGGAATAGAAAAAAGTTTGTCCCGCTTTTTTCCCACTTTTGCTCAAACTTGTACCAAATTTTCTTGGTCTCAGACATAAAAAACTTTGTCCAAAAATCCTGTATTTCTCCTGCATTTTCTCCAGTTTCCACCCTGCCTTTCTTATTTTCCTCCTGCATTTCCTCATTCCCCGCTCTTTTTCATACCTTTGGGGTTCTTACGAACCCCCTCTTGCTTTTCATTCAATCGCTGTTTAATCCAGCTTTTCTCTTGCTTTTCTTCCTTCCATTTCCTCACGCTTTTCCTCACTCTTTTTTCAGTCTTTTGGGTTCGTAAGAACCCTTCAAACATTCCACTCAAACGTTGTTATATCAAGGATTTCCCCTTCATTTCTTCCCGCATTTTTCCGCTCTGCTTTTTCCCGCTCTTTTCCATGCATTTGGGTTCGTAAGAACCCTTCGCACTTTTCATTCAAATTTTTTTATATCAGGATTTTCTCCTTCTTTATTTCTGCTTTTTTATCCAAGCAAAAAGAATGAGATTCCTCTTCCCACCCTTTCTTCCTTGCTTTTCTTCCTGCCATTTTCCCGCCCTCTTTTCAGGCATTCGGGGTTCGTAAGAACCCCCTCATACTTTCATTCAAACGTTTCTATATCAGGATTATTTCCGTCTTTTCTTCATACCTTTTTTCCAGCCTTTTTCTCAATCTTTTTCAGGCTTTTGGGTTCGCAAGAACCCTTCAGTATGCTCATTCAAACGTTGTAATATCAAGGTTATTCCCTGTTTTTCTTCCTCCTTTTCCCGCTCATTTTTTCATGCTTTTGGGGTTCATAAGAACCCTTCACACTTTTCATTCAACCGTTGATAGGACAAGGTTCTCTCCTATTTTTTCTCACTTTCATTCATACAAAAAAGGGTGGGATTCCTGTTTCCACCCTTTTCCCCTTCTATTTATTCACATATTATCCACATATTATCAACAGGAATATTAGAACTTTAATTGATTACTCTATAGGTTTGTTTGGTGATTCTGGTGTTTATTTTGGATTACATTGGCTTTTATTCCTGCTTTTTTTCATGTTAAAAAGACCGAAGGGCTATCAGGCTTTCACCCGATATTCCTTCAGTCTTGACCATACTTTTTTATTTAAGGACATGGTTTATTGTGTAAGGACAATGATTTTTAGATGTGTACAAAAGTCATTTGATTCTTGTCATCACCTTACTCAACTGTTACTGATTTAGCCAGATTACGCGGTTTATCTACATCACAGCCTCGTTGAATCGCTGCATAATAAGCCAATAATTGTAATGGTACAACAGAAACTAAAGGTGTCAACAATTCATGGACTTCAGGAATAACAAAGCTGTCTTCGTCCATATTGAGTCCATTCATCGAAATGATACAAGGGTTGGCACCGCGGGCAACGACCTCTTTGACATTTCCCCGAATGCTTAAATTGACACTTGCCTGGGTTGCGAGGGCTACGATTGGCGTTCCTTCTTCAATTAAAGCAATGGTTCCATGCTTCAATTCGCCCCCAGCAAAGCCTTCTGCTTGAATATAGGAAATCTCCTTCAGTTTTAATGATCCTTCCAAGCATACATAATAGTCAATGCCGCGCCCGATAAAGAAGCAATTGTGAGTAACCGATAGAAATTCTTTTGAAATAATTTCAATAATTTCTTTGGAGTCGCATAGAGTTTCCATCGCATTTGCCACCAAACCTAGCTCTTGCGTGAGTTCAAATCCAGTCTCCAATCCTTTGTATTTTGCTGCTACTTCAGACAAAATGGCCAGCACGGCAATCTGGGCCGTATAGGCTTTAGTGGAAGCAACCGCAATTTCCGGACCTGCATGAAGCAGCAATGTATAGTCAGCTTCACGTGACAGGGTGGAACCCGGAACGTTTGTCACGGTTAAGGTCGGATACCCAAGTTCTTTAACATGGACTAAAACAGCCCGGCTGTCAGCTGTTTCGCCGCTTTGAGAAATAAAGATAAACAATGGTTTAGCTGATAATAATGGCATATTGTAGCTAAATTCACTGGCAATATGCACTTCCACAGGGATTTTAGCCAGCGTTTCAATCAGCTGCTTACCAACTAGTCCTGCGTTATAAGAGGTACCAGCGGCAATAATATAGATCCTGTCTGCTTGGTTTACTGTTTCAATAATTTCCGGATCAATGGACAATTGCCCCTGTTCATTTTGATAGGTTTGGATAATTTTACGAATCACAAGAGGCTGTTCATCAATTTCTTTTAACATATAAAATGGATAGGTGCCCTTTTCAATATCGCTTGCATCAAGTTCAGCTTTAAATGGCTTCCGTTCCATGGTTTGGCCGCTTAAGTGTTGTATGGTCACGCCATTTTGGGTGACGAGAACAATCTCTTTATCCATTAATTCAACAAATTGATCTGTTACCTGCAGCATTGCCATGGCATCACTGGCAACAACATTAAAATCCTTCCCCAAGCCTACCAGCAATGGGCTTTTATTTTTCGCCACATAAATCGTATCGCTTCCTGCTGCATCTAAAAAAGCAAGAGCATAGGAGCCATGTAATAATGTTAGTGTTTTACGGAATGCTTCTAAAACTTCCAAGCCTTCCAAAACGAACTTTTCTATCAATTGAACGATGACTTCAGTGTCTGTTTCACTAGTAAACGAAACGTCTGCCAAATACTCCTTTTGTAACAGTTCATAATTTTCGATGACACCATTATGAACTAATGTAAACCGGCCGCTTGCACTTTGATGGGGATGGGAATTGACTTTGCTTGGAATCCCATGTGTGGCCCAGCGTGTATGGCCAATTCCAGTTTTACCTGTCAGATGATCATCCACTATATTTCTTAGATCAGCAATCCGGCCTTTTTCTTTAAAAACATGTACCCCTTTTTCATTTCTTACCGCAATTCCCGCAGAATCATACCCGCGATATTCAAGCTTTTCGAGGCCCTTCAGCAGGATTTCCTTAGAATCATGATTTCCAATGTATCCAACTATTCCGCACATTCTGTTTTCCTCCATTGTTCAAATGAAATTTCCTTGATTTGAGTTTGATAAGGTACTAGCTTTTTTGTATGCGCATTTTCTCCTCTTTGTGCAATGAGTCGCCTCATTGTTTTTAAGAAGAAATATTCGGTTGTGCGTTCAACCGGGAGGTATCCGCCGAACACTTCGATAAACCTCCTCCTCGTCAACTAGCCTTCCGTCCTTGGCTAGTTCAGGCGCTTTGTTTAAAAATGGCTTCACGCCCCTCCTTTCGTCCATCTGCCTTTGTGAAACATAGAACATATACATACTATATGTATCCAATAATAGATAGTCAACGCAATTCCCGTAATGTTCACTTTTTAGTCAAACATCAAAAAATGACAGGAGAATTGATTTTCTCCTGCCCATTATATTGGATCATTCTGCAAATGCCTTATTGACCTTATACAAACACACGATTATAATGTTTGTATAAAAACAAACATAAGTTATATTTGTTTATAATAAAACAAACGTCGATTGGGTGTATTTAAAATAATGGATGTTTCAGATTTTTTTTGGAATGCATCATGGGGAGAAATAAAACGCGGTTATATTCAAGAGTCTGATTCTTATGTATGCCTTTTATGCGGAGAGCGATATGAAAAAGGGATTATCTACCCTCACGGAGGCACTCTTTACGAAGCGGAAAGGTATACACGTATGCATATCGAGATGACTCACCACTCTGTATTCGAATACCTGATCCAACTTGATAAGAAACTGACAGGCCTGACGGATCATCAAAACCAGCTTCTTCAACTCTTTTACCAAGGAAAAAGTGACAAAGAAGTTCAAGAAACCATGAATATTGGAAGTTCCTCTACGATCAGGCATCACCGCTTTGCACTTAAGGAAAAGGAACGGCAGGCAAAAGTGTTTTTAGCCTTGATGGAATTATTACGAGAAAAGGATCAGTATGCCCCAGCCTTTGTTCCGCCTCATAAGACAGCAAGGATGGTCGATGATCGCTATGATATTACACAGGAAGAGCAAGCTGAAACCATTAAAAAATTCTTTATGGCAGAGCCAAATAAACGCTTAAAAAAATTCCCTCCAAAGGAAAAGCAGCGACTTATCATCCTTAGGGAAATTGCAAAAAGCTTAGATCGGGAACGTACGTATGATGAAAATGAATTCAATCAAATTTTAAAAGCCATTTATGATGATTATGTAATGATTAGAAGATATTTAATTGAGTACGGTTTGGTGGATCGGAAAGCGGATGGAAGCCATTACTGGTTAATGAAATAGCGTAAAGGGGTGCAGGTAGAATGAATCGAAAAAAAGAGTTAATTAGAATTTACAAAGAAATGCCCATAGAAGCAGGAGTATATCAAATTAAAAATGAAAAAAATGAAAAGATTTTTATCGGAAGTACTAAAAATGTGAAAACCTTAAACGGTGTTCGCCACATGCTTGAAACAGGGACACATGTTAATAAAAGTCTGCAGGAAGATTGGAAGCTCTTTGGAAAGGACGCATTCTCATTTGAAGTATTAGAGATCCTTAAAAAGAAAGAAGAACCTTATTATAACGAGAAGGAAGCATTGAAAGAGCTTGAGAAAAAGTGGGTAGATCAATTACAGCCATTTGATGAACGAGGATATAATCGCAAAAAAGCTCGTTAGGATGATGTTAGGAGTTGTATGAATTTGAATACATTGAATCATGAAAAGCAAGCTTTTCAAATTGAAAAATCCATGATGAGGTTCCTGTTTCCGATCATTTTGGCGGGGCCGTTTCAGCAACGATGCGAGCAACGGGTACTGTTTTATGGCCAACTATTTTTACCATTTCAAGCATCTGGTTAGTGGAAGTACCAGCCGCATATTTCCTCTCTTCTTTCACTACCCTTGGGATAAACGGTGTATGGACCGCCTATCCGATTGCCTTCCTGATCAATTTTACCTCGCAATTACTTTATCATCATTTTTTCTGGAAAAAGAAGTCTCTAAAAGCCTTATTAAATTAATGGACATAGCTGTTTGATCTATTTTTCAAACAGCTTTTTTCTAAATTTTATTTATAAAATTTTATAAACAAATTATTGAATCATTGAATCTTAGCACATAATAAAGGAGTTGCTTTCGCAACTCCTTTTCCATTGTAGCGCTCTATCCTATAATTATGAAACAGTCTTCTCATCAAACTTCCGTTGATCCTGAACAAACAATACGCCCAGCTCATGGTGGTCTCCTTCAAACAAAGCACGCTGGACAAAGCGAACCTCACCATTTGTATCAAGTACATCTAGCTTGCAATGAGCGCGATTTTTTTGCAGTGCTTCATAGAACAAGTCTTCGTCCTTTACAGCAACCCCATTTGCCTTTGCGATGATCTCACCAACCTGAAGTCCCATTTTTTCTGCTGGGGACCCGGGGATGATGCCAATAATCATTAAGCCTTGGTTTCTTCGTGAAAAATAGGCTGGTAAACTATCATCTCGCCAATATGTTACGAAAGCCAAAAACTCACGTCCCAAAATCGCAAATGCGGCGGCAATAATCGCTATAAGCGGATACCAATAGCCTGCGGCTGAGATCAAAGTGATGAACACCCCCAGCATAATGACTTTTCGGCCATGGCGTTCAATTGCTTCTTTCGGAAGCACCCCTTTCATTTGCTGATGAAAACCGATCGCAAATGGAACAAGGATAAGAGAGTATGCTTTTGCTCCCACATGGAATACCGGCCACCACTCAAAAGGAAGATGAAGGGCTGTTCCAGGAATAAGCAAAAACAACGGGACCATCCAAAGGCGCTTCACCTCATGGGCACCAACACTCTGGCCGCGTTTACTTTTTACTAGCTTTGGAGAAGTTCCCTTCCTGCCATTGGTTACGATCAGAATCCCCTCTGCAATAAGCAGCAATCCCAAAATGACCGTGATCGATGGGTAAACCTTATCTCCAATTGATTGGAAGGCTTTCCCGAAAAACGGAATTGACCATCTTTTTTCAGCAAAAAGAATAATCGCAAAAAATGCTGCACCTACCGTATAGGCCGGTGACATCAACCGGACATTTGTTGAAAGTGATACTAAAATAGTAAGTAGTGCGATAAAAAGGATGGCTGCAAAAGGCACCGTAATCCCTGCAGCAATCGTCACAACTGAAAGGCCCCCCCCTAATAGGATGCCCAAAGGAAACAGCTGCCTAAGTTCAAAGTAAGCATCCTGCGCCCGTATATGAAAATTTCTCCGCTCACGTTTTACCCTCAAAACACCTAATATTCCTGAAAGAAAAACGAGATAGTATAAAACAGGATGAAGAAATATTTTGCCTGCTCCTTTTAACAGCTCAACAAGCCATATTTGCACCAATTCCTGCCACCTGCCTCTATTAAATTTCTTATAGTCTACTATTAAAAAGACTCTTAAAGATTATTTTACCAAATTAATGCGCCAAAAAATATTGCTAGTTTCTAGAAAAGCTAAAAATATCTATTTGGTTGATTGGAGAGAGTTTTGCAAATTTTAAGGGGCACTTATCATTTGTTTTAACAGAGCCGCCCTGTAAATTGGTTTAAGGGTCCACTAAATAGTGTGGGAATTCAACAATTTGTAGTACTCCATTTAAAATTTCAGTGGGCATTCTTTTATTAGCCACAACAACAAAAAGCAGCTAGCTCCCCTGATCACCAGGCGCCAACTGCTTTTAACGTTATTATTGAGCTACCAGCCTCAGTGCCGTTTGCAGCTGCAGGTCGTTTTTCTCGTTCTTCATAACCTGGACGGCGGCATCTTCGAGTTTATCAGCCGTTTTGACATCAATTTCCCCAGTAGTCTCCAGGTCATTTTCCTGCTGGAACCCTTTTACGGCAATGGTTGTTTCCTTGCTAAAGTATCCATCTGTACGCCCCGGCTCGAATCCAAGTCCTTCCAGAATTTCCTGTGCATTCTTTACCTGTTCATTATTCATGTCCTCAACGAGCGGATTATCAATCTGGACAGGATGGGTGGCAAAGATCGCAGGCTGTTTAATCGCGACATCCGGCTTGATTCCCTTTTTATGAATCCAATTGCCATTCGGTGTCAGCCATTTAAATAAAGTCAGTTTAATGGTGCTTCCATCTCCCATCGACACAGGCTGCTGGACGGTTCCTTTGCCAAATGTCGTTTCACCTACAAGCTTATAGCCATCCGCTTCTTTTAATGCTCCAGCTAAAATTTCCGAAGCAGATGCACTGCCTTTATTGACGAGGACAACAACAGGGTAATCCTTTTTCTTTGTCAGCGAGGAATAGAAACCTTCCTTTTTGCCATCGCGTTTTTCAATTTGAACATATGGCTTATTTTTAGGAACAAACTCTTTTAATATTTCACCTACACTGTCTAAGTATCCGCCCGGATTGCCGCGTACATCCAAGATTAATCCCTTAATATGGTCATTTTCCAACTCCTTTAGGCTCTTGCTAAAATCGGCTGCTGTATTTTCTGAAAAAGAAGTTATTTCGATATAGCCCACTTTCTTGCCATCGTAATTTTTAATGGAAGAATGTACGGTTTCCAATGGGATTTCATCCCGCTTCACTTTAATGGTCAGCGGATCTTTTAGACCTTTGCGGGCAATTAACAAGGTAACCGTTGTCCCTTTTTTGCCGCGGATTTTTGCTGTTGCTTGACTGAGATCGAGCCCTTCTACACTTTGACCATCCACTTTCAATATTTCATCATTCTGTTTAATACCCGCTTTTTCTGCAGGTGAATTCTTAAATGGTGAGATGATCACGATTTTTCCATCTACTTTCCCTACCTCTGCACCAATTCCTTCGAAGGAAGAGTCCAATGTTTGAGTGAATTGCTCTGCAGTTTCCTTGTCCATGTAAACGGAGTAAGGATCTTTTAAAACCGCAAGCATCCCCTGGATGGCTCCTTCCGCCAGTTTGTTTTGGTCTACCTTATTAACATAGCGATTTAGAATAAGATCATATGCCTGCCAAACTTTCTCCAGACTTTTTTCTTCCGATTGCGTGTTTTGCGCTGCGGCTTGCTTAGTCAATACATGTACATTCTGGCTGGTTTCTTGTTTCTTGTCTATCCATTGGATTCCGGCGTATGTGGCCCCTGCTCCGGTCAACAATGAACCTGTCATCAACAGGGCAATCCATTTACGATTCATGTCAGTCCTCCTCAAGTTAAGGCTTGGCTGATTTATTTAAATAAGAAAGCCTTGAATTTCTGCCCGATTATTAACTTATATGTGAGGAAAGGACGAGTTATGAGTGAGGGGAGGAAATTCATATGACGATGGGAAGGTTATTGGAGGGATATCAACAAAATTTGTATCTATTCAGCCAAAAACTTTCACATTAAATTCCCGAATAAAGAAAACTCGCCGAC
Organism: Neobacillus endophyticus; assembly: GCF_013248975.1. Lineage (GTDB taxonomy): Bacteria > Bacillota > Bacilli > Bacillales > Cytobacillaceae > Neobacillus > Neobacillus endophyticus. Next base: position 810,328 of record NZ_JABRWH010000001.1, read on the forward strand.
TGGCGAGCCCGTTAGGATGAAGACAGAGGCATAGTTCACCGAAAAGCACAGCTTTTCGAATGCGAAGCAAATGCTCTCGAAGCATTCCTTAGCGCACTTATGCCTGATAGGAAAGTTATACTTTCCCATCAGCAAAAAAAGAAGAAGCCGAGGCTCCTTCCTTTCGATTATTATGGAAGCGGGATAATACCTACCGGATTAATTGCAAAACGCTTATCCGGTGTCCAAGGTCCTTTGTGAAGTTCAAAGTGCAGATGTTGTCCTGTTGCTTCCCCGCTGCTGCCCATGATCCCGATTTGCTGGCCCTTTTTAACGACAGCGCCGTCGCCGACCAAGCGTTCAGACATATGGGCATAAACAGTTGTAAATACTTGTCCATTATAGGAATGAGAGATAAAAATACAGTTTCCGTAACTGCTAGATAAGTAGGAACGAATCACAACTCCGTCCGCCGCTGCTAAAATCGGAACATTAGGACCGTTGTTTGCAATGTCAACTCCATAGTGGAAATCACGCGTACGTTTACCAAAACCAGAGGAGATAATCCCCTCTGCAGGCTGGGTCCAAAATCCGCTTGAAATAGAAGGAATCTGCCCCGTTGCGCCGCCGCTTGAAGGACTGTCACCCTGTGCGGTTTGAGCAGACTGTGCTGCCTGTTCAGCCTCGCGATCCTTTTCTAATTGGATAGCCTCTTTAATGGCTTTCTCCTGTGAAGCTAAAAGCTGGTCCTGCTCTTGTAAATTCATTACATCGTTTTGAGCTTCTCCTTCTTGCAATTTCAAGCTTGCCAGAAGTTTATTTTTTGCTGCCTTTTGGGTATTCAATTGCTTATTCATATTCTTCAAGTCTGCCACCATCTTTTTAAGGCTTGAAAGGTCCTTTTTCACCTTATCTTGCTTTTTGGCCAGCTCTTTTTTATCAGCTTCGTGCTGCTTGATGATCTCTTGGTCAGCCTGCATGATCGTGGCAACTGCATTTGCCCTGTCAATAAAATCGCTGAAGCTTTGCGCTCCCATTAACACACTCAAATAATCAACAACACCGCCCGTGTCTTGATAGCTGCTTAAGCGCTCCTTTAAAAGTGCAGTCCGCTTTTTGATCCGCTCTTGTATGACCTTTGTTTCAGCTTCAAGCTTTGCAATTTGTCTTTTAGTGGAGTCTGCCTTTGCGGTTTTATCATCGATTTTGGACGTTATATCGCCAATCTCCATATCAAGGCGTGTCATTTGTTGTTCAACATTACTCTGCTGGTTTTGAATATTCGTGATCTTATCGTTTCCTTGCTTAATGTTTGATTGAACATTGGAGCGCTGGTTTTGAATTTTTTCTTGTTGGTCCTTTAAGCTGGAAAGCGATGCCGCTTCAGTTTTAACTGACATTCCCCCGAAGGTTGTTCCCAGTCCGACCGCCACTGCAACTGCCAGCGTGATCACTGAATTCCTCATTTCGTATCTCTCCTCATGATGTACTCAAGTACAGCTCTCTCTATTTTGAATGTGTATAAACAACAATCAGGAAAGGCTGAAGAATGGCCTCTCCTGATTCACTGTTACACCTTTAAAAACTTTCTAACGGACATAACGCTGCCCCAAACACCAATAATCGCACCCATTAGGATCAGAATACCGGAGAGTTCGTAGATAAATGGATTGGCCGGTAAAATCTGAATAAATGAGCCTTCCAGCTTCGGATCAATATAAGCATAAGCACGGTAGTAGACGAGCGAAATTAGGATAATCGGCAGAATCGAGCCAAGAATCCCAAGCCATAACCCTTCGAGGAAGAATGGCCAGCGGATAAAACTATTGGTTGCACCTACCAATCTCATAATCTTAATTTCTCTGCGTCTCGCAACAATGGTAATCCTAATAGTATTGGAGATTAGGAAGATCGCTGTGAAAAATAATCCAATAATCAACACAACCCCAACATTACGCCCAGCTTTAATAAAGCTGAATAATTTTTCAACAGTTCCTTGACCGTAACGGACCTTAGCAACATAATTTAACTTTTCAATTTTCTTGGCAGCTTTTATTGTATCAGTCGGATTAGCAGTTTTAACAACATAGACATCGTTCAGAGGGTTATCCTGCTGAAACAGATTGAAGGCCTTTCCTTCTTCACCCATGCTTTTCACTAGGTTTTTTAACTCCTGCTGTTTGGATGAAAATGTAATACTTTTCACTTGTGGAATAGCTTGAATTTCTTGTTTCAATGTTTCCTGCTGCTGCTTGTTCGCGGCAACATCTATATGAACACGGATGGATACGTCATCCTCAATGGTCTGTGCAACACGGTTAAGATTCATCATCAAAGCGAAAAAGACACCTACCAGCAAAAGTGTTACAGTCACGGCACTAACGGAAGCAAATGTCATCCAGCCGTTTCTGGAAAGGCTCTTTAAACTTTCGCGGGCGTGACGGCCAATTGTTCTAAACTTCATAACCGTATTCCCCCCTATTTTCATCGCGCACAATCTTTCCGCCTTCAATGGCAATAACGCGATGTTTTAATGTATTCACTATATCTTTGTTATGGGTTGCCATAACAACAGTAGTCCCTCTTGCATTAATTTCTTCAAAAATCTTCATAATTTCCCATGATGTTTCGGGATCCAGGTTCCCTGTAGGCTCGTCCGCGATCACCACGCGCGGTGAGTTTACGATAGAACGGGCAATAGAAACACGCTGCTGTTCACCGCCGGAAAGCTCTGTCGGAAGCATTCTTACCTTATGCTTTAAGCCAACAAGATCAAGGACTTCCATAACTCTCTTTTTAATGAACTTCGGCTGTGCTTCAATTACTTCTAATGCAAAGGCAACATTTTCATAGATTGTTAACATAGGCAAAAGTTTAAAGTCCTGAAAAACGACGCCAAGATTGCGGCGGAAAATCGGCACTTTTTTATTCTTTAATTTTGCCAGATTGACGCCATTCATTGATATGGTTCCGGAAGTTGGCACTTCTTCACGGTACATCATTTTAATAAACGTTGATTTGCCGGCACCGCTTGGCCCAACAACATAAACAAATTCACCCTGATTGATCCGTACATTTATTCCATTAACGGCTGCAACACCATTTGGATATTTTTTGTATACATCTCGCATTTCAATCATTTAGATCACCTAATCATTTGTCGAAAATGATTTTCGACAATAATCTTTTTTTATTTGCAAAACCGAACAATTATTGAGCAGTTTTGCATGAGTTTATTATAACATCATAATTCGTCAAGAATATTACAATTTCTTTTCAATCCCGCCGACAATTTTTGTCATTTTGTTAAAAAGTGATGGAATTCTGCTTAAACACTTCAGCTTTATCATAATAAAACAAAAAAGAACGCTCTGCATTTATCGTGCCTGAACGTTCTTTAATTTTTATTTTTTTGCAGCAAGCCATGCAGCCACTTTATCTGCTTCATCGCCTGAAATAAGGCCTTGCGGCATGCCGCCAGATTTACCATTTTTAATGATATCCAATATTTGAGCTTTGGAGAATTTTGAGCCAACTTTTGTCAGATTAGGACCTACGACGCCTTTAAGATCCCCACCGTGGCAGCTGGCGCAGTGCTGTTGAAAAATCTGATTGGCATCGTCGCTTGATGTTGTTTTCTGTGTGCTATCCGTACCACCACTGCTGGAGCCGCCACCACAAGCAGAAAGAGCCATTACTAAAGATATCCCCAATAACAGGGTAAGCAGTTTTTTTCCCAATGTCAAACCTCCCACAAGCAAAATCATCTCTAATGTATTAGTATACCAGTACTACGCTCGTTTGAAACCCTCTCCAAGAACTTCAGCAGCATCCATTACGACAACAAATGCCGACGGATCAATGTTCTTCACCAATTGTTTCAATTTCGTGAACTCCGTTTGGTCAACTACACACATCAAAACCGGTCGCTCGTGATCTGTGAAACCACCATATGCTGATAATTTTGTTACGCCTCGGTCAATTTTATGCAAAATTCCTTCGCGTACATCTTCTTGTTTATTTGTAATAATCATTGCCATTTTGGAATGTCCAAAGCCTACCTGAATAAAGTCGATGGTTTTACTTGTCACATATAAACCAATTATGGCATATAAAGCTTTTTCAATATCAAACACAACTGCAGCAGTTAATACGATCAGGCCGTCAATCATGACGACACATCTTCCAAGTGTAAAGCCTGTATATTTATGGATGATTTGCGCCGCAAGGTCTGTTCCCCCGGTTGAGGCTTTTCCTCTGAAAACAATCCCAAGCCCAAGGCCAACACCGATGCCGCCAAACAAGGCTGCAAGCAGTGCATTGTGCGTCCATGGCTGCAAATCACTTGTTAAAAAAACGACAAGCGGCAGAAATATTGTTCCCACTAACGTTTTCATACCAAATTGTTTACCAAGAAAAACGACTCCCGCGATAAATAACGGAATGTTGAATGCCCATTGCACATATGCTGGCTCCCAGCCAAGCACTGACTTTAAAATGGTACTGATTCCGCTCACTCCGCCTGAAGCAATACGGTTTGGCAGCAAAAACACATTAAAGGCCACGGCAATGATGGCCGACCCAATAATGACTAAAATATAGTCACTTAAAATTCGTAATCCAGGATATTTGTCTGTTAAATAGCTTATTCTAGTCATGATACGTTCCCCTCTGATTATTTCAACCTAACCGAAAGTGAGTATAGCATGGTAAAAATACGGTGTAAACGGCATCGATTTCCCGCGATAAAGGGATAAAATTATTATTAGATTTTCCCTTATACAGCACTTTCATGAAGCAGGCCGTAAAATATTTTACCGATATAATTTATCCCTCAAAAAAAAAACGCCTTTGCCGATATACAGCAAAGGCTCACATACAAATTATGAAATTCTTGAACGCAAATAAGCATTGATAAATTGATCAACTTCCCCGTCCATTACGGCTTGAACGTTGCCAGTTTCAACATTTGTACGGTGGTCCTTGACCATCGAATAAGGATGGAATACGTACGAACGAATTTGACTGCCCCAACCGATTTCCTTTTGCTCGCCTCGGATTTCCGCTAATGCCTTCTCCTTCTCTTCCATTTCTTTCTGATAAAGTTTTGCCATTAGCATTTTCATACACCGTTCACGGTTCTGAATCTGGGAACGTTCCGTCTGGCAAGAAACCACGATGCCAGTAGGGATATGCGTGATCCTGACAGCCGATTCCGTTTTATTGATGTGCTGACCGCCTGCACCACTCGCACGGTACGTATCAACCTTTAAGTCTTCCGAGCGGATATCAATTTCAACTTCATCATTAAATTCCGGCATCACATCACAGGATACGAAAGATGTATGACGGCGGCCAGAAGCATCAAATGGCGAAATCCTTACTAGGCGATGAACGCCTTTTTCCGCCTTTAAATAGCCATAGGCATTATGGCCTTTTATAGCAAGTGTAACACTTTTAATTCCCGCTTCATCCCCAGGAAGATAATCCAACGTTTCCACTTTAAAGCCCTTCTTCTCAGCCCAGCGCGTATACATTCTGAGCAGCATCTGCCCCCAATCCTGTGATTCTGTACCGCCTGCTCCAGGATGAAGCTCTAAGATCGCATTATTTCTATCATATTCCTCACTTAAAAGCAGCTGAAGCTCAAACTGGCTAAGTCGATTGGTCAGCTTCTCAAGCTCATCTTCCAGCTCCGCCTGCAGTTCAGCATCATTTTCTTCTTTTACAAGCTCATATGTTACTTCCAAATTTTCATAGGACTCATTCAGCTCATAAAACTCGTGTACCTGATCCTTTAAACCATTTGCTTCACTTATAATAGACTGTGCTGCTTGCTGATCATTCCAAAAATCAGGCTGCAGCATAACATCATCTAACTCAGCAATTCTGGCCTCCTTATTTTCAAGGTCAAAGAGACCCCCTAAAGTCCGCTAATTTCTTAGCCGTTGTTTCCAATACATTGCGAATTTCCGCTAATTCCATTTCCTTCACCTCTATATAAATTTGCCGCTAGTCGATTGATGCAAAAATCAACAGCAACGTTTAATGTTTTAAAAATAATCATGGCTCTAGTGTAGTTTATTCATCCCATCACTTATAAGTACTAACCCATTATAACGTGAGCACCGGCAAAATATCAAAAGTTGTTCAAAAGAAATGCGGAATGACTTCGATATTTTTTTAGTATAACCGATATGTTTCTGTTAAAAATGGTACTATTAGAATAGAAACTTCGACATTAATAATGTTTAAATAGAGAATTAAAGGAGTCTAAGTGAGATGGAGAAAATAAACCGGAATGATCAATGCCCATGCGGAAGCGGCAAAAAGTATAAAAAGTGCTGCGGTGCGAATGAGGCGATTTCGATTAACCAAATCATTGAAAAGGAAATGGACGAACTGCAAAAACTGGTTACCCATTTTGCCTTTTATCAATTTGAAAGTGAGCTGGAAGACGACTTTGCAGATTTTGAGGAATTCTTTTCCTTTGAAGATGAAGAAGAAAGACAATTCTATGAGATCATCCATGCGATCTGGTTTTCCCTATTTGTTCAGTTAGAAGATGGAGAAACCATCATAGAAAAATATATTCAAGCTGAAGCAAGAAAAATCAAACGGCCAAAGCTGCGGCAAATTTTACAGACTTGGGCTGATGCTAGAACGATTGTGGGAAAAATCATAAGTGTGGACGACTATAAAATGAAAGTTGAAGACGGTTTGACGAAAGAACAGCTGGATGTGGTGATTACTGAGGACCCTATAATAATAGAAGAAGGTTCATTCTTTACTGGAATACTTGTCCCATATGAACATCAGTATCTCTTTTTTCCACAGCCGTTTGATTTACCAGAATTGGAGCCGGAAGTTGGTATATCCTTTATTAAAGATGGCAGTCTGAAAGCCGGGTTTGATTCCCCGCAAGAGTATTTGACTCAATTTTTCATGGAGATTTTAAGTGAACTGCCCATGGTCAATGGCGTGATTGAATTGGACAAAATAGAATGGCCAGCCTCTATTTATAAAGAGGTTGTCGACATATACAAGGCAAAGCTGGAATCACTTGATTTTCCGCCTCCTGTAGTGGATGCAGGGATCGCTCTTTGGTATAGCTTTTGCCAGAAAAAACAAAAACGAATTCAAAAGCCACAGATCTATGCTGCGGCACTCCACTATCTGCTATTACTGATCATACCTATTGAACAATCCTTTACATTTAAGGATCTGGCAACGTTGTATGGAGTTTCTGCCCGTTCTATTTCCCCTATAGTGTCAGAATTGGAGTCAGAGCTGGCGTTAGAGATTGCACAGATTGCTGGAGCCTTTCAAGATGTAGAGGAAGAAGAGGAACCTTTTGTAGTGAAAGGGACTGTGGTGGAGTTTCCAAAAGGAAGAGCGCGGAATCTGACAGATATGGATTAAGCAAATGATTGTACCATATTTGAATAAAAAACTGAGCGGGAACTGAACTCCTACTCAGTTTTTTATTCTTTATCTTACCGGTCAAAGCGTTATAATATTAAGATGACAAAATTTTCTTCTCTTTTAACAAAATTGGCACTGAACAAGCGGAAGTGGTAATATGAAAATGAATCAGTGTATTTAATTGGATTTTTTATTAGTAATGAGATAAAGGAGCGTTCATCATAATATGGGGATTTTAAATAAAGTATTTGATTTGAATAAACGTGAGCTGAAACGGCTCGAAAAGATGACTTCACAAATCGACGCCCTTGCATCGAATATGGAAAAGCTGTCGGACGATCAGCTTCGTGAAAAAACGGAAGAGTTCAAAGCCCGTTACCAAAAAGGGGAAACGTTGGATGATCTCCTTGTTGAAGCATTTGCCGTCGTACGCGAAGGAGCCCGCCGTATCCTTGGCCTATACCCATACCGTGTTCAGTTAATGGGGGGGATTACTCTCCATGAAGGAAATATAGCCGAGATGAAGACTGGGGAAGGTAAAACGTTAACATCTACGATGCCGGTTTATTTGAATGCTCTTTCCGGCAAAGGCGTTCACGTTGTAACAGTTAACGAATACCTGGCAAGCCGCGACGCCGGCCAAATGGGTGAGCTCTATGAATTTCTGGGCTTAACGGTTGGATTAAATTTAAATAGCATGGATAGTGCTGAAAAGCAGGCTGCCTATGCAGCAGATATTACTTACGGAACAAATAACGAATTTGGGTTCGATTATTTAAGGGATAACATGGTCCTCTATAAGGAACAAAAAGTGCAGCGCCCACTTTTCTTTGCGGTAGTCGATGAAGTTGACTCCATTTTGATTGATGAGGCGCGGACACCGTTAATTATCTCCGGTTCAGCCCAAAAATCAACCGTTCTTTACATACAGGCTAACGCCTTTGTCCGGACTCTGACAAAGGACGTTGATTATACGTACGATGAAAAAACAAAGTCTGTCATGCTGACGGAAGAAGGGATCAGCAAAGCGGAAAAAGGCTTTGGCATTGAAAATCTTTTTGACATTTCGCATGTTACATTAAACCACCATATTAATGAAGCGCTAAAAGCAAATGTCACAATGCACCGAGACGTAGATTATGTCGTGCAGGACGGCGAAATTGTTATCGTAGACCAATTTACCGGACGCCTTATGAAGGGCCGCCGATACAGCGAAGGCTTGCACCAGGCGATTGAAGCGAAGGAAGGCGTCGAAATTCAGAATGAAAGCATGACAATGGCGACGATCACCTTCCAAAACTACTTCCGGATGTATGAGAAATTATCCGGTATGACTGGAACAGCCAAAACAGAAGAGGAAGAATTCCGTAACATTTATAATATGAATGTTATCGTGATTCCAACAAACCGGCCAGTTGTTCGCGATGACCGTGCGGATTTAATCTATGCCTCAATGGAAGGCAAGTTTAACGCGGTAGTGGAAGATATCGTTCAAAGGAATCTTGTTAACCAGCCGGTGCTTGTAGGTACGGTTGCTATCGAAACCTCCGAATTGATTTCGAGAATGTTGTTGAAAAAAGGGATTAAACATAACGTGTTAAACGCCAAAAACCATGCACGCGAGGCAGATATCATTGCAGAAGCAGGTCAAAAGGGTGCAGTTACCATTGCAACCAACATGGCCGGCCGGGGTACGGATATTAAACTCGGCGATGGTGTTAAGGAATTGGGCGGACTTGCTGTTATCGGTACAGAACGCCACGAAAGCCGACGAATTGACAATCAGCTACGCGGACGTTCTGGCCGCCAAGGGGATCCAGGGATTACCCAGTTCTATTTATCAATGGAAGATGAATTAATGCGCCGTTTCGGTTCTGATAATATGAAATCCATGATGCAGCGACTTGGCATGGATGATACTCAGCCTATTCAAAGTAAAATGGTTTCAAGGGCTGTAGAATCCGCGCAGAAACGGGTTGAGGGAAATAACTTCGATGCCCGGAAGCAGCTGCTTCAATATGATGATGTACTCCGCCAACAAAGGGAAATTATTTACAAGCAGCGGGATGAAGTGTTAGAGTCTGAAAACCTTCGTGAAATCGTACAAAACATGATTCTGCACTCGATTCAGCGCAATGTTGATGCCCATACACCGCGTCATGAGGACGAGGAATCTTGGAATCTTAAAGGAATGGTTGATTACGCTCACGCTAATCTTCTTCCTGAAGGTGATATTACAGAAGATGATTTGCGCGGCAAAGATCCGGAGGAAATGGTGGAAACCATTTATTCAAAAGTGAAAGAACGCTATGAGGAAAAAGAACAGCTTCTGTATCCGGAACAAATGCGCGAGTTTGAAAAAGTTGTAACGCTTCGCGCAGTAGATTCGAAATGGATTGACCATATTGATGCTATGGATCACCTGCGACAAGGTATTCATTTACGCGCTTATGGACAAATTGACCCGCTTCGTGAATACCAACATGAAGGCTTCGCGATGTTTGAGTCCATGATTGAAGCAATCGAAGATGAGACCGCCATGTATATTATGAAAGCAGAAATTCGCAATAATCTTGAGCGCCAGGAGGTTGCACAAGGACAAGCGGTAAATCCGAAGGAAGACGGAGAATCTGTGAAAAAGCAACCAAAAGTGAACAAAGACAACGTTGGCCGTAATGCGCCATGCCCATGCGGCAGCGGCAAAAAGTATAAAAATTGCCACGGAGCAACGATGTAAATTTTAAGCCGGGGATTTTTCCCCGGCTGTTTTGTACTTTTAATCCTATGTTTAAAAAAATGCTTAAAGATCCTCCATAGTGATTGGCGGAATGGACTTCTTATTTAATAAAAACCTTTTAAAAAAGTGCAGCGTTTTTTCAGCTGCACTTTTTTCACATCATTTAGTCATTTTCATTTCCATTGTCATTGCCATGGCCTTTGCCATTATGATTTCCGTGTTCTTCTTTTGAACCGTTCTGATGGTCTTCATTTTCTTTTTGAGCTGCTTCAGTTTGTTTTTCAATTGCCTTTTGAGCTACTTCTGAATGTTTTCCTACTGTTTGTTGAGCTGCTTCAGTATGCTTTTCCACGGCTTTTTGTACTTCTTTTGGTTGATTTGCTGCATGACTAGTAGATCCTTCTTGATGTTTTTTCACAGTTTGAGTTTGGTTTTCTTGATCCTTCTGGTCATCTGCTTCAGTTGTTGTTGAAGTATTGACTGTTGCATTTGTATTATCTTTAACATCTGTTGTTTCGTTCTGATCATCAGCTCGGGCATTATCATCTTTTGAAGCGTCATCGGAAACTTGTCCGTTAGCTGATTGGTCCTCAACATCTTGTAATTTTTGAGCAAGATCACTATTCATTTTTCCAAGCTTCTTATCTAACTTAGCAAATGACTTTTGAATGTTTTTCATAAGAGCTTTCTGTGCAGTTGGATTTTTAACATGCTGTAATGCCGCTAATAGCGCATCAATGTTATGTGCAAGCTTGTTTTCTACTTTTGTAGCTGGTTGATCAGCTGTTTGGCTGTCAGTGCTGCCAGATTGAGTTGTTTGAGTTTGAATTTGTGTACTGCCAGTTTGACCTGTTTGTGTTGTTTGGCTTTGAGTACTGTCCGTTTGACCCGTTTGTGTTGTCTGGTTTTGAGTGCTGTTATTTTGTGTGCCTTGTGCATTAGAAAGTTGTTGGCTAGCTTGTTCTTGAGTTGCAATAGCATCTTTTAATGTCTGTTCTGCCTCTGCTGTTTTCCCTTGTGAGATTAATACGTTTGCTTCGGCAATACGTTCAGCCGCAAAATCAGCCAAAAGCTGCGCCTTTTTTGTATCATTAAATGTAAACGCTAATTGAATTTTTTCCATCATAGTTTTAACAAAGTAGAAGAAATCGCCAGGAACAAGTGATGGCGTATTTGTTCCACTTGTGTTTTGGTCTGTAGTAGAAGTACTTTGAGTTCCAGTTGTACCAGATTGTGTTTGGCTCGTACCTGTGCTGGTTCCGGTTGTGCTTTGCGTTTGGTTAGTGCCTGTAGTGCTTCCAGTTGTGCTTTGTGTTTGGTCAGTGCCTGTAGTGCTTCCAGTTGTGCTTTGTGTTTGGTCAGTGCCTGTAGTGCTTCCAGTTGTGCTTTGTGTTTGGTCAGTGCCTGTAGTGCTTCCAGTTGTGCTTTGTGTTTGAGCTGAAGTTGTAGCTGTAGTGGTTGTTGAAGTTCCGCTTTGCGTTTGATCCACAGGGGAACTAGTTGTATTAGTCGTTGTCCCAGTTGTTGTGTTTGTATCTGCGAAGGCTGCTCCTGCACCTAATGAGAAAATAACGGATGATGCCAGCACGCTGCTAGTTACTACATGTACAATTTTTCTGCGTTTCATAGAATGATTCCCCCTGATAAAGTAATTTTTCACTTAAAGACTACGTCGATAAAAATCACTTTATGTCGGTGTGGAGAAAAAAATATATTTGGTAAAAAAATCCCTTTTACCTCAATCGGGAGTGGAAATCAATTTTAATGCAAGAAAAAAGCCGCTCCGAATATAGAAACGGAACGGCTTTCACATAGCCTTAATATTAATGAGCTTCGATTAAGCCATAACGGCCATCTTTACGTTTGTAAACAACATTTGTCCGATTTGTGTCGGAATTGGTAAATACATAAAAATTATGTCCCAGCATGTTCATTTGTAAGATAGCTTCTTCACTGTCCATAGGCTTTAGGTCAAAGCGCTTAGTACGGACTACTTCAAGATCGTCATCTTCCTCATGAATTTCTGTTTGATCAGAAGTTGTAAATGTGATTGGAAAGTTTCCTTTATCACGGAATTTGCGGTTAACCTTTGTTTTGTGCTTACGGATCTGTCTTTCTAACTTATCTGTAATCAGGTCAATCGCTGCATACATATCTACATTGGTTTCTTCAGCACGTAAAACCAAGTGTGGCAGCGGAATGGTTACCTCTACCTTCGATGTTTTATCTTGATTGAATCTAAGATTCACATTTACTTTGGAATCAGGTGCTTCCGTTAAATAGCGATCCAATTTAGAAATTTTCTTTTCCACATATTCTCTGATTGCTGGAGTTACCTCAATGTTTTCGCCACGCACGTTATAGTTCATTTGTGGACTCCTCCTTTTATTAAGGCTATGTATTTACATTTCTATTTTACCCTATGATAATCCTGCTAAGTCAGGATAAATTTTTTGTCGATTTATTGACAAAACCATCGGGATAATAGTGTCAATTACTCTGTTATCTTTGATAACATTTGGATATTTTTGTTAAAATTAATGTTTACCCATTTTTTTCTCAGGACAATTTCCCGTGTAAATACTCTCTGAATAAGGTAAACCGATGTGAAATTGAAGGAGGATGCCCAATCAATGACTCAAGAAGAAAGAAAACCGCTTGCCTGGCATGAGACACTGGAATTGCATGAATTGGTTGCCTTCCAATCAATTGGGTTAATGAAGTTAAAAATGTCGATTAATCAGGTTACAGATTCCGAATTAAAGGAGCTTTATCGAAAATCTATTCATGACCTTGAAGGCAACCTTAAAGAATTATTGCGATTTTATCCATCGGCCCAAGGATTTCAGCCCCGTGATGATGAATCTCGTCAAGATATGGGGTTTTTCGCCGGTGATCTTCTTGGACTATCCAAAACGCTGGTGCGAAATCTTGCGGGTGCCATCACTGAAACAGCCACTCCTGCCTTAAGAAAGACCTTAACTAACCAATTAATGGGAGCTATTCATGGCCATGAAAGAGTCTTTAACTACATGCATAGGCATGGCTATTACCCAGCATATGACCTAGGACACCTGCTCGGCCACGACATGGAGATGGCCCAAACAGCCCTGAATATGTAAAATACAAGGCGGACATTTTTATATGCCGCCTTTTTGACTTTGATGACCGTGGTGCCTGACAACGTGGTTGTGGTGCCTGACACCGTGACTATCTCGCAATTGTCACGGATTCCACCCGTTCTGCACCGGCATCTTTTAGCAGTTTGGCAGCTTGACGCAATGTAGAGCCTGTTGTGTAGATATCGTCAATAAGGATTACCCTTTTTCCCTGAAATGGAAAACTAGGTTTCAATTGGAATATTTGCCGGAGATGAATCCGATCATCTCTAGATTTCTTCGATTGTTTTTCCGAATGGGTTCGGGTTAGGATTTCCGATTCAGGGAGATCGGATTCTTTTAATAACGCCGCTGCCTGATTAAAACCGCATTCATATAGCCGTTCTTTGCTTAAAGGGATTGGAACAAAAATGTCAGCCTCCAATTCTCCTAACTTCTTTTTGAAAAATTCAATAAAAACCTTAACAAGAATATAATCCCCGCGAAACTTAAAGCGGGCAATCACTTCTTTTAAAAAATCATTATAAAGAAACAAAGAATGGTTTTTAGTTAGAAGGCCGCGCCAATTTTCATCATTTTCCCAGCGGAAGCAGTCATAGCATAAATCCCCACTGCGAAATTTTTCATCCAAACATTGTAATTTCCGACTGCAAATTTTACATGTCTCTCCAGTGATTGGTTCCATCTTTTTCAAACAGTCTTGGCAAATATACAACTTTTTGTCCATTGAAAATATGGATTTCCAGCCGATAGGTGACCGGATTGGCTGAAAACAAATTAAACAGAAGTCTTGTGGGAAAATATTCAGTTTTTCCACCTCCTGATTTGATTTAATCGATTAATCCTCGCTTAACCCCTTCCCGGTTCATCGTCATAATTTGCTTCCGTGCTTTTACCATTTCTTCTGTTTTCCCATAATGAAAAAATGTAACATTTCCTTTTGGGAAATCTTTGCTTCTTCCCGCTCTACCGGCAATTTGAACAAGAGCACTTTCAGTAAAAATTTGATCTTCTGACCCTACCACAGCAACATCAATATTTGGAAACGTTACGCCACGCTCCAAGATGGTTGTAGTTAAAAGGATCGTAATTTCTTTGGAGCGCATCATTTGCACCTTCTCTTTTCGCTTAGGATCCGCAGCATGAACTGCCACGATATCAGGTGTGAACTGGCGGAGAATGGGGAGCGCTTTTTCCATTAAAGGGATATGCGGAAAAAAGATTAAGCTTTGCATGCCTGTTTGAATGCGATCTTTAACCCAATTTAGGACAATTGCTGGTAGTTTGTTTTTGTTTAACTGCTTTTGCCAGTTTCCGCACCAGGAAAAATTAGGGATAGGCAGCGGATGTCGATGGAAACGGGCTGGAATCGTTGTAAAAGCCCGTTTGCCAGTGCGGCACTCGAACTGCCACTTTTCATTGGGAGTGGCAGTTAGATAGATCATCGCTGACACGGGTTTACGAGCCTGTATCGCCGCATGTTTTAACGACTCCTCTACTGTATATGGAAAGGCATCGACCTCATCTAAAATAATGGTATCAAAGGCATGATAGAAACGGAGAAGCTGGTGCGTTGTGGCAATGGTTAATGGCGCAAAAAGGTGGCGGTCTTCGCTGCCCCCATATAAGGATGCAATCGTTGTGCGGGGAAAGACCTCCCTTAGCCTAGGTGTAAGCTCCAAAACTACATCTGTCCTCGGAGTTGCAATACAGACCCTTTTCTTTGCTAAAAGGGCTGCTTCAATCCCAGCAAAAAGTACCTCCGTTTTTCCTGCGCCGCAAACAGCCCATACTAAGTACTCCTGATTATCTCGAATTGCTTTAACTACATTGTTCGATGCTGCTTTTTGCCCTTCCGACAGCGCTCCCTGCCATGCGAGAAGCTTTTCGGGAGAACTGGTTTGTATGGTGTTATTCACCATTTCCGCATAGGATGGCTCTGAGCCGTTCCAGCCAATTAGCGTGGTGCATTCACTGATTCTTCCCATCATGAGACATTTTCGGCAATAGAGGCAGGTTTCCCCGCACCTGGCACACGGATAGGCGGCAAACCATTTCGGACTTTTTGTGCCGCAGCGGTTGCAGATGGGCTTTTTGCCTATGTATTCTATTCCTTTACGGTAAGTTATATATCCGTTTTCATAATGTGTATGGATTTCTTCAAAGGGGTGTGGAATATCTTCTAGGAGAATTTGTTTACCGGTTAGGAGATGTTGCAATTCTTGGTTGTAGGTGAAGTGTGGGTTTATTTGCGGCTGTGAGATCGATGGAATTTCCGAGATTTTCAATGAATCTTCGTTTGAATGGCTTGGAATCAACTTATTTTCAGTTATGATGAAGCGCATATGATCCCCTTCTTCGGACTTAATTGATATACCCTTCCTTTTGTTTTTCCTGTCTTGGGCAGGTTTAATCTGTATAAAAATTTTTGAGCAATATCTTCGGTTGGAAGATGTAAAAAATTGCGAAATTCTGAACTTGTTATGGTTGGTTTAAATATATGGAAATTGTCATGGAGCGCCTCTAAATGAGCCTCTTTTGAAGAACTATGACAGGCGGGGCAAATCCATTAACCTCTTTTATAATTCATCGGTATATGAAGGCAATTTTCATTCGGGCAGCAAACGCCGCTCTGAATATCATTTTTTGAAAGCTTATATTCCGCTAATATTTTAATCGATTTCGGGCTATGCTGGCTGAGAATCAGCTTAGCCATTTTGTTTAAGGCCTTTTTATCTACTTTTTCTTGTGGAAATTGTTTTTCAAGATTTTCAATCTTATTTAAAACCTCTCTCCCCTTGCATATTTTGCTGAAATCCGCATGAGCATGATTTGATTTCAAAATAGTATTGGTGCTCTTAAAAAAAATCAGGTAATCCATTGGCAGAAGATTACATCCATTTTTAATCAACCATCTTTTTAATAAGGCTCTGTTATTATTCATTGTTGATTTTCGTGTAGGTACGAGAATTCATAAGCGGAGAATTTCCGGCTAATGTATAAAGTAGAAGTTTAAGAAGCAGATATAAGCGGAGGTATTCCGATTAACTGCTCTAAATATGACAAAAACCACAGATTTGGATAATATACAAGGAAAAACTTCCTTTATTTTTAAGGAAATAGGAGTATTTCCCAATTTAAACGGAATTTTACCGTTTATTTTTCAAACACAGTGAAATCAACATTCAGCTATAACAGAACCTTTAATAAAGAAAGGATGCGCTGGCACTGAACACGCGGGTCTTCGTAGGTTTCTTCCTTTCCATCCTCATTTTTTCGGATCAATTGATGGAATGTATTGTCAAATATCAAGGTTGCCATAATATTCTTTGCTTCAATAATTAGGATATAGTTTCGAGAGAGGAGGAGAGTATCGATTTGAAAGTGTATGCCATTAATTTGCAGTTGGAGGTCGTGGAAGATGTAATATTGATCGTTTGGAAGTTCTTTAACGTAATTAGCTAGGGCAAATTCTCCCCAGTATCCAGCCCATCTTTTAGCTAGGTCTTTTTCAATGTCTTGATATTTAATACAACCATTAACCAGACGTTTTCTTATAATCTCCAGCAAAAATAAACGCTGCGGTAAGGTTAATTCTTTCATAACCGAATCAATTTCATAATTTCCTTTTTTAAAAAAGTCTAGATTGTCCCTAACGGGACTTATTCAATTTTTTAAAACTACGCTACTTGTTGTTGCGGGCATTCTAACATTTTTCTGATACGATCAACTGCTAATTTTGAGGCATTATAAACTAAGGTGACTAAGTCAAAATGAACTTTGGCACGCTTTCCTGTTCGATAACGAACATTGTCTAGTTGAAAGTATAACTTGAGATAAGCATTCACACGTTCCACAGCGGTACGTCGTTTAAAGACAGTTTTCCAAGCTTTCGAACCACGGGCCGGTGCTGTATATTTTCGAAGATCTGTCGTGATTTTTATTTTATAGGTCTTTTGGCAAATACCCTCATTGGCTAAAGGGCAATTTTTACATTCTTTTGGATGTGTATATTTGAGAGTTTTGTATTTCGGATCGAAACTATCATATCGATACGAGTGTTCCCGGAAACAAGTGGGGGCGAAATGTTTATCAAAACCTTCTATCTCAGGTTCATTACGCTTGTTATAGGCAATAACAGATTGGTGACCCATCCGGTGAATTTGTTCATAAATCGGTTCGTAATCATACCCAGCATCCATCGTATGGTACCGTAAAGTTGAAAGTTGAACACGCTCTTGAATTCCTTTTAATAAAGGAATCGCAGCCTTTCCGTCATTCAAATTACCAGAAGAGAAAAGCGATTGAAGAATATATTGGCTTTTTGTTCCAACAGCTAAATGAGCCTTATATCCATACCAAAATACGTTCTTTCCTTCGCTGTTTTTCTTTACACCCCACTCAGGGTTTTTGGGAATTTCAGCACGAAGATGATCTAAAGTAACGTCTAACTGTTCTTCAATTTTCTTTTCAAAAAGAGGTAGATTGGTTTCGCGATCAGCTTTTTCAATCAACCATTGTTCTCTTTCTTCTTTCGATTTACGCCCACGTTTCTTAGGTTCGTTTTTTGGTTTTTCCTCTTTTTGAGGTGCCTGATCTTTTGCTTCAAAGTGTGTGGCATCAAGAGCTACTGTATCATCAGTGACAAATCCTTCTGTAATGGCTTGATAAAGAATCGTTTCCTTAACCTTTTCAAGAACGTTAGATTCACTGAGGATTGTCACCATTCTTGAATAAGCTGCTTCTGAAGGTACAGTATCAGAAACCAAAAATCCGCAGTCTAGACGGAAAACCATGTCATTTTTTAATCTCATCACCAAATCTTTAATAAAAGGAATTCGTTCCATTAATCGGGCAACTAAAGAGTAAATCATAGCTGCATAGTTCAGTTCAACAGGTCTACCAAAACGAGATTTCTTCGTTACCACAGAGAAGATTGGTTCAATGTTGATAGCAGAAAAAACAGCTTCAAAACGATGGGTAGGTTCTAAATCGTATAATTCTTGTAGTCCAAATAGGCTTCCTTGTCTTATAATAGCCATAGGGAGTCTTCCTCCAGTCTTATAAGTTTGTGTGGTGCTTACTTATTTAGACATTTTGGGGAGGTACTCCTTTTTTTGGTGTTTAAAAGCCTTGAGCCCGTAGGGCTCAGATTTTTGAAATTGATTCAACCAATTGATTTATCACTCCTTCTGTTTGTTTTAAAAAAAGATTCTACATGTGATGTAGAATTTCCTTCTTATTTGTCGATTTTTTTATGAGTTTATTTCAACACCTTTTTAAGAAATGAATCCTGTATTTTATCTGATTTTAATCGGCGAGTTTTCCGCCGAGTTGGCTGGTTTTTCCGCCAAACTCCGGACTTTTTCCGCCAATCTATTCAACTTTTCCGCCATTGCCCTTTTATTTACTTTTTTCTGATAGTTCCTCGACCTTATTTCCGCCATCCCCTTTTTGTTTATTTTCGCCAAGCTTGTTGGTTCCGACAGTAAATAAAAAACGCCCCATCCTGCAGGACAGAGTCGTTTCAAATAAAATTAGTTAATTTTCTTCATCCAGCCCATTCCCATGCCGCCTTCTCCGAGGTGGGTGCCGATAACAGGACCGAAGTAGCTGACGGCGAATTCGACGTTTGGATATAAGGCTTCGAGCTCAGTCTTCCACTCTTTTGCTTCTTCCTCGCGATTGGCGTGGATGACAACAGCCCGGTATTCACCGCCGCTCAAGGCATCTTCGCCAAGTAAGTCGGATATCCGTTTCAACGCTTTTTTGCGGGTGCGGATTTTTTCAAATGGAACGATGACTTTGTCGACAAAATGCAGAAGCGGTTTAACCTGGAGCAAGCTGCCGAAGAAAGCAGCAGCACCTGATAAGCGGCCGCCGCGCTGGAGATGAGACAAGTCGTCGACCATAAAATAAGCGCGGGCTGTTTTTTTCAATTCTTCCAAATGAGCAATAATCGCCAATGGATCCTCTCCCTTTAAGGCCAGCTCCGCTGATTCAATGGCATAAAAGCCTTGTACCATACAGCTGATTTCGGAATCAAATGCATAGACCTTAATGCCTTCGACCATTGTGCCGGCAGAGACTGCGCCTTGGTAGGTGCCGCTGATTCCGCTGGATAGATGAATGCTGATGACAGCATCATATTCTTTAGCGAGACTTTCAAACAGCTCGACAAACTGGCCAATTGGGGGCTGTGATGTTTTTGGGAGATCTCTATGTTTTACTTCCGTATAAAACTCACTTGCGGAGATATCTACTTCTTCCTGGTATACTTCATTGCCAAATATGACATTTAAAGGAATCATATGAATATGGTATTTTTCTCGAATTTCATTCGGTATGTACGCGGTACTATCCGTGACAATTGCCGTTTTCATAAATGGGTATCCATCCTTATCATTTTTCTATCAAATATATTTTATATGAAACAACATGAAAATGCATTATCATGTAAAAAATGTTTTTTACATGCAAAAAGAGCACGCAGTTCATTTGCGTGCTCTTAGCCAATAATATTAACGAACTTCTACCCAGCCATTTTTGATGGCAACAACTACGGCTTGGGTACGGTCGTTTACATTCATTTTTTGCAGGATATTGGAAACATGGTTTTTTACTGTTTTTTCACTTATATAGAGCGCCTCACCGATTCCGCGGTTGCTTTTTCCATCTGCCAGCATTTGCAGAACTTCGCATTCGCGGCGTGTCAATAAGTGAAGCGGACGGCGAATTTCGACGGTTTGCACATAGCCGCCGCCGCGGGAAACGCCTGCTGCCAGCTTCCGGTACTCGTTAACCAAATTATGCGTTACCTTTGGATGTAAGTAGGAACCGCCCTCGGCCACAACACGAACTGCTTCTATCAGTGCATCTGCATCCATTTCTTTTAGCAAATAACCGCTTGCCCCTGTTTTTAGGGCATGGGTTACATAATTTTCATCGTCGTGGATGGAAAGAATAATCACTTTCGTATTAGGAAATTGTTCAATTAATTCTCGAGTTGCCTCAATGCCATTCATTTGCGGCATGTTGATATCCATAATTACCACATCTGGGTGGTGTTCTTCCACAATGCTAAGAGTTTCACTTCCGTCATCCCCTTCGGCAACAACCTGGAATGACTTTTCAAATTCTAGTATTCTTTTAACACCTTCTCTAAAAAGTTGGTGATCATCAATAATTGCAATTTTAGTATTCAATGGTTACACCCCTCATCTTTCGAAAATTTTCAACATGGAGAACCTTCTTTAGCTGATCAATGGAACATAAATATTAACTGCAGTTCCTTTACCGATTTTAGAAGTAAATGTGATTTCGCCATCAAGGAGGTCAACCCGCTCTCTCATCCCAATGATTCCAAAAGAGTCCGGCTTCTTTTGACTGAGGTCAAAGCCGACCCCGTTGTCTTTAATCAAAACCGTTACAGCAGAATTGGTTATCTCTAATCTTACTTTAATTTCACTGGCATTTGCATGCTTTAGCGCATTTTGTACAGATTCCTGAATCAGCCGGAATAACGCAACCTCATACTTAGCAGGGAGCCGGCGTTCTTCTGAGCCAATATTCATAAATTCAATAATTGAATTGTTATGATATTCTTCGATCGTTCTCAAGTATTTTCTGAGGGTTGGAACAAGGCCTAAATCATCTAATGCCATTGGCCGTAAATCATAAATAATGCGCCGAACCTCATATAATGCAGAACGAACCATCTTTTTAAAGCTTTGTATTTCAGAAAAAGTTTCTTCTGGACCTTTTTCCCGGAATACCCGTTCCACTAAATCGGAACGGACGATGACATTAGCGAGCATTTGTGCCGGTCCGTCGTGAATTTCACGTGAAAGCCGTCTCCGCTCTTCTTCCTGGGCCTCAATAATTTTCAAACCAAGGTCCTGCTTTGCTTTGGCTGTCTCAAACGCTTTGCCGAACTGCTTCAAATCACTCTGCAAATAATTCATGACAACAGAAATTTGCGAGATGAGCTGGTCAGCACGCTCAATCGTTTCAAATAATTTAATTAATCTATGCTCCAGGTCGTTTCTCTTCTCGAAAAGCTGCTTTTTAAACTGCAAATTAATCGAAAGATCCATCTGCAGCTGATGAGCTTTTTCGTAGGCATCGCGAACCTGCTCCTCAGAATAATTTTTAAAGCTCATACTTACTTCTGACAGTTTGGCTCTTGCTTGATGAAGTTCTTCCTCAAGCTGATCTCCTTCTTCGTTCAACTTCACCATGGTTTGCCTGATATTCGTTAAATCATTTTTAATGTTTTCATAATCTTGCCGGCATTGCTCGCTAATCTGAAAAATATCACTTTTGGAGCAAGTAACGGTATCAATCATTTCCTCACGAATTTCATCAATCGACTTTACTTTCATCTGATTCATTTCCATTCCTCCAGGGATCTGATTTTTCCCCTTTAGGCTTTTAAACCTAGTTTAACTCCAATGAAGAGATTTTGCTATTGGAAAAACAACAACCCCCTCATTTTCGGAAAAAAGTAGTATACTACTAATAGGAGGGCTCTACTCCTTTCCTACTATAAAAAACAATTCCTACATAATGCTCATTATACCATTCGAACTTTACATCCATATTAAAGGTATATTACAGAAATTTTTTTAAAAAATTATTTCCTGATGAGAAAATCATTATGAAAAATCATTTATATCTTTAGGACTAGCGAAAAAGGAGGGCCTAAAATGCTACCCTATTATTATACTGTAAAAACTTTCGGTGAACATGAAATTACAATACAAAAATCACGTTTTATTGCGCATGTCCAAAGAGCAGAGTCAGAACAGGAGGCACAGGAATTCATTCAGATGATAAAGAAACAGCATTGGGACGCCACCCACAACTGCTCCGCCTATATAATTGGAGAGCATGATCAGATTCAAAAAGCGAACGATGATGGTGAACCAAGCGGCACGGCCGGTGTTCCCATTCTCGAAGTTTTGAAAAAAAGAAACCTGAAGGATACCGTTGTAGTCGTTACTCGTTACTATGGCGGAATAAAATTGGGCGCCGGCGGACTGATTCGTGCTTACGGAAAGGCTGCATCTGAAGGTTTGGATGCCACCGGAATTGTCGAACGAAGACTGACGCAAATCGTCCATGTGAATATCGATTACACCTGGCTAGGGAAAATTGAAAAGGAAATTCGAGCTTCCGATAATAAAATGAAAGAAATTCATTACTTGGATACGGTTGAAGTTGAAACATACGTTGACGAAAGCCGGGTACAAGAATTCACCGATTGGATAGTCGAATTAACGAACGGACAATGTTCTATTAAAATGGGCAAAACAGTTTATTTAGAAGAAGATTACCAAAAGTAAATGGTGTCTTTGAAGATGATTATAATCGTTCTTTAAAAAGAATACAATGGATTCCAGAAAAAATGAAAGGGGCTCACGTCATGAGTCCCTTTTTTCAATGATTACATTATGAACGGTCTTTCACGGTTGATTCTCTCAACGTCTGCATGATATTTAATAATGGACGATACTCCCTGCCGACAAGGCCAATTTTTTCTGCAATAATTTCGATTATGACAACGACAACCGTAATTAAGAACAAAGCACCGCCGAGCCGGGCTTGGGAATAAATGACCGCGACCAGGCCAAAAAAGGCAGCCATCGCATAGATCAGCAAAACAGTCTGGCGGTGGGAGAACCCCATGCGCAGCATGCAATGATGCAGATGGGATTTGTCTGGTGCTGATAGTGGCTTTTTATGGATGATTCTTCTTAGAATAGCAAAAAACGTATCGGAAATAGGTACGCCCAGAATGATAACTGGAATAATAAACGAAATAAATGTAACATTTTTAAACCCTAGAAGAGATAAAACGGAAATCATAAATCCTAAAAATAAGGCGCCGGTGTCTCCCATGAAAATGCTTGCCGGGTGAAAATTATAAATTAAAAATCCAAGGGTACTGGCAAGGAGAATTAATCCTGCTGCTACAACAAAAAAGTTCCCCTGAATCATCGCCATTCCGGAAATCGTAATTAGCGCAATGGAGGATACTCCTGCAGCGAGCCCGTCAAGTCCATCAATTAGGTTAATGGCATTTGTTATTCCAACAATCCAAATAATGGTTAATGGGATACTCAAAAAACCGAACTCAAGTTGTCCTCCGAACGGCAGATTGATAAAAACCACTTGCAAATCACCAACAAAAACAACAGTAACCGCAGCAATCAATTGCCCCAGCAGCTTTATTTTGGCAGGAAGTTCAAAAATGTCATCACAAATACCTGTAACGACAATTATGGAGCAGCCAAGTATAATCGCTCCTGCCGATTGAATTTCAGGTCTTAGGAGGACAATTCCTGCAATAAAGCTGAGATAGATAGCCAAACCACCAAGCCTTGGCATGATCTTCTGATGCACCTTTCGCTGATTCGGTCGATCCGTAGCTCCAATGGTGAAGGCTAGTTTTTTTATCAGAGGTGTTATAAGAATGGAGAGCACAAAACATACTATCAAGGTAAGATAAAGCATGGACAAATCCTCCTTGATGTCAGTTTGTCCATTAAATATAAAACGAAAACTACTTATTAATAGTAAAAATTCGAAAAAACTTGTGTTATTTAGGAATAATTTTAAGCTCTATTGAAGTGATAAAAAATTGACCATAAGAAAGCAAAAAGAAGCGGCTTGCGAAAAAATTTCCCGCAAATCGCTTCTTTCTTATAAACGATTACTTAACCCAAGTTCCGTCGTTTCCTATTTTATACTTGCCCTTAACAATCGTGCTGACTGCCATATGTCCGTCCGTATATAAATAGTACCATTTTTTATTAACAATCAACCAGCCAATCTGCATTTCACCTGATTTCGCCAAGAAATACCACTTATTCCCTAACTTAACCCAACCAGTTTGCATCACGCCAGTTTTCCCAAAATAGTACCATTTGCCATTAACTTGTGCCCAGCCGATCTTCATATTTCCATTTACTTTATCAAAGTAATACCACTTCCCTGCTTCTTTGTGCCAGCCAGTTAGCATAACACCATCTTCATCCAGCAAGTACTTTTTTCCATCAATTTGCAGCCAGCCGGTTTGCATGATCCCCTCTTCGTCAAAATGATACCATAGGCCATCTATATCTTTGATCCACTTATTTGTTACATATTTTTCTGTTTTAGGATCGATATATTTCCAAATGACGTGGCCATTTTCATCTTCGAAGGAAATCCATCCAGTTGCTGCTTTTACGGTAATATCGAATGATTTATTGTTTCCTGCTTTATCTGTAATATCGAGTGTTACGACCGTACCTTTGGCAAATGGCTGATCCAATTCAATCTCGAAATAGCCATCATTTTCACTGGCTGTTGCTTCGCCAATTACTTTTCCTCCTGCTTTTGCCACTACCTTTGCACCTGGTTCAGTAGTGCCCGAAATATAATCATCTAGATTTGTAATTAGAACATCCGGCTGCTGTAACACCGAATCACTCATGATACGCCCTTCTATTTTGGCCGTTACGGGCTGATGCAGTGATTTAAAGTACTTCACAAATCCGTCTATATCCGTCATATTGGTCACACGATTTTTGCCGGATTTCAGAATAGTAAAGCCATCGCCGCCATCTGCCATAAAGTTGTTGACTGTGATCGTATAATCAGCTTTCGGATCAATTGGTTTTCCATTATTAAGATAAATATCCAATACTTTGCTTCCCATTGGTTTTTGATCGTTCCAAGTGTATCGAAGGCCTGAGATAGCCATGATTCTGTTGACACGGTTGCCGTAACTATCAGTCTGGAATTGTTGATTTAACAACGCTCTTACTTGATCTCCTGTGATCGTCATCGTAACTAAATCATTTCCGAAAGGCTGAACCTTAAATAGATCGCCCCAGGTAATCGTACCTTGTGGAAGCGGGTTGCGGATTCCGCCTGAATTCATGAATGCCAGCTGTGTACCGGTTACTGCACGCATTCCATCCGCAATTAAGTTGCCAAGGGCAGATTCGCCGCTCTCATTTGCTACATTTGTAATCGGAGCTTTCGTTTTCCCTACAACTTGGCCAACAATTGGTTTAATATCTTCTTGGTAGCTGTCTAACTCAGCTTTAATATGAGCATCCGGCTTTATTTTGCTGTGAAGTGTATCCACAATTTCTGCTTTTTTATCAATGATATTTTGCGTTAATGGATCAATGGTTAAATTAATATCTGAGAATGCTGTTCCATATGACCAGGATTGAACTAAAAGCTTTCCATCAACCGTTGTGTTTAGGTATTTATGGTCATGTGCACCATAAATAACGTCAACTTCTGGGTCAATCTTTTTAGCCATGTCCACTACTTTGCCTGTTGCATTTGTACCGTCATTATTGGATGTTCCCGGATCGTGGGCAAGAACAACAATATTCTTAACGCCCTGATCTTCAAGTTCTTTGGCGTATTTATTTATGGCATCTACTTCATCTGTAAACTTTACCCCAGCAGTACCGCTAGGAACCACAATGTTTGGTGTATCTGTTGTAACGACACCGATAAAGCCAATCTTAACGCCGCCCACTTCTTTTATAACATATGGATTCAGAATAGGCTTGCCTGTTTTTTCATCAATGACATTTGCGACAACATAATCCATGGTCGATCCAGTAAATTTGCCATACTTTGCTTCATATTTTTCTGTTTTCGGGTTGCTTCCGCCAAAGATGAGACGTTTCATTTCTGCAACCCCTTCATCAAATTCGTGGTTGCCGACAGTTCCTACATCAAAGCCTAGTTCGTTCATAAAGCGAATAGTAGGTTCATCCTGTAATAAAGCAGAAACAGGAGGGCTTGCCCCAACAAGGTCACCCGCTTGAACCATTAAGGTATTAGCTGGATTATTGGCTTCCCTTTGTTTTAGGTATGCAGCTAAATATTCGATTCCTCCTGAATAATCAACTACTTTTCCTGATTGATCTTTAATGGCTCTCCAAGTATCAAGTTGTCCATGGAAATCATTGATTCCTAATAATTGGATATGAATATTTTGGTCAATGGTATAACGCTCAAAACCTGAGCCATCCGGATTTGCTCCTGCATCTTTCAGATTTGGCGATGCGTTTGCATATTGCTTGGCTTCTGGTGATGAATTGAATTGCAATACAGCTTTTCCGCCCACAGGTGCAAGTCTCCAGTTTCCATCAGCAGTCGGATTGACTGTTCCTTTTGCTTGGATATAGTTAATTAAAACTTGACGGCTTTCATCAGGAGAATCGACAACAACTTTTGCTGTTCCGCCTTTTAAGCCAGGGAAGTTACCGCCCCCGCCGGCACGGTAGTTGTTGGTTGCGACAATAAATTTCTGATCATCCTTAATTGGAGTGCCATCAGGCATTGTTAAGTTTACAATTCGATGAGCATCAGGATTTATTAAAACGCCGTCTTTCGAATATCTGGCTGGTTTAGTAATATCAATTTGGTACTTCACACCATCAATGACATCAAAATTATAAGATGGGAATGTATCATTAATAATGTTTTGCGGCTCCGTTTTATTCGGGTCAACTTGGTTAAATTGGCCTGCTGACATTTCCAGCCATTCTCTTACTGTTTGGCCATCCACTTCGACCGCTTTTAAAGTATTTGGATACAAATACAAGTCATTGGCACTCTTAATGGAAAGGTCTCCAGCAGGAATATTCGTATAGTAAGATGGACCGCTTCTTCCGCCGGCTTTAAACGGCGCACCTGCTGATAATATTGGGATATCCTTTAATTCAGGATTTTTGCTGGCAATCCATTTTTTCACATAGTCCGTTTGGGCATTGTTCACGATTTGAATCGTTGGATCATCTTGTACCTGGGCAAAATAGCTGTACATCGGAGCACTTGTTGTACCGATTTTACCACGTACATAATCCAGAGTTGCATTGTGAGCATCTTTTACAGCATTAACGATTTGCTGGTCTGGCCCATCGACTGTAGCAACCTTTACATCTTTGCCGCTTTGGTCCTTAACTGTTTTTGTAAGAGGCCTCAGGGCAGCTTTTGAATTCGTCACCTGCCATTTGCCATTGACCCTTTGCAATTCAAGGTCCATTACGCCAAGATTATTGCCCCAGAAGCCAGCTTCCATTGCCGGAACTTTGTTGATATGGCCATTTACGTTATCAATTCCTTCTTTTCCGTTAAACTGGGTATCACCTGGGAAATTAACATGGGCATGTCCAAATAGAAGGGCATCAATTCCAGGTACTTTCGACAATGAGTAAACAGCATTTTCAGCCTCTTGCTGACCGTCAGCGGCAATATCGCAGCCGGAGTGAGCAATGGCTACAATGATATCTGCACCCGCAGCCTTCATTTCAGGAATGAACTTTTTAGCTGTTTCTACAATATCTTTTGTAATGACTTTCCCTTTTAAATTGTCTTTGTCCCAGTTCATGATTTGTGGCGGGGCAAACCCAATCACACCAACCTTGATCGTTTGCTCAACCCCGTTTTCATCCTTCACTACTTTTTTAATAATGTCATATGGCTTAAAGTAGTTTTGATCATTTGAAGGGTCGTTGTCATGATCATCCTTATAAATGTTAGCGTTCACAAAATCATATGGAACATGCTTTAATGCGGTGTTTAAATAATCCAAACCGTAATTGAATTCATGGTTTCCTGGAATTCCAGCATCATAATGTAATAGTGACATAGCTTTAAATACAGGGTGAGTTTCGTTCGCAGTGAGGCCTTTAACTTTTGCTATGTAGTCAGCCATCGGATTTCCTTGAAGCAAATCGCCGGCATCAAATAACATGGAGTTTTGGTCGTAGGTGGGGCTGTTTGAGCTATTTGGATCGACTTTTTCCGCTCTTGCTTGATGGATTAATTGTGCTGTGCGATCCAAGCCAAATTCAATGGTGGGTGCATCTTTGTAATAATCGTAGTCCATGATGTTGTCATGCAGATCTGTCGTTTCAAGGAAGCGCATTTTTACTGTGCTCTCAGCCGTCCCCGTTCCTTCCGCTTTCGCCACTTGCGGAAAAACATTTAAGGGAACCATTCCCAGAGCTAGTGCGATGGCAAATGAGCCATTGAGCATGCGTTTTTTCATGCTTCTCTTTATCTTTCTCTTCACACTCATACCGCCCTTCAACATATATTTGTTTGGTATTGCATTATTATTCTACTAATTTTTTTTATAGTTTAATAGTACTTTTTGTAAAATAATTGTTAAATATGTTGATTATGGTAGAATTTAATATAATTACCAATAATAATGAATTAAAGATTTTAATAGTATAATTGTTAAGAAACATAGGCCCGAAAATGCCAGCTCATATAAAGAAAACTCGCCTACTGGCGAGCCCGTTCAGGCGAAGACAGAGGCGTAGTTCGCCGAAAAGCACAGCTTTTCGATTGCGAGACTAATACTCACGAAGCATTCCTTAGCGCACTTATCCCTGTTAGAAAGTTATACATTCCTATCGGCCCCCCCCCAAAAAAAACAGACAGCATCATGTGATGCCGCCTGTTTCATTTTAGTTCTTTTTATTTATGTTTGCGGTGTCAGGCACCATGTGAAATTTTCACATGGTGCCTGACACCGCTCGCTATCGGTTAGCGCGTTTTAGCCATTTCTTTTGTTTCGGTTTGCTTGTATGTGTTGGTCTGGTTTTCGTCTTTTAGGTTGACGAGGTCTTTGACGATGTAGATGGGGCGGTTTTTGCTTTCGTCATAGATTCTGGCGACGTATTGGCCAACGATGCCGACTCCTAGAAGCTGGATGCCGCTGAAAAAGGTGATCGCGACCATGAGTGATGTCCAGCCTGCTTGTACTTGATGCCCGAATAATTTGACGACGAGTGCGTAGATTAGCACCAATACGGAAATCAAAACGGAAATTAACCCAAGTGTCATGACTAGTCTTAATGGTTTTGTTGAAAAGGCTACAATACCGTCTGAAGCAAACTTGATCATTTTCTTTAACGGATATTTCGTTTCTCCAGCAAAGCGTTCATCCCGTTCATACTCAATGTAGGTTTGACGAAAGCCGATCCAGGAAATCATCCCGCGGACAAAGCGGTT
This sequence comes from Neobacillus endophyticus, assembly GCF_013248975.1. Taxonomy (GTDB): domain Bacteria; phylum Bacillota; class Bacilli; order Bacillales; family Cytobacillaceae; genus Neobacillus; species Neobacillus endophyticus. The sequence goes on from NZ_JABRWH010000001.1 coordinate 839,638, forward strand.
CCGCTCCGTCATTCGCTTAAACACTTCAGCCACAGACCGGTCAATGATTCGAAAATCACCTGTATCTTTTGGAATATCAATATCTGACATATAATTAAGAAACTGATAGAAGTATTTAGCTGTTAATAGTTTAAACCAGGTTTCCCCTTTTCTTGTTTTCCGTTTTGCATACACCACATCATAACCTTCACGCCACTTCGCAACAAGCACAGGAATCAGCTCAGGAGGGTCCTGTAAGTCCGCATCAATCACGACAATGGCATCGCCATTGGCAAAATCGATTCCAGCAGTTACAGCTGTTTGATGACCGAAATTCCGTGAAAAGTCGATAATCTTGGCCCGGAAATCATTCTCTGCGATGGTTTGAAGGATTTCCAGCGTCCGGTCTGTGCTCCCATCATTAACGAAAACAAATTCATAATTCATTTGATGGGCATCCATCACCGCTTTCAACCTGTTATAGCATTCCTCGGCTACCTCTTCTTCAAAATACATCGGAACTACGATCGATATTAATTCTTTCATATTTCCTCCTCCAAAAACCTAACTTGATCTTACGGACTCTCCAGTAAATGTCCATTTTTTATTTAATCCAAAATTCAATATCAAACCGAATCCCGTCGAAAAAATTTGCGCTAAGATGGATTGAATTTGCAGATGGTCCACCAATATGTAAAGGCATGCAGTATTGAATCCCAGTGTAACAAGATTAACAAGCATAAATTTTAAAAATAACGATAGTTGTCCTGTTTGAACTTGAAATACCCAATTCTTGTTCCAAAAAAAGCTATTGATCATTCCGATGAAATACGATACAACATTGGCTGCAATATAGTTCATGCCTAAGTGGACGAATAACGAAAAAAAGCCGATCGTAATCAGTGTATTAAATATACCAACGGTTCCAAATTTCAGGAATTTTTTCATGTTAATATCTCCAATTTAATATACATTTAAACTTTTTTTCATGGCCATGTTGAGAATAGCAGTGTTTTAGCTATTTACATATTATTTTAGCTCCCAAATCTTAACTTTTACTTAATGAAATTCATACAAGCCAAATGAAAATGAAGAGATATAGTTACTTCGAGTTTTAGCCATAAATGGCAAAAATATGCATATAAGAAGCGGGACCTATCTCTGCCCTTTCAGACTAGAGATCTGTCCCGCCTCAAAATTCAGTCCATCATTTCACAAACTTAGAGAGATACTGTTGCTCATTAAGATCTTTTAAATACTTAACAAGCGTTTCTCGTAAGTCTTCTCTTTCCAAAGCAAATTCAATCGTAGCCTGCAGGAAGCCAAATTTATCCCCAACATCATAGCGGACTCCCTCAAAAGCGCAGGCAAGAACTCTTTGTTCGGCAGCCAGTTTTCTTAGCGCGTCAGTCAACTGAATTTCACCGCCGTACCCTACTTCCGCCTCTTCTAAATATTTGAAAATATCCGGCGTTAAAATATATCTTCCCATGATAGCAAAATTGGACGGAGCGTTTTCTCTCGGCTTTTCCACCATTCCTTGGACTTCTACAATCTTATCACCGATCCCCTCTTTTCCAGGGGCAATAACACCGTATTTGCATAGTACATCATCCGGCATAATTTTTGTGCCAATCACACTGCAGTGATTCTGTTCATACACATCGATTAATTGTTTTAAACATGGTGTTTCACTTTTAACAATATCATCACCTAAAAGGACAGCAAACGGCTCATTACCAATAAAGCGCGACGCACATTGGACCGCATGACCCAATCCAAGCGGTTTCTTTTGTCTGATATAATGGATATTCACCATATTTGAAATATCCTTCACCATTTTTAAAAGTTCTATTTTATCTTTTTCTTCGAGTTCTAGTTCCAATTCAATGGAATAGTCAAAATGGTCTTCAATGGCCCGTTTATTTCTTCCCGTTACAATGATAATATCCTCAATTCCTGATGCCACTGCTTCTTCCACAATATATTGAATGGTTGGCTTATCAACAATTGGCAGCATTTCTTTAGGCTGAGCCTTCGTGGCAGGAAGAAACCTTGTTCCAAGTCCTGCTGCAGGAATTACTGCTTTTCTGATAGACATACACTCAACTCCTTCTTTACACTTTCAGAGCTTCCTATTTACCTAAAAGTCAGTCATGATTATTTACTATACTATGTCATACACTTAATGCAAAATAAAAAGGTCTTAACGTTCCATATCACATTATATCAATTATTTCTTAAAAAAAGCTTTATTTTTCCTATTTTGGGGGAAATAAAAAGAACCTGATCCAAGTTAGATCAGGTTCTTTTTATTAACGATTTCGTACTGTGCTGAATAAAAGAACGCGCATCATTTTAAGAAGCGGACGATAGTTTTTACCTACTAAACCAATTGCCTCCGCTATTAGTTCTATCAGAACAAGTAAAACTAGGATCAGGAAAAATCCGCCCATTAATTTGGACTGCGAGAAAATAATCGCCATTAGGCCGAAAAATGTTGCCATTGCGTAAATCATTAACACTGTTTGGCGATGGGTAAAGCCTAAACGAAGCAAACAGTGATGCAAATGCGATTTATCCGGTGCTGACAACGGCTTTTTATGAACGATTCGGCGAATAATCGCGAAGAAGGTATCGGAAATTGGTACTCCGAGAATAATAACAGGTACGATAAAAGAAATTAATGTGACATTTTTAAAACCTAATAAAGATAAAACGGATATCATATAGCCTAAGAACAAGGCTCCAGTGTCCCCCATAAAAATCTTAGCAGGGTGGAAGTTATAAAGCAGAAATCCTAGTGTACTTGCCAACACAAGAGAGGCAATTGTAGTTACATAACCGTCCCCCATAATAATAGCCATTCCTGAGATTGTAATAAGGGCAATGGAAGAAACGCCTGCAGCAAGTCCGTCCAAGCCGTCGATCAGGTTAATTGCATTAGTAATCCCTACAATCCAAATAATCGTAAGCGGAATACTGAGATATCCAAACTCGATTTGTCCTCCAAAGGGAAGGTTGATAAATTGTACATGGACGCCGCCCCAAGTGACAACAAGTGTTGCCGCAACGATTTGTGCAATAAATTTCACTTTTGCGGAAAGCTCATATATATCATCCAATACGCCCGTCACAACAATGATAATACTTCCTATGATAATGGAAGGGCCGTATGGATCATCCGGATGAAGTACAATCATTCCGATAATAAAGCTAGCGTAAATTGCTAATCCTCCAAGACGAGGCATAATTCTTTGATGAACTTTACGATGATTTGGTTTATCTGTTGCTCCAATTTTGAAGGCTAGTTTTTTAACTAAAGGAGTAAGCAGAATAGAACTAATAAAGCATATAAACAAGGTGAAATAGATCATCATGATCCTCCTTAAATAGATAGCCCATTCTAACAAAATGGAAACAGGCAAAATGAAATAATCTTCAAGGTTTTTGGTAAGTTAGTTATCTATTTAACAATTAATTTTAAAATCAAAGCCATCTGTTCGTACCATGTGGATTATAACACAGCTAAAAACTATTTTAAATAGAATTTCTCTCTGAAATAAGTAACTGAATATTCCATTTTTCCAATATGTAACTATATTTACAGTTTGCTAGATACAAGACAACACTCACAGGGAGGGGAATCATCCCCTTCCCCTTTGGATTTGGTACAGGTTTATAACGCGGTCAGTCATGATATTTTGATCATTTTCCTTTGCCATACTCAAGCCTTTTTGAATAAGGGCTTGTTTCATTTCATCGTTTATTAAAACCGTTTGAATGCCATTTTTTAATGAGGTGGAATCTTGCGCTGTTACCAATACACCATTGCCATCATCTAGGAGGTATTTTAAACCGCCAACCTTTGTCCCCACAACCGGGGTTCCACAGGCCATGGCTTCAAGCGCAACAAGTCCAAATCCTTCAATATGGGATGGAAGGATAAAAACTTCTGCCGCCGCCATCCATAATGCGACTTCCGCCTGTGTTTTCATTCCAAGAAAGTGAGTGCTGCCGGAGAGTCCTTTTTCTGAAATTTGTGCTTTAAGCCTTTGAACGTAGGCTTGGTCCTTATCCGACCCTATTATGAATAACTCATATTCCGGATGGTCTTTCTTTAGCTGATCAAACGCATCTGTTAGTTCATTTAGGCCCTTTTTTTCAATGATGTTACCCACAAACAGCAGCGGGGTGATCCCGCCAGAAATTCCGCACTGCTTTCTTGCTTCTGCTTTATCCAACGGCTTGAAAATCTCCAGATTTACCCCCATATTTATCAGGGATAGTTTCTCGGATGGTACATTGTAATCAGCAGCAAGTGTGGTATATAGCTCCTGGCCAACGGCTATGACCTGGTCGGCATCCGCCAAAATGCTTTTTGTCCATTTGGCGATTCTTGCACTTTTCTTCGCCATTTGATCCACATCGCCGCCATGCGCGGTGACGATCAATCGGGCTCCGTATAGCTTTTTGTACCATCTGGCAAGCCAGCCGCTTGGAAATACATAGTGGGCATGGACAACTTTCGTCCTGCTTCCCTTTAACAGCAAATGGAAAAGGCAGGAACCGATCCATTTCCCATACTTCTTCAGCAGATTCAGCTTGCCTTTATTGGGATTATCAATGGCAATAACATCTACTGAAAGCCCCTTATTCTTTAGAGCATCCACTTGATTTTTTACAAAAACTCCAAAGCTTTTATGTACTTCTGTTGGATACATGTTTGAGATGACTGTTACTTTGTTTTTCATGAGATCTCCTGATTTGCAAGAATGACCTTTTTCTTTTTTACTATACCATGAAATTTGACGAAAAACACATACTTAAAGTTACAAAAGGAGTGAAAAATGACAACTTTCAACAAAAAAATCGTTAAAGAAAACTCGCCGGCTGGTGAGATTGGCCGAAGACAGAGGCATAGTAGTGCTTATGCCTGATCGGAAAGTTATGCTTTCCGATCGACGAAAAAAAGCAGGATTAAGGAAACCCTGCCTTATCTTACATTATTTTGTTGTATCGTAACCGTATGGATTGTTTTCCTGCCATCTCCAGGAATCACGGCACATTTCATCGATTCCTCTTTGAGCAGTCCAACCAAGCACGGTCTGGGCTTTTGACGGTTCTGCATAGCAAACCGCGATATCTCCTGGTCTTCTTGGTGCAATTTTATATGGAATGGTAACTCCAGAGGATTTTTCAAAAGCTTTGACAATTTCTAGGACACTATAGCCAGTTCCCGTTCCCAGGTTATAGGCTTCCACACCTTTTGAAGACATAACCTTCTCTAATGCCTTTATATGGCCAAGGGCCAAATCGACAACATGAATATAATCGCGAACTCCTGTACCGTCAACAGTTGGATAATCCTCACCGAATACTTGCAGTTCTTTTAATTTACCGACAGCTACTTGGGTTATAAATGGCATTAAGTTATTAGGAATCCCGTTCGGGTCTTCACCAATTCTGCCGCTTTCATGTGCACCAATAGGATTGAAATAACGAAGCAGAGCAATGCTCCAGTCCGTATCCGAAACAGACACATCCCTGAGAATTTCCTCGATCATCAACTTGGTCCGTCCATATGGATTCGTGGCTCTGAGTGGAAAATCCTCTGAAATCGGAACTTGATCTGGCATTCCATAAACCGTTGCTGAAGAACTGAATACAATGTTTTTCACGTTGAATTTCTTCATTACTTCACACAGAATTAATGTGCCTGTGATGTTATTGTGATAATAACGCAGCGGAATGGCCACTGACTCACCCACTGCTTTCAACCCGGCAAAATGGATGACTGCATCAATGGAATTACTTGAAAATACATCTTCAAGTCCAGTTTGATCAAGCAAATCCACCTCATAAAACTTGAAATCCTTCCCTGTAATTTCTTTAATTCGCGCTAAAGACTCAGGCTTGCTGTTTGAAAAATTATCTAGGATGATGATTTCATAGCCAGCATTAAGCAATTCAACACATGTATGGCTGCCAATATATCCAGCTCCGCCAGTAACTAAAATAGCCATTGTTTCAGTTCTCCTCTCTTCTTCCCAAAATATATCTTCTATAGTATAGGGCCATGTTCAAATCTTTTTCACCTACTGATGCTCGCTTCTTATGCGAAAATCAACAGACAAGCAAAACATAGCTGTATAAAAAAAGCCAGATCTTTAGAAAAGATCCGGCTCATTTTCCTTCCGTCCTCTTCTTAAAGCAATGCCAAGCAGAATAAAGTATAACATCATAAAAGAGTCATTTTCCAAGATATTATAGACAGTGCCGCCGACAAGCAATGCTGTGAGAAAATAAATTAATAACGGTGAGTAAAAGGATTTTCTGTTCTTCCATGTAGTGGTCAAAAGGAAGTAGATGACCATTAACATCATCAGCATTCCGATAATTCCTGTTTCCACTAGAACAAGAATATATTGATTATCAGAGTAAAAGTCAGTCTTAATACCATAATGTTTGTAAATTGGCGAATGATACGAAATGGTTGCTGCACCGCCAAATGTGGCAAATCCTGTCCCGATTACAGGGTGATCTTTAAAAATTTCGGCAGCCTTTTTCACTCGATAGATTCGGCCGCTTGAGCTGCTTTGTTCTAGCGTTTGATCAGATATGACATTTCTAAATCGATTTGCACCCTCTTGATTATTTCCTACTTCATGATGTCCCTTCAAGTATGAGGCATATGAGGTTGCAGCAGCGTTAACTCCGACAAACAGGCCAAGGGAAAGGACGGCAACTGCCAAAATCGGAAGAAGCGGTCTCCATTTTCGAATAAAGATGACATAAACAAGTATGAACACAATCAGTGTCAGAATGGTTCCTCTTGAATAAGTGAGCAAAATGGTGGTTCCAAATAACACGAGGCCAATATAGACTAGGTACCGTACAAATCCTTTCGCATGCTTAAGGACATAAAGAGATACAAAGAAGGTAATTAACAAATACAGCGAAAGTTCATTTGGTCCTTTGAGCAATCCATACACACGGATAAAGTTGGTTGGAGACAGATACCACTGCTGCCATTCTTGCGGCATCAGCATCGTTTTGTTCGAGATTTTTTCAACGATTCCCTGAATGGACAAGACGAGCCCCATGACGAATGTTGTCCCTGCCATCTTACGTACAAAGTCAGCGGAAATTTCCATTCTTTTTACGATGTAAAACACAAGGTAAAAAAGATAATAGGCACGCAGCTGAAAGATAATCGCTTTTAACGAAACACCCGTCAGCAGGGCCGAAATGATGCCAATCACACCAAAGGCGAAAAAGGCCCATTCAAATGGATGGAAGTTGAATAGTTTTTTCAAATCCTTGCGGTAATCAAAAATAGTCCTTACAAACAGAAAACCAATAATGGCATCTCCCAAAATTTTATATCCCGGATTCATGGTAATTAAAAATGGGCGAATCGGGATAAACACAAGAAGAAATAAGATTCCTGTTTCCTTCTTCCAAAAAGCCCCGATCGCGATCAGCAATGAAATAAGCATTGCCACTTTCGAATGCCCAATAAACGTGCCGGCAATTACAGCTAATATTCCTATAATTAGTAACCATATATTGTTTTGAGATAATTTCATCGATCTTTGCTCCTATTTAAGTTAATGCTCATACAGCTCAGTTGTTTGTTGCATCATTTTTTCCAGGGTAAAATGTTCTTCAAAGTACTTTCTTCCATTCTCCGAAAGCTTTTGAACAAGCTCCTGATTGGTTAAAAGCCGATAGAGTGTGTTGGCAAGTTCTTCGTTATTACCGTATTCGACCAGCAGCCCCGACTCATCATGCTTGATAATTTCAGGAATACCGCCGATCTTTGTCCCGACTACCACACGGTTAAAGGATAAAGCTTCCATTGGTACGTAAGGAAATGCGTCATTTTTGGACGGCACAATCACAATATCACTGTTTAAGTATACTATTTCCTTTTCGGCGCAAAAACCTTTAAATTGCACAAAATTTTCTAAACCGAGCTTATGTACAAGTTCTGTCAGTTCCTCATGCTGCGGGCCATCTCCATATAGATGACATTCCCATTTCAATTCCGGGTGAGCTTTTTTTAGAAAATCCAAACTCTCGATTAAAAAAGCTTGTCCTTTTTCCTCTCTCAGACGTCCAACAACTGAAAAGACTGGAACCTCCCTTAAACTTTTCATTGGCTGTGCCTGCTTAGGGCCCTCAACACCGTTATGAATCAGTCGCAGTTTGCTTTTTGAGACTCCCTTTTGCAGCAATTGCTCGTACATAAAATGGGAGACCGTGATCACTTTATGATTAAACGCCGTCATGATCCGGTTCAAACTGCGAATGCCAAGCCCCATTGGTACATTCACATGGTAGGTCCAAAACACTCTGCAATGTGCTCCCAGCCACTTCGCTAGAATGGCGAGGTAATTCTCCCTTAAAAAATTGGCATGCACGACATCAATGTTTTCCTGTTGAATAATCTGCTTGATTTGCTTGGCGGCATTTACATCAAAAGGACCGGTCATGTTCACCTGAAACATTTTCACTCCGGTTTGCTGAAAAACTTCCAAACCGGGACCTACTTCTGAATAAACAAACACACAGTTTTTCCGTCCAACCTGCTCAATTAAATCCAAGACATACTTTTCCGTTCCGCCATTGCCGACGAAATTTAATAAATAAAGAACCCTTGCCAATAAAAGCACCTCTATACCTGGAAGTAAGTATCCTATTTTTACAAATCAAACTTATGTTATCGTGATTCACCCGTTTTATCAAGTTTTTTAAGAGGATCTCCTATAGATTTCACTGTTGAAATCCGCTCTAATGAACGACTGGCAATAATGTGCCTCAAAAATAGGGAAGTCTGTCGATGACTTCCCGTCTTTATACTGAATATTAAACCCTGCTTTGTTGTTTGATGTACACAGGATTGGCTGCCGCTTCCGCTGATTCGATGTTGGTGTTCTTAACGATAAAGTGCGGTCGGCGCTTGCTTTCATAATAAATGCGGCCGATGTACTCTCCAATAACACCAAGAAAGATTAATTGAATGCCTCCTAACAGCATAACAGAGGCGATAATCGTGAAATAGCCTGGAACCTCGACCCCGTAAATTAATATTCTTAAAAAAATGATAAAAATATAAAGAAGGTCCAGCAATGTAATGATTAGGCCAAAATAAATGGACAACCTAAGCGGTTTATTATTAAAGGAAATGATCCCGTCAATCCCGTAATTGATCAGCTTAGGCATACTCCATTTACTTGCGCCCTCTTCTCTTGCCACATTCTCATATTCGATGACGTATTCATCAAAGCCAATCCATGAGAATAATCCTTTCGAAAAACGGTTATATTCATTCATAGCCAGCAATGCATCCACTGCTCTTCTGCTTAAAAGCCTGAAATCACCCACACCATCCACTAGCTTCACATCGACCATTTTATTCATTAATTTGTAATACAGCTTTGAAAAGCCTGTCCGAATGAGAGCATCGCCTTTCCGATTCCGTTTGGCAATGACCTGATCATATCCATCATAATAACGCTGAATCATTTCAGGAATCAGTGAAGGAGGATGTTGTAAATCAGCATCCATAATAATGACCGCATCACCGGATGCATACGTTAATCCTGCCAGCATCGCTGCTTCCTTTCCGAAGTTTCGGCTAAAGGAAAGATAGCGAACGGCTTCATCCTTATAAGAAATTTCCTGTAACAATTTTAATGTATCGTCACGGCTTCCATCATCAACAAAAACAAGTTCGTATGTTGCTTGACTTTTCATAACCTCAGTGATTTCCCTATGGAAATTTCTGATGCTTTTTTCTTCGTTATAGCATGGTACGATGACCGAAATCATTCTCGATATACCCTCCTGCAGCTTGAAAAATAAACCCATTAAATTATTGTATCACTATATTGCATCATTTACATTCAGTTTGTGACAAGCTATGATAAGAAAAGATAAAATAAAGATAAATTTTTATAAAAATGGAGTTACAGTATGATTAAACAAGTTATTAAGTTTGGTATTGTCGGTGTGATCAATACATTAGATTATTATCTCTTATATTTATTATTTCAATCGGTTTTGTCAATCTATTATTTAATTGCACATATCCTGGCCTTCTTAATCAGCATGGTTGGCTCCTTCTATTTGAACTCATATTTTACTTACAAAACCAAACCTACATTAAAAAAATTCTTGCAGTTTCCCTTAACCTATGTGGTGAATATCACCGTTTCAACAAGTGCAATCTATATATTGGTCGACTTAATGAAAATGAATGAAAAAGTATCACCATTGCTGGCATCGTTCATTGCAATTCCCTTTACCTTTGCCTTGTCCCGATATATTTTGACGAAACAAGAGGCATAACAGGGGATATATGGATGGTTTATAAATTCCCCTTCGTATACGGGAGGATTCAAGGAGGTAATCCCCTCTCTCCTTCCAGCTAAATTTAATAGAACGAAAACAAAGGACGTCTATTGTGACGTCCTTCCAGACTGTCGACAAATCCGAAGGATTTCGGGTTTAAAATCGACAGTCTTTTTTGTTTGGCCATATTAAACTTGTCTGTTGATTTCCGTTCCAGGCGGCTTCGCTTTCCGCGGGCGGTTCGGGGAGCCTCCTCTGCGCTTTCAGCGCCTGCGGGGTCTCCCCTGTCCCGTACTCCCGCAGGAGTCTTCGCCGCCTTCCACTCCAATCAACAGAGTGTAAAAATCAATAATGTACATTAACACAGCCTTTTGTATAATTTATTTACAGAGAATTAATAGAGGTGGATGGAATGCTTTCGAAAAATACACAGATAAATCGTGACCAAATTGAAATGATTGCCTTAGATCAACTTGTACCTGCTGATCACTTGGTTCGCAAAATAGAAGCCGCAGTAGATTTTTCATTTATCTATTCATTGGTTGAAGATTTGTACTCAACTAAGCGCGGACGTTCAAGTATTGACCCTGTTGTATTAATTAAGATGGCTTTCATTCAATATACCTTCGGTATCCGTTCGATGCGTCAAACGATAAAGGAAATTGAAACAAATATGGCGTATCGCTGGTTTTTAGGATTTGGTTTTTATGATAAAGTACCCCACTTTTCAACTTTTGGTAAAAACTACGAACGTCGTTTTAAGGATACAGACTTATTTGAACAAATTTTCTACCGTATTTTAAAAGAGGCAGCAGATAAAAAGTTAGTTAGTTCGGAACATGTATTCATTGATTCAACTCACGTTAAAGCAAGTGCAAATAAACGCAAATTCGAAAAGAAAGTAGTTCGGAAAGAATCAAAAGCTTATGAAGCACGTCTTCAAGCAGAAATTAATAGTGATCGTGAAGAACATGGGAAAAAGCCCATCCCACCAGATAAATATGAAAAAGAAGAAAACAAAGAAATAAAAGAAAGTACAACAGATTCGGAGAGTGGTTACTATGTAAAAGACGAAAGGACAAAGCAATTTGCTTATTCATTTCATGCAGCCGCAGATAGAAATGGTTTTGTCCTGGGGACTATTGTAACTCCAGGTAACGTTCATGATAGTACAATGTTAGAGCCTCTAGTTGAAAAGGTCATTGAAAAATGTGGGAAACCTAATGCTGTAGCTGCTGATGCCGGATATAAAACACCTGCTATTGCTCAATATTTAATTGAAAATGAAATTCGCCCTGCTTTACCCTATACACGACCACGTACAAAGGAGGGATATTTGAAAAAGCACGATTATGTCTATGATGAGCACTTTGATTGTTACATATGTCCGGAAGGACAAGTTCTGGATTATAGAACGACTACTAAGGAAGGTTATCGACAGTACATCTCTAATCCTGTTATATGTAAGGATTGCCCACTTCTAGCACAATGTACACAAAGTCAAAATCATCAAAAGCTCATTCAACGACATATCTGGGAACCATATCTTGAAGAGGCTGAACATCTTCGTCATACAGAAGAGAATAAAATAATATATGCACGTCGTAAAGAAACAATTGAACGTGTATTCGCGGATGCGAAAGAAAAGCATGGTATGCGATGGACAACCTTAAGAGGTCTTAAAAAATTGTCCATGCAGGCGATGCTTACTTTTGCTGCTATGAATTTAAAGAAGTTGGCTACATGGACTTGGAAAAGTCCAGAAATGGCATAAAAATAGACCCCGCCGGGGTCTACCTTAAGAAAAATCAAACAGAAAAATCCCAATTTTAGAAAAGGGCGCCAGAATCGGAACTTTTGAAATGCCTTTTGTCTACAATCTGAAAGGACGTCTATTGTGACGTCCTTTTCTTTCTTGAAATTCTATATAACAACAATATGGCTGCACCTAAACTGATAAGCGAGATTGCCAATCCGGGAACAAATCCTTCCGGAATATATTGCAGCTTGACCGTATGCTTTCCAGCTGGTGCTTGTATCCCGGTAAAAGCATAATCTGCGGGAAAAGTATTCACCTTTTTACCGTCTATCGTAGCCTTCCAGCCTGATGAGTATGGGATGGAAAGGAATAGAATCCCTTTGTTGCTGCTCGTATAGGTTCCATTAATAAAGTTATTTCCGTACGTAATATTCTTCAGGCTGTCTTTCTCGTAGCCTTGGATCAATTTTTTGTAATCCTGATAACTGCTAATGGATACTCTTACATCTTTTATAAGGAATTTCCCCGGCTGTATGGTTAACTTGATCCATTTTGTTTGATCATCCATTCCAAAGCGGTATAATACCTTGTTTGTTGTTTCCCGGTAATTATATTGATTGAGCTGATACTGATTATTTTTCATGTTTTTTTCAAAGACATAGTTTTTGCCTAGGTTATTAGCGGCGTTAATGGTCAGCCCCTTATTAGGCGTATAAGGTACTACATCGGCATACACAGTCATTTCAGAAAGCCGATGTGCTTTTACAGGGATTGATAGCTCAATTGGCTTACTTGATTCCACCAGGACCCCGTTATGTTCCATTTTCAGCTTTGCCTTACTATCAAAGATAGCATCCGATAATGTACCGATCGTCTTTACTGATAATTGGGTATTCGCTGATAGCCCGGAATGGGTCAGGTCCTTATCGGAAACGACTACGTTTCGCAGTAATAATTCATCCCGCTTCGGATAATCCGCTTGGTCAAATGTGGAATTGTCAAGCGCGGAATGATAAATAAACCCAATTGGCAGTGCGTATTGATTCTTTCCTATTTTTGTATTTCCGTTTTGATACATGCTCTTATAGCCATATAAATTACTGCCATCAGAGGTTTGAATGGACAAGTTATATTTATTGTTCAAAATGGTCGTTACGAATGTATTATTCGGAAATCCCTCAATTGTACTTAAATTTCTGCTGCCAGCTTGTCCCAAATAATCCATGCCAAAATATTGAAGCTTCCATTTCAAAAGGGATTGGTAGGTTGAGAATGAGCGGTAATCATAGCTCATGGAAGAATTATCAAACACCAAGCCAGGAGCATTTACGTTAATCCGATAAAAGCTTGAATCGGAATGAATTTGGTTAAGGCTATTTTTGACCAATGGATGATCAAAATACTGGACATAATCCGTTTTCTTCATTAGCGGGAAGATTCCCCAAATACCTTTATGATACTGCCCCGGATTCCCGCCGCCAGTCTTTATGATTAAGTCTGACGCAAAACTGTAAGGAAGCATTAGACTGTACCCGGTCACTGCGACAGCTCCTATTATAAAAAGAACTTTCTTAAGCCATGTTTTCGTGACAACCTGTGAGGCAACAAAAAACAGGGCAAATACAACCGGTACAAATTTAAGATCGCTGCCAAAACGGGTAAATGGATTTTTATCAAGCCAGAAATACAGCAGGCCGGCAAGAATGAAAATGGCCGCTACATTTCTTCCCTTTTTAAAATTAAGCTCATTTAAAGCAATAGCCGATAGAATGATAAACATCGCATTAAACAAGAATAACGCACGAAATTCATCTGGCGAGCTAAAACCGGCGACGATGGAATAAACATGTTGGAAAACGAGCATCAAAACTAGAACGATCCCCATGACACCATAAATCAATGACCGCTTTAGCCCGTTGATCAGCAATAATGGTATTGTCAAGAGTGGAAGGAAATTCATGCCTCCCCTCCAGATGATTTTTCTCACTAAATCATTCAGGCTTAATACATTTTGGGTAATCGGCTGACCATGACGGTGTGATGCACTCGATTGTAAGAAGCTAAACACAGATGGTAGGAAAACCACCATGGCAGATCCTAGCGCCAGCAAATATACACCGGATAATTTCAAATGAAAGATAAGGAATGGCTTCCATTTCTTTTCTGTTTTCTCGAATGCAAAATAGCGAAAGATGCTATAAAAAAATAATCCGACAGAGATCATGAATAGAAAATAAAAATTGCTGATACTCGCTAAAAATAAAGAAACAAATAGGACAACACTCTTCTTCTCGGTAAGGAACTTTTCATACCCAAGCAGAACAAATGGAAAATAGACCGTTGCGTTCAGAAAAAAGTAATGGGTATAAAAATGTTCAAAATTGAATAAGGCATAGCTGTTAGCAATCCCGGCCATCAGGGCGATCCCTTTTTTCACACCGAGCTTTTTGAGCAACAGATACATTCCTAAGCTGATCAAAAAGATTTTTAGAATACTGATAGGTATAAAGGAATAGGGAAACCATCCTTTAGGAAGTAATAAAAGCGGCCACATAAAAATATCGCCAAGCATATAGTAGCCATAGTCATTCCAAAAACTCCCCCCTGGACCATATGCCCAGGACCAGAAAGGAAATTCACCGCTTCTGACGAGATCATGAAACATATTAAAGAAATGAATATATTGCTGAAAAATATCTCCGCCCATTGCGATATAAAAATATTGTTTATTTAGGATTCGGTAAAAAATGAGAAATCCCATTACCGCGTTCAATGCAGCTAATAAAATAATTGATAAATCCAGTTTCTTTCGAATCATTTCCAGCACCTGCTCTTTATGTAAATCTGTTCCATTTTAATGTGCCGCTTGTGATACATTTTTAGGCACGTAAATAAAAAGCTCTTCTAAACAAGGAAGAACCTAGTCCATCGTAAGCTTTTTTAAATGAATATGCAATGAATTTACTTTTGTATGGTCTTTGTTTAAGCACGCAGTTGTTGATATGACTAGTTGTTTGGAGCGGAAATCCCTCGACCTTTTAACAGAACCTATACCAAAAAGCAGAGCTAGGCAGCTCTGCTTTTAACAAAGAATAGCTTTTTGATCAAATCAATCGCCACGGTTTCACGTAACAGGAGCAGCAGCCCGGCGTAGATCACAATTCCTGCCAGTACTTTTATGACAATGGTCAAAAGCAAGGACAACTGAAGAAGTTCTGTAACCTGGTACGCAATCACGGCCATTACCGCTGAAGCAAACAAATACGTGATGATAGCCTGTATATTACTGCGGGGCAGCTTTATGACATCCTTCAGATACCATAACTGGATGATCAAAATCACGCCTTCTGTAATCGTGGTCGCAAACGCAGCACCTGTCGCATCAAAGCGCGGAATTAGGACAAGATTAAGGATAAAATTCAGCACTGCTCCCATGACAATTGGCACCGTATACTGCTTATTCATTTTCATTGGCACAAGATACCAGGAACCGAAGATAACACCCAATGATTTAAAAATGATAATGGGCGCCATCATCATAGAAATCGCTTGGCTAGGCTTAAATTTATCTCCTAAAAACCATAAAACAAAATCATTGGAAATAATCATAAAGCCAAAAGTAATCGGCAATACCAGAAAAACTGTTAATGTAACCCCGCTGCGCAGTACTTGTTTCAGGCGGTCAAACTGTTCATTCGCAATAAGCGCTGATGTCCGCGGCAGCATGACAGTACCTGAAATGTTAATCAATGATGATATCATATAAACAATTTTGTATGCCTGCTCGTAATAGCCAACCTGTGTGGAAGTTGACATCGCGCCGAGCATGGTTTTATCCAATACAGAATAAATCATAGCAGAAAAGCTGGGGATAAAGAGTATGACCATTTGATTAAAATGGCGTTTGTATTCTAGATTCAACTTGGTAAAGCGGACATAGTGACCTAAACGGTAAAATAAAGCAATGTTTCCTATTAACACAGATGCTCCCATGATGATCGTGTAGAGTATAAGATCATTAGGCGTTTTAACAAACAGAAAGACACTGGCAAAGCCTAACAGCTTAAGGGTCAGATTTCTGGTGACCACTTTTTTAAATTCCTCGAGACCCTGAAACAGCCAGGTAATATCAAAAAAAGCTGCAATCAGATTTAACGATTGCCAGGAAAAGACGGCATCGCCCTTCCATATAAATGCCACAAAAGCGAAATAAATAATGGTGGCGGCCAACAATAAGCCAGAGCGAATGATCAGTATTTCACTATATGAACGGGACAGCTTTTCCGGATTGGCTTTAACACTAGCAATTTCCCTTATGGCGTATAAATTGGACCCAAGCAGAAAAATATTGATAAACAAAGTAATATACGAAAAACTGTAGCTGTAATGACCCACTCCCTGCGGCCCCAATACCCTGGAGATATACGGGATCGTTAAAAATGGAAGACCGAGCAAAATAAACTGCTGCAGTAGAACATAAAGGAAATTCTTCTTTAAAGTAGACATGCAGAAACCTCGTCTCTCTTAATTTTCAATTAGAACTTTATAAGAGTTTCCTTAAATCTTTCTTAAGAAAATACACTCATTTTTCGAACTTTTTAATTATACAAATTTTCCCATATGCTGTAAAGATAATTTAGTATTTGCCAATTTACATAAAAAAAGAACCGCTTGTCAAAACGGTCCGAAAAAATTATCCTTTTAAAAATCTTCCCTTTAGCTTCGCTGTAAACAAAATAACGATTTCGTCCTTGGTAGCCAGAAGGATCAGCAAATAGACAATGCCGCATACGGCCATGGTCGAAAGTGTTAGTATCATTGTTCCATGGAAAATATGACGGAACCCGATGCCAATCGGAATGAATATCAAGGAATAAACAAGATACCTTAAATTTGACCATGACAACAGCTGAAATGGTACTTTAAGATATTTTCGAATATACGTATACTCAATGGCGATCAATAACAAATTCGCAAACAATGTCGTAAGGATCGCCGAACTGGCATTAAGCTTTCCAAAATAAAGAAATACTGCTTTAAAGATCAAATTGGCAATCCCGCAGACAAAAATCATCCAAACTAGAACATTCTCTTTCTTTTTAATATAAATGACCTGATTTGATTGAATCGATTCAAAGCCAATCGTAATCATATAAAGGGCATAAATGGCCAAAACCGGCCCTGCCGGCGCAAATGGCTGCTTTCCGTAAAGGACAACTGCCGCATTTGCAATGACATAGAGTCCAATCGCAGCTGGGAACAATAGGGCTGAATACACTTTTGAAATCCGTTTGAGCAGGGATAAATACTGTTCATCATGATCACTTCCTACTAAAAACGACAGCCTTGGAATGGTCACTTGAATAAGACTGATCATCAAGGCATTAATCATCGTGGCAATTTGCTGAGCCATTGTATAGTAAGAAACAGATCGTTCGCTGACAAACTGCCCCAGCATGAAACGGTCAAGCTGTGTATATAAAATGTTTCCGTTTGAAAAAATGACCACTAGAAACAGAGGTTTAAGATGCGGTACAAATCGGACATCTTTAAAATCAAACTTCACTCGGCGCTTTACATAAAAATAACTTATAATATTATTCAATCCGGTCGATGTGGCTAACAAGGCAATAAAGATCAAATAGTTGTCAGAGCTTTTAACAAACGTTAATAGCAAGATGACATAGATGATTTTGACAATCATGGTCTTCAGTGTAATAAAGCCATAATCCTCATAGGCTTCATTCACCCATTCCACATAGAAAATATTGAGGAAAAAGTTGACCCCATAAACCATTAATACCGGAAATAAAGCCTTCCCGCCATAACCAAAATAAGAGACGGCCACATAAACAAACAACGTCAGGAAGTTTGTCAGCAGGCTGAACGTGAACAAACTCGTAAACAGCTGATTTACTTTTTCCCGATCATTTTTGATGCGGCTGACTTCGCGCATCCCGTATTGATAGATGCCAAACCCGGCAAAAATAAAGAAATAATTAAAAATGGTTTCCCCTGTTTTTACCCTTCCGATGGCATCCGAACCCAAAGTCCGATAAACATATGCACCAATAATAATCGGTACAATCAGATTAAAAAAGTTTAATAGTATTTTATATATGGCATTTTTGACAATTGATTTTTTTTGCATAAAATAGCCCTCTAAAAAGTAAGGGTCTGCCCATTCCAGGCAGCCCTAGAAATATTCCTTCACAATGACAGACTGATCAACCCGTTCAATATTATCCGGAGATTCTCCAGTAATCCAGTTTTCATCTTTGATCATATAGGTTGTCCCGTAGTTATCAACCAAATATTCATGATAATTAGCAGGTATTTTAAATGTTGCTCCTTTAAATTCATAATCCATTAAACCAGTAAAACTTGATGTTACCTTACTTGTGCGATAACCTTTAGCGATTTGGTATACAGAGTGA
The DNA here is from genome assembly GCF_013248975.1 of Neobacillus endophyticus. Lineage (GTDB taxonomy): Bacteria > Bacillota > Bacilli > Bacillales > Cytobacillaceae > Neobacillus > Neobacillus endophyticus. The sequence goes on from NZ_JABRWH010000001.1 coordinate 858,175, forward strand.
TTTTCAAATTCCATGTTAGGGCCAATTTCACTAAAGTAGCACCAAATCTGACTCTCGTTGGCATACCAGTAATAAAAAATGTCCATATGAAGATTATTTAAATGAAAAGCCTGCTCATAAATCATGCCGTTCATTTCAAACTGTTTATAGAGTTTGACGCCTTTTTTATCGAGGATCTGAACCAACTGTTTTTTCTTTTCATCATCAAAATGAAAGCAGCCAATATCAAGGTCCTTATCATGACCAATAAAATCTTTTTCCCTTACGGCACCAAGCAGTGTACCGTAATCAAGCCAAAATTCCTCGCCAATTTCAGCAAAGGCTTCCTTCATATAAGTTAGCATCTGCATACCGTATTCATGGACACTGGCTTGCTGCTTTTGATATTGGGCTTTGTCATATTTACGCTTCATTTTAACTAAAATCGGATTACTTTTAGCAAAACCGTAAAGCCTGCTTGTTCGCAGCTGCTTTACAAGATGATCAACAAACGCTGCCACCTTCATCATCCTTTACTATTATGAAGAATTCTCCTCACCCAGTTATAAAAGAAATTCCCCTTGCTTATTTTTTCAATGCTTTTAATAAGAATAACGGCAATATCATTTGCCTTTTCCAACGCCATGGCTCTTTCATCAGTCGGTATAGCCATTCAAGTCCCATTGTTTGAAAAGCTTTTGGCGCTCTTTTAAGATTACCCGAAATCACATCATAAGATCCACCTACGCCTTGAAAGACATATGGCGTCACTTGATTCATATGATTAACAATCCAATATTCCTGTGCCGGGCTGCCTAATGCTACGAATATAATTTCCGGCTGATGCTGATTAATCGTTTCGACTATAATTTTTTCATCTTTTTCATAGCCGTTTAGGGTGCCGACAATTTGAATTCCAGGAAATTGTTTTTCCAGCGCAGCCTTTGCCGTATCAGCCACTCCCGGTTTTCCGCCGTAAAGAAAAATCCGTTTCCCTTGTTCAGTCGCCGTTTTACACAGCTTTAGCATCATATCAATACCGGTCACCCTGTTTTTTACTTGGCCACCTTTTAACTTAGAGGCTAAAATAACGCCAATTCCATCCGGAATTTGATAATCGGCCCGATTGAGGAGCTTCATGAGCTCTTTGTCTTCCTGAGCCTTCATAATTTTTTCCGGATTAATTGCTACAATAAATGACTTTTTCTTTTTTTCAATATCCTGCATTAATAATGAGGCCAGTTGATCATAATCATAATGACAAACATCTACCCCAAGAAAGTTCTCTTTCATATCCTACCACCTGTTGTGATTTTGGATTCCATGTAGCGGAAGCTTTGAGATTCCGCGCACAATCGTAAGCTGTGACCTAAGTGGGCCACAGCTATATTTCCGTAAATTTGCTAATCATTAGCGATTCCCAGTACATGCAGATCAAATCCTGCTTTTGTCCAAGCTTCCCGAGGCAAGCAGTTCTTCGTATCCAGCACAATTTTTGAACGGACAAGTCCGGCCGTTTGTTTTGGATTTAATATTTTGAATTCATCATGCTCTGTTAAAATAAGAACGATATCAGCATTTTCCAAAGCTTCTTCCAGCTTTAAGGCTTGCTGAGCGAAATTCTGTTCCTTAATATGCGGATCGAAAGCAGTTAATTCAATGTTAAGCTCTTTTAAGTAATGAATAACCTCTGTTGAAGGACTTTCCCGCATATCATCAATATTGGCTTTAAACGCCAAACCAAGCACGGCAACCTTCGGATTATTAATTTGGTGCTTTTCAGCAATGGCTTTCACCTTATTAGCCACATAAAGCGGCATAGAATCATTCGTTTGACGTGCAAGATGAATGATTTTCGCCGTCTCAGGCTGTAATTCCACCAAGAACCATGGGTCAACTGCAATACAGTGGCCGCCTACACCTGGTCCTGGAAGATGAATGTTTACCCTAGGATGATGGTTAGCAAGTTTGATGGCTTCCCAAACGTTAATTCCGATGTTTTCACTAATCTTAGCCAATTCGTTGGCAAAGGCAATGTTGACATCACGGTACGTATTTTCAATTACTTTAACCATTTCTGCAGTAGTAGCATCTGTCAGGAAAATTTCTCCTTTAACAAACGCACGATAAAGGTCTCTCGTTTTTTCGGCAGACTCTTCATTAATACCGCCCACGATTCGGCTGTTATTAACAAGTTCTTCGAAAACACGGCCTGGAATCACCCGCTCTGGTGAGTGGGATACAAGCAATTCCGTTCCAATTTCAAGGCCGCTTGTTTTTAAAATCGGCATCATGACATCCTCAACAGTCCGTGGAGGTACTGTTGATTCCAACACAACTAAATTGCCCTTTTCAAGAAAAGGAATAATCGATTTTGTCGCTGCTTCTACATATTTCATATCGGCTGTTTTATCCGGATTAATCGGTGACGGAACCGCGATAATAAAGACATCAGCTTTTTCCGGTGTGGTTGAAACAGTTAAATTGCCACTGTCAATTGCGGCATTTAATCGTTCTTGAAGTCCATTTTCTTCAATATGAAGCTGTTTATTGCGAATTTTCCCGACAGCCTCAGCATTAACATCTACACCATGAACATGCAATCCGTTATTGGCAAACATAACGGATGTTGGCAGACCGATATAACCGAGACCAATGACACATATTTTATTCATGAAGTGACTTCCTTTCTCATGTCAATAACTTTTCCTTCACAAGTTCAAACACTAATTGATGATAGATAAAATTTTTACAACTTATTGTAACAAAAAAATTTATTAAAAGAAACTACAACCCGCAAATGGTGTCGCATTTTGCCCAAATTGTTAATAAGTTCACGTAAATGTAATATAATTTCCCTCCCATTACGTGTATCGGTTTATATATTATGTCTAGCACTTAGCAATGTGTAAGAAACCGATATGAAAAAGCGAAACCGTCTTCTTCACTGGTTTCGCTTTTATTTTTGAACTATTTATTACTGAACCCAGGCTCCGCTGCTGTCCAGTTTGTAGCCGTCAATGGTGGTATTCTTTGCCATGGAACCGTCTTTATACAAGTAATACCATTTGCTGCTGGAGCGAACCCAGCCTGTTAACATTTTGCCGTCTGAATCAAGGAAATACCATGTGCCATTGTCATTAAGCCAGCCCGTTTGTTTTTGGCCATTCTTATAATAATACCAAGTATCATTGGATAATACCCAGCCGTTTGTTGTGTTCCCGATTCGCTTGGACCCGATATACGTTTGATTATAATAAGAGGTTGATAGAGAACTGACCGTTACGCCATGACTTGTCGAAGCATGAATAAATTTGTTATTGCCCAGGTAAATGCCAACATGGGAAGCACCTGTCTTGTATGTACTAAAGAATACTAAATCACCGCGCTGTAATTTCCCCTTGGAGACTGACTGACCTTCTGCATATTGTTCTGAAGCAGTCCGTGGCAGCGACACACCAGCTTTATGATAGGTATACCGTACAAATCCTGAACAATCAAAGCCTTTTGGCGATGTTCCTCCCCAAACATATGGAACCCCTACATAATCAAGAGCTATATTCGCAACCGTTTCTCCGAATGAAGACGCTTCCGTTTTATTCCCAACGATTAATCCGCTCAAGAGTAAAGAACATGTTAGTAAACCACTTATGAATAACTTCTTCATGATACCCTCCTTGTTTCTTTTTCTCTCCTCATTTATTAATCTTAGTATCTCATAAAATAGACTGAATTTAATTTACAGATATTTTTTAATATTGTTACAGGAATGTTTCAAAAATTGATTTTATTCGACTTTAAGTTCCATTTTTTTAAAAAAGTTACAATTGCCATCCATTATTTGACATAGCTATCTCTCATAGATGTTAAAAAAACGCTATAATTTTACAAATTATTTTCGACTCTTTTCGGAAAGTCTCTATGAAACTTAGTAGTGGATTTTCCTGCAGGAAGTAAACAACGACGTGTTAGAACAAAAAAAGAGACTGCGTTTCTATGAAATCACTATTTTCTAATAAAAAAAGGAACCATCTGTTTGCAGATGGTTCCTCGCTAATTTTTATTTAAATCATGGCTCCATTGCTTCCTAGACGGTACTTACCAATCTTTGTGTTTGCCGCCATATGACCGTCACTGTAAAAAAAGTACCACTTCGATCCGATTAACTTCCAGCCTTTTTGCATGGTGCCACTTGTGTTAAGATAGTACCATTTGCCGCCGGTATAAAGCCAGCCGGTCTGCATAGCACCGCTGCTGTTTAAGTAGTACCACTGACCTCCTGTATAAAGCCAGCCGGTTTGCATCACGCCGCCGGATTTAAAATAATACCATTTGCCGCCAACGTTCAGCCAGCCAGTTTTATAGGTACCGTCGCCGTTGTTAAAGTACCACTGACCGGCAATCTGCTTCCAGCCTTTTGTATAGGTGAATGTATTAAATTCCTTGATAAGATTGGCAATTTTACTTGCCCATGCCTCATCTGTGGAATATTGATGCAGGTTATCGTTAAATCGCATATTATCAAGTGTTGGCTGTGCAAATGGATAATCAGCAGTATTGGATTGATCTCTGTTTACATATGTGTCGCTAATAAATTCAGCTCCTGCAATAATGCCATTTGTTGGCGTAGAGTAATCATAAGCGGAATCCATCGGCTGAAGATCTGTGGCATGGATGCCATAAAAGTTATACTTGTTGGAAGCGATGGCCGATGTACCCCATTTTGATTCAAGACCTGAGTGTGCCAATAAGTATACCGCGTTTACACGGGTGACAGTTTGGGCTTGAAGATAGGTGGAACCCAGCCCGGTCATCAGAGTTTTCACGCCATTTGTTTTGTACTGAATGTATTTATTGATTTGGTCTGCTGTTACATTTGCTTTAGTATTTAATGGAGTGTAAATGGAAATATTCGTTGTAGCTGTGTCTTTTTTGCCGAATTCATACGGAATCACATTGCGGCCTCCACCGTATTCGGTTCCGTCGTCTCTTTGGTATGTGCCTTTTATCCAGCCAACTTTTCCGTCAGAGGTTTGAATTTTATAGAATTTCGCACTTGAGTTGTAATCTAGAACGTATACCATTGAATTGTCAGAAATAAAACCGATCGGCGGATTGGCGGTGCTGGGATCTGCCCGTAAATTTCTCCCTTGCTTAACCAGCCAAGTTTGGTCTGTTACCTTATTGCTTAAATAGGCTTTGTGGACCCAGCCTGTGACGGTTCCATCCGTTGTTTGAATTTGCGCAGCATAATCTTTTTCGCTTAAGACAATGACCTGTGTATTATAGGTAAGATCCGCCAAATGGGTGTGATTGCCGGGATCTGATAGTTGGTCAAAGGCGCTGTACACGGGAAGATCAACTGAAATCACACTCATAACCGGTTGCTGTGCTGTTGCAGCAAAGACTGGGCTATTCAATAGCCCGAAAACCAGAAACATTGCTAATACACTTTGGATGACCTTCTTTTTCATTATGTTCTCCTCTCTGTCTCTATTATTCTATTTATTAGATTATCATAGTTTTTTAGCGTTTTGGAATAAATTCGAACCCTCCTGGCGCATTTGGGGTATTTTACCTATTTTATTTATAAGAGGGCTGACAATGGGCTATTTCCGCAAAAAAATAAACCGGACAGCATGTGTGCCCGATTTATTTTTGCTCAGCCAATCGTTTTCTTACGTTTTCAAGGTCTTCCAAGGAATCGATTTCGAAACTGTCGTCCGGGTGAATTTCCTGCAGATACACATTCAAGGCGCCGATGTTGTCTTTGACAATGTCGTCCCAGTACAGATCTTTAAAGCTTCCGCCGGCAACGGCCTCTTCCAGTTTGCCAACAATATATCGCCCGTCTTCCCCAGACCAATAGGAGATGCCGCACAAAATGTAATCATGCTCACCATCGCCGACCACGATATCGTACACCTTGAAATCATCATTGAAGCGAATCATCCATTCCCCTTTGAATTCCGGTTTGCGTGCACTGAAATACATGGAGTTTTTAGGATTTCGCAAGAGGAAGTTATGATGTAAATAGACATCTGCATCAATCACATAGGAATCTGGCAGAAAGTCTCTCACTAAATACATCGTGTAAATATTGTTATATACATCGTACTGATCGTTATGAACCAGTTTAACCCCGTATTTTTCCTCTAAGTACGCAAATTTTTCAGCAAGATAGCCGGTTACGACAATAATTTCCTCGACACCGACTTCCCGCAAAAATTCGATCTGCTGCTCAAGCATGGGCTTTCCGTTTACGACTGTAAGTGATTTCGGAGTCGTTAATGTTAATGGCCGTAATCTTGTTCCCATTCCTGCTGCAAGTAAAATAGCTCTCATGAAGCAATTCTCCTATAGTTATATATTTCGTCTGTTCTGCTAAGCTGCTCTCCTGCGTTTGATAAAATTCGTCCATTTTAGTTCTTCCGGAGTAGCGCATGTAATAACCGAACCAACTAAAATCATAATACTATAAATCACAACCTTAAAGGTAACTGGCGAATGTAAAATAATAAAGCTGAGGAAAATCGCCCAAGCAGCATAGGTTATATTCAATGCCATCGCTCTTGTCGGTCCCATGACATAAATGGCTTTGTAATAATACACATAGGAGGCTGTACCTGATAGAGCGACTAGAGCAATAAACCAAACTTGGCTGCTTTGCAGCACCGTTCCCACAAGCGGATAAGCTTTGAAAATTGGTAATATTATTACCCCATATGTGACAGCTGAAACGAGCTGTCGAATTTGCAATGCCTGCTCAGGCGTGATTTCGTCATCCTTCATCCCATAGGCAAGAATCACGCATTCCATTCCCCAGCCAAAAACACATAACAGAATAAATAAGAATCCGAGAATATAGCTTGGTGAACGGTCTCCGCCGGCAAATCCTAATAAGAAAATAAATAAAATACTTATAAATAGTCCAAACCAGTTTTTTACTGATAGTTTATCCTTTAACAGCAAAAAGGCGAATAAGGCACCGACTGCAGGATAGACCGCTGAAATAGAAGCAGACAGCGATGCGCCTAAATATTTAACTGCAAGCACATACCCGGTCATTCCAATTGGTCCGCCAAGAAGTGCACCTAACATGACAAATCGTCCGCTTCGGGTTGACAATTTTTGAAATGGCACCTTAAATTCCCCTCTGATGACCATATAAATCATCATCCAAAAGCTGGATAACAAGTCATGAAAAAACGTGCTCACTAATGGAGCAAGAAAAATCACTTCAGCTGTCGAAGTAAAAATACTCTTGGCCAATACCACACCGATTAATACTGTATCCAGTCCCCACGTAAACCCGGAAAATAAACCGTAGAAAAGGCCTTTATTTTTTGTACTCATACGCCATCTCCTTCATGATGTCATGATTTAAATTCTTTCTTGCCCGATTAAAGCGGTCAATTCCATAGGTGCCAAAGTCATCACCTTTTGCTTCCTTAATAATCGTCCAAATACTCCAAAGGAAATCCTGAAAAATTTTATTCATTAACACACGCTGTTGGATTTCAAGCGGAATGTGATCTGTTTGTAAATACAAGGATAAGAATAATTCTTCATCTTCCGGTGAAAATTCACACTCGAGCGAGTGGGCAGCAAGATCCCACATCGGATCATTCATACCGGCATATTCCCAGTCAATTAAATACACTTTATCCGGGCCGCTTTTAACCAGGTTCTCCGGAACCAAATCGTTATGACATGGCTTTAAGGCGATGTTCATGCCCTGATAAATGTCCTTCAGAAGCATCACTTCGGCTCTTACCTCATCATAATGCGGATATGGACGGCCATTTGCCTCTTTCATCAGCTGTTCATACTCGTCGATTTTTTCAAAAACATTGAATTCATTGGCCATCGTCAAATCCGAAGTATGTAATTTCCGTAAAATGGCCGTAGTTAATTGCATGTAATCCTGACGCTTTGCCGTTTTCCCGTTCAAAGTTTCGGCATTTGGGATCAGTTCAGCAATTTTGACGCCAGTTACTTCATTAAAGTAGATTAACTCGGTATCAATTCCCAAATGACTTGCAATAGATGAGTTTACTTTTTCCTCTTTGCGGTTAATCATCTGCTCAGTGCCATTTCCCGGAATCCTTAGGACATATTCCTTATCTTTTACAAGCACCTTGAAGTTTTTATTCGTCATCCCGCCAAACGGCTGTATCTCCTGAATATCCTCATATTCCAGGTTAAGGGCTTCCATCAGGATGCTCTTAATTTGGATTTCACGAAATTCCGCTTCCTTCCGTTTTAAGATCGGATACGTTTTTTTCGTGATGGTTTCATAATGATTAAGACTGTCAATCTCGCCCCAAATTAGATTGTGCATTTTTAAATAGCCAATATTATAGCTCCGGGAAACATCAAGCAGCATATATTCGTAATTCATGTATGGATTTCTGTTGTTTTCCTTATATTCTTCCACCATTTTACTGAATACTTCATAAGATAGCTTGCTGACGCCGATCATTTCCCCGTCAACATGATTAAACTGGTGAATATCTTTTGAGATTTTAAAAAGATAGCCATTTCGGAATTCGACGAATGCCTCATCACCTGAACCGCTCTCATTGGCAATGAGCACAGTGTCCCGCTGCGGATAGGCAAGAAGTTCGCGAATGGCCCGTTCTTCGATTAAAATATCATCCTCAATCAACAGAAAATCTTCGGTAATCAAGTCTTTAGCAATTGCCAAGGATGCCATGGATCCCGTCCATTTATATTTTGGATTGTGGACAAAACGCAAATGGCTTAATTCCGGTACCTCTTGGAATGCCTCTTTTTCATAGCCAGTCACAATAACGATATGGCCGATCCCGTTTTCCTGCAGGATATCGACCGTGCGTTTTATGAGCAAAATGTCATCCACCGGCATTAAACCCGCTGGTTTGCCAAAATCCTTTCTTTGGCCCGCTGCCAGAATGACTGCCTGTTTAATTTCCGTCATTGGTTCCTGGTGAATATTGACCTTCTTAAAGTGAAAGGCCTCAATGCCGCTCTCCAGAAACTCCATTCCTTTTTGCGTTAAAAAATAACTGACGTTCCGGCCTTTTTTTTCATTATAAATATAGTTTTCAGCCATTAAATCATTCATCAAGTAATTAACTTTCCCAATCGAAATTCCGCAAATTTCGGATAGCTTCTTTTGGTTCAAGTTCGCATTTTGATTTACCGCTTCTAGAATCTGAAACACATGCTGCTCCAATGGAAGACCTCCAATACGTTCAAAAATTGAATATATACCCATTTTAACCCAGCCCAATATATCTGTAAATAAAAATTGTGCCAGTCTTACTTGCATTTTTATCAAAAGATCCTGTGAAACTAAGTTAATTGGCGTTAAAGGAGCGAATATTTTCGAACTTCCTATACATCTCTTGTGAGAATGGGATTCATAGGGGTACGGTGCAAGGGAAAAACCGCTCGCTTCTTGAGCGGAAACCAAAAAAAATAGAAAAGCTGTGCATCCATTATGCACAGCTCACTTAAAACTATTTATATACTGGAACATCAAAATATAATGTGTAAGAGCTTAAAGAATCATAGATTTTCTTCATGTTGTATACCTGGTTGGCTGCCCAAGACATATCCGTGGCATACTGATGATTTCCAGGATTAGCCGGATTCCATCTCATCTTATAAAGGGTATTCTGCGGCGAGTTAGCTGCATTAATGTAGCTTGAGCCGATAAAGGCAGCTCCGCCGATGATTGCCGCTTCCGGCGTAAACCAGCCATTTTTATAGGCAGTTTGAGCACCGCAGCTTTGCGGACAGGAGTCAAATGCACCAATTCCAAACATATTATAGACGGTTACTGGTTTATCCAGCTTTTTCCCATCAACGGTATCTACTTGAACACCATTTGCCAGTGCAGATGTCCCATTACCTGACTCCAGGAATGCGTGGGCAATCAGATAAACTTCATTTACATTATTTTGCAGGCTCGCCTTAATAAAGGCGTCCCCCATTCCATCCAGAATTCCTTTTCCTTTTAGGACATTGGCATTTAAATCGGCAGCTGTTGTTCCGGCATTTTTATTTAATATTAAAAATTCCAGATATTGTGGACTATCCGGCGTAATTCGACTTGGGTCTAGATAGTTTATAACATCCTCTGGTTTAGCATTGCGCCAAGTTCCAAATTTAATTTGGTACCAGGTGCCAACGGTTGAAACAATGGTTACCGTTTGTCCTTGTTTTAATGTTCCATAAATAAACGAATTGCTATTTGTATCACTGCGAACGTTCAAGGCGCTTGCCGTTACGACTCCTTTTGTTGGGTCATTCGCATTTTGAAGCACATATTGGCTGCTCACATATGCCGCCTGGCTTTGATACAAGTCCGTTTGCGGCGGCGGATTCAACTGCATTTCTACGTTCAACACTTGCTGCAGCGTGACATTGTATTGTGTTTTGGTCGTCACAGGTCCCGAATTTAATAACCCGTTATCGAAAAATGTGTAGGTTTTCCCGTCTATTACTTGTGTTCCCGTCACCATTTTTCCATTGCTGTCAAAATAATACCAGCTATTACCGAGCTGCAGCCAGCCGGTCCGCCGATCGCCGCCTACATTTAAATAGTAGGTGTTGCCCTGGTCAACAAGCCAGCCCGTCTGCATCACACCATCACTGTTTAAGTAATACCATTTTGAGCTGTCTGAAATCCAGCCAGTGGCCATAGTTCCATCGCTGTTAAAATAGTACCAATTGTTTTGATACAGGAACCAACCCGTTTGCATCGTGCCGTCTGAGCCAAGATAATACTTTTTCCCGCCATCGGTCAGCCAGCCGGTATAAACAATACCATTTGTTCCGAGGTAGTATCGCTTATTGTTAAGCACCTGCCAGCCAGGACTCTGCTGAAGAACACCGTTTGCAGCAAAATAATACTTTTGGCCGTTTATCGTTTGGATTCCTGTTAGCATTTTTCCATCTTGGCCAAAGTAATATTTATTTCCGTTATCCGTTAACCAGCCCTTATACATGAAACCATCTGTACCAAAATAATATGTACTGCCGCTGACAGTCAGCCAGCCGGTATGCTTCGAACCATCCGTATTAAAATACATGATAACGGAACCATCGCGAAACCAGCCTGTCAGCTTCGCTGTACTCAAGGCTCCAGAGGATGTAAAAAAGTATGGCTTATTATCAATGTATTTTTGCCCTGTGACCATTGCACCGCTTGGGCTTAGGTAATATTTTTTCCCGCTGACTTCAATCCAGCCGGTAGCCATTGCGCCGCTCGATTTAAGATAATACCAGGTGTTTTTGTCTATTAACCAACCGGTTTTCATTGCACCGCTTTTCAGATCAAAGTAGTACCAGAGATTGTTGATTCGAGCCCATCCAGTCTGCATGACCCCATCACTACTAAAATAATACCTGGCACCCTTAATACTCACCCATCCAGTGATTTTCTTGCCTGATGGAGTTACATAATACCATTTGTTATTTTGATATTTCCACGTATTTGTTGTTACCGCCGTTGCCCCAACTGCTGACGATGAAAATAACATCGTTGCCAAGAAGAAAGCAGTGGCTCTTTTTTTCTTCAAAATGTCTTCCCCCCCAGGACCTTTTACACTATGAAGTCATATACTCTATTTATCTAAAAAAAAGGCGGAGTTCTCGGTGCTGCTGATTTTTGCAAATAGATATGTAGAAAGTAGTCTGATTCATCTTTTGCGGAGCACCTCACCTTTTCTGCAAAAAATGATTGCACAGTACTATTCTCTCATTTTGACACAATTTTTCAACAAAAAAATGAATATTTTGTTCGATTTAGTAGTTTTGTATCAAATTTTGTCCTTTTTAACAAACCTTCTCCTCCCAGAGGACTGCTATTAAAAGGACTTTTTTCCTCCATTCCCCTTTGGCTCTATTAAATTTGACTGTTGATCGGAGCAGATATCAACAGATTATTAAAAAACAACAATGTTGTTTTTAGAGCCTTTTATTTTAAAAAACGGTATAGCTAAAACACACTGTGGAATTTACCGGTAGTGGAGTGGACCCATAAAAAATAAAAAAAGATTAGAACCTGCTTATTGGCAGATCTAATCCATTATGTTAAGTTATTGATTTTTTCAGTATTCTAAACTGACGATCTTTTATTATGTTGATTCTGGCACCTCTATGCCCTCGACACCCATTGCGGCTAATTGCCGATTCTTTTGTCTTATTTCCAATATTAATAGAATGATAAAAACGATCAATACAATAAGCGCTAAGCATTCCACAGCGTAATCATAATAATACCAGGATATCGTGGTGGTCATATCATACACAGAGTGCACAAGGACTGTCAGCCATAAATTTCGTGTCCACAACAGGATCAGCCCCAATATGAACCCCATATTTCCAAAAGTGACAATGGCACCAATTCGAACTCGCCAAGACTCTTCGGCATCCAACGTATGATCAATACCGAATAAAATCGAAGTCAAAAACAACGCGGCTAATAGAAATAGATCCCTCTTGCCGCTTTCCCAACGGCTTGGAAACCATTTTTTACATACTACAAGCAGGAGAATGATATATGCTAAGCGCCAAACTTCCTCCAGTCCGGCAAGTGCATCCGTATATAAATCATTTCCAAGAGTATCTACTTGATCCCAAAAAGTGGGGGATGTATTAGATCCTGAGGAGGAATGGGTTCCTTCCCCTTGAGTGGATGGAGTGGAGGTATAATCTTGAACATAATGGTTATAATCATCGTTAAATTCTGAGAAGACGATCCCAGAATAGATGTTCACCAGCGAACTTCCAAGGAAGAAAATAAGAAAAGCACCCGTGAACTGGAGAGCAATTCTTCGCTTTGTTTTCTTCTTTTCCTGGATCTGGCCGAGCCTTGGGGAAATCCTCCAGCCAATAAACAGGGAGGATACCATCACAGCATCGTATAAATCACTGGCCAAATAGCTGAACCTGGTGAGATATAGGAGCACCTCTGCCCCCAATGTCACAATAAGAAGAGCAACAAATAGCTTAAAAGAAATCGGTTTTGTTAAATTCATTGTCATCCGCATCATACCCCTGAAAATTGATAGACAAACTGCTGTTTTAAACCGCTCTACCTGCCCATATGAACGGCTGCGATCGCCAGCCCATTAAACAGAAGCAGAAACACCAAACAGGCAATCATCCATTTCCAAACTCTCGCCACAGTATCCTCCCCTTCCAAGCCTAATCCACCTCAAACATACCCAACAACACGCACAAAACGAACCGTAAAGAACAGATAATAATAGCTTAAATTTAACATATCCAAAAACAAATATCACTGTAAAATTTAGGAGGGTGTCAGGCACCATGTGAAATTTTCACATGGTGCCTGACACCCTCAACACCTGGATTACTTCCGGACGGCTGTATTCTTTTGGGGGGGCGATGCCGTTTTTGAGCATGGTTCTGACGGCTGTTCCGGAGAGGTGGAGGTGGTATTCTTTGGGGTGGGGGCAGGTTTTGGTGGAAGCCATGTTTTCGCATTTTGTGCAGTAGAAAGTATGTTCAAATGGGAGGATGGTGATACCGATTTCTTCTTTGCTGAATTGGGTGAAGATTTTTTGAGAATCATAGGTTCCGTAATAATTTCCAACTCCGGCATGGTCTCTTCCAACAATAAAATGGGTGCAGCCGTAGTTTTTTCGAACCAGCGCATGGAATACGGCTTCTCTTGGTCCTGCGTACCGCATGGCGGCGGGAAATACGTCCAAATACACCCGATCCTTAGGATAATAGTTTTCTAACAAAACTTCATAGCTCTTCATTCTGATCGGCGCTGGAATATCATCTGACTTTGTTTCGCCAACTAGCGGATGTAAAAACAAACCATCCACCGTTTCCAGTGCTGTTTTTTGAATATACTCATGTGCTCTGTGGACGGGATTTCTGGTTTGAAAACCAACAATCGTGTTCCAATTTCTGCTGGCAAATTCTCCTCTTGTTTCGCTCGGCGTTTTATAAAACGCATGGAAGTTTTCATTTTTCGGAGGCATTTTGATTAAATGAACAGGTCCAGCCAAATAAACGTTTGGCCGGCTAAATAGTTTTTTCACCCCTGGATGCTGAAGGTCGGTTGTTCGAAACACTTTTTCTGCTTCAAGGATTTTATCAGGGACATATTTTTCCGTTAATTCCAATACACCATAAACCATATTTTCATATGTTAATTTTACTTTCTCTCCAAGCGTTAATGAATCGGCCATTTTTTCAGTGACGGGCAATGTGATCGGAATACTCCAAACAATTCCATTTTTCAATCGCATGCTAGAAACAACAGATTCGTAGTCTTCTTTGGAGAGAAACCCAGTTAAGGGGCTATATGCGCCATTTGCAATTAATTCTAAATCTGACAGCGCCATTCTATCCATTTCTATTGCATGGGGGATGGAGGACACTTCAAAGTGGAAATCCATCTGATTCACTAATTGTCCTCCGTGGGGAATACTCAATGACAATTTTGTCATTCCTTTCTATTAAAGTTTTCTTTATCAAAGGGCCTGTTAAACACGGCTGTTGATTTCCACTTCAGGCACGAGAGGTTCGCGGGCGTACCGGGGAGACCCCGTACTACCCTTAGGACACTAAATCACTTCCCTGTATTCACCCACGCACGAAGGAAATGCGGTACATTTTCGAGTAGTCTTGTGCCTTCCGCCCCAAACAACAGTGTTTAAATATCAACAATGTTCTTTAACAGAACCTATCAAAAAGATATTTTGTCACGGCAGATGTGCATTCTTCTATGGACCAATTACTTGTATCAAGTATGATTTCCGGATTTGCCGGTTCTTCATATGGATCGTCAATTCCGGTAAACTTCAGGATTTCTCCCTTTCTCGCTTTCTTATAGAGCCCTTTTGGGTCGCGCTTCTCACACTCTTCGATGGGGCAGCTCACATAAATTTCGATAAATTCATCTTTGCCAAATAATGACCTTGCTATCTCACGATCCTTTTGATAAGGGGAAATTAGGGCTGCAATTACCACTATGCCGGCATCCACAAAAAGCTTGCCGATTTCGGCTGTCCTTCTTATATTTTCCTTCCGATCTTCCATATTGTGCGTGAGATCGCTGTTAATTCCGTGCCTCAGGTTGTCCCCATCCAATAAATACACACTTACCCCTTTATTAAATAATTCGAGCTGAAGCGCATTAGCAATGGTAGATTTCCCGGAACCTGAAAGTCCTGTTAACCATAGCATGAAGCTTTTATGGCCATGAACTTTCTGACGGTCTTCTTTTGTAATGGCCGATTCCAGCCATGAAATATGTTGATTAGACTCCCCTCTGTTCAAAATCCGCTTCACCTCTCTGTCCTAAGCCATTTACCGATATTTAAAAATTTTACCGAATCCTCTTTTTGGCTTGTTCTATTAGTAAATATCGTCATTTTCAAAATTCTAAGCATAAGCTAATAACGTGGTTTAAATGTTACAAATTGTTCAAATTATTTTTGATAAAGGAGATTGAATACTGTTGAAAGTAATGACCATTCTTGGAACGCGGCCGGAAATCATTCGTTTAAGCTTAATCATTAAAAAATTGGATGTGTTAACAAATCATATCCTTGTTCATACCGGACAAAACTATGACCGCTCTCTAAGCGATGTATTTTTTGAACAGCTTGGCGTTCGGCAGCCAGACTATAAAATCCATTTAAGCTCCCATACGTTCGGGCAGCAGGTCGGAGAAATGTTTGCAGAAGTTGAAAAAATAATGGCAAAAGAGAAACCGGATAAGATTTTATTGCTGGGTGATACGAACAGTGCCCTTTGTGCCTTGCTTGGCGAACGAATGGGAATCCCTGTTTATCACATGGAGGCTGGCAATCGTTGTTTCGATACCTCTGTACCTGAGGAAATTAACCGAAAAGCGATTGACTCCGTTTCCTCTTTTAATTTGCCCTATACGATGCTGAGCCGGGAAAATTTAATCCGTGAAGGTGTTCCCAATCACCGCATCTGGGTTTCAGGAAACCCCATTTATGAAGTTTTACAAGAATACAAGGAGAAGATTGATCAAAGTGATATTTTGCAAAAGCTTGGGATAAACAATAATGGATATATTGTGGTGACAGCTCACCGCGCCGAAAATGTCGATAATGAAACAAGACTACAGCATATTGTGAATGCCCTTCAGCTGATCGCAAAGCAGCACCAGATTCCGATCATTTGCAGTGTACATCCACGGACACGGGATCGTATGAAAAAATTCCGAATCAATCCTCAAGATCCATTGATTCACTTCAGTGAACCGTTTGGATTCTTTGATTTTGTTCACCTTCAAAAACACGCACGATGTGTCATCACAGACAGCGGGACGGTACAGGAAGAAAGCTGCATTCTTCATGTTCCAGCCGTAACCATTCGGAATAGTACGGAAAGACCGGAAACAGTCCTCTGCGGAAGTAATGTTATTTCCGGCGTTCATGATCAAAGTATTGTCGATAGTGTCAACTTGATGATCCTTTCCAATCGTTCATGGACTCTACCTGAAGGCTATGGTGATCCAAATGTTTCAAGCAAAGTGATCAATATGGTTTTAGGCGGACTTCATCATCTGTAAACTGGAGCAATCATTTTTCAGAAAGAAGAAGCCTTTCACTGGAGTAACAGAAAAGGCTTCTTCACCAACCATTAAACCTCCTTCTCCCCTCGAAAAAATTGCAGGGTGTCATGTAAAGAGTTCTCAAAAGAAATGGCTGGCTCCCAGTTTAATTTTTTCATCCCGCTAGGATCCATCATCGGGCTGAATTGCGGCTGCTGTGACTTTTGTTCCTTTATTGTCATTTTAATGTCCGTCATAGACTGATAGGTTTTCATAACCTCTTCCAACGGCCGGGAAATGCCCGTGCAAATCTCGTAAACCTCTTCATTGGTGTCCATAAACAACAATTGATCATAGGCACGGACCACATCTCTTACATCAATAAAGTCCCGTCGGGCAGACAAGTCATTCACTTCTAGAATGGGCTGTACATGCCCTTCTTCCATTGCGGCTATTTTTCGCGCCACTAAAGAACAGATCCCATTTGAAAAACCGGGTCCAATTATATTAGAAGGTTTTGCCAAAACAATATTCAATCCGTATAGTCTTTTCCAAGATTCTGCCACCAGCATTTGCAGCCCTTTACTCAAGCTATATGGATGAACCGCGACAGGTGCAGCCTGCGGATTAAATTGCAGGGCAGAACCAACAACAATTATTTTTGCGGACGGACAATACATTCTTACAGCTTCCAGCAAATTCAACGTAGACATCACGTTTGTCCTAAAATTGTCAGCAGGTGACTTCCATGATTCTTCAACCGAGCTTTTCCCTGCAAGGTGCAGAATATAATCCGGTTTTATCTGTTGAATAAGGCTGTTAACCTCCGTTTCATTCGTTACGTCACATTTTACGATATGGAGGTTGGAATCTTTCATATCAGGAAAATTCGATCTCACAACAGCGGTAACAGCCATCCCCTTTTGCAGAAAATGGCGGATGGCGTGTCTGCCTGTATAACCATTTGCACCTGTTATGAACATTTTCCTGCCCTTCACTGCTGATTCAGCCAATCTCTTAATTCAAGCAACATCGTTTTGTATTCAGGCACTTGATAATGAAAATCGGTGCGATTATTTTTTAATGATCTGTCTAATACAACCTTTTCATCAGGATGAATCACGACATCTTTTTTATCAAATACATCTTGAAATAATCTGAGTAAATCATATTTTGATATTTTTTCTGGTACGCAAAGATGGTACAAACCTGAAATATTTTGTTTCATCATTTCCTGAATGACCTTCGCTAACTCCAAGGTTGTTACCCCGTTCCAAAACACCCTTTTAAATCCTTTAATTTCTCCGGTTTGCTGCATAAACCAATGCATTAAACCGATTCCCTCGCCCCTGATTTCAGGGCCGATAATCGATGTACGAATCGTTAAATGACGAGAATTCACTATTTCTCCTAATGCTTTTGTTTTCCCATATACCTTTTCGCCATCGGTCGGGTCATGTTCTTCATAATCACCTTTTTTCCCTGAGAAAACACAGTCCGTACTGATATGGATCAACCTTCCCCCGCACCGGTCTGCCAGCTTTGCCAATGTATGCGGCAGTACACTATTAAGCAGCAAGGCATCAATCGGGTTTTTGTTGGCATTTTCATTTAAAATGCCAACACAGTTGATGATAAAATCAGGTTTTAACGAATCGATGACACTTTCCAGTACGGCCTGATCCCTGGCATCGAGCTGAATGGCCTCCAAATCTGAAGCATCACGACTGGTATAATAAACAGAAAAACCGGGACACGTTTTAAAATACCGAGTAATCATATGTCCCGCCATTCCATTTCCACCTAACACTAATAGCTTCATTCAATAAATCCTCCATTGATTAATAGAGTCTTTATTTCCTCTTTTGTCATAAGTGATTGATTAGAATGATAGGCATTCATATGAACCTTTTGATATTTGGAATAATGCTCCTGCAGTTCAGGCAGCCCGATGGTTGGAAGAATGACATAATAGTCTTCATCATAATAGACCGTATTTTGACTCTCAAATTCGGAGAATAGAATTTCATGAATTTTCTCTCCCGGCCTGATTCCCAGCTGCACCATTTGAACATCTTTTTTCCCCATTGATTCAATCAATACATGTGCCAGGTCAACGATTTTGCAAGTCGGCATTTTCATTACGAAAATCTCTCCGCCCTTGCTTTCATATGTGGCTTTAAAAAGGAGATTAATGGCATCTTCAAGGGTAAGGAAGAATCTCGTCATATTATAATCTGTAATGCCCACTTGGTTTTTCTCTTTGATTTGGTCCTTAAATACGTGGATGACACTCCCATTTGTTCCGAGGACATTTCCACCGCGGACACAAACAAATTTCGTATTCAAATGAAGGGTATTGGCATGAATAATTAATTTCTCCCCGATTGATTTTGTCATCCCATAAAAATTAGATGGATTTGCCGCTTTATCCGTTGATATATAAACAACTGTTTTCACATGATTGGCAATGGCGGCATCTATGACATTTTGTGTCCCCATTACATTTGTTTTTAAAGCCTCAAGAGGCTGTGCTTCACAAACTGGCACATGTTTCAATGCAGCCAAATGGAAAATATAATCAACACCCGCGCACGCTCTTGTCAATTCATCTTTTTCTTTAATATCCCCGATGATAAAGTTTAACCGCTTATTATCAAACTTCCTCTGCATTTCCACCTGGCTGAATTCGTTTCTAGAATAAATCCGGATTTCCTTGGGGTCTTTTAGGAGAAGCTGCTTTACTAACTCATATCCCCAAGAACCTGTCCCACCTGTAATAAGAATGGTCTTGTTTTGAAACAATTTTCCCCCTCCTACTCTTAATGTTTTAATTACCGTCAGCAGACTGCTAATCATTCGAACAGTATAATTTATGCTTAATAGGATTGATGGTTCTAGACCGATTTACTAAATTGGACAAATTCTCCGTATAAAGGTTTTTACTAGAATATTTCATGGTAAATCTTCACCTCCCGGACTCCCTTTAATCCAAGACCTCAAACCAAAGTGGGGTTCGGTCATTAGGATCACCGTTATAATTGATTTTGATTTCATCCCCCTCCTGAATGTCAGAGATAGCATAAAAGTTGATGGTTAAATGTTCGAGGTCATTGATAAACATGGCATTCGGGGTAAAGGAGTGATTAAATAACGAGCCATAGCCAAGGGCAATTGCCGTTTGATCGTACTTTTCACCCCAAATGAAGCAATATTGGAAGAGCGTTGTTTTCTTCAAATACTTTCGTTCGCTTTTCGGAGAAACTAAGACTGGGGATTGCTCAATGAGTTCACCTTTTTCAATGTTTCTGGAAGCAAAAATTCCTCTGCCATATTTCTCCGTATTTTTCACATAAATGGGACCCATTTTGAGCTCCTTTCCTCGTTAATTCTCAAGGTTTTTAAGCTGGTTTATTAAATAACTTCTGCGGGCTTTGATAAATTGCAAGATAAAGTCCGGCTCATCATCAAATGAGTGAATGCTTTTCTTTTTATAGGGGTCGTGAAGGATATGGGGTCTGAGGGCTTGATGGAGGAAAACGATTTTCTCTTCCAAATAATCTACTGTGAATCGTGTTTCTAAAATTTCCTCCAGAATGCTGCGGTATCGTTTACGGTATTCTGGGATCTGCAGGAGAAGGAAAGATAGATGATTGTCCAATTTGCCTTCAATCGGAACATAGTCGTGCTCCATAACCCCCCCGTTTACCTTTCGTCCCCATGTGGCATCATAGTCCCATGGAAGGATTTCGAATAATCCCGTTTGACTATTGCGATAAAGTGCGTAGTTATGTGTAAATCCGTCATTATTCATGGTGCAAACAGCACCGCTAAGCCAGCGAAGATAGTTTTCAATATGGATATAACGCTCAATGATTTCCGGAAATTCATTTATGGGGGTTGTGTTTATTTTGGTGATCAATTCTTGTAGATAGAAATCGTCTGTCCAGTTTCCAACTTTCTGTTCATAACCGGATAGAATCTCTTTTTTTACCTTCTTATTTCTCATGAAGGAAAAGTTAGCATAATTATTAATGGCATAATAAATAGGCCCTTCAGGCAAACCTCTTTTTTGCAAAAATAAATCATCTACAGATTCCAGCTGCAGATAGACTCCTTCCACTGATCCGTTTAGCGTTAAATTGATATGTTGGCTTTCAGGAGAGAGGACTCTAATATCCTGAAAGAAATCAAGAGAAAGTTTATTGCGGATCAGTGAGGGATCTTTGAATCCCGCATTGAGATGGATTTCTCTGCTGCCATTAAATTCTTCAGGTTCAATAAAATCCAGCCAATAGGATTTTTTGCGAAATTCACGCGTATAGGAACCGCGATAAGCTATATCCACATCATAGATTTTATTCTCCACGGTCAAATATCCGGGGACTGGGTCATCGTTCCATACATCATTTCGCAACTCTTCTAAATCCTCTTTTTTAATGGCTAAAGAATAGGATGGAATTACATACGCCATATACGATCCTTCTCTCGTATAGAATGAAAAAGTTACATTATTATATTAGGAAATGATTGAAAGGTAACTGCAAATGTCTAAATGCAGGATGGTATTAAAATATTATTTTTATCGTTTGAGAAGCATTTAAAAGGAATAAAAAGAGTCCTTCGAGATGTTATGGGGCCGATCAGCCGCCATCTTTCACACCCAGAAGGACTTCCATTTACTTTAAGGCAGGATCCTACCACTCTAGATCTTTTTCATATCCGAAATCAATCAGTAGATTTCCCGCCACTTGCTTAAATGTTTGTTTCATTTCTTCATCGAACTCCTCGCGCCATGTGCCGACTTTCCCTTTCCGGAACGTATTTGATTTCCCTGGATCGATTTTTCCCGCCATTTTTTCGACGATTGTTTCTAATGGTTCTGGCAACTGCTGACCATCCCAAAGGTAATTCACAATTCTAGTTAGAGCTGCTTGTCGTGTTTCTTGGGATAGCATTAGTTCTTCAAATGAGAGTGTCAACGTATTCGGTACCAGGATCCATTGATAAAATGGCCGGTTCCAGGCATCAAAATTGGGCCATTTTCCATCAACACCTTTTAACAATGACATGATCCGGTCTTTATGATTGGTAAGATGGCTATGAAAATCATAGAAAAGAGGGTGTTCATTCCACTTCGCCGGAATGAAGTAGGCTAAGGATATTAAAACATCGCGCGGGTCGCGATAAACAAAGATGTGTTTCAGCTTTAACCGCTCCAGTATATAAGCATATTTCTCCGAATAAAACATATGTCCCAAACCAAACTCATTGGGCTGTAAATGTGCCAAGCGATAAAAATGATCTTTCAATATATTGATGTCCTGCACATGGTGATCGATAAAGAATTTCTTTTCAGCATCTCCTATGTCGTTTTTAACATTTGGCAATCCATTCAGTATTTGATGCATCAAATGTGTTCCGCTTTTCGGGACCGAAGACATAATAAATGGCGGCAGTGGTGCAATTGACTGGTTAACCAACGAAGAACCTCCTATA
Organism: Neobacillus endophyticus; assembly: GCF_013248975.1. GTDB lineage: Bacteria > Bacillota > Bacilli > Bacillales > Cytobacillaceae > Neobacillus > Neobacillus endophyticus. Next base: position 880,223 of record NZ_JABRWH010000001.1, read on the forward strand.
GAATTTCATAGTAAATAAATGAATTTACTCTATGATTTTAACTCAGCTATACAATAGCATATGAGGCAGAATCGCAAGTGTTGAACTCCTTCAAAAATATAGGTAAAAATACAAAAACAAAATACACGAGAAAAGGCATGTACACTGAGCTTGAATATTCCATATAATGGATAAACGAAAGGTTAGGTGGTGTATGTAATGAAAGTGGTCATTCCTGTAGGAGATTTGCATGTAGGCGGCGGATGCAAAGTACTTGTTGATATTGCCAATACTTTAAAGGCCCGAGGGCATGAGACAGAAATCGTCATGCCTCAAACCGGCACAGTGAAATATGATGTGCATACCAAACTAACGCTGATCCCTGAACTGTCTAAGGAGCATATCCCCTATGGCGATATCATTTTAACTAATTTTTATACGACGGTCGCACCCGCGGTCGAAGCATGGCCGAAACAAACCGTTCGGCTCAGCCTTGGCTTTGAACCTTACTGGGTGCCTGATAAAGCCGAAGCAATTCACTCCTATCAACATGATATGCCCATTATCAGCATTTCCCATTGGCTGGATGAGCAGATTTTTCAACACGTCAACAAAAGGAGTAAAGTGATCAATCTTGGAATCGATCATACCGTGTTTCATCCTGGATCTGAGACAAAGGAATTTGATTCAATTTTACCTAAAGTAATCCTTTATATTGGAAGGGACTCCGTACAATATGAAATAAAAGGCTTTAAAGATTTTGCTGAAGCAATGAAAATCGTCAAGAAAGAATATTCCGGACCATTTATTGTTCATATGATCAGTCCGGATGGTGTGCTTTATCTCGATGAAGAAATTCCTTATAAAATTTTCCCTGCCCAGGATGAGCAAGAGATGGCAGAGCACTATCGTTCAGCCGATGTATTTGTTTCCTCTTCCTGGTTTGAGGCCTTTAGTCTGCCGCCACTTGAAGCAATGGCTTGCGGTACCCCTACCGTAACGACAAACTCAGGTGGTGTGCTGGATTACTGCGAGGATTTGGAAAGTGCTGTGATTACCCTCCCTAAAAACCCAAAGTCACTTGCAACAGGAATACTTACTGTCTTAAAAAACGAAACATTAGCGCAAAAATTGAGCAAAGGCGGCTTGCAAAGTTCACAGCGTTTCACAAGAGAACGTTTTTTAAATGAAATCATCGAGACATTAGAAAAGATTAATGAAGAAAGGATGAAGGGTGAAAATGGATAAAGTATCAATCGTGATTCCCGTTTATAATTGCCCTTTTGTTGGTCACGCGATTGAAAGTGCTTTGAATCAAACCTATCCTAATATAGAAATCATCGTCGTCAATGACGGATCATCAGAGGAGTTTACTGAGAAAATTCGGCCATACATTCCTAAAATTCATCGTTATATTGAAAAAGCTAACGGAGGTACTGCAAGTGCATTGAATGCCGGAATTCAGCATGCAACAGGCGACTATTTCTGTTGGCTAAGCTCTGATGACCGGTATGACCCGCAAAAAGTCCAAAAACAGCATCAATTCATGAGCGAATGCCAAGCAGATGTAAGTTATTCCGATTATGTATACATTGATGCTAATAACTCGATTTTAAGCGGATCCCTTGGTATTTCTTTTCCCAATCGGCTTCAGTTTCTAGAGCAAATGAAAAAGGGCTGTTTCATTAATGGCTGCACCGTCATGATGAAAATGAGTGTATTTTCAGAGGCTGGTTTATTCGATGAATCCCTTCCCTACACGCACGACTATGATCTATGGCTCCGAGTACTAAAATACCGCCATTTTTATTATCTGAATGAACCGCTTGTCTTGTATCGTGTACATGATGGGATGGGGACAAAGAAGCATGAACAAGAAATCCTGAAAGAGATTGTCTTTGTTCAGCAAAAGCATCAAGCAGGACTGGATCAGCTGATTTTGGAGGAGCTGTTGAAATGAAGATAACCTTCCCCATTTTAACTTTATGCAAAGGCGGCGCCCAGCGGATGCTTGCTGAATTGGCCAACGGTCTTGTTCGCAGAGGGCACGATGTAACGATTATCATGCCGACATATGGTGATCTTGAATATGACATAATCTGCAAGCTAATCCGTACACCCGGTTATGAGTTTGCAGAAACCGACTATCCAATAAGTGATGTCATTGTTTCGAACTTCTATACCATCATTCCTTCTGCACAAGCTGCAAGCGATAACGGGAAAGGAACGCACGTACGGTTAAGCTTATGCTATGAGCCGACGTTTTTGCCCGAAAATCACGTTACCTTTCGCACATACCATATGCCTAATCTATTGGTTTTGTCAAAGTGGCAGCAGCAAATGATTTATTTGAATCATGGTGTTAAGGGACATATTGTTCCCGTAGGGATCAGTTCTACTTTTAAAAATTTTCATATCCGCTCTCCACATGATTCATTGCAAATATCGGCGATTATTAGGATCCCTGAGGGTGGATATTCCTGGCATCGGGAACAAGAATATCTGATCGAGCAATTGGAATTAGTCAAGCAGCTGCATCCGGAAGTGATCATCAATCTTTTATGCCCACCAAAGGAATTAGCCTCCTCCCTTCAGTTACAGCAACTAAAAAACAACTGCAACTTCCGTTTCTTAACCCCTGAAAATGACGCTGAATTATGCTACCACTATAATTATTCGGATATTTTCGTCAGTTCCTCTACCTATGATACAGCTGGCCTGCCTGGTCTTGAAGCGATGAAATGCGGCGCAGCTTTGGTAACGACATATTCCGGAGGAAACCTCGATTATTGCCGCCACGAGGAAAACTGTTTGCTTTCTTACCGTTATGAAAATCGACTTTCTCAAGATATCCTTCGTCTTATCAGGGATACGGATTTAAGGACCAGATTAGCGCTAGCAGGAGAACAGGAAGCGGCCAAATGGACATGGGAAAATAGTGTAAACGCTTTTGAAGAGGGGATCTCTCAGATCTTGCAAAAGAGCCGTTAATCGTGATAATAGCCGGAGTCTGTAAAAGGCTCCTGTTTTTTATGGGTAAATAAAAGAGCCGGAAGCATATAAAATGCGATCCTGCCCGTAGCAAAGCCACATTATAAAATCGATGTCACTTAAACAGTGATAGGTCCCACGGCACTGGCTTGGTTTAAAATAATGGAGTTTGTCACCTCTCCTGTAACTTTATAGCCGTGATATCCAACAAGAGCATTTATATCCATAATTTAGAAACTAACACTTCCCACTTCATCGACAGCAAGGGTATCAACACGGACAGTGCCAATCAATGCTGTATCTCTGAATACAGTAAGAATAACTTGTGGTGTTCCTAAAATAGATTGAATCTCACCGTTCCAATTAATTGGACATTTGTTCTAGGATTCAGTACAGCTAGTCCAAAAGCAGCCAATGTAATTTTGGATGGGGATGCAGGTAAAGGTCTGTTCAATGATTGACTAAAGTTACTAGGCACACTTGCGTTAAAATCAACAATTTGTTTTGCCATACTGTACACCTCCTTTGTTTTCCATATATTTATATGCATTCTATTTTCTTATGATTGTGTACTCTACTATTTGCGAAAAATTGGACAAAAGAAATAGATTTGCTGGGTAAAGCAAAGCCGGGGAAAAATGTGCATTTTTTGTATGTATTAGCCTGTACATCTATTTTTCAAAAAAATATGATATTACGTAAACTTATTTTTCTAGAGAGGAAGTGAATAATTTGGCACCAAAAGGTAAACCTCGTCATGACTCGACTGGGAGCTTCAGTACTAGTGACTTTACTACTAGTGATTACCTAAATTTAGGACTTACATCTGGAAGCAGCAGCAGCAGAGGAAGAGGAAGAAGAAGATATTGTGCTGGTGACGTTGTTCAATTAAGATTTAATCCGACAAACGATGCTGTACTCTCTGTATTTGTCGCTGGAAGCATTCTTCCATGCAGTATACCAGTGATTTCTCCTGGCCCGCTTCCTACCCCTACTCCTGTACCAGTACCTGCAGCTACTCAATTTATGAGCTGTCTTATAGCCAATGGTTTTTCAATTCAAAGCATCGTTGCCTTAACGCCGACAGATGTACTTGTCACTTTAGTACGGTGCTAATACCTTCATCACAGCTAAACCATGGGATCTTCCTTTGGTTTAGCTAACATTTTTTTACGGATTACTTATCAACTTGAAAGAGATGATGAAATGATAAATCCTAAGGCCCCAGTCGTTTCATTGGTTATCCCGGCTAAAAATGAAGGCCGAAACGTCAAAAACACGATTAAATCCGCACTTAAGGTTAAAACTTCATTTCCATTTGAAATCATCGTAGTGGATGATGGTTCAACGGATAAATGCTGCGATTTTATTTCATCTCTTGGGATCAATCAAATAAAACGAATCCAAACAAATGGCGTTGGTGCAGCTCAAGCAAGAAACATAGGGGCAAATGCAGCAAAAGGAACCTATTTAATTTTTTGTGATGCTCATCTTTTTTTTGAAGATGATTGGATAGAGGGATTGCTCGAGCCCATCCAACAGGGAATTGCTGATGCTGTGACTCCCGGGATCGCAAACGTAGACAGCCCACAATATCCCGGACTTGGGCAAACGTTAAATGCCTCCTTGGAAACGCAATGGCATTTGAACAAAAGCGAACTATTCCCAACGGCCATCCTGCCAGGAGGGTGTTTGGCGATTTCCAAGGAAGTTTTTGCAGATATCGGCGGCTTTGACCGCTATTTTAAAGTATGGGGTTATGAGGATATAGAGCTTTCCATTAAAATGTGGCTTTTTGGGTATACTTGTTTTGTGCAGCCAGCCGTCAAGATTCTCCATGTGTTCCGAAGTGTACACCCTTATAACATAAATTGGGATGATTTTTATTTTAATATGCTAAGAATGGCATACAGCCATTTTTCGGAGGACAGAATAAATAAGTGCAAAGCGGCCATTACGAATAGTAATCCAGAAGCAATCGAATCAGAGGTTTTGAATACGAATGTACTTGCACAGCGTGAACAGTACTTCCAACGCAGGAAATACGATGATGACTGGTTTATGAAGAAATTTGAAATTCCATTCTAACGGTTACGAAAAGAGGGAAAATGCGAAAAGGAAAGGGATGGTATAGAACATCCCTTCTCTTATTTAAATGGTGTGGATATACTTCCTTTTGATCTCAGACCTTCTATTTCGCCACCAATGTTTTAAATTCATTTAACGTGATATTTGGGGTGATTGGGAATCGTCCAAGTTCATATGGATTGTCACCGATTTTGACCGTTTCTGCTTTTGTCGTAAAAGCATATTTAAAGCCTGCCATTTTTAACAGTTCAATTGTTCTGCTATTGTATGCTCCAAATGGATAGGCAAAGTAATCCGGATGATTTAATAACTTTCCACTAGTCTCTAAATCTTGTAAAATCACTTGATCTGATTCTTTTAATAATGCCGGAGTTCCATCAACTGTTCCATGAAGTTCGTTTGTATGGTTGCCATACTCAAATACGTCCCGCATTTCATTTATTTCTGGCCAGCTTAGAAATTGTAGTTTTTTAGGGTTAAAGGGAACTGGCGTATCAGAAACACGGCTTGTAATGATGAAATTTACTGCTTTAAATCCATATTTTTTTAAGATTGGGTAGGCATATAGATAATTTGTTTTAAGTCCATCATCAAATGTGATCATTACGGTTTTCTGAGGAAGTTCTTTTCCTCCGTGCAAATAAGCATCCAGCTCTGAAATAGTAGCCGTATGATAACCTTCATCGTGCAAATATTTCATCTGTTCTTCAAAGGATTCCAAATCAATGACAGCAGAATCTTTCGTAAATGTATTCTCACTCTTTTTCAAGATGTGGTGATATAACAAAATGGGTATGTTGATGCTCTCATTCCTTTCAACCGCTTTAGCAGGCGTGTGAGAAAAGAATAATAGACTGCAAGACAAAACCAACAAAACCGATGCTACTTTTAATAACCTCACAGTAATCACCTCACACAATTCATAAACCACTTATAAGCCGTTGCAGTTCGACTTACAAGCTGATTGTAACAAGAATTTTGTCGACTGCAAATGGATTTTGCAGGAAAATCCCAAGGTAGATTACCATGTTGGTAATTTCATAGGAAAGGGTGTCAGGCACCATGTGAAATTTTCACATGGTGCCTGACACCCTTTGTGATTTTTCCTGTTAGAGCCAGCCTTTATTTTCGGCGAGGGCGGCGGCTTCGGTTCGGTTTTTGGCGCCTAGTTTGTGAATGATTTCGGAGATGTAGTTTCGAACGGTGCCTGATGATAGGTAGAGTTCTGAGGTGATTTCTTTCGTTGTTTTCCCTAAGGCAGCGAGTTTTAGGATTTCACGTTCTTTCGGGGTAAGTGGATTTTCTTCGCGGATGACGTGATAGGTCAGCTCAGGGCTGAATACTCGCTTGCCGTCCACCACTTTGCGAATGGCATCAGCAAGCTCATCGATCTCGCTATCCTTTAGTAAATAGCCATAAACACCGACTTTGACCGCACGTTCAAAATAGCCAGGACGGGCAAACGTTGTGAGGATGATGACCTTGCTTGGGACTGGCGTTTGAGCCAGCCTTTCTGCGACCTCGAGACCATTTAACACCGGCATTTCAATGTCCATCAAGCAGACATCTGGCTGCAGATTCACAATCATCTCAAGTGCTTCCTCCCCATTCATCGCTTGGCCAATCACCTTCATATCTGACTCCATATCAAGTAATGAACCAAGCGCCCCCAGCAACATTCGCTGGTCTTCGGCAATAAATAGTCGTATCATCCCGCTGCCCCCTGTTTATTAATAATTGGTACATTTATTTCCAACACCGCTCCATTACGATTCGAGAATGCAAGTGAACCGTCGACTAGAGCAAGCCTTTCCTCCATCCCTTTTAACCCATTGCCCAGCTCCTGATTGGATTCGTTCATTGGAGCACCCATTCCATCGTCATGTACCATGACATTTATTTTTTCCTTTGATAGGTGAACAGATAAGGAGCAATGTGCTGCACGGCTGTGTTTAACGACATTTGTCGCCGCCTCTCGTATACACATACTTACAATATTTTGGGTAAAAAGCGGGATTCTTGAAAAATCTGAAGTGCCTTCGTACTTATACGTTATCCCCGCTGCCCTTAATATATGCTGTACCTGAATCAGCTCTTCTGTAATGGTCGCAGCTCGCATGTCCGTCACAAGCTCGCGAACCTGCTTTAGGGCCGCTCTTGAAGTCACTTCCATTTCCCTTGCCTCCAGACGTGCTCGTTCCGGGTCGGCTGCGATCAGTCTTTGCACCAGCTGGCTTTTTAATGTTAAAAGAGACAGTGTATGACCGAGAGTATCATGAAGATCGCGCGCAATCCGTACCCGCTCCTCTCGCTTTACCAGCTCTTCAATCTGGTGGTTCTTCTGGTCAAGCTCCCGCTCCAGCTCCCTCCGGCGGTTTATTGAGCGAATGCCAAATGGTGTTAACAGCATGATAATGAGAAATGGAGCAAAATTGAGAAACTCTGAGATTGTGATAACTGCTTTTGTTCGGCTGATTACGAAAAGAATGGGAAGTAGCTCCACCATAGCCAAACTGGCAAGACCTCGATAAAATTTCTGTTTTTCATGGTAAAACCCGACAAATGTAGCGGAAAAAAAGCCTAAAAAAATGTAGGTTAATTGATAAAATGTACTAAAAATAAATACAATTGCAAGCATAACAGCTAACCAATAGGTGTACTTCCTTTGCCACATCACAAAATAAAGCTGCCGATACGTCACAAAAAACAACAGCGTCATTCCATAGCCAATTATCTGTTTTACCCCGTTTTCCTTCGTCAAAGAGACAATAGGATACAATAGATAAATCAGATACATATAGGGGAAAAGACCATATCGATGAGGGAATAAGCTGAATCGCCATTTCATGGTCCTATCACACCGCTTCCTGCTTTCTTCTTATATACCTTGATAGTAGCATGAACAAAGTCAAATAGGCGATTAAAATCAGAATATTTTTCCATTCCGGGGTGCCGCCGCTGACAATTTCCCAAGCGCCGCTGCCAAAATTATAGGAAGGCAGCCATTTTCCGATGGTTTGCATCATTTTTGGCATAGCCTCGAGCGGCATCCACAAGCCTCCTGATACTGCCAGCACCATGTAAAGGACATTGCTGACGCCAGCTGCCGTTTCTACCTTTTTCATTAATCCGATTAAAGTCCCAAGCGCCAAAAGCGGCAGGGATGCGAAAAGGAGCCAAAGTCCGCTCATCAGCCATTCAAACGCCGTCAGTGATACTCCGTTGATTAACTTACCTGCAAGAAAAATAATGGTAATCGAGAGCAGATGAATAAAGCTTTGACCGACCATTTGCGCCGCAAAATAAGCATTATCTGAAAGCGGCGTGATACGGATAAAAGTTGACCACCCCTGCGCACGCTCCTGCACTAAGCGGATTCCCAGTGTCATGATGGATGACCCCATCACGCTAAAAGCAGCCATGGACATTAAGTAATGAGCCTGCCATTCTGCTTTATTTGGAGCATTTATATGAACCACGTTGGTAAAAATGTAATAGAATAGGATCGGCATGGCCAATGACCAAAACACAAAATAGCGATTTCGAGTAACCCGTATTATTTCTGTCTTGCATTGCATTAGAAATGCACTCATATTATATAGCCTCCTTTGCGCTGCCAGTCAATTGTTCAAAAGCTTCCTCTAGCTTGCCGCGCTCTATTTGAATATCTCTCGCTCCCATCTTTTCTTGAAAAATCAGCTCCAGAACTCTGTCCGTATTTTCAGCTTGAACATATACCCGATTATTTTTCCGATAGATATTGGCAATTTCATTGTGTTGATACAATTTTTCAAGCGAAATTTCCGGATCGATCACAAAGGAGACCGATTGCTTGGAAATGCGCGCTTTAATTTCCGCAGGAGTTCCATCGGCAACAATTTTCCCCTGGTTAAAAAGTAAAATTCGTTCTGCCGTATCGTCTGCTTCCTGCAGATAATGTGTTGAAAAGATAATAGTTTTTCCTTGGTCTGCCAGCATGCGGATGGTCTGCCAAAATCGATTTCTTGATGTGATATCCATTCCAACTGTCGGCTCGTCAAAAATAATTAAGTCCGGATTTCCAGCTAGTGCGAGAGCAAAGCTGAGACGCCGCTTCTGTCCCCCTGACAATTTTTCTGCTCTTGTTTTTAAGTCCTGCTCGGTAAGGCCCGTAAGGCTGATTAATTCTTCCATTGCCAGCGGCTTTGAATAATAGCTTCGGATCAGTTCAAGAATTTCCTTAACCTTTAAACCTGGCATGACACTTACCTCCTGCAGCATCGTACCAAGCCTATCCCTCACATATTTTTCATGTGACTGCCGGTTAAATAAAAGCACCTCGCCATTTGTCGGCTTCAACAGCCCCAAAATCATCGAAATGGTCGTCGTTTTCCCAGCCCCATTTGGACCAAGAATAGCCACAACCTCACCCGCTCCAATCGAAAAAGAAACATCATCAACCGCCGTCTTATGCTGAAACACCTTCGTCACATTCCTCAAACACACCACTTCATTCATACAACCAACACCTCCTGATAACTTACACTCATTGTACGAATTAATGACAGGAAACATTAGTAAGCAATGTCACCAATCGAAAATGACTTTTGTCATTTTTGATTGGTGAGTAGGTGAGTGTCAGGCACCATGTGAAAATTTCACATGGTGCCTGACACCACGTTATTCACATGGAAATACGTGTTTATCCACAATCCGACCAGGATATCCACATGGTTATCAACATATTTCCGGAATTTATCCACGGTTTGGGGAAATTAAAAAGGATGGATTCGTTTTGCTCCATCCTTTTTCCACAATATATTCACAGTTTTTTGTTGATTATCCACTTTTTTCTCCGGGTTATTCACAACCTTGTGTGCAATTTGGGGATATTTATTTCTGATTTTGTGTTTGTTCGGCTGCTGATGGAGATTTATTCACAATCTCTTTTAGTTCTCCAACATCCCCTTTTGCGTTAATGATTTCAAAAATTTGATTTAATCCTTCGTTTGTCGTTTCTTCTTCATATTTCATGTTAATTCCTCCTTTACTTTCTTCCTTAATAGATTGCCCCTATTTCCAAGTGGATATATAAAAGTACCCTGTTCATTTCTATTAATTCACAAAAAGTTCACTGCCTTTAAAGGCTAACGTGATAGGAATCACAAGCAAGATGACGAAGCGAGGTACAATAAACGTATTACTAACAAATTTAAAATAAAGAGCTTTTTTGGAGGGAATTGAAATGGGTAAGAATATAAAGACAACAGCGATGATCGCCGTATCGCTTATCATACTGACAGCTTGCGGAAGCTCCAACCTTACATCACATAAGTCCGCACAGGCTAAAAAAATCAGCAACTCCAACACACCAGTCAGCGACCCCCGCGCACATCTAAATCAAACACCTACTCCGATGAAAGTAAATCGAATCGGCCTTCACGAAGTAAAAGTCGAAATGACTGCGCAGATAACTGATATTGAAATTGCAAAAGACGACTTCTATAAAGCTTGGACCTTTAATGGACAAGCTCCAGGACCAGTGATTGTTGTGGACCAGGGAGACAAAATCGATTTTACCTTAAAAAACATGGACCCAACCTATCCGCACAGTATGGATATGCATGCCGTCCATTCCGCTCCGTCCAAAAACTTTATCAATGTGATGCCGAACCAAAGTGGCAGCTTCAGCTACACTGCTGACAATCAGGGCGTGTTTATGTACCATTGCGGCACAAAGCCGGTACTTGAGCATATCGCCAACGGCATGCACGGAATGATCATCGCCAAACCAAAAGGCGGCTACCCTACAGATTCTCAAGTCAACCGTGAATACATCGTCATTCAAAATGAATGGTATAAATATGACAGCATGGATGATATGACCAACGGGAAACCAAAATATGTAGTTTTTTCTACAAAAGCTTTAAGTAGCAGGCAAATGAATACGAATGGGACAGTCGGAGCCCTTGTCAACCATCCTCTTTTAGCCAAGGTTGGTGATCGAGTAAGATTTTATGTATTAAACGTTGGCCCAAACGAAGTCTCTAGTTTCCATATTGTCGGCACCCTATTTGACGATGTTTATCTTGATGGCAATCCATATAATCATTTAAAAGGAATGCAGACCGTGATGCTGCCTGCAAGTGGCGGGGCAGTTGTAGAATTTACACTTACACAAGAGGGCAGTTATCCATTCGTTACCCATCAATTTAATGATGCAACAAAGGGAGCAAATGGCGTTATTAAGGTAACAAAAAATGGGAAAGACGATGGAAGTGTCATCATGGCTCATTAATTGTTATGTTAAATTTATTGATTTAGCGCTGAGAGAATCCTCCCTCTCAGCTTTTTTTGCATGGAAAAGCTGTCGAAAATATTCCAATCCTAGCTGACAGAAATCTTCCTTTTTCACTTTGGTGATTTGATATGTTAATAGAAAAACTAGAGTGAGGTGCAGTCATGGCAATTGAAAGCATTTTAGATGTGGTGTTGGTGGAAAAACAAATATTTCGGATCATTGAAAGCACTGTTTGTGAGTTTGAAGAAATTTACTATCAAAATGATATAGGCAAAGAAGTGATTGGACGTTCCTGCTCACATTGCCAGCTTGTTCAAAAATATGACCATCCATTTGAAATTTTGGTTAAAGCCTAGACAACCTAGGCTTCTTCCTCAAATTTATAATTTTGCCCCTAGTTCTACTGCCTTGCTGTTATGATAGGATGCTTTGACCCTTAGCTTCATTCGCAATTCTTCACACAAGCAATCCTTTAGAAGCAGTTCGTTTTGGCGGCCCCGAAAAACATGATAATAATATTTGGCCTTTATAATCACTTTTAACACATGAAACCCTCCTCATTATTCAAAGACATAAATCGCAGGAGTCTCGTATTCGGCAGCTGGCTGGCATTGTCTTTGTATAAGACAAAAGCCCCTATAGTTTTGCGTCGCCATTTTTCAATGGTTTTGCCACTTTCGTACGATTTATGTGTTTATAACCAAAATATAGTAACAAAGGGTAATAATGAAAGAGTCCTTGGACCTAGCAAACCTGAAATTTAAATTTTGCCTGACTTATATTCAGGCCTGTTTATGGATAACGCAGCTGTCTTTTTCCAAGATGATCGGAATCACAGAAATGAACTTTGCTGTATTGGATGTTTTAAAGTCCTTTCATCGTGTCCATGCTGTTATTGAAGGAATTTTAGAAAAAGGGAGTTTGCTATGTTTAAAATATATTCAGTGATCTTTTGTTTTTTCCTACTTTTATCTGTGCAAGGTTGTTCGTTTAAAAATTACTTTGTTGCTAATGATTTATTTGGGAAAGCAGGTGACAGCGGCTCCAGAAATAGTGCGTCAAAACACTCCGCCCCTACTCAAAACGAGGACTCTGTTCAGGTAGTCGCAAAACCGGATAGCATCTCCGTTTTGGTGAATAAACAATATAAATTGCCCAATGGATATAAACCGAAGGATTTGGTGGATCCGAATATTCCTTTTATTTTTAATAGCTCTTCTTCCAAACGAGAAATGCGTTCAGAAGCCGCCTCTGCTATTGAAAAATTGTTTGCAGGTGCTAAAGATCAGGGGGTTAGCCTTTTAGGGGTTTCCGCCTATCGATCCTATGCCTCACAAGCCAGTTTATTTAATTATTACGTTCATCAAGATGGCTATAAGGCAGCGAAAGCTTACAGTGCTTTGCCTGGAACGAGCGAACATGAGACAGGGCTAGCTATTGACGTAACAGGAGGAGACGGAAAATGCGCAGCTGAAGACTGCTTCGCTGGAACAACAGAAGCCAAATGGCTTCAAAAACACGCAGCTGACTACGGATTCATCATCCGCTATCCTAAAGGCAAAGAATCCATCACCGGCTACCAATACGAACCATGGCACCTCCGCTATATCGGCAAAGCTATCGCCAAAAAAATCATGAAAAAAGGCATCACCCTCGAAGAATACTATAGCACGATCCCAGTGAACAAATAATCTCCTATGGCCTACTAGAACTCCCTCATTGAAAATGTCCACTGGAGGCGGACAAAACAGGGAATTTGTCCACGGGCGGTGCCTGACACCCAAAAGACAAAAAAGAAAAAAGGGCAGGAACGCTAGCAATGCTACAATGTTCCTGCCCTTTTAATTTTATTTGCCTTTGATTTCAAGCAGTTTTTGTTTGAGTTCGGTTTCCATGGTGACGAGTTCTTGTTCGGCGATGCGCCGTTTGTGTCGGCCTTCTTCCTGGATCCGTAATGTTTCTTCGAGAGTAGTAATTAGGTTGGCTTGCGTCTTTTTCAGTGTTTCAATGTCAACAAGGCCGCGCTCGTTTTCTTTTGCCGTTTCGATTGTATTGGTTTTAAGCATTTCCGCATTTTTTAATAATAATTCGTTCGTCGTTTTCGATACTTGCTTTTGGGCTTCAACTGCGTGCCGCTGGCGAATCAACGTCAGAGCTATCGCGACTTGATTTTTCCAAAGTGGAATAGCGGTCATGATCGACGACTGAATTTTTTCCACTAAGGCCTGATTCGTGTTTTGAATTAGCCGTATTTGCGGCGCACTTTGAATCGTAATTTCCCGGCTTAACTTTAAATCATGCAATCGCTTATCCAAACGATCGGCAAATTGCATCATATCATTTACCTCTTGGAATTTCATTTGATCGTTGGTTGCTTCGGCCACTTTTTTTAATTGAGGTATCTCTTTTTCATGCATGTCTTCGAGCTTGATTTCTCCTGCCGCGATGTAAATATTTAAAGCATGGAAATATTCCTTATTGGTTTCATAAAGCTGCTCTAATAGCTTGATGTCAGATAAAAGCGCGTTTTTGCTGCGGTCAAGCTTCACGCTGATCCGATCAATTTGTGCGCCTGTTTTTTGATATTTGGAAAGCACCTCTTGCAGCGATCCGGATATTTTTCCAAAAATACGCCCAAAAAAGGATGGCTTACCATCCTTTAGCTCGTCCGGATTTACATCATTCAGCCTTTTCATGAGGTCGCTAATGATTTCCCCAATTTCACCCACGTCCTTGTTTTGGACGTGCTCGAGCATGGTCTGAGAAAAGGATAACAGCTTGCCTTGTGCCTGGGTTCCATATTGGATCATGGCTTGATGGTTAGCTGGATCGATTTGCTGGGCAAGCTGCAAGGCTTTTTCCCGATGTTCCTCTGGAATCACATCAATCAATTTTACCGGCTTAGCCTCATTTGTTTGAACTACTGGGCTTTTTGCAGGTCCAAAGCCATCACCAAAAGGATCTGCGAGGATATCATCCAAAAAGCCTTCAGATTTATTGTTTAGGCCTGAATTATTTTCACTCATTTTAACCACCTGTTCTCTTCCGGAAATTTCGCATCTTTTTGTTTATTAATAGTATGCTTTGCAACATCTATTTCAAAATTAAGCGTATCGATATCATTCGAAACGACTTGATATAAATCCTCTTCTAACACCTTGGTTAATTCATTAAGGGTTTGTCTGGTTTCGATAAGGGATTGGTTCATCTCCAGGTTTTTCTTCGGTTGAGCAGAAAGGAAATTATATTTTTCCGTCAGTTCAACAACGGAATCAAGATGGGAAAAATAAAATGGCTCTGCCTTGTAAAAACGCTTTGGTTCTTTCAATGCCATTTTTTGTATTTTCTTAGTAACCCTCATGATATCTATGCGTTGTTTAACGGATGAAAGATCACGAATCGTTAACAGTGATTTATTGAGGCGACGGATTTTTTTACTAGCTTCTGCCAAGTTTTTTCGAATGTAACGATATTCCTTCATTGATAACTGATGTTTTTTTAAAAAAATGGAGCTCATGATAAGCGCCAAAATAATATGGACTGCTATGCCACCTGCAATGGCATACCCAAACGCTGGCAGGATATGTTGATGAAAAACGAAACTACTGATCAGTCCGGTTAATATTGTAACGGGAATGGCCACAAATGAACGAATAATAAATGACAAAATCGGATTCATAATAATCGACTCCTGACTATAATCCTTTCTATACATACGCTCCATAAAAACGAATGTTTCGCATTCCCCGGCAAAAAGTCTGCTGCAACAGAAACTAATCGTTCTTATTACTTCCACAATACACCAAAAATCTCCTCCTTTCCATAGACCTCAAGCGGAAATAAAACTAAGACCTAAGACGGATAAGGAGAAATTGATTGTGATTTTTTCACATGGTGCCTGACACCGTAGAACGGAGTTTCTTTTCCAGATAAAGTCTGTCGTGAATTAATTAATTTTCGTAGATTTCGATTGGCAGGTCATCCGGGTCAGCAAAAAACGTGAATTTCTTGTTTGTTAATGGGTCTATACGAACAGATTCGACATTTATTTGCTCTTTTTTTAAATAAATGACAGCTTCTTCGATATTGTCTACTTCAAATGCGATGTGCCTTAATCCCGCTGCTTCAGGATAACTCGTACGCACAGGGGGCTCAGGAAATGAAAATAACTCAATTTGATATTGGCCATTCACTTCCAGGTCAAGTTTATAAGAATTCCGCTCCGCTCGAAAGACCTCATTCATTGGCTTTAGTCCCAAAATTCGCACATAAAAATCTTTGGACCTCTCATAATCAGAACAAATTATAGCAACATGATGAATCTTCTTTAACTTCATAACATTATCCCTCCTAAAATAACTCGCCGACTGGCATGCCCGGCAGGGTGAAGACAGAGGCGTAGTTGTCCTTATGCCTGATAGGCAAGTTATGCTTTCCTATCGGCCAAAAAACTACCCCCTTGCCTCAAAACCAATACAAGGGGGTCTATAAAACTTCCTAAGCCAAAACACACAAAGCCCCATCAGAACAATGTTCACTGTGAAGTGTCCACCCTACGAGGACAAAAGGCGAAAATGTCCACGCGTGGTGCCTGACACCTTAAATGACACCTTAAAAATCCTGCGGCCGCTCCTTGTTAATTCCGAAGTGGTAGAGGATGGCGTCGACGATTCGTTTGGAGGCGCTGCCGTCACCGTACGGGTTGGAGGATTTTGCCATTTTGTCGTGGGCTGCCTTTTCTGATAGTAGTTCGTCTGCGAGGCTGAAGATCGTTTCTTCTTCTATGCCGGCAAGTTTCAATGTTCCAGCCTCAATACCTTCTGGACGTTCAGTTGTGTCACGTAATACAAGTACAGGTACGCCAAGTGATGGAGCCTCTTCCTGAACACCGCCAGAATCCGTTAAAATCAAGTAAGCTCTGGAGGCAAAGTTATGGAAATCAATGACGTCTAATGGTTCGATCAAGTGAATGCGCTCATTATCGCCAAGCACTCTCCCAGCAATTTCTCTAACAACTGGGTTCATGTGCACTGGGTAAACCACTTGTACATCCTGATGTTTTTCCACAACTCTTCTAATTGCACGGAACATATTCTCCATTGGCTCTCCCAGATTTTCACGTCGATGTGCTGTCATTAAAACTAATCGGTCAGACCCAATCTTATCTAAAACGGGATGGTTATAATTCGGTTTAACAGTAGTTTTTAAAGCATCGATCGCCGTATTCCCCGTAATAAAAATAGATTCTTCTTTTTTATTTTCAACTAAAAGATTGCGTTTTGATTGAATGGTCGGCGAAAAATGAAGATCAGCCAAAACTCCGGTCAACTGCCGGTTCATTTCCTCCGGATATGGAGAATACTTGTTATGTGTCCGCAATCCTGCCTCCACATGCCCAATCGGAATCTGGTGATAAAAAGCAGCCAAACTAGCAACAAAAGTCGTTGTCGTATCGCCATGAACTAACACCAGATCCGGTTTAACTTCCTCCAAAACTTGACTAAGCCCATTTAAACTACGGGTTGTCACTCCAATTAATGATTGACGTTCCTTCATAATATTTAAATCATAATCCGGAGTGATTTCAAAGATATGTAAAACTTGGTCCAACATTTCCCGGTGCTGTGCTGTCACTGTAACGATGGATTGAATTTGATCCGGATACTTTTCCAATTCCTTCACCAGCGGTGCCATCTTAATAGCTTCCGGTCTTGTTCCAAAAATCGTCATTATTTTTAACTGTTTATTCATAAGGACCTCCAAGTAATCTTTCTATACCCTCTATTAACAAAAATGTTCAACAATTTTTCAAATGTTGGGTTTAACATTGCTTTTTAAAAAAATCAAGTCTTTCAGTTCATTAACATAATAACAAAATAGACCAAAAGGGGAAAGCTGACAGGTTCATTTAGTATGACTTCTTTTTTATTATAGCTGTGTTAAAGGAGATTGTTGATTTTCTATACCTGTAAGATTGGAGCGGAAGGCGCGAGACTTCTCGAAAAATGATTACGCACTTCCTTTGTGAGTGAGCGAATTCAATGTTGTCATTCCATATCCTGCAGAAGTACGGGACTGGGGAGACCCTGCAGGCGCTTTAGGTACCGAGGGTGCTTCCCTAACTGCTCGTGCCTTGAGCGGAAATCAACAGCGAGGTCTAAAACAGCCTTTAATATAAGAAATAAACCCAATACAAGCCTAAGCCCTAACCATTTGTTCATTTTTTGCATAAATAATAAATAAAGGAGTGGATAAGCATGAACTTTATTCAACGTCTTATTCCGGCTTCCAATACTAAGACACGGCCAGGAATACCGATGGTTCCTAAATACTTGACCATTCATGAAACTGATAATACAGATGCCGGAGCGGATGCCGCGGCTCACGAACGCCTGCAGGAACGCGGGAATGACCGAACAGCCTCCTGGCATCTAACTATTGATGACCATGAGATGATCCAGTCCATCCCCTTTGACGAAGTGGCGTGGGCTGCCGGTGATGGGCCAAATGGACCAGGTAATCGAACTTCCATTCATATTGAAATGTGTGTAAATTCAGACGGAAATTATGAAAAAACAGTTTCAAATACAGTGGAAGCCGTTCAATTTTTAATGAATAAATTCAGTATCCCAATCGACCATGTGGTTCCTCACAAGCATTGGTCCGGAAAGGATTGCCCTAGAAACTTGCTGCCAAGATGGGCTCAGTTCATTAAACGATGCCAAGGCGGAGTAGATGGCTGGATCAACCAAGATGGCAAGTGGTATTTTTACCAGGAAGAGAAAAAGCAGACGGGTTGGGTAAAAGATAAAAGTAAATGGTATTATCTCGATGCCAGTGGTGTTATGAAGACTGGCTGGGTATTGATTGACAATAAGTGGTACTACTTTGACTCAAGTGGTGCAATGCGATCCGGTTGGATTAAAGTAGGAAATAAGTGGTATTATTTAAATTTCGATGGGTCCATGAGAACGGGCTGGCTCAAATTTAACTCCAAATGGTATTTTATGAAACCAAACGGAGAAATGGCGATAGGCTGGATTCAGGATAAAGGCAAATGGTATTATCTTGATCCAGACGGTTCCATGGTGACCGGAACACATATCATTAGCGGAAAAAAATATACCTTTGAACTGAACGGGGCATTGGTAGAAGAAGGAACGAATCGTCCCCCGGCTGTAAGCAGCACTGGAAATAATACTGACAGCAGCAAAAATGGAGACGGTGCACAAACGATCGCGTCATCAAGCGGAAGTGCGAATGACGGAATACCATCTCAACCCACTGCTCCAACAGGCGGTGTCACGGATATAAGCAACAGTGTGGCCTTCGATCAAAATAGAGAAAACCAAAACAAAATCATCACACAAGCCAATTCAAATGACGTGAAAAATGATGAAACCCGAACGGTTAGCAGCCTCAGCAACCAAACTCAGACAACTCCAACAGAAACTACTCAGACAAGCGAAAATCAAAACAACCCCATTATCGGAAACCCTTAACAAAAAATCAATCATACAAAGCCTGCCTCACTCCGAAGCAGGCTTTTTCTAAATCGAAGAGCACATCTTGCACCGCTGTCCACCCCACGTGGACAAAACAGGTAAAATGTACACGTGCGGTGCCTGACACCATATTGACACCATATCTCTTTAAATTTTATTGTACAATATTCCGTTTCGCTCATTGGGGAATATACTTGTTATGGATTTCAAAAATTCCAAAATAGGGAGAGTGGGGTTTATTTGAAGAAGCGGGCCTATATTACTATTCCAATTAGTTTGTTGCTTGTGGCTATGATGGTGACTTCATTTGTTCTAATTAATATAAAGCCCTCTGCCGGGAGTATTTCTCAAGCACAAAAACTTGCTGAATATTCGAAGCCTGCAGTGGTAAGGATTGTCGATTATGCGATCGTGACTTGGCAGTTCAATGATTATAATCCTGAGGTTACTGCTGTTTTTAATCAATTGCAAAATCAAACGCTTGTTGGAGGTTCGGGTTCTGGAGCCATCATCAGTTCTGATGGCTACATTGTGACTAATGCACATGTCGTCGAGTTATCGCAAATGTCAAACCAGGAGATTGCCAATACGGCATTTAAACAATTGGTAACCGTTATGGCTAATTACTTTAAAGCGGATTATAACACTGTTTACAATTATTTGGTTGTATATACGAAATATCAAAACATTGAAAAACACACAAAAGTTTATTTGCCTGGCGGTGATAAATTTGATGGCGAAATTAAAACCTATAGTCCTCCAATAGGTCAAGGTAAAGACGTTGCAGTACTGAAAATCGAAGAAAAAAACCTTCCAACACTACCTCTCGGGAATTCTGATAACATCCAAAACCAAGATAGTATTTGGGTCATCGGCTATCCTGCTGCAGCTGATTCAGAAATTTTATCTCCTGCTTCATCACTCGTATCTACCATGAACGAAGGACAAATTTCTGCGACGACAAAAACAACAGAACAAGGCAGCCCGGTCATTCAAATAAATGCAGCAGCCACACACGGAAACAGCGGCGGGCCTGTCATTAATGATAAGGGACAGATCATTGGCTTACTAACCTTTAGAGGCGATACAGTAAACGGCCAAGAAGTTCAAGGGTTCAATTTCGCTGTTCCAGTTAATACGGTTAAAGAATTTGTCAATCAAGCAGGGGTTAAAAATACAAGCAGCGATGTAGATCAATTGTATAAAGAAGGCCTGACACTCTATTGGGGCGGCTATTACAAAGATGCTTTAGATAAATTCGAAGCCGTTCAGCGAATATATCCTAATCACTCGGAAATTAAAAGGTATATCACTGATTCAGAGAAAAGGGTGGGCAGCAGTAAAACATTATGGTCCGATTACGCAACGACTTTTTATATTGTTGATGGTGTAGCTGGTCTTCTTATTATAATACTGCTCGTATTCACTTTTGCATTTCGACCAAAAACCCCTGAAGTTGCGTCAGCACCCGACACAAATCCTCCACCTGCTTCAACAGCGTCTGAATCACAGGCAACCTCTCCAGAGAACACATTGGCCAGCCTAGCCAAAGACGGAAAAATCGACATGCAGGACCTGCTCAACACCCTGCAAGAACAACAGAAAAAACAACAGCAATAAAACAATGAATAACACTTCACCTATAGAGATTATAGTGCCTGACACTTATACACTGTCCTCCACGGGCGCACATTTGTCCACGCGTGGTGCCTGAAACCAATACCAGATAAAATAATAATGCTATGATATAAAAATGCTTGGGGATATCCATTTGCAAATGGTTGTTCCCACAGCATTTTTTCGGTTTTAGCGGTGCTTGCTGGATGGCCCGCTATGGAGTTTGAGAGCTTGAATTATGCTTTGGTCGGTGATGTTCGGGTTTGCTTGCAGGTCGGAGATGGTGCGGGCGAGTCGAAGGATTTTGATGTGAGCACGGTTGCTCCATCCTTTCTTCATTAGATATTTCTGGATACTGTTTTGCTGCTCCATTTTCAAAGCGATGTTTTTCATTAGAACTTCGTACGGCACCCTGCCATTGCAAATTTCTTTTCCATAACGGTCATATTGTCGTTCTCTGGCTTCCTCTACTCGTCTTCGGATCGTATTTGACGATTCCCTCATATCTCCCATGTTTGCTAAATCGAAGTCCACAGGACTTATCATTAGCTGAATATCAAAGCGATCCCTAAGCGGTCCAGAAAGCTTGTTTTGGTAAAATTGAATTTGTTTAGGGGAACAAGTGCAATAATGAGTATTTGAACCGGAATATCCGCAAGGGCAGGGATTCATCGCTGCAATCAAGATAAAGGAAGCAGGATACGTATTTACAGCATTTGTCCGGCTAATCGTAATGACCCCATCTTCCAATGGCTGTCTAAGCATATCCAGAGTTTTTTTTGAAAACTCTCCAATTTCATCAAGAAACAAGACACCACGATGGGCTAAAGATATTTCGCCCGGTTTTGGATATTGACCGCCCCCGATGATGGAAACACCGGATGCAGAGTGGTGGGGGCTTCGAAATGGTGGGACACCAATCTGTCTATATGAAATTCGGCTCAATTGATACAAGCTCATCACTTCAAGCACTGCCTCTTTTGATAACGCAGGCAAAATCGACGGGAACCTGGATGCCAGAAGGCTCTTTCCACAGCCAGGCGGACCGGTCATCAGGACATGATGCTCCCCGGCAGCAGCCACTTCAAGAGCATATTTTGCATCGATATGGCCAATAATTTGCTGAAAGTCAAAATATTCGCTACTAGCGTAGGTATCCTCCGTTTTTTTAATATATTTGGACTGTGGGAGATTGACTCGTTGCCCCGAAAGATGGCCAATCACATCTTGAAGGGATTTTACATAGATCATTTCCAAATCAAGAAAATCAAGCAACGGCAATTTTTCATCATAGGGCATATAAATCCTCCGAATTCCGAGATTTTTCGCCGCCAGTACGGCAGGTAACAGCCCTTCCACTGATTGAACAGCACCATCTAGGGATAGCGCACCAAAAAAGGCTATATTTTCTGAGGGCGCTGCCTCCAACTCACGCAAGCTTAGGAGTAAAGCAATCGCCATCGGGAGATCAAACATTGCCCCCATTTTCTTTTGGTCAGCTGGAGAGAGATTAATCGTAATCTTTTGCCCTATCAGCGTATAACCCAATGATCGGATAGCCGCATGAATCCGTTCCTTTGCCTCCTTAACAGCCATATCAGGCAGCCCGACAATTTTAAACGAATCATTTCCAACATATGTTCCTACTTCTACATTCATCCGATATCCTTCCATCCCTTTTAATCCAATACTTGTCACTTTGGCCCACATAATGTTTCCACCATTTCTTCCATAAAAATCTTTCCATCTTGCCAAATCATTTTGTCCGTTATTCGGGATTTCATATAGTGCAGGTAATATTGTGCAGGAGGGGCGGGAAAGTAGGAAAGTATTCGTGCGGAATCAATCAGCGGTTTTGTTTCGTTGAAAACATAAGCACGGTAGCTGCTCCACGGATATCCTTCCGGGGCTGTCACCATTCCTGCCGTGACTGGGTTTAAATGAATGTACTTGCTTACATCAATTTCATATTCGGGAGAATTCAGTAATTCTGCTCCATAACGTTTGTCAAACACGTGACCCGAGAAATCATATTTTTTATTGAAAAATTTTGCGTACTTTGTATTAAGATGTTTCATAATGATTGGGAGAGGTGTTTCGCATGTCTCGATCTGGAGATGTGTATGATTGGTCATTAAACAATAACTGTGAAGAATAAAGGGGTATTTGTCTTTGGCTTCTTCTAAAATGGCAAAGTATCTCTCATAATCCTCATCCTCCATAAATAGTGGGCTTTTCCTAATCCCCCTGCTCGTCACATGATACATTGCACCGGCAAACCATGTTCGAACCTGACGTACCAACTTCAATCACTCCTTTAATTTTATTTGAAATGTTTTACTAAAAACAATTGGCACTGTGGCTTTCTTTTTAATGGTGTCAGGCACCATCCCTTAATTTTTATTATACAGAGTTCCAACCATCATTTTACATAATTCGCAAATTTGTCGAAAATTGATCAGATTGATTTTCTAAGTCATTCGACGAAATTCCCCAGGAAATATGTATTTCTCATCGTTTTGATACTTCTGGAGTAAAATAAGGATAAAGTTCCTTCAACTTCCATCATATTTCTACATTCTCTTAAAATATTTAATTCGATTAAATCAGCGTTTTTTCCAGTTCAAGGAAAAAAAGAATGTCGAAATTCCCTTCACAGAACTATAAATACCGTTTAATATAAAAATAGAAAATTTAGGATATCAAAATATAAAGAGATATCTGGATTTAATAGACAATAAGGAGCGTGAAAAACAAGGAAGAGGAAGCCATTTATAGGCTGAGCTGCCTTAGATTGAAATGAACAAACTTGTAAGAGACTTTGCGTGGAAAAGAAAACTAGTATTTTTACTAGCCGTTTTGGTACTTGCGTTTGGATATGGAACTTCCCATTCTTATGCAAGCAGTATCACTGGCTGGAAGTTGGTAAATGGGAAATGGTACTACTTACAAAACCAAACTCCTGTGAAGGGCTGGAAACTCGTTGGAAACCAGTGGTATTATATGGATACAAACGGAGTTATGAAGACTGGCTGGTTATTCAACAATGGCAAATGGTACTTCTTGCAAAATAGTGGGGCCATGAAAACTGGATGGCTCTTTACGGGCGGGAAATGGTACTTTTTAGATGCAAGCGGAGTAATGAAAACAGGGTGGCTTCAGCAGGGTACTACATGGTATTATCTGCAAAACAGCGGAGCCATGCAAACTGGGTGGCTCCAGTTTGGCTCCAACAAGTACTATTTTAAAACAAGCGGGGCACGAGGCTCGGGACTGCAAACGATTGATAAAAAAGTTTATTATTTTAATAGCTCAGGGGTTATGCAGTCCAATCAATGGATAGAAGTAAACGGGAAGAAGTATTTCCTTCAAACCGATGGTTCAGCTGCTGCAGGACCTACTACTATTGAAGGCAAAACCTATTTTTTTAACATGGATGGAAGCCTAGCTGCAGGCTGGGGAACCAGCGGAAATGACCGCTATTTAACGAATAATGATGGGATCATCCAAACCGGATGGCAAACATTGGACGGGAAGAAATATTATTTTGACCAAAATGGTGTGATGGAGACAGGATGGTTCCAGGATCAAGGCAAAACATACTATTTTGATACTAACGGTGCCATGACAATTGGTGAAAAAACCATTGGCGATAATGGCTATTATTTCAATCAAGATGGGACACTTTTTTCTAATGGCTGGACAAGTGCCGACAGCCCAAAATACTATGCCAATCAGAATGGTGAACTGCAAAAAGCATGGCTTCAACTAAATGGCTTTTGGTATTACTTCGGCAGTGATTACTCCATGAAAACCGGATGGGTGCTAGACGGCGGGAAATGGTACTACTTAAACAGCCAGGGACAAATGCAAACTGGATGGCTCGTCTACAACAATGCTAAATATTATTTGAATTCAAATGGGACTATGCAAACTGGATGGTGGCAGAATCAAGACAACTGGTATTACTTCGGCTCTTCAGGTGCCTTGAAAACAGGCTGGTTCTTGATAGATGACGCGTGGTACTATTCTGATGCCAATGGAGTCAGACAGTCAGGCACAGTCACTATAAATGGAAAAGAATACTTATTTACCTCAGATGGTGTTTGGATTTCAGAAACTGGAGATTTAACTGGCAAAACGATTGTCCTCGACCCTGGTCATGGCGGCTATGACAGCGGGGCTACCGGTGGAGGAGTTTACGAAAAGGATATTAATCTGCAAGTAAGTTTGAAGTTTGCCGACCTGCTTAGATCTCATGGAGCAACCGTTTATATGACACGAAGCACGGACGTTTTTGTAACATTGGATGGACGAGTGGAATACTCTAATTCTATTAAACCAGATGCGTTTATAAGTATTCACGTCAATTCTTCAACAAGCGCAAGCGCAAGTGGGATTGAAACGTATTATAATTCTGTAGACGGGGTCATGCCGGCCCAAAGCACGGAGCTTGCAGATTGCCTTGAATCTCAACTTATTAAAACAACCGGCGCTGTAACCAGAGGTATTAAGGATGAAAGTTTCCGGGTAATAAGAGGCAATAACGCCCCTGCCGTTCTAGTAGAAATCGGCTTTATCACTAACGATCAAGAACGGGCAAATCTGCTAAGCAACAGCTACCAAAGCGAACTTTGCACCGGGCTCCTTAACGGTCTTGGGAATTTCCTCCATCAATAATCATCACATCACCAAAACCGCCTTCACATTTATCGTGAGGGCGGTTTTTCATTTAAGCAAATGCGGAATACCGCTCCTCCCTGCTTGCCGTTGCCTGCCTGAATAGTGCCGCCGTGACCTTCGATGATGGCTTTCGTGATAGCGAGCCCAATTCCTGAACCTCCTTCCTGCCCGCTGTAGAAGCGCTGAAAGACTTTTCCTTCCTCTCCCTTTGCCAATCCAGGTCCGTCATCTATTACTTCGATGATGAGGGTTTCTGTTAGTGCTTTATCTTGCTCGTTTTTCCCTTGGGTTCGATTCGACTCACGTTTAATTTTTTCATCCGGCCGCACACCCTTAGCCTCAAAAAGACTTCTGATCATCACAACAGAGTTCGCATAGCGGACAGCATTCCCCAACAGATTAATGAGGGCGCGAACTATTTTTTCCCGATCAACATTCACTTTTAAAGTATCTGGCACTTTACACTCCACTACTATGTCAATCCCCTTCTGTGCTGCTAGGCCGCCAACACTTTGCACGGCTTCCTGGATCACTGTCTCCAACTGCTCAGGTTTAATGGTAAAGCTCTCCTCTACACTCTCTAGCTTCGCCAAATACGTGATGCCTTCTACAATCCGTTTCAACCGCTGGCTTTCAGCAATTATGACATTCAAGCTCTTATTTACATCCACGCCAGTCACAATTCCATCTAAAATTCCTTCTGCATTCCCTTGAATGGCCATTAACGGCGTTTTCAATTCATGTGATGCATTCTGAAAGAATACCTTTTGATCTTCATCATACTTCTTCAGCCTGCGCGACAAGGCATTAAAGCTCTCCGCCAATTCACCGATTTCATCATTTGTTTGAAGACGGATTTCCCTATTTGCCCTTTTCAGCGAAAATTGTTTCATTTGTTCTGTCAGCATTCGAATCGGCCTCGTCAGCCCTCTTTGGAAAAATAACCCCAAGATCACGGCAATTAATGCAGAAATAATCAAACTGACAATTTGCGACCGGCGCATCAGCTGATTAAGCTCCTGAACTTGGTCGAGTCTGGCAACGAGCGTTACATAGCCTTTTGGCATTCCATTTTTCGCAGAAATTACTGCTGTTTTCGAAACGAATTTCTGCCCTGCCCCGTTGCTTTGCTGGAGGACATCCACTAGCGTCCCGCCTCTAAAATCCGTATAGATGACGGTCTGATCCCCAGTCCAAATGATCATTTTAGCCGACATTAACCGTTCTGTCACAGCAAGAGCTTTTCGATTCTTCAACTTCTTGCGGACAGCCTCCCTTGAAAGAGCTGTTTTATCAAGAAGTCCACTGACCACTTTTGCTTCTTTCTGCAGCTGCAGCTCAGTTTCATGGAGCAAATAGCGTTCTGAGATAAAATGGAAGGAAAAGCTAGTGATGAAAAAAATGCTAATAATTAAGATAAAGTAAGTGAATAATAGCTTAGATCCGATTTTCACGCTGCTCACTCATCCATTCGATACCCATATCCCCAAATGGTCGACAATTCCACTTTGGATTGGTTCACTTCCAGTTTTTTTCGGATTCTTTTCACCAGGTCGTCAATCAGCCGGCCATCTCCGGCATATTCATAGCCCCAGATAAACTCCAGCAATTCTTCCCGAGTAAATGGTTTGCCCTTGTTTTGGGACAAAAATACGAACAGCTCATACTCTTTTGTTGTCAATTTCATTTCCTGTCCGTCCTTTTCAATGTATCTTCTATCCAGGTCAATGAATACGTCTCGGATTTTTAATGTGCGCGTGCTGGTATTCACCATTTTTTCCATTCGTTTAAAAATATTTTTAATCCGGACCATTAATTCCCTTGGGCTGAACGGTTTTGTTAAATAATCATCCCCTCCGAGTTCCAGCCCCAAAATACGGTCAAACTCCCCATCCCTTGCTGATACAAAAATAATCGGGATATCGCTTGCGGTACGGATTTTTTTACAGAGCTCAAGACCATCCAAATGTGGCATCATAATGTCGATAATCAGCAGATCCGGCTTCAGTCTCTGCATCTCCTCATAGACATTTCGGCCATCTGAAAAAAGTGTTACTTTATAGCCTTCACTTTCTATATACTTTTGTAAAATGTCTCGGATGTTTTTTTCGTCATCGATGACAAAGATATGCTTCATAATCGTTTCACCTCAACTTCATTATATATGAAAGAAGAGATAGCGCAGTACCACTATCTCTTCAGGAATACCTTATTTTAGAATGGAAATTAACTGATCTAAATCCGCAGATACTTGATTCAATTTATCATTAATTTGTTGCGCTGTTGAGATGACTGTCTGATATTCTTCGCTGGCATCACCGCCATTTTTCAAAGTCTGTTTCAATGTCTTTGCTTCGCTCCGCTGGGATTTTAAAAGTGGCTTAAGCTGCTCACGAAGACCCTTAATTTGTTGTTTTACTGCTCTCGCCTGTTTTAATTTCTCTTTATCGCCGCTCTGTTTGACCGCAATCTCCAAATCCAACAGCTGATCACGCTTTGACAGAATTTGTTTCTTTAATTCAAGACGATCCTCCCGCAGCTGATTCAATTGATGAATTTGCGTTTTATATTGGCTCACCACCTGAAGCCTCTTCCCTAAATGGCCAGCTTGAGCACTAGTAGTAACCTGGGACGAATCACTTGAAGTCGACGTCGCCGCATACACCCCATGGACACCATAAGCACCTCCCAGTAGCATCACAGCCCCAACACCTGCAATCAAACCTTTCTTCACATTCATCAACCAACACTCCTTTCAACATGTCCTGCTTACAAATTCAAGTATAACCACTGGACCCGGCAAAACTTCGGAAGATATGTGTGAAAAGTATGTGAAAATGAGTTTTGAAAATTGGTGCCTGACACCATTGGTGGACAATTGTCCTCCTAGGGTGGACACGTTGTATTTAAAAAAGTTTTAGGGTTTGAGAGATATATCACATATTTTGTTCGACTGATAATTTAAAATATTTTAAAATCGATGAAATTGGGTGAGTGTGTTGGTAAGTAAAGGAGTTAGGAATTCTATTGCGTTTGAGTCGTTTCGTATTCTTGGGGTAGATTGCGTTTTTAGCTGCAGTCATCATGGGATTATTCCACCTGAGGAATCGGGTATCCGGTGTTGTTTATTGCAAAATGAGCAGTCTGCTGTTCACGCTGCAGATGGTTATGCCCGGGCAACTGGAAGACCGGGGGTCGTTTTTCTGACAACAGCAGCGGGGATTACAAATAGTATTACAGGGATCGCAACAGCCTACAGCGACTCTGTGCCACTTGTTGTGATTGCCGGAACACCATTAAACCCAAGCAATAGTCAAACAGCACAAGAGTTAGATATCATAGGCATGACCATGCCGATTACAAAGTACTCTTTCCCTATAAATGATTTAGATACCCTCCAGCCAGAGCTAAAAAAAGCCCTGGAAATGTCCACGAATGGAAGACCTGGGCCAGTATTAATTGAAATAACGAAAAACAACATCGGGAGTCCCACCCGTGAAGAACCGGGGAAAGTCCTTCCTTCAAAACAGGACATCCCACAAAAGAGATGGATGGATATTGCCAAGGAATGGATGGAAAAAGCAAAAAAACCCGTCCTTTTTATCGGCGGCGGGGTTATCTCATCAGGAGCAGCGATTGATTTAAGAGAAATCGTAAAGCATTCGCGGATTCCGGTTGTCAGCTCCTTGATGGGAATCGGCGCAATGGAGGCTGGCAATCCTTTATTTCTTGGGATGCTTGGCATGCACGGAACCTATGCAGCCAATAAAGCGGTGCATCACTGTGATCTTTTAATCAGTATAGGGGTTCGCTTCAGTGACCGCGTTACTGGAAAGGTGAGTAGTTTTTCACCGAATTCCAAAAAGATTCACGTCGATATCGATCCTGCCGAAATTAATAAAATCATTCCCGCTGACCTGCCTATTGTCAGCGACGCAAAAGAATTTCTTTTTCAATTAAAAGACAAACTGGACTATGAACAGATAAGGAAACATGCAGATGACTGGGTCAATGAAGCGGTAGATTGGAAACGGACTGTGCCACGTTTTGACAAATCTAACTGTTTCTTAAGCCCACAGACCGTGATTCAAACCCTGGCCAAGTATTCCGGTGACGAAACCATTGTCGTAACAGATGTTGGGCAACACCAAATTTGGACGGCTCACCATTACCGCTTTTCAAAGCCGAGGACCTTTTTAAGTTCAGGCGGCTTAGGGACAATGGGTTATGGGCTGCCTGCAGCAATTGGCGCAGCGGCTGCTTTCCCAGAAAAAACCATTCTCTGTGTTTCCGGTGATGGCAGCTTTCAAATGAATCTAAAAGAATTGGTGACAGCGGTCAAATACGAACTGCCGCTAAAAATGGCGATTTTAAATAACGGCTATCTTGGTATGGTGCGCCAATGGCAGGAGTTGTTCTACAACGGCCGCTATTCGGCCGTCAAATTAAGCTCCCCTCATTTTTCCAAACTAGCCGAAGCCTATGGCATTCCAGGTTATTATGCTCATTCCAGCCAAGAAGCACAGCAGGTGATTGAGGCTGGATTAAAGCATCATGGGCCTGTATTGATGGAATTCAATGTGGTCGAAGAGGAGAACGTTTATCCGATTGTGCCGCCAAATCACAGTAACCATCAGCTAATTTTATCGCGCTAAAAATGAAATAGAACTACTCTTTAACGAGTGGTTTTTTTTTCAGTCTTTTTTATTAGTGACATTTGCGAGCAGACTGCGTTAGTATATTTTTAATAGAATGGTTGATCTGTAAAAATTTACAAAAGGGGAAAAACTCATGTCTGACGATAAAAATCAACAAAACGGCATTTTTCGATCCGTCTGCTCTCTCGATTGCCCAGACCAATGCGGGCTGCTCCTCCACAAAAAGGATGGAAAAATTGTAAAGGTGGAGGGAGATCCGAATCATCCCGTCACCCAAGGAAATATCTGCAACAAAGTCCGAAATATGGCGGAGCGAATCTATGATGGAAAAAGGTTGAAAACGCCTCTGAAACGGATAGGACAAAAAGGAGAGGGAAAGTTCACCCCGATCAGCTGGGAGGAAGCTATTAGCACGATCACAACTCGGTGGAAAGAGATGATACAAACGGATGGGCCGGAAAGCATTCTCCCCTACAGTTTTTACGGGAATATGGGCAGGATTGCAGCGGAAGGTATCGACCGCCGTTTTTGGAATCACCTCGGCGCCTCGCAGTTGGACCGAGCCATTTGCTCATCCGCAGGGTCTGTCGGTTACAAATATACAATGGGCGGCAGCTTCGGAATCGATCCAGAGGACACCATTCATTCCAAGCTGATTATTTTTTGGGGAATTAATGCGGCCAGTACCAATATGCATCAGGTTGTCCTGGCACAAAAGGCCCGCAAGCAAAATGGCGCCAAAATTGTGGTCATTGACGTTCAAAAAAATCAGACTGCGAGATTGGCAGATTGGTTTATTCCGATCTATCCTGGAACCGACAGCGCCCTCGCTTTAGGGCTCATGCATATTTTGTTTGCTGAAAATATGGTTGATGATGATTTTTTACAAAAATATACGGTGGGATACACAGAACTCCGGGAACATATCGCTTCATACGATCCAGTGAAGGTCGCTGAAATCACTGGCGTACCTGTCGAAGATATATATAAGCTGGCTCGTATGTATGGAACCACTTCGCCGGCGTATATTCGGATTGGAAATGGGCCTCAGCATCATGATAATGGTGGGATGTTCGTCCGGACTGTTTCCTGTATGCCGGCCATAACCGGTCAGTGGCTTGTGAAAGGCGGAGGTGCCATTAAGGGGAACTCTGGATACCTTGCTTTTAATAGTGAAAGCTTGCAGCGTCCGGACCTTTTGAAAAATAAACATACCCGCGTCATTAACATGAACCAGCTTGGTGATGCCTTAATGGATCTGAACCCGCCGGTAAAATCGCTGTATGTGTACGGGTCGAATCCTGCGGTGGTGGCTCCTTCGAGCAATAAGGTCCGTAATGGTCTTGCCCGTGAGGATTTATTTATGGTTGTACATGATTTGTTTTTAACAGAAACGGCGAAATATGCTGATCTTGTTTTACCAGCCACTTCCTCGTTTGAAAATACGGATTTTTACACCTCGTATTGGCACCATTACATTCAGCTTCAACAACCGGTGATCGAACCATTTGCAGAGGCGAAGTCCAATGTGGAGGTTTTCCGCTTGTTGGCGGCGGGGATGGGGTTTACGGATTCGGTTTTTGCAGAAACAGAAGCAGAAATGATCGCTTCAGCTTTAGATCATCCGCAAAACCCTTATTTGGAAGGAATCTGCTATGAAAATTTGGTGGAGAAAACGTATATGAAAGCACAAACCAAACCACTGTTCTCTGGCGCTCTACCTACACCAAGCGGAAAAATAGAATTATATTCTGAGAGGATGAAGCAGGACGGTTATCCGCCACTCCCAACCTATATTCCTTTGGCAGACGACGGGGATTTCCGGTTTAGCTTTGTCCCGGGACCGACCCATCATTTCTTGAACTCTACTTTTTCAAACAACAGTAAGCACATTTCTCTCGAAAAAGAACCTAGGCTGTTTATGCATCAATTGGATGCTGAGTCATTGGGAATCAAGGATGGCGATTTAGTCCGCGTTTGGAATCTTCGTGGTGAGTGTATGATCAAAGCAGCGGTTGGCGAACAGGTTCTCCCAGGAGTCGTCGTCACACAAGGACTGTGGGCAGATGCCGCGGAGTCAACATATGCTGGAGCCCCGGTCAGCTCTGCAGGCCGTGCTGACACATATGTCCAATCAGCCAAATACCTCATCAACCAACTCACCCCCGACCGAATCGCCGACATGGGGGGCGGTGCCGTCTTCTTCTCCGGAAGAGTAAATGTAGAAAAGATCTAACGGGGTCATTCATTTTGGTGCTGTCTCATTTTGGCGGTGTCATTCGGTGGTGTCAGGCACCGCTCGTGGACAAATAGCCTCTTTGTACACGCTGGGAGGACATTTAGGAAAATATATCCAAAATAATATGATAGTAAGAAAAAAAGGAAGAGAGAAGTAGGGTACACTCCTCTCTTCTATTTGCTGCTGTTTAAGTAGTTTTATAGGCCTTGTAGCCTTTACCCAGCATTTCATGTACATTATGTGCGGTGACGTAGGCGTTTTGGTCGACTTCCTGGATGATATTTTTTAACTGGACGATTTCCTGTTTATTAACCACAATATAGAGGACCTCTTTGTTTTGTCCCGTGTAACCGCCACGGCCATCCAATACGGTGAGTCCACGTGACATTTTACTTGTAATATTCTCCAGGACCTTCTCGGGTGAATTGGAGATGATCATCACTGCCACTCTTTCATCTAACCCTTCAACAATGAAGTCAATGGCTTTCGCTCCAACATATACCGCCAGAAGTGTGTACATCGATTTTTCCAATCCGATAATAAAGACTGAGCCAGTGACAACGACAATATCCATAATAAGAACAGCTTTCCCCATACTCCAACCTAAAAATTGATTTGCCAAACTAGCCAAAATTGTCGTTCCACCTGACGTTCCGCCACTGCGAAAAACAAAGCCCACTCCTGCCCCAACCAACAACCCGGCAAAAATGGAGGCTAGCAGTGTATCGTGGGTTAACGGTTTTTCAATCGTTTCTGTCAATGACATAAAGATCGAGGATGCCGCGATGGAAATGAGCGTATACGTAAATGCCCGTTTTTCAAAAAACTTATAGCCTACAACAAGCAGTAGGGCGTTTAAAATAAAATTGACCACCCCCGGCGACCAATTAAACAAATAGTGGGCCACAATCGTGATCCCCAATATACCGCCCTCGGACAGCCGATTTGGGATTGTGAAATAGTTAACACCCACCGCATAAATAAGGGATCCGAACAAAATCAGCCATAAATCTTTCAACGTCTTTTTCATCTCTATAACTCCCTTTTCCCCATGCCAATCATTGCTAAAAACAAATCACTCTCTAATAGTCTCATAATCTATAAGACCCCCTCATACGAAAAATACCACAGTATCTAATACTGTGGTAGACAAATTTTTTCAAATATTGGTGTCAGGCACCGCCCGTGGACAAAACCGCCATTATGTCCACCTGGGATGGACAATTAGGATGCCCTGGGATTATGGTGTCAGGCACCATTTTTTTACTTGGTCTTGGAGCTGCCGACCCAGGCACCGCCGGCTCCAAGTTTGTAGCCGTTGATGGTGGTGTTGTAGGCCATTGAGCCGTCTTTGTAAAGGTAGTACCATTTGCCGCCGGTTTGGATCCAGCCGATTTTCATGGCGCCATTGGATGCTAGATAGTACCATTTGGTGCCTATTTTCACCCAGCCCGTTTTCATAGCGCCGCTTGCGTCGAGGTAATACCATGTGCTGCCGCTCTGCAGCCAGCCGGTTTTCATTACACCATTTCCATTGAAGTAGTACCATTTTCCGTTCACCTGAAGCCAGCCCGTCACTTTTTTCTCGGTAGATAGATTATAGTAATACCAGCTTCCGCCCGATTTCACCCAGCCTTCCAATGGAACAGTCTTCACGGTAATGGATGCAGCTGAGCTTACATTCCCTGAATCATCTTTTTCGAAAATTTGAACAACCGTCCCGCCAGCTTGCTGCGGAATATTGATCGTAAATGCCCCCGAACTACTCGTATAGGCAATGCCAATTTCCTTTTGTCCAACATAAACCGAAACAGTAGTATCTGGATCCGCTGTTCCCTTTACTTGTGTATCGCTATTCCAGATCGTACTCACAACAGGGGTATTTAAAGGTAATGGATTCGCCGGCCCAGTTCCTTGGTCTTTATTCAAAAAGGTATAAGTGACATTAGCGCCTTTGTTGACAGGAACAGAAAAGCCCTCTGCTGAGTTAAAACTTTCTACAACAGCCCCCCCGCCCCTTAGATTGGTGGTGCTGCCAGTGAAGATTTGCGGATTAATAGAATCAAAGAACGGATCCCCTTTGAAACCGTATAGGCCTGTAGGAGATTTCAACAACAAGGCAATACGGAAATCCGTCATTAATTTTCCAAACGTAATATTCGGGCTGATATACTTTTTCGCCACATCTTCAACAGCCTTATAATTATTATTAGGATCATCGATGATTTCTTTAAAAATCCGATCCCCTTGACCGCACTGAATTTTTAAATACTGAATAAATAAATAGGACAAAGAATAATTAGCCAATGTGTCGCCGGCATCATCCCAATATAACAGCGACTGCCCGTTGCGAATTGCCGCAGACTCGTTATAATACGCTAACCGGTCCTCTTGACCATGTCCCGAATAAATTTGTTCCGAAGCCATCGCCAAGCCTTCATCCAGCCATGTATCCATTGGATCTCCTTTTTCAACAAGGACATTTTGGTTAAAATTCACCATATGCTGGAATTCATGTGCCAATGTACTGTATGCTTGAGTGACATCTTTTGTCGTACCAGTACCCATCGTTGGGTAGGTGTCAATGTAAAAAATTTCCGATTTATTAGATTGTGCCGTGTTATATAAATCTTCAGCCCCGAAATATCCGGCAACATAACCGCCGGTTTCAGCAAAATCATCCTGAATGTCATAGCAAAGAATATTAATCTTTCCATCATGGTTGATATCCGGTGCCGCTCCAAAATTGTTGGTAACTTCCGGATAAATATTCGTATCAAATTCCGCCCCCAGCTTGGCCGCATCTGTGTCCGAAATTTGATTATTATTCACCCAAACCTGGGCTTTCGTTCCACTGTAAGCTAACCTGGCACTGATTTGATAATTTTGGTTCGTGTTCAAGTCGGTTACCCAAAACAATTTGCTATCGCCCACATGGTAAACCGTGGTGGTTGTTAGCATACTTTTGCGAATGACTTTATTTTGGCTAACGGTTCCGTCAAAAGGTTTATTGTAATCTACCTGATAAGTGCCGGATTTTAATCCTGTTTTTAAACTTTTAAGCTCCAGACTTCCCGTAGACTGTGAGGATATTTCATCTGTTGACTCATTACTGATCACAACATAACGGTCACCTAAGGATGTGCTGCTTTTTAAGTTACTTGATGGGCTCGGAGTATAAGCAACATCTTTAAGTGTTCGGGCAGCATTCTCCGGCTGCTCCATTTTTCCTGACTTTAAGACGGTACTTCCTAAACCTTCAGCATATCCCGTAGCAGGGGCAAGCAGCAGCGGAAGTGCTAGAACCATAGCTGTCAATTTGCGCAAAATCCTATACCCCATTTCATTTAATCTGATTTTCTATTATTAATATTCTACCAAATTATCAATCTTTGATATATCAAAAAAACTTATTTAGTCTTTGAAAAGTTTTTCCATATATATGAGGTCGGGACCTTCTTTCTTGATTAATAGGAAACAAGGCAAAAGAAATTGCTCAAAAAGCAAAAGCTCCCCAAATTGATGGGGAGCTCTTGTTTTAAAAATATATGGCTGCCGCCCTTTCGAAAGAGAGGCGGCCATTTCCTAACAGGATTTATTTTTCATCAATATAACGCTCAATCAAACTTTTAACTAAAGGGCTCGCTTGTTCAGGTAATTCTCTTGGATTAAAAAATCTAGCATCTATCGTTTCCTCGCCATCAATTTGGATGTCATTGTTCTTTAAATCCTTAGAAGCGTACGCAATCGTGACAGGATAGAATTCATCCCCGTTTGCCAATTTTACAAAATACTGCTTCCCAGAGAAAACGCCCACTAATTCCAGCTGGCCGACTTCAATTCCCGTCTCTTCATATACTTCTCTCCTTGCAGCCTCTTCAGCGGACTCTTCCAATTCCAATAATCCGCCTGGCAGTCCCCAGACTCCATTTGGTCTTTGCTGAAGCAAAATCCGGCCTTGTTCATCTATCACACCAACCACCGCCCCGACCAAAATCAGCGGCCGTGTTCCAATTATTTTTCGCAAATCTTCAATATATCCCATGTATTGCCTCCAATAAGTGTATTTAAATCATTATATTATTCGAGGGGATCAAATCAAGCACCTCTTTCTATTTTTGTTTATTAACAAATTTTTAATAGTTCAATTTTATGATGAATTTCGGTGTCAGGCACCAACAGTTGTATAATGATGAAAAGGAAGGTGGATAAGTTGAAAATAGGAAAGTTTCTCCATTATAAAGGAAATTACATATTGTTTTCGATTGTCTTAATTGCACTGATTGGCTCTGGTTTCTATTTTTCGCATCACACTAGTGGGCAGGTGCAGATTCCAAAACATGTGAGTTTAAAGTATGGACCAGATTCTAAACAATCGTTAGATCTTTATGCACCTGCTGTGAACAGAAGCAAGAAGCTGCCAGTGATCATTTATGTTCATGGCGGGGGCTGGAGCGGTGGGGATAAATCGAATGTAGCCGAAAAGCCTGCTTTTTTTACGAATAACGGGTATGTTTTTATTTCCATTAATCATCGGCTCTCCCCAAAGGTAAGCTATGTGGATATGGCTGATGATGTAGCAGAGTCCGTAAAATGGGTTTATGATAACGCTGCGAAATACCAAATTGACCGCAGGAAATTAAATTTGATGGGACACTCTTCGGGCGGGCATTTGGTCATGCTAATCGGAACAAACCCAGCTTACCTAAATCGTGTCGGCCTTTCGCCGCAATCCATCAACTCGATTATCAGCTTAGAAGGTCCTTTGGATTTAACTGCTTTTATTCAAAGGATGGGCAGTTATAAAAAGGTTTTCGGAAATGACCAAAAGGTTTGGGCTGAAGCTTCGCCGGTTACCTATGCTTCTAATAAAAAACTGCCTCCAATGTTTTTAGTAGCACATGGGAATGGTTCAATTGCCTCGTTTGTGGATCAAGCAAAAGGTTCAGGCAATACGATTGAATCTTTTAGTGTTCAAACATTAACGCATAGCGGCGTTACAGCCGTTCTCGGGGCAAGTAATGCATCTGACGAGGCGAAAAAAATGACTAATGCCGTTTCCGCATTTTTGAAAAAATATAACCCTTAAGGTACTTTCAGCACTTTAGTAGTTTCTTGGCGTAGAAGCTTAAAAGGAACGGAATCCCCAAATTAAAAACGTTGATAAATAAACGTCATCTACCTTACAAAAAAACAGACTAAATAATCGCTAATAGAAAAGACGCTTTAACGTTGCATCCAACCAAAGCGTCTTTCCTTCCCATCCCCTGTCCACCCCAGACGGACAAATTTAAGGTTTTGTCCACGAGCGGTGCCTGACACCTTACATGACACCTTACAACGGAGGCAAATCTAGCCGGCCTTCTTCGAACAGGACTTTGATCATGTGTTTGGTGTAACCTGCTGCTTGGGCGAAGGTGATATTGGCGGGCATCGGGGCTTCTTGTGCGTCGACGACGACATCTATGATGCATGGTTTATTGAGTTCCACAGCTGATTTTAATGCCGGGAGCAGTTCTTCTGAGTTTTCTACACGGAATCCTTTTCCGCCGCATGCCTCTGCGTATTGGGCAAAATTAGGATTATGCAGGTTGGTGGCATATTCGATGTTTCCCATGACTTCTTGTTCAAACTTAATCATCGCAATCTTATGGTTGTTTAAGATGATGACCACAATGGGAAGCTCATATTTCACCGCTGTAACGAAATCGGCCATTGTCATCGCAAACCCGCCGTCGCCGCAAATAGCAAAAACCTGCTTATGCGGGTAAGCAATTTTCCCCGCGATAGCACCTGGCAGTCCACATCCAAGTGTTGCCAACCAGCTCGAAATAATAAATTGTTGATTTGTCATATGAAAATGCCGGGCCATCCACACAGTCACATTCCCAACATCCACGGATAAAACCGCATTATCATCCGCAACCTCCTGAAGTGCACGAATCACCCGTTGCGGCTTAATCGGAACAGAAGTTTCCTCCTCCTGGAACTCCAATTTGTCCCACCATTTATTCATCCGATCCGCACTTCTCTCTAAAAAGCTGCGGTCCTCCTTCCTGCTGACATTTTGGGTTAACCAATCAAGCGTCACTTTGGTTTCTCCTGCCAAACCAACATCAACAGGATATTTTTTGCCAATTTGCCCCGGTTCAATGTCAATTTGGATGGTTTTTGCCTTATCCGGCAAAAAGCCAGTAAACGGATAGGAGGTGCCAATCATAAGCAAAAGGTCGGTTTCCTGCATCGCTTCATAGGCGGCTCTTGTCCCAATCAAGCCGAGCCCCCCCAAACAGTATGGATGCTTATCAGGAATAACACCTTTACCTGGCAGCGTCAACACAATAGGAGCAGCGATTTTTTCAGCGAATAGCAATAATTCATCACGGGATCCGTGGGCGCCTCTTCCTGCAAGAATGACCGGCTGCCTGGCAGTTTCTATAAGTTCCTTCGCCTTTTGTAAATCCCCCATAAGTGGGAGAATTGTCTGCCTAGCTGTAAAAGCAGAGGTGTGCCGAGCTTCTTTCCCTACCTCAAACCGGGGAACATCATCCGGAATCGTAAGCACAGAAACACCTTTTTGGGCATAGGCCATACGTATCGCTTGATTGACAACAGCCGGAAGCTGCTCAGCCGACATAATCCGCTGGTTATACACAGCGACATCGTCAAACATTCTTTCCAAATTTACCTCCTGAAATGAACCAGTCCCAAGCAGGTCGGTCTCTACCTGGCCAGTAATCGCGAGAACCGGTGCCCCGTCCAGTTTGGCATCATACAAGCCATTTAGAAGATGGATAGCACCAGGACCAGCAATGGCCATACAAACCCCAAGTTTCCCTGTCAGCTTGGCATATGCTGCTGCAGCCAATGCCCCTGCCTCCTCATGCCGCACCTGAATAAACTTGATCTTGCCTTTCGCTTTTCGAAGCGGTTCAATAATCGAATTGATTGAGTCACCAGGCATCCCATAAATATGGTCCACTCCCCACTCGATCAACAGCTCAACCAATTTCTCACCGGCAGTCGGTTTAAACATATAACAACCCCTTTTCCAAAAATAAATCCTACTTAGTAGTGTGTGATTTTTTGGAAAAATTACTCTATCAGGAAACGAATTCTAAAAGAAAAAAGATCACGGAACGCTTTCCTGCCTTTTGAAGTTAATTTAGGGGTAAGAGTTTACGGTTTAATTCTGGCCGGTTCAGCCGCCCTATATTAGCAATTGATAGAATCGCAGCCTCAGAAAGGTTACCTCTTACTTGACTGGGCAGCATGCGACAGTTTAGGGGTTCATTTTTTTGTAATCCATATTTCGATGACCATAGAAATATTAATCATTTATGATAAGGCTGAAGGAAAATTGAAAGGAGATGGAAACTGTGAAAAAATTAATAAACGGTCAAACAACCGTCATTCGTCCTAAAATTCTTTATTACGGAACACCTGTCATTTTATTAAACACACTTAATGAAGATGAAACAACCAACATTAGCCCCATCTCATCATCGTGGGCGTTAGGCCCCTTTATCTTTTTAGGCCTCAGCACGTTAGGGAAGGCATATGAAAACATAGTCCGCCATCGAGAATGCGTAATGAATTTACCGGACTCCCAACTTTGGGAACATGTCGAGCGGCTTGCTCCATATACAGGAAAATATCCGGTGCCAGATATGAAAAAATCAATGGGTTTTTCTTTTGAAAAAGAAAAATATTCAGCAAGCGGTCTGACGGAGTGCGCGTCTCATAACGTAGCTCCGACACGGATTAGCGAATGTCCGCTGCAATTGGAGGCGGCGGTTTTGCATATCCGTGTTCCGGAATATGCACCAGACTTGGCCATTATTGAAACAGAGGTTAAAAAAGTTCATGCTCACCAGCATATTTTACTAGACAATGCTCACATTGATCCGACAAAATGGAGCCCATTAATTTATAATTTCCGGCATTATTTTGGACTCGGCCGAGAATTGGGAAAATCATTCCGCGCGGAAACATAAACCTGATACGATCGCTCCAAATTGATCAATTGACGGCCAAACCTGTTTCAACAGGTTTGGCAAAAATCCTTGGTTATTTAGGGTTCTCATCGTAAAATTGCTTTTACAAGGATTGCGGATCTCATTTCATGCTGAATCCAAACGCGAGTTCCTTTCACGAAGCCAAGGGGCCCATTTCAGGTTGATTCAAATCGCAACTGTTTATATTACATGGATTGCAGTGCCCCCACTTCTTAGGAATTCAAATCACAAATGTTGATTTTCAACATGGGCTTCAGATCCCTTTTCTTAAGGATCCAATTCGCCAAATTTACTTTCACAAGGATTGCTGGGGCCCGTTTCAGATCCGCACCACAATGCTGCTTTTACATGGACTTCGATTCCCGTTTCATGGGAATTCGAATCACAAACGTGCTTCCCTTGCCGGGTTCGCTGGTCAGCTGAATCGTTCCATGATGGATGTCCACGATCCATTTGGCGATGGAGAGGCCGAGACCATGTCCTCCCATTTGCCGTGAACGTGATTTGTCCGCCCTGTAAAAACGTTCAAAAATATGCTTTTGGTCTTCCTGACTGATGCCGATTCCAGTGTCTTCAACCTTAATGCACAGGTGCTGGCTTTCTTTTGCAAGAAAGAGACAGACTACTCCGCCAGCTGGAGTGTATTTAATGGCATTATCCAAAAGAATGTATAGAAGCTGCGACAAGCGCTGGGAATCCCCCATTACCACAAGTGTTTCCGGCGCATCTAGCTGCAGCGAGATCTCCTTTGAAGCAGCCAGCGGACTGACAGACTCCATCGCTTTATCTGCTTGCGGACGGAAATCAAACGTTTCGATTTTCGTTTCGATGGAATCCGAATCCGAACGGGCCAATGTCAGCAGATCACTTACTAAATTGGTCATCCGCTTTACTTCCTGCCTCATATTCGACAATAATTTCTGCGCGAAGCCGTCGTCCGCAGACGGTTCAAGGGTCATTTCCATCGCATCAATCGATGATAACAACACACTTAAAGGTGTCCTTAGTTCATGCGAAGCATCAGCAACAAATTCCCTTTGCCGTTTAAATGCCTTCGTAATCGGAATCATCGCCCTTTTAGACATCACCATACTTAAAAACGTTGCAACGCCAAAAAAGATCGTTCCGAGTGCTGCTAAAATAATAAACAGCCAATGAAACAACTGATAGGCAAACGAAATATCTTTTCCAATGTATAGCTTCCCCATATATTGTCCTTTATAAAAAATCGATTTACTGGCAATCAACAAACGGATATCCTGCGCTTCTTCCTGCGGATGAAATTCTCCTCTTCGGTTTCGGGGATTACGGTCCACTTTCAAGGTCTCCTGTTTAATTTCCTGATCTTTTATCTTACTTTCCTTCAAAAGGACCATCAGTTCCGGCCGTAATTTCGGATTGGCTTCGCTGCCCATCATAATGTCCCCATTGGAATTGATAACATAATAAAAATATTGATTAACCCCCGCAAAGACAATTTCTTGATTTTGAATACCCTGCAAGCCGTTTTGGTCATTTTTGAACAAATAATTTTCAATAAAGCTTGCTTCTTGATTGATCAATGAATCAAGTTCATGTTCCTGATTTTTCAAAATTACAAAATACAATACGGCAAACACGATAATAATGAATAGGATGAGAAAAAGCATGAGCAGGCTGCTGTACATCCGGGTCAGACGGCTCTGTGTGCTTTTAAAGACATCCTTTTCACCGCGTCTGATGAAGGCGCAAAAAAATGACTGCAGGTTAGTGTTCAAACTTATAGCCCACCCCTCTGATACTTTGCAGCAAATCCTGCCTTCCAAGCTGATCGAGCTTTTTTCGGATCAATTTGACAGTGGCATCAATCGTCTTGGGCGCCACATTCGCATCAAGTCCCCATACACGTTCAAGAATGACCTCTCTCGGAAGCACTTGCCCTTTATTTTGCACCAAAAAATCCAGAAGTTGAAACTCACGCTTCGATAATTGAATTTCCGTCTGCCCATCCCGAACCATATGGCTCATTCGGTTTAAAACCAGATCGCCGACCCTGACTTCTTCTTCCAAAATCGGTGCATAGTTTCGGCGTGATAATGCACGCAGCCGTGCAAGCAATTCACCGATTTCAAATGGCTTAACAAGGTAGTCATCCGCCCCTGAATCAAGGCCCTCAATCCGGTCTTCTACCGTATCCTTTGCCGTAAGCATCAAAATAGCTCCGGAGTAGCCTTGTTTTCGCAGGCGACGGCACACCTCAACTCCTGTCGCCCCTGGCATCATCCAATCTAGGATCAGCACATCATAATAGGAGGAGGAAGCATAATAGAAGGCATCTTCTCCATCCAGCACCCACTCTACTTTGAAATCGCCCTTCTTTTTCAACATATAAACTATTAATTCTCCTAATTGAGAATCGTCTTCTGCTAATAAAATATTCATATGGAACCCCCTTCGACAATCGAGATTTTCGGAGGCAAACATCCTCTCATTTAACTCGAATCTAGCAAAAAAATCTTTATATTCTCTTAAGTAATTCTAAAAAATTTGTGTCTATGTTTGGTTTTTATCATTTTTTACTAGTTGGAGGAATTTCATTTGAGTTTAGCGGATTCCTAAGAATATCGGTAAACTCAACCTGACTTTGTCGGAATCCCAAGAAGTTTGGCGGATACCTCAAATTCCGCGGACGGAACCCCCAAAAAAGCTGTAGACCTTTAACTATTTTTGAGAACGGAAAAGGAGCACCTCCCTTCGTATAGGCGCTCCTTTCCCCCTCTGAATAGCTGCTATTTATTCTGCCGCTAACAACACTTTTTCATTTTTTAATTTTTCCAGCTCTTTTTCCAATTCCTCGTCATTTACTAGATTACGGTATGCAGCGTCCTGGGTTGCTAGCGGACTGTATACCTGGCTGCCGGCTAGTACCTCTGCTTCCATCATCATAATTCGCTCCTCCGCACGTGCTACACCTCTGGCAATGCTTTCAGTCTGGAAGGTGATGGTTGCTTTTTGAATCTGCTTCATTGCCTGAGCCGCATTTGCTCTTGACGCAAGAAGGACTTTTTTATGTTGAAGATCGTTATATGTTTGCTTTAGCTCGTTTAATTTTTCGATTAAACTTTGTGTTTGGCCTTTTATCGCTTCATATTGATCTTTGTAAAGGCTAAGTTGTTTTTCATGAACTAGTTTTTCCTGAACCGCTAATTTTGCCATCGCCTCTTCTCCTTGCTCGATAGCAAGTTTCGCCTGGCGTGTCCGTTTGGCCACTAGACCTTCTGTTTCCTGGATAAGGACTGCTTGTTTTTTCTCAGCAAAAAGCTGACGAGCCAATGCTTTTTTGCCTTTTTCAATT
Source organism: Neobacillus endophyticus (assembly GCF_013248975.1). Classification (GTDB taxonomy): domain Bacteria; phylum Bacillota; class Bacilli; order Bacillales; family Cytobacillaceae; genus Neobacillus; species Neobacillus endophyticus. Next base: position 923,615 of record NZ_JABRWH010000001.1, read on the forward strand.
TCAGCCTCCATTTCACGTGAATATTCATTTAACATGGCAAGCGGATTTTCGCAGCCATCAAGAAGCCCATTCATTTCAGCCTTTGTTATTCTTGCTAATCTTTTAAAAATACCCATCTCTATTCTTTCTCCTTTTTATTCAAGATTTCTTTTTCCCATTGATCTAAGATTGTCGCATTTTGACTGATGACAGGTGTATGTGAACTCATTAAAGATGTATCAATAAATGGTTTGGTTGTTGAAGATTTTGCTTTTCTGCGAAGCCAGCGGAATAACAGCACTGCGGCTACGGCGGCCATAATAAGAAAAAGCAAGAACCCTAATATATGGAACTCCCCTCCATGATGGAAGCCTGCTCCATGCATGAAACGGTGATGTCCAAAGCCATCTCCTTTTGGGCTCCAGCCTTGCTGGGCAAAATCTCCACTCTGCCCTCTACCGTCAAATTGGCCGCGGCCGCCTCCTAATAGATGACGAAGTCCATTAATAACGACCACAACACCCGCAATAATGGCTCCCCAGAAAATGCCTAGCTTCACTTTACTACTCATTTCTCTTCCTCCTTTCATTACCTGATGAATAGAAGTTTAGTAGAGAACGGTGAAAACTTGGTGAAAACTATCACTACAAAAAAATTTTTAAAAGATTTTATCAAACCAGCAGATGCAGAACATTTCCCCTAACAAAACAACCACACCCATCCTAGCAAAAAACAGAAAACACAAAAAACCCCTGTCTGCACAAGAGACAGAGGTTATCTATATGATAGAGTGTCAGGCACCGCGAGTGTCCACCCCAGACGGACAAAAACGGCATTTTGTCCACGAGCGGTGCCTGACACCATTAATAACATCATTAACTCCAACGACTAATACTTTTTGTTTTGATGCCATTTCCAGGCGTCGGCGATAATTTGTTCAAGGTTACGGTCGGCTTTCCAGCCGAGTTGGGTGTAGATTTTTTCTGATGTTGCGACGAGTCTTGCCGGGTCACCGGGGCGGCGGTCAGCTATTTCGACGTTGGCTTTGACGCCAGTTACTTTTTCACATGTTTCGATGACTTCTTTTACGGAGAAGCCGAGGCCATTGCCTAGATTGTAAATCTCCGCCGATTTCTTACCTAATAGAAGCGCTTCAAGCGCTAGTATATGGGCAGTTGCCAAATCGGTTACATGTATGTAATCACGGATACATGTACCATCTGGTGTATCATAATCTGAACCGAATACGGATACTTTTTCGCGTTCACCTAATAGCTGCTGCAGAACAATGGGAATTAAATGTGTTTCTGGGTCGTGGCTTTCACCAATCACTGCGGATGAATGGGCCCCAGCCGCATTAAAGTACCGGAGAACCACATAATTCAAACCGTAGGCTTTTGAAAAATCCGCCAAAATCTGCTCTACCATCAGCTTAGAATGACCATAAGGATTAATTGGCTGGGTGGCTGTCGATTCATCAATGACTTCTACACTAGGAATTCCGTAAGTAGCTGCAGTAGATGAAAAGATAAAGTTTTTCACCTTAAATTTCATCATCATCTTTAAAAGTGTTAAGGTGGCTGCTACATTATTTTGATAGTACTTTAATGGATCAACAACAGATTCCCCTACAAGACTGTTCGCCGCAAAGTGCATAACGGCTTTAATTGGATAACTTCTAAACACCATTTGCAGATCTTCCTCATTGCCAAGATCGCCCTTAACAAACACGGCGCGACTATCAACTGCTTCGCGATGACCTGTAGAAAGATTATCCAAAACCACAATATCTTCCTTTTTAATTAACTCCTTTACAAGATGGCTGCCTATATATCCAGCACCGCCCACTACAAGAATCATATCGCATGTCTCCTTAACTAAGATTCTTTCACCATTGTATTATATCATCTTAAAAAATTTATCTCTTTTTATAAACATTTGGAAAAATATGACACATTGTGTCAATCATAAAAATTTATTGTAAAATCAGCTAAAAACGAATATTATATTATTTGTGTTTAAAATTGTTCGTGTTTAACGGAGGATATCAGAAATGTTTCGATTAAAAGAAAATCATACTACTGCCAAAACGGAAATAATGGCGGGTATTACTACATTTTTTACAATGATATATATAGTTGTAGTAAACCCAATTATTCTGCATGATGCCGGAGTTCCGTTTAATCAAGTGTTTACGGCGACGATTCTCGCATCGGTTGTGGGAATTCTGTGGATGGCGTTTTTCGCCAATTATCCGATTGCCATTGCGCCTGGAATGGGGCTTAACGCTTATTTTGCCTATTCCGTAGTGGGCGGCCAGCACGTTCATTACGAAACAGCCTTTGCTGCTGTATTTGTAGCTGGGATCATTTTTGTCATTTTATCTTTAACGCCTTTGAGGGAAAAATTAATTGAAGCGATCCCAGATAACATTAAACACGGGATTACGGCAGGAATTGGGTTGTTTATTGCGTTTATCAGCCTGCGTCTAACAAAAATTATCGTCGCAAATCCAGCAAACCTTGTCGGTCTTGGTAATCTACATGCGCCTTCTGCCTTATTAACCTTGATCGGGCTGGCCATTACGCTTATTTTAATGATGCTTCGTGTCAATGGCGCCTTATTTATCGGCATGATTATCTCTGGGATCATTGCCTATTTCACTGGACAGCTGTCCTTTAAAAATGGATTCGTGGCTCTTCCTTCCCTGCCAAAAGGGCTGATCATTGCTAATCCATTTACAGCTTTTTCAGATGTGATTCAGCACGGCCTTTATGCTGTTGTATTTTCGTTTATCCTCGTGACCATCTTTGATACAACGGGTACAATGGTCGGCGTCGCAAATCAGGCTGGCCTGATGAAGAACGGCAAATTGCCGCGGGCACGCCATGCATTACTCTCCGATTCCATTGCAACAGTTATCGGTGCAATGTTTGGAACAAGTCCGACAACTGCTTACATTGAATCCACTTCCGGCGTGGCAGCAGGAGGACGGACAGGCTTAACATCACTAATGATTGCCATTTTGTTTATGATATCAGCATTCTTCGGTCCGCTGGTCAGTGCCGTTTCCGATATCTCAGCGATCACCGCTCCCGCATTGATTATTGTCGGCAGCCTGATGATGGGCAGCATTGGCAAAATTCGCTGGAATGAGCTGGATGAAGCATTCCCTGCCTTCCTAACCATTTTGAGCATGCCACTGACATCCAGCATTTCAACCGGAATTGCGCTTGGCTTCATCAGTTATCCGCTGTTAAAGCTAGTAAAAGGAAAATGGCGGGAGGTCCATCCCCTTGTATATGTCTTTGGCGTTCTATTTTTTATTCAGCTGTTCTTTTTACAGCATTAGTAAAATTCGTATTCAAGTAATGATTCCTATAAAAAAAGCGCAGGAAGATGCCGGTTTAGCACTTCCTGCGCTTTTTTAATGCCTTCTTCTCGCAAAGTCCACAAATCGGAACTTATCCAGCCTGTGGCGAGATTCTGTATACTGAAACAGACTGGCATCTTCCAAATACACATAATTTTTCACGACCACAATATGATCGTACTGTTTTAAATCCAAATAACGCCGATCTTCATCCGTCGCCTCATCTACAAAGATTTCTTTTTTGGCAAAACTGATTTTTAGACCCAATCCGTTTTCCAAGTATTCGTAAATGGAACTGGAGCAAATTTCCCGTGAAAGATGCGGAACAAATTTTTTATTAAAAAAATCCTTATCTAAAATAATCCGTTCCCCGTCCATTTCCCGTGAGCGGACCACCTTCCAGACCATATCCTTACTTGTCACCTTCAGCTGTTGCTGCACATCGTCCCCAGGTTTGATTAAATCAAATTCGCAAACAATTGTATTCCACGGCTTTTCCATCCGCTCAGCCAATTCTTTAAAGCTAACTAGACCAGAAATAGGAAAATCAAATTTCCCGACATCTAGGACAAACGAACCTTTGCCCCTGATTTTTTGAATATATCCATTTTGCGACAGCATCGTTAATGCCTTCCTGATGGTCTCACGCGATGTATCATACTGCTCCACCAGCTCATTTTCGGACGGCAGCTTCGCGTTGGACTTCAGCTGCCCGTTTTGTATTTTCTCTACAAAATCATAATAAATTGTTACATATTTATTATTACTCATCGTCTCATCACCATAATCACTTATTAGAAAACTCGCCGACTGGCGAGCCCAACAGGGCGAAGACAGAGGCGTAGTTTGCCGAAAAGCACAGCTTTTCGACTGCGAGGTCCTTAGTACACTTATGACTGAAAGGAAAGTTATACATTCCTAACTGCTAAAAGAAGGCCGGCGTCATGTCGCCGGCCTTCTTTTATTTTACCGATAGATTACTGCGTTCGTCAAAACCTAGCCCCGTGTTATTTTTTCAATAAATAAACAATCGATTCATACGGACGTAGGTGTATTTCTTGCACATCCTGGCTGGAGTCAGCGTAATTCGATAGTAAAATTTCGCTGGTCCGACCATCCAAAGCTATGTCCTCGGGCAGTTCAAATGTTGTTTCATTGCCATAAAAATTGTTGATGACGAGCAGCTTTTCATTTTCTCCGTTGCGTACATAGGCAAAAATATCAGGATGGTCCGCCAAAATCAATTGGTAATCGCCATCAGTAATGATGTCATAGTTTTTTCGTAGCTGGATCAGTTTTTGATAGTGATAGAAGATAGAGTCTTTTTCTTTTAAGGCACTTTCCACATTCACTTCTGGATAATTTGCTGCCACTGGGATCCATGGTATTCCCGTTGTAAAACCGGCATTTGGCCCGGCATTCCATTGCACGGGGGTCCGGGAATTGTCGCGGGATTTTTGCTTCAGAATGGCTAAAATTTCTTCCTCACTCATCCCCTCTGCTCGTTTAAGTTTATAAATATTTAAGGATTCAACATCCCGGTAATCCTCCAGCCGTTCGAATTTCGGATTGGTCATACCAATTTCTTCACCCTGATAAATGTAAGGCGTTCCTTGCATCATATGAATCGCTGTCGCTAGCATTTTTGCCGATTCCAACCGAAAGTGGGCATCATTTCCATAGCGTGAAACGATACGCGGTTGATCATGATTACACCAAAATAGTGCGTTCCAGCCTCCACCTTCGTTCATCTTTTCCTGCCACTGCGATAAAATCTGCTTTAACGCGCTGAAATCAAAATCAGCTGCAGTCCATTTGTCTCCGTTTAGGTAATCCACTTTTAAATGATGAAAATTAAACGTCATATTTAACTCATGACGTTCAGGATTTGTGTATTGAAGGCAATGCCCAATGGTCGTCGAAGACATTTCCCCTACCGTCATGATATTGTACTGGGAGAAAACTTCCCGATTTGCCTCCTGTAAAAATTCATGAACCCTCGGGCCATCCGTATAAAACCTTCGTCCATCACCAGCTTCATCATCAGGAAAATCTTGATTTTTCGAAATCAGGTTAATGACATCCAATCGAAAACCATCGACTCCTTTTTCAAACCAGAAGCGCATCATCTCATATACTTTTTGCCTAACCTGTTCATTTTCCCAATTTAAATCTGCCTGTGTAACGTCAAATAGATGCAAATAATATTGACCTGTTGTTTCATCAAATCTCCATGCGGAACCGCCGAATTTCGACTCCCAGTTATTTGGTTCAACTCCATTTGCTTTTCCATCACGCCAAATGTAGAAATCCCGGTAAGGGTTGCCCTTTGAAGCTGACGCCAGCTTAAACCACTCATGCTCTGTCGAGGTATGGTTTACGACAATGTCCATGATGACTTTAATCCCGCGCTTATGTGCCTCTTTAAGCAGACAATCGAACTCCGCCATGGTCCCATACTCTTCATGAATTCTGTAATAATCGCTGATGTCATAACCATTGTCACGCTGCGGTGACTTATAGATCGGGGTAAGCCAAATAACATCGATTCCTAATTCTCGTAAATAATCCAATTTTTCAATAATGCCTGGTAGATCTCCGACCCCGGTTCCGGTTGTATCATTAAAACTTTTTGGATAAATTTGGTAAACAACTGCTTTTTTCCACCAAGGATGTTCCATTTTCTGTACCACCCCTATAATTTATTTTTTTAAAAAGAGAGGGCGATACCATCAAAAATGGTATCGCTTCTATTTGTCTTGATTAATCTTGGTGTGCTTTTCGGATTTTCCCAAAAAAGATGGTTAAGGCAAATGGCACGATGATGGCAATTGCCATGCCAATAAAGAAAGGTCCCCAGTTTTGCGCTGCAATCGATAAGAAGCCAGGTAAACCGCCGACACCAACAGAGAACGCCTTTACACCTTGAGAGGAGATAAATGCGCCGCCGATCGCTGACCCCGTGATTGCAGAAAGAAACGCATAGCGGTATCGCAAGTTCACCCCGAACATGGCCGGCTCGGTAATTCCAAGGTAAGCTGATACGGCAGATGTTGCTGATAAGCTTTTTATCTTTTCATCTTTTAAGACAAAGAACATTGCCAGTGCCGCAGACCCTTGGGCGATATTCGATAAAGCCAGCATTGGCCATAGAAATGTGCTTCCTGTTGTGCCGATTAGCTGCAGGTCAACCGCCAAGAACGTGTGATGCATTCCTGTGATAACCAAAGGTGCGTAAAAGGCGCCATAGATAAGGCCTCCAAGAAGCGGTGCCGTTTTGAACACAGCCACAACACCGGAGGTAATCACTTTAGCGATGGCAAATGTAACCGGGCCGATGACGATGAAAGAAACAAATCCTGTTACCAATAATGCTATGGGTGCCACTAATAATAATTGGAATGAGTCCGGAATTCTTTTTCTTAAAAAACCTTCAAGCTTTGCTAACAGATAAGATGCTGCAAGGACAGGCAGTACTTGTCCTTGATACCCGATTTTTTGCACATGTAACCCAAAGAGATTCCAGGTTGGAATTTCTTTTGTTGAACCGTAAGCCCATGCATTTAATAAATCAGGGTGTACTAGCATTAAACCTAAAACAATTCCCAACAATGGGCTTCCTCCGAATCGATTGACGGCTGACCAGCCAATTAATCCCGGCAGAAAGGTGAATGCTGTATTAGCAATTAAGTTAATGATGCTGGCGAAATCCTTCCACTGCGGGTATACATCGACCAGCGATTTTTTGGCGAAGAAAATATCCGGGCCAGTCAGAATATTGTTAATACCCATTAATAAACCGGCTGTCACGATGGCTGGCAGGATGGGGATAAAGATATCGGCCAATGTTTTAATTGCCTTCTGCAGCGGGTTTAAATTTTTCGCTGCTTCATCTTTGATCTCCTGTTTGCTCGCCTCGCTGATTCCCGTAATGGCGACCATTTCTTTGTATACTTTATCAACGGTTCCCTGGCCGATGACCACCTGAAACTGCCCGTTTGCCGAGAATGAACCTTTCACAAGACCGATAGTATTTAACTCGTCTTTGTTCACTTTGCCTTCATCCTTTAAAGCAAATCTGAGGCGAGTGACACAGTGGGTGGCGGCTGCAATATTTTCTTTGCCGCCGATGGCATCGACGATTTGTTCAACAGACTTCCTATTCACACTCATATTTCGTCCCTCCTGATACCGTTTACATCAGTATCAAAAAAATAAACTACAAAATGGCAAAACTTTCAAAAACGCTTGTCACCGGTTACATTTTTCCAAGTACACTTACTTTCATTTAAACATAACATTGGGATTTCAGAAACATGTATATACAAGTTATAACCTGTAAATACATCTTAACGTGCCTATACATGTTTGTCAACAACATTATTTATTGGGATTGTTGCGGTTGTCGTTGTTGTTGTATTCGTTGATGTGGTGTGGTGTCATGTTATGGTGTCAGGCACTGCACGTGGACAAAAGCAGCAATTTGTCCTTCTGAGGTGGACATGTAGTGTTTGTCGAACGATTTTTGCGTTTTCCCATAGGATATTTATGAGATATCGGGATTGGAGGAGATTTTTCATGAAACTGTATTTAGATCCGGGGCATGGGGGTTCTGATCCAGGAGCTCAGGGGAATGGATTGAATGAAAAGGATGTTACGCTGGATATTGCACTTAAGCTCCGTACGATTTTATTGAATTACTTCGAAGGTATCGAAGTTCGGATGAGCCGGACGAGCGACATTACGAAAAGCTTAAATGAAAGAACAAATGAGGCCAATGGATGGGGCGCTGATTTTTATTTATCCATTCATATAAATTCTGATAATAACACTGCCCAAGGATATGAAGACTATATTTATTCAGGACTTTCCGATACTACTGAAACAGCTAAAATTCAAAAAATCATCCATAGTGAAGTTATAAAAGTGAACGAGTTAAAGGATCGAGGGGAGAAAAAACAGAATTTCCATGTTCTTCGTGAAACTACTATGCCGGCAATACTCACAGAAAATGGATTTATCGATAATGCTCATGATGCTGGATTAATGAAACTGGCGTCTTGGCGGCAAAATGTTGCCCAAGGTCATGCGAACGGCTTAGCTAGAGCCTTTAACTTAAAACATAAAACTACATTTCCTGATATTCCAGGCCAGCCAAATCACCCCGATAACCCACTGCCTGGAACTCTTTTCAAGGTGATTGTGGGGTCATTTCAAACAAGAGAAAATGCGGAAGAACGAGTTACCTACCTGCGCTCAAAAGGGTTCCAGGCTTTTGTTAATACCATTACAATCTCTGGACAAATTTGGTATAGAGTACAGGGAGGAGCCTATTCCCTTCGGGAAAACGCCGAGCAGCAGCTGAACGAACTTAAAAAGGCTGGGATCACCGACGCTTTTCTAGCAGCCGAAAGTGTTGGCAGTTCGAATCATAATGAAGCTGTCGGGAGTGCCGGTACAAGTTCAGGCTCAAATAACGGAAATATCTCTACTACAGGGAGTACCGGAAGTTCCAGTCATAGCAGTTCTCCGGGAAGCGGTGGCGGTTCCTCAAACAATTCGAATCCAGGTAACTCTAGCGGGGCAAGCAACTCCTCGATTCCGGGCAATACCAGCGGGGCAAGCAGCTCCTCGATTCCGAGCAACACCAGCGGGGCCGTTAATAGTGCGGGCTCAGGAACTTCAGGAGTATCAACCACTAACTCGGGTACTGGAAATTCTCCAGGCACAGGAACCAATGGATCCACGAACGGAAACACAAATAGTTCCGGAGATTCATCCGTCCCAGCGCATTCTTCAGTGAATACGATCCAGGGCCCAACCTTTCTTTCACAAGAGCATATGGATCTTTTTGTAAAAGGTATCAACCCTAACGCTCCTGAACTTGGAAGTTACTATTATACATTTGGAAAACAATATGGCATACGCGGAGATGTCGCCTTCGCGCAAGCGCTGTTGGAAACGAACTTTTTCAAATTTACCGGAGTAGTGCAGCCTGATCAGAATAATTTTGCAGGCTTAGGGGCAACATCTCCTAATACACGGGGTGCTTATTTTAAAACGTCTGAGGAAGGCGTCATCGCACAAATGCAGCATTTATATGCATACGCTACAACCAAACCATTGCCAGGTTCAAATCCATTGGTAGATTCCCGTTTTCATCTGGTTGACCGGGGATCTGCACCAAAGTGGACAGACTTAAATGGTAAATGGGCTTTTCCAGGAAACGATTATGGTCAATCCATATTAAACGTTTATCAAAGAATGATCGATTTTACCCTTCAACATCTAGACAGCATCCGAAAAGGATAAATAGCTAAATATTTCAAAAAAGTTCCATACAGATGAAATGGGACTTTTTTTAGCTGGATTCCTTTTTCCACCTAGATGGTGTCAGGCACTAAAAGGGGAGATTCCCCGTTCATTTCATTTGAACCCGAGACATTCGAGCTAGTCCTGCCTAATTATAATAGTGATGTGCCCAGGTGTAGTGACCCAGCTTATAGCCATTTTAGGAAAACAACCGGAAACTTGACTCTTATTTGAAAAAAGACAGCGTGCGCGTTATACTGCATCAAGAGAGCAAGAACTTGTGATATATAAATAGGATTGGGCCCGTCTTCACATGCTAATACAATGAATTTTTCATGTGTTGCAACTCCCCCCAGACCTAGATGATGGGCTAAAATGAAAACGCCAACTATTACGCACCTATCTCATAGGTAAATGCCCTTTTATGTACCCTTTAAAAATTGTAATCCACATTAAGATGTTGGAAACATTTTTAAAGGAATTTTCTAAAAAAGGGGTTCCACAAGCTCCCGCCCCCATCTCGACAAAATTCGGGAGTGACAGCCACTGTAAATAGGATTAATATGGGTTATATAAATAGAATTCGAGGAGGATGGCGATGAAACTTAGCAGCGAGGAAATTGAAATTTTACGAATAATGGAAGAAAACCACAAAATATCAGTAGAATCCATTGCCCTAATGGTTATGAGCAGCGAGGAAAGTGTCAGAAAAACCATTAAAAAATTAGAAGATGATAAAATCATCATGAGCTACCCAACCTTAATCGACTGGAGCAAAGTCGAAGGGCAGGAAAATATTATTGCTATGATTGACGTAAAAGTGACACCAAAACGCGGCGTAGGATTTGACGAGGTAGCAGATAGAATCGCCCGATTCCCGGAAGTATCTTCCCTCTATCTCATGTCAGGCGGTTACGATTTGTCTATCACGATCGAAGGTAAAACAATGAATCAAATTGCAACATTTGTATCTGAAAAATTGTCAACGATTGAGAATGTCATTTCGACCACTACCCACTTTATGCTGAAAAAATATAAGCATGATGGGGTTATTTTCTCAAGCGGCGATGAAAAAGACCGCAGAATGGTGGTTTCACCATGATTGAAGACTATAGCCGTTATGTTTCGGAAACAGGGAAAGAACTGAAACCCTCCGGCATCAGAAAATTTTTTGATTTGGCTGCCAGCATGGAAGGGGTCATTTCTTTAGGGGTTGGAGAACCTGACTTTATTACACCTTGGAATATCCGTGAAGCTGCCATTGTATCATTAGAGCAAGGCTTCACCTCCTATACGGCAAATGCCGGTTTGCTTGAATTAAGACAAGAAATTTCCGCTTACTTAGATAAACGTTTTGGGGTTCCATACAACCCGAGTAATCAAATAATTGTGACAATCGGTGCTAGTCAAGGGCTTGATCTTGCTTTTCGCGCGATATTAAATCAAGGGGATGAGGTTCTGATTGTGGAACCAGCCTTTGTTTCATACTCGCCATTAGTAACATTGGCAGGCGGAAGGCCGATTCCTGTTTCTACTTCCCCTGCTAATGGATTTAAAGTGACGCCTGAACAGATCGAACAACAAATCACAAGCAAAACAAAAGCTATTTTGTTATGTTCACCAAATAACCCAACAGGCAGTACGTTAACAAAAGCTGACCTGGAGGGAATAGCAAAAGTCATTGAAAAACATGATTTAATCGTTGTCTCCGATGAAATTTATGCAGAACTAAGCTATGATGAAGAGTTTACAAGCTTCTCTTCTATTAAAGGCATGTATGATCGGACGATTCTATTGAATGGTTTTTCCAAAGGGTTTGCGATGACAGGCTGGCGGTTAGGATTTGTTGCAGCACCCAAGCCGCTTACGGAAGTGATGCTGAAAATCCATCAATATACCACAATGTGTGCGCCAAATATGCTGCAGCACGGGGCAATTGAGGCGCTTAGGAATACGTATCATGAAGTTGAAGCCATGAAACGCAGTTATCGCCGCAGAAGGAATTATGTGGTGCAGACCTTGAATCAAATCGGGTTAGATTGCCACGTACCAGGCGGGGCATTTTATGTGTTTCCTTCGATCCGCACAACAGGTCTCACCTCGGAGCAATTTGCCGAAGAGCTGCTGCTGCAGGAAAAGGTCGCAGTCGTGCCAGGAAATGTGTTCGGCGAAAGCGGAGAAGGCTATGTCCGCTGTAGCTACGCTACCTCCATGCCGCAGCTTCAGGAAGCACTAAAGCGCATGCAGCAATTCCTTGAATCACGAAAACTAGTAAGCAAAGCCTAAAAATTCAGGTATTTGCCAAAGAAATTTTCACTCTAAAGAAAAAGCCTAACTGCTCTGAAGTTAGGCTTTTTTGGGATTTCATTTTGGGTGTCATTTTTTGGTGTCACATTTTTTGGTGTCAGGCACCGTTCATGGACAAAATGACGAAATTGTCCATCTGGGATGGACACAGGTTACATTGGGAAATCCACCTGGTATTCACACCATTCTTAGGTTTTATTGTAAGAGCTGGCCAATTTGCTGCGGCACCGGCAACTAGCTATATATAGTTTTTAGAGGTTCAGTATATATTTTCTTATTGTGTCTTCTAGCCAATATTTCTTTTCGGTTATGCACATACTGTAAAAAACGAAGTTAGGTGGTAGTTTTGAAGCAGTTAGTGTTGATTCGGCATGGGCAGAGTCTTTTTAACTTGGAGAATCGGTTTACGGGGTGGAGGGACATTGATCTAACAGATGAGGGTTACAATGGTGCCCGGGAAGCAGGGGAGATTTTGAAAAAGCATGGGTTCTCGTTTGATGTTGCCCACACCTCTGTCTTGAAACGTGCAATTCGAACCTTATGGATTCTGCTTCATGAAATGGATTTGGTTTGGATTCCCATCCATAATTCCTGGCGGTTAAACGAGCGTCATTACGGAGCTCTTCAAGGGCTGAACAAAGATGAGGTCATTGCAAAATTTGGCGAGGAACAAGTGAATGAATGGCGCAGATCAGCAAGCGTCCGACCTCCAGAGTTATCCCTAGATGCACATCAATACGACCTTTCTGATCCGAAATATGCCAATGTCACTAAAAAGGATATTCCTTTAACAGAGAGCCTTCTCGATACCGAGAAGCGTTCAATCGTATATTGGCAGAAACACATCGTCCCTGACCTGCAGCAAAATAGACGGGTTGTCATTTCCGCCCACGGAAATACCTTAAGGGCACTTGTGAAATACCTTGATAACATATCTGATGAGGAAGTAACAAGCCTCAATATCCCAAACAGCACACCGCTCATTTACGAGCTTGATGATAACTTAACTCCATTACGGCACTACTACCTCGGCCATGAGGGAGAAGTGTCAGATCAATCCATCCCGCGCCACATAGACCTAAACGACCCGACAAATTGTGATTGGATAGGCTAATTCTAACCAAACAGCACGGATGAAAAAAAATTCCCTTTTGCGGTGCCTGGTGTCAGGCACCGCATACTTGTTTATCCCCATCAAGTGAAAACCCTTATTTCTCCAACAGTTGCAATGTCAACTTCGAAACAAACGGCTGGCCGTCCCATACAATTTGACTTTCCGCTTTTCGTCTCACGACTTCCGGTTGATTTAGCAAAGTAAAGAAATTTTCGGTTGGCCGATCACCGAGGTTGTGTTTTTCCACTAATTTATCAAGGTAAAACCGTCGGGATGATGGAACCTTTGATTGATTATTATTCGTATCAGAAAAATCGTACAGCACCCCTGCAATGGGTACGCGCTTCACACGATATTGCTCGGAAACCCGGAGGAAAAAGTCCCAATCCCAATAGTTGTAGACGTCCGTATCAAATAGCCCTAATGTTTGATGGATTTCCCTTCGGTATAAACATCCCGAAGAAACAAAGGTGGAGAACCTTCTCATTGCCTGAAGATCCATGTCATAGGCAAATAAAAATCGGTCCGCAGGTACCCTGACATGATTCTCCATTCGGAAATTAACAATCTCCACATCAGAATAAACCAGATCATACCCGTGAATCTCAGCCAGCATCGTCTCCAAATGCTTTGGTAAAATTAAATCATCATCGTCAATTAACATAATGAACTCACCGCTTGCATCCAGTACCCCTTTATTTCGGGCATGTACATGCTTGGAGTTTTGCTCCATCTCCACTATGCTGATGTTAAGATTCGGGTATAACTCTTTGATCCCATCAACTTTTTCACCAAAATCATTCACAATGATGACTTCAAAATCCTGAAAAGACTGCCTGCTCAGCGCATCTGCCAGTTCAGCCAGCTGCAGGAGCCGATTATACGTCGGGATCACAATTGAAACTAGTGGCTCAGCCATTACTCTTCCCCCTATTTGTTTGGTGTCAGGCACCAAGATAAAATTTTATGTACCAATCAGCAAAATTTTGCAAGCCTTGTTCGATGGTGGTTTGCGGTTTGAAGCCTATTGCTTTTTCCAGTCGTTCGGTTGAGGCGAAAGTGGCTGGTACGTCCCCTGGTTTGATCGGCTCGAAAATCTTATCAAATATGACTTCTTTTCCTAATGACTTGCTTAAGCACCGCTCCAACGTTTCAATAAATTCCATTAGTTTGGCTGGGCGGTTATTGCCAATGTTAAAGATTTGATGGGTGACGGGAGATTCTCCGCTCCCAACCGGCGGACAGCTAAGGAGCCGCTCCACCCCTTCGATAATATCATCAATGTAGGTGAAATCTCGAAAAAGATCGTTTTCTACATCACCATTATTAAAAATTTTAATCGGCTCTCCAGCAAAATACTTATTTGTAAAATTAAAATAGGCCATATCCGGACGTCCCAACGGACCGTAAACTGTAAAGAACCGAAGTCCAGTTATCGGGATCTTATACAGATGACTATAGGTATAGGCCATCAATTCGCTCGACTTCTTCGTTGCCGCATAAAGGGAAACCGGATGATCTACAAAGTCTGTCTCTGAAAATGGCACTTTTTTATTGGCCCCATAAACGGAACTTGACGAGGCATAGATAAGATGCTCAACCGGATAATGACGGCAAGCTTCCAATATATTAAAAAAACCTGTGATATTGCTTTCAATATACACATCAGGATTTTCAAGTGAATAGCGCACCCCCGCCTGCGCGGCAAGATTCACAACCACATTTGGCTTGTATTCGGCAAATATTTTCACCAGCGCCGCCTTATCCGAAATGTCCACTTTCTTAAATGTAAAAGTTTCGGACGGCTGCAGTAACTCTAGTCTCGTGTTCTTCAGATTCACATCATAATAATCATTCAGATTATCGATCCCCACTACTTTGCAGCCCTGTTCGAGCAGTCTTTTTGCTAAAAAAAAGCCGATAAATCCGGCAGCCCCTGTAATCAAGTAAGTTTTCTCAGTATCCGGTGAATTATGTACCAATGATGTTCCATCCCCTTTTTAACTCTACCTTACAATTATTCATTATAAACGGTGCAGACGATAATTTCCGCTATTTGAAATCGACAGTTCAATTGACAGTAAAAAGACATCATTGACACTATCTGGAGGTAAATCGACGATTAATTCTGCTAATCTGACAATCACTCTGGTGCCTGACAGTAAAGGTGCCTCTTCCAGCAGTTATGACCGTTCTTCTTGCAGTTTCGATGGCCTATCTGACAGTAACGGGAGCTTATCCAACAGTTACAAACAAATGCCTACACAAAGATCACTCTTCCAACACTAACGTCACTTTTTTCAAAAATAATAGAAAAAAGCCCATTTGCATGGTGAAATGAGGCTTTTAAAATACTTGCATTTTATTGACTAACTTGTTGCGATACATTTGTTTATCAAGATGGATCAGAATTTCATCGAGGCTTAGCCCCGTTGTGTTACTGGAGGCATATTTCAGTCCAATACTGATGGCAACCGTATAATTTTGATTGAGCCACTCCTGATTTTTTTCATGAATTTTTTTATGGATTATTTGCTGCACAGCCAGCTGATCTGCTTCGTGGTGCGGGATGAAAAGAATAAATTCGTCTCCCCCGTAGCGAAAGACTCTGGATGTAGATGGCCAAATTTGCTTTAAACAGCTGACTGCTTCGCGTAACACACGGTCGCCGGTATCGTGGCCCCATCGATCATTAATTCCTTTAAAATGATCAAGATCCACAAAGCCGAAGGTCCCTTGGCAGCCGTTAACCTGAAATTCCTCCTTAAACTGCTCCCATGAGGCGCGGTTCTCGGCACCAGTCAGCGCATCCGTCAAAGAAATCTGCTTCAGCTTATTGGCTTTTTCAAAATAAAGCACCGAAAAATAGATGGAAAACAGCAAAGGCACGGCCACTAACATTCCCCAAGAACCGTAAGATTGGTACATAAACACCATGCACGCACCTACAATATAGGTACTTACATAACCCCAATTCAAGTCCTTTTTAATTAACTTTATTTGTTCCAATAGTTTCTTTTTTTTCATAGATGACCCGATTACAGCTGAAATCAAGCGATTAATGAAAAAGTGGCCCATCAAGCCGAGGCCCATCCATGCAAGTGCAGGGGGCAGCGAATAGCCAAAAACAGGGGCGAACGAAACAACCGCTCCCCTAATCGCTAAAATCCCCAGCATTAAATGACCAAGGGAAATCCAAATTGTTTTTAAACTGGTTCCTGTTACAGATTGAGATATGAGAATGCCGCTGAAGATGATCAGGATCGCAACATGAAACGGGAACACAAATGCACTGTAGATAATCAGACCAATCGATGGACGCCAGTAACTTCCGCTCGGAAGCGTGACTGATTTTGAAAAAGTTACTGCTAGCAGTCCGATGACAATTAGACTATCCATCAACATTTTTTGCTGAAATCCTGCCGTCAGCAGTTGATAGATGGAATAACACAGGCTTGCCACTCCCAGGAAGCCGATTACTAGGACATTGATGGTTTTAAATTGTTCGCCGGAAAACTGTTTTAGCTCTTTAATCATAGACACCAACCTATCAGCCATGAAGTGAAACGATACTACCATTTTAATAGGAACGGGATTGAAAAATTTGTCAAAATTAAACGACGGGATTAATTTTTATTGACAATCTTTCATTTCTAGGTAAATTTTTTCTAAAAAAGACCTTCTACCATGCACGCTGAAATGATATTATTCAAAATTTGGAAATCTTTTTCTTTTTTATTTTTAAAAGAAAAGGTATGATGATATCTGTATGAACGATAGAAAGTTGGATATTTATGTTAGATGAAAAGATTTATAGAAACATAAGAAAGCTCCTGAAAAAAAGAGTACTACTAGTTGTTATCTGGGGATTGATTTTAGCCGTACATACCTGGACAGATGATTTAGGGTCTTTATTGAGGCTGCAATCGATCGGCTTTAAATGGGTGCCTTCGCCTCATTATATGGATTTCTTCAACCTGGATGATATTACGCAAATCCATCGTTACTTTATCATTGTCAAAACAGGACATTTCCTGGGGTTTGCCCTCTTCGATTTCTTCCTTTTCAACTGGATTAGAAGTCATAAATGGTCATTGGCTATCTCTGTTGCCTTTGCGCTGACAACTGAAATACTTCAGCTGTTTTTTGGGAGAGATGGACGATTATATGACCTCGTCATCGACTCTTCTGGTGCCTTTTTGGTCTATTACTTGTTAAAAACAAAAAAATCAATAATGGAGCGATTCTTATAAAGAATACTCGCCGACTGGCAAGCTCGTTAGGGCGAAGACAGAGGCGTAGTTCGTCGAAAAGCACAGCTTCTCGACTGCGATGCTTATGCTTACGAAGCATCCCTTAGTGCACTTATGCCTGATAGGGAAGTTCTCCTTTCCTATCGGCGAGCAAAAGACCGGGTTTAAGATAACCCGGCTTTTTGTTTATCTGGCGCAGTTAAAAGTTGCCATACCCATATAGATCGTTTCCCTGTAAAATTAAATTGGATTGCGCAAAATTTCTTGCTTTTTCTAAGAGGAAATTCCTATTACTATAGCGAAATTATATTATTTGGGTCCTAACCGTCGTTGAAGATGATTTATTTTTAGGAGAGGATTGAGGTTTTATCAATCGGAAGTATGATCTAACAAAAATGAAAACCATTATCGTCACACTTGCTTTAGCCCTCTATACGATTGCTGGCATTTTTCCGCTTCAAGCCCGGGCCGCCGAGACGGTGCCTCCGATTACGGGGCAGTACGGGATCGCGATTGATGCGGTAACAGGGGAAATATTATATAACAAAAATGCCGATCAAAAAGCATATCCAGCCAGCATGACAAAAGTTCTGACATCTATTATTCTCGACGAAAAAATGCCGGATAGCCAAATGCTGACTGTAAGTGCAAACGCTGCTGGTCAAGAATGCAGTTGCCTGGAAATTAAGGCAGGAGAAAAAATCTCAAAAGAAGATGCCTTGTATTCCTTATTACTATTAAGTGCCAATGACGTCGCCGTGGCTATTGCCGAGAATGTCGCTGGAAGTGTACCAGGCTTTGCAACCCTTATGAATGATGAAGTGAAAAAATTAGGGCTGAAAAATACCCACTTTGTAACACCAAACGGGCTGCACGATCCAAATCATTATACGACCGCACATGACATGGCCCTCATTATGAAAGAAGCACTGAAGCATCCAAATGTATTAAAAGCACTATCGACACAATCAGTAGATATTAAAACGAGCTTACAGACAAAAAGAATCAGTAACCACAGCTTAGTTCATAAGCAGCCGAATTCTCATGTCATCGCAGGGAAAACAGGCTATACCGATATTGCGCAAAATACACTTGTGGAATATTTAGAAAAAGATAATAAACAAGTGATTGCCGTGGTAATGAAAACGAACCTAGGAAATGAATATTCCGATATCCAGAAGATGGCAAACTATGCTTTTGATCATATGAAGGTTGAAAAGGTAGTTTCAAAAGGCTCTGTGGTTGGAGTAAAAAAAGTAAATGGAAAGTACGTTGACCTCATCGCGGATTCTGATGTGGATTTGACGGAGAAAAGCGATGAAAATGTGAAATTTAATACGAAAATAGATTTGTTCAACACGTATGGAAAATCTGTAGAAAAAGGGCAATCAGTCGGTAATCTTCTTGTTATGGAAAATGGCGAAATATTAAAAGAGATTCCGCTTATTACCAATAAGGCCATACCAAAGGAAAGCAAAGTGAAGCCGGTCACTCCTTCAATTGAGTCAACCAGCGCTATAATGATTTTCATTGGCATAATGGCGGCCCTGCTCGCATTTTTCAGCATGATAAGATATTTGAAAATACAGCGCAGCAAGCAATTCGATTCTGACCATCCTGCTTCTAATTAGGAGCAGGATTTTTATGTTGTCATTTCATGGCATTTTAAAAATATTATCGAAATTAATTTTCATCCACCTTCCAACTTTTTACTTTATCCGCCATTTAGATTTGGTATCCTATTAAAAACACTATTAATTTTGTGATTGGGAACTCCCACCTGCCATTGCACTTTATTGGAATAAATATACCTCTCTAGACTGCAGAACACAATTGTACAAGCACCCATGAAAAATAAATGAAGGTCTTTCTACTACTTAAATAGGAGTGGTTTTTATGGAAAGGCAAGGAAATTTTTTAATTGGGTTATTGTGGGGGACATCCTTCAGTATTCCCTTATGGCTTTCTTTCTTCGGTTGGATTAAGCTCATCATTCATTTTTTTACCACAGGCTAAGTATAATTGGAAGGGCTTTCATATAAAAAAACGGAAAAACCAAGCGAATTGGCTTTTTACGTTTTAAGGTGCCAAATACCGTTAGAACCATTATTATTTTATGCTTTCTTGTACGGATTCCAGAAATTGAATGCTATTGGCAGAGGAAGCTCTGCTTTGGTCTGCCATTCCTCTAATCTCGGTTGCTACAAGTAAAGACTCTGCCATAGTCGTCAGCTCTGGCTGCTTTAATGGTGGCATTTAATCCCAGTATATTGGATTGGTTTGCAATATCCTGGAACGATTTAATTACTTGATATACATTTTCAACGTTTTTTGCGATCACTTTTGAATAGGCAGAGATTTTTTGAACTTTCCCTGCCATAATATTGGAGGCCTCTGCAGCTGCATTCATTTGGTCAACAGCTGCTTCCAGTTCAAAATTTCAAGTCGATAAATTTTCGCATGCCGGACGTTCAGCCCGTGCTGACGGGTTCACGATGGATATTGGCCAGAACGGTTTGGTTTTTGCCATTCCTTTTTGCTTGATACAGACATTCATCCGTCGTTTTGAAAAAGTTTTCTTTTCCAAGTCCTTTACTATAGGAACACATCCCAATGCTGACAGTTACAGCCTGGTTATCCAACTCAGGATGAATCATTTTGCTGATGCCATCCCTCATTTCCTCAATTAACGTATAGGCGGCATCCGTTTGTTTATCGGTTAAAATGACGGCAAATTCCTCCCCGCCATAGCGGGAAACAAAGTCATCAGAAGTCACATGCCCTTTAATTTCGTCCCCGACCCGTTTTAGGACAATATCACCTACCCAATGACCATAATTATCATTTACTTTTTTAAAATTATCGATATCAATAATGGCCAGCTGCAATGGCAATGGATAGCTTTCACTTTGTTCAATTAGCCTTTCGATATATTCATGAAACGTTTTATGATTATAAAGATCTGTTAAGGGATCTAATTTACTTGCCTTGTCCATTAAGATATTTCGAATTAATAATTCTTCTTGGCTTTTGATGGAATCCTCCAAATGATTTAACAGGTATTTTCCCCTTTGAATAATTCCCAATGAAATAACCGTACAGCTTGCATAAATTCCAATGCTGATCATGAGGTTTTCAACAGCTGTTTCATTAAAATGCTTACTATAATAAACGGAAAGCAGGATGGCTGTCACAAAACAGAGCACACTCGTAAAATAGACCTTTGTCCGGTCGAAATAGAGCGCCGAAATAAAAATAACTGGGAATAACAAATTTTGAACTCCGCTGATTGTAGGATGAAACAAGATATTGACAAGCATAGCGAAAAACAATCCAAAAAGGATGATGTAGTCATCCCATTGTTTAAAAAGCTTACACAGTCCCTCGGTAAGGAGTAAAATGACAATGGTTATGACGGTTTCCGGAAAGACATCATGTACTAAATGCTGCCAAAATAATCCTCGATTAAATAAGAGAGTAATGAAAAGGCCTACAATTGAAAGTAAAATAATAAAAAGAACCGTCCACCAGCTTACCTTTAAAATGGAACGATTTAACTTTATTTGATCTGTTAATTCCTCGTTAGTCTCCATAAATTGTTTTTCCCCTTAACATAATATCTTTTGCCTTTTAATTATAATAAGTAATGGATAAAGTTCAATTTTCCTTTTTATTATGACGATTTATACAGTTGCCGCAATTCATTTAATATTATATAGTTCAAATATACTATGATTATATCACATCCTATATGTGTAGTTTACTATTTGTTGTAAAAAATACAGTCATTTTCCCTTATCTTTAGATTGGTTATTTTTTACCAACAAGTGCTATTAATATTTTTTCTAAATCTCTGCGAAATCTATGGTAAGATATTTTAAATAACTTAAAGGTCAGATTTTCGGGAAAATCTCGACAACATTTGGACGGTGGCAGGCTTACATGACAAAAAACTGGCTTTTTTTACCGATGATCTATCTAATCCCTCCTTTGATTGATTATTTTTACAGGAGTGACCACTACTTTAGTAATACCCTATGGTTCCTTTATCTTATTCCTGCATTCATCATTGTTTTTTTAACAGGTTTTAAGTATAGCTGGATGACAATTGGAACAGGTTCCTTGAGTTTTCTTCTTATGAAATTGTTCGAATTGCATAAACTGGGGACACAGGAACTCGTTACGTTTACGGAACTCCTGTTTGTTAACTTTCTTATCACCGTCTGCGTTGGTATTCTTGTCAAACAAAATCAGGAAAAACAAACTGAACTAAAAAAGACCAAAAATCTCCAGGAAAGTATATTCAATAATCTTGATATTGCCATATGGTCCATAAGTCCCGAAAAAGATTATCTTCTTTCAAGAGGTGTGGAGAAAATCTACGGCCTGCCGCTTGAAAAGGTGTTAGAGGACAATAACTTTTGGAAAAATAATGTCCATCCTGAAGATTTGTATTTTACTGAAGAAATTGATCAGAAATGGGCTGATTTACAAAGCTATGTATATGAGTACCGCATTGTACAACCAGACGGAAGTTTCCGCTGGATTCGTGATCGCGGTGTCCCGGTCCTAAACGAAAACGGCACGCTCCAACGATACGATGGAACGAACTTGGATATCACTCCTCAAAAGGAACTGGAGCTAAGTCTGAAAAAATCAGAAGAGCGATATAAATATTTAGCCTATCATGATAGTTTGACAGAACTTCCCAACATGAACTATTTATACAACCAGATTTTTAAAAAAATGGATCAGGCCAAAGCAGAGGGTATTCCCGCCAGCTTAATGTTTTTCAACCTTGATCGTTTTAAGTTAATCAATGATTCCTTTGGACATCCAAGTGGTGACCAGATTCTTAAATTGGTTTCAAGAAGATTGGAAAATAGGATCCCAGAGAATGGGACTGTCCTTCGTGCTGGTAGTGACGAATTTATCATCTATCTTCACGGTACTAAAAAGCAGGATGCAGAAGGCTTTGCAAAATATTTGCTTCAATCATTTTCTGAGCCTTTCCAACTGGGCAATCAGGAAATCAGAATTGGAGCCAGCATCGGAATAGCGATGTTAAGAAGTGAAGAGACCTTGGATGACCTATTGCAGGAGGCAAGTGCCGCGCTGCATGTGGCAAAAGAACATGGCGGAAATCATTATCAAATTTTTTCCACAGACTTTAGACAAAAGGCGAATCGTAAATTACAGGTTGACCAACAGCTTCGGAAAGCCATTGAGCAGAAAGTTGGGCTCGAAATTTATTACCAGCCAAAACTAGATTTATTTTCAAATAAAGTCGCGGGTATGGAGGCTCTTGCAAGATGGACAGACCCTATTCTCGGAATCGTATCTCCAGGTGAGTTTATTCCGGTTGCCGAGGAAACCGGTCTGATTAATCTGATTGGCAAATGGGTCCTCGAAGAATCTTGCAAGCAAAATATGGAATTCATAAAAAGTGGTTTTCCGCCTATGCATGTGTGTGTCAACATATCCAGCAGACAGTTTTTACAAGAAGATTTTATTTCGATGGTCGAGGATATTTTGGAAGAAAGCGGGCTGCCGCCTAAATATTTAAACCTTGAGATCACAGAAAGAATTGCCTTATACAATGTGGAAGATGCGATCGAGAAGCTGAAAAAGTTAAAACAGCTCGGGGTAAGTATTTCATTAGATGATTTCGGAACCGGTTATTCATCTTTAAGCTATATAAAATCCTTGCCAATTGATGTTCTAAAGATTGACCGCTCTTTTATCATAGATATTATCGAAAGCAAGCAGGATCACGCCATCATACACTCTGTTATTTCTCTGGCTCATTCTCTCGGACTTACCGTGGTGGCAGAAGGCGTTGAAACAGAGCACCAGCTGAATATCCTCGGCAATCTCAGCTGTGATGAAATTCAGGGCTATTATTATGCAAAACCAATGGCAGCAAAAGATTATAAGCACTTTTTAATAAACTATAAAGAGAAAGCGGACTTGTTGCTTTCAGTCCCGTTTCAGGAAAAGACAGAGGCGTAATGAATAAAGAAAGGCAGTTGGATCTAGTGTCCAGCTGCCTTTCTTTTTATATCAGAATGGGGACCTCCCCATCTTTTTTAGGTATGTGAAACAATCAATTCCATGTTCCCTGCAAATTCAAACTCTCCAACACCAACTGGAAGAAGGAAATGGGATCCCTTTTTCAATTCATACTGCTCTCCGTCATGAACAAGTGTACCTTCGCCCTTGATCACACTCGCCAGCAGAAAACGGTCTGTAAATGAAAATGCTTCTTTTCCTTGGATTTCCCACTTATACACCGAGAAAAACTCGGATTCAACAAAGGTAGTTATTGTGGCTTGATCTTTTTCCTCGATTTGGGGTGTACTCACAGCATCTTGATGTGGGACAGTTGTGACCTCAATCGCTTTTTCCAAGTGCAGCTCTCTAAGGTTTCCTTCGGCATCCCTGCGATCGTAATCGTATACCCGATAGGTGGTGTCCGAGCTTTGCTGGGTTTCCAGTACCAGTGTACCTTCACAAAGGGCATGGATGGTTCCGCTTGGGACATAGAAAAAGTCACCCGGCTTAATCTTCACGCGGCGAAGCAGATCACTCCATTTACCTTCCTTCACTTGTGCTACTAAATCCTCTGTTGTTTTAGCTGTATGGCCGAAAATCATCTCGGCGCCTTCTTTACAATCGATAATATACCAGCACTCGGTTTTGCCCAGCTCACCGTTTTCATTTACCTTTGCATAGGTATCATCAGGGTGTACCTGAACAGATAAATCCATGTCTGCATCCAAAACTTTTGTTAATAATGGAAACACTTCTTCTTTTGGATTCCCAAAAAGCTCCGGCTGTTCACGCCACAACCTGTCCAAAGTCATCCCAGCATATGGACCATTTTCTACAATCGACGGTCCATTTGGATGAGCAGAAATCGCCCAGCATTCCCCCGTATGATCCGTCGGAATCTCATAACCAAACTCCATCCTCAGAGCCGTACCGCCCCAAATCCTCTCCTTAAAAACAGGCTTCAAAAACAATGGCTGCATCATTCGTCCCTCCAATTGAAATCTATGAAAATGAAAATACTCATCACAAACTATTCCAGTAATCTACCATAAATAAACCCAACCTAAAGAATACCCCATTTCCAAAACAGAATCAAAACATTTCACCAAAACACAAATCCCCCAACGCCAAATTCATAATGACAACCACTTCATAATGTGGTAGTATTCGGTGTCAGGCACCGCTCGTGGACAAAACCCTCATTTTGTCCGTCCTGGGTGGACACATGCTTGTATTGTGCGGAGCAGTGCTTGAAGGAGCGGTGCCTGGCACCCTATAAGGAATATGCTCAAAATTCACACCGAAGTTGGTGTAAAGATAAGGTGAGGTGAGGTTTCCATGAATGAGCGGCAGAGGGCGATGCTGATGATTTTGCTGGAATCGCGGGGATTTTTGTCGTCACAGGTGATTGCGGATCAGCTGGGTTGTTCCGAGAAGACGGTTCGGAATGATTCAAAGGTGCTTGATCAGTGGCTGCAGCAGCATACGAATGTGGCACTTGTGAGAAAGCCAAATATTGGCATCAAGCTGGAAGTCAGTGAATCTGAACGGCAATCACTGCTGAAATCCTTCTTTCACACCCATGGTGCAAAAGAAGAAGTGGCAGAAAACCAGCGGGCCACAGCCATTCTAAAATGGCTGCTTGTCGACAAAAAGCCATTAACCCTTCAAAAACTCGCTGAAAAATTCTATGTAAACAAAGCGGTTATCAAAAAAGACCTAGAAAAAATCGAAGCTTTTTTAGCAGAATCTGGACTAACTTTATCAGCTAAAAAGAAATTGGGAATTGAAGTGGAGGGAACTGAGCAATACTGGCGCCTGGCCATCTCAAAACTCCCCGACTTTCTTAAAACGACATCCACTCTTAAAGCTAAAGAATTTTGGCGGCAGCTATTTGCGCTTCAAGACATCGAAACAGTACAGCACACCTTGACTGCCTTCAATCTGACACTTGCCAATCCCTATACTGAGGAAACATTGCAAAGTTTGACCGTACATATTCTGATCGCGATAAAACGTTTAAAGTCAGGCAGTCCTATATCCCTAACAGAGCAGGAAATGACCAGATTGAAGCAGCAAATAGAATACGATTTTGCTAGAACGATTATCAGAAAACTGGAACCACCTTTTGCGGTTCATGTTCCTGATCGTGAAATCGCCTATATTTCCCTTTATTTTCTAGGCGGTAAAACCGAAAATATGCAAATTGAAAAAAATAATCTGGACGAAGATGTACAAGCAATCACCGCTGAACTCATCGATCATCTTTCCATCCGAATGAATATTGATTTCTCATTGGATGATGAACTAAGGACAGGACTGCATATCCATCTGCAATCCGCGATCAATCGAATCCGCTTCGGTTTAAACATGAAAAACCCTATTCTGGAAGACATAAAACGAATGTTCCATTATTTATTTGATGCCATTATCCACGAATTGGTAATGATGAATCAGAAGCGTTCCTTGAAAATCTCTGAGGAAGAGGCCGCATACCTCACCCTTCACTTTCAAGCGTCCATTGAGCGGCTTCAGAAAAAAAGCGGCAGCAACAAAAAAGCCATCATCGTCTGTCCAATGGGAATCGGTGCATCAGCACTGCTAAGAACCAAGCTGGAAAGGAAATTTCATTCATTGGATATTATCAACAGCGTATCCATCGCCAAAATGAAGCAGTACTCAGCAGCTGATCTGGATTTTA
The DNA here is from genome assembly GCF_013248975.1 of Neobacillus endophyticus. Lineage (GTDB taxonomy): Bacteria > Bacillota > Bacilli > Bacillales > Cytobacillaceae > Neobacillus > Neobacillus endophyticus. The sequence continues at coordinate 949,708 of NZ_JABRWH010000001.1, forward strand.
TTATTACAACCGTGCCGATTGAACATCCAACGATTCCAGTAATTCAAGTAACCCCACTCTTGTCTCCTGTGGAAGAAGACAAGCTGCAAGAATTTATTACAGAGCTTAATCACAACACTGAAATGGAAGCGCTTCAATCCGATAACCGTTTTCCGGCCTTGCATGCCCTAATTAAGCCAGAACTGATCTGGATCGGACTGGATTTCAGCCACCCATATGAGGTCATTGAGGCTATTACGACCAAATTAGTCACAAAAGGCTATGTGGAAACAGACTATATTGAATCTGCAATGATCCGCGAACAGCATTCCTCCACCAATATCGGAGGCGGCATCGCCATTCCTCATGGGGACCCTTCCTATATAAAAAAATCAGCGATCGCGGTTGGGGTGCTAAAAAGACCGCTGCTATGGGGAAAGGAATATGTCTCACTTGTCCTTGTGCTGGCAACAAAACATGAAGATTATGCAACAACAAAAGGACTATTCTCGGACATCGGCTTCTTATGCGATCATCCCTTAACATTAACGACATTAGTCAAACAAAAAACACCTGAGGACTTCCTGAAAAACCTTTAAGAAAAGCTCGTTATATTTGGGCTGCTGCGGCGTTTCTCTTCTTAAAACAAATTTTTCCGGATATTGCGGTAAATATTCATCCTTTTTGAAATCGATTTCAGTTGTATAAATAGTACATAACAACAATTTGAAAACGGGAGTTGAGTATATGAAGCTTTTAGCCATTACCTCATGTCCAAATGGTATTGCTCACACGTACATGGCTGCTGAAAACCTCCAAAAAGCAGCAGAGAAGCTCGGACACCAAATAAAGGTTGAAACCCAAGGCTCCATTGGTGTGGAAAATGAGCTGACGGAAAAAGAAATTCAGGAAGCAGATGGTATCATCATCGCCGCCGATAAAACCGTTGATAAATCGCGATTCGCCGGCAAAAAAGTGTTAGTAACTGGTGTTCAAGACGGAATTCGCAAGCCAGAGGAACTCATTGAAAAAGTTCTTTCCAATGCCGTTCATGTTTATAACGACAACGGATTAAAATCTGTAGCCGAACTGAAAAAAGAAATGAAAGACAAGCAAAATCCCATTTACCGACACTTAATGAACGGGGTCTCCTACATGATTCCATTCGTTGTCGTCGGCGGGATCTTAATCGCCTTGGCACTTGGACTTGGCGGTCATCCAACCGCTAAAGGGATGCAGGTAGATCCAAACTCCATTTGGAATTCTGTGCTCAACGTTGGTGCAGCCTCATTTGGATTTATGGTTCCGATTTTAGCAGGCTTTATCGCTTTTAGTATTGCTGACCGCCCAGGGTTAGTGCCTGGTATGGTCGGCGGCTGGATTGCCGCACACGGAGAGTTTTATCATAGCACAGCAGGTGCAGGGTTCCTCGGCGGTATTGTCGCTGGCTTTATTGCCGGCTATTTGGCAAAATGGATTAAGAGCTGGAAAGTGCCAAAAATGGTTCAGCCGATTATGCCCATTCTGATTATCCCGATTTTAACAACCGCAATTGTTGCAGCTATTTTCATCTTTATACTTGGTCAGCCAATTGCTGCGGTATTTACCGCTTTGACTCATTTCTTAAACAGCATGCAAGGCGCAAGCTCTATTGTTCTAGCTTTAATTCTAGGAGCCATGATTGCTTTTGACATGGGTGGACCAGTGAACAAGGTTGCCTTCCTGTTCGGCTCTGCAATGATTGCTTCTGGAAATTACACCATTATGGGACCAATTGCAGCAGCCATCTGTATCCCGCCAATCGGTATGGGACTTGCTACATTGTTAAATAAGAAAAAATATGAAGAAGCTGAAAAAGAAGCCGGTAAAGCCGCTTTCTTCATGGGACTATTCGGAATTACAGAAGGAGCGATTCCGTTTGCTGCCAAAGATCCGCTTCGCGTCATTCCAAGTATTATGGTTGGCTCCATGGTGGGTTCCGTTATTGCCATGCTTGGCCATGTTGGCGACCACGTACCGCACGGTGGATTGATTGTAGCCGTATTAGGAGCCATTGACAATGTCGTGATGTTCTTAATCGCCATTGTTGTCGGGATCTTTGTCACAGCGTTAATGGTAAATGCTCTTAAAAAGAATGTGGAGTGATTAAGATGAAACTAACAGATTTAATCAGCTTGGAACTAATTGATACAGACGTCAAAGGCAGCTCGAAAGAATCTGTTATCGATGAAATGATTGAAAAATTAGAGCAGTCTGGCGGAATTAATTCCAAACGCAAATTTAAAAAAGCGATTTTAGCACGTGAAAAAGAAAGCACTACTGGAATTGGCTTTTCGATTGCCATTCCACATGGTAAATCTAAAGCTGTCGTGAAACCTTCTGTCGTCTTCGGCTTGAAAAAATCAGGCGTTGACTGGGAAAGCTACGACGGGACACCAGCCAAAATCATCTTTATGATTGCCGTTCCGGAAGATGCTGCCGGAAACGATCATCTAAAAATCCTGCAATTACTCTCACGTAAATTAATGAACGAAGAATACAGACAGCAGCTACTTGCCGTCAATACAAAAGAGCAGGCATATGAGCTTTTGGGGCAGATTGAATAGAAGATTTTTAATGGAGAAAGGTCCAATTCTAAATGAATTGGGCCTTTTTTAGGAATTTGCAGGCAGCGAGCATACCTACCCGCACACCCCATTTTCTTTACTCCCATCCCATGCGCACCTTAAAGAAAACTCACCATCTGACGAGCCTGTTAGGGCGAAGAAAGAGGCGTAGTTCGCCGAAAAGCACAGCTTTTCGACTGCGAGTCTAATGCTCACGAAGCATTCCTTAGTGGACTTTTGCCTGATAAGAATGCTTTTCTATCGGCAAAAAAGAGACTGAAATCTTCCAGTCCCTCTCTTCTACTTTATTGCCCATCTGCCCCGTTCGGAGTGCCTCTTCTTATATGACCATTATCAAAGTTGTTTTTCCGAAGGTCCTTGACTTTATCATTTAAGAGCTTCTTTTGATCGACTTCTGGTGAGGGCGTTTGTTTATCTTTTGCCACTCCAAAAACCTCCTTTGCCTGTAAAAATAAACACCCTCTTATTTTGCATTTTTTCAATAAAAATAATCAGCTTGCCAGCATTAAATTGGCTGGATCCAAAATTCAAACTCACGATCCTCATCAGCCTGTAGCAGATATTCATTATGTACAGGTGCTCCCCAGCTGTCATCACCGCCGACACCCATTTGCCGGCCTGCCACTGTTATAACAGTATAATGAATATTCGGAAGTTCGTAATGGTGCTTGGCGGTTTCCAATTCGAATGCGGTATATGGTGAAAAATTGCATTCCAGAGGTTCCGAAACAGCAGAAATCCTAAGTCCGAAGCCCTCACGATTGGTAAGATTAACGCGGCGAACCCCCGTACGATTTCCTGATTCTTGCGGCATCACATAGCCTGCGAGATTATCGGCGACCTCATTCTTAAACTGACAAAGTCTTGCACCGGCACAGCGGTCTACATAATTTTCCTCAGGACCAAGGGCATACCACTCCAACTGATCATAATCACATGGAACTTTAAACGACAAGGCAAAAGTCGGCAGCTGTGGAAGATTGGCAGTCCCACGATAGCTAGACTTCACCCGAATGCTCCCATCCGGATATACCGTATACCACATTTTCACCTCTATTCCAGGATGAATCGAGAATTGGTACGTAAAAATAATCCTCACCTGGTCTCTTTCTTCCTCAATCTCTATCCCATTACATTTACGTGCCAAGCTTGCAGCAAACCAGATCCCAGAATGAAAATCCTGTGCAAAGCCGCGGTCATTATCAGTTGTTGCCCGCCAAAATAATGGAGCAGGCGGCTGGGAAATCATCTCTTTTCCCGAACATTTTAGTGAAACCAGGCTCCCCACTTGCTTTGAAAAAATAGCAGAGAAATCTTTGCCATGCACGCCAATGTTGACATCGCCTTGCACAACTCGCAGCTCACCTTCCGACAGTACACGCTTTTTCGAACTGACCGAAATTCCAGACTCCTCGGCACCATTCACCTTAAATACAAACTGGCCAAAGGCTACCTCGTACCCAGACTCTGCCCAAGCTCTACCTTCCTTAAGCTTAAACGAGACATCCACACAATACTCGCCCGCTGCATCACAAATTCCCGCAGGCCAATCAAATTCTGCCCGACTCTTGCTCAAAGGTGCTACCACTGCTTCCAGCCGGCTGCAGTACAATTCTTCCCCTTCCATATAAAGGCTATATTCCATTACATAATCAGAAGTATCGGTAAAAAGAAAATCGTTCGTAATGGTTACACCAGTCCGATCTGGGGTCAGTTTCAAGCTTTGATACAAAAACTTCACTTCCTTCATCTTCGGCGACAGCTCTCGGTCAGCATACACGATTCCATTCGTACAAAAACCATAATCAGTGGGGCGGTCATCAAAATCACCGCCATAAGCTAAAAACTCCTTGCCGTAACGGTCTTTTTTCACTATTGCCTGGTCGATAAAATCCCAAATAAACCCGCCTTGGTACATTGGATATTTCCGTTCCAAATCCGTATATTTTTGCATACCGCCAAGCGAATTCCCCATTGCATGCATATATTCGCAGCTTATGTAGGGCTTATCAGGATGATCGCTTAAATACTTTTCAATTTCTGCCGGCTTGGCGTACATGCGGCTTTCCACATCGCTTGTTTCATTATAGGTGCGGTTATGGAAAACGCCTTCATAATGGACCAGCCTGCTTGGATCCACCGCTTTAAAATAGCGGGATACATTTAAAATGACTTCACCGGCATAGGACTCGTTTCCGCAGGACCAAATCAAAATCGATGGATGATTTTTATCCCGTTCAAACATCGACACAGCCCGGTCTAGGACAATATTTTGCCATTCCGGCTTGTTTCCTGGGATGTTCCAGGAGGGCTCCACAACTCCCATCTTCTGCCAGGATCCATGTGTCTCTAAATTCATTTCATCAATCACATAAATTCCATACTCATCACACAAATCATACCAGGTACTTTGATTCGGATAATGAGAAGTCCTTACCGCATTAATGTTGTGACGCTTCATTGTTTTTATATCCCAAAGCATATCTTCTTTTGAAATCGCCCGGCCGGTACGGCAATTGAATTCATGACGGTTGACACCTTTAAAAACGATCCGCTCGCCATTAAGACACATCACGCGGTCGACCAGCTCAAACTTCCGAAAGCCGATTTTTTGCGGAACAACTTCAACCAGCTTTCCTGATTGATCAAAGATTTGAAAATAAAGTTTATAAAGATAAGGGCTTTCTGCGCTCCACAGTTTCGGCTTTTCTACATCAAGCGCAATGCAAACCTTTTCATTTTCCAATATCCCCTCACTGCTTCCTGCCTGATTGCCGTTCACATCATACAACACGGCGCTAACCTTCGCTGGAAGAGCAGAATGGAATTTCAAATCAGCCGTCAGCAGTCCTTTTGTATAGGAATGGTCCAAATCTGTCCTAACGAACACATCTTGCACATGGACCTCTGGAATCGTATATAGGTAGACATCCCGAAAAATTCCGAATAAACGCCAGAAATCCTGATCCTCCAGCCAGCTTCCCGTGCTCCGCTGATAAACCTCCACCGCGAGCTTGTTTTCGCCCTCCAGTACATATGGAGTCAGCTCAAACTCGGAAGGAGTAAAGGAGTCCTCACTATAGCCGACGAAATGGCCGTTCAGCCACACATAAAAGGCAGAATCCACTCCTTGAAAGGAGATAAAAACAGGCTTATTTCTCATCTGCTCCGGCAGATTGAACTGCTTCACGTAACTGCCTACCGGGTTATCATCCATCGGGATTTCCGGAGGTCGAATCTCATGATGGGCATCCCATGGGTACATGGTATTGACATATTGCGGATTACCATACCCTTGCAATTCGATATGCCCTGGGACTGTAATATTCCCCCATTGCGAACAATCAAAGCTTTGTTTGAAAAAATGCTCAGGCCGGCTGGCCGGATTCACTGCGTAATGAAATTTCCAATTTCCATTCAAGTTATGGCGCATAGCCATTTGTGCCCCTTGTCCTGCCTCTTCCATTGTTTCGTAATAAAGATGATCGGAGTGTGCGGGAAGACGGTTCACTGCAAATACTTGTAAATCACTAAGCCAACTAATTTGAGGGATGGCTGCCATCCAGATTCCCCTTCCTACTGCTTTTTAATTCTATTTAAACATAGGGCGGGCAGACTCACTATTGTTTTTGTAAAAATTGTTCAAAACTTTTTTACCCCTGGTGACAAGGCTGTTATGGTCACCCAAACACCTGTTAAAGGAACAGCAACGATCTATGGGGCAATCGGTGATGCTTTCACATGGCTAGGCATCCTGTTTCTCTTGGTGCTGCTAGTATGGTCAAGAACACTCCGTGCTTCTTCCGCTTCAGATCGAAAAAATGGCATTCTCCTAAACGTAAATGAACCTCACTCCTAAACACACTGGGAGTGAGGTCTTGTTTTATCACATTAGCCTAATGTTACTTTAGTAAAGTCATTTGTTATGAGCATTTGTTCAAAGATTTCTGAGTCAACCGGTTTGGAGAATAAGTAACCTTGACCGATTCGGCAGCCTTTCTCAAGAAGGGAGTTCATTTGGTATTCATGTTCAATCCCCTCTGCCACAACACTGAGATGTAAACTCAAGCCTAAATCGATAATCGTTTTGACCATGGATTGCTGACTGGTGTTTTCCATATCATCAATAAACGACTTATCAATTTTGATTGTATCAATCGGCAGTTTTTGTAAAACATGCAAAGAAGAATATCCTGTTCCAAAATCATCAATGGATGTTTTAACGCCGATTTGCCGCAAGCCTTGTAATACCTCGGTGCTTTCCTTTATATTTTGCATAATGCTTTCCGTAATCTCCAGCTCCAAGAATTGCGGCGGAAGCTTCGTTTCCTGCAATACTTTCTTCACCACCATGGGAAAATTACTGTGCTGGAACTGGCGGACAGATACGTTGACAGACACACATAATGGCGGGTAACCCTTTGATTGCCAGATCATATTTTGTCTGCAAGCCTCATTCAATACCCATTCGCCAATGGATACAATCTGACCCGTTTCCTCAGCAATTGGAATAAATTCCAGTGGAGATACCCAGCCCAGTTCTGGATGTTTCCAACGAAGCAAAGCCTCCATTCCAATTAACTTCTTTGTTGCTAAATCCACTTTTGGCTGATAGAAAAGGAAGATCTGATTCTGATCAATTGCCTTTCTTAACTCATTTTCCAATCTCATTTTTCGGATCAGCGTTTTATTTAATTCATTATTGAAAAAAACGAATCTATTTTTTCCGTTTTCCTTTGCCAAATACATTGCAGCGTCCGCATGTTTCAGCAGGTCTTCACCGCTTTCTGGAAAAATACTGATTCCGATACTCGGAGTGACCAAGATTTCGTAGCCATTCACTATAAACGGACTTTGGAAATTTTTCAAAATGTTTTTGGCTGTCAAGGCACATTTCATTTCGGTCGCGTCCGGCAGGATCATGACAAATTCATCTCCACCCAGCCGGTAAATTAGAGTTTCATTGTCTAATGACTGCTTTAACCGTTCTGAGGACTTAATCAAAATCCGGTCTCCTACATGATGGCCGAGCGTATCATTGACCACTTTAAATCGATCGAGATCAATTAATAACATAGCCACACTGTTTTTATGATTATTTTTCATCATATATTTTCTTAAGTCCTCGGCAAAACTTGCCCGGTTATTCAGACCTGTCAGCGGATCATGATGCGCCAAATATCTGTATTCATCTACCAGCTTATTATTCCTTTTAATGATCATTAGCTGACGCCCAATAGTCATCAGAAAACTGATAAGTAAGCCAATAGTTAGTGCATCATATTTCCAACGATAGTCGATAGAAACTAATAGAATCAGAAAAACAATGCTTAAATAGGGGAAAACAATTTCTTTTCCTTTAAAGGGGTTTTGAATTTCCCATACGATCTCTTTTTTACTTTTCTCCGCGTAAAATCCTGCGAAGCCAATTAACAGCAGAGAAACTTGCCAAATAATATCTGGAATCCCACCTGCGCGATATGTACCCTTAATGGTCATATACATGTAAGCAAAATCAGAAATGACTTGAAGGGTAAACCCATATAGAAGTAACAACAGCAGTTCCTTTCCCTTACTTTGCTGTACTAGATAGTAAAGAAAAGTCACCACAAACAAAATACTAAAATCGGTAATAGGATACGACAACAGCGTTATTGTCACAGGGAATGAATGATTGGAAAACGTGATCGGATTGATAAGATATTGTACAACCATGGCAGCAACCGTTATCATGAACACCAAAATATTAAATAGATAGGTACTAGCCGAACCTGACGTGCTGATTTCTTTCATCTTATAGAGCAATGCCGCCAAAAATAAGCAATTTGATATTCCCCAGATAAATATAGACGGACTAGGAAATATAGTATCGCCAAGTGTAAGCTGGACATAGAGCCAGTTAAAATTAGCTACCAGGTACACTAACATGCCTAAACTCAATAACAGCCAAAAAATTCTCGATTTACCAGAAAAACTTAAGTACGCTTTAAATAGGCCAATAAAACTAAAAGTAACCGCAAACATTTCTAGTACATTGACAGCAAGGGATCTGACCCATTCATTTCCCCAAAATAGATAATCCCATCCAAGTAACACAGCAATGTTCACAACTAAAATTAGTTTGGGTAACCGTCCGATCTTTAACATATAAGCCCCTCACGATTGTAAAATTAATAGGCAAGAAACAGTAGAAGGAATAAAACAGGGATTGTAACTTAAAAAAGGATTATTTCCCATTGGAAATAACCCTTTAAAAACAGTTATTCCTTTGGCAGCCCAGCCGCCATAGGTACTCCCTTAGGCCTGAAGCTTTGCGTCCTTATTTTTCAATAAGTTTGCCTTTTCAGTGAAATGATTCTTTTTTTCTGAAACTAACAGAATGTTCCTATCTATTAGTATAGTACTATTTTCTTAAAAAAGAAAACTAATAAATTTTGAATACTCTCTATTTATTTGGACTAGACGTGCTTTTTCCTGACATTTACTTGCCGTTTTTCATGCTGGAATAAGCGATACTAAAGACCTAATGATCAATAAAAAGCCACAAATCTGCGAATTCCAGGTTTGTGGCTTTTATTTTCTAGTCCATCTGTTAATTGAATGTACCTGAGTTAGAGCTCGTGTTGTTGGTGCCGGCATTTCCGCCAGTACCTTGTCCGCCAAAGTTTCGCGGCTGCATGACTCTGATTTTGCTAATGGTTTTTCCATCGCTGTTATAATAAATTGATAATGTGCTGCCGACTGTTATATTCTTCAAGCTTACCGTATTTTCAGCCATTCCATTTGTACCGCGGGACATGGTCACAATCGTGGTTCCATTCGGAATTGTGATCGTTTGTTCCTTACCGGTATATCTTTGCGTTCTCATGCCGCCATTGCCTCTGGCACTGCCATTTCCGCCTGTTGTCGCACTGGAGCCGTTTTGTCCATTGTTTTGATTACTTTGCTGGTTTTGTTGGCCATCTTGTTGGTTCTGACCGTTTTGTTGATTTTGGCCATTTTGCCAGTTCCCCCGATTTTGACCGTTACGTCCAAACCGTTGCGGCATTTCCATCAGCTTTAAGGTCACTTGATTTCCATTAATGGAAGCCACTTCTCCATATACATCAGGCTTAGCAAAGCCTTTTGTGCCGCCATTCGCCGCTTGTCCAGATTTATTGGATGTTGCTGACGCTTGCCCTGAACTATTGGAACATCCCGCAATAACGAAAATGATTAAGAATGAGATCAGTGTAGTAACGAACGATTTCATCTTCATGCTCTTATTCTCCTCTTTTAAAAGTGTACGCTGGAAAAGTCATTAATGCTGAAACTATTATCGGATTTGATTCTTAACTTTTCCTTAAAACCATTTGATCATAGATTTTAATTCTGCACTTTACGAATGGAGAACCCAAAAGTGCTTGACTGGCTGCACTGACATTTGGGAAGTACCTCATCTGGACCGTCTATCTTAAAAGATGTCATAGGAATCCCATTTTGGTGGGATTCTTTAATAGAAGAATCCTTCAACTGTCTAAGTGTTCGTTATTTTGAAAGGAGATGGATGAGATGAAAAAATTCATGTTTGCTTCCATTTTTTCCGTTATGATCACGATTGTTCTATTTCCTGCTGGCGGAATAGCGGCAGAGAAAGATTTTACTAATAGTCAAAGACCGATTGCAGTTCAAGGGGCATTGGATATTGAAATTTCCTCATTACTGAAGACAATGGGAACTTATAAGCAAGAAACCTATGGCGGCTATACTTTTTTTATAGGAAAAATATCGAAGATCCCGGTGATTGTCGCACGGACAGAAATGGGGAAGGCGAATGCTGCTGCCTCTACTGCACTGTTAATCGATCATTACCACCCAAAGGCCATCATTAATCAAGGAACCGCTGGCGGACATGATCCAAACCTCCATGTTTTTGATACTGTGATCGGAGAAAAGGTTATGAATATCGACAGTATGGAATCAGAACATTTAGATGCAGGACAGGGAATTCGCCCAAAGACATGGAAATTCACGAAAACCTTCATAAGAGAGAACGGAAAAATCCAAGAATATGCCTACTTTAAAAGCGATCCCCAGCTGGTGAAATCCGCCATTCGGGCGGCTAAGAAATACCAACACGGGAAAGTAGTACTTGGAAAAATAGGCAGTACTGATTTTTGGAACCGGGAAGTAGACCGCATTCAATGGTTTCATCAAACAGCCGGAACAAGTGCCGAGGAAATGGAAGCCGCTGCTGTTGCCCAAGTTGCAAAGGGCTTTCACATTCCTTTCTTATCCATTAGAACCATTTCCAACTCAGAAGTCTCTGGGGATAAAATCATAGACCAGCCAACGGCCGGACAATACTCCGCAGAGTTTGCCGTAGAAATAATTAAGGAACTAGGAAAATAACCGCAGGTGCGGCTATTTTTCAAATCTATGAAATAATAAATGTTTTTAAAATAATATTATTTGTCCTATTATTCAAATTATTACGATTCTGAAAATTAGCAAAAGTTCGTATAATAACCTGTAATTTCTTCTAATTCTCTTACATTATTGACAGATTCCAACTATTAAAATATTATTTTAATATATATAAGGAGGTTTAAATATGGCGTCAACTGCAAAAAAACAGAAAATTTCGCAAAGTGCTCCACAACAGTTGTCTAATAGACAGAAAATTGTGGCAAGCGTTCCTCAAAAAGGATTTTTTGGACATCCTAAAGGTTTATTTACATTATTTTTCACTGAATTTTGGGAGCGCTTTTCTTATTACGGAATGAAGGCAATCCTCGTCTATTATATGTATTATTCCGTTTCAAAAGGCGGCTTAGGAATCGATCAGCAGACAGCACTTGCGATCGCATCCGTTTATGGATCACTTGTGTATATGTCAGGAATCATCGGCGGATGGATCTCTGATAGAATTACTGGTGCCTCCAGCTCCGTATTTTACGGCGGTATCTTGATCATGTTAGGTCATATTGCTCTAGCAATCCCTGGAAGCATGACAATGTTTTTCGTATCAATGGTATTAATCGTACTTGGTACCGGATTATTAAAACCAAATATTTCTTCTGTTTTAGGGGAAATGTACGATATTAATGACGCACGACGTGATGCTGCATTCAGTATTTTTTACATGGGCGTTAACTTAGGGGCTTTTCTTTCTCCATATGTTGTGGGAACAATCGGAATGAAATATAATTTCCATCTTGGCTTTGGTATTGCTGCAATCGGTATGTTCTTGGCATTAGTTGTTTATATGCTGACAAAGAAAAAGAACCTAGGCCTTGCAGGCACGTTTATCTCAAACCCATTGGAGCCAACGGAAAAGAAAAAGGTTTCCACTCAAATCGGCATAGGGGCAGTTGTTATTGCCGGATTGATTGCTGTTGCAGTTTCAACTGGCAAATTAACAGTCCAATCATTTATTGATCTTGTTGGAGTTTTAGGGGTTGTCATTCCGATTCTTTATTTCTTACTTATGTATCGCAGCCCGAAGGTAACAAAAGAAGAGCGTTCTCGGTTAATTGCCTATATTCCACTTTTCATTGGAGCTGTTTTGTTTTGGTCCATCGAAGAGCAAGGTTCAACAATCTTGGCAAGCTTCGCCGATCAGCGTACACAATTAAACTTTGCCGGTATGCATATTGTACCTGCTTGGTTCCAATCATTAAATCCACTATTTATTATTGTATTTGCGCCTGTACTTGGTTGGATTTGGGTGAAATTAGGAAATAAACAACCAACTTACACTCAAAAGTTTTCATATGGGCTATTATTAGCCGGATTATCATTCGTAGTAATTCTTTTACCAGCTATGATTGGCGGTTCAGATGCAAAAGTAAATCCATTATGGCTTGTGCTTAGTTACTTCCTTTGCGCAATTGGTGAATTGTCTTTATCTCCAGTGGGGCTTTCAGCTACAACAAAACTAGCACCGTCTGCCTTCTCAGCACAGATGTTGAGCTTATGGTTCTTATCAAACGCTGCTGCCCAGGCACTTAATGCACAGCTTGTAAAGTTCTATACACCACAAAATGAAATGGCTTATTTCGGAACCATTGGTGTAGCTTCCATCGTTCTTTCCCTAATCCTTTTTGCTATTTCACCAAAAATGCAAAAATTCATGAAGGGAATTAATTAACAAAATGTCTATAAACTACGGAAGGCAGGCCTTCCGTAGTTTTTTATTGCGCTCAATTTTAAACTGATCCAGGTATTATAACGGCCTATTAACTCCTCAGATGAAAGGTTCTAACGATTTGATCGGATTGTTGAAATTGACCACTTCGCACCTTTCTTAATCCCCTGCGTAACCTTGCTCGAATTTTCATCTCATTCGGGCTGTATACATAAACACTACCGATTCCTCTCCATATACTCGCTGGAGTCAAACACCTCTCCTAAATTATTCAGAATTCTCATCCGGGTACTCACCTAATTCCGAACAATCCGATAGATTTCTCCATATATCATTCGAATTTGAGGTTAATTAGACTATAATTTCCCTACTTATCACAAAAGAGACGGATGAAAATGCTTTGACAAACGAATAATAATAATGTAAATTAAAAATATACGAACGTTCCAAACGATTTTAATTATAATATTCGTATTTAGGGGTGTAATAACGTGGATAATGTGTTTGATTACGAAGATATACAGTTAGTTCCCGCAAAATGTATTGTAAATAGCCGTTCTGAGTGTGATACGTCTGTGGAATTTGGCGGACGTACTTTTAGAATGCCTGTCGTGCCAGCCAATATGCAGACGATTATTGATGAAAAGATCGCTGTTTTTTTAGCAGAAAACAATTATTTCTATATTATGCACCGTTTTAATCCGGAAAAGCGGATTGATTTTATAAAAGATATGAACGCTAGAGGCCTGTACTCATCAATAAGTGTTGGTGTAAAAGAAGAAGAATATCGCTTTGTTGAGCAAGTAGCGGAAGAAGGTCTTAAGCCAGAATACATTACGATCGATATCGCCCACGGCCATTCCGATAATGTGATCAGAATGATTCAGCACATTAAGAAGCACCTGCCTGAAAGCTTTGTCATTGCCGGGAATGTCGGTACCCCTGAAGCAGTCAGGGAATTAGAACATGCCGGTGCCGATGCAACGAAAGTTGGAATTGGACCAGGTAAAGTATGTATTACAAAAATCAAAACCGGATTTGGTACCGGCGGCTGGCAATTGGCTGCGCTGCGCTGGTGTGCAAAAGCAGCCAGTAAGCCGATTATTGCTGACGGCGGCATCCGTACCCATGGTGATATTGCAAAATCCGTACGTTTTGGCGCCTCTATGGTCATGATTGGCTCCCTATTTGCCGGTCATGAAGAGTCACCAGGAGAAACCTGCGAAAGAGACGGAAAAACGTATAAAGAATACTTTGGCTCTGCTTCTGAGTTCCAAAAAGGCGAACGAAAGAATGTAGAAGGAAAAAAAATGTTTGTGGAATATAAAGGTTCTTTAAAAGACACCTTGATTGAAATGGAGCAAGACCTGCAATCCTCGATTTCCTACGCTGGAGGAAACAAGCTGCAAGCCATCCGCAATGTGGATTATGTGATTGTGAAGAATTCCATTTTTAACGGAGATAAAGTGTATTAAACTAAGAGTCCCGCCGGAGTCCATTTCCTGCGGGAGTTTTTTATTTGCCACTTTTCGTAAAAATTTTGCTGTAAGAACTCTTTTTTTGGTTTTACATGCGAACCTGTCTAAATCGGTGGTCCATTCGGACAAGTTTGATCGATTCGAAAAACGTACCTGTCCGAATCAGAGGCTCATTCGGACACTTTTGGTCGATTCCGAATACTTCCCTGTCCGAATCAGAGGCTCATTCGGACACTTTTGGTCGATTCCGAATACGTCCCTTTCCGAATCAGAGGTTTATTCGGACACTTTTGGTCGATTCCGAATACGTTCCTGTCCCAATCAGAGGCTCATTCGGATAGGTTTGGCGGATTCGAAAAACATACCTGCCCGAATCGGAGGTTCATTCGGACAAGTTTAGTGGATTCGAAAAACATACCTGTCCGAATCGGAGGTTCATTCGGACAAATTTAATGGATTCTGAATACGAACCTTTCCAAATTAGGGGTTCATTCTGATCTGCTTTAAAACCAACACTATTAGCTAACAACAATCCCGTCTTTCATTAAAGCCCTACAAGTAAAGTCCACCCCCACGAATACGTGCTGCACCGCTCTCATATAGTTAAGAATGGAGAAGTCTGCATATGTAGAGGGGGGAGTTTATGTTTAAATTTTTTTCTTTTAAAAAGCAGCCGAAAGAAAAAGATGAGAAAATAAACTCTCTGCTTCTACAAAAATTGGACCGTGTGATTGAGCTATTGGAGCGTCAAGGAAAGGAAACCGAGGGCGGGAAAAATATTCATTTCGATCATGTGCAAATCGACCATCTGGAAAATATTATTTTTCGGTTGGACAACATTGAAATCGATGAATTAAGCGGAAAGCTTTTGATTGGGACAAATATTAGCGGCTCCGAAGATTTCGCAGCTTCCCTCATCCAAAAAGCTGACAAGGAAAACATAAAAAAAGAAGCACGGGCTGCGTCAGAAGATACATCTGATGAACAAAAAATAACGCAAACCTCAAAAGGTTACCGTTTTCGCAGTAACCTCTAAACATTCTTCTTTATATTGATTATTTTAATATCTTGGTCATCGATAGGGCTATCAATAGTATCCTGGTCATTATTAATATTATGATTGCATAAAAGGTGATTGTTGTTTCCATAAATACTTCCCTGCGAATTGTTCACTTTTTCATTTCCTTCCATCCCGGTAATATGCCCCTCCCCAATCGACAACATTGAATTTTGCTGCATGTTATTCACATTGACACTTTCAAACGTTAGGGTAGACGATTTTTCCCCGCCGTCGTTTTCAACTGAAACATGAATATCCCGGTCATCAATGGGTGTATCTATATAATCGGGATCATTAAGGATGGATACATTTTGGTACAGCACATTCGCAGTCCCCCCTACTTTCCCAATGACATTATTCTCTTTCCCATGTGCACTCCAGCCAACAGCATTATTGCGTTCCCCAATAAAAATACCGGATTGCCGAGTCATGGATTGGACATTTATATTCCCTTCAAATTTAAATTCAAAGGATTGCAGCATGTTCTTCACCACGTTTCATATTCATTTCTTTACACTATGTTTTGGGCAGGCGCCTTGTGATGGTTGCCTGCAAATCTCCAACATTTGTGTCATTCGCCCAAGGATTTGAATAGGATAAAAAAGAAAACCGGTCATTTAGCGATGATGAGCGTAAATTTTTCAAGTAAGGAGCATTTAGGAGATGAAACTTACATTACAGAACATCGACATTAACAGCATGGAGAACTCTGTTGGGGTTTTTATTGGAAAAACAAATATCCTAAAACAGTTTCGCGGTGAAAAAAGCATAAACGAGGTAATTGGGAACATTTCAGGGAACGAAAATAAGCTTCGGCATGGTTGTTGGATTAAAAACAAAGTAAAGGAAGGATGAGTCATTCGTGGCTTCCCCTATTTTATCCCCCACTTTTCATATCGGCACGATCAAAATCGAAAATATTGAAAGTGCATCATGTTTTAGCATTGGAAATAACTTCATAGAAGACTTTAAAAATAGTAAAAAGCATTACCAGGGATTAGGTAATATCCATGGAGACAGTAACAACTTTGCCCATACAAGCGCCGCATTAACGAATCACGCGCAAAGCCAGGAAAAAACGGAGAACGAGTAACCCTTTAATGAAAAAAAGGGTTTTTCTTTTTGCTGAAAATGCAGCCCTGAATGACCGGCAACAGCCCACGATCATATAAAAAAAAAGAAAACCCGCCAAACCGGCAGGTCTCACTTTGTTTACGTTTCCTCTTCCCAAAGCGGTATGAAAACCTTAAAGGTCGTGCCTGCTCCTTTTTCGCTTTTGACATCAATTCTTCCTTTCATTCTTTCAACGATTTGGTAGCAAACCATTAAACCCATTCCTGTTCCTTTTTCCTTTAATGAATAGAAGGCTGTTCCTAACCGTTCCAGTTCTTCGGGGGACATGCCAATTCCGGTATCGTTCACTTCAATGACACCAAAACCATCGCTTTTTTGGACATTCAGTGTTAATTGACCGCCTGAGCGTAAGGCTTCAATGCCATTTTTAGCAATATTAATGATGACTTGTTTGATCTCACCTTGATTCCCTTTTACAAAAACATCTTTCTCCAAATTGGTTTTCAACGAAATGTTTTTTGACATGAGGGCAAACGTATTCATTAAATCTGCAACCTTATCTGTCAAATCACAGATATCTACCTTCTCAACCTGCTCAAGGTCCGGTTTTGCAAGGGAAAGATAATCATTGATAATATTCTCGGCGCGATTCAATTCATCAATCATCAATTGAACATAGGTTAATTCCGTTTCACTTAAATGTTCTTTCGTTAAAAATAATTGCAAGAAACCTCTGACGACTGTCATAGGGTTTCTGATTTCATGAGCAACCGCTGCCGCTAGCTGTCCAATCGCGTTCATTTTTTCAGCGCGCTGCAATTCCTTTTGAATTTTCGTCCTCTCAATAATTTTTTCCATTTCACCAATGGCATCTTCCACTCGGTGGGTACGGATAAAATTATCTGGTAAGGAACCTAATTCCTTATATGTATCGGAGAGCCGGTCAAATAAAACCGTTAGCTGTGAGGTCATATCGTTAAAATTCTCACCTAACGTGATCAAATCTGATTGGCTGGAGATCTTTAACTTCACACTGAAATCTCCGGAGCTGACCGCATTAATGCCGGAAATAATTTCATGAACTGGCGCGAGTACCTTTTGCATTCCCCATCTTAATATAAAATAAACAAGGATCGTAATCGCAAGTAATGTAAAAAGTAAATAGCTGCCGATTCTTCGTTTGAAAGCATCAACAGTAGAGGCATCAGCATCCACAGCCATTACAGCTATGACCTTTCCGCTATAATCTAATATCGGGTGAAAGGCCGTAATCCAGACGCCGTATTGATCACGGTATATTTCTGAGTTCGTTGTCACTTTTTTCTTTAGCACTTGTTCAAATGGCTTCAGGAATGGGTCCCCTGCTTTATAAAGACCGAAGTTTGAAATTCCGTAATCCTTATCTGTCTTCGAGATGGCTAAAAAGGTGAGTTCATTTTTATGCTGGATCGTTGGTTCCAAAAGATAGCCTTCCAAATAAGATGCATTTCTTGCCTGAACTTGCCCCACTAAATCATTCAATTTTAATAAGGCTGGATCTTTCGGATCATGAGCTTCTAATACCTTTTGGACATCAGCGGGCGGGATGGTTACACTCCATAAACTGGAAATCCCTTTTGCTCGATCTGTCAGCTGACCCTTTAATTGATTTGATTCATAAAAAAAGGTGAACCCAGCTGTTGAAACAACAATGAAAAAAGTGATGAGAAAAGAAAATAACAATATTTTGTTATAAAAAGGTAGGTTGTTCACATACTGTTTGCCCATGCCTATGATCCTTTCGGGTGCTATATGTTTACAAATTCGACAAAATGGATGGTAAAACCTTTGTCAACAATTACCTTTCACAAAATTTTTACATTTTTTGCAGGTAACGGATAAAATCGTTATGTGAATAAAAAAAGGGTTTAATTGGATAATAAATATATTAAGTAGGTTGGAGGTTGTCACGATGAGTAAACGAAAAATCCTTTCCATTTGCACATTGATTATTCCCTGGTTAACTGCCCCATTAATCGGTAAAAATACGTTTATTCGCTTCCTTCCAGTTGCAACCTTTATTGGCTATATTTTTGGCTTTATTAGTGAAATAGCGGATAACCGCAAATGGTGGAAAGTCAAAAATGCATTATTTCCCAAATATCATTTGGATATTTCTTATTTATTTGGACTATATTTTATCGTCACGATTTGGGTGTTCAAATTAACATTCGGCAATTTTTATAAATATCTCACCACCAATATTGTGATTGATTTAGTTTTTTCATATCCAATCGTAAAATTTTTCACGAAAGTCGGAGTATTTGAGTTTAAGAAGATGCAGCCCAAAGACTTTTGCATCATTTCTATTTTAATGTCCATTTTTATTTACTTTTATCAAACGGTAGTGGAACGGGTGATCGTGAAGGAGAAAATAAAAGAGCAAGCGCAGTGTGAATAGAAAAAGCACCGTGGATGCGGTGCCCTTCCCCCTTTAAAGCTTTTCTCCGTTTGATGCAATAACCTCTTTATACCAATAAAATGATTTTTTGCGTGAACGCTCCATTTTGCCTCTGCCATCATTGTCTTTGTCAACGTAGATGTAACCGTAGCGCTTTTTCATTTCGCCTGTTGATGCACTGACAATATCTATTGGCCCCCAGCTTGTATAACCAAGAATTTCAACACCGTCTTGAATGGCTTCGCCCATTGCCGCGACGTGTTTTCTTAAGTACGCAATGCGGTAGTCATCATGGATTTCTCCTTCCGGCGTCACTTCGTCCACAGCCCCAAGTCCGTTTTCTACGACAAACAAAGGCTTTTGATAGCGATCATATAACTGATTGCATGTAATCCTGAAGCCCTTAGCATCAATCGGCCAGCCCCACTCGGATTTTTCCAAATAAGGATTTTCAACGGAAGCAAACACATTGCCGCTGGAGATTTGTTTTAAAATTTCAGGATCGTCGCTCGTTGCGCGGCTGCCGTAATAGCTAAACCCGATATAATCCACCGTGCCAGTTTTTAAAAGCTCTTCATCCCCTGCTTCCATTTCGATGTTCAAATGGTTGTCTTTAAAAAATCGCTTGGCATAACCCGGATATTCGCCTCTAGATTGGACATCAATGAAGAAGAACGACTCCCGGTCTTTTTCCATTGCCTTAAAGATATCATCTGGATGGCAAGTGTATGGATAAGTGGCGCCGCCTGCTAACATGCAGCCAATTTTGGCATCAGGAATGATTTCATGGCATGCTTTTACAGCCAATGCACTGGCTAGGAGCTGATGGTGTGCCGCCTGGTATTGTATTTGCAGCCTGTTTTCCCCTTCTTTAAAAACAAGTCCAGCACCGATAAATGGCAAGTGCAGCAGCATATTGATTTCATTAAAAGTCATCCAATATTTCACTTTGTCTTTATAGCGTTTAAATATAGTCGTTGCGTAGTTTTCAAAAAACGATACAAGCTTGCGGTTTCTCCAGCTTCCATATGTTTCAACAAGGTGAACTGGCACATCAAAATGGACTAGTGTTACAACCGGCTGAATGCCATATTTTAAGCACTCATCAAAGACATCATCATAAAACTGTAATCCAGCTTCATTTGGCTGTTCCTCATCACCCTTCGGAAAAATCCGCGCCCATGAAATGGATAGTCTTAGTGCTTTAAAGCCCATTTCCGCAAATAAGGCGATGTCTTCTTTATATCGATGGTAAAAATCAATCGCTTCATGTGATGGATAGAATTCTCCTTCAAGCGGTGAAAAGGATTCAAGGGATCCAGTTGCAATGGCCCAGCGTTTTTTCCCTGTCGGCATTAGGTCAACAGTTGTTAAACCTTTGCCTCCTTCCAAATAACCGCCTTCAGCCTGATTGGCGGCAATGGCCCCGCCCCATAAAAATCCTTTTGGAAATGTAAAATTCGTCATGTTCATGCTCCTTTGCTATGTAGAGTCAGAAGGGAAAGCTGGTCTTCCCTTCTGACTTATGTTTTTTTCTATCTAATTAATTATGGCCGGATCAGCTGTTTTTACGTCAGCTGATCCGGGTTTAGATAAGTGAGCTTTACTGTCGGCTAACCACAAATACTGCCGCTATTTTAAACGGCCAGGCTCTTTGTTTTTGCCTGTACTTCGATTAAAGTGTCTCCGGCTTTGACCTTTTTGGCACTTGTTAGCACCATGTTATAATGATCGTGATTCGTTACCAGTACCGGCGTCGTTACCTCAAAACCGGCCTCTTTAATTTTGGCTATATCAAATTCGATTAGAAGCTGGCCTAGCTCAACCTTGGCACCTTGAGTTGTATGTGATGAGAAGTATTTTCCTTCCAACTGTACAGTGTCCATCCCAATATGAATAAGGATTTCCGCACCATCATTTGTTGTAATGCCAATGGCGTGATGGGTAGGGAATAGAGCTGAAATGGTGCCTGACACCGGAGAGAAAAGTTTCCCCTCTGATGGTTCAATGGCTACGCCTTTGCCAAGTGCACCGGAAGCAAAGGCAGCATCTTTCAATTCAGATAATGCTTTTACCTCACCTGTGAAGGGGCTGGGAATGATTTCATTTTTAGCCATGTTTCCTGTAGGTTTATGACCATTTTTTTCAGTTGGAGCAGTGGCAGGTGTTTCCTCTTTTCCTATGCCGCCAAATAAATACGTTAGAATGAAACCAAGGATGAATGCTACGAGAACGGCAATGACTGCACCCCAGAATCCGGAAGTAATACCTGCTTTTGGCTCAATCATATTTGGGAAACCAAAAACTCCGAGTCCACCCATAATATACGTTTTTGTATGGAATGCACCAATAATGGCTCCACCGATTGCAGCCGCAATACAGCTGATAATAAACGGTTTTTTCTTCGGAAGCGTAACCCCGTAAATCGCAGGTTCCGTAACACCGAAAATACCGGATATAAATGCTGGAATACTTAATGATTTTAACTTTTTGTCTTTCGTTTTAAGCCATACACCTAGAACGGCACCCGTTTGGGCAAATGAAGCGGCGAACACTAGTGCCAAGACGGGATCTGCGTGCATGACCACCATATTGTTGATTGCAATCGGGATCAAGCCCCAGTGAAGACCGAAAATAACAAATACCTGCCAGAACGCCCCTAGGAAGATACCAGCAATAATTGGGCTCAGCCCAACCAACCAAAGGGTTAATTGTCCTAAAAGCTGTCCTGCCCAAGTTGCCACAGGTCCGATCACAATAAATGTAAGCGGAACGGCAACTAGCAATGTAAAGAAAGGAACCAAAAATGTCTTCACAACATCTGGAATTACTTTTGTAAACCATTTTTCAATTTTTGAACCAACCCATGCGGCAATTACAATGGGGATAACGGATGATGAGTACGTCATTAAAATAACTGGAATGCCAAGGAATGTGATATGAATCGGTGATTGAAACATAGTTCCCGCAAATAAGGTGTACAGCGGTTTTCCTGCCGTTAAGCCGGACAGTGTAGGATAAACCAATGAGGCTCCGATAGCCATCCCGATAAATTGGTTTCCTTTGAATTTCTTGCTTGCTGTAAAACCAAGGAAGAGCGGGAAGAAGTAGAACAGCGAATCGCCAATAGCGTTTAAAATGGCATAAGTTCCAGCTGTAGCCGTATACAATCCAAGTGCAACAAACAAGGCGTTAAAGCCTTTGATCATTCCTGTAGCTGCTAAAACGCCAAGTGTTGGAGCGAAAATGCCGGAAATCATATCAATAAATGTGTTAAACAAACCTTGTTTTTTTCCATCTTCATCATCCTCTACAGGTGCTGTGGATTGAAATCCCCCAATCGCTACAACATCTTTATAGACATCTGGCACATGATTTCCGATCACCACTTGATACTGGCCGCCGCTTTTCATGACAGTGACGACGCCGTCCATATTTTTCAATACATCCGTGTTGGCTTTGCCTTCGTCTTTTAGCTTAAAGCGCAGGCGGGTGATACAATGGACAACGCTGATAACGTTTTCTTTCCCACCGACATTAGCAATAATGTCTTTGGCTAACTGCTCGTATTTCATTTAGAGACCCTTCTTTCTTTTTTTATTTTTATGCGCTAGTAAATTTGGCTGTTTGATTTCCGCTCCAATCAATCATGAGCTTTCATAACTTATTAAATAAAAAACCTGAACATAATCCGAACACACGTAAATACAGCTGCGTCTTTCAGATTTGTTCAGGTTATGCCCTAAAAGGTAACATTCCTTCCCATTGGTATTCAGTTATCGTCACGGTGCTAAAACCACCTCCTAAAAATAAAAAACCTAAATTGCACGTCAAACTAGATGACGGTACAATTTAGGTTTTGCCTGCATAATCAGTAACAATCCTAATAATTTAAATATTCAAATTATATAAATATAATAGCATTCGCTTTCAAATTTTGTCAACGCTTTCTTTAGGAAATATTCACTTCACTTTATAACGATTTGTGACACGATGAATATGTACTGTTAAATAAATTTCTTCGTCTTTCGTGAGGCTCCAGTTAAAATAATTTTCCAAATAAGTGGCAATTTTTTTTGTACAGTCATGGGCATCGGGATATTTCAGCTTAATTTGGTCATAGAAGAAATGGTCCACTGTCTCGTCCAATTTTTCCTTCCGAATAAAACGGACTGCAAAAAAGCGAAGGTGGGTTAAAAACCGTTCGTAATTGACCGATGTCTCGTCCAATTCCATTTTAAAATGGTATTTAACGATGTTCAGAATCGTGTTGACCATCTCTGTGATCTGAATCGCTGCTGCCATGTTCTCGCCAGATAGCTGACTATTGACTAAATGCAAGGCAATGGATGCTGCCTCGTCATCTCCAAGCTTGATCCCTGTTTCATTTTCGATAATTTCTAAAGCTCTTAAGGCAATTTGAAACTCCTGCTTGTAGTATTTCCGGATTTCCCATTGGAGGGGATTTTTTAAATGTATGCCCTGTTTATACCTGCTGATCGCAAAGCTGATGTGGTCGGTTAATGCAACATAGAGATATTCATCTAATTTATAGGGAAGGTGGAATTGTGCGTAGTCTAAAATTTTGGCAGAAATATTCAAGTACAGTTCAGAAGTATCCCTTAATAATTTTGCCAGCTTTTCCGAAATTCCATGAGTCTCCAGCACAAAGGTCTTCTCGATTTTGGCTGGATTGATGGCCTCTCCTACTTTTTTCTGAAAAGCAAGGCCTCTCCCCATCACGACGATTTCCTGATGCATTTCATTATTCGATACCACGACATTATTGTTTAATATCTTTTTGATTTCCATTACCACTCGTCCTTGATTGCAGTATTTTGTAAATCAACGATCCCCTAAATAAAAAAACCCAAATTTGCACATTCAAATACCCTTTATGGTATTCTACACAAATTTAGGTTTTGCCTGCCTCACAGTAACAATCCTATAAATTGTTCTTTAATTATTAAAATATTAACATAGTTAAAAAAACGGTGCAAGCACTTTCATAGGGAGATGGTACTACTGATTTGTGACAAAATACGTTCACCCGACCATACCCTTAGCGCCTAACGTTTTGGAAGTAACGATTAACCTTTTGCAGTTTTTTCGCTTGCTTACCATTCGGCTTTTCCATATTGCCAAATTCGAAAAACTTCACTTTTTTAATTCCGACATAACTGAAAAGAGCTTTTTTCATCAATACTTTATGGGCATCATGGAGCCAAAAAAGAGGATAATTTGCCGGTCCTTTCATGGTGGAGATACAAACGACAGATTTTCCTTTTAACAGGCCTTCGGGCATAAGCCCCTTCCCATCCCTGTAGGCAAAGTTTGCTGCAAATAATTGATCAATATAGCCGAGCAGCATGGCAGGAGGCCTTCCCCAAAATATAGGATAGATAAAGACAAGCTGATCCGCCCAGGTCAGCTGCTGTCTATATTTCTCAAGATCCGGATCACGATACATATCACGTCTTCGCTTTTGTTCATTGAACACTAATATTGGATTAAATCCTTCTTCATATAAATCTAAAATCTGTAATTCTGTTATGTTAGGATTTTCATTACTTCCTTTGATCACTTCTTGTAAAAAGGCATAACATAAACTACTGTGATTCGGATGTGTGTATATCACCAGTGTCTTCATAACGCACCCCTTTACTTATCATTTGATAACAAAATCATAGCACTCTTACATTTTAGTTGTCAAATGATAATTGTTTTTTGATAATTATTTTGTTATGTTGTCTATAAAGAGGTGATTTTATGGACAAAGAAGTTCTTTTTCAAAAATGTGTGTCATTCATAACCTCCGTTCATCAAGCGGCAAATGATTTTTCCCAAAACGTCAAAGCGGATTCCATTACATCCGTTCAATATAAAATTCTTGAATACATCTATGTAAGTACGCCTGTCACGTTAAGCGAAATTAGTGAATGCCTGCATATCTCCATGCCGAATACCAGCAGAGAATTAAAAAAATTAAGTGAGAAAAATTTAATTGAAAAGGTCATCGATACCGAAGATCGCAGGAAACAATATATTCGTCTCTCTAAGGATGGGGAAATGATGATGTACGAAGCGTTTAAGACAATAGAGGCACATTTTCTCCAGCGTCTCCAACATGCTTCAAACGAGGAGTTAGCGGAAATAGACCATGCTTTGGATGTCCTGCAATCCAAATTGTTCTATTAAATACTACAAAAAAAGGGTGCAGAACCAAAGCTGCACCCTTTTTTATATGGTGTCAGGCACCACGACCTATCTGACCAATACAGAAGCGGTAATCCCCACATTTTCGGTATATCGCAAATCCACTGCAAGACGGTCTGGGTCGAAGTTATGATAATCCCGTAAGTATACGGCTACGGCATCGATTAAGTCCTGCTCATTTAGATTTCTAAATCTGCCGCGAACATCAGCCGTTGCGGAAAAGCCGAATGACGGATTAAATGCTAAATCAACGTCAATGCTTTCCGGATTTGTATATTCTTTTGCAGCTGCATACACACAAACGCTGTCGATCAGATCTTGCTCACTCAATAGCAATTCCATTGTCCAATCCTCCTAATATCGTCTCCTAAAGAAAATCCCTTTAATCACTTTATAAATAATGTAAAGAATTAAGAGATCCACAAGAAAACCAAAGAACGAAAATCCATACGAATGGCCGTAGTAATGACCGCCGAATGGATGAAACATACTGCCTACAAATGTTCCTGCCCCAAATGCTGCCGCATGACTCCAAAAGCTGCTGCGTTTTGACGGTTGCGTATTTGTATATGATGACGATCTCGAAACATTGCTCGATGCCGATTTATATCCAGAG
Organism: Neobacillus endophyticus; assembly: GCF_013248975.1. GTDB lineage: Bacteria > Bacillota > Bacilli > Bacillales > Cytobacillaceae > Neobacillus > Neobacillus endophyticus. Next base: position 975,327 of record NZ_JABRWH010000001.1, read on the forward strand.
TGATACGTACTTCCTGTTGAATGTGAACTATAAGAAGAAGTTCGGGTAGAGCTATGGCTGAATGAACTATGCCCCCCGCTGAACCCCTTTGCCTCCGCCATGCCTGGAATCACAAGGGAAAAAAGTAAAGCAAAAGCAATCAATAATTTTTTCATCTATCATTCTCCTAAATAAAAATATTCATAACCATCTACTACTTACGGAATTCCACAAAAAAGGATTCAAAAAATCTCACAAAAAAACTGTCTGCAAATGCGGCATTGATAAGTATTATATCTACGGGTCTTGAAAATCACAAGAAAAAATTTTCTCCATTTACACTGTTTTTTCCCTGTCCTCCTTTTCCATGAACCCTTGATGAAAAGCAACTACCAAAGCATGTTTCCCTCCATAGAATATGAAATTCCGAGAACGTTTGTTAAGACGTTTTATCTACTATAAGCATTTTACAATACCATTTTAGTAAAAAAAATAGCCCCAAGAAGGAAAACTGCTCAGACTTAAGACTGATTTTTTTCTGAAACACAATCATTCAGGCATGACTCCCCCCTTACTTAACAAAAACCCTCTTCTATAAAAATAGAAAAGGGCCTTTATCAAATGCCTAAACATATTTATGGTACGTATTTCTTCCCTGTTCCTTTGCATGATACAATGCCAGGTCGGCCCGCTTAATCAATTGCTGTGATGCTGTTCCGTTTTCCGGATAAATCGCAATCCCAATGCTGGAGGTAGTATGAAGAGTTTGTCCTTCGACATTCCATGGTTCCCGCAATATATCTAATATCTTTTCTGCAGCAGCTACCGCATCCTGCTCTGTACTAATCTCAGGCAGAAGAATAATAAATTCATCTCCTCCCAGCCTTGCAATGACATCACTTTCACGCAGGACGCTTTGCAATCTTTGAGCAAACTGCATTAAAAGCACGTCCCCTACATCATGGCCGAAGGTATCATTCACCCATTTAAAATTATCTAAATCCAAAAATAACACAGCCAGCATTCGCCCATAGCGTTCGGCCTCTTTGATGGAACGCTCCAACAAATGTGAGAAAGATCGCCGGTTTGGAAGACCTGTCAACGGATCGCAAAAAGCTAAATTTTTCAATCTCTCCTCGTATTCCTTGCGATCCATTATATTTCTGCTAGTTAGGACAATTTGCTTCAAATGCCCCTCTTCGTCCGTCACCAATGTTCCATGGGATTCCACCCAAATCCAATGCCCGGCCTTATGCTGCCTTCGTACCTCTACCCGAAAGTTCTCATGCTCTTTTATCGCTAGTGCCAGTTTTGTTTGAAAAGGCTCCACATCATCCGGATGGATTCCGGCTGCAATATGTCTGCCGACAAATTCTTCAGGGGCATAGCCTAGAATCGTTTTATGGGAAGGAGAAGCATAAATAGCCAGACCATTCTCGTCAATCAATCGAATCATGTCCTGAGAATATTCCGTGATCAATCGGTACTTTTCCTCACTTGCTTTTAACGCTTGTTCCGCCAAATAGCGGTCTGTCATATCACGCGAAATAGCTAATAACTCTTTTATCTCCCCGTTTTTATCAAAAATCGGCAAAATATCGGTTTCAAAGAACAGATATTGGCCCGTCGTAATATTTCTTTTCCGCAGCACGACCTTTTTCGGGGTCTTATCCTCTTTGACAAGGTCTACTGTGTTCTTTAAGCTCCCAATATCATCGGGGTGAACAAGATAATAAGAATATTGCCCCACATACTCTTCCGGACTGATGTCAAGAACAGCTTTATAAGAAAGAGAGGCATATTTAATTCTTCGATCCTCTCCTGCTACCACAATCAAATCCCGCATATTTTCAGCAATGAGGCGGTATTTATACTCGCTCTCTTTTAAAGCCTTCTCCACATGTTTTCTGAGAGAAATATCGTATGCTATTACGAGGACAGAGGTTTGGTCCCCATAAGGCAAAGAAATCCCTGTAACTTCAACATCAATGATCTCGCCATCCAAGCGCACGGCCTTTTCTTCCATAGGGGCCCCAAATGCTTCCGGTTGTTTCAGAGTTTCCATCCGATTTTTGACCATGTCGACATAATCATCTGAGATAAAATCGATCACTGGCCGGCCAATTAACTCGCTTTGGTCCTTTGCCCCGATTAATTGAATAAACGCAGGATTCACGAATTGTATCAGTCCATTATGATGAACCATGATCGCCGCCGGTGATAGCTCAACGAGGCGCTTGTACCGCTCTTCACTGTCCTTTAGTGCTTTTTCCGCATCCTTAAATTCCGTAATATCTTTTATAATCCCATATAGCCCAAAAATTTCATCATTTTTGATGGTTGGAATCAATTTAATTTGAAAATCCCTGAAGGTGCCATTTTTATTAATAAAAGCAGTTTCCACAACATGTGTCTGCCCCTGTAAAACCAGTTGGATATAACCAGACATTTTCTTACGCTCTTCTGGTTCCAGCAAGGAGACAAATTCTTTTTTCAACAGTTCCTCTTTTGAGTAACCTGTTATCGTTTCTCCGGAAGGATTAACACTTAAAATCGTGCCATTTCGGTCCATCGTCACCATTCCGTCCGGATTATGTATAAAAAGAGATTGATAGCGGCTCTTCTCCCAATTCACTTCACGGCTTGCTATTTTTTTCACAAAATAATAACCAGCCAATGAAACAAATAAAATCGCAAGGAAAGTGATGAAGATCACCATTCCCATCCTGTCGGAATTAACTGCACTTAAAAGATATATGCTATGGTCAAAGCTGTTCATATGTTCACCTTCTTCAATGTTTCACTCAGCTTGTCACGAAAACTCATATTGGCAGCATGTATATTCATGCTTATACATTATTGTATTTTATCAAAAAAATAAAGAATTCCATACCATAATCCTATTAAGAATATATATTTATTTTGTTGTTTCAGCCATGGTAGTTTATGTTATCTTCAACCGTTTTAATAGATTCCTTATAACATATATTGACAATTATTTATTGTTTCTGTAAAATGAATGATAATCAGTCATTCAAAAAGAGGCGATAAAACAATATGACACGTACTACTGACGGGAAATATAATAAAATCTTAAACTCTGCCATTGAAGTGATTTCTGAGAAAGGCTTCGAAAAAACCTCCATCTCAGATGTTGTCAAAAAAGCTGGCATTGCGCAAGGAACTTTTTATCTATATTTTTCATCAAAAAATGCATTAATTCCTGCCATCGCAGAAAATCTTCTCACCGTAACCCTGGATCGAATCAAGGAAAAAATTCAAGGGAACCAAAGCTTTTGGGACCAACTCGCGATTATTATAGATGAAACATTCATGATCACAGATACCTATAAAGATGTCATTGTCCTCTGTTACTCAGGTCTCGCCATCGAGCATTCAATGGAAAAATGGGAGTCCATTTACCAGCCATATTATCTCTGGCTTGAGGATATGATGGAAAAAGCGATCCAAAATAACGAAATCATCGGCGACTTTAATATAAGCTGGACTGCCCGTACAGTCATAAACGTTATTGAAAATGCTGCAGAACGCTTTTATATAAGCAATGGCCAGGAGGATTCGCTGGAAGTATCAAAGATTGAGATTTTTAATTTTATTAAAAGGTCATTAATTCGAACTTAAACAAAAAGCATGACACATGCTTTTTATTCGATCTAAAAATGACTGACATTCATTCAATATAGGAGAGGGTAAAAAATGAATTGGTTATTAGTGTTTGTTGCTGGAATATTGGAGGTCGTATGGGCTTCCTATCTAAAGTATGCAGACACAGTTTGGGACTGGGTAATTACCATCCTCTTAATTGTCATCAGTTTTATGCTGCTCATTCGTTCATATAGAAAAATTCCTGTCGCCGCCGCCTATACGGTTTTCGTAGGAATCGGAACAGTTGGCACGTATATAGCCGGAATATTTTTAGGAGAACACTTTTCTTCTGGACAATTGCTTTTTTTAACAATTTTATTAGCCGGAATTATTGGGATGAAATCATCTACTAAAAAAGAAAAAGGTGAGCAATAATGGTTTGGATTTTATTATTTTTAGCCGGGATCGAGGAAGTCATTGCGACCATTGCCATGAAATATATGGATGGTTCAAGGAAAATATGGGCCGTTACGATTATGATTTCGGGGTTCATATTTTCATTTTACTGCTTGTCAAGGGCAATGCAAATCATACCTGCAGGGGTAGCCTATGCTGTATGGACAGGTGTTGGCAGTATCGGCATCACATTGGTCGGGATATTTTGGTTCAATGAACGATTCCGGTTGCCCCAGTTAATCTCACTCGCACTTATTTTAATTGGCGTGATCGGGTTGAGGGTGACAGCGTAGTTAACCATAAACATACTGTAAATGGGGACAAAACAAAAATTTGTCCCTTTTCAGCCTACTCGAAAGCCACCATTAGTTCCTCCCCCAAATGCCATGAAAGACAATTTTCCCTTTAAAGTAAGCTGGCATCCGGATGTTCATCCCCTCTATGAAGGACAAAGCCCTCCTCTAAAACTAACATTCTGGCCTTCATCAACCCATAAAGGAAAACTATCCCATTTAACCACCAAGCTATGTATTCTCTTTTAAATTACTCATAAAAATAACCGGGGGGATCCCCGGTTATTTTTAAAAAATTATCTCTGATAGGAAGTAAAGTCGTGATCGCACCCGATCTCCAATTTAAATCATTGGATGGCTTTTAAGTATTACTTCAGAAAGATGGACGAGTTTCACGTGATGAAGCCGAGATCCCTCTTTTACAATTTCACAGAAACCAGATTCGTATCGAAAAAGCAAAATATAATCTTCCCCTTCAAAAGTGACCGATATTCTTTCCAATGCGAACACTCCTAATCATTTTATACATCCATTTTAAAATATATGGATGTGGAAGTCTGTAAAGTTTTTGTAAATGGCGAGTTAATTTTTTAAAATAAAAGTAGAAAGGAGCAGGTGCCATGGAGCTTAAAATAGTTGATAGAGAACGTTTTCAAATCGTTGGGGTGAAACGAGAGTTTTCGGGTTTAAATGGGGAAAATTTAACGGGCATACCGAAAATGTGGGAAAAGGTTTTGACAGATGGTACCGGTCGCGCTTTAATCCAATTAAATAACGGAGAAATTCATGGACTGATGGGCGTTTGTGTAGACCATCATGACAAGCAGCCACTATTGATGGATTACTGGATTGCAGTAGAAACAGATGCAAATGGTTCTGGAGAATTTATGAAGCTGGATATCCCTGCTTCCCAGTGGGGCGTATTCGAGGTACATGGCCCGATACCCGAAGCCATTCAGCAAGCATGGGAGAGGATCTATTCTGACTGGTTTCCATCCAGCCAATATGAACCCGCTGGCACCCCGAGTCTGGAAGTCTACAGTGATGGAGACACATCCAGCTCGAAGTACTATTCGGAAATTTGGATACCACTTATAGAAAAAGCTTAAAAAGGCAATGACGTTTAGGATCATACACACTAAAAAAGGAAGAAGCCCTTCCGAAATGGAGAAGAGCTTCTTCCAAAGGCATACGTCAGCCGCTTTTTTCCTTTCGAATCGAGGCAGGAACAAATTCCTTTTTCGATAATGGGAGTTCGATCGTGAAAGTCGTCCATTCTTGATTGCTGTTAACGGTGATGCTGCCCTTATATTGTTCAATGATTTTTTTGGCACTTGCCAGGCCTATGCCTGACCCTTCGTTCTTGGTCGTATAGCCAAATTCAAATATTTTTTCTATTAAATGAGAGGGAATCATGCTGCCATTATTTTGGATGCGAAACTGAAGTTTTCTCTCCTCTGCTGTTCCAGTAATCGATACGGAACGATGTCCCACTTCATTTTTTTCCACTTCATAAAAAGAATTATTTAGTAGATTTCCAATGACTTTCACTAGATTGGTTGTCTTTTCTATATCTAATTCCAGATATTCAAATTCTTTGAACTGATACTCAAATTGGATGTTTTTTTCTATGCTCTCTGCCACCTTTACTTGGATGAGACCAATAAAAGCCGGTATATGAATATTTACGATGGCGGAGGTTTCTCTATTAACCTTAGTCAATTGTTTGATATATGTTTCTGCATCCGAATATTTCCGCAATGAAAGCAATCCTTGCAATGTAAAAATATGATTAGTTACATCATGGCGGTATTCTCGAATCGTTTGATACAGGGTGTTTACCTTTTCCGCATACAGATGATTTATTTCGGTTAAAAGTTTCCCTTGTTTCCTAATAAGCCTGAATAAAAGATAAATCAATACAAAACAAAAGATAAAACAAAGAATAACTACTAAAGACATCTGGATCATATCTTTTCGTAAATCACTGGAGATTTGTGAATAATCAACAGAAGAAATGATAATGGTTTTATATTGATTTGTGTTCCCCTCTATCTCGATTTGAATGGGAATAAAAAATTGCAGGATTTGTTTTCCATGTATCGAGACAATCCGATTGATGGTTTTATTTTGCTGAACGGCCTTAGTGGCAAACGTTTTATCTAAAGGTGATTCATAGTGGTAGGTTCCCGCAATGATTTCCCGATTATGGAAGGCAAGTTGATTTTTCCATAACTCTCCCGGAGTGAGCTTGAAATCCCCTGTCAGCCGGTTAAAATTCAACACACTGATTTCTTTGATCGAAAGATTGTTTTTCATAAACCGATTGATGGCTGAATCCACCCCTGCCGTCTTTTGAAAATCAATCAGTTGTTGCCCATTACATATTGGTTCAATGATATAATTCTTCGTTCCATCATAGTAATAGCCTGTTAAAAAGATTTTGTCAGGAAAATTATAAGAGGTTTCAACTGGAGCTGCCCAAAAATGCGAGTAAGCCTCTCCAAAACTCGGCTCCAATGTGACATTTTTATCATTTATCAATTGAAAAAACATGCGATTCCACTTGTCGCCCCACATTTTGCTATTTGTCCCCACTTCAGCGGAAGATGTGGATTGAACTAAATTAAACCATTTTTGATCAGGTACCATGACAGCAATTCCCTCTAGCTTTAATTGGTCCGCCAGCACTTGCAATTGAGCATGGGTCACTTGTTTAACATCTGATGGCAGTTGGTGATTGATGACAAGGGAATCTGTATATAATCGCTGGGATAGTAGACCTTCAAACACTTCCACACTTTTCTGGTTATTTTCTACCGTTTCCTTAATGTTTTTCGATATATTTAGATTGATTTCTGTTTCATTTTTTATCAGTGTATCTTTGGCTGTCCAATAAAAGGCAATATTAATAACAGAGATAATGGCAATCATGGTGATAAATGTGTAAAGGTAAATTTTATTCATGTTGTATAGGTTCTCATCTTTCTTATTTCATGACTATATTAGTATATTTATCGACTGCTTATCTTTATAGTTAAGGTTAATCCATTATTTGCTGATAAAATAGAACTATATGAACGAAAAAGGAGAAATCATACCCCTACTCCTTTTTAAGTAAAATATCCTAGTTATTGTTTTCGCTAGTTTGCCTTTTCCAATGCCTGCTGCCCCAGCATAAGTGATCCTATGATTCCTGCATCATTTCCCAAACCCGGACCCACAATATAATGGGAAAGCTCCGGAAGGGATATATAGTTGTTTAAGAGTTCTTGTACATACTTATAAATGATGGGAAATAGTTGTTTCTGGTGCATCACTCCGCCGCCAAGAATAATCTTGCTTGGCGATAGGATGAGAATATACTGCATAAGAGCTTGGGCAATATAATATCCCTCCATATCCCAAACTTCCTGGCATTCATTCAACTGAACCCCTTTTCGTCCCCAGCGTTCTTCTATTGCGGGACCTGCCGCAAGACCTTCTAAACAATCATGATGGTAGGGACATTTTCCAGGGTATTGGTCCATTGGATGGCGTTTTACTAAAATATGTCCCATTTCGGGATGTGACAACCCCTGAAGAAGCGCCCCTTGCACCACCGCACCTGCTCCGATTCCAGTTCCGATTGTCATATATAAGCAGCTATTTAAGCCTTTGGCTGCACCGTATGTAACCTCTCCTAGTGCGGCGGCATTTACATCGGTATTAAATCCGATGGGCAGTGAAAAGGCCTCTTTTAGAATCGGCACTATAGGATAATTCCCCCAGGATGTTTTGGGTGTAGAAGTAATATAGCCATAAGTCGGACTCTCACGATTGAGATCAATTGGTCCAAAAGAACCAACACCCATAGCTTTTAATTTATATGGTTTAAAAAATTCGATTACCTTAGAGATGGTTTCTTCAGGAATGGTCGTTGGAATTTTTAAGCGATCATATAGCTGCCCTTTTTCATCACCGACAGCACAGATAAATTTTGTGCCTCCTGCCTCAATTGCACCCAGCATTGCTCTTCCTCCAAATGATGATTTTATTAGAACTTAAAGTTAAGGCATTTCTTCGAAGATTATATGACCCTGATACAATAAATACTTTTTCGTTTATATTCTGCAAAAAAAGGCACTAATCCTTCTTTAGGAGGAAGGTTTCTCAATTAATAGGTGCCATCCATGTCCAAATGGGAATCATGGGCACTTATATTCAAGGCACTTCCTGCCTAATTTTATTTAGGTCGAATGAAGGTGGTATCCTATTTTTTATAGTCATAACAAAAAACTGCATCCAATCGCCATTAGTTGGATGCAGTTCATGATGAAAAATTCCCTTTCACTTTTTGGACCATATTAAAACTTGCGCGTAGATCCTTGCAAAGTTGAAAATAGACCACGATTTATTTTACCCTTATGGTTTGCCCAGTGAGAATAAAATTAGGATTTTTTATGCCATTCCACGCCATGATTTGGCTGACAGCTGTGCCGAAAGTTAAGGAGATTTGCGACAATGTATCTCCTGATTTAACAGTATAATAGACATGGCCGGAAGTTCCGCCGCTGGCCGCCGCTCCTGAAAGTTTGAGAATTTGTCCGGCGTAGATATGGTCCGGATTTTTGATGTTATTTAACTTAACTAATGCATTGACTGTTGTCCCAAACTTTGCGGCAATCTCGCTTAATGTATCCCCAGGCCGGACGGTATACGTTGTTTGCGTAACCCCAGAATGAGAGGAAGATCCGCTAGGTATTTTTAAAGTTTGACCGGCATAGATGAGATTTGGATTTTTGATTCCGTTCAGCTGGGCCAGCGCATTGACGGTTGTTCCAAATTTGGCAGCAATTCCGCTTAGTGTATCTCCGTGCTTGATCACATATGTCGCGGCTTGCCCATGTGATGAACCAGAGCTTGAGCCGGGTTGTGATGTTCCCCCCTGCGTTTTGCCAGAATTTGTACCTGATGAAGAGGTCCCGCCGCTTGGAGCTGGCTGTGCTGCTGCAGCCCCCCATGCCCCTGCATCATTAATAAAATAATTATAATCCACTTGAATCCCTGCTAATGTTACGTCGTGCCGATATTGAAAGATATGTGTAAAAGGTGCTTCATTGCCGCGCGACCATGAAGTGGTCTGCCAATAAAAATCTGCCGCATTGCTGCTGTGCAGCTGTTCCAACACATAATAGGAGCCATATACGCCAATTTTATAGCTTGAATCCAATCCCTGTTTAATACCGGAAAAGTAATGGACAATCGCAGTCATATCCGCCGGCTGGGCATCAAAATCAACAGCGAAATAGATCGCGCTGCCAGGCTCTTGTCCAAGAGATCGTGCAGAGGATGAAGCCTCCTTGGCATCCGATACCCCTTTACTTTCCGTAAAGTAATCTGCATAGGTCGGATTCGTCTCCCATATACTGACAAGCTTTAACCCTGCATGAAGAATCACATCGGCCTCTGACTGATCCATCGACTTCCAACTATTCCCCAAATAACGCCCCACATACTTAACACCATTCTCCTTAAACACACTCGCCGCAGAAGCAGTAACCTTCGTCGAACAATCAATTCCGTTTAACTGTGTCATCATCAACCTCTCCTTAAAAATAGTAAATTAAAAACCACCAAGACTGTGTAGGGCAAAATCACTAAAAACAGCAAATTTGGGCCAAAGTGGTGTCAGGCACCATGTGAAAATTTCACATGGTGCCTGACACCACTTTATAATAATTATTCTTAAATATTTGCTTTTACCTTGACAGGGAAATTAGTTTTATATAATAATTGATATCGAATTAGAATAATTATAGTTTATAGTTTTTTCTATATAAATGGTAATTTATTATTTTTAATCATTCAAATCTAGGAGGAATTTTGATTATGTCTTTAATTGGAAAAGAAGTAAAACCGTTTCAAGCGTCTGCATTTTATAATGGTGATTTTATTACTGTAACTGAGGAGAACTTCAAGGGTCAATGGAGTGTTGTTTGTTTTTATCCTGCTGATTTTACCTTTGTTTGCCCTACTGAACTTGAAGACTTACAAAATCAATATGCTACATTAAAAGACCTTGGTGTTGAAGTATATTCTGTTTCAACAGATACTCATTTCACTCATAAAGCATGGCACGACCACTCAGAAGCAATCAGCAAAATTGAGTACATTATGATCGGCGATCCTTCTCAAAAAATCTCCCGTAACTTTGATGTATTAGATGAAGAAGAAGGTCTTGCTAACCGTGGTACGTTCATCATCGATCCAGACGGTATTGTTCAAGCTGTGGAAATTAATGCAGACGGTATCGGCCGCGACGCCAGCACACTCGTAAACAAAATTAAAGCGGCTCAATATGTCCGCAGCAATCCAGGCGAAGTTTGCCCAGCTAAATGGCAGGAAGGTTCAGCTACACTGAAGCCAAGCCTTGATCTTGTAGGAAAAATTTAAGGTGCACCCCTATGATACTGGACGCAGATATCAAAGCACAACTAGCCCAATATCTTCAACTAATGGAAGGCGATGTGCTGCTTAAAGTTAGTGCAGGCGATGATCAGGTATCTAAAGACATGCTGGCGCTGGTTGATGAACTAGCCGGCATGTCTTCTCGAATTAAGGTGGAACACACCCAGCTAACAAAAACACCCAGCTTTAGTGTGAACCGTCCTGGTGAGGACACTGGTGTCGCTTTTGCCGGTATCCCTTTAGGACACGAATTCACTTCATTGGTTTTAGCCTTGTTACAGGTTAGCGGAAGAGCCCCAAAGGTAGAACAAAAGGTCATTGATCAAGTGAAAAACCTTAAGGGCGAATATCATTTTGAATCTTACATTAGCCTTAGCTGCCACAATTGTCCTGATGTTGTACAGGCATTGAATTTGATGAGCATCCTCCATCCTGGTATTACCCATACAATGATTGATGGTGCAGCGTTCAAGGAAGAGGCAGAAAGCAAAAACATCATGGCCGTGCCATCTGTCTATCTGAATGGTGAGTTTTTTGGCAGCGGCCGGATGACGATTGAAGAAATCCTGGCTAAGGTTGATACGGTTCCGGATGCATCCGAATTCGCCAAAAAAGATCCTTACGACGTTCTTGTTGTTGGCGGCGGTCCTGCTGGTGCAAGTGCAGCCATCTACGCAGCACGAAAAGGCATTCGCACAGGTATTGTAGCAGAGCGTTTTGGCGGCCAAGTAATGGACACGATGGGTATTGAGAATTTTATCAGCGTCAAATATACCGAAGGTCCAAAGCTTGTCGCAAGCCTTGAGGAACATGTGAAGGAATATGGCATTGATGTAATGAAATTACAGCGTGCCAAACGTTTGGAAAAGAATGATTTGATCGAAATCGAGCTCGAAAACGGGGCCGTTCTAAAAAGCAAAACGGTCATCCTTTCAACTGGTGCCCGCTGGCGCAATGTCGGCGTGCCTGGTGAGGCTGAGTTCAAGAACAAAGGGGTTGCCTATTGCCCGCATTGTGATGGTCCATTATTTGCAGGAAAACATGTGGCGGTCATTGGCGGAGGAAACTCCGGCATTGAAGCAGCCATTGACCTTGCCGGCATTGTGAAGCATGTAACCGTTCTTGAGTTTATGCCAGAGCTGAAGGCTGACGCCGTCCTGCAAGATCGTCTGTACAGCCTGCCAAATGTAACGGTTCTGAAAAATGTCCAAACGAAGGAAATTACCGGTACTGACAAGGTGAACGGCATTACTTATGTGGATCGTGATACAGGTGCAGAGCACCATGTTGAATTGCAAGGTGTCTTTGTTCAAATCGGCCTTGTTCCAAACACAGATTGGCTGGGGGACACGATTGAACGCACCCGCTTTGGTGAGATTGTAGTGGACCGACATGGGGCAACAAACATCCCTGGAGTGTTCGCCGCAGGCGACTGTACCAATAGTCCATACAAGCAAATCATCATTTCGATGGGTTCAGGAGCCAACGCAGCCTTGGGCGCTTTCGACTATCTGATTCGAAATTAGAGGATGCCTGTGAAATAATAGGCAGCCGACGTTTCGAGGATCGAGGCTCCATTAAAAGAAGAATTCTAAATTTCATTTTTTAAAAAGGAGAACTCATATAGTTTGAGTTCTCCTTTTTTATAGGCAATGAAAACAGCTATTACTGAATTTGCTTATTATTCACATAACGTATAAAGTTTATGGCTTTTTGGTATTCGTCTTGTACATTCGGAGGTAAATCCTCTTTCCCTTGTATTTTCTTTGGATTTATTCCACTTTGTGACCTAAGTTTTTCATACGTCATTTGTGCCTCAATATATTCCTTATATTCTTGTGCTGTAAGCACATCTTTACTTGAACGTTGACCATTTAATCGATCAAAGAAGGGTTGGATTTCTATATATACTTTCTCTAACTCTCTCACTTTTTCTGGCGGCACCTTATCATAATTGATATTTCCGTATCGATCACCGTATTGAAGCTTAGCATGAGTGATTATAGTTACTTCTTTTTTGAATTTTTCATAATCTGATTCTCCAAGATCCCCTTTAGCCTGTGTTAATTTTGCATTCAATAGGAAATATCCTTCCATCGTTGCACTTGCTATATGCTTTTTGAGATTATCAAATGAACCATAAAGACCATCTGCTAAATAGGATTGATAGGAAAAAGCACTGACAGGGATTAAAATAGCTGCGGCTAATGCCATTTTTATTAATTTATTTCTCATCCTTCCTTTTCTTCTATTGGCAAAATTACTGATGACTTTTGCTTTAAGTTCGGATGAAGGAATAAATTCGTCTCCTTTTGCTTGTAAAGACTCTCTTAAACGAGTATGTAGGTCCATTACGCATTCCTCACTTTCTCTAAAAATATTTTTTTCCCTTGTTCATTTGAACGTAATTTATTTAATGCAGCGTTAATTCTTGATTTAACGGTTCCGACGGGTATCTCTAAGATATTCGCCACCTCTTCTTGCGAGTGATCATTCAAGTAACGCAGAATCACCACTTGTTTAAGTTTGAAAGGCAATTCATTTACTAAATGAATGAGAAATTCGTTAGCCATTTTATCAACAACATGATTTGTAAAATCAATTTCTGCCACATGTTCGTATTCTTCTGCTTTTTTTGCAATCCGAAATCGCATCCATCTCTTTCTTCTATAGGATTGAATTTGTTTCATGGCAATTCCCATTAACCAAGGCTTAAACTCTCTTTTACCGTCATACTTGCGAAGCGATTGATATACTTGAAAATAAATATCTTGAACCAGATCATCTACATCATTTTTTTCTTCTACAAGAAAGTGAACAGTCTTATAAACATATGGAATGGTTTTTTCATATAGCTCCCCATATGCCTGTTGATTGCCTGATAGAATACGACAAATGAGCTGATTGTCCTTGTTTTGATCACACATTATCTGTCCTCCACATTTCTGCTTTTACTATATATTGGTAAGTTTTTTGAAATTCGTTCGATTATTGGAAGAAAAATACTTCTATCTTCTTTTTTAGATTAAAAGAAGATACATTTTTTAACAATCCGTTTAAAGGGCCAAAAAAATACAAAGGGATCGTCCTTTGTATTTTTTGGGAAATCATTCAGATTCAACACCTAAAAAATGAAAATTGCACAAATATAGCAAGGTCGATAACTCGCAAATGAATCGATTTACTCTCCCTCAATCGACCGTTTGGCCAACGGAATTTCCTTCATGAAGAATATTAAAAACAAACCAACCAAAGCAATCACCAAACAAATCATAAATACATCATGAATAGAATTGGCAAGGATGTGTTTAATTTGCTCCACCACCTTTTGAAAAGCAGGCAGCATCACCGCAGGAAGTTTTGCCTTGATCCCTGTCAACATCTCTGTATTTGAAATCATACTCGGATTCATAAGCACAGCCGTCATACCCGCTGGCAGCTTGCTTACATCCAAATGTTGAATTCCATCCGAAATGGATGTATTTAAAATCGTCCCCATGACAGCTGACGAAATAGTGGAACCTAATAACTTAAAAAATTGGACCCCTGATGTCACAACCCCCATTTGTTCCTCAGAAAAAGCATTTTGTGCGGCTGAACTGAGGATTGGCATAACAATCCCCATTCCTATGCCCAATATAATCATATCGCTCACAATCACAAAGTTCCCGGAATCGACTCGCAGAAAAACTAACAAGAGCGAACCAAGAGCAATCACAATAAAACCAATAATCGATTGTAATTTATATTTTTGTGTTTTGGAAATAATCACTCCGCTAACAATGGAACCAATGATAAGACTCACCATCATCGGTGTCATGATGGCACCCGATTTGCTGGCACTTTTGCCCACTACACCTTGCACGAAAAGCGGGATGAATATAGTCGAGCCCATTAATATGGCATTTAGCAAAAACATCTCAATAGCTGAAAAATTAAAAACAGAGCTTTTGAAAAGAGCTAAAGGGATAACCGGATCAGCGGCCTTTTTCTCTATAAGTAAAAAGCCTATCAGCATCACAAGGGAAAAGGCAAACATGGACATAATTTGCACTGAATTCCAGGCATATTTATTGCCCCCCCATGTAAATCCCAAGAGCAGTGGTATTAAGGCAAGTACAAGAGCCGCCGCACCAACATAATCAACCTTTTTCCGTTTCTCAGTTTCTGTATGAGACGGGAGGGCAGAAATAATAATGAGTAACGCAATCATTCCTACTGGCACATTCACATAAAAGATCCATCGCCAGTTGAATGAATCGGTTATATATCCTCCTAGCGTTGGTCCGACAATGCTGGCTAACGCACCAGCGGTACCCAAAATTCCGGTATATTTCGCCCTGTCAGCGGGTGGAAATAATACACCAATAATGGCCATTGTATTGGAAATGAGAACCGCTCCGCCAATACCTTGCAGCCCCCTGAAAAAAATTAATTGAAGCATATTTTGCGACATTCCGCACAATGCTGAACCGACAAGAAAAATCACAATTCCAATGACATAAATCTTTTTAAATCCATATAAGTCCGATAACTTTCCAAACAACGGCATCGAAATAGTTATGCAAAGCAAATAGGAAATTACTGGCCAAGTGTAATAGGAAAAGCCATTTAGTTTTTCAATAATTTTAGGCATCGCCGTCCCCACAATGGTACTATCCAGTGAAGCAAGCAAAATGGCCAGCATTAATCCAGTCATGATGAAGATAATCCTCTTTTTATCTAATTTATTCAGTTCCATGCTGATCTCTCCTCTCAATAATTGAACCGAACGGTCGGTCTATATATGTGTAAAAAAAATGGATCAGTGTTCTTCTTTTTATTCCGAATGGTCGGCCGATAAGTATGTCAAATACACCTCTAAATTTTAGACCGAACGGTCGGTCTGTGGCGGTAACAATAAAACTCGCTTACTGGCGAGCTCCGACTTAACAATAAATCAACATTTCAATTCCTCATAAAAACCATTCCACAAATCAATTAACGCCGTTCTAGCTTCTTCACCATTTCCTTTCGAAATGAAGCTATGCATACCGATCCCATCCGAAGAGTAAATAAACATTTTCGCGACGTGTTCATCACTCATACATGAGGAGATCTCCCCTTTTTCCCTGGCAATTTGAACAATTTCTTTCCACGAATTCAATTCAAATTGCAAAACCTCTTGAAGTTTGTCTTGAAAACCGGGGAACATCTTGATCCCATCGAAAAACAGCGAAAAAATATTCAGTTCAAAAATGCTATCTTCAGCAGCATCAATCGGGAACAAAGTTTCCATTTTACGAAAAGAATAAAAGTAATCGTGATAAAATTGGCGAAGCGAATCCTTGCTTAAGTCCTTATACACTGCTGTTACAGAAGCAATGGAATGATTGAGAACTTCAAGAAAAAGCTGCTCCTTACTTTCAAAATGGTGGTAAAAGGCACCCTTCGATATACCTGTTTCCTCGACAATTTCCTTCATGGTGACTTCTTTAAAATTCTTTTTCAAAAAAAGTTTGAAGGATACATTCAGGATATGTTCTCGTGTATTTGACATATATACATCACCTCTACAGACCGACCGTTCGGTTTCAACATCATCTTATTCCTTTATTTATTGTCTGTCAAGTTAAAGCAATAAGTTTCTATGCTCAATCCCGTTTATTCTAAAACAAGCAGCCTAAAACTCATGAACCTCCTCAGAATCATAACACTGTATTTCCCCCCCATTTTAATATTTCACCGCTAAGTTGTACACGATAATTCCCTTCAGTACGTATTAATATTTTAACAACTCATTCTTGTTATTGCCTAAAAAGGAGATGATCAAGGAAAATGGATAACTTTCATTCTAAAAAATCATTCACCCCACATTCAAACTCACAAGTATGGAAATTTGTTTCTGCCCCTGACTTGCACCCCATGAAGGTTACTGTCAATGTAAATAAACCCGGAACAGCTCCAGGCTTCCTATTTGTTGCGCCCTATACTGCGTATGGCACGAATATGATCGGACAAACCGGCTCCCTCATTATGGATCAGGCTGGTAACCCCGTCTGGTTTAGACCGCTTGAAAGCAGATATATCCAAAATACGGACTTTAGAGTACAAACTTACTTTGGCCGCCAGGTTCTTACAATGTGGCAAGGGACGATATCTGGTACTCAATCCGCGCACCCAAATCTTCCAGCAGGTGATCCTGAACCAGGTGCTTATTACCAAATTATAAATCAGAATTATGAAGTGATAAAAAAAATCACTGCTCAAAAAGGTTTCACTTCTGATGTACATGAGTTTACGATTACCAAACGTAACACGGCTTTGTTTACTGCTATCAAGCAAGTTCCAGCAGACCTATCACCATATGGGGGCCCTGTAAATGGGTATTTTGATAATTACTCGATTCAAGAAGTTGATCTCGTGACTGGCAGACTTCTTTTCTTTTGGGATGTACTTGCCCATATTAATCCGGCTGATTCGATGTTACCTGCATCGTCTGCCAAAAGCTCCAATAATATTTGGGACTGTTTCCATGTGAATTCAGTTGAAGAGGGGCCAAACAACACTCTCCTCATTAGCATGCGTAACATGTGGGCGATTTACCAAATTGATAAAACAACCGGGAATATCATTTGGCAGCTTGGCGGAAAGCAAAGTGATTTTACCTTTGGCCCAAATGCTGAATTCTCTTGGCAGCATGATGCCCGATATAGATCTGGAAACAGGATCAGCTTGTTTGATGATGCCTGCTGTGCTTCTTCAAGCTCTCCCCCTGAGGGTCAAGCACGGGGCTTGATTCTACAGCTCGATTTTCAAAACATGACCGCATATAAGGATCGAACTTATTATCACGATCCGCCACTAATAGTACCCAGTCAAGGAAATGTTCAAAAACTAGCAAATGGAAATCAACTCGTAGGATGGGGGCAGGAACCCTATCTTTCTGAATTTAAAAATGCCGGGAATACACCAAGGGATCCAGCTAAGAATTTCATCTATGATATGCAATATCCTAATCAAAATCTGTCTTATAGGGCGTTTAAAAATGAGTGGAATGGCTTCCCTCTGTATCCGCCAAGTATTGCTGTAGATCTAATAGAGAAAGAGGAGGCAACTGTTTATGCCTCCTGGAATGGTTCCACTGAAACAGCTGCTTGGCAAGTGCTAGCAGGTCCAACACCTTTTAACTTGTCAGTAGTGGTAATTAACACCCCTCGAACAGGATTTGAAACAGATATTGACGTTCATTCTGTTGGACCTTATTTTCAGGTAAAAGCATTGGATTCAACGGGAAGAGTGATTGGTACCTCACAGACCGCCTACGTGAAAGATAGAAAACATAGGCGAAAATAAGATGATCCCTTCCAAAAAATTTTAAAAAAACAATGCTTGCCGTTGTAAGCTGCAACTTCAATCAATCGCAAGAAGATGTCATCATACTTGTAACTGTGCAGATGTCCCATGCATATAACTATTTTTAACTATTATGCATTGGTGGAGGAATGTATGAAATACTATCCCGTGTATCCTTATTACGGTAAAAAAACAAAGTGTGAAGAGCAATTGCTTGCTTTTCCCCCGCAGCATCAGGAACATCCCGGATTGGAATATGTAATGAATCCTAGACCGATATACGAAAATCCCTCCTATATGGGCAGTCAAAAGCTGCAAGATCAAGTGGCGATCGTTACGGGAGGTGACAGCGGCATTGGACGTGCTGTTTCCATTGCATTTGCCAAAGAAGGAGCCGATATTGTCTTCGTATATCTTAATGAACATCGGGACGCGGAAGAAACCAAAACAAAAATCGAAGAGATTGGAAGAAGATGCTTAGCACTGCCAGCCGACCTTCGGTACAAAAATAATGGTATGCAGGTGGTGGACCAAACGGTCAAAACGTTTGGTAAATTGGATACTCTTGTAAACAACATTGGTGTGGCCTATCCCCAAGAAAACATTACAGACATATCAGAAGAACAGCTAATCTCTACCTTCGCGACCAATATCTTTTCCTTTTTCTTTATGACACAGGCTGCCATGCCCTATTTAATGCCTGGGAGTTCTATTATCAACACCGCCTCAGCAGCGGCCTATGATGGAGAAAAAAATTTAATTGACTATTCCTCTACAAAAGGGGCTGTTGTCTCCTTTACACGGGCGCTTTCTAAATCGATCGTCGAGAAAGGTATTCGTGTTAACGCCGTGGCTCCATCATATACTTGGACACCATTAATTACCACTGCCTTCTATGGAGATCAATTGACAACCTTGGGCACGAATACTCCCATGAAACGGGCAGCTCAGCCCTTTGAACTGGCTCCAACTTACGTCTACCTTGCAAGTCAAGATTCCCAATATGTCACTGGGCAAACTCTGCATGTAAACGGCGGTTATGTTACGTCATCATAAAATGGGTGTAAGCTATGATCAATCCTGCCCTTACCAATAGAATTTTTTGGAGTAATTGTTTTCCTCATGGTAAATAGTAAGAATATCATTCTATTGGTGGGGTAGGGGCATGGTTTTTATTTTTTATTTAATACTTAACCTTTTTGCAGGTTTTTTTTTCTTTAAATTTCAAAAGAAGCACATCCACCCATTGGAAATATTCATGTTGTGGCTGGTTAGTACGATTCTGTTTCAAAATTACTCTGCCCTGTTATACATGAATTTACGATTACTAAACATACCAGATGTATTAAGTTTACAACTGACCCATTTTATGAATCGGACTATATTAATTCCTTTAATGGCCCTCATTTTTTTTAATCAATATATCCTTATAAAATCTTTTGTTCTGAGGTTGGTTTGGATTCTCAGTTTCGTCCTCTTGCTTACCGGGATGGAAAAATTAGCAGATTTCTTTGGGGTACTTAATCATATGCATATGAGTTTCTGGTGGGTAGGGGGATTCTGGTTTATTTTCATTCTCCTGTTAATTGTCACAATGAAGTTTTTTCGAAATAGTTTAATCAAAAAGGTGGGACGAGCATGAATTGGCATTTTGACTGGAATGAAGGCTTTATGTTTTCGACTTCCCTCATTGGATTATTCGTTATTTTAAGTCTTCGGAAACACTTCGACAAAATGGTTTTTATCATTATCTGGGTTTATTCTTTAGCCTTTGTGGAAACCATCGATTATTCCGTAGCAGCCAGCCCTTTCAGGTACTACTACTGCGGTGATAATAAAACGTATGAACCTTCAGCTGCAGCGATCCAGCTATTTCTTTATCCTTGCTTTTCATACCTTTTTCTTTTTTTCTATGAGCGGTGGAATATCACAGAAAAAAAACTCATTGTGTACTTCCTTGCCTGGGATCTTCTTTCTGTTTTCTTCGAATGGATAAATGTAATAAATGGAGTCTTCACTTACACAGGGTGGCATCTATTTTATTCCGCATTTGTATATCCGATTTCCTGTGCTCTCTTATTGATCGTGTATCATTTCACGAAAACCCAATTAAAAAAACCGATTCAGACTTGATTTCCATATACAAAATCTATACATATTCTTTACATTAAATTAAGAATGAAGCTGCCTATATCCAATATAATGAAGGGGAAATTACTATTTTAGAAGGGTGAACCATCAGATTAGATCCTAACGGAAATGATCGGCGTAATTAGTGAGAGTTACAGACAAACAATAAGAAGGAGTGATTGTATGGATACATTTTCTCACGTCGTCATGGGAGTTGGGTTAGGTACTCTTGCTTTCATAGATCCTTTAGTCGCAGATCATTCAACCCTATCCCATGCCGTCATGCTAGGGACAGTAATCGGTTCAAACGCACCTGACTTTGACTTTATTTATCTAGCAAAAGGCAAGGGAAGCTATTTTCGGAATCACAGAGCCCTTTCACATTCCGTTCTGCTATTACCATTATGGAGCATCGCCATTTCAGGTAGTACTTATTTCTTTTTCCCAACAGCCTCTTTTCCTCATTTATTTTTATGGACACTATTAGCAGTGATGCTGCATGTCTTTTTTGATTTATTTAATGTCCATGGAACGCAAGTTTTACATCCCTTTTCAAAAAAGTGGATAGCTTTTGATTCACTCCCATTATTGGATCCCACGATTTTGTTAGCACATTTTTTAGGGTTTATCCTGCTTCCTTTCTTTGACCCGGGAAAGGTCTTCCTCATAATCTATCTATTTATTTTTCTTTACCTTGCTGTCAGGACTCTTTCAACAGTCTTGACAAAAAGAAAATTAAATTGCCATTTTCGCAACTCCATCCGCATTAAGTTGATTCCACGTATTACCTTACTAAATTGGGACATTATCATTGAGACAAATGAAGATTATTTGTTTGGCGTTTATTCAGAAGGCAGTTTGCTGATCGAACATTCTTTTTCCAAGAAAATAGACTTTCCAGAACTGGTTTCTAACAGTAAGAACCACCCTGCCGTTTCAGACTTTCTTTCTAGTACCCAATATGCCTATCCCTTTGTTCGTGCAAGAAAAAATGGCTATTTCATTTTTTGGAAGGACCTTCGTTTTCGCAGCAATAAGTTTTTTCCCACTCTTGTCATCTTATGGATATCATCCGACTTAAAGATTAAGAATGACTTTATAGGGACATTGCACTCCTTAAAACAATACAAACAGGTGATAAAAGACTTAAATAAAACCATCACCCTTAACGAAAAACCACCTGCTTAAAGGCTGAACGGGGAACCCATTAGGCTTATTAGGAAATTTTCAATAGGTTCAATTTCCCCTGACTTTCTTATTAGAAAATGCCCATTTATTATTTCTTTAAAAAGGACTGATAGGATGGAAAAGAAATTACTGATTATTTCTTCCGACCATACAGGACATGGACATAAAAGTATAACAGAATCTCTATGCGAGAGAGCCAAAGCTTATAGTGGATTAACGATACATGTAGTAGATGGATTTTCTCTTGGTAATCGATTGTTATTAAATATAGGAAAATCTTATGGACCCATCACGAGAAACGCTGAGAGCTTATGGAAGATGATATGGAAACTATCAGCGATAAAACCCTCTTTAGTAGACCATTTTATTGAATCATTGATAAGAGATGACTTTCTAGAATTGCTGGCAGAAGTGAAGCCGGATCTAATTTTATCCGTTCATCCTAATTTTAACGGCTCTATTTTAAATATTTTGGAGAAGCACATGATAAAAATCCCTTTTGTTACTCTAATTGCTGACCTCGTAAATATTTTCCCCCTTTGGGCTGATAAAAGGGCCAATTATATTATAAGCCCCACTTTGGAAGCCCAAGATAAATGTAGGGAATTCGGAATTCCGCATGAGAAAATCCAGGTTTCAGGATTTCCGGTCCGATCCCGTTTTTTTCGAAAGAACGATACTCAACAAAAATGGTATCGAAAAGGACAATCATTAACCTTCTTGATCATGAGCGGTGGTGAAGGCGCAGGCAACATGAAGAAAATAGCTGAAACCCTCCTCAGCCATTTTGATTGCACCGTCAAAATTGTCGCTGGGAAAAACAAAAAACTTAAAAATAAGCTGGAAAGGTCCCTTAAACATCAATATGGCGAAAGAGTGATGATCTATGGATTCACCCACAATATCCAAGATTTAATGCTAAGCTCTGATATTGCTTTTACCAGAGGAAGTCCCAATGTTATGTTTGAGGCCATAGCTTCTAATACACCATTGATCATTACTGGAGCTTTGCCAGGTCAGGAAGAGGACAATCCAGCTTTTGCCGAGAATTTCAATTTGGGCGTCGTTTGTAAAAACCAAAAGGATATTAAACATACCATCACCCAATTACTTGAAAATGACGGAGAGAAACTCCATAGAATGATGACCTGCCAAAGAAAGTTTGTAAATGCAAATGCAGCGGAAGACATTCTGCAATTCATTTTGAATGTCGGGGAGTCTGATTCTGAAAAAGCAAAAGTAAAACTATTATAAGTTGCTAGGTGCAGAGAGGCTAAAAACTGGCCAGGGATTCTCGCTTCCTGGGTACGTATAACCCTCTAATAAAAAAGCTGACCCAAGGATGTTGGGTCAGTTTTTTTCCTGCTATAAAAGAGCCAGCGGACGATTAACCTTTTTTAGTAATAACAGAATGGTAACTGTTGAATAATCTCAAGGATAGATTTTTGGTGAATTCTTGTGCCTCATGAATAAAGGCTGTCAAAACAGAACTCATGTAGTCAGATGAACGAATCTCAAGGCCTAAGTTTTGGTATACTTGTGGACTTAAGTAGGAAACATGCACTTTCGGCAATATGGAGGGAATGGCCAGCTCCGGGAGAATGGTGTTCCCCACCCCTTCTTGAACCATAGCAATGATCGTAGCGATGTCACTGACTTCAAACGGGATGGAAGGAGTTACCCCTTGTTCTTTAAAAACAGTACGAAGAAGACGGTCGCATTCCTTTGGCAGGATGAAGGGCTCCTTGGCGATTTCCTTTAGTTTAATATCGGATTGATGGCTCAATGGGTGCTGTTCCGGTATAATTACCACCATTTTATCCTGCAGTAACGGAAAAAATTCAAATTCATGCTTTTCCTCCGCAATCAGCCCCACATCCACTACCGATAATTTGATCCAATTCTTAACCTCTTCATAGCTCCCTTCGTATAGCGTGACATCCACACCTGGAAATCGTTGTTTAAAGGAACTGATCATGCCTGGCAATAATTTAGCTGCCATGCCTGAAATACTGGCGATTCTAATCGTACCCGTTTCGATTTCAGTGATTCCGCTAGCTTCGTTTACAATTTTTGATTTGATCGTTAATAAATCCTTTATCAGGCTCGTAATACGCTCCCCTACTTCGGTTAAGCTGACCCCATTCCTATGGCGGTTTAATAATTTTACATTTAGCTCCGATTCCAGCGCAGCCACTGCCTGACTGACGGCCGATTGCGAAAGGCCGATTTGCTCTCCCGCTCTCGTAAAACTTTTCGTTGCTACTACCTTTAAAAATACCTCTAATTGAAATAATGTCATGGGATCCCTCTTTTAACTTCTTTATGAAGGTGTTGTTTGGGGCAATCGGGGGTATCTAGAAATCGATTACCTTTGTATACTGCGTTTTAATCGTACTTACGTTCAACTAGACTTGGCGGCTACTTCACCCTTACGCTTTTTTCACTCTTTCCCCAGAACTAGGGACCGCCTTCTTCACCCTGTATCGCTGTTTTTTCTCTTTCCCCGCAACTAGAACCCGACTACTTCACCTTGGAGTCTCATTTTCGTGCTTTGCACGTAACTAGAACCGCTCTACTCCAGCCTTCATCGCTGTTGATCCTCTTTACACGCAACTAGAACACTCCTTCTTCAGCTTGGAACCTTTTTTTCGTGCTTTACGCGTAACTAGAACCGCTCTATTTCACCCTACATCGCTGTTTTTTCCCTTTTCCCGCAACTAGAACCCGCCTTCTTCACCTTGGAGTCTCATTTTCGTGCATTACGCGTAACTAGAACCGTTCTACTTCAGCCTTTATCGCTGTTTTTTCTCTTTTCCCGCAACTAGGACTCGCCTACTTCACCTTGGGACCTTTTTTTCGTGCATTACGCGTAACTAGAACCGCTCTACTTCAGCCTTTATCGCTGATTTTTCCCTTTTCCCGCAACTAGGACCCGCCTACTTCACCTTGGAGTCTCATTTTCGTGCATTACGCGTAACTAGAACTCCTCTACTTCAGACTACATCGCTGTTTTTTCCCTTTTCCCGCAACTAGGTCCCGCCTTCTTCACCTTGGAGTCTCATTTTCGTGCATTACGCGTAACTAGAACTCCTCTACTTCAGACTACATCGCTGTTTTTTCCCTTTTCCCGCAACTAGGTCCCGCCTACTTCACCTTGGAGTCTCATTTTCGTGCATTACGCGTAACTAGAACTCCTCTACTTCAGACTACATCGCTGTTTTTTCCCTTTTCCCGCAACTAAATCCAGGCTTCTCCATCCCGAACCCTTTTTTCAGCCTTACCCTTACCCGTACCTAGACCTCTTTTACTTCAGCTCCCTCCATTATTTTAGAACCATCCGCAACTAAACCAAATTCCACACATTAGTTTTTACTAATGTATATTATTAAAAGTATTAATTTTACTTATACTACATTCCATCATATACTACAACCAAGAACAGATGAAAGGTGAGGATGTTCAATGAGTATTTCACACGCTAACGGGCAGGAAATTCAGAAGGAAATTGAAACAAGTGCATCTGTACTGATCGATTGCTGGGCGCCATGGTGCGGCCCATGCAGAATGATTGGCGCTGTCTTGGAGGAAATTGATTTCGAACATGATGTCAAAATTGTCAAAGTAAATGCGGATGAAAATCCCGAGTTTATCAGTGAGAATCAAGTAATGGGAATTCCTACAATGTTATTTTTCCAAAATGGCCAGCTTGTGAAAAGAATTACCGGCTTTCAACCTAAAGACATGCTGGTCGAATCCCTAAAGGATTCCGGCTTGATTGCTTAAAGAAATAAAATGAGCAGGAACGATTTCTTTGTTCCTGCTCTAAAACTGTTGGTCCTTCACATTATAAAACGGCGGAATACGGAGCCATTCATGCCGATCCAAGTACTGTTTGAGCGTTAAACCAGATAAGGTCTTTTTTAGTAAAATTTTAGAAAAAATAAGTCCTACATCGGCACGGATAGATTCTGAAAGTCCTTTTGCCGCATAATTAACCCCCATTGCGAGGTTATAGGACATTAAATTGGCCAATTCTTCATCGTTGAGCTTTGCTCCCTCCGGTATATCACGGAAATCGCCGAGCGGCTTTTCCGGTGTCGTTTGCGGCAGGGGTATGCCTTCTTTCATTAAGAACTCTTTGAGCTCGTCTCGAATCGGGATATGCAGCGTTTCCCTAACGTTCTTTAAAATTTGTTTCAATTCAGGATCTTGGGCAAGATTGTAACCTATTTCTTCGCTTCGCATAGTCGTTTCCGTCCCTAACAGAAAAAACCAAAGGTTAGAAACCTCCATCACATTCAATGGGCGTTTCTTTCCGTCCATAAAGGGCTGAAATGCATCATGAATCACATCAAATACCTTCATATGTAAAGATCCCACCAGACTTTGGATATAATTTGTTCTGATGGTATCTTTTCCATTTTGCTAGGAAAACATGTCTGGAAAAATAGTTATTCACTTATTTTTCAGCTGTTCGCGGATACCAAAATGAGCAGGCGTTCACTCCATCTCTTCCAGTCTTCTATATTTCCTCTCCAGATATGGCTACACTTTGCCGCTCAGGGATAAACCTATGTCCGTTCCATTTCAAAACGGTTTGGACATATCCCAGACCATCCGCATTATACCTACCGGCAATTCGCTGATACGCTTCGAGTTCAAAGGTGCCATCCCGATTATAATCAATCGGATATAACCCTGATAATGGATTTACCCAGCCGGTTATAGGAGCTTTCAACACTCCTTGGCTTGAATAAATTTCGGATAGATAGTCCTTTCCTTTATAAGTAAGATCCAACATATACTTTTCTTTCAGCGTATAACTAATCACTTCTGCCTTGTATTGATTTTCGTAATTCACAGCATACTTGAGTGATTCATTAAAAATATCGGAATCAAATATTTGGACGATATGGCCGCTGATCGAAGAAAATACATACGCGTAAATAGCACCACCACTTCCTCCGGTATCGATGGCCACTAATATGTCGTCTCCCTTATTGCCGGTAAAGTCCCCCAAATACAAGGTTGGACGGTAACCCGCATTATTCTTAAAAGGAATGTGCTCTGTATGATGGGTTCTGCCATTTTGGATTACCAGCGTAATATTTCTCCAAAAAGGGCTATCAGGTGTTTTCATTGCTGTCAGCAGGACACTGTCCATTACCCCGTCTCCATCTATATCACCCCTTTTGACCGCCACAATGGAAGGTTGATTCTGCCTCATTTTTCATCCCACCCCTCTTTCATACTTTATAGAATCATATGTAGGAATAAGTCAGAGCATGATGTACACAATTTGTATACTTTTTTTCGAAAAGAAATTGG
The DNA here is from genome assembly GCF_013248975.1 of Neobacillus endophyticus. Classification (GTDB taxonomy): domain Bacteria; phylum Bacillota; class Bacilli; order Bacillales; family Cytobacillaceae; genus Neobacillus; species Neobacillus endophyticus. Next base: position 1,002,095 of record NZ_JABRWH010000001.1, read on the forward strand.
ATAAATATGTTAAAATAAACACAGGTCTTTTTGAAAGTGGAGGCAATGGGAATGAATTCTTTAAGAAGTAATAATCGCCCCTTCCTAACCGAAAAGCTTTGGACGGCAAAATTTATCACTCTATGGCAAGCACAGCTTGTATCGACTTTCGGTGATGCCTTTTATAATATCGCACTTGGTGTTTGGACACTTGCTGCCACCCATTCCACTGCCTATATGGGAATTCTTCTTGGCATAAGTTCTTTGGCAGGAGTATTGGTTTCACCTTTTGCAGGAGTATGGGTCGACCGACTAAACCGAAAACGAATCCTCATTTTAATGGATGTCATCAGAGGAATATGCATCGTACTTGTTGCTTTAGCTGCCTTTCAAATGGTTATAAAAATTTGGATGGTGACCATTGCAGGAATCGTTCTTGGCGTATGCGGTGCCATCTTCAGACCAGCCCTTAATTCCGTGATTCCCGACCTGATACCGGAGGCAAAAATAGAGAATGCCACTTCAGCCTTTTCCATTGTTTCAAGCAGTGCCAATATGTTCGGAAGTGCTTCAGGCGGGTATTTGCTGCAGTTGTTAGGCGCACCTTGTCTGTTCTTTATAAATGGATTTTCCTATCTATTTTCCTGTCTTTCTATTTGTTTTATTAAAATTCCAACGATAAAAAAAAGAAGTACACAGCATTTTATGGAGGATTTGAAAAGCGGCTTCCAGTATATCTGGAATTTCGAAGGATTGCGATCCTCTCTTATCTTGGTGGCCTCTTTTAATTTTTTATCCTACATAGCCGTTATTCTTTTTCTGCCTTTCTTTCAATTTACTAACGGGCTTGGCATCGGGAAATATGGGCTCACAATGGGATGTTTTATGTTTGGCGCCATGGCAGGCTACATTTTGATGACCATTTTAAAGATCCCAGCCAACAGCAGATTTATGTTCTTCATCCTATCTGTCATTGCTTCAAATATCTTTCTGATTCTATCCGTCCATATACGTTTATTCATTCTGATGGCTCTATTTGTTTTGGCAGGTGGCTTTTTTAATGCCATCATCAATGTCATGCTGCTCTCCATTATACAAATCTCTACTCCACAAGAAATGCGGGGCAAGGTCCAATCATTTGTATCGATTGCAAGCCAAGGGCTGACACCGATTGCCATGGCTGCGGGAGGGATTCTGGGCAGATATTTTTCTATTAAACTGATTATTACATTAGCTTTTTTTATGGTGATTGTGGTAACAATTCCCTTCGCCTTTAACAAGCGATTCCGTACTTTTATGTCTTTAGAAAATCAACACGTTACGGGCGAAAGAGCTGTTACATAGCTTGTAAACATCAGCAAGTTTTTCCATGTTTTATAAGGATGTCTTTCATAAGAGAAACCGGTAATCCCGCTTGCAAAAGCTGTTTCATCACTTTCATGTACGGTGAAATATGCTTGAAGAAGTTTTTGTATGAGGCACATAAATAATTTAATCCTTGCTCCTTTTCCTCGGAAACAAGAAATCTATTTTTCGGGCACTCGCCATGGCAGGCAAAGCGAAACTCACAATTTTGGCAGACGCGGGGAAGGGTACTCCGCTTTTTCCTGCCAAAATCACGCTGAAAGCGCTGATCGGCCGCTTCCATTAATCCGTCCTTAATGTTTCCTAATCGATATTCCGGTGAAACATAGTGATCGCAGGAAAATAAATCACCATTGTGTTCCATCACTAAGGCCCTGCCGCACTCTTCAGCAAATAGGCAGATAGACGACGGAATACCTGCCCAAGCGGCCAAGGCCCATTCAAAGTTCATAACGAAAACAGAGCCGATGTCCTCCCGCACCCATTCGTCAAAAATGGAGATCAGGAACTCACCATACATTTCCGATTCTACCGTCCAGGGGGACACGTCAAATCTGCATTCTTCCCGTTCTACCACAGGGATCAATTGAATATATTGAATACCCTGCTGTTTGAAAAAGTGATAGATTTCAAGCGGCTTATAAGCAGAATGTCTTGTGACACAGGTTAGAACGTTATATTCGACATGATGTTTTTTTAATAGCGACAGCCCCCTCATTACCTCATGAAAGGTGGGCTTTCCTCCTCGGTCAAACCGGTACTGATTATGAATGGCTTCCGGACCGTCCAAGCTGAGGCCCACCAGAAAATGGTGGGCAGAAAGAAATTCACACCACCGATCCGTTAAGAGGGTTCCATTCGTTTGAATCGTATTTTTGATTTGTTTCCCGCCGGCATATTTTTTCTGCAATGAAACAGCTTTTATAAAGAAATCGAGCCCCATTAAAGTTGGTTCGCCGCCCTGCCAGGCAAAGACCACTTCCTCTGTGTCCTGGGAGGCGATATATTGCTGAATATACATCTCTAGCACGTCATCAGGAAGACGGAAGGAATGATTTTTAGGATAATTTGATTCTTTTTTGGTGTAAAAGCAATACTCACAATCCAGATTACACATAGGTCCAGTCGGCTTAGCAAGAAGGTGAAAATGATGGCTCTTTCCCAATGAATTTCTTCCCTTCATCAGTGATATTGCGTCATTCCATTGATTGTAATGCGGATCAGATCCCTTTTACTTTTTTTAAAAAAAGGACCAGCATCTAATTCAATGATCACTTTTTCAATTTGTCCGCTAAAGGGGAACTCCGGCACGGGGTAGCTGGTGCTGACGGGTGTCAATCGATCCTGGCCAATATCTAATCCCTCAACTGAAAGCACAAATGGCAATGTCCGCGGCATATAAACACTGCCCCCCTCCTGACCATTGATCAAAAGTTTGCCTATTCCATTAGTGATCAGCCCGCGATTAAAGGTAAACTGAATGATTGAATAACCTGCGGGTACTATCATAGAAGATTGGATTCGATAAACAGTGCCAATGAAATTATATTCATAGATTAATCGGTTATCTTTGATATACAAGGTATATCCGCTTGAATGGCTGCCATGAGCGATTAAGACACCCTCTGCTGCGTCATTGGAACGATAGATGGGAATCGTGATGGAGTAGGAGGACAAATTGATATTAGGTGCTGCACTTGATGGCAAATGCGCCATCCCAGGATAAAAAATAAATGTGGTTCTTCCCTCCTGAAGGCCTTCATACCCATTTAGCGGCGGCTGATCAACCATAGGCAGGACGCCATATTTCTTTGCTTCCTCCCACCATATGGCCGTAAGCTCATTTAATTTCCCCGGATATTTTTCTGCCAAATTAAACTTCTGTGAAAAATCTTCGTCCACATGGTATAGCTCCCAATGATCCTGCTGATAAGGAATGCCTGGCTGATGATACGTGACCGCTACCCAACCATCATGCCAAATGGCTCGGTGCCCCAGCATTTCAAAATACTGAGTGGTTCTTCCTGATGGAGCATTCGGTTCGGTCAAAGTCTCTTTTATACTGACCCCGTGAAACGGCATTTGCGGAACCCCTTCCACTATTTTCGGTGCTTCAATATGGAGAAGGTCCAGTATGGTAGGTGTAATGTCCACGGCATGATAAAATTGCTGGCGAATCGAGCCGCGATCAGGAATCGTTCGAGGACAGTGTACAATAAGAGGAACATGTGTGCCGCCATAAAACGTATCTTGCTTATAATACTTAAAAGGAGTATTGGCTGCCTGAGCCCAGCCTTTAGGATAATTGGAATCGGTTTGCGGTCCCCCAATTTCATCAATATGTTTGTACAGTTCATTCACACTTTCGATGATGCCATTGAAATAGGCAGCATCATGAATAGAACCGTTCCAGTCGCCTTCCTGACTGGCGCCATTGTCGGAAAGTAAAACAATCATCGTATTGTTAAGCAGATTTTTGGAGGTTAAGAATGCAAGCAGCCTGCCCACTTGCTGATCAGTGTGAGTCAGAAATCCGGCATATGTCTGTTGAAACTTGCTAAACAATGTTTGTTCTTTCCATGTCAATTGATCCCACGGCTTTATGCCTGGATTAGCCTCCACGAGTTCTGTTCCAGGTGGGATGACGCCCATTTCCATCTGCCGTCTGAACCTTTCCTCCCTAATATAATCCCAGCCCTGATCATATACCCCATCATATTTGTCGATAAATTCCTTTGGCACCTGATGGGGCTCATGTGTTGCCCCGAAGGCCACATACAGGAAAAAGGGACGGTTTGGTGTAACCGAAAGATGATCGGTTAAAAATTCCATCGCTTTATCCATCAGATCCTCTGATAAATGATAATTAGGTTTATCAGGCCTAGGCACCCGGTGATTATCGTATACCAAATCCGGCTCATATTGATCCGTCATTCCTAATAAAAAGCCGTAAAATCGGTCAAAGCCCTTGGAAAGCGGCCAGTTTTCAAAGGGTCCGCTTGATGCAGCTTCATGGCCTGGAACGAGGTGCCACTTCCCAACCATATAGGTCGCCATCCCATTTAGCTTTAGAATCTCTGCCAGAGTGGCAGCTGTATTGGAAATGCCTCCCCGTTTATTTGGGTACTCGGGGCCCCAATCGATTTCCGTAATCATCCCAACCCCCACTGAGTGGCAGTTCCGCCCCGTTAATAGACAGGCACGGGTAGGCGAGCACAACGGAGTGACAGTAAAGTTGTTGTACCGCAGACCATTTGCAGCTAATGAGTCAATATGAGGTGTTTCAATCTCAGAGCCGTAACAACCTAACGCAGAGAAACCCACATCATCCAAAACAATACAAATGACATTTAGATCCGCTTGGTTTTTAAAACCTTCCTTCATTCTCATCACCCGCCTTCTTTTAGGCAATCTGACAAAGTGCTTCAGGGTATTTGCAAATGTATATTACTAATTTATTAATATGGATTTTTTAATATGAACTATAAAAGGATTTTCAGTTTTTCCTTAAATTCCATTTTCATTTGTGGGAAAATGGAATTTAAGAGGCGATAAAGGGTGTTTTATGAATATACGCTTTGTTATCCATTTGACTGATGATAAAGCTTGCTATTTCTTTATTTGTAATGAATGATCCTGGCATATCGGTAAAACTGACTTTGACTGGATTGCTTTTCACGGCTTCTCTCACAAAAGGGAGCCTAATTAACGTCCAGTCAAGGTCTTGATTTTCCAACAGAATGTTGAACTCTTCTTTTTTATTTATTATCATTTTGGAAAAAAACACTTCAAACATTGTGGCTCCAATCCGATTTAACAGGCTTTTTTTATCCCCTTTAATGGTAAGTGAAGCTCCTGTCACTCCTATATATCGCTTCATTTTCTTTTCTTTCATTACTTTAAGTATTTGGCTTGTAACCCTGCTATATATTGGCGTATCTCTCATACGTTGCCCAAAGCAATTTATGACGATGTGACACCCTTCCAGCAGTTGTTTTATTGCCTCTATATTCACTACATCCCCTTTCACAACCTCCATTTTATCATCACAGATTTTTATTTTATTAGGACTTCGAACAAGCATACGAACTTGGAAGCCATTTTTTAACGCTTCTGAAGCTAAAAAGCGGCCAACCTTACCAGTGCCGCCAATTAAAGCAATTTTATATGGATGATCCACACAATCCCTCCTAATAATCACCTGAAAAATTCCACCTTATTGCTTTTATTAAAGGTTTTGTATTTTTCTTTATATACTACCACAGGTCACCTAAATTTTATTATTTACATCCATTTATACCTAAAATTGACATATCATTCGTACCGATTATATAATAGTTCTATGATTATTGAACAAAGAGTAAAAGATGAACAGTTAGTACGAATATTTAAAGCATTGGCTGATCCAACAAGACTCGAGATTATCCGAACTTTATACAGGAGCGGACGGGAAATGAATTGCGGAGAGGTAGGTGAACAATGCGAAGCATCAAAATCCAATGCCTCCTATCATTTTCGATTATTACGCGAGGCAGGACTCATTGTCGTTCGTAAGGAAGCTCAGTCAAAACTCATCAGATTAAATCTAGAAGTATTTGAAAATTATCTCCCTAGTTTCCTAACAACCCTATAAGATAGGGAGATTTTTTTTATCTCATTGTTCAATAGTTATTGAACTATAGAATTAAGGAGGAACCCTTTATGAAAAACATTTATTTACTTTTTCTTATCATGTTTGCCATTGGCACAGATACCTTCATTGTTTCCCCGCTGCTGCCAACATTAGAAAACGCCCTGCATATTAAACCTGAACATTTAGGATGGATTGTGGGGGCTTATGCGATGGGATATGCTTTATTTGCTATTTTCATAGGTCCATTGTCGGATGGATGGAATCGAAAAAAAGTATTGCTAATCGGCTTAATCTGCTTCGCCACTGCCACTTTATTTTGCGGATGGGCTTTTAATGAATGGTCCATATTGCTGTTCCGCCTATTAGCTGGCATGAGCGCCGCCATGGTAGCCCCTCAAGTTTGGGCACTGGTTCCCGCCCTTGTCGATCCCAAGGATATTATAAAAGGAATCGGCATCGCGGCTGCAGGGCTGTCTTTCTCTCAATTTATCGGGGTCCCATTGGGAAGCTTCTTGGCAATGGAGCACTGGTCCACACCCTTTTACATACTTGGAGCCTTTTCCTACGTTTTAGCCATCTTTTCAGTTTATCTACTTCCAGAACTTACACCCAGCCAGAACCAAACTGTCCACCCATGGACGAGATATAAACAGCTATTCTCTTCAACTCAGAGTATTCCCGGCTTCCTTGCTTATCTGCTTTTTCAAATTGGAAACTTTGGATCGTTCACGATGATTGGACTTGTGCTTCACGACTTCTATCACTTATCCCTGTTTGGCATCGGCACTACGATGATCTTACTTGGCGCCGGAAATTTACTTGGCAGCTTTTCAGGAGCCGCTTTGACAAAAAAATTTAGTACCAGAACCGTGTTTTACTCTGGCATATTTAGCTTGGTGCTCCTTTATTTAGTTCTTTCAACTCTTCCACTTATATCAATTTTTGCTGCATGTTTTCTAGTTGTCTTTACCCTGGGAGGAATTTTATTTCCCATCATGATGAGCTCATTACAATCCCTCCAGCCATCTTTAAGGGGAACCATCTCCAGTTTAGCAAGTGCTGTCATGTATGCCGGCGCTTCTATTGGCTCCACCTCCACCGGATGGTTCTATCATGCTCTTCATGGTTTCCATGCAGTGGGGCTCTTTACAGTGATATTCTTCCTGTTATCGGTCATCTTTTTTGGAAAAAGCAAATTCTTTAAAAAGAAGATTTGCCCAGCGTTCTCTAGTTCCTATAAAGCGGAGCTCTAAAACTTTGAAGGACAAATACCTTTTTAATATCTGTGAAACTGTCCTTCATCTTCGCTATGAAGGACAGGGGGCCCTTCTGACAAACTCAAAATTGTCCTTCATCATCACTATGAAGGACAGCGAGCCTTCTTGCGATCTCAAAAATGTCCTTCATCATCACGATGCGGCCGATAAAAACATCCTTCATTACAGTTGGGCTCCGTGCAATTGAATGGAATACGCAATGAAAGGAAAGGATCCGGCAGCCGCTAAACTGGCCAAATGCCGGATCCTCTGAGTTACTCCTGACTTCTAAAATACATCGCTGCTCTAGACAAATTAAAAGGCTGCCCAGCGAATAAAGTCTTAAGGGCAGCCGCGTTTTTGTATTTTATTGAACCTGTAAACTCACATCATCCACATAGAAATCGGTTGGGTTGCTGGAGTCATTCGTTCCTTTGAAAGCAATTTGGATGGTCTGGCCTTTGAAATTTATCAGATTGTAGCTATGCTGCACCCAGCCGGATGCTGTGCCATCATTAAGTGTTAACAAGGTTGATAGGGCTGAACCGCTTGAATTACGTACTTGTGCGTATAAATAATCATATGGATGACTGATTTCTGTTGTTGATACATACGTCCAAAAAGTTAGAGTTGCACTGGTTGCTGTTGATGGGATTGTAACAGTTTGATAGATGATATCTGTACTATTGTTATAGCCATTTAGATAAGCAGAGTAGCTGCCGGAGTGTGGCAACGATGAATCAATGATTTGATAGCCCCCTGTGCTCGATTCCACCCATGGTGATTGCCCGCTTTCAAATCCTCCATTTTGAATCAGCTGTGTTGCCGTACCACCTGTACCTCCTCCCGTTCCTCCACCTGTACTGCCTGATGATCCATTAATATCACGAATTAAGTTATAGACGTCAGGTGTTCCGATACCGGAAGCCATATCATATCCTGTAGTCGCAGGATAATACAGATTTTTTCCTGTCGTAATGTCATGATACGCTGTGTATGTTTGCGTCGTATTAAAAGCCTTATACAAAGTCGGATTTGCCTGACCAAGGCTACCCTTGCCATTTGCTGCCGCATATTGATTATTTAATGCGGCGATTCCCGCCCATAGCGGCGCAGCGGCCGATGTACCGCCGACTACAGTCCAGGAACCTGTACTATAGATAGAATAACCAGTGCTTGGATCGGCATCTGCCGATACGTCCGGCACCTGGCGTTTCCCGTTCGAATAACTATTTTGCACACCAGGGCCTGACTGGAACGAAGGCATTGCATACACTTGGGACAAACCGCCGCCTCCACCCGTTCTATTTAGGGTATTGCTCCAAACCGATTCTGAACCGTAAGAAGAGTTGCTGAGATTTAATTTGGTTCCGCCAACACCAGTGACATAAGGGTCGTTTGCGGGACTATCGACTTCCAAGGTAGCTCCGCCGGAATCGTAGGCTCCATTGTCACCAGATGCAGCAAAAATGCTTTGTCCTTGTGCGGCATATTGCTGAAAAATGGTATGCAAACTATTCAAAGTGGCACTCGAAATATGCTGCTCTCCTATTCCCCAGCTGACAGAAATTGATTTTGCTTTATTATCTGAGGCAATTTTTTGATACGTATCGATTAACCCCTGATCTGTGTTTGGTCCCTCATAAACGACGACTTGTGCTTTTGGTGCAATGGCATTGATGACCTCAATATCCAGTTCAACTTCTGTTTCGCCTTGACCGGCAGCGCCGCTATAACCATCAACATATACATTGGTTGGTGCAAGACTGCCAAGACCATAATAATTGCTATAGGTACTGACATTCGTTGCTTTATATCCATCCAGTTCCATGACTGCTACGGTCTGTCCAGATCCAGTATACCCGGAGCTTGCCAGCGGGCTGATGTCGTATGCCCCTTTTAATTCAGCTGGTGTATACCCGCCGGCAGGACCGCTGCCTACATTTGGTTTCACCACAGATGCTGGTTTTTGTTTTACCAGCTGCGAGGATTTTCTTATTTTCGGATGTGTGTAGTGCGCTTCATTATTCAGACCTTCAATATCTGTAATGATCCCTGAAAATTCCACAGGGATGCTGGGCGCCTCAGTATTTGAATAGTAAACATCACCCTTAGAATTTTTATAATTATTAATGGTGACGCCAAATGTATCCTCCATCATTCCGATCGTTCCGCTGACAGTAATAAATGCATGATTGGCTGAAACATTTTTGACTTCAAAGCCCTTGCTTGTTAAAAAGCTTTTAACTTTTGCCACCGTTTCATCTGTTGGCCCATATTGGTTTTTGAATTCATCCGGTGTTAAAAAATGTTTGTAATTAGGGGAAGCAGGATCGTTCAGGCTAGATAGGAATTGCTCCAGCTTATCACTATTTCTTAACTGAAGGGCAATCGTTAAAGAAGCTTTTGTATTTCGATTGGTGTGGCCAAGGGGCGTACCATGCTTTGCTGCCATGGGAGCTACTTTATTAAGGTGCACACGGTTTGATGCAGCAGCAAGACTTGATCCGCTAGACAAACACAACGACAAGCTGAACAACGAAGCAACAGTTGACGCCAATAATTTCCTTTTCCTCATCCTTCCACTCTCCTTTTCTCCAAACAAAAAAGGCCTGCCGCCATGACAGAACCTAGGTCCCTTTAGGCGGCCCGACTACCGTAGAACGGAGTTTTTCATCCTGTTCTTTAGGCTCGCGGCTTTGCGTCACTATTTTTCAATAGCTTTGCCTTTTTCATTAGGTTCAATTGTATAAAATTTCCTCTTAATTGGTATTTTACTAGGTGAGTAATTCAAAGTATATAAGTATTTCCTCCTAAAAAATGGTAAACACTCAACAAAACCGGCTATTAGCGTTAAGCCATCTTCTTCCTAAAATACAAATAGGGAGCACTTTTCTAGTGCCCCCATTAATGTTTTTCATTATTTATATAAATTTGATAATTATTTCTGCCCTTCTCTTTAGCACGGTAAAGAGCTTGATCCGCGGCTTTTATGAGTGATTCAACATCAAAACCCTTTTCGTAAATGGCAATTCCTATACTCGAGGTCGTAACAAACTCATGCTCGCCAATTTTCCATTTATCTTTTAAGGAATCAATGATTTTCTCAGCTATTACATTAGCATCCATTTCATGTTCAATCTCTAATAAGGCACAAAATTCGTCGCCGCCAATTCGGGCTAAGATATCACATTTTTTTATACAGCCCTTAACCCTTTGAGAGAACTGAATTAATAGTTCATCTCCTACATCATGGCCTAATGTGTCATTTATCAGTTTGAATTTATCGAGATCCAGATACATCACGGCGATTTTCCGTTCGGATTGATGAATCTCTTTTAAAGCTTGTTCGAGCTTCTCTGTAAATAATCTTCTGTTCGGTAAATCAGTCAGCATATCATGGTAGGCCATATAGCGCAGTTTCTTCTCAAACGATTTCCTCTCCATAATTTCTCTTGCCACAACAAGGACATGGAGGATATTCTTCTCACCATCTAAAACAGGTGAGGCCTTCGCTTCTAACCAAACACAGTTACCATTGGCATGCATATGACGAAATTCTACCGTTTTTGTCTGTTTTGTCACCATAATATCCATAAATTGATGGTAGATGTAGTCCCGATCCTGCGGATGAATGAAATCAAACAACCTTTTTCCTTCATAGACTTTAGGAGTATAACCTAACACTGATTCATGAGAAGGAGATGCATAGATCATGATCCCATTCGAATCTATATTACTCACTAAATCAGTCATATTATCCGCAATCATTTGATAGCGGTTTTTCAATTCTGTGAGCTCTATTTCTTTCCTTTTCCGATCAGAAATATCTCTTACAATGGCAATGACATACGTACAAACACCATTTTGGTCAAAGACCGGCGTAATCTTTGATTCAAAATGAATAAAATCGAGAGGAGTTTTTTGTTCATTTTGCCTGTAAAGAGAAGTACTTACTTTGAAATCCTCATATGTGACGTATTCTTTTAGTTTGATGGCATTATGATATTGTGCGTTAATGATTTCAGCACTTTCTTTAGGCATGACTTCTTCAATCGTTTTGCCAATGGCGCCATCTTCTAGTTTAGCCATTCTCTTCGCAGGCTCGTTTACAAATAAATAGCGAAAACGCCCTGCTTCATCTACTCTCATGATATAGACTAAATCGGAAATGTTATCAAATACTTCAAAAAACGAGTCAATATGTTGAATGATGTCCAATTTGCTAGTTAACATATAATTTCCCCTTAAAGACATAGTTGAATATCCTTAAAAAGCCTTTAAGGTATTCGGCAGCCAGGCGATCTTAGAAGCATGAACCTTAGATCCGTAGCTTTGCGTCCTTATCTTTCGACAAGTTTGCCTTTATCGTAAATATAGCTATACTCATTATAAAGCTATATGCCAATCATGTTCCATCCCATTTTATGGTATCAGCCAAACGTTTTTTCCAGCCAACACCCCGTAATACCAATAGGTGCTATCTACCATTGCAGTTTGCTTCACGGTGAAACTGCGTTTTTTGTAGACTGACAGCTTCGCAAAGACGACATCCTTCGTTCCGCCCCAAGGTTTGCTGTAAGCACTGCCGTTTCCACTTAGACAAAGGTTTTTCACTTTGTTGCTTACATTTTCGTAGTTTCGGGAAATGAAGTCAGTTGAAAGAACCCACCCGATCGGGCTTGTCCCAGTCTCATTTCCGCTTAGTAAATAATAGGTTTGACTGCCCAGTTTGGCTTGTCTCTTAATATAGTATACCTTATTTATATAAGCAGTTCCTGCTTGGAATGGTGAACTGCTTCCAAGGTTTTTATAAATTTTCACAGTGCCATTCTGAATATTTCCCAATCGGCTGGCGGCACTTTCCACGGCTTGGTTCAGGTTTCCGGCATCCATCCAAACGGTCTTTCCCGCTAAACTCCCTTGGTACCAAACGGCATTGCCAACCATTTCTGTTCTATTAATCTTAAATTCTAAATTTGTATCATCCGAAAGCGATCCAAAGACGACATCATTCTTCGCTCCCCAAGGCTTACTGTAAGCACTGCCGTTTCCGGTAAAATAGAGCGTCTTGGAAGATTGATCTACTAACGTATTGGGATAGGTGATGACATCCGCAGCCTTCACCCAGCCAACCACTCCGTCCGTACTGCTAGGCTGGCGGCTTAACAAATAATAGGTTTGCTTGCCGAAAAAGGCTAATTTTTTAATATAAAAGGTTTGGTTCATGACAGAATCATCTGCTTTCATAGATGATGTGCTATCATTATAGTTTTGATAGATTGAAATATTGCTGTTGCGAATTTGTCCCAAACGATTCGTATCTGCGATTTTATCAGGCAGTTTTTGATAGTAAGAGGCAACTAACTGAACAAACTGATCCCAGCTATAGCCCCACTTCTGAAAATAATCAATCGGATCCGTATGGGTGGTTCCTCCAAGAAACTTTGTCACGGCGTTATGGGACCATAATGTACCTGTTCCCGTATTCCCAGCATCAATCAATGGCAGATTATAGCGATAGAGTATATTCGCAATATAATTGGCATCGTTATTCACTGATCGGGCAAATTCATCAAATGTTTTCGCCCTGACGAGTTCAACATGGACAAACCTTTGATTGGCATACTTCCCTGCGCCCCATGCTCCATAATCCAGCGAATGAATTTCGATTACATGTGAACCATCCACAAAAGCATGGACAAAGGCATTTTGATAGTTTTTCGACATATAGGAGATTTCGCCGGTAATCGTTGAATTGTCATTACCCGTCTCATGTACGACAACGCCTTCTACCTCCCCGAAGCCATTACGATAAGTAAAATTCGGAAAAGAACTTTTATAGTCATTTTGTACCTTAATCGGTGCTAGATTTTGCGAAAAAATATAATCATTTACTTTGGAACCGGTTGTTCCCGCTGCACTTATAAGTGACGGTGAGCCAACTAAAAGCACGATGAATGTTAACACAAGGATGATATGCTTTTTCATTTCTCCTTTAACCCCATTCTCTTTATCTAATTCTATATATATATCTATTATACTATTAAAATAGTAACAAAATTGACATCATTTATTTTTGTCTGATAAAAAATTTAAGTTTTTATACTTGTTTTTTTCCACATACTTATTCCATAACGGAAGGGCACAATGTTAATGGAGGATTTCAAATAGTAGAAGGGGAACCTTACTGACGGCAGAAATTTCCCGTCTTTTTTATGTGAGGAAAATAACGATCCAAACAAAGGAAAAGAAGAATCAGTTGGAAGCAAAGCAAAAGGAGCAGACAATTAGCTGCTCCTTCCACATTATCTATTCATCTTCGTATTATTTATATTAATTACTTAGAAAAGAGTCCTTTCAGTGCGAAAGACACATTTTGAGGTCTTTCTGCCAGCCGGCGCATAAAATACCCAAACCAATCATTCCCAAACGGAATATACACACGCATTTTATAACCTTCTTGAACTAATTTCAGTTGCATGTCTGTGCGAAACCCATACAACATCTGAAATTCAAATTGATCTCGAGGGATGTTATTTTCACGAGCGAATTGTTTTACTTTGGCAATAATATGATGGTCATGAGAAGCAATCGCAGTATAACTTCCACTCAGCAGATGCTCTTCAATGATTTTTAAATAATTTTCATCCACCTTCTCTTTCTCTTGAAAGGCGACTTCAGGAGGTTCTTTATATGCTCCCTTTACTAAACGCAAAGGAATTCCTTTTAATTCTTTAACATCTTGGTGAGAACGAAACAAATAAGCCTGAATAACCGTTCCAACATTGTCATATGTTTCACGCAATTCTCTTAGGATATCGAGCGTTATTTGACAATGGGCATGATCTTCCATATCGATTCGGACAAAATTGTTATGTTTTTTAGCTGTCTCAAGGATCCGCTTCATGTTGCTCAAACAAAAGTCCCGATCAATATCCAGTCCCAGCTGAGTCATTTTAACTGATAAATTACTATTAACTCCGGATTTCGCAATCGCTTTCAATGTCTTTACATTATATTCTGTTGCTTCCAACGCTTCTTCTCTGCTTGAAACGAATTCACCTAAATGATCCAGTGTACAAATCAAGCCCTTATTGTTTAATTCTTGAACTTTTTTAATAGCACTCTCGATCGTTTCTCCTGCCACAACTTGTGAAGCTCCAAATCGAAGGCCCCATTTTTTGGCCGCTTTATTTAATCCTTTACTTTGGGAGGCATAAAGAAATACATTTTTCGAAACTTCCGCTAACATTGCATTCCCTCCAGCTGTTTTGTTTTTAAAGGGCAGCTACAACAGCTGCCCGCCTCTTCTTAAAATGTTTGGCTAGTTGTTTTTGCTTGCATGTGCAAGATCAGGTAGTCTGGTCCTCCTGCTTTTGAGTCCGTTCCTGACATATTAAATCCGCCAAATGGCTGGTAACCAACAATTGCTCCCGTACAGCCGCGGTTGAAATAAAGATTTCCGACATGAAATTCTTCTTTTGCCCGCTCGATATGTTCAGGATTATTAGTAATGAGAGCTCCAGTTAGTCCGTAATCGGTATTGTTTGCGATTTCCATCATATGGTCAAAATCCCGAGCCTTGCAAAAAGCGAGAACAGGCCCAAAGATTTCTTCTTGCATAAGACGCGCACGTTCATCTACATCAGCAAAAATGGTTGGTTGAATGAAGTACCCTTTGGAATCGTCGCCATCTCCACCCGTCATCAATTTACCTTCCTCTTTGCCAATTTCAATATATTTCATGATTTTATTGTAAGAAACTTGACTGATCACCGGCCCCATATAGGTATTTGCGTCTTCCGGGCTTCCTAAACTTAATGTCTTTGTTAATGCCACTGCTTTTTCAAGTACTTCATCGTAAACATCTTGATGTACAACAGCACGGGAACCAGCTGAACACTTTTGTCCAGAAAATCCAAAAGCAGAGTAAACAATAGAGGATGCCGCTAAATCCAAATCCACGTCTTTATCAACAACGACGGTATCTTTTCCTCCCATTTCGGCAATAACACGCTTTAACCAAAGTTGACCTGGATGCACTTTTGCCGCTCGTTCATATATACGGCAGCCCACTTCCCTGGAACCTGTAAAGGAAATGAAGCGTGTTTTCGGATGATCCACAAGGTAATCCCCTATTTCCGAACCTTCTCCCGGAACATAGTTCAGTACCCCTTGAGGAAGTCCTGCTTCTTCCATGATTTCTACGAATTTGGCAGCGACGACCGGTGTATTATCAGATGGTTTAAGAAGGACTGTATTTCCTGCAACGATTGCTGCAGTCACGGTTCCTGCCATGATCGCCAATGGGAAGTTAAACGGTGAAATGATGATTCCTACGCCAAGCGGGATATAATTGAACTTGTTACTTTCTCCCTCACGGCTGTTTACTGGTACCCCATCTTTTAATTGCATCATCTGACGGGCATAGAATTCAAGAAAGTCAATGGCTTCTGCTGTATCCGCATCCGCTTCTTTCCAAGGTTTTCCTGCTTCTTTTACAAGATAGCCTGAGAATTCATGCTTACGGCGGCGAAGGATCGCAGCTGCCCGGAATAAAATATTCGCACGTTCTTCCGGATCATGCTTTTTCCACGATTCAAATGTTGAAAGAGCAACTTGCATTGCTTTTTCAGCTAGATCTTTATCAGCTTTCGAAACATTCCCAATGATTTCTGTCTTATTACTTGGGTTAACCGAGATCGTCTTTTCAACCGTTGTAATGCGCTCTGAACCAATAATTAACGGATATTCTTGACCTAATTGAGAATTAACTAAACTCAGGGCTTCTTCAAATGCTTGTTTATTTTCTTCTATCGAAAAATCTGTAAATGGTTCATGTTTGTACGGTTTAATTGGACTTTTAGCTTCAGTGATCATGACATTCTCTCCTCGCGAAATAATTTTAAAAATTTGACCCTGTTATATTTGGTTGTTGATTTCCACTCTAATTAACTGAGTATAAAAAACAACAATGTCGTTTATCAGAGCCAAAATTTAATAGATAACAAGTGTTTAAGACTTTTCACAAGCTTAGGAACTACTAATTAGAAAATTTACAATATTAAATATAAGTGTATTATAAAATATTTTAGACAATTTTGTACACATATTTTTAAAAAATGTTCATATTTTTATCAAAAAGACACTTTTGTTTAATGTGGTGTACAATTGTGCTCAAAAAGCTAATCTATTACCAATGGATTTTTATATAGACCAGTTCCTTGTCAGGTACATGAAAAAAGCCACGAATTCAAAGTGAATTCACGGCTTTTTAAAATGATAGACTAAACTACTTGTTTGTCTGGTAGTGTATTCGTTGATCGTTTATTCTTGAAGACAAAATATGAACCGACAACACAGACAGCAATCAATGCTGTTAAGTAGAATTGGGAACGAAGGGAATCAATAAATGCCTGCATGATCAAAACGACGGCAATAACCAAAATAGTTGCATATGTCAAATAAGGGAATAACCACATTTTGATTTTGAGTGCTTCAGGTTTTTCTTTTTCATATTTTCTTCTTAAGCGCAGCTGTGAAAATGCAATGACCAGATAAACAAGCAAGGCTACTCCCCCGGAAGCATTGACCAAGAAGAGAAAGATTTTGTCAGGAGACAGATAATTAAAAATGACGCTAATAAAGGACACTACCGTACATCCCAAGATCGCATAAACTGGTACTCCTCTTTTGTTTACCTTTGAAAATGCGCGAGGAGCATCCCCATTTTGTGCCATGGCAAACAACATACGAGAACTTGTATATAGACCTGAATTCAAGCAAGAAAGCACGGCTGTCAAAACGATAAAGTTCATGATTTGACCTGCAGCCGGTATATTTAGAACATTAAGAACGGAAACAAACGGATTTTTTAATAGAGTTGTAGAATTCCATGGAAGAACAGTTACCAGAACTAAAATGGAACCCAGATAAAAAATAAGAATTCGATAAATAACACTGTTGGTCGCAACCGTAATGGCTTTTTCAGGGTGTGATGTTTCTCCAGCGGCGATGGCGACAATTTCACTTCCCATAAAAGAAAACATGACAAGCGCAATCCCCACAAAGATCGAGCTGAATCCATGAGGCATGAATCCTCCTCTATGGAGAATATTAGATGTCCCTGGCGAATGAACATGTGGTATAAGGCCGAAGATAATAGCCCCCCCAAGAGCCAAAAATAAGACAATACTTACAACTTTGATCAATGAAAACCAATACTCGAACTCACCATATGATTTAACCGAATACAAGTTAGTCAGCGTTAATAACAATGTGAGGGCGAGACTGACAGACCAGGAAGGCCAGGAAGGAAACCAGTATTGAATGATATTGGAACCCCCAATCGCTTCAACCGCAATAACGATTACCCAAAAAAACCAGTATAACCAACCGATTGTATAGCCTGCCCACGGTCCCATGGCTTCTCGGGCATACGTAGAGAAAGAACCGCTCGTTGGATTGACAATAGACATTTCTCCCAACATGCGCATAACCAAAACAACTAACAGCCCAGCGAATACATAAGAAAAAATAGATGCAGGTCCTGCTGAGTTAATGAGGGAGCCGCTTCCGACAAATAATCCAGCTCCAATGATTCCTCCCAGAGAAATCATGGTAATATGCCGAATTTTCAAGTCTTTCTTTAACTCCGTTTGCTGATGACTCATTCTTTCCACTTCCTTTGTCATAATATTTACTATTAAAAAATAGTAGTTTAGTTACCAAATACACTGTAAGCGGTTGCAATGCATCATAAAGATAAATCCTACCAAGTATTTTTTTAAAACTGGAAGTAAAACAAGGAAGTTGTATAAGTTGTTTAAAAATTTTATATATTTATATTTTATACACAATCTGTTCACATTTGTCAATAACAGCATACAATTTTGTGAGTGTATTTGGATAAATATACAATCATATATATTATTTAACATATTCACCGTGAAATTAAACACTTCCTGTTCTTGAACTAGCTAATGGTATACAAATGTGATACATTGATAGAAATACTGTTTAATTAGAAGGGATAATATGTTTAAATCTGAACAAGTCCATATAGATGACTCCTTTATTTTGATCGAGTCTTCTACAACTTTAATGGAAACGAAAAACAGGCTCCAACAATTCCATTATGTTGTTGTTACTGTCAAGAAAACGCACTATACCATAATGAATAGTGAATTAGATATTTTTGCAGCCTACACGGACTCTCAGCCCATAGGTCCTTTTCTTGAGGAACTTCGATGGATTCCTTCAACAGTCTCGGTACGATCCGAAGTTCCTGAATCCAATGCAGATTGGCGACGGCCCGTTCTGATCCAAAACGATGATAGAAAGGCATTCGCTGGTATATTAACTGCTATGGAATGGATTCGATACCTTCAAGCCAAAGAATCGAAAGTAACCGCTTACTTTCATGCGTTGGCGGAAACAGTAAATGATGCTGTAACAGCTGTGGATCAGGAAGGTAAGGTCATTTGTTGGAACACTACAGCAGAAGAAACCTATGGAATCCATCGCGAAAAAATTCTTGGACGGAAAATCGGAGAATATTTTCAGGACGAAGATATTGTATTACACCGCATCTTAAATGAAGGGTTCCCTGTTCGCCAAGCATACCATCGGCCTGACAGCAATACTCACGTTTTAATAAACGCCTCTCCTATTATTCAACAGAATAAGATTATTGGGGGCGTGGCAACAGAGCAAGATATTACTCGGATTGTCCGTCTCAATGAAGAATTGTATTCATCATTGCCACAGCATGTCCATCAAGAAGAGCCATTTTCCTCCATCATCGGGGTGAATCCTGAGCTCCAACAAGTGCTAAAAATGGCGCAAAAAGCAACCTCAGCTGACATTCCTGTTCTCTTGACAGGTGAATCTGGTTCAGGAAAAGCGATGCTCGCACAGGCGATCCATTATGGTGGTTCCAAAAAGAATCATCCATTTTTAACCGTAAATTGCTTATCTATTCCTCCTGGACTTTTAGAAACAGAATTGTTTGGCTATCAAAGAAATTCTTTTACAGATGAGGGACAAGTTGGTCAAGCCGGCAAACTAGAACAGGCAAATGGAGGAACATTGTTCATTATCGATATAGATCGCATGCCGCTTGACATTCAAGTAAAACTTTCAAACTATTTGGAAAATCAATCTTTCCATCGTATTGGTGGAAATGAGCGTGTTCAAGCCCAAACACGTATTATTGCCTCTGCTTCACCTAGAATCGAGGAACTAGTACAAGAAGGGAATTTTGATAAAGATCTTTATTATCAATTGGCCGTGATAAAAATGGATATTCCTCCATTACGTGATCGCTT
Source organism: Neobacillus endophyticus (assembly GCF_013248975.1). Taxonomy (GTDB): domain Bacteria; phylum Bacillota; class Bacilli; order Bacillales; family Cytobacillaceae; genus Neobacillus; species Neobacillus endophyticus. Next base: position 1,021,660 of record NZ_JABRWH010000001.1, read on the forward strand.
GGAGGATATTGTAGAATTAGTTCAAAAATTCATGCGTGAATTTACTGTAAAATACAAGAAATCCATTCCAACGATGGATCCTGAAGTTATGACGGCATTAATGAACTACCATTGGCCTGGAAATGTGCGAGAACTTCGAAATGTAATAGAACGTTTTATTCTGCTCAATGACGGAGATCTGATTACCTTGGAACAGTTGCCGCGAGGGATCGTTCATACAAATCAGCCTGTCAAATCTGTTGGTAAAGCCATCTATGCCAAGCCGCAAGTCAATAATGCAGAGGAGTCACCAAAAGAGGAGTCTTTTGCGATTGAAGATGCTTTACGAAAAACATATGGAAACAAAAGTGCTGCAGCCAAATTGCTCGGCATCTCAAGAGGAACTTTATACAATAAAATTAAAGAATATGGTCTAGATTAATTTAGCAGCTTTTCTCCCCCTTCAAGTGTTTCTGAAGGGGTTATTTTGATTTAATTCCCCTCACACACTTATCCCTTTTAACTTGTTTGTGTATTTTAAAAAAATTGGCGCCTTCCGCGTTGCGGAAGGCGCCTAACTTATAGATTTATTGAACTTGTAAGCTCACATCATCGACAAAGAATGCAGTCGGATTGCTGATATCATTTGTTCCTTTAAAAGCAATTTGAATGGTTTGTCCTTTGAAATTTATTAGGTTGAAGCTGTGCTGCTGCCAGCCGGATGCTGTTGCATCGCTTAATTTCAACATAGTGGTTAAAGTCGCACCCTTAGAATTTCTTACCAGTGCATAGAAATAATCATAAGCATGGCGGAATTCTCTCGTTGATACATTGGTCCAAAAAGTAAGGGTAGCACTTTTTGCAGTAGCTGGAATTGCAACAGTTTGATAAATGAGATCAGTACTTCTGTTATAGCCATTTAAAAATGCTGATGAACCGCCTAAATGCGGTAGAACGGACTCAATTAATTGATAGCCGCCTGAGCTCGCTTCTACCCATGGCAGCTGGCCGTTTTCAAAGCCGCCGTTTTTAATTAACTCTGTCATCGTACCGCTGGTGCCGCTTGTAGGTGTACCCGTTGTTGTACCTGATCCGGAAGTAGTGCCTCCGCTTGTACTAGTGGTTGTACCCGAAGTTGTACTTGTTGTACTTGTTGTACTTGTTGTACTTGTTGCACCTGTACTCGTCCCAGTGCCACTGCCCGCGCTGCTAGAGGATCCGTTAATATCACGAATTAAATTATAGACATCAGGCGTTCCGATCCCTGTGGCCATGTCATAGCCTGCTGTTGCCGAGTAGAACAAGTTATTCCCGGAAGTAATGTCATGAAATGCCGGGTAAGGCTGTGCCGTATTAAAAGCTTTATATAGAGCCGGGTTTGCCTGACCTAGGCTGCTCTTTCCATTTGCCGCTGCATATTGATTATTAATGGCCGCGATTCCGGCCCATAAAGGCGCGGCTGCCGATGTTCCTCCCACCTCAACCCATGAACCTTGGGTATAGATGGAATATCCTGAATTCGGGTCAGCGTTTGCTGAGACATCCGGAACCTGACGTTTTCCATTCGAATAACCATTTTGCACACCAAGCCCTGACTGGAACGCTGGCATTGCATAGACGGTGGACAAGCCGCCGCCGCCGCCCGATCGATCCGTGTTACTGCTCCAAACCGATTCAGAACCGTATGAGGAGCTGCTGAGATTCAAATGTGTTCCCCCAACGCCTGTCACATATGGATCATTTGAAGGGCTGTCCACCTCTAAAGTTGAACCGCCGGAATCATAGGCTCCATTGTCACCAGACGCCGCAAAAATACTTTGTCCTTGTGCAGCATATTGTTGAAAAATCGTATGCAGGATATTCAGCGTTGAAATCGAAATATGATTCTCGCCTACCCCCCAGCTGACAGAAATAGCTTTAGCTTTATCATCAGAGGCGATTTTTTGATAAGCATCGATTAACCCTTGATCGGAATTTGGCGCCTCATATACAGCCACTTGAGCTTTTGGCGCAGCGGCATTGATCATTTCAATGTCCAATTCTACTTCCGGTTCCCCTTCACCGGCAGCACCGTTGTAACCGTCGACATATACATTGGCAGGTGCAGGACTTCCAAGGTTATAATAATTGCTAAAAGTGCTGATATTAGATGATTTATATCCATCCAGCTCCACAACAGCAACGCTCTGACCTGAACCAGTAAAACCGGAACTCGCCAGCGGGTTGATGTCGTATGCCCCTTTTATTTGTGATGGTGTATAGCCGCCCGCTGGCCCGCTGACCGCATTCGCTTTAACCGTATGGGCAACAGGAGTTGAACGTTTGATGATTTTCGGATGTGTATAATGGGCTTCGTTATTCAGCCCTTCAATATCTGAAATGATTCCTGAAAATTGAACAGGGATGCTGGGCGCCTCTGCATTGGAATAAAAGGTTTCCCCTTTTGAATCTCTATAATTATTGATGGTGACACCAAATGCATCTTCCACTTGTCCCGTTGTACCGTTGACCGTAATAAATGCACGATTGGCTGACACATTCTTTACTCTAAAGCCTTTGCTTGCTAAAAAACTTTTAACATTGTTCAGCGTTTCTTCTGTCGGGCCATATTGATCATTAAATTCCTGTGGCGTCAAATAGTGTTTGTAATTAGGAGAAGCAGGATCATTCAAACTATCAATATATTGGTTCAGTTGATCCACATTTCTTAACTGAAGGGCAACTGTTAAAGTCGCTCTCGTACTGCGGCCTGTGTGGCCCACTAGCTTGTTATGCTTAGGAGCCATTGGAACTGCCCTGGAAAGTCGAACTTTGCTGGGACCTGCTGCAAAACTTGTACCACCCGACATACATAACGTCAAACTTAACAATGAAGCAACAGCGGGTACTAATAGTTTTTTTCTTATCATCCATTCAACTCTCCATTTCTCTAAAGAAAAAGTCTGCCACTATGGCAGACTATATATACCATATGTGGCGGCCCGACTGCCATGGAACTGCTCTTAACAAGTAGTTCTTTAGACTCGCGACTTTGCGTCACTATCTTTCAATAGTTTTGCCTTTTTCATTTAGTTTAATAGGATAAAACTCCCTTAACATTATTTTACTAAGTAGTTTTAACAATGTACATAAGAGAATTTTTCCAAAAATTCCGAGTCAATAGAATCATAGATTATGTACTTTCATTATTGATGAAGCAACAACTTCCGCTAACCGTTTTACATCTTTTTTTTACGACGGCTGCATATTCAGCCAGTTCTCCCACATTATCAAATGATTGATTCTGATTAGTCACAATGGCAATAGACAATGAAACAAGGGCAATCTTTTCTTTCACACCTTGTCGATTTTCTGCTATGACATATTGCTTTGACAAGTGGCTGTCATAATAGAAACCTTTCCTCATCTGGTCGAATTCCTTTATCAGGTGATGGCAAATGGTTATAAAATCATAATGAGGCAGAATCGCAATAAAATCGTCACCGCCAATATGTCCTAAAAAAATCCCTTTGGGTAATAATGTTCTTTTAAGAAGCTCTGCAGTAGATTGAAGGAGGTCATCTCCCTTTTTAAAACCGTATGTATCGTTATAGGACTTAAAATGGTCTAAATCAAAATATAAGACACTGAACTTTTCTAGTTGCAAAACTTCCTTTAATTGATCCTCAATACTGTGGTTTCCCGGCAATCGGGTCAATGGATTAAGAAGGCTCGCAAATTCTACTTGGACTTCCACTAATTTCATTAGCAGACGCTGGATACTAACAATGCCAACAAACTTATTGCCTTTCGTTACAATGACATCATCGTAGCGGGCCTCTTCAGCTCTCTCCATGGCAAATTTACTTACTTCTGTAATCGGCTGAAAATAATCCACAATGAGTGGTTCTTTTTCCACTATTAACTCGATCGATCTTCCCATATAAAGATTATAGCCATATAAGGTGCCCATTTTTTCATAGAATCGCGCTCTTGTTATGAGAGAAATGGGCACTTCATTATTTACCATCACAATTCCTTGTACTCTTCTATCCTTACTAAATATCTGATCTGCTGTCTTACTCAGTGCAGATTGGGATATACAGGGGGCCACCTCTGCAATATCTCCGATATAAGCTGCCATAGAATCACCTGCCAATTAACTCAATCTTGGATATTTTTCAACGTGAATACGCTGGAATCTTCCCTGGCTTTATTTCTTCAAAGGGTCTTCCCAGTGCATATCCTTGACCGTAATGGACACCATGTTCACTGATAAAGGCCAGTTCTTCTATTCTCTCTATTCCTTCCGCAATGATTTCAGTAGCAGATTGTTTGGCATACTCGACTATTAACGTCACCAGCTGCTGTTGTTCGAGATTTTGATCAATAGTTTGGATCAGTGACCTATCCAATTTTATAAATTCAGGTTTTAAATATATTAATGTTTTTAAACTATTATATCCAGAACCCACATCATCAATGGCGATCCGGAACCCTTGTGAACGGTAATTGGAAAGAACTTTTTCAAAAAGGGTAAAGTCGGTTACGGCACTTCTCTCTGTCAATTCAAAAACAACCTGCTGCGGTTCAATCCCAAGCTCAGCTAAAAGTTGAAGCGTTTCACCGCTATGATAATGGGAATCCAGTAAAACATTGGGATGGATATTGAGGAATATCAATGGGTTTCCTTGCATCACAGCCCCTTTTAATCTACTAATAAATCTTTTGAGCGAAAGATTTCTGCAAAAACATTCAAATAAAAATACTTGATTGGATTGTCCTACAAATTCATAAAACTCTTCGGTATTTGGAAATACATTCGTAACCGCCGGGCGGTTTAAAGCTTCAAACGCCATCGTTTCCCCAGTGTTTAAATCAAGTATTGGCTGAAAAAACGTATCCAAATCATTTCTTTTCATGATTTTATGTAATTCCTTCAACCTTTTATAATATAAAAACTCTTTCCTGCCTCTGTTGTTTAAACCTTTTAAATAGGTATATAAATTACTTTTCTCTATTGCTGAAAAAATCTCGCTGGGTTGACTGTACATGTTCTGCACCTACTTTAAATTCTATCTACTTATATAGTAATGATCCAATGTAAAATCTATGTAAATTTTACTTTGAACCTTTGTTAATATTGTGTAAAAATTACTAAATTACCAAAAATCAATAGAGTAACAGAGGTATATTACTATTGGAAAATTTGAAAGGCATGGTAGAAACGATATGGCTATGAAATAAAACTGGAAGAGGAATAGCAATCAGAAGTGCTGAATGCCAGCATGGAAATAGAGTTTGAAAAGTGATGGATGCAAATGGACACAATTAAGAAAGCAGGCATCAAAAGAGATCTTTTGTATAAAAATTTACAATAATTTAACAATAGGATTAAAAGTAATTTACATTACTCTTGGTATAATATTCATATTACTTTGAAAGGTTGGATTACATTTTGAATTTAATTCAGACACTTATACTAGCCATCATCCAAGGAATAACAGAATTATTTCCGATCAGCAGCGTTGCCCATGGAGTTCTTACTCCCTATGTATTTCATTGGGATTTAGACCAAGAATTTTTAAAAGAACACTTTCTCCCATACGTCGTTATGCTCCATTTAGGAACGGCCCTTGCTTTGTTATTGTTTTTCTGGAGAGATTGGGTAGACATGCTCAAATCATTATTTAGCGGCAGCAAAAAGGTGTTGATCCTGGTCATTGTTGCAACACTGCCAGCCGCTATCATCGGTCTTGTTCTAGAAAAACCATTAACAAGATTGTTTAGTAATGTGACCACAGCTGCAATATTTTTAATTGTAAATGGATTTTTCCTTTATTTCGGAGAGAAGCTTCGTTCTAAAGGAACAAAGGAAATTGAAGAATTATCGATTAAGCAAGCAGTTATAATTGGATTGTTCCAATCATTAGCTCTTATTCCTGGTTTTTCTCGTTCAGGTTCCAGTATGACAGCCGGGTTCTGGTCCGGATTAAAACATGAAGCATCCGCTCGTTTCTCGATGCTGTTAGCTACTCCCATCATTGCGGGAGCCAGTATCCTAGAAGTTCCAAAAATTTTAAAATCACATACACCTGGGTTAATGCAAATGTCTTTAATCGGCGGTGTGGTAGCAGGTGTTTCTGCGTTCATAAGCGTTTGGATTCTAATGAGATGGTTCAAAACGAAAGAAATCAACGCAATGCGTCCATTTGCCTACTATTGCTGGGCTGTCGGCATCTTGGTTTTAGTTAGCAGGCTAATCTAATTAGTTTTATTTCTTCCAATAAAAAAGAGGTCCCTAGCGGCCTTTTTTCTATTTTTAGCGGTCTGCTTTCAATTTGACAAATTGAACAAGCTGATGGTTCAAATAACTTGCACTATAGGAAAAATCATGCTGATACCAATAAACATCGAATGCCTTTTTGGCAGAGTGGCAAGGTACCAGACTAGTAAATCCCTTTATTATTGAGACAGAATCATCCAATGCAAAAGCTGAAGGACAGGTTCCTGCTTCCGGTCCGGGATAGTGTCCTTCATCCTATCTATGAAGGACAGCTCGCTTCTTCCAGTTCGGGGGTTCTGTCCTTCATCCTCGCTATGTAGAACAGTTTCCTTCTTCACCATATCACCGTAATTCTTTTTCTTTCAAAACAGTCACAACCTCCTAATAGTTTTCCATTTTTATAATCCCTAACAGCTTATTCCTTAAAGGCTCGACCTATGAAATACAGATTCCTTTTTTCAAAGGCTCAATTTCCAATATTAAAAATTTGTAAATTTTGATTTTATCTTGCCGGAAATCTGGCCATACTGTTCCCAAGGAAAAAAATTCGGAGGTTTCAAAATAAAATGAAGAGTTTAAGTCTAATGAAGATCCTGGCAACTCTTGGTATTGTGGTGTTCTCGCTTTCCGGTATAAAACTTAATGCCTACGCTACAGCCAAATTCACGGTTACAGCAGATGTTCTAAATGTAAGGGAAGCAGCGGACAGTACTAGTAAAATTATCGGCCAAGTGCATCATGGGGACACATTTGACATCATTCAGACAAAGAACCAATGGGATGAAATAAAACTAGCAAACAACCAAATTGGCTGGATTAACAACACATACCTTGCTCCAAAAGAAAGTATTCCTGCAACTGTAGAAGCGGATGTTTTAAGAGTGCGTGAAAAGCCAAGTTTAACCGGCAAAATCATTGGAAAATTAAAATTGGGTTCAAACATAACCATTTATGATGAGCAGAATGGCTGGGCAAAAATGGTGGCCTCTTCCGGACAGGAGGGCTGGGTATTCGAAAATTACCTATCAAAACAGCCTGTAGCAAAGGCCAAGACTGGTGAAAGGACAGCTTCCTCCCAAAAGAAAACTGTTGGCAAAACAACGGCAGTTAACCAAAATACAGCCTCTGGGGATACAACAACAACGGACAACCAAAATGCAGCAACCGAAAAAACATCAACAGCGGACAATCAAAATGCAGAAACTGGAAAAATACCAACAGCGGACAATCAAAATCCAGCCACCGGAGATACTTCAGCAGCCAGTCAAAATGCAGAAACTGGAGATACAGATTCAAACAGCAACAATACAGCGACTGGAGGAAATGCTTCCGACAACCAAAATACTGCGTCCGGGGATACAACATCCGCAAACACTTCGAAAGATTCTTCATCGCCAGATATGGATAGGAGTGCAGCACCTGACATTCCTAATAGTCAGGGGCCACTTAAGGGAAAAACCATTGTTCTTGACCCGGGTCATGGAGGAAAAGATGACGGGGCAACCAGCATTACGGGCACACATGAAAAGGCCTTAACATTAGCCACCGCCAAGCGCGTTGAACAAAAGCTTGAAAATGCTGGGGCCAATGTAATTATGACCCGCACCAACGATACGTATATTCCCTTAAATCAGAGGGCCAATCTTTCCAACCAAAACGATGCGGATGCTTTTATAAGCTTCCATTACAATTGGACGGATAAGCCATCCATCAATGGTTTGACTGATTATTACTATAAAGCAGCGAGAGACAGCCGTCTTGCCTCGGATCTTTTAAAAGCAGTGGCGAAAACAACGGGATTAAATAATGACGGGACAAGCTTCGATAACTTGGAAGTTTTGCGAAATAACGCCCAGCCATGTACATTGATCGAACTAGGATTCCTTTCCAACAAACAGGATGATTCTGTTGTGGAAAGCAATGATTATCCCAATACCGTAGCACAAGGGGTTTACCAAGGGCTGCTCGATTATTTTTCAAATACAAATTAAAAAGAAGCTAGATCGGACAAGTCTGTCTTATCTAGCTTCTTGCTTTAAAAATCGATATGATCAGGGTCTGGCCCTACACGATTATCTCGATTTAGTTCGTCAATTCGCTGCATATCCTCTTTTGTCAGCTCAAAATCAAATACATTTGCGTTCTCCACTATCCGATGCTCTTTAGTGGATTTAGGTATGGTTACCACACCATTTTGTAAATCCCAGCGGACAATAATTTGGGGAATGGTTTTATGATATCGATCAGCAATTTCTTGCAGAATCGAGCTGTCTAATAACTGTCCTTGTATAAGCGGTGACCAAGCCTCCAGCTGTATCCCATGTTCCCCGCAAAAGGCCTGGAGTGCTTTTTGCGTTAAGCGTGGATGGTATTCCACCTGATTGACCATTGGGTTTATGTTTGCATCTTTCATTAAATCCTCTAGGTGGTGAATGTGGAAGTTGCTGACACCGATGGCTCTTACCTTTCCCTCTTGATATAGGGTTTCTAACGCCCGCCATGCTTCTTTGTATTTCCCTTCAACCGGCCAGTGGATCAGGTATAAATCTAAATAATCTAGCCCTAGTTTTTTCAAGCTGGTTTCGAAAGCTGTGATGGTTGAAGTATAGCCCAGATCAGAATTCCACACTTTAGATGTGACGAACAGTTCTTCTCGAGGAACACCTGATTCTCTGATGGCTTGACCTACAGCTTCTTCATTTTCATATATAGCCGCGGTATCCACACTGCGATATCCATGTTTAATAGCGAATTTTACTGCGTTTACTAGTTCCGGGCCATTATCCACTTTAAACACGCCAATGCCAAGCCATGGCATTGTTACACCGTTATTTAATGTCGTTGTATCATGTAAACTTGTGATCATTTCATTCATACCTCCAGTTTTTTTTCTATACTAAAATGCAGCTGCATTGCTTTTTCCTTTTTTTCAAGCGCCCAACTTACTCCCGTTAGAAGAATCGCGGCAAATACCATGATGGCTCCTGTCCATGTGGTATGAATAAGACCGATGGAGTCGGTTACGAGACTGCCCAAATAGGAGCCAAAGGCAATACCCGCATTAAACGCCGCGATATTGATGGCAGATGCCACATCTACTGCTGCAGGAACAAAACGCTCCGCTAACATCACGACGTAAACCTGCAATCCCGGTACATTCATAAAGGCCATTACCCCCATGAAAAATATGGTGATTAGTCCTGCTAGTTTAAAAGGGGCCGTTATAAACAATGTAAGCAATATAACAGCTTGAATGATAAACATATAGAATAATGCTTTCATTGGATTTTGATTGGATAGCCTGCCCCCTACCATATTTCCTATGGCTATAGCCAGTCCATAAAGCAGCAGAATCAATGAAACGGCGCCTTCCTTAAATCCAGTAATGTTTTGTAGAATAGGGGATAAATAAGTAAATACAACAAATGTTCCTCCATATCCTAAAGCCGTAATGATGAAAATAAGCAATAAACGCCCATTTGTGATGACTTGGAACTGATCTTTGAGGGTGGTGCGCTTCCCTTTTCGCAGTTCAGATGGAACGAGGAAACTATTGGCCAAAAACGCAATAATTCCCACTGCTACTATAACGATAAAGGTGGTTCTCCATCCGAATTGCTGGCCGACAAACGTTCCAAAAGGCACTCCAGTTACGGTTGAGACTGTCAGTCCGGAAAACATAATAGAAATGGCACTGGCTCTTCGATTTTCAGGTACCAGCTCAGCTGCTATGGTTGAGCCGATGGACATGAATACACCATGTGAAAAAGCTGATATCACACGAGCCGCCAGTAATACTCCAATGCTGGCAGCTGTGGCGGCGATACTGTTTCCGATCATAAAAACGGCCATAATCCAAAGAAGTAAGGTTTTACGGGACATGTTCGAAGTAATAGATGTTAGTATGGGGGCACCAATGGTTACTCCCAATGCATAGAGTGACACCGTTAGACCGGCCGTTGTAATCGAGACATGTAAATCCTTGGATATTAAAGGCAATAACCCCACACTTATAAATTCCGTCGTACCAATAGCAAATGCGCTCACGGCCAAAGCAAGCAGTGCTAAGGTACTTCGTTTTTTATCTAATGACATGACGTTTCCTCCTTTAGTTAATCGCTGGCAATGGATACTTTGAAGTCCCGCCCGCAGATGTTATTATGAAAGAAAAGGATATTATATGGAAGTACGCACTTTAAAGTTATATAGGAACCAAAAAGTAATATAGGTACTTTTAAGTGCCTATAAGATTGGAGGAGTACGATTTGCAGAAGAAAAAATACAATATCTCCGTTGAAGCCACACTGGAAGTGATTGGCGGGAAGTGGAAATGCGTGATCTTATGCCACCTCACACACGGTAAGAAACGTACAAGTGAATTAAAAAGGCTGATGCCAAATATTACCCAGAAAATGCTGACTCAGCAACTTCGTGAATTAGAAGAGGATGGGATTATTGACCGCATAGTCTACAATCAAGTTCCTCCTAAAGTGGAGTATGAATTAAGCGAGTATGGCTGGAGTTTAAAAGGAATTTTGGATTCCCTTTGTTCTTGGGGGGAAAACCATATTACAAAAGTATATGGAGATAAATTTTCAGTACTTGAAGATAATATTTTGAATGAGAAGCTAAAATAAAACAAGGTGGATTTGAATGCATCCACCTTGTTTTTTAATGGGCTGGAGTCAGTTTTTTCTTCGATGAAAGCAGCATGATTCCCATGACAATGATTGGCACAATATTTACGACTGCCAATACTGGCCCCGAGAAATCCGTTCCGCTCATCAGTCCGTGCATGGTAACCATAATATAAAGAATGGGATTCAGTGCATGCAGTTTCCGCCAGCGTTGATAACCGATCTTCTTGCGTAATTTGGATGAGACAATCGTGATAATCAAGAAATACGTTCCGAGCGTTCCCAATGCCATGGAAATCGTTTGGTAATTGGATGTAAACGGAATAAGTATGTCCGACCACTTGAATGTAAAGTATGAATCAATTAGCAAAACTCCCAAGTGCCCGAAGGTTAGAATTAATGACCAGTCCCCAAGTGCTTCATGAAGATGAATGATATTATTTATTTTCTTTTTCCGTTTCTTTTGAACCATTGAATAAAGTCCGATGATGACCGACAAATACATTAAAAGATAGGCGACTGTTCCTGTAGCACGTATGGCGTACCATTCCAGTGATTGCATATGTTTTCCCTTCTTTCGTTCATTTTTTTACAAGTCCATGGACTTTATATCAGGTCCCACCAGTAGTTGTATCAAAACCATCATGCTGGTTTGCAGATGAATGGTCCTGTGAAACAGTTTGCGTAGTTGATTGCTGTGCACCGTTCGTATTAGAAGATTGAGTTGTCGTTTGTTGTGTTCCATTTGAATTAGAAGTTTGCTCTGGATACTTAATAGTAAAGGACGAATTTTGGCTGTTCGTACTCTGAGATGTTGTGGTAGTGTTTGAACTTTGAGTGGTCACCGCCGATGTGGCTGAATTTGTTTTTGTTTGATTGTCTTTGATCCCCAAGTATGATGCCATCCCTGCTACAAGAGCCAAACTAGCAAAGCTTACTCCCCATGATGTAAATTTCTTTTTTTCCATTTTAAGTACTCCCTTTCATTTTAAAAATTTATTTAAACTTCTTAAGATGCTTTCAATTAGCTTATGAACATATAATGCACCCTCAACCTGAATTGGTCTTGAATGCAAGCTGAAAGTTTCCTGAACTTTAAAAAAACCTGTACTTTGAAATTGTACAGGTTTTTTCCTATTAAGATTGGTTTCTATAATGATCGTACATTTCCAGACAATCCAGCAGTTCAGATTTATAGACCATTAATGCTTTTCTTACAATCTCGTTGTGCTGGTTGTTTTCCAACTCCATGTTGCATTTCTCCAAGTCTTGTTCTTTCACAATGGATAAGTTTTCAAAAATCCACATTAAATGATTGCTCATTTTTCTCCCCTGCCCCTAAATCATTCATCATTTTCTATGTTAGTAAACATCATGCCCAAGTTTACAAGATTTTAAACTAGTGTTTGCTCATCTTAATAGGATTCAAAATTCCACAAAAATATCAACAAACCAAGGTAATGGCACATACTTTGTGAGATACTCTATCATAAATTATATGACAGGGGATTCTTTTAAAAGTTTAGCCAAACTATTTTTCTAATAAATATAAATGGGACGAGGAAATGTTTGAAGCCGTTATGGGACCCTGTGGCTCTTTTTTTATTTTTCAAGAAAGGGGGATCGAATTGAACACAAGTGATATTTTACCTGGGGATATTTTATTTGTCTGGGGGAGGGGGATTTTTTCCGAGGCAATTGAGATGGTGACAGGCGGCCCCAGCCATTGCGCCTTATTTTTGGACAAGCAAACACTGGCTGAGGCACAGTCTGGGAGAGATTCAGGCATTGCCTATCTCTCCACTTACTTGAACTCAGGAGGGCACTTAGAAGTATGGCGGGATGAAACGTTAACAAAACAAGAGAGAAAAAGAATCACAGCATATGCCAAGAATCATTTCGGCATCCAATACGACTATACTGCCATCCTCGCAGAACTAGTCCGCTTCAAACTTGATATCCCCATTTACAGTTTCCAAGAAGGAAACCGGCGGATTTGCTCCTCATTCCTCAATGACTGCGCAAAATCCGTCGGACGAAACTGGGCAAACATCCCTTACACTCCCGCTCCCGTCGATCTCATCAATAGCGGAAAACTCACAAAGATTGGAGAACTCTGATTTATAATCATTATAATCTGGTGTCAGGCACCACTGTGAATAAGGGAGCAGCGCTTATAAAGGCTGCTCCCTTATACTAGTATGTTTTAATGGATGGAGGAACGTATTTAAAGAATTGTTCGATTAATAAGTCTGGTTGGTCTTCGACGATGGCGATGGAACGGAATTTTTCTTGGAGAAATTTTTGTTCTACCATATGGTCGAATAGGGTGATGAGCGGGTCGTAATAGTGATCAATGTTGAGAAGGCCGCATGGCTTTTGGTTTAGGCCAATTTGTGACCATGTAAAGATTTCGAAAAATTCTTCCAGTGTTCCTGTGCCGCCGGGCAGAACAATAAAGCCGTCTGCCAGCTCGGCCATTTTCGCCTTTCTCTCATGCATGGTTTCAACGGTATAAAGCTCTGTCAGCCCTTTATGAGATATTTCACGCTGCTCCAAGACACGAGGAATCACACCAATGGCATGACCGCCTTCATTCAGAACTGTGTCTGCCACCGCCCCCATCAAGCCAATACTGGAACCGCCATAGACCAAAGTAATCTTACGTTTTGCTAACTCTTTTCCCAATTCAATGGCTCCAGCTTTATAAGCATCGGAAGCACCTAAACTGGAACCGCAAAAAACTGCCAATCGTTTCATGATGTCCCCTCCAAGTTTTTCTTTAGCTGATTGGAAAGAATAACTTCCCTATCAGGCATAAGGGCAACTACACCTCTGTCTTTGCCCTGTCGGGTTCGCCAGTCGGCGAGTTTTCTTTACCATAAATCATTATTTACCAGCTTTGTCCTCTTTTATTTCATTATACGAAATTCGTTTTAAAATATTTAGGGAAAAATGTCATCAAAGAGATTTCCATTAAACTGGAGCATTCGAGGTTGTTCACAAAAAGTTAATAAAAAAAACAGCCTGCGCCATTAACAGATTGGAAAGGCTTTCATCGAAGAATGAAAATTTAGTGCACTCAAAACTATTCAAATTTTCCAAAAAAGCTAGTATTATTGAGATTAAATAACTTGTAAACAAGGGGTGCAAACATGATCGATCAATTACAAAGAGCCTATAATTTTAACGCAGGACCTTCTGCGCTTCCACTGGACGTTTTGAAAAAAGCCCAGGAGGAGCTCGTTGATTTTCGCGGAACTGGTATGTCTGTAATGGAGCTAAGCCATCGCAGTGCCGCCTATGAAGAAGTACACAACCAGGCTATTGCTCTTTTAAAGGAACTGCTGTCCATTCCGGACAACTATGAGGTTCTGTTCCTGCAAGGCGGGGCAAGCCTGCAGTTTTCCATGATCCCGATGAACTTTTTAAAACCCGAGCAAAAAGCTGCCTATGTCATGACAGGTTCATGGTCTGAAAAAGCATTTGCCGAAGCTAAGCTCTTCGGAAATCCTTATCATTCAGCAAGCACAAAAGACGGGCAATACCGCCAGATTCCAAAATTCGAAGAATTGCAATATAACACGGACGATGCCTATGTTCATTTAACATCCAACAATACGATTTACGGCACTCAATGGAAGGACTTCCCTGTTATTGAAGGTGTGCCCCTGATTGGGGATATGTCCAGTGATATCCTCTCCAGACCATTTGATGTCAGCAAATTTGCGTTAATCTATGCTGGCGCACAGAAGAACCTTGGCCCATCAGGCGTCACAGTTGCCATTATTCGCAAGGATCTGCTGGAGAAAGCCAATACCAATATTCCAACCATGTTGAAATACAGCACACATGCTAAAAACAATTCATTATATAACACCCCTCCAACCTTCGGAATCTACATGCTTGGAGAAGTATTGAATTGGGTGAAAGGACTTGGCGGCATTCATGAAATCACGAAACGCAACGAAGAAAAAGCAAAATTGATTTATGATGCCATTGACTTAAGCAACGGATTTTATAACGGCCATGCGGAAAAAGACAGCCGTTCCTTAATGAACATTACCTTCCGTTTAAAAGACGAAGAACTAGAGAAAAAATTCTTGGCTGAGGCCAAAAAAGAAGGCTTTATCGGTGTAAACGGCCACCGTTCTGTCGGCGGATGCCGCGCTTCTACTTATAATGCCGTACCATATGAAACATGCAAAGCATTTAGTGAGTTCATGGTACAATTTCAACAAACTAATGGGTAATTAAAAATTAACGTACATTTATCCACATGAAAACCCGGCTGTTTTTTTGCGGCCGGGTTTTTGTATTCAGATCAGCTTGCTTATCCCCGGCCGTTTAAAAACAAAGGCCCGATTGTATTTATTCATCTAAAAAATATACTTTCACATGCAATCAGCACCAGAATGATTCCACTAATGATGGTTCCGAATTGCCCTAACGTAAAGGACCCAATTCGAATATCAGCTGCTTTCCCTCCAACAACAACCCCCAGCCATACCATTAAAAAGCTCCCTGCCGCTGCTGTCAACGAAATGGCCAATGGCGATAATCCGAACAGCCCCGCACTCAAACCATTGGTAACGGCATTTGCCGAAAGAGCGATTCCAAGAATGCAGGCCTCCTTAAGGCCGATTTCTCCTGATTTGTCCATATCTGCTTGTTCAGGATTTTTCAAAATGGCACTTACTTTGGTCGCATCTTCAGGTTTCTCTTTGTCTGATTGCCCTTTACGCGGGGCAGCCAATAAAATGATTCGAACCCCAATAAGGATTAATAAGAAAGCTCCGGCAAAGATGGGAAACGCTCCTGGAATGACTGATGATAACCATTTTCCAAACAGGATACCGGTTTCACTAAAAAGAAAACAGATGACGGCAATAATCAGATTTGCCCATATACCGATTCGAATTCCGCGAATTCCGTAGGAAATACCTACACCCAGATTATCTATACTTGAAGACAAGGCAAAGGCAAGGATCACAAGCCAATTCATTTATTTCCACTCTCCTTCTTTTGCCATGTTATGGGAAGGAGCAGTAAAAGTGCCTATCCGGAAAAATTTGTGGAGCTAGAGCCCGGTTGGTATTAGGGGGGAATTTTAAAAACAGCTCCTAAATCATGATGTTGATGAATCACCTTCGTGCTTTCAAAGCTCTTACTAAAGAAGTACAAATTCATGAGGAAAATAACGCAAAAAAGAGCTAGTGAAATAAACTAGCTCCTCCAAGGACTTTTTTGAATGGTTATATAATGTCAGCAGCCAAGTTTTGCCCGGTAAATTGACTATTGTAAAGTTCGGCATAAAAGCCGCCTTTCGCAATCAATTCCCGATGATTGCCCATTTCAATGATTTTCCCTTTATTCATGACGAGGATTTTTTCCGCATCACGAATGGTTGATAATCGGTGGGCGATGACGAAACTAGTTCGTCCTTCCATCAGATTGGACATGGCTTTTTGAATTAACACTTCCGTTCTAGTATCGACACTGCTTGTAGCTTCATCCAGAATTAAAATCGTCGGGTCAGCAAGGATGGCCCGTGCTATGGTGAGCAGCTGCTTTTGACCCTGAGATATATTTGTTGCCTCTTCGTTTAAGACTGTTTGATAACCGTCAGGCAGTGTCCTAATAAAATGATCTGCATGGGCTGCTTTGGCTGCATGGACGATTTCCTCCATGGTCGCCCCTTGCTTAGCATAGGCGATATTATCCTTAATGGTTCCGTTAAAGAGCCAAGTGTCCTGCAACACCATCCCAAACATTTTCCGCAGATCATTTCGTTTCATATCTCTGATATCTACACCGTCGATGCTAATTTTACCAGTATTGATTTCATAGAATCGCATTAATAAGTTCACAAGAGTCGTTTTACCTGCACCAGTTGGGCCTACAATGGCAATAGTCTGCCCTGGTTTTACCACCAGGTTCATGTCCTCAATCAGTGGCACCTCTTCCTTGTAGCGGAAATCTACGTGTTCAAAACGAACTTCTCCACGTGGAAATTCGATGACTTTGGCATCTGGAGATTCCGGAATTTCTTCCGATGCATCAAGAATTTCAAATACCCGCTCCGCACAAGCCACTGTTGACTGGATCACATTGGCAATCTGTGCTGTCTGAGCAATCGGCATCGTAAAGGATCGCGAGTATTGAATAAAGGCAAGAATGTCTCCTAAACCGAGCAGATTCTTGGTAATCCACAGGCCACCGACGATACAAATTCCAACGTATCCTAAGTTGCTGACGAAGTTCATGAGCGGAAACATCATTCCGGAGATAAATTGCGCTTTCCAGCCAGAAGCGTATAAGTTTTTATTAATGGCTTCAAAACGCTCAATGGCATCTTTTTCCTTCCCAAAAACCTTTACAATTTTATGCCCTGTGTACATCTCCTCTACATGTCCGCTGAGAGCTCCCAACTCTTTCTGCTGGGACGCAAAGTATTTCTGTGACTTTTTAGCAACGAACGCAGTAGTGACAACATACAATGGGAGAGTTACCAGCATGATCAGCGTAAGAATAGGGCTGATCGTCAGCATCATAATAATGTACCCAATAATCGTAATAACTGAAGTGATGATCTGGGTTAAGCTTTGTTGCAGTGTGTTCGCAACCGTATCCAAGTCATTCGTTACCCGGCTTAGAATATCACCATGCGGATGACTATCAAAATATTTAAGCGGCAATTTGGCTAGCTTTTTATCCACTTCCATGCGTAAATCCCGTACCGTTTTCTGCGCAACGCCGGACATTACAAGTCCCATAATTAAACTAAAGCAGGCACTGATCACATACATTCCCATGAGAACCAAGGCGATCTTGCCAATATATTGGAAGTCGTACTTTCCATTTGTTTCCTTGATTGCCTTGACTGCCCCGTTAATTTGATCTTGGGTCAATTTGACATTTTTCGCTCCGGAACGTTCTTGACTAGGCATCTTTTTACTTAAATCCAGCATTTTCTTGACGATGTCCGCTTTTTGATTGGCATCTGTCACAGTATCCAGCATTGGAAGCTTAATAAATTCCTGGATCGCTTTAGCCGTTTCCGGATTGACCTTTGCCTGTTGCGGTGTAGAAGAGATATTTGGTGAATTTTGCGTCTGCTTCATTTGCTTATCGATCTGATCAACAGCCGCTTTCTGGGCATCAGTCATTTTCTCCAGCATCATTTTTGCCATATAGCCATCTTGTAATTTGTTCATGGCATGACTCATGATTTTAGGTGCAGCAATTGTAAACGATGTACTGGCGATCGCAAAAATCAAAACAATGATTAAATTCAACCTATGCGGTTTTAAATACCTGAGAAGCCTTTTAAGCGTTCCTTTAAAATCCTTGGCCTTTTGGACCGGTGCACCAAAATGGCCGCCCCCGCCAAAACCGGCTCCGCCTCTGTTTCCTCCAGGATTTGGACGATTGTTTGTTCCACTCATGCGATCTCCTCCTCAGACAGTTGTGAGGATACAATTTCCCTGTATACCTGACTGGTTTCTAACAGCTCTTTATGAGTACCCATGCCGGCAATCTCACCATCGTTTAAGACGATAATCCGATCGGCGTCCCTGACCGTTCCTACCCTCTGGGCAACAATAATGACGGTTGCCTCTGTGATTTCCTTCTTGAGCGCAGCCCGAAGCTTGGCATCTGTTTTGAAATCAAGAGCTGAAAAACTATCATCAAAAACGTAAATTTCAGGCTTCCTTACTAACGCCCGTGCAATGGATAAACGCTGTTTTTGTCCGCCAGAAACATTTGTCCCGCCCTGTGTTATTTGATGTTCAAAACCATCATCCATGTTCTCAATAAAATCAAGTGCTTGAGCAATATCCGCTGCATGTCTAATTTCTTCCACTGAAGCCTTCTGATTGCCAAAGCGTATATTTTCATTAATGGTTCCAGAAAATAGGACGGCTTTTTGCGGAACGAATCCAATCTTAGAACGAAGCGTCTCCTGGGACATTTCCCTGATATCTACTCCGTCAATTAGCACACTGCCGCTGTCCACATCGTAGAATCTTGGAATCAAGTTAACAAGAGTGGATTTGCCCGCACCTGTACTGCCAATGATAGCTGTTACTTCGCCAGGAGTAGCAGAAAAGGAGATATTCCGTAATGCTGGCTGTTCAGCCCCTTGATAAGTGAACGAGACATCTTTAAATTCAATATAACCTTTCTCAGTGAAAGTATCTTCCACTTTTTCGCTATCAGTTATTCCCGGCATCGTTTCTAACACTTCATTAATTCTTACTGCTGCGGCTTGGGCACGAGGAACCATGATAAACATCAAGGAAAGCATGAGCATGGAAAACATAATTTGCATAGCATATTGGGTAAATGCCGACAACGCCCCCAAATCCATATTGCCTTTGCTAATGAAAATTCCCCCAAACCATAAAACGGCCAGAGAAGTAAAGTTCATCACGAGCATGATCGAAGGCATCATAAACGCCATGATTCGATTCACTTTTATATAATTATTGGTGAGATCCACATTCGCCTCTTCAAAACGCTTTTCTTCGTGCGTAACCATGTTAAAGGCTCTGATCACACGAATTCCCACAAGCTTTTCCCGTAAAACAAGGTTGATTCTATCAATCTTTCCCTGTATTTTTCGAAAAGTTGGGATCATGCGGGAGGCAATCAAGGCAATAACACCAGCTAAAATAGGAATGGCAATGGCCAAGACCCAAGTAAGCTTTCGATCTTCCCGTAAAGCCATAATAATGCCGCCAATAGCCATCATAGGAGCACTAATCATCATCCGCATGATCATGATTAAAACCATTTGGACCTGGGTAATATCGTTCGTGCTTCTGGTAATAAGTGTTGCAGTACCGAACTTATCAATTTCTTGTAACGAATAACTTTCCACCCTATTAAAAATCCTGCTGCGCAAGAGCGTTCCCAGCCCCACTGCGACTTTAGAGGAAAAGTAACTGGCCACAATTGCACAAATAGCGCCGCTGCCAGCAAACAAGAGCATAAAGCCGCCGATGCGCAGAATTTCTCCTGTATCCCCCTGCATAACCCCTTTGTTAATAATATCGGACATCAATGTAGGAAGATAAAGATCACTTAATGTCTGCAGGAAAACAAAGGCCAGCACAACGATAATCAACAAAGTATACGGTTTTAAATACCTAAACAGCCTTAACATAAATTATGACGCTCCTTTTCATCTTTTGTGATCGATACAATCATGTCTCCATCAGGAGTGTGCTGTCAGCGGAATCTGTAAAAAATAGGATCGTCCTCACCCTCCACCAATTAAAAAATGGTAAAACATCCTGAAGAATTAAATTTCTGCCATTTAAGAGGGCATCCATTGTTTATTCTATCTTTTTTTTCAGGATTTTCGGCACTTTAATTTTTACAATAACATGATAATTTTTTGATATGGGGGAATATGTTCGAAATGATGATGAAGTAACGAATGGAGTAATTTCACCGTGCTTTTAACACTAGCCATAGTATTATAAAAAAAAGAATGATCCTGCAATAGTGCAGAATTTCATCCTTTTTATATGAGAATCTTCATTATTTTAACATGAGTTTTTTCACATTCAAAAGATTATTGCTCCTTTAGATAAATAATCAACTCAGCACGGCTTTTGAGCTCTAATTTATCAAGAATGCGAGATACATAATTTTTCACTGTACCTTCTGTTAAAAATAACGCCGCACTAATTGTCTTATTGCTTTTTCCTTGCATAATTTGTTCTACGACTTCGACTTCTCTCGGTGTCAGTATATTAGATAAATCCTTCTTTTCCATTCCAGAGGCCGCTGAATATTCGGGAACCTGTTGAAGGGCATGAATGAGTTTGCTCGTCACTTCTGGATGAAGCAGGAGCGTCCCTTCATAAGCAGCCTTAATGGCCTTAATGATCTCTTTTAAATCCGAATCTTTCAAAATGAATCCATCTGCCCCATTTTTCAGCCCATTGAAAATATACTCATCCTCATTAAACGTGGTTAAAATAATAACCTTCACGTTTGGATAGATTTCCTTCACCGCCTTTGTGGCGTCGATCCCATTCATAACAGGCATTCGGATGTCCATTAGAATCACATCGGGCACCGTGCCTTCCAGCAGGTGCAGGAGTTCTGCCCCGTTTACCGCCTCTCCTATAATCCGAATCTCTTCATTTAAGCTTAATAGCATCTTCAAACCGTCTCGGACAATCCCCTGGTCATCTACAATCATTACATTAATCATTTATTATCACTCCACATTTGTTACAAATGGAATTTCCGCTTCCACCGCAAAGCCGCGGCCTTGTACCGACACAAAATGGATGGTTCCATTCCATAACTGAATTCGTTCCTCCATCCCGCGGAGGCCGTGGGATTTTTTCATATCACTGCACCCCGCCCCATCATCCTCCACCTTCACTAGCAGCTTTTTGTCATGAACGAAAATATCGATATGAAAGGTCCGGGCATTTCCATGTTTAATCCCGTTGGTAATGGCCTCCCTCACCGTTTCATACACAGCACTTTGAATGTCCCGGCTTGCATACTCCGCCATGTCATCGCAGAACCATTCAAATTGCAATCGCCCAGCCGTTTGCAGGCTATCAATCAAATCAGTTAAAGAATCACGGAGCTTGACATTGTTTTTCCATGCTTGGTCATCTTTTAAAACTGCGACCGCTTTGCGAAGATCTGCAATCGAAGTTTGCGAAATGCCCAGCGCTTTTTTCATGACTTCTTTTGCTTTTTCTGGATGGGTATTCAACATATTTTCCGCAAATTCAAGGTGCATTTTTAAGGCAATGAGGCCATGGCCAAGGGAATCGTGAAGTTCCTGGGCAATTCTGGTTCGTTCTTTCACAATGGTAATTTCCTTCAATTTAGCATTGGCTTCCATTAATTCAACATTGAGCAGATTCCCCTTTTCTTTCTCCCGGCTGTTGATTCGAAACAGGTAAACCATCGCCAGCAAAGCCACATAAGGAAACAATCCCTTTTCAATCCCTTCCTTAAGGACAACCATATCGAATAAAAATACCAATATATGTAGGATCAGCAGACCAACCTGAATCGTGGGGCGGTATAGAAAAATTTCCACGATAGGAAAGATAAAATATAAATTAAGCGCTATGTTATCAAATGGAAGCAAATACAAACCGGATCCAATAATCCCCACCGCCATCGATATATAGTAAATTATACGATTCCTTTCAAATAGTTGGAAATAATTTCTGATATAGTCATTTACATGCAAAATGATGACCCCTGCGATACATACCGCCTTAACGGGCAGTGAAAAATAAGGGCGCATCATGATATCAAACGAAGCCGTCAATATCAGAATAAGCCGAAAAATCACCATGATCTTTATTGTGTTCTGTCTTTTCAACTGAAATCACATCCATTGCAATCTATTACTTGCATTATACTATTCTGCTAAAAATCGGAATAGATAGCGAAAGTCATTCACAAATTGATAACTAAAGTCATAGGTGCCCGATGACTTTAGTGTCTTTTTCCTCTGCCTGCAAAACTATACGATAGAGCCATAAAGAGATTCCAAGGGAGTGTTTCATGTATGATTCGAAAAAATAATGGACTGATATACGCCATAACAGTCCTAGTCATCACCTGGTCTGTTACAGCAGCACTGTTTATCCGCCCTAATATCGGCTTAAAAACATTTTCAATCATTATGTTGATCCCCGCAGCTGTTGCTATTATGTTTCAGCTTTTAGAACGGAAAGGGTTGAAAGGCTTTCAATCCAAAATGACGGTAAAGGCATGGCTGTTTGGCATTCTATATCCCCTTTTATTTATTTTGCTTTGCGGTTTCCTGGCACAAATGATCGGGATTGGGAGATTGAACACAGTGCCTGATGCGAAAATGTTCATTACCATGGCCATCACCGTTTTGGTCAATCTGTTCCCTGTCTTTGGCGAAGAATATGGCTGGAGAGGCTATTTGCTTCCGCAGCTTACCCAGCACTGGGGGAAAACGAAGGCTTCTATTATTCTAGGTATGATTTGGGCATTGTACCATGCACCGGCTGTTTTCTTTCTGGCGAAAGCAACCGGCATGGACCATCCTCTGCTCATATGCTTGATTCAGACAGGTTGTGTTTTTACCATTACCTTTCCATTTTCCTACTGCTTCTATTTATCGGGAAGTCTCATTCCTGTTCTGTTTTTTCATTCTGTTTGGAACGTGATGAACACATCCGTGCTGGGAGATATTTATACGAACAAACATGGAATGTTCGACGGAAATATCATGTTATTTAATGGAGAAGGATTGCTGGGTCTCATATTGGGCGCGGTTTTCATCTTTTGGTTTATTCGCCAGTTTCAAAACGAATCATATGTTGCGGAGGCTGGCAACAAAACTTACATGAGGATAAAAGGAAGCTGAATGTAATGGTTATTTTGATAAAATCCAACGTACAAATGAGGCGGTAGAAAATAACGTTTTAGAATGGGCTCATTCCACAAACAAAATCCCTTGATTTACCATATTTTATATAGTAGTATTTATTCATACTACTATAGGAGGAGGTCACTGATTTGGAAATCGAGTTATTAAAAAAAATCGGTTTGTCCGATCTGGAAGCTCGCTGCTACTTGACATTGTTGGAAGATCCAGGGCTGTCTGGTTACGAAGTTGCAAAGCGGGTATCAGTTTCACGTTCAAACGTCTATGCAGCACTGCGGTCATTAACAGACAAGGGCGTTTGCCGCGTCATAGAGGGCGATCCTACACATTACGATGCTGTCCCCGCAAACCAACTAATCAAATTTCTTCAGCAGGATTTTGAACTGACAGCGAAGCAGCTACTCACCTCACTGGAAGTTAGGCCTAGTAAAATCCCTGCTTTTTATAACCTTCAAGGCGACCGTCAACTGGAGAAGGCGATTCAGCGGGTCATCGCGAACGCAGAGACCTCGATTGTGGTCGATATTTGGTCAGAGGATCTTCAGAGGGTGGAAGATGCCCTGCTGGATGCAGAACAACGCGGTGTAAAGATCACGGTCATTACCATAGGCCAATGCAATACCCTTTTGAAGCAGGTAATAGAGCATAGCCGGGACGAGAATTGGCCGGGCGAGCAGGAACGGAAATTCTCCGTCCTATGTGATTCCCATCAATCCATTATCGGCAGCTTCGGCGGTGATATCAAGTCGACAGCTTTGGAAACCAGCCATCCAGCTGTTAGTGAAATGTTAAAAAATGCTTTTTATCACGATGCGGTCATGGAACAAATTGAAAGGGATTTCGCGGAAGAACTTCGCGCTAAATATGGTGAACATTATAAAGAGATCGTTGATCGTTTGCTTAAAACTTCAGGGTTAATCAGATAATTTTTTTCGGGAATTTTAAAGTAGTATTTATAAACACTACCAAAAGGGGTGTATTTTTCATGAATCTGAATGATCTGTCTTTCTGTCAAAAACTCGTCCGTCAAGCCGGCACCAGCCTTCATTCCCAATGCCATAGCAATCCAAGTGTCCAGCCTCCTTCCACAAGAGAAGCAGCTTTTCAGACTTTTGAGAAAGCCAATAAGCACGTAGAGTCTTTTTTGAAAGAGTCATTGGCTGGGCGATTCCCCTCTATTCACTGGTCAGCTTCCGAGTTCCGGCCTGAACAGCAGCAACAGCCAGAATTCAGGGGAGAGTACTGGATCTGTGATGCCATCGATGGGGCTCTTCATTTCATACAGGGCTTCGGTTTTTATTCACTATCGTTATGTCTCATTCGAAATGGCACCCCTGTTTTGGCCATTGTCTACGATCCAGAGCGTGAAGAATTGTTTCATGCTGTTACGGGGCAAGGCGCCTTTTTAAATGATAAACGGATTCAGGTTGCCTCCAAAACCAAATTGGGCGACACTTACGTCACAACCTCCCTGCCATCCTTTCCGGCAAAGGAACCGGAGTGTGCTGATATCGCTATAAGGTCTGCTGCTAGGTTGACGATGAAAACTTTTGCTGTAAAAATGCTGGGCTCAGTTAAACTGCAGCTAGCATACGTAGCTTGCGGCAGACTTGACGGCTATTGGGAATTCGGGAGTGAGTATGGAGATTATTACGACTGGCTGCCTGGAACGTTTATCGTCCAAGAGGCCGGGGGTACGGTAACCGATTCAGCAGGCAGTCCGTTTACTTGGGGATCAAGGGGCGTCATTGCATCGAATCAAACACTATCAGCGGAGTTGATTCGAGAGTTAGCATCAGTTTAAGGTTTACTTTCTGATCGGTTTAGGCGGGGCGGGTGACTTCGATTGTCTAATTGGAGCTGCGAAGTTTTGACTTCGGCCTGTCCCAATCTAGGCTCCCACTTTAATAGTTTCTAACTTTCCCCGCAGTCACTTATCCAAACCCCTTAACGATTCCCCCTTAGCCCGCTTTTTTCCCCCTTCCATTCACTGCACGAAGAACGTCTCATTAATTTATGCCCAACAATGATTCTTTTCACTGGTTCATGGCTATTTTCAATCATTTGAATTAAGCTTTTTACGGCTTGGCAACCGAGTTCAAAAATATTGATGTCAACTGATGTTAATGGCGGTTTAGCCATTTCTGCTAAAAGCACATTATTAAAACTGACAATGGAAAGATCATCTGGCACAAGGACACCTAGTTCATCGAGAGTATTTAAAACACCCAATGCCATAAAATCATCCGCCACAACAAGAGCCGTTGGAGGATTTTCCAATGACATTAATTCGCGAACCGCTTCCTGACCTCCTTCTCTTAAAAATTCCTCGTGTATGACGTATTCGCTTTTGAGTGCGATATTGGCATTTCTTAATGCCGTTTCATATCCCAACAGGCGTTCCACTGTAACCATAAGGTCCTTACTCCCGCCAATAAAAGCAATTTTCTGATGTCCAAGCTGAAGTAAATATTCCGCAGCCTCCTTCATTGCCCGAAAATTGTCATTATCCACATGGGTAATTTGTTCAGCATTTTGGGAGGGCTTACCAATTACTACGAAGGGGAAATCCCTTCTCTTTAAATAATTGATCATTTTATCCTCTACCTTTGAATGAAGCAGAATCATTCCATCCACCCTTTTTCCTTGCACCATGTTGACGACCCCTTCAAACGTCTCTTTTTCAGACTTACCAGTGGTCATTTGCAGGGAATAGTTCTCTTTACCGGCCCCTTCACTGATCCCTTGTAATACGGTCGGAAAAAAGGGGTTCTGAAAGACAACATCACTTGCACTGGGCATGACTAGTCCAATCGTTTGGGTTGATTGACTGGAAAGGCTCCTGGCATTCAGATTTGGATGATATCCTAATTCTTCTATTGCTTTCCGTACTTTTCTTTTTGTGTCCTCGCTGATTCGAGAGCTATTAGCTATCACCCTGGAAACCGTTGATGGAGCGACATTAGCATGTTTAGCCACATCCTTTATCGTAATCGCTATGGTCCTTCCCTCCCCTCTAAAAAAAAAATAGTAGTAGATATCTTTTATTTTAATGTAAAAGACATCGCTTTATATAAATTATTTGCTTGTCCCACGGACTATTTTCATAAAATTCAGATTCCTATCCATATTTTTATTGATATCTATCAAGAAAGGAATATAATTAAAAATGAAATTATTTCGTGAAATCGTTTGCACAAATATACTCCCGCTACCAAAGAAAAACCACTAACTTTTGTCCTATTTTATGCAAACGTTTTCCTAAAATAGAAGCAGATGAAAGGAGGGTTCATAGAGATAAGGTCTGATAGGCAAGGATCTACTAATAATTAAGTAAAGGGGAAATAAAGTTGCGAAAAAACGGAAGAACAATCAGTTGGTTTTCCATTTTGCTGCTTTTACTAAGCTTAGTCTCACCTTTTGGAATGACCTCAAAAGCAGATACACTAGTAAATACTGGTCCTGTAGTAAATGCTGACAGAACCGTTACGTTTCAATATCAAGGTGACACCTCGACAACATCGGTTCATTTAGCCGGTGATATGAATGGCTGGAGTTTAACGGCCAATCCAATGATCAAAGATGCCACTAATCTTTGGAGCTTCACGACCCCCGCCTTATCACCAGGGAAGCACCAATATAAATTTGTTCTAAACGGAAGCAATTGGATTACAGACCCTCAGAATCCAAATCAAATGAGCGGCAATTCTATTGTGTATGTTCCTGGATTCTACGCCATTACAGCCGACAGCCAGATCCAGCAAGGCGCAACCACTAATGTAACAGCTTTAGGGCTAAAGGCTGATGGAACAGATGAAACATTGACCGGCGTTACATGGGGCGTTTCCCCAAGCAATGCCGCAACCATTGATGCCAACGGAGTCTTGACAGCCAATAAGCTTCAGGATGGAGTCAGCAGTCTCCCCATTACCATCACAGGTGAAAAAGACGGGGTTAAAGTAACAAAAGGCGCAACCATCGTTCAGACTCTGACAGAGCAGCCTGGCGGAAAACAAGTCGTTCTGGTTGGCGACATCCAATCAATCGTGCAAAAAGCAGCCTGGGACCCTGCTTCTTCGGTAACAAGAATGCTATATCAAGGAAACGGGTTATATAAAATCACCTTAAAAAATATCCCGTCAGGAAACTATCAATACAAAGTAGCTTTGGGCGGCTCATGGGCTGAGAACTATGGTGCCAATGGTGCCAGCAATGGCGGGAATATCCCATTAACTGTTCCACAGACAGAAGATGTCACTTTCTACTACTCAGATACCACACATTTAATCGTTGACTCCACCACGTACACTGCAGCAGCCCCTGTGTTATCCGGAACTGGCCTTACAACAAATCCGACTCTTATGGACTATAACTTAACAGGTGTTTACAGCACAGTGATCCATCTTCCAGCAGGAAATTATAATGACCTAGTGATCAAGGACGGAAATAAGACGGTAAAAATGGATCCATTTACTGTGGATACGGCCAAAAATGTAACGATCAGCTATGATATTGCGACCGGCATTGTTTTTAACGACCTTTCAAACATCAAAGTCAGTACGGCCGATCTTTATTTTAATTCCAAGGATTCAGTATTTAAGAGCATCTACGGCGCCGTTCCGACTGGCAACACGGTTACCTTTAACCTCCGCGCTAAAAAGGATGATTTAACAAAGGCATTTTTAGTCTTAACAACACCATCCGGTACGCAAGTGATCGATATGCATAAGAACGGAACGTTTAATAAGGATACGAACCATCAGTATGACAGATGGACCGCAGACTATTCCTGCGACACGTTAGGCTTGTACCAATATTATTTTGCTGTGACAAACGGTTCTGATGTGAAAGCCTATGGGGATGATGACGGTTATTATGGCCCAGGTATGGCTGGAGATCTTGGGAAAGTCGGCAAGTACGACATGAATGTCTATGATCAAAACTTTAAAACACCTGATTGGCTGAAGAACGCTGTGATTTATCAAATTTTCCCTGACAGATTTTTCAACGGGGATACAAGCAATGATTTTGCCCAAAAGATTGCCAGAGGAAGCACCCCTTACGAATTCGAGAAGAATTGGTATTCCATCCCTGAAGATCCTGCCATAGAATTCACAAAGGACGCGAACGGAAAAACAGTCGTGGATCCAAACTATAAAGCGAATATTGGAGACGGCATTTTCAATAATGATGTGTTTGGCGGGGACCTGAAGGGAATCCAGGACAAGCTGAACTATTTAAAGGCATTAGGGGTTAATACCCTGTATCTAAACCCTATTTTCGCATCCAGCTCCAACCACAAATACGATACAAGAAATTATACAGAAATAGATCCAATGCTCGGCCATATGGATGATTATGTAAACCTTGTCACTGCCGCCCACAAAATGGGGATGCACCTCATTCTTGATGGCGTCTTTAACCATGTCTCTGATGATTCCATTTATTTTGACCGTTATGGAAAATATGTACAGGCAGACAAACCGATCGGCGCCTACCAATATTGGTCACGGGTATATGACCTATTGAATACAAACGGCGGCATGACCCAAGCCCATGCAGAACAGAAAGTTCAGCAAACCTTAAAGGCGCAAGGCATCACAGATTTCCACTATAAAGACTGGTTCCTGATTCAAAATAAAAAAGTTCCTTCCATAGATGTCCCAAATACAGAAGTGTATTATTACGGGGGCTGGAACGGAAATGAAAGTTTACCAGAAATTCAAGCTTTAAATAACTCAGAATACACTGTTACCTCATGGGCAAATGAAGTATTGGACGGACCAAATGCGGATTCGAAGTATTGGCTGCAAAAAGGAGCAAACGGCTGGAGATTGGATGCGGCTGACAGCGTCTCCGACGATACGTGGAAGCACTTTAGACCTGCTGTGAAGGCTATCAATTCTGATGATGTCATCATCGGTGAAATTTGGGGAGATTCCTCTAAATATCTTCTTGGGAACATGTTCGATTCCGTCATGAACTACCGCTTCCGAGGTGCAGTTCAGGAATTCGTTACAGGCTCTGCAGATGCTTTGACAGCTATGAACGATTTAGAAAAAATGCGAGAACAATATCCAAAAGAAGCCTTTCTTTCCCTTATGAATCTAGTAGACTCTCATGATACGGAAAGAATCATTTCCGATTTGGACGGCATTGGCAGTAATCATGCTGTTGCTTCCGCTCCATCATCAGCTGCACTTGCCAAAATGAAGCTGGTTCCTTTCATCCAAATGACCTATCCAGGAGCCCCTACGATTTATTACGGGGATGAAATCGGCATGCCGGGCGCAACCGACCCAGATTGCCGAAGACCTATGACATGGGGGAAAGGAAATAAAGATTTAGTTATGTGGTATGCAAAGCTAGCAAACATCCGAAATGCCTATCCAGTCCTAAGAACTGGCGACATCGTGCCGCTTCAAGTAGACAGCAGCTATACCAAGGATGTTCTTGCCTATACGAGAAATGATGATAAGAATCATGCTGTAGTAGTGGCCAACAGAGCAGCAACCACTATTAGCAGCCTCAAGCTTCAGGTTTCTTCTATTCCAGATGGAACCACCTTGGTCAACGCTTTAAATAAAAGTGAAAAATATACAGTTCAACGGGGGACCGTAACAGTGGATGTTCCAGCGCAATCCGGTATCATTCTAATGGCGAAATATTCCTCTGTACATGTAAATACAGAGAGTTTAAAGGATGCCTTTGATGCTAAATTCATCGTTCCCGATCGTATTGAGCCAACAGGTGTGACTATCAATCCTGCAGTAACATTAGGTGTCGGCCACCAGATCACCCTGATTGCAAATGTGACACCAATCCATGCAACCGTAAAAGCAGTCACTTGGTCCTCTAATAACGAAAAAGCAGCAAAAGTGGATGCGAACGGAATCGTAACAGGTGTTGGGGAAGGCAAGGCGGTCATCACTGTCACAACAGTGGACGGCGGCATTACCGCAACATGTACCGTCACTGTTAAAGGGGATTCGGTAAAAAAAGAGTAGCAGGGTAACGAAAATGAAATTTCTATAACGAAAAAAGCACCTTGGCTACAATAAAGAGACAAATGGTATTTCTAGACAGGGACAGTTGAAGCCAGAGTTAAGTAACTTGGAATGGCAATTTTCTTATAAAGGAGATTGGGCGTGATCCTAATCTCCTTTTGTTATCCGTTCCTAAATTGTTAACAAAATATTCATATTTTTTCACTGGATTCTTGATGATTTGCTATAAAATGAGCTTATTAATCGTGAAAGGAAGTGACTTATGTTTCTTAAGTGCAGAACTGAATCAGTGGAATTAGTAAAGATGCGCTATTTAAACACCCGAATGGCGTTAACTCCAAAAGAAAGGTTTAACTACCAAAACCTTGAAAAAGGCTACGAGGGAGAAGTGAAATTTGATAATCTGGCTGAAAATATTCAGGAAGAAAGGTATATCTTAAATGATTTACTTCTTGAAGTAAACAACTCCTTTTTCCAAATTGATACGGTTATGATTTCACAGGCAGTCATTCATCTCTTGGATATAAAAAATTATGAAGATGATTGTTACATAGAAGGCGATGAGCTGCGTTCCGTAAAAACCGGACGGGAATATAAAAATCCTGTTATTTCATTAAATAGAAGTGCTAATCTATTTCGACAATTTCTCCAAAACCTCAAACTTAATTACCTAGTCGAAGCCTCCGTTATCTTTATCAACTCTAATTTCACCTTATATCAAGCTCCAATGAATATGCCTATAATTTTACCAAATCAGATCAATCGTTTTATAAATGATTTAAATAAAACTCCCTCTACATTGAATGAAGGGCATAGAAGACTAGCTCAAACATTGATTTCAATTCATCATACTAAAAATCGATTTGCTGTAATCCCTGCATACCAATATGAACAGCTGCAAAAGGGCATTTATTGCAAAACGTGCAAATCCTTTATGATGTCCGTAAAATATTATGACTTTGTATGCGGAAATTGCGGTGAGCTCGAAAGAATCGAGCATGCTATTTTGCGGAACGCAAAGGAATTTCAATTGCTATTTCCTGAACGAAAACTAACTACCCAAAGTCTCTATGAGTGGTGCAATGTAGATTTAAGTAAGAAGACATTTCGCAGAGTTTTAAAGAAAAACTATACCTCGGTTGGAAAAACATTGGATACTTATTATAAATAATCTATATTAGTTTTAAAAGTTATCTAACTTCGATGCTCTTTGACTGCTTTAGTTAATTGGTTTTATCTTGTCTGAAGGTCATTTGTATTTAGCCAGGATACTGTTTTTATATGAATTGCCCCTGTTTGAAATTGGAAACAATTCGGACTGGATTTCTCTGCTTCCCCTGTTAGCTTTCCGTATCTAGCATCTATTCGGACTGGGACACTCGGTTTCTCCTCTTAGCTGTCCTTATCCAGTATCTATTCGGACTGGAACGCTCGATTTCTCCTCCTTGCTGTCCGTATCCACCTTCTATTCGAAAATGGCGACTTGGTTTCTCCTCCTCCTTGCTGTCCTTATTCAGCATCTATTCGGACTGGTGCGCTCGGTTTCTCCTCCTTGCTGTCCGTATCCAGTATCTATTCGGACTGGAACGCTCGATTTCTCCTCCTTGCTGTCCGTATCCGCCTTCTATTCGGACTGGTGCGCTCGATTTTTCCTCCTTGTTGTCCTTATTCAGCATCTATTCGGACTGGTGCGCTCGATTTCTCCTCCTTGCTGTCCGTATCCGCCTTCTATTCGGACTGGGACGCTTGGTTTCTCCTCCTTGCTGTCCTTATTCAGCATCTATTCGGACTGGTGCGCTCGATTTCTCCTCCTTGCTGTCCGTATCCGCCTTTTATTCGGACTGGGACGCTTGGTTTCTCCTCCTTGCTGTCCTTATTCAGCATCTATTCGGACTGGTGCGCTCGGTTTCTCCTCCTTTCTGTCCGTATCCGCCTTCTATTCGGACTGGGACGCTCGGTTTCTCCTCCTTGCTGTCCGTATCCGCCTTCTATTCGGACTGGGACGCTCGGTTTCTCCTCCTTGCTGTCCGTATCCGCCTTCTATTCGGACTGGGCAGCTCGATTTTTCCTCCTTGTTGTCCGTATCCAGCATCTATTCGGACTGGTGCGCTCGATTTCTCCTCCTTTCTGTCCGTATCCGCCTTCTATTCGGACTGGGCAGCTCGGTTTCTCCTCTTAGCTGTCCTTATCCAGCATCTATTCGGACTGGTGCGCTCGATTTCTCCTCCTTGCTGTCCGTATCCGCCTTCTATTCGGACTGGGCAGCTCGGTTTCTCCTCTTAGCTGTCCTTATCCATCATCTATTCGGACTGGTGCTCTCGATTTCTCCTCCCTGCTGTCCGTATCCGCCTTCTATTCGGACTGGGCGGCTCGGTTTCTCCTCCCTGCTGTCCGTATCCGCCTTCTATTCGGACTGGGCAACTAGGTTTCTCCTCTTAGCTGTCCTTATCCAGCATTTATTCGGACCGGGACACTCGATTTCTCCTCCTTTCTGTCCGTATCCGCCTTCTATTCGGACTGGTGCGCTCGATTTCTCCTCCTTTCTGTCCGTATCCGCCTTCTATTCGGACTGGGCAGCTCGGTTTCTCCTCTTAGCTGTCCTTATCCAGCATCTATTCGGACTGGTGCGCTCGATTTCTCCTCCCTGCTGTCCGTATCCGCCTTCTATTCGGACTGGGCGGCTCGGTTTCTCCCCATAGCTGTCCTTATCCAGCATCTATTCGGACTGGGACACTCAGTTTCTCCTCCTTTCTGTCCGTATCCGCCTTCTATTCGGACTGGTGGGCTCGGTTTCTCCTCCTTTCTGTCCTTATTCAGCATCTATTCGGACTGGAGCGCTCGATTTCTCCTCCTTTCTGTCCGTATCCGCCTTCTATTCGGACTGGGCAGCTCGGTTTCTCCTCTTAGCTGTCCTTATCCAGCATCTATTCGGACTGGAGCGCTCGATTTCTCCTCCCTGCTGTCCCTATCCGCCTTCTATTCGGACTGGGCGGCTCGGTTTCTCCCCATAGCTGTCCTTATCCAGCATCTATTCGGACTGGGACACTCAGTTTCTCCTCCTTGCTGTCCTTATCCGCCTTCTATTCGGAATGGGCAGCTCGGTTTCTCCTCTTAGCTGTCCTTATCCAGCATCTATTCGGACTGGGACTCTCGGTTTCTCCTCCTTGCTGTCCGTATCCGCCATCTATTCAGACATGGCAACTCGGTTTCCTCTGCTAGCTGTCCGTACCCGACCTTGTTTAGGACATTGGTCCAATTCACCTAACCCGTAATAAACCATATTGTTTATGTTTAAACTAACAAGTAGCACATTATTTAATACATCTTCTTGAAGGGAATATTTTTATGGGTTATAAAGGAAGAACAATTGCCATTTTATTCGTCATAATTTGCGAATTTATTTTTACTTTTTTAGATATACAACAACATAATCAGGTCACTTCCTTCGAAATAAGTTTGACAGTTCTAATACTGATCCCCATGTATTTCTTTGGGCTCCAGTATGATAAAGCACGATATTACGCCAATGAATTAAAAGACCTCTTTGAAAACAATCATATTATGCTTTGGAAATGGGAAAGCAAAACCAACTCAGCCATTGTATCCAGCGGCTGCGAACAAATATATGGATTTAGCAGTAAGGATTTTCTAAATGATGGTCTCTTATGGTTGAAGGCCGTTTACAAAAAGGATACAAAAATTGCTCAGGAATTTGAAAAAGAAACACTTCAGGGTAAAAGCTTTTCCGCACAGTATCGAATTGTGGATCAAAGCGGGAAAATAAAATGGATCCAAAATATGGCTGACCCTGTTTTTGATAAGACTGGGAAATTCATCAAAATCAGTGGTGTCACCATCGATATCACAAAGCAAAAGGAACAGGATATTAATTATAAAAATTTAATTGAGGTTTCCCCTATTGCCATGATGATTTTAAAAAATGATGAAATCTTAAATATGAATAAAGAAGGCTTAAAATTAGTTGGGGCCGATTCGTTGGAACAGGTGATCGGCAAAAAAGTGAATACCTTTTTTCCTGAAGAACAGCAAAATATCAATCAATTATTATTAGGAGAGCAAGACGCCTTGCCCTACCATGAATATAAATTAAAAAGAACGAATGGATCTATTGTTGACGTGGAATCAACAGGGATTAAAACGATTTATGATGACGAAGAAACGATATTGGTGGTATTGAAAAATATCACCAAAGAGAAAAAAATGAAATTGAAATTGAAAGAAGCGGAAGAGAAATATCGCAGTATTTCAGAAGAATCACTGGTCGGAGTCTATATTTACGCAGATGGAAAAATCACGTATATCAACAAAGAAGTAGAAAGAATTCTTGGATACTCGCGGGAAGAAGTGCTCGAGATGGATGTCCTTGAATTGTTTGTTGAAAAGCAGCATGCTCTTGCAGCTAATAATATTGAACGATTGCTTAACACGGAGACCCATTCCTTGACGGAAGATTTATTAATAAAAACGAAATCAGGAGAAATACGAGACGTTGAAATTAGGTCAGTTGTTACAACCTTCAACAATAAAAAAGCGATCATTGGAACCATCATCGATGTCACAAACGAAAAAAGAGTGGAAAATGAATTAAATATAGTGTTACAAGAGCTGCAAAATATGGCCTTTCACGATACATTAACAGGCCTTTTAAATCGAAATTCTCTTAATAGATATTTAGAAGAACAATTACAAGTCCTAAATCCAATAAAAGATTCTCTATCTATTTTATTCATTGACTTTGACCGGTTTAAGAATATTAATGATACGTTAGGCCATAAGTATGGAGACCTAATGCTCCAAAAAGCCTCTGAAATTTTAGCATCCTGTGTTAACAACAAAGAACTGGTTTTTCGATACGGAGGGGACGAATTTGTCATTGCGTTAAACAAAACGAACGCTTCCGAAGCAGAAATCATTGCACAAAATATCATTGAAAAGTTTTCAGACAGTATATTTTTAGATGAAATCGAAGTATTCACAACCCCGAGTATCGGAATAAGTGTCTTTCCACATGACGGAGGTAATACGGAAGAATTAATAAAAGCAGCTGATTTGGCCATGTATTTCGCCAAAGAAAGCGGTAAAAACAATTATAAGTTTTTTAACACATCCATCGGAGAAAGAATAAATAGAAGTAGTGTGATTGAAAGAGAATTGAGAAAGGCATTGAAGGAAAAACAATTTATTCTTTATTTCCAACCCAAAATAGATCTTAAAACCAATCAAATCATTGGCTATGAATCATTAATCCGCTGGAATCATCCGGAAATGGGCATGATCCCGCCAAATGATTTTATTCCAATAGCCGAAGAAACTGGTTTAATCGCCAAATTAGGTGAATGGGTTTTAGAAGAAGCTTGTCAAAAAGTACAAGAACTCGGCAGGCAACTTCCCATCGCCATCAATATTTCAGTAAAACAATTTGCAGATGTCAATTTCGTGAAGAACACAAAAGAAATCATTGAAAAAACTCACTGCCATCCGTCTTTATTAGAATTCGAAATCACCGAAAGTATCATGCAGGACGTGTTTTCGAGCATAAAGATTGTGAAAGAACTGAAAGAAATGGGCATCAAAATTTCCATGGATGACTTCGGAACAGGCTATTCCAATTTAAGCATTCTAAATGAAATGGATCTCGACATATTAAAAATAGATCGCTCTTTTGTAAAAAAAATGACCGATAATGAAAAATCTCTTTCACTCGTGAAAACCATTATCACTATGGGCCATAGTTTAGGATTTGAAATTGTGGCAGAAGGAATTGAAACATTAGAACAGCTGGAATTATTAAAACAATTTGAATGCGATATCGGACAAGGCTACTATTTTAACCCGCCACTGCCATTTAATGAAATTATGAAACAAGACTCTTTCAACACCTGAATCATCTTCAGGTGTATTTTGTTTTCCACTGTTATTCATTCTTTAGCATTTTGGCAAGTTCAATTAGTGCTCCTGGCTCCAGAATGCGATAACTGCGTCCTTCCTTTTGCAAAAAACCTTTATCACAGAACTGCGCAAGGACATGCAATAAATGGCGATAGGATACTCCTAGAAAGTCGCAAACCATGACGTGTTTTTCTTTATAGACCTCTTCATCCGCTGTTTGCAAAATGAAATCTGCCAATCGATTTTCAAGTGGAAAGGCAAGACTTTGCGAATACTTTGCTGCCATTTGAGTGGCTTTAACACTTAAGAACTTGGTCAGTTCCCTTAGGAAGATCACATCTTCCAGCATTTGATCACGGCAGCGGTGAAGCGGCAAAGCCAAGCAAATAGTCTTCGTCAAAGCTTGAATGCCTTTTGTATAGTACACCTCATTTAATAATTCCATTTCCCCAATATAGTCATTGGCATTGATAAAATTAATCAAGGAAACTTTCCCATTCTGGTGCGTTACATAAATTTTCGCTTTTCCTTCCATGACATAAAATAAAAAATCCGGCCGCATACCTTCTTGAATAATCCACTCATCCCGTTTATACTCATGCACTTCGATCAACTCTTCCACCGGAAAAGAAAATAAATGGGCAATGGAGTGTTCTTCTAAATAGCGCTGCTTTTTCTTATTTTTATAAATTTCCATCTTTCACCTCAAAAAAATATGAGATATCTCCTATTATTGCACGGCTCTCCATGTTATTCTGCAAACATTGGAGGGATTTTGAATGAACTCACAACGCTGGATGAGTCGGCAATTTTTTTGTTTTTTTATGACTTGGGGCATCTTTCTTCCCTATTGGACGGGGTGGATGATTCATACAAAAGGAGTTACGATTTCTGAAGCCAGTTTGATCATGAGTTTGGGACTGGCTGCACGAGGACTTTCCACATTAGTGGTGTTTCCTTATTTTTCAGAGAGATTCAGCAGTAAAACGTTACTAAATGGGATGGCCTTCGGTACCTTGCTTGCCATTCTATGCTGTATTCCGGCAAGTTCCTTTGCCAGCTTGCTTGCAGCAACGTTACTTTTGCATATTTTCTACCCAACATTAATGCCTGCTTTGGACAGCGCAGCGGGTGTCCTTGTGCAAAGCAATCAATTGAAACATTACGGGAAGAGCCGTTCTTGGGGATCGATCGGGTTTGTGGCGGCTGGAATGGTCTTGTCCATCTTTACAGGAGCGCTTGGTGATCACGTCATTTTATGGGCATTATTACTCGGTACTGCTGTTTTTGTGGTCCTTAGTTTAACGCGTGCACCCGTTGTTTTATCTGAAAAGCCGCAAACAGATCCTGCAAAAAAAGGCGGGATGATGAAATTATTTCATATTAAACACTTTGGCTTGGTGCTTGTCATCGTGATTTTA
Organism: Neobacillus endophyticus; assembly: GCF_013248975.1. GTDB lineage: Bacteria > Bacillota > Bacilli > Bacillales > Cytobacillaceae > Neobacillus > Neobacillus endophyticus. Next base: position 1,059,303 of record NZ_JABRWH010000001.1, read on the forward strand.
CTTCAGGCTGCACACGCGGCTTACTACAGCTACGGCTACATTTTTTTACAAAGTATCCATGCACCGAAATATTTGATTGGTGTGATTCTGAACATTGCCGTACTCGCTGAAATCCTGTTCTTCACCATCGCGGATCGCCGCTTTCATTCATTTTCAGTTGGTACTTTACTGGCGCTTGCTGCCCTTGGTTCAACGGTAAGATGGATATTAGTGTTTGCCTTTCCGAATGTCATCGTTTTCTGTCTTGCCCAAACATTGCATTCATGCTCATTTGCGATGGGGCATTATTCCTTTATGAAATACTTAATCAAACACATCCCCCATGCGCAAATTCCTAAAGCACAAGGGATGTATTCCGCACTGGCCCTTAGCTGGAGTACAGCGGTGTTCACGATTTTGGGCGGCTATTTATATGAAATCGAGCCAAGATACGCCTTTATCGGAATGATCATTTGCACCATTCCATCTATGCTGCTGGCACTGGTATATCGGAAATGGGAGAATAAAAAAGAAGCAGGTGCGGTCCAATTAGCCCGATGAAAATCGCGTGTACGAACTCTTTCTAAAAATGCGGACACGATCGAGTTTATAGACTGCACTCCTGTTCTACGATCTCAATCAGCTGCTTCAATTGCTCTACACTTTGGTTTAATGAAAGAGAATAATAGCGCTGGGTGCCTTTTTGTTCAATTTTGACGAGATAGACATCCCGCATGATTTTTAAATGATGAGAAATTGCCGGGCGCGATAAATTCGACTGCTCGGCTATTTCATTTACACTTAACGGTTCCCGTTCTGCCAGCAAAAGAATAATATCCTGCCTGGCAGGGTCACTTAAAGCGTTAAACAATGGTATACACGATCTAAATACATCAATAGCCTGTTTCGATGACATAACTTATTTGATCTCCTTGTTAATAGAAAATTACTTTTCACGTGCGACATATTTTGCGATTTTAGCAGCAAGGCTCCTTGGTAAAAATTTCGCACTATAGGCACCTGCCTTATTTAATCCACCTGTAATAACAACTCGTTTCCCGCTCATCATGGCTTCATAACCTTTTTGAGCCACGATATCGGAGGACATGGCGTTGCTGAACATTTTTGTTCCTTCGACATTGGCTATTGAAGCAAAATTCGTTTTCGTTGCACCGGGACAAAGGGTTGTAACCGTGACTCCGCTTCCGTTTAACTCTTCCACTAATGCTTCTGAAAACGATAGAACAAAAGCCTTTGTAGCATAATAAACGGCCATTAAAGGCCCCGGTTGAAAGGCCGCCGTACTCGCAACATTCAAGATTCTTCCGTGATTCTTCCGTTTGAACCCAGGTAAGAAATAATAGGTCAATTCTGTTAAAGCAGTAATGTTTAACTGAATCATTTCTGTTTGTTTATGGATGTCTAATTCATCAAACTTGCCCATTAACCCAAATCCAGCGTTGTTCACTAAAATATCGATATCGATCTGCTTATCTTCCATTTCCCGAAATACTTCTTTTGCCGCTCCCGCTATGCTCAAATCTTTAGCAATGACCGTCACTTGAATATTAGAGAATGTCTGCTTAATTTCCTCCAGTTTTTGTTGATTCCTTGCAACCAAAACCAGATCAAAGCCATCTTTGGATAACAATTTGACAAATTCATATCCTAAACCGCTGGTTGCTCCTGTAATTAAAGCTGTCTTTTTCACACACTCAGTCCTCCATAATGGAATTATAAAATTTATTTTCGGAAAAATCATGTTATGATCTTTAAATGTTTAAACGTTTAAACATATAATAATTGAGCGCTTCTATAGTGTCAACTTTTTTATAAATTACCTGGGCAATTCCGTTGTACGAAGTAACCGGGATTTCTGACAATTTTTTTCTTTTCTACGATCTATTGTTTGAAGTAGACGGAATGGGTTGTCACTCCTGCAACCGGAGCATATTTCATTTAGTCAAGCAATTTGATTTATGTTCGCAAAATCGATATATAGCTTCATTGTTACTTCTCCTTTAAAATAAAGGCTTAATCCATAATAGATTAAGCCTTTTTCTTGTATTTACTATTCACTTATAATCTTTAGTTTGGTGTCCAAATCAATGGATGGAATATCTTTATTTTCCAAATATAATGTTCCCGGCAGTTCTGGGGATGTAGATCCGTCAAAACGAAGGGTTATATGGCCTAATGTCGTTAGGTTTCTTTGAACGACATCACCTACCGATGTAATGTTAAATTTTTCACCATTGATAAAGAGCTTTTGCCCTGCTTGGATCTCTCCGTCTGTCCCAACAACATCAATGTTATAGCAAAAATCCTTAAGTTCTTGAGGTGCTTCATCACCGAACAAAATAACCATCTTTTCTTCTAAAAAAGAATCTGCAAGTGTACCTATGCTCTTGATTTTGCTTTCATAAATTGTTTTCATACTAACTGGCATCAGCTCTCGTTTTTGCCGCGCCTACCTCCAATACTCTAAATTCATGTAATAAGTATAGTTCATTCTCATTGTAAAAAAAGTGACAATCAATCGATTTTTTTAATGATAAAGTCCGAAACTAGCCAGCCATGCCACAATAACCCTCGGCACCCCTATTAAGAACCTGGAGTACAAGACCGATGGCACCCCAACCTCAACCGTTTCAGCCTCGGCTTCTGCAAGACCTAATCCTACTGGGATGAAGTCACAGGCATTTTGTGTATTGATCGCAAACAATGCAGGCAGTGCTAAATGCGGCGGCACATTGCCCTTGCCGATTTCAACACCAATGAGTGTTCCGATTACCTGTGCGATGACAGCACCTGGTCCAAGTAAAGGAGATAAGAATGGCAGCGAACAAATAAAGCCGATCAAGACTAATCCCCAAATATTCCCTGCAAGTGGCGACATCAATTTGGCAAATACATTCCCAATTCCTGAACCTTGGATGATTCCGATTAGTAATGAAACAAAAGCCATGAACGGAATGATCGTATTAATCATGGTCTGAACGGCATCACGGCCTGCCTGATAGAAGGTATTAATTACCTTTCCAGCACCAAGGCCGAACTTTGTGATAATACTTTTATTTTTACTTGCAGCCAAGGTTTGTGAAATTTTCTTATCCGCACTATATTTGAAATCCCTTTCAGGATCTTGAATTTTTTCAGCCGATGCCGCTGTCTGGGCCTCCGCACCATTCACCAGCTGTATTTGATCAACATCAACAGCGGACACATAGATATCCTCTGTTATAAATTTAGCCAATGGCCCGCTCTTGCCTGTTGGCATAATATTTACGGTTGGAATTCGTTTTTGCGGATAAATTCCGCAGCGTAATGTTCCCCCGCAATCGATAATGGCCAGGGCAATTTCTGTTTCTGGAACTGAGGTTTGGAAACCATTAACTGGTACAGCCCCGGTAAGCTCGGCTATTTTATCCACGATTGCCGGTTTGGCACCGCCGCCAGTAATATAGACGATCTTATTTTTTTCTACAGTGGGGGTGACCGTTAAGGGGCCTCCGAAACCGCCGCTGCCTTTGACAATTTTAATCGAACGATATTCTGTCATCTTTAACCCTCCCCTTTTTTAATGATGTAATTTCACTTCAGTTTTTAATTTTATTCCTTGTTGTTTCTCAACAACTTTTGTCGTAAAGTCCGTAATCCATCCAGCGAAGAAGTTCATAACCAAACCGACCAGAAGATAACGGACGGCCAGTTCTGCCGGGTTTAAACCAAGTTTTTCAATCCCCGCGGCGATTCCAAGGTAAATAAAGAGTTCTCCAGGATTGATATGTGGAAATAAACCATTACTGGTGTGACAGAAATACGCACCAGAGGCATAATAACTAGGCTTGTATTTTTCTGGTAAAAAACGTCCTAATGACAATGCCATCGGGTTACCCAGCATAAACGATCCGATAAAGGGAAGGATCAGATATCTTAAGAGAGGATTTCTCGCTGATGCCATTGCCAGCCTGTTAATCCGTTTTTCTCCAATTAATTGAATTAGTGTGTTCATGGCAACCATTAATAAAAGAACGACTGGAACAATTCCTTTCATCCAAGACAGGAACGTCCCTGCACCTGTTTGAAACAGCTTCATAAAACCTTGTGCCAAGTGTACGATGATCTCCATTTGTTCTCACCTCTTAAATTTATTTTTTGGCTGATGTAACTCGTTCTGCTTTAAGCATGATGTTTTTAAAGAGACTATTCTTCTCTGGAATTTCTCCACCGCTCATGATCGTTTGGTAATTTTGAATGGCATCAAGAATAGCTAATTTTAAAAGCGTATTACAATGAGCGAAATCTTTCTCCGTAAGTGTTTTCAGATTTTTATTCTCAAATCCATTTAAATCCTTCACTTGGGCCATGACCGTGACACCTTGAAGTTTCTTGGCCTTCAGAATTCTTCCGCTGTCGGTTACGGCAAACATGACAATGGTTCCAGCCCGAATCCTCCCAGGCTTCTTGCCAATCGCCACTTTTCCGATTCTCCTTAACTCTGCATACGCTTTCGAAAAATGCTGGATTTGTAGAAAACCTAGCCCCGCTTGCACGATAAACGCCCCGGCAATAAGAATAATAATGATAAAAACTTGCATAATTCCACTTCCTAAACGAATGATTGTTTATAACCTGATGGCTTGTTCAAGATGCTTCGATAGTGCTTCGAAGCTGGCTGCATTAGCCAATTGATCAATAAGCTTTTTATTGGCTGCGATTCGAATGATTTCATCGTAAATTTTTACTAGAAGACTTGCATCATAATCTGTTTCTTCTGGAATTCCCAGGAGAAACACCAATTTGATTTCTTTCCCATCTTCTAGGATCTTTTCAGGAAAAACGCCTAGTGCCAGCTCAATTTTATTGGATTGATGATTGACGGTATGCGGCAATGCAATGTATTGGTCAAATACCATTGAGCCCTTTTCGGCCCTTGCTTTTAACCGCTCGCGAAAGTCCTCATCAAGGTATCCCTTCTGTGTTAATTCGTGAATCATCACATCCACATTTTCCCGATAACTTTTACGGCTATCCAAAATGAAAAACTTCTGTTCATTTGTTAATAGCTTGACAATAGAATGATGATCTCCTGCATCTTTTAGTTTGAACTTCCGCAAGTAGGCCACTCGTTCAATTTGCTGTGAAACGCGACTTTCATCAAAAATTTCGTTTATCGTAATTAAAGGGGCGTCCGATTCAAATAGCAGTTTAACAGTGGAAAAAACAATATCATAGCCGGTTAAGCGTTCTTTCGTGACTTCCGATTCTGAAAATATATCAATCTGAGTATTCTGATTCAGCACCTTTTGAAGCTGCATAGCGATCAATTTGGCCGTACCCCTGCCAGTGCCGCAAATAACAGCTACATGCTGGATTCGTTGAACATTCACCTCATTCTGAGCAATAAAAACCCCAAAGTAGAAGGCGATGTAACCAAGCTCATCTTCTGAAACCATTAAACGATATTCTCTTTCAATGACCTGCCCTGCTATTTCAGCCATTTTATAGGCAACCGGATATTTTTCCTTCACATCTGTGAGCAAGGGATTGTTAATTCTCACCCCAAACATCAGGCGATTTAACATAAAGGTCAGGTGAAATTGTAAATCCTCAAAAAACCCTTTATTTTCAAAAATAACATCCTTTTCGAACCCGACCTGTTCCAATATCAAACTCAAAAGATGTTTTACATCATCGGTAATAGTAATATCAGCTAAGGACCGATTGTTAGTAGGGGTTCGTCTGCCGGCAATCGGTAACGTGATAAATAAGATCTCCGGCTGAGGAATCGAGATGGGCAGTTGCTTTTCAATGGCCCTCGTAATAGCTGCTGCATACTGATAATCTTTTGTGTCAATCAGCCTATTGAGATTCCGATTTATCTCCATAAGAGGATGACCTTTCAAAAGACGATCCAGCATGACAGTGACATACTGCATTAACCGATTTTGTGTGGTCGATTCCAAATCATACTGATTGGCAATTTTGTTGATTTCCTCTTTAATATCATCATCAAGCGGATAACCACTATATAAATAATCATAGACATTATCCATAACAAAGAAGCGCAGGTCCATTTCATTGCCGCTTAAATAGATGCCTCTATTTTGTATTCCTTTAATTGATAAATGATAGGACTCTAAAGCGACCGTTGCTTTTTTCAATTCATTGACCAGTGTGGTCCTGCCAATATTCATTTCAAATGCCAATTCATCCAGAGTAATGACTGTATCACTATTTACTAAGCGGTCAATGATAAAGGCAAGCCGGCTTTGGGGTGAATCTTGCAGATTTTTCTGTGATTGAAATTTTGTCATCAGGTCCTCAAATAATGGTTCATCCTCAATCGACCAGCGGTAGCCCTTCCCTTTTGCATTCACTAACCATGCAATGCCCATTAAGTCGTGGTTTAACTGCTTAATATCATTACGGACAGTTCTAGTGCTAACCCCTAATGATTCTGCCAAATTCTCTAATGAACAATGGTGCTTTTTTCGAGTGAGTTCAATTATTTGGACCATTCGCTCATTCATCATAAAATCTGGCATTCCATCACCACCTTCTTATTAAAACGAAACCGCATTTTTAAAGCTTCTGTTACACTTAGATGTCACTATTCGTTCCAATCAATTGGTAAAAAATTGCGTTAACACAGCCTTAAAAATGAGTTTTTTCGTTAATTATACATGAGCCGGTTCTAACCGCGTGATTTTCCGCCTGAAATATTAAGTGTGGTTCCTGTAATATAACTTGAACGGTCAGAAGCCAGATAAGAAACCAGCTCAGCCGCTTCATACAATTTCCCTTCTCTTGCTAAAGGAATCGATTTACTGTAATCTGTGGCTAACCCATCGACTGTAACGCCCCTGGTATACGCCAAAGCCTCATTGTATACCTCCGTTCTTAGACCTGTTGCTTCCATGATCCCTGGTGCAATGGCTACAACGCGGATATTGTATTTCCCTAACTCTTTTGCCCATGCCCGGGTAAAGGAAATGACCGCTCCTTTTGTGGCAGAATAGCAGCTCTGGCCTGCTGATCCTTCTTGACCCGCTTCAGAAGCAACGTTTATAATGACACCTTTATTTTGCTTTAACATTTCTTTGGCAACCGCTTGTGCACATAGGAATGGTCCCTTTTGGTTAACTGCAACCATAAAGTCAAAGTCCTTCTCACTTAACTCATACTCCGGTCTTTCTCCTTTAACATCCACTAAGAGCCTTGGAAGGTTGATCCCAGCGTTATTTACTAGGATGTCCACTGTTCCAAACAATTCCAATGTTTTGGCCACCATATTGTCTACGCTTTCTTTTTTGGTCACGTCACATTTCAGTAGATAAAAGCCATCTTCTTGTAGGCCATCTTCAACATTTACATCAGAAATGACAACTTTTGCTCCATTTCTCAGCAGTTCACCTGCTATTGTTAATCCGATTCCAGAGGCACCTCCTGTCACAATTGCCACTTTTCCCTCCAAGCCTAGCCATGATTCACTCACAACAATCTCCCTCCAATTTCTTTATTTAACTATCTATTGAATACGATTTCATTATAAGAAATTTCACTTTTAGGATTAATACACTCTTTTTCACATGAAATGGAAAAGGGCTGAATTTATAGGGATTTCAACCACTGAAATATGGAAGTAGTTTTGAAGGATGGTAGGGGGGCACCTGATTTTATATAAAAAGAGCCTGTCTCTATGAATCGAGACAGGCTCCCATGAATTTTATTACGCGGTTTTTGATGAACATAAAAGAATATCTGAAACCAGCAATTCTTAATCGACGTTCGCTTCCCTACTTTATTCCTGTACTTTAACAAAATAATGTCTCATCGATTTCGGGATTCCTTTTAATTCCAAAACACCGGTATAAATTAAATACCTGAGCCGATATTCCAAAAAGACATCAAAAACGGGCTCATCTACTGAGTACTTGACCTCCAAAATCACCTTGCCTGCCCTAATAAAGTCCTTCTTACCTTCCTTACGATGAATTTGATCAATGGCCCTCAAAATGTGCGGGTCATAATACGACTCTTCCACCTCTTCTATCCTTCCATTGCGCCACACCCGTAGAAGGCTAGTTGTTTGCGCCAATGCCTCCCAGTCATTCTGCAAATGAACCCGCTCATCATTCGATAATAGTTTAGCTGCTTTGCCTTTTTCAAATAGAAGTTTTAACTGTTCCGGATGCAACTCACTAACCTGACAAGCTCCAAGCTCATTAGAAATTTCTGTAACATTTAATAAAATGACATCGTTTGTTTTATCCTTTAATAAATGAAGGATAAAACGCAGGCTGGTTTGTTCATCGCTATTATTTCCGGTCCATAGATAGATCGGCACATCCTCTGGTATATCCTCTATCTCCAAAAGCGTATTAGAAAAATGATTTTCATAATAATAATCATCTGACTCTAAATTGATATTTTCATTGAACCATTCGAACCGATTATTTCGCCCAATTTGATGGTCCAGCTGTCTTAATGGCCCTATTGAAAAATAGCCGTCAAAACCGATCACTTTATTAGGCCGTTCCATTCCAACCCTTACGGATCCAGCTGCAGTTTGAGACGAAACAATATGTACAGGGAGGTTATCCCGCTTCTTATGCTTTTGAATCAGTTCATTGATTTTTTGGACCATAAGTCTCTGGTCATTCCCATTTATAAAATAGCCCCGCCCTACCAACGGCTCCCATTCTTCGTGATGAAAGGTCTGGAATTCTTCTTTATGATGTAATTCATACGTTTGCCATTCCCCAAATCGGTATAGATCAGTTACGTTTAAGTACCTTTTCGTTTCAATTTTATAAACAAATACGACGTTCGGTTCCATAAAAAAATAAATATACGGGAACTGCTCTCTCGTTTTCATAGGATTCAACTCCTTCTAGTCATTCGTCAATAAATATTCCATAAATTGGTTGGGAAATCCTTTTTTAGAGAGTGGCAATAGTGCTTTCGACCAGAAACATGTATAGGGTGGGAAACCTGCACCACCCTAATCGTTTTCATACCCTTCTCCTATAAGTCCCCTGCTTATGTTGCAGGCGGGCTCTCAGCAGGATTCACATGATTTGTTTCTGTAATTGCATCAAGAGATGCTGGAGAAAGCCCGTTTGCCGTTACCATTGACAGTGCTTCTCCTCCTGTGTCTGTGTTTAATAGGGTAGCAGTTTCGATTTTATCAAGTAAGAGTTCCATGACAATTTTGTGCTTAATGATTAACCTTACTAATCTTTCAATCTCGGCTGGAGTACCGATTACAGTGACCCGCTCCAGCGCTCCTGCCAGTGCTTGCTCCAATCTTGCGAGGGCCTCACGAATAGGATCGGCCATATTTTTAACTCCTTCCCTTCAATCGTTTCTTCCATCTGCCAATTGGCATTCTCCCAGAATCACTTTTTAGGATCCGGATTGTTGACTGTCTCCCAAGCATCAAGAGCCCCTTTCAGAATGAATTCAAGCATCATTTCTTTTTGAATCGTTAATGCAATTAATTGTGCTAAGTCTTCGGAAAACTCTTTTAATTGGTCGGGACTGAGATTTTCTCTTCTAAGAATTCGGGTTTGAGCATTTATTGCATCGGCTAAAGCAAATTCCATTTCGGCAACAGAGGAAATGACTTCAAATACTCTATCGCGATTGGACGATCCCCCAACATTTTGTCTGGAACCCATTTTCTATCCCCTTTTCATTTAGACTTGTACTCTAAAATATGTACTGGTTTTATAAATGTCTGGACAAACCAACTATTTTGGCAAAAATCCATTGAAGCATTTTTGTATCACCTGCTGATAACTGCCGAGGGGGGAAAGAAGCGGTAATGGGGGATTCTTTTGTCTTCGTGAGCGATCTTAACGTTTTTTTCTAGAAACCAAAACGCCCCTTTCTATTAAGCACCAAAAAAGAAGCAGCCCATGGATGATCCCAAAGGCTGCTTCTTGTTCAATTTAATAATCCATTTTTCGATAGTATCTTCTGATATCGAGTGAATGGTTTCTTTCACGCTCGAGATAGACGCTGATTCGACCTGTTAAAGCCCAGTTCAGGTTAACAGCAAAGAACTTTCTAAATTCTTCACTGATGCCTTCCAATGGGTAATCCTTTGTATCAAGGATAAAAAGCTCTTTCGTAATCTTTTCAGCAAAACGTTCCACGCGTTCCACCAATGGACGGGTTTCGTCTTCGCCTATAAAGAGGATCACACTCGTATCTTCCTCTACAAGCTCTAGTGTCCCGTGAAAGAATTCAGCCGCATGAATGGATTTGGATTTAATCCATTGCATCTCTTCTAAGATGCACATCGCATAAGAATACGTATTTCCCCACAGGTTTCCGGCACCGACTAACATATGGTATCCTGTATCCTTATGCTTAATGGCAAATTGCTCTGCCCGTGAGTCAAAAGCTTTTATCGCGTTGACCATTCCTTGTGGCAACAGGGCCAGTTCCTCTGCGAATTTCTCATATTGCGGAAATTCATCATGGTTATGAATAAAGCGGAGTGTAAGCAATTGTAAGTACATAAAAAACGTATCAAATGAATATTTTTCATTCCCTGTTGAGATGATGTAATCCACTGATTCTGCCAATGGGGTGCCTTCCTTTGCCACCAATCCGATGGTTGTTGCCCCTTTTCCTTTACAGAACTGGGCTGCGGCCACCGTTTCTTTTGTCGTCCCCGTAACGGATGCGAAAATACAAACCGAATCCTTTGTCAGATGTCGATTGTTCATGACTAGCAATTCCGCTGCAATTTCCGCATGCACTTCTAAAGAGGAATTGGATTTAAAGATGAACTCAAAAGGATACATCATGGCGATCGTGCCGCCGGATCCAATTAGGAAAATATTTTGATAGCCCTTTTTCGAGATGTCGTCGACGATTTTTTCAATTTCGCCCCTTTTGGCTTCAGCCTCTTTCCCAACGTATTCCAAAAATGTATCCTGCTCGAATTTTAACATGAAAATCCCTCCATTTTTTTATTTAAAAGACTGATTGGCAAAATGCTTCCTCAGTCTAGTAAGCTACCTTCCACATGTATCTTCTCGTGCTCAGCGGGTGCTGGCGCGCTGTGGCCAATTCTTCGGCATATTGCCGGAGCACTGCCTGCAGTACTAACGGAGCGATATACCCTTGTACCCGTTCGGCAACACCCGTTAAATCAAAATCCTTCGCATCCAGAACGATGATTCTTTTTCCATACCTTTGGGTGAACTCCAATGAACGCTCTTCCAATGGCCGGGTTTCATCCAGTCCTAAGAGCTGAATGATCGGTACATCCTCATCCAAAACCTCAAACGGACCATGGAAGTACTCACCTGCATGAAGAGCATGGGAGTGAATCCATTGCATTTCCATCAGCAGACAAATGGCAAACCAATAGGCAATTCCATAATTGGCGCCGCTGGCCATCGTATAAATGATTTTTTCGCTTTTATAGGAATCCGCAAATGCCTTGGCATCAGCTAGCGTTTTTTCTTTTGCTTTATTTAAAATGGGGCGCAGATTTTCCAATGAAGACACGATTTCGTTGAATTTTCCATTCCCCTCTCTCGCTGCCAGAAGTCCAAATACAAGCTCCAGCATGACAGCAGGTGATTCATTGGCAAAATCGCTGTTTTTTCCGTCTTCATACACAATCACATGCTCAGAAACCTGTGAAAGAGGTGATTCCGGGTCAAAGGTAAGCGAGACCGTTAAGGCTCCCTTTTCGCGAGCAAAACGGGCCGCTTCCACGGTTTCAGGTGTCTTCCCGTAATGGGAGCATAAAATAACAAGAGATTTTTCATTTAATTTCTTAGGGCTGCAATGCACAAACTCGTTAGAGCTATAAAGGTAGGCATCAATAGCTGTGCTCTCACGATCCATTACATACTGGCTCGTATACATGAGTGATGACGAACCGCCGCAGGCAACAAAAAAAACTCGGTCCAGTTCCCGTTGTTTTATTACATCTAGCGCTTTTTGCACATCTGCTAACATGATTTCTCCTCCTTGCATTTTGCTTATTCTAAAATTAAGATCTTTTGCTGGGTTTTCCGCCGAATTGCGGGGGTTTCCCGCTGAACTGCGGAGGTTTTCCGCCGAACTGCGGGGTTTTCCTCCGAACTACGAGTTTTTCCCGCCAAACTGCGGAGTTCCCGCAAAACTCGGGGGTTTTCCTCCGAACTGCGGAGGTTTTCCGCCGAATTGCGGAGGTTTTCCGCCAAACTGCGGGGTTCCCGCAAAACTCGGGGGTTTTCCGCCGAACTGCGGGGGGTTTCCGCCGAATTGCGGAGGTTTTCCGCCAAACTGCGGGGGTTTTCCGCCGAATTGCGGAGGTTTTCCGCCAAACTACGAGTTTTTCCCGCAAACCTATTTAGTTAGCTATTTTAGCACCCGCTCAGACCTAGGTTCTTCAACCTATAATGGTATATACCATTATATTGAAAGCACTGAATAGAAAAGCCCTCCGCTCCTCTATTCAGCCCAGTTATCAGCCTTTTACACTGCCGGCAGATAAACCTCGGACAAATTGCTTTTGGAAAATGATATAGGCGATAATCATAGGCAGTGCCGCGACTGCCAGACCTGCCAATTGGATTCCAAAATTAGTATCCAGCTGACTTCTTAAGTTCATTAATCCTACCGGAATGGTTCTCAGGCTGGAATCCTCTACAAACACAAGGGCAAACATAAATTCATTCCAAACGTTCATGCCGGTCAATAAGGCACAGGAGGCAATGATGGGTTTTCCCATAGGTAAGATGATGTTCCAATAGACCCTCCAGCTATTACATCCGTCAATGATCGCCGATTCCTCGAGCTCGCCCGGGATAGAGAGGAAATACGATCGCATTAAAAAAATGGCAAACGGCAATTGAAACGCCACATAGGGAACGATTAATGCGCCATAAGTATTGTATAAACCAATTGCTTGGAGAATTTTATAAAGTGGTATCAGGCTGACTTGGGGGGCCAGCATGAGACCACTCAAAATTACAAACAGCATTATATTTTGTCCTTTAAAGCGAAAACGGCTGAGTCCAAACGCTGCCATGGAGCCTAGCAGCAAAACGGCGACAACTGAAACGACAGTGACCAGCACACTATTGAAAAAATATTGGCCGATTCCGGCATCCCATGCTTCTTTATAGTTACTCCACAGCCATTCCTTCGGCAGGGACCATGTATTTAAAAAGAAATCACTATTGGATTTTAATCCGCTTAATCCAAGCCAGATGATCGGATAGATAATGCAGATGGCAAAAATGCTAAACCAAATAAGAATCACGATTTGAAAAAGGCGGTCTTTTAGCTTGGTTGATAGAGGTTTTGATTTCTTGAGGCGGACCTCCTTCATATCGCCGGTCGTAACAATGGGACTATCTTTTGCACTCATCTACTTCTTACACCTCCTGCCCTGATTTTCCTAATTTCATTTGCAGTAAGGAAAGGATCAGGGTAATGATAAAAATGACGGTACCAATGGCGGAGGCATAGCCCATTTCATCATTGCGGAACGCGGCTCGATAAAGCATTGTTCCTAAAACTTCCGTCGATCGCCCCGGTCCGCCGCCCGTCATGACATAGACTTCATCAAACACTTTAAAGGCCCCTATCACCGTAATAACGGTACCGACGAGAATCATTTCCCTGATTTGCGGGATGGTGATCTTCAAGAAGGTTTTGATTTTGGAAGCACCATCAATCATCGCGGCTTCGTAATATTCAGCTGGGATTTTTTGCATGGAAATTAAAAACAGCATCGCCATGTAGCCGGTGTACTGCCATTGGGACACAAAGATGACAGCAAATATCGCGGTATTACTGTCTCCCAGCCAGGAATGTGCCCAGCGGGAATGGCCAATTGCATGGAGAAAGCCATTAACCAATCCGATTTCCGGGTTATACAGGAGCTGCCACATCAAGCCGACAACCGCAATGGAAATAACCGATGGAATAAAAAAGACAGTCCGGAAAAATGGCTGAAACTTTCTAATCAATTTATCTTCCATAACAGCTGCGATGACGAGTCCTCCGCCCACTTGAAATACAAGGGAAATCACGGCATACAGGGAATTATTTTTCAATGAAATATAAAATACCGGATCCTTAAAAAGCCTGCCGTAATAGTTGAAGCCGACAAAGGTTTTGGCAGCATCGAAAGAACTCCACCTGAACATGCTATTGTATAAGTTATAGACAATCGGCAGAAATACAAATGACAGGATCAGAAGGAAGGCTGGCAAGATATACAGAATGGCAATCCGATTATAACGAAGTGTCTTCATCCTTCTCCCTCCAAGGGGGGTGATCAGGAAAGCCCGCTCACCCGTTTTTCTTCCTTACTCACTTTCACTTTGTACTTGTTTTGCTACTTTTTGAATCTCTTTCATAACTTGTTCCGGTTTCTTCGTCCCATCAAGCAGCAGCTGAGCATTGGATAAATAGGAATCTGCCACCTTTGCATTCACATCCGTATCAAGCCAAATAGCCATACCGTCTGCTTTATTCAAGCCATCAACACCTTCAGCTACTTGTTTTATCGCGTTTTGCGCTGTTGTCGCGCCTTTCACTGGACTTGGCCAGCCAAGTTGTGTGGTCAACTTGCTGCCATTTTCTTTGCTTGTTAAAAATTTCAGAAACTCTATCGCTTCTTTTGGATGCTTTGTTTTGGAGGAAACAAGGAACCCATCTGGTGCACCCGTGATCATACTTTGATCCCCTTTACCTCCCGTAATGGCCGGCATCGGGAAGAAGCCCCAATTTCCTTTCATCGCCTTTTCTACATCCGGGAACTCTACGAGCTCAAGATAGAACATGGCCCCTTTTCCCGCAAAGAATAATTGCTTTGCCATATCGTGTGATGTAGAGTTCGCATTTTTCATGAAATAACCTTTTTTATTTAAATCGACAAACATTTGCAAAGCTTGCACATATCCTGGATCCGTGAATTCTCCTGTTTTCGGGTTATAGTCCTTCATTCTGACATCCTGAGGAACTAATTTTTGGTTAAACCCTGTCAGGTAATGAATCGCAGCCCACGGATCTTGGTTACCAAAGATAATCGGTGTGACGCCATTTTGCTTTAAGGTATCTAATTCTTGGAGAAATTCATCCCATGTTTTGGGTTCTTGGAGGTTATATTTCTTAAAGATTGATTTGTTGTAAACAAAGTACTTTGCATCGAGGTCCAAAGGAATTCCATAGTTCTTTCCATCCGTTTGGAATGGCTGAAGGGATGACGGGATAAAACTATCTCTCCAGGCCGTATCTTTATTTAAATAAGGGGTTAAATCCAAAGCTGCACCTGCACGAACAAATTTCCTCGCAAATTCCCCTGACCAGGAAAAGAAGATATCTGGTACATCATTGCCGCCAAGAATGACGCGAAGTTTATCCTTGATTGGTCCATCGGCAATAGCATCTGTTTTTATCACAATATTCGGATGCTGTTTTTCAAATTCTTTTACCACTTGGTCAAAATAGGGATGATTTTCTGGCTCTGGCCACTTATGCAAGAACTTTAAGACAATTTTGCCTGATCCTTCTTCAGTGGTTGAAGAAGAGCTCGAACATCCTGCTAATACGAGAGCAAATAGTAACATAGCCACAAATAACAACTTTGTCTTTTTACTCATACCATTAACCTCCTTATTTTTTAAAAATTAAACTAGTAAATTCCTGCACCCCCTGCTTGATCTTTTTTATTACAATTCCTTCCCGAAACGGGAATTAGAATGGTATCCCATAACCAAATGCTCCATCGACTAGGCAGGTTTTTGCCGCAAATTTTGCCCCTTCTTCCAAACTTCTTTTTAAAAGAAGCTCTTTAGACTCTATCTCCTTTTTAAGGTAATGGATCATAAAGGCTGTGAAAAAAGAATCCCCAGCCCCCAGTGTATCGACTGGTTTGACAAAGTGCGGCTCCTGGCGGTAAAAGCTCTGGCCGTCAAAGACGATGGAGCCTCTTGAGCCCATTGTGCCTATGGCTAGTTTACTGCCAAAGCGGTGAACTGTTTTTAATAGATTCTCCACCTCGGAGTCTGAAAGCTGCCCGCATGATAACAGGCTGACATCGACATACTGACAGGTTTCTTTTAAAATTTCTTCCGTATAGTCTGCTGAAAAATCAAAGGAAACGAGAACTCCGGTCCTTTTGAGTTTCGGCAGCTCGGGTTCGATGTCGCTATAAATGCTGGTATGTGCCATATCAAAATTTTGTATATATGCCAAGTCATCTTCGCTTAGGAGGATGGGGTGGTCTTTTTGAACGCCCCCGCCGTTGCCGCCGATGAAGACGCGGTCCCCGTCTATCAAATCCACTTGTGCATAACCATTTTCACCGTTATGCTGCCGGCAATGGGAAAGATCTATATCCAAGCTTTTTAGTGTTTGAATGATATGTTCTGCCGCTAGGTCATTGCCGAAAACTCCAAGATAGGCTGATTCCACCCCGAGCTGTTTTGCATAAACACTAAAGTTCAGGGCATTGCCGCCAGGGTACATGATTTTTTTATAAAGATACTGATCCACGACATTATCGCCCACACCAATGACTTTCATCTTTCAGTTCCTCCTCGATAAATGGTATATACCATTTTGTTTAAAACTGAATTTTATTTCAAATTCAGTTCCGAATAAAATCTCACAATATCGCTTCGGGTCAGCGAAGTGGAAAATTCAATTTCCCGCTCGTTACGGTCAAAAGCCACAGACTCCTGAAAGATGCACGGACTTTCCGAACGGATCTTAAGCAGCTTGCTGTCTTCTTCATCCGATAAGGTCACATGCATGTGCTCTTTAGCTCTGACCAGTTGGATGCCATAAACGTTTTCTAATATTTGATACAACGAAACATCGTTCATGATATGATGTTCAATGTTTGGCACAAGCTTGACAGGAAGAAAAGATTCCTCGATGGAAACTGGCATGTTATTGACTAATCGCAGCCTTTTGATGACGATCATCTCTTCACTGGGAGGAAGCTTCAATTTATTGGCTAACACCGGTTTGGCTTCTATTCTTTTGATCGAAAGGACTTGGGTGCTTGGAATGAGCCCTTTGTTCAGCATATTTCTTGTAAAACTGTTGAAGGTAATAAAATCCATTTCTATTTTATGATTGGCAACAAATGTTCCAGCGCCAACCCGCCGCTCCACCACACCTTCCCTTTCTAAAATGGACAAGGTGTGCCTGGCCGTCATTCGGCTTATTCCATACTGTTCGGCTAGCTCTCTTTCTGAGGGCAATTTGTCTCCATGTTTCAATTTCCCCATTTCAATATCATCCATGATTTTTTCCTTTAATTGCTTATAAAAAGGAATCGCCTCTTCATCTCTCATCATTCTACTCATCTATTATGTCTCCTATTTAGTAGATCATTGCTATCTATCATTTTATATAACTTTCCAGCATTCGCCAAATGGTATATACCATTTGTTGCGCTATTTTAAAAGATGATGTAGAGAGAGATTAAGGTTGTTAAGCATTTCGTGTGAAGCGCTTTCAAAAATATAATGAAAGTAGAGGTAGTGAAGATGATGTAATGTGAAGTGAACTGCGATGTGTATGATTAATTTTAAAATAGTCCAATTTTTATTTTTTGTCAACGTGTTTTCTGATATTTTAAATTATTCTAATGTGATTTTAATAAAAACATCTTTTACTTTTGCTCTGCCGCTGTTCATAACGTGCGTGGACTTTTCGTTTCCGCTTCATGTTTGCAGCCAAGGGGGCTTTTCGTTTTTTTACCTATCCGATTCAAGTTCGATTACTCACGCCTGTGAGCTTTTTGTGCCTTTTTTCCATAACTAGAGCCAGGTTACATGCGCCTCCAGGCTATTTTCGCCTCTTTTCCCTTAACTAGAACCGGGTTACTTGCGCTTACAAGCTCTTTTTGACTCTTACCTCTTAACTAGAACCGCTCTACTTTCGATTACGTGCTCTTTTTGATTCTTTTCCCTTAACTAGAATGGGTCTACTTTCGATTACGAGCTCTGTTTGACTCTTTTTCCTTAACTAGAACCGGGTTACTTTCGCTTACGAGCTCTTTTTGACCCTTTTCCCTTACCTAGAACCGGGTTACTTTCGCTTACGAGCTCTGTTTGACTCTTTTCCCTTAACTAGGACTGTTCTACTTTCGCTTCCAAGCCCTTTTTGACCCTTCTCCCTTAACGGAACCACCCCTATTTGCGCTTCCGAGCCCTTTTTGACCCTTACCCCTTAACTAGAACCGCTCTACTTTCGCTTACGAGCTCTGTTTGACTCTTTTCCCTTAACTAGGACTGTTCTACTTTCGCTTCCAAGCCCTTTTTGACCCTTCTCCCTTAACGGAACCACCCTACTTGCGCTTCCGAGCCCTTTTTGACCCTTACCCCTTAACTAGAACCGCCCTACTTTCGCTTCCAAGCTCTTTTTGTTCCTTTTTCCTTAACTAGAACCACCCTACTTTCGCTTCCGATCCCTTTTTGACCCTTACCCCTTAACTAGAACCGCCCTACTTCCACACGCCCCCTCTTTTTCCACTTTTCCCCTTAACTAAGGGTCGCTCGACTTCCTCACAATGCCCCTTTAAGTCCGGAATCGGTCAAGAAAATACGTCTCTGCCAATGATGTCCGGGATTTGCAACAGGTCAAACACTTCATATATGTCCTCTTTCAAATGCGTTATCTTTACTAAGATTTCTCGTTCCTTCAGATGCTGCACAAGATTCATCAATAAGCCGATTCCGGTTGAATCCACGAATGATACAGCGGCAAAGTTAAGCTCGACTTCCTGTGCTGTTTGTAACGCAGGAATGATCTCTTCCTCCATGACCTCCGTGATTTCAATATCCATGTCTCCCTTTAACTGAACAGTGGTCTTTACTCCCTCATTGACCATTTGATATTCAAACACTTTTGATCCCTCCCCTGTTAAAAGAATTCCGCTAGGACAGCAGTAATTTTCCTTCCTTCGACACTCTGGCAAATACATTTTGTTCGGATTGCTCAAATTGGTACAGAACATTGCCAATTTGAATTCTGGTTCCTTCGATAACTTTATTTATTTTGATGGATTGATCTTGTGGAACCCGGATAAAAGTAATCTCTCCTCCTCGAGTTCCCGCTTCATGGATCTCTGCCCCCTTGTCGGCATGAACCTCTCCTCCTCTTAGGAGGCCTTTGACTACTACTTTTCCTCTGGCATGAATTTGAGAGTGAATACATCCCGTTCCGGCAACGATCACATCACCATTGCATTGAATCTTGCTATTCAGCGCATAGGGGAGCATAATTTGTCCATTTGTTTCATGCATTTCTGCAGCAGGATCACTTGCCGCATCTATTCTTACCACCAATTTGGAAATGTCGTCTGGTGTTTGAAATTGCATTGGCGCCAACTGGATAAATCCATTTACCAAAGAGGCATTAATTTCTTTCAATTCAGGGTCCAATATTTGCATTTGATCCGCAACGAAAACCAGCCCGGTGATCTTTTTAATTAACGGCGGTAAATGCTTAAATTTCTTCTCAAGCAATATGCGGATCATAGAACTAAGCCCCATTTTATTGATATCAGAAGTTTTAAATACCGGTGACTGATAAATTTGCTCGACAGCTGCTATAAATGCTTTTAATTCGGTTGAAAGCTTTCTTAAATGATTGATGATTTCAATGATTTTTTGATTCCGTTCCCCGGCGGATAATTGGCTATTTACAACGTTTTGACAAGCAATCAGCCTGCCTCCTGCTTTAAGGATGGATTGCTCAACCGTTCCGTAAACAAGCAAATCCGCGCGAGCTTCTACTGCTATTCCTTCTTTTATATTCCCTTGGATGATCATGTCTCCATGAAAAGACATTTTTCCCAGTCCCGGAAGAATATTTCCTGAGTGAATAGATCTAGGAATAACAGACACTCTGGTGATCCCATCTTTTGACATCAGTGAAGGCCTGCCGTACTCAATGGCGACAACTTTTGTCCCTTCGTCAATCAGATCGACCCCTTTGCCCGCATAGATTTTTAATGTTTCTGCTTCCTCTTGCTCAATTACTTCCCCAGTTATCGACACCCCATCTGTTCCTGGCTTTGATGGATGAATAACCCCAAGTAGCTGCCCTTTGTAAACACTCGGGATTTTTATATGCTTACGGTTATTTAGATCTTCATCTTCCATTAATTTCGTTGTGTAATCCAATTCCTCTTCTACTAACCACTCGATCCAGCCATCCTCCCCTTTTTTTGGGCTCGTCCCTTCTGCTATCGTGAAGGTACCAGGTTCTGTAGCTCGCATGGCACGTTGAATTTCTAAAATACGAACACCCTTTTTAATGCCTAAATCCTTCATTTTCTGCTGAATTTGATCCAGTTGAAGGGGATTGATGATTTCCTCCTCTACTTGAATTTCAAGCTGAAGATGTGAACTTGGTTCTTGATCCACCAAACTGTAGGATCTTCGGAAACCAGGTTCAAGGTGCAGCATGGCTGTCACTTTTAGAGGGTCCATTTCAATGGACCAGACAGGCTCTTTCAATTCGTTCGGGAGTTTAACCTCTATCAAATCCTTTTCCATAAGAGCCGTTGTTTTCGTTACCAATTCACCGTTCTTATATAGGGAAACCTCTTTAGCTGGCGTAATGGTTGGGTAATGAGCAGGAGTATCTTTTATATAAATTTGTCCATCTTTGACCCAGATCTTCCCGACTTCAAGATTCTGATCATTTAAGTCCTGTGCTCCTCTTTGGAGAGGTTCTTCAAAAGTTAGATTCAAACTCTCCTCCGGTAAAGGCAGTTCCTCAATAGAACGTCCCTGCTCGTCTATTTTTTCCGTTAATCGGACAACAACCGGTTTTGCTCCGAAGCCAAATATCCCCTTCTTTGGGTTTTGAATGACTTCAATCTCTACTTGGGACTCGGTTAAGCCCATTTCAGCCAACCCTTTGGCAATGGCTTCTTCTATATTTTTACCTTCTGCCGTAATTACTGCACTCATTCGCCTTACCCCTTTATGAGCAAATCACTGTTGCTTAAAATGTCCTGCTCTCTCAAATCCGGAGCAGAACCATCGTTATATCATCTTTTTGGTTCATTCCATTTGAAAATTGATAAACTGACTGAACCACCGCCTGCTCCAATTGCTGGACGCTTTTCCCTTCATTTTCGAGCAAAATCTTCTTAAGGCGTTCACGGGTAAACTGTTCTCCCGCTTGATTCTGTGCCTCTATAATCCCATCTGTATAAAATAAAACATACTGATTTGGCGCTAAACGGACCTGTTTCTCTTCGTAAATTTGATTAGGCAGGCCGCCAAGCATCACCCCGCTGACTTTCGGAAGCTCTGATACTTGATTCCCTCCTAAGAGAAGCGGAAGAGGATGACCAGCATTAGCAAACGTCAACGTCCCTTGTTTTGGGTCCCAATCGGCACAAAGTACAGTGACAAATGATCGTAAAGCACGGAAATCTTTGTATAAAGCATTGTTCATGGCTGTTAACGTATCCCCTGGTCCGCCAGTACTTTGGGCGGCACTCCTGAAGGCTCCCCTTGTTAAAATCATTAACATCGCAGCAGGAATTCCCTTCCCCATCACATCTCCAATCACCATTCGAATTCTCCCATCGGTCAATGGATAGAAGTCGAAATAATCCCCGCCAATCAATCTCGCTGGGATGGAGGTACCGGTCAATTCGCTTTCGACCAGCTTCGGAATTTCGGCATTTAGAAGCTTAGTTTGGATATTTCTCGCTAAATTAATTTCTCTTTTCAACATTTTTAATTCTTCAAAAATTTCGGAATCATCATATTGAAAAGAGACATGGTCTTGAAGAGTCAACTAAGCTCCCTCCTTTTTTAAAGCCTCTAAGATCCGGAACACCCCAAGCATCTCAAATATTTCCTCTATATCCTCATTCATTCCCTCGAACATAATCGTGAAGTTTTTTTCCTGAGAAAGATAAATTAATTCCACGATGGCTCCAATGCCCGTAGAGTCAATAAATTCAAGATTTGAAAAATCCAGCAGTAAGGAGGAAAAGGTAGCAGGTAATTGTTCCATTTGAACATGAAAAGCATCCATTGTCGCAATATCCATAACCCCATTAATTCGAATGACAACCTGTTTTTGGTTCGACTGAATGTCTAAAAGTAACTCCAATTTAATCCCCCCTGACCTAAAATCCCACAAGATGAAAGCCCTTTTAAAATTACCTTCATTTTTTAAAAATTGTCTTGTACTATCCTCTTGCTGCCATTAAAATAAGAGTATTCCATGGGGCTTTACTACCAGATTATCGTTTCACTACATCTTTTGAGAGGAGTTTGCGTATGAGTATCGAACGTCGTCAATTTGGGAGAGTAGACTTCGAAAATTCCATCCAATTGATGATTTTAGAGCCCGTTCCCCAAAAAGCAGAATTAGAAGACGCCAGTTTCAACGGATTAAAAATTGTAACAGAATTAGATGTGGATCTCGAAACTATCCTAACCTGCCAAAACATTGAATTAGATAATAGTATTCCATTTAAAGCAAGAATCATCTGGAAAAAAACTTTAGAAAACGGATATTTTCAATATGGTTTGCAAATACAAGAATAAAATTCTGTTAAGAGGGGAATAACCGGAAGCTATTGGAGCCCTACGGTATAGATTCCCCTCTTTTTTGAAAACATTTCATCTGCATTATTTTCCCAATAATCTGAATTCAATTAATATAGAAGTGCCCTCTGGCGATGTAAAGATTTGTACGCCATCGGAAAAGCTGGCAATCATTTTAAAACCTTTCCCCAACGAACGCTTACTGGAATAACCGGAAATTAAGATTGTTTTTGGAATTTCATGAAGCGGGATACCCGATCCTTTATCCGAAATTAGAAATTGCAGCTTTTGATCACGTTGATAAACGGAGAATTTCCCCTTTGTTGCATGTTTGAGAACATTTGTCACGGCTTCTGACACTGCAACTTGAACTTTCATCGACTGTAATTCAGTTGGATATTGCTCGAGTGCTTTTGTGGTCAATTCCCTGCACTTCGAGACATCCGATGTATTATGAATAGGAATATCCGCAATCCAATTCCCGAATTGTTCTTCCAGCTTTGCTTGGGAAGATAGCAATTTAATTTTCCCTTCAGATAGCGTTTCAATGACGTCTACATAGGACTCCAAAATGTTGCGCTCCAAATTCTTTCTAAATGCAAGATATGGAGACAGATCATGCACAAATATCGTAACCTCTCCGTTTTTCAAAGATTGGGCGTGAACATCCAGTGTGAGGTTATCACGACGGATGGTTTCATGAACTGGTTTGTTCTGCTCTAAAGCGGCCTCCGCTAGTTTGCGCAGTACATGTTCTGAAATTTCATCCTTCGGCGATCGAATCTGGCCATTCTGGACTTGAACAAAGTAAGATTCCCCAATACTTGAGTAAGAATCATCGGAAAATTGATTTTCTGTGTAATCATTTAGCGGTAATTCTTCTCGGCGGAAGAGGTCCCGAAGCTCCTCAACCAGCATTTCAATATGACTGAATTCTACTTTTTCCACTAATTTAGGGTCCAGCACCGTCCCTGATTTTTCTTGAAGTAATTTAAAAATCGTTTCCGCATCATCATGACGCATTAGAATGAAATCTAGTTCATTGGCTATAGCAATAATGCGGGCCCCTAATGGAATTTGTTCTCCTGATAACCCTTTTGGGAAACCCTTTCCATCCCAACGCTCGTGGTGATATAGAATCCAATCGGAAAATTCACTTTTCGAAAACATCGTTTTGACGATTTCAACAGCCTTTTCAGGATGTCTTTGGTACTCTCGTTCTTCGGATAAAGTCAAATCCCCGCGTTTTCGAAAAATATAGGTGGGAAGTAATGCTTTTCCAATATCATGTATAATCGCAGCTTGAATTAAATCTTTTCGGTTGCTTTTTGGAAAATCCAGATCTTCCAAAAGAATCTCGCAAATGGCCCCTACCCGATTACCATGCCCGGCCAAACTGGGGGTAATACGGCCTTCAAGAACTTGAATAAAAGCTTTGGAAGATGAATTCCTCAATGAAAGCTGTTTTGTGTATTCTTTGGAAAAAAAGATGACAATAAGCAAGAAAAATAGGGTGTATAACACGGTAATGATGATCTCTTTGTTCGTTTTCTGGATCAGCAAGGTCGGAATAACAATAGAATACACACCGATGGGAATCAACAGCTCTCTTAATTGCTGTTTAAAGGAGGCAAATAATTTTCGATTGGCTGTCAATTTTTGTATGACTTCCAACAGGGCTATATTCACCACTTCATAGAGGAAAGCCAAAATAGCAACCGCTATAATCATCTTCATCCCTTGGGTCATTCTCCAAACAGACAATGCAGCCAGCATCGAAATCGTGTACATTCCGACATTTACAATCAGACGAAACAGAGGAATCTTTACTTTTTTCAAAATTTTTATAAAAAGAGCGGCCAAACCGATGGTTATGGCCAATACTGCATATGGTATACCAAAGTGCAATAGCACAAACAAAACGCCAATACTTCCAGCTTCAAATTGGTCACCGCTAGGTAATTGGATCGGGAAAATCTCGAGAATAACCGTGATCGCAACAACGAAAAGATAGATGGATAGTTGATGGATCGATATGGCTGTCACTGAATACAATAATGCTCCGATCCCTATGGAAAACAGAATAATGGTAAACCAGTTAACTAATCTCATTTGCCCTCATCCTGATCGCTTCGTTTTTCAGAGTGTTTGATAATAAGTATAGCAATCCCTATTCCCGCCAAAATATCCCCAGGACTTAGTGCATACCTGATCACCGGAATCCAATCTCCAAGAATCCAATACACGGAGTCACCCATTAGGTGATGACGGGCATCGGTGGCAAACGAAACACCTGCCTGTCCTGTCAGCTGGAGAGCTTTTTTAGAAACCGGCATTGTTCCTCCATTTAAAAGCAGCGCAATTAAATTCAAGGCTGCTCCTATACAAATCCACTTCACACCGGGAATCCTTCTATTGATATACAGCCCGAAAATAACGCCGATAAACGTTAAAACGAAAACCCATACTATTTTTTCCCTTGTTTCCAACGTAACAAACGATAAAACAATCTGTGCCCCAAAACTTAACAGAATAATAAGAGGCCATTTAAATGAAATATTTCGAACAAATTGAAACGGATTTCGTTTTAGGAAAAACGCGATGAGAAAAGCAATAATAACGAAAAATACCATTTGAATGGCCCCTTTCTTTGATAAAAATAAAGAAAACCAGGTGATCTCTCACCCAGTTTTCTTGTAATGACGACTAAATCCATGGGCGACCGATAATTGGAGCTAAAGCAGCAGCAACTACAGCGCTGATAGCTAAAATATTTTTTAAGCGAGCTTTCATCTGTTTCACCCCCTTTCAGTTTGCTTTTTATAGGTCTAAATACCTATTTCATAGAGCGGAAAATCCACCCCTGAAAAAGAGGTGGATTTTTGAATTAGCTCCCTCTTTTTCGGCAACCGGCTGCCTTGACTGATGCGTTTTAGGCCCCTGGCTTTGCGTCCCTATCTTTCAATAGGTTTGCCTTTATCGTAAAGATTTGTGATCTGTTATTACTATAATAATATAATACTATAGGCACGTTGGCAACGCTTTCTTTCGGAATTTTCGTAAGTTTTTATTGCTATTTTTGTGAATATTTACCTATGTCCTAATTCTTGATAAAAGATAGAGCTATGATCTTTCTTCCGTTAAAAACAGTTGGATGTTACTAACAAAACATCCATGTTGGATCAAAACATGAGAACATCTGAATTTAAGGAATTTGAAAGGCAACATATGAAAAAAGTAAGAAGACATCCATCTGTAGGGCGAGAAATAATAGATAAGTCTTTTTTTAAACTTGTGTGAATCTGAAAATAATAGTACTTCCAACCAAATTAATACCTATTTCTATAAGGAAAATACTTCTTCTAAAATTACAACACTTGACCGGTTTGCAATCCAATCGTAGAAACACTTATAATAAACGAATAAATAAACCAGCATTTTCCAATAATATGACTCTGCATACTATATAGTTGATAACAGAATGGTTGTATATTTGAATTATCTTAGGTGACAAAACACTATGTATAAAATTTCATCCTATCAATTGTTCGTCATTACATTTATCTTCCAATTAGGAACTACTGTTATATTTGGCTTTGGAGCTGCTGCCGATCGGGATGCGTGGCTAGCCCAACTTTTATCCATGTGCCTAGGTCTTCTCGTCATCCTGTTATACACCACCTTAATGCGGATGAACCCAGGGTTAACGCTGGTTCAGTGGTTTCCCGCCCAGTTTGGACGATGGATCGGGGTGCCAATTGCTTTTTTATACCCTCTATTGTTTTTATATCATGTAGGCAGGATTCTCGGGGATGTTAGGGATATGGTTTCAACAACCATTTTATTCAATACCCCCTATCTAGTTATTGAAGGTGTCTTTATCATCATTATTGCCTATTGCGCATTTGGAGGAATTGAGATCATTGGTCGACTGGGTGAAATCATCTTCCCCTTGGTTTTATTAATGTTTTGTATTCAGGTGATCCTTCTTTTTAGTTCTGGTGTTATGCATATCAATAATTTACGTCCTGTTTTAAAAGACGGATGGGCTCCTATTTGGAAGGTTGCATTTCCCGGAGGCATGACTCAGCCATTTGCAGAATCAATCGTACTTTCCATGTTCTGGACAGATACAAAGCACCCTGAAAAAGTCATGAAGGTTACAGTTCTAGCCACTATATTTTCCGGATTAATGATAGCATTTTGGGATATACAGTGCATTTCCGTTTTTGGCGGTCTGTTTTCACATTTTCTATATCCTTTATATACATTATTAGGAATGATCAGCATTGGGAATTTCATCGAAAACTTGCAAATCTTTGGTGTTTTATACTTTTTTTCGACCGCATTCTTAAAAAGTACACTTACTATTCTTTCTGCTTCAAAAGGATTCCAACAGTTGACAGGTATGAAAAATTATCGTGTACTCACCATTCCAGCATCCGTTATAGCATTGATTCTGGGCATGACCATGTCAAAAAATATATCTGAGCACATTTATTTACATTTTTTAAAAATCGTTCTCCCGTATGTGTGGATTCCATTGCTTTTAGTAGTACCAGCCATTTTACTTATTGTTACATGGTTTCGGCAAAAGGTGTTCAAAAAATAAAAAGTGATAAAAAAACATACAAGTAAAACCACCGGTTTGACCGGTGGTCTACTTGTATGTTTTTTTGCTCATATTCTTAAATAATCGTATTGTTCCCTCAGCAACCTGCTTCGTTTAACCTCATTTAATTAACGATTGACCTGTTACGCCAATCTTCCGAACTAACAAGTTTGCTTTTACAGAAATCTCAGCTTCTGAAAACTCTTGATCCCAATTTTTCTTTAAGGACTTCCATTGCCGAAGATCTTTTTGTTGAATGGCATCACTAAAACCAAAGATATCTGTACCATACTCTTTTTGCACTTTTCTAATAGTCCTGAGAACCATCTTTTCAGCTTGTGTATCCAATGCTTGTTGAACAATCGCTATATTTTTAACATCCGTAAGGTCTAAACTTGTGTTGTTTTCACGTATTGATCCTTGCCCCGTTAGTTTAACTAGAAATTTTACCTTGTTCCCTTGAACGAGGGGCTGAATCTTACTATCTACTTTGTTTACATCCAAACTGATGTACCCTTTTTCTCTTGGTACACGTGAAGTGATCGTTAGAAAATCCAGGTTCCCTGTCACCCAGCGAAGGACTTTACCTTCTTCCAAATTTAAGAATCCAATTAATTTCAATTCTTTGTTAAATATTCCGGACCCCGCAATTCGAAACCCTTTCTCTTCCTGTTTCTGTCCTTCTGCTGAAGAAGCGGAGGGGCTAAATAAAAGGGTGGGGATCGTTGGACAGCTCCCTTCACTGGATGCAGAAAGTAAAAATTGTAAAAATCCTACTTGTTTTAGTGCCCCAATCTGGTTATATTCTTTTAAAGCTCCTACGGCTGGTATACTCTCTAGAGGATAAGATGTCTCAAGGAAGTTCCTGGCGGTACCTCCCTTAATAACAAAAATATCAGTTAGTAAATTGATGCTGGGATCTCGTGTGTAGGTATCTAATATATTTTTGATTCCTTTTCTAGCCAGTTTCTCCCCAACTACAATGACACGCCGCTGCCCGCGAAATATTTTACGAGAAAGCTTTGTTTGCATTTTCTCAACAGCTTCAAGCGTATCATTGCCAATACCTGTTTCGACAAAATAGTTTTTCCCTTGCCCACCACCGCCGCTATTTCCTTGTCCCCATCCGATCTTGGATGGGATAATAACCTGTGTACTGATCTGAATCTTCTTGCCCTTTGCGGCGTCAATTCCCCATGCAAGTTCAATCGCACGGTCGTTTAACTCCATACTATCCCAACATCCAGAAAGGAAGAATGGTAATAAAATAAGCATGAAATAGACGGTTAATTTCTGATTCATTTGTCTCGTCCCTCATGCTTTGGGCTTGGTTGCTGACCTTCCAAAGCACGTTTTTTATTCGCTCCGGAGATTAATTCCGGCCGGTAAGTCATATTCCATCTTGGTGCGCGAACGAATACATCTTTCAAGTTTTTTAAAATAAGCGGTGCTACCGGACTTAAATAGGGAATTCCAAACGAACGAAGTTTTAGGAGGTGTATTAATATAGAGAAAACTCCGACTATTATTCCATATAATCCGAGCGTTCCTGCTAGAATTAACATGGGAAAGCGCAGAAATCGGTAAGCAGTCCCGAGATTGTACCGCGGTATGGCAAATGACGCAATACCCGTCGTTGATACAACAATGACTACAGTGGCCGATACAATACCATCCTGCACCGCTGCCTGTCCTATGACAAGCGCCCCAACAATACTAACAGCTGAGCCAATAGTTTTTGGCAACCGAATTCCCGCTTCGCGAAGACCCTCAAACATAAATTCCATCAATATGGTCTCAATGACAGTTGGGAATGGAACTCCTTCCCTGGCTGCAGCAATACTCATTAACAAAGCAGTAGGAATCAGCTGCGGATGAAATGTTACGATGGCTACATACAATGACGGGAAAAGCAAAGCAATATTAAATAAGGCGTAGCGAATGATTCGAATGAAAGTTGAATAAATAGACCTTTCGTAATAATCATCCGCTGCTTGTAAGCCGCTCCAAAATGTCATAGGAGCAATTAATACAAATGGAGTATTATCGACGAGAATGGCGACCTTTCCTTCTAACAAACTGGAACAAACCACATCGGGGCGTTCGGTATTTTGAATTTGCGGGAATGGCGACCAGGTAACATCCTCTATAAACTCTTCGATGTAACTTGATTCCATCACCCCGTCAATTTGGATTCTTTGGATTCTTTTCCGGACCTCCTCTATGACTGAATTCGGAACAATTCCCTCAACATAAGCAATGACAATATCCGTTAGAGTCACTCGACCAACCGTCATAGGCTCCATTTTGAGTTTTACACTTCGGATACGTCTTCGAATTAGGCTGGTATTGACTCGTAAAGTTTCCGTAAATCCATCTCTTGGTCCACGAACAGACGCCTCAGCAGAGGGTTCTTCCACACTTCGTTTTTCGTATCCTTTCAATTCCGCAACTAACGCCTTATTTACGCCATCAACTAAAATGATTACATATCCTTTTAAGATCCCATTTACCACATCTACGATTTTGGAATCTTTCTGAACCTGCGCCATCGCAACAAGATGCTGTTCGATGATTTGCTCCATACTTTGAACTTTACTCAATGCACCAGGAAGTCCATGAAACAACATTGGTTTTAAAGCTATTTGATCAAGAGTCTTTGAATCAATTAAACCATCGATATAAATCAAAAGGATCTTGGTTTCATTTTGAATTTCAATCGGGCGAAATACAACATCTGAACAATATTGAAAGATCTCTTTAAATACCTTTTCATTGGTAGAAAGTTTTGAGTCTAAATCAATATTTTCAAGGTTTTCGAACATAAAATCTGCCGATTCAATATCTTTTAAGATCTTGTTATAAACCAGTTGTTGGCGATTTTTTTTCCAAAACATATAAAAAGTCTCCCTGTTGTTTTAGGGGTTTTCCAAGACGAGAATACCCCTAACCTTTTTCAAAACAGATATACATTAAATTCTTACGCCCGCTTTCTTTCATTACATTGTTTCACTACCTAATTTCCATTAAATCACAACTGGATTCCTTAACCATTTGCTTATTCGTTATTTCATCCATCTTTAGAAATTATTTATAATATATTTCCAAATAGTGGCTGATTTTATCCTGGTTTTATTCAACTAATATGGAAGTTGGCCTATAGACAAGGAATCGCAGCCTTCTATACTGACCACTAGCCTCGGGCGCAACTGGTGAAGGCGAAAAATGAAATCTTGCACAAATAGAATCGTTTTAGATCCCTGAAAAGAGGAAAAAATGGACTACGCACGGAAATAGCATCGGGCCGTTCCCTGTGGAAGCTGTACTTATTATGAGGATCAAGGATAAAAAGAAGCCAACCCCTGCGGAAACTGGCCTTCATAAGAAGGATGAAGGACATTTCACCACCATGCCCTGTAGATATTGACCTTCATTGGACGGATGAAAGACAATTCACCGCCATACCCTGTGGATACTGGCCTTCTTTGGACGGATGTTGGACATTTTCCCGCCATGCCCTGTGGATACTGGCCTTCTTTGGACGGATGAAGAACAATTTCCCACCTATCCCTGTGGATACTGGCCTTCTTTGGACGGATGTTGGACATTTCACCACCAATCCCTGTGGATATTGGCCTTCTTTGGCAGGATGATGGACATTTCACCACCAATCCCTGTGGATACTGCCCTTCTTTGGACGGATGTTGGACATTTCACCACCAATCCCTGTGGATACTGGTCTTCTTTGGACGGATGATGGACATTTCCCCACCAATCCCTGTGGATACTGGCCTTCTTTGGACGGATGATGGACATTTCACCACCAATCCCTGTGGATACTGCCCTTCTTTGGACGGATGATGGACATTTTTCCACCAATCCCTGTGGATACTGGCCTTCTTTGGACGGATGATGGACATTTCTTCGCCATGCCCTGTGGATACTGGCCTTCATTGGACGGATGATGGACCTTTTTCCACCAATCCCTGTGGATACTGGTCTTCATTGGACGGATGATGGACCTTTTTCCACCAATCCCTGTGGATACTGCCCTTCTTTGGACGGATGATGGACCTTTTTCCACCAATCCCTGTGGATACTGGTCTTCTTTGGACGGATGTTGGACTTTTTCCACCAATCCCTGTGGATACTGGTCTTCATTGGCGGGATGAAGAACAATTCGCCATCAAGCTAAGGGAAAGCTGTTCCTCATAGCAAGGATGATGAACAAAATAACAAACTGGAAAAAGGAAGCTGTCCTTCATGCCATGAATGAAAGACAATATGCAGCCATGCCCAGAGGAAACTGTCCTTCATAGCGTGAATAAAGAACAAAACCTCAAACTGAAAAAAGCGACCTGTTCGAATCCCCCCATGACTCGGATATATTCCCCTTTGAATCAACAGATCAAGATAAAAAAACTCGCCAACTGGTGAGCCCGTTAGAGCGAAGACAGAGACGCAGTTCGTCGAAAAGCACAGCTTCTCGACTGCGAGGCTAATGCTCACGAAGCATTCCTTAGTGCACTTATGCCTGATAGGAAAGTTAAACTTTCCTATCGGCCAAAGAAAAGCACCTATCAATCTAGGTGCTTTCATCAACTACTATTTAAGTACTTTCATGAACACTATTTTCTCAAGGATTTTAATGCTCCACTCCAGGCTACTACTTGGCTAAGCATGAGATTGACGTTATTAACATGCAGTTCAGCTGGTTTGAACGTGGAGAAATTTTCAAAGTCAGTAAATAATGATAAGGTTGGGTGTGTTTTCACATCGGCAATTAGTAATTCTCCGCAAATCCCACGTAAATGTTCAGCTGCACGAGTTCCCCCGCTTCCCCCGTAGCTGACGATACCTGCCGCTTTATCATTCCAAGCTTCACGGGCTAAATCAAGTGCATTTTTTAAAGCTCCTGTAATGCTGTGATTGTATTCTTGGACAATGAATACAAATCCATCTAAACTAAACAGCTTATCATTCCAAGCTTTAATTCCCGGTTCTGCCCCATCCGTAGTTCCGAAAAACGGAAGGTTGTAATCCGTAATATCTACAATTTCATAATGAGCATCACCACGTTGATCAGCAATTCCTTTTACCCATTCCCCCACTTGTGGGCTAACTCGGCCCTGGCGAGTGCTTCCTAGAATAATTCCGATGTTTAATTTTTCATTTGTCATGATTTCTTCCTCCTTCATGTGCATCCACATAATTGGCAGCGAATAAACGACTACATTTATAAATAATCAGGGAGAATAGTTTTTAGAAGCAGGGACTCAAAAGTAGCCTAATAGCACTATAAAAATAGTTTAGAGGGAGGAAACCTCTCAAACGAAATGGCCTATAAATTTAAAAAAGGACATCCCTGTAAAACGAGGAATGACCTTTTCTTCGTGCGAGCTTTTCATCTCATGCTATTTATTTAGTTGGGGTAATAGGGTTTGTAGTTCAATTAAGTCATCAATGACGAGATCCGCCTGAGAAAGTTCCTCTTCACGGGCAAAATCAAAACGGCATCCAATAGAAACTAGGCCATTATCTTTTGCTGCATTTATATCTGAAAGGCGATCCCCGACTACTGCGCCATTGGTAATTTCATATTTATCTATAATACTCTTTACTAGGTCTGATTTATTCAACGAATCAATTTGCTGGATACTAAATGTTTCAGTAACCCACTCATCCAAATGATAATAACTCACAATTGCCTTTAAATATTCCTTCAATCCATTACTCGCTATGTAAATAGTACACTGATTTTCTTTTAAATAACGGAAAACTTCCTTTACATTAGGATATAAAGCACCTTTCCCACTTTTTATATTTTCTATCAATCTTTTTAGAAAATAAGCATCCGTTTGCTCTCTTACTTCAATGGAATGGTTCTGCAATAAGGTTTCCCATACTTTAGGTAAAGGCACGCCCATAATTTCACGGTAGTTATCAATTGGGGTTTCTGTATCCCATTTATTTAATAATCTTAAATGGTTAAACGTATCATTAAGTGATAACTCTAATATTTTATCGGTTTGGAATAGTGTTCCATCCATATCAAAGATCATTGATTGAGACATTATTTTTTCCTCCTATTTCATATAAATGATATTAGGCCGCCTCCATTAGCTTAACATTCGAGAGCTCTTCTAAACAAAAAATACACCACTAACGATTAGTGATGTACTTTTTTGATCTCATATATACCATAAAAGACAGGATACTATTATCATAATCTATTTTAAATCATTATAGATCTTCGTTAATAGAACCTCGTTCGGATCCTGGCTGAGCTCCCACATCATCGCGCCGCCGAGGCCCATTGATTTAATAAAGGATGTTTTGTAACCCATGGATTCCTCATCATCATAGCTGACAAATTGCGATCCATTGAACAGCCACGGAACATCTGAAGCGGCATCCCAGTAGCGGATAAATCCATTCTTGTTCAAATAGTTGGCTGCGAGATTAGCATAGGTAATGGCCGATCCACCGCCCGTAAATGACGTATATAAACCGTTATTTACATTGTTGACCTGATTGTAGACCCTTGCATAAAAGGGAACGCCCATGATAAGTTTATTTGCCGGCACTCCATTGTTGAGATACATTTGCACCGCATCTTGAACACTCCACTCCGCGTAAAACTTGGAAGAAGGATCCCGGTATAACGGTGCGTTCAACCCTGTCAAGGTATCCCATGATCCATGAATATCATAGGTCATTAATTGAATGTAATCCACATATTGTTGAATCAGATTCAATTCTGTATTGGCCGCATAGCTTTTACCAGCACCGCCGGCAATGGTAATGATATATTTTTTACCATCCTGGGCACTTTGAGCATCGAAAACACTTCTAATTTTTTGTAAAAGAAGGGTGAAATTTTGCTTATCCTCTGGACGGTAAGTATTCCCTGATTCTCCTCCGGTAACAGGATATTCCCAATCCAGGTCAACCCCGTCAAAGCCATATTGTAAAATAAATTGCAGAACGCTGTTGGCAAAAACAGTTCTCGATTGGTCGGTTAGAGCCACGTCAGAGAACTTTTGCGACCCTGACCAGCCACCAACCGAAATAATCGTTTTTAAATTAGGATTTTGCTGTTTCAGCTTCAACAACTGATTGAAGTTCCCTTTTAACGGCTGACTGGAAGTATCCCCAGGGAACGGCTTTTGTACATCGGCCCAGGCATCTCCCATCTCAATTTTTCCATCATCAGAAATATTGGCAAATGCATAGTTTAATTGCGTAAGTTTGCTTGCATCAATATTGGCAATTTGGTAGTTGGAGTAAGTTGACCAACTTGTATAATAGCCAATCATTTTATAAGCACTTTGGACAGGAGCTACAGTCACTTTTACATTGTTAACGGTCACTGTCTTTATCGCTTGTGCGGTTTGGTTGGCCGTATCATACACGACCACCTTCAATGTTTGCTGGCCGTTTGACACCCATGGGTCTGTGGCCCATGTTGCAGTATACGGCGGCGCTGTCAATGACTTGATTAGATACCCGCCATTATTGCTGTAAAAGTTAACTTTTTGAATCCCTTTATCATCGCTGGCAGTAACAGACAGCTTAATGGTCCCGCTTACAGTTTGTCCATCACTTGCAATCGGAGAAACCTGAATGGTGCTCACTTTTGGCGGTTGATCTTTTACCGCAGTGGCAGCCTTATTTATATTGCTAGAAGCAGAAATATTCCCTTTTGTATCTTGCGCTTTTATAAAAAAGCTGTAGGTTGTTCCGGGACGCAGGTTTTTCACCGTATACTGAGTGGAGACAGTTGTCCCTAAAACTTTATTATTCTGATACACCGTGTAATTCTTCACACCGTGCAGGTCAGTCGACTTATTCCAAGCCAATGTGACAGAGGAATCCGTTCTTCCCGTCATATGCAAATTAGCGGGCTTGGTAGGCGGCGTTCGGTCCGGTTTAACCGCGGCCTCCGCAACACTGAAGTTTGTAAAGCCTCCGACTAACATGATGAGCGCAATAAAGAATTTTAAGCCGAAATGTAATGACAACGGGTGACGATCATGTGGCTTCATCCCTCGCTCCTGCCTTCCCTATTAAAATAGTAGTTTATTCTTATTTTAATACATAGAAACGTATGTTTATAGCATTATATTGGAGGTAATTTTTCCCGTTAAAAGGGAGTTTAGACTATTCATTTAATAGGAAAATGGCAGTTACAGGGGAAACTCTACGTCATTTCGTTTCTTGTATATAGACTGACGAGCCCCTTAGGGGGAAGACAGAGGCATAATTCGTCGAAAAGCACAGCTTCTCGACTGCGAGGCTAATGCTCATGAATAGTGCACTTATGCCTGATTGGAAAGTTGCTTTCCTATCTACTAAAAAATAGGAAGGGTGCTTGAGTGCCCTTCCCATCTTTCTCCTACTATTTTTTTATTAAATCCAATGACACAGGGATAAACTTGTCTACGGACTCTTTGTTCACGACTTTCACTGCTGTTTGGACGCCTTTTTGGCCAATTTCAGTTGGTTTTTGGGCAACAGTGGCAGCCATTTTGCCTTCGTTTACCGCTTTAACCGCATCAGCGGTTGCATCAAAGCCAACAACGATTACATTTTTCAAGCCAGCTGCTGCAATCGCTTGAAGTGCTCCTAAAGCCATTTCATCATTATGCGCAAAGACAGCTTGGATATTTTTATTGGCTTGCAGAATATTTTCCATTACGGATAAGCCTTTTGCACGGTCAAAATCTGCTGCTTGTTTGGCCACTACTTTAATGCCGGATATACCTTCAATGGCTTTGTGGAATCCTTCTCCGCGTTCACGTGCCGCCGAGGATCCTGGAATCCCCTCTAATTCTACGACATTACCTTTTTTACCGAGCTTTTCAAGAATAAAGTCTCCAGCCATTTTACCGCCCGCCACGTTATCTGATGCAATATGGGAGACTACATTTCCGCCATTTGCACTGCGGTCCACTGTAATGACAGGGATATTTGCTTTATTTGCTGATTCGATAGCTGTTTTCACTGCATCAGAATCGGCAGGGTTTACTAATAGTACATCGACACCTTTTTGGATTAAATCTTCGATGTCACTTACTTGCTTTGCTGAATCGTTTTGAGCATCAACCGTAATAATGTCTGCACCTTGAGCCTTTGCTTCTTTCTCGGCCCCCTCTTTTAAGGATACAAAGAATGGGTTATTCAATGTAGAAATAGACAATCCGATTTTGATTTTGCCCGTTTTCTTGTCAGTAGTAGATGCCTTCTCAGATGAACCCGGCGCTTTTGTGGAACAGCCAGCTAATACAAACATCACTAATGTTAAAAATAGAAACCCGTTAAAAACCTTTTTCATTTTTTCATAACCCCCTATTTTACAAGTATTTTATGAAGCTTTTTTACGATCAAGCAAGACAGCTAGTAAGATCACACCTCCCTTAACAACCTGTTGATAGAAGGAGCTGACATTCATTAAATTGAGTCCATTATTTAAAACACCTATAATTAGTGCTCCAACCAATGTTCCAAAAATCCAGCCTCTTCCCCCAGAAAGACTGGTTCCCCCTAAAACAACGGAAGCAATTGCATCAAGTTCGTAGGAAGTACCTGCAGTGGGCTGGGCAGAATCTAGACGGGAAGAAAGAATTATACCGGCAAGTGCGGACAAAGCGCCTGTCAGAGAGTAAATCCATATTTTCACCCGATTAGCACGGATCCCTGATAGAATCGAAGCCTCTTCATTGCCGCCAATGGCATACACTCTTCGGCCAAATGTCGTTTTCTTCAAGATAAAATAAAGAACAACATAACATCC
Organism: Neobacillus endophyticus; assembly: GCF_013248975.1. Lineage (GTDB taxonomy): Bacteria > Bacillota > Bacilli > Bacillales > Cytobacillaceae > Neobacillus > Neobacillus endophyticus. The sequence continues at coordinate 1,096,267 of NZ_JABRWH010000001.1, forward strand.
CAGCATCCATAACACCGGAACTGGAATCCAGCCAAAATAGCCCTGTCCCATGATTTGAAAGAAATAACTTTTGGACAGCCCTGTAATCGGAGTTCCATCCGTATAGACCAAGGTCAGCCCTCGGAAAATCGTCATCGTAGCCAAAGTCGCAATAAAAGGAGCCACTTTTCCTTTTGTGATAAACAGTCCATTAATCGCCCCCATCACCGCACCTGAAAGGAGTCCGATGAGCATGGCTAAAGGTGCATCCATTCCGCCAGCCAGCAATCCTGCCGTTATAGCGGATGACAGAGCTAAAATCGAGCCTACTGATAAATCAATCCCGCCTGTTAAAATCACAAAGGTCATACCAAAAGCAATTAAGGCATTCACGGACACTTGGCGTAATACATTAAACACATTGTCCAATGTTAAGAAACTTGAACTGATGATCGAGAGAATGACCGTAATGATGATTAAACCAATTAGCGGTCCTAGTTTTTGAATAATCTGAAACTTCGAGGTCTTCATGATTTACTCCCTCCAGTTGCTGCTTGCATAATTTTCTCCTGACTTGCTTCCGCCTTGGGAAGAACGGCTGTAAGTTTGCCTTCGCGGATGACGAGAATCCGATCACTCATTCCTAAGATTTCGGGAAGCTCGGAAGATACCATAATGATCGACACTCCCTGTTTGGTGAGCTCATTCATCAATTGATAGATTTCTTTTTTCGCCCCCACATCCACACCGCGGGTTGGCTCATCGAGAATCAAGATTTTCGGTTGTATTCCAAGCCATTTTCCGATGACAATCTTTTGCTGATTTCCGCCGCTCAAGGATTTCACGGTAAGCTCCCGGCCGGATGTTTTAATGTGAAGTTTTTCAATCATTTCATCGATCAAGCTGATTTCTGTTTTTGCCGAGATGATACTATTCTTTGAAATTTTGGTAAGGTTCGTAATCGATAGATTCTCTCTGACGGACAGCTCGAGAATTAAGCCCTGGTTTTTTCTGTCCTCTGTTACAAAGGCAATTCCCGCTTTCATCGCATCAAACGGCGTCTTAATCGTTGATTCTTTCCCATCTATAAACACTTTTCCACTATGTAAGGAGCGATAGCCAAAAATCGCCTGCATGATTTCCGTGCGCCCAGCCCCCATGAGGCCTGCAACACCGACAATTTCACCCTGCTGTACCGAAAAACTGATATCTTCGAATAAGCCGGCGGTAGTCAGATGTTCCACTCTTAACCGCTCAGGGCCAAGCTTCGTATCACGCTCAGGGAATCGTTCCCCCAGCTGCCGGCCGACCATTAATTTGACGATTTCATCAAAGTTTGTTTTCGCTACTTCTTTTACATCAATAAAATGACCATCACGTAGGACTGAAATCCGATCACAGATTTGAAAAATTTCTTCCATTCGATGGGAAACATAAACGATCCCTACACCCTGTTCTTTTAAAGAGGCAATCACCTTAAATAATGACTCGATTTCGCGGTCCGTCAATGCTGCCGTTGGTTCGTCCATGATCAGCACCTCGGTATTTGCCGCGACAGCCCTGGCGATTTCAATCATTTGCTGTTGACCGACTGATAAATTTCCCGCCTCGATATCCGGATCAAGGTCAATGCCTAAACGGTTTAAATATTCTTTCGTCTTCCGTTTCATCTCCCGGTCTCTCGTAATCCCTAATTTCCCAACTGTCAAATCTTTTCCGAGAAACATATTTTGATAGACTGTTAGATAGGGGATAATATTCAGTTCTTGATGGATCACAGCTATTCCGGCCTGCTCTGCTTCCTTTGGGCTGTTAAAATGGACTTCCTCGCCTTTCACCAGCACCTGACCTGCATCACGTTCATAAATGCCGGTCATGATTTTGATCAGTGTCGACTTTCCAGCGCCGTTTTCCCCCATTAACGCATGTATTTCCCCTGGCAGAAGTTGAAAGCCGACATTCTCTAATACCTTGTTCCCTGAAAAGGATTTACTGATATTCTTCATTTCAACTACAGGTATGCGGTTCATTTAGAAAATCACTCCTGCATGTAAAATCACATTGGCATAAGGGGTGGCCTCTCCCGTCCGAATCACCGCTTTCGCCTTTTTCGTCTGCTCCTTGAACTGTTCATGGGTAACATACTTATACTCGAGATCGCCGGCAAGACTTGCAATCTGTTCTTCCATTTCCGGATTATGGTCTTTTATCTCCAGTGCTAAGGTCACTTGTTCAACCGCCATATCCTCCAATACCACCTTTAAAGTGTCAATAAATGACGGAGTGCCGATTTTTAAAGCGAGATCGATTCTGACTGTTTCATCAGGAATCGGCAGGCCGCAGTCACCAATCACAATCGTATCGGTATGCCCAATTCTTGAGAGAACCTCTGAAATATGACTATTTAAAATTCCATTTTTCTTCATTTTGCTTCATCCCTTGTTTGTAAAAATTCCTCCACTTCAGCAAGCGTTGGCATTCCGCTTTGTGCACCCAGCTTTGTTACCGAAAGGGCTGCAACTGCATTGGCAAATTTGCATGCCTCCACCATTGCGATCCCCTTATTCAAAGCATACGCCAACCCGCCATTAAAAGAATCGCCCGCACCAGTCGTATCAACGACCTCCACTTTATAGCTAGGGATCTCTATTACTTTACCGCCGCTAGTAAATGTTATCCCTTTTGACCCCTTGGTAATAATACATTTGGCGAGAAGCTCCTCTCGCTCTTCATTTGTCCACTCATGTGACTCCAACAGGACCTGCTGTTCATATTCGTTAGGTGTAAAGTAGTCTACTTTTTTCATTAAGTCCTTGGAGAGAGGCTGAATGGGAGCTGGGTTGAGAATCACTTTTACACCGTGCTTCTTCGCGAGTTCCACTGCTTTTTCAACACTTTCAATTGGAATTTCCAGTTGCAGCAATAATATGTCACTGCTGGCGATGACGTCTTCATGTTCTGCCACATATTCCGGAGTCACCTGAAAATTCGCACCGGGAACGACAATAATATGGTTTTCTCCGTTAGAGATCGTAATAGATGCAATCCCTGTCGTTGAATATGTAATCGGTTTCACATAAGGCGTACGAATACCTTGGCTCGCCAAATGCTTAAGCAGATCTTTCCCAAACGTGTCATCTCCTACACAGCCAATCAATGTGGTATCGGCCCCCAGTCTAGCTGCGGCAACCGCCTGGTTTGCTCCTTTGCCGCCGGGAATGGTGTGAAACGATTCGCCTAAAACCGTTTCACCCAATACAGGCACTCGTTTTGTACTTGTGACGAGATCCATGTTAATACTTCCAACAACTGTTATTTTTTTATTTTCCAAGTTAGCTCACCTCTTTGTCGATTGGCCGTCCATTAATTTCACTTCAAAATGATGGTGTAATTGCACAAGCGGCTTTCCTTCAATCATTTCTAATAATTGTTCAGCAGCCGTAAGTCCCAATTCGTAAATCGGCTGTGCCATGGTCGTGATTTCCGGATTGGTTAATTGGCTGAGCTGGATTCCGTCAAATCCGATTAAGGAGAGCTCTTCCGGGATTCGAATTCCCAGCTGCACCGCTGCCTTTAATACCCCAATAGCCATATAATCGTTGCCGGCAAATATCCCATCGATATCTGGATATTTTGTTAGTAACCCCTTTGTGGCCTCCGTTGTTTCCAACACATTATAGTTTCCATTCACAACTAATTCTGGGTGAAACCATGGTTCATTCTCAACCTCTTTCATAAATCCCTTATAACGTTCATCCGCATTGCTGATGGCATGCGGCCCGCGGATATGGGCAATTTTTTGGCAGCCAATCTTCTTCAAATACTGAACTGCCTGCCGCGCCCCTTCATAGTTATTAACTGTAACAGATGGAATATCAGGACTAATCTTTCGATCGAGAGCTACGATCGGAATATCCCTTGTTTCAATATGTTTGGGTGTTAATGTACTGGTGACAATAATAATCCCATCCACATATTTTTGCTTCATGGCATCCAAATACATAATTTCCTTCTCCACTTTCCCATCCGAATTGCAGAGAATTAAGGTATATTCCTGACTGCTCATCACATCCTCTATCGCCCTCGCAATTTCAGGAAAGAAAGGGTTTTTAATATCAGGAACAATCAGGGCAATGGTTTTGGACTGTTTCTTAAAAAGGCTTCGCGCCACCTCATTCGGCATATAATTTAACGTGGAAATCGCCTGCAAAACCTTTTTCCGCGTTTCCTCATTTACATAGCCATTATTATTAATCACCCTGGAAACAGTGGCAACAGACACCTTGGCCTCAGCTGCAACCTCTTTAATTGTACTCATCCGCTTTTCCACTCCATTATCGTAGCCTGTTCTTAGTTTGTGTAACCCGTTACATATTCAGTAAAAAATAAAAATATGTAACCCGTTACACATATCTTTTTAAAAAATTTCTTATAATCTATTAGATGATCATCGTTTTTTGCATACACATGTAACCCGTTACATATCATTCAATACTGAATGTAATCGGTTACATATCAATCTATTAATCATTTTAGACGCTGTTTTATGGTTCGTCAATACTTTATTTTCCAAAAGGCTTTCATCTATGTGTTTACGCTCATCAACTAGGGAACACCCAACAGCGGGCAAATTTCTACCTATCATTTGATATTCTCAGTAACATATCTTAAAATTTGGAAATATTAGATTTTATTTGCAATTTGAACAGGGGTGGAAAATTTGAAGTTAGCATACGTTCAGCTTGCTTTAGCAATGGCTTTCGTTGGAGCCAATGTAGCAGTGGGGAAAATAATTGTTGAACATGTTCCGATCTTTCTTTTTTCGGAAATCAGATTTTTAATTGCTTTGCTTTTTTTAATTCCCATGTCAAGGATGAGTAAGACGACCAAGAGAGTTCCGGGGAAAAAGAGCCAATGGGGGATTTTATTTTTACAAGCGTTTTTTGGCGTTTTTTTATTTAGCGTCCTGATGTTACATGGAGTCCAGTATACTTCCGCTACTGCAGCTGGAATTATTACAAGTACAGTTCCAGCCATTATTGCTTTATTATCGTTTTTCTTTTTGAAAGAAAAAATGTCTGTCGTTCAGGCATTTTCCATTTGTCTTTCTGTTTTGGGAATTGCCATCATTACCTATCAAGCACCATCATCAAACACAGACCCTCATTCTTTTTTACTTGGAAATGCCCTTGTATTCGGTGCTGTTATTTCAGAAGCACTTTTTACGATTTTTGCCAAGAAACTCTCTGATCTCTTCACTCCGGTTCAAATGGCTGTTTGGGTCAATATCATCGGATTTCTATTATTCATGCCTTTTGCCATAAAAGAGACTGTAAACTATAACTTTATGAACCTCACCTTCTCCATGTGGCTGCTGATCATTTATTATGCCGTAACCGCGAGTGTCCTATCGTTTATTCTTTGGTATCAGGGTGTTACAAAGGTAAAAGCAAATATCGCCGGGATATTCACAGGATTCCTTCCCGTGACAGCCGCATTGGCCGGTATTGTGATCCTGAAAGAACCATTTGGCTGGAGTCAATCGCTGGGAATCTTAAGCGTATTGGGAGCTATTTTCTTTGGAACCAGAGTGACAACAAGCAATAAATCCAGCAGAAATGATGCTGCTTAGAAAGCTACTATTTTTTCGACAAAAAAAAGGATGATTCATCGGGAATCATCCTTTTTTTATTTCTAGTGCTGCTTATACCGCCGCTTTCTTTTCGGCAACGGCCCCCGATTTCTTGCTCTCCCACTTCGTGATCACAAGGGCAGCAAGTGAATTTCCCACAATGTTAACGGCTGTACGAGCCATGTCCAGAATCCGGTCAATTCCTGCGATAAAAGCAAGGCCTTCAACAGGGATTCCCACACTGCCAAGAGTGGCAAGCAATACTACGAACGAAACACCAGGCACTCCAGCAATTCCTTTTGACGTCAGCATCAATACCAACACCAATGTTATTTGATGACCAATACTCAAATGAATTCCGTACATTTGCGCGATAAACAAAGCCGCAATAGCTTGGTAAAGTGTAGAACCATCCAGGTTAAAAGAATAACCAGTTGGAATAACAAAAGAAGTGATGGCCTTCGGACAGCCCAATTTCTCCATTTTTTCCATGATCTTTGGAAGCACAGTTTCTGAGCTTGCTGTAGAATAACCCAGCAGTAATTCGTCCTTCAAATATTTTATCAGTTTAAAAATATTATAACCGGCAATCTTGGCAACAAGCCCCATAACTACAAGCACAAAGAAAATCATCGATCCATAAACAACAAGAACTAATTTCCCTAACGGAACAAGGGAAGATAAACCGAATGTTGAGACCGTTACACCGATTAGCGCAAAAACACCAAGCGGGGCCACTTTCATAATTTGATTGGTCACCTGGAACATTGCATCAGCCGTTCCCCGGAAAAACTGAAGAACCGGTGCCCCTTTCTCTCCAATAGCTGCTACGCCTAATCCAAACATCACCGAAAAGAAAATAACCGCCAGCATATCTCCATTCGCTAAAGATTGAATGATATTCGTTGGAACAATATTCACAAACGTATCAACCATCGAATGAGACTCCGTAGTTTTCGCTGTTGTCACATAAGCATTAATATCTGTTTTGTTTAGGTGTGAACGATCCACTCCTGTTCCCGGATGGAACAGGTTTGCTGCCAAAAGCCCCACCACAATGGCAATAGTTGTAATCACTTCAAAGTAAAGAATGGTTTTCCCGCCGAGTTTCCCAAGTGCCTTCATATCACCTACACCAGCAACACCGACAATCAAACAGGAAACAACGATAGGTATCACGATCATTTTAATTAAATGTATAAAAATACTGCCAATTGGCTGCAAGTATTGAGCCACATGGGGATTCCCATAAAATATGCCTCCAACCGCAATTCCAAGTATTAATCCTATAAAAATTTGCCACGCCAACCCAATTCTTTTCATGTTTAGCTCTCCTTTTTTCTCTATGTATTTATTTTATATTTCCAGATCCATATTAACAATATATAATTTAGATAGAATTAATCTCAAAATGAGATAGAATGGTGATAGAATGGAACTAAGACAATTAAAGTACTTTATTGAGGTGGCAAAACAGGAGCATTTTTCAATTGCTGCAGAAAATTTACATGTAGCCCAGTCAGCAGTCAGCCGCCAGGTAGGCCTATTGGAAAAGGAATTGGGAGTGGAGCTGTTTGAAAGAGAGGGCCGCAACGTCAAGTTAACCCCCATTGGAAAAACGTTTGCCGATCAAGCCATGCTGGCGCTAAAGGCAATTGACAACGCTGCACAGCTGATCCAAGAATATTTGAATCCGGAACGCGGGACCATTCGGATCGGCTTTCCCTCCAGCTTGGCAAGCAACACCCTGCCCATGATCATCTCTGCTTTTAAAAAAGCTCACCCGGATGTTCAATTTCATTTGCGGCAGGGAGCCTATGATTTTCTCACGGAGGCGATCAAGAAACGTGAGATCGATATCGCGTTCATTGGCCCTGTGCCGCCCAGTGATCCAGATATTCAAACCGATATCCTTTTCTCAGAGCCTTTTGTCGCCCTCTTGCCCCAAACACATGAACTGGCAGATAGACAAAGTTTGGCCTTATATCAATTAGAGCATGATGCATTTGTTCTTTTCCCCGAAGGGTTTGTTCTTCGGCAAATCGTAGTGAATGCTTGCCATCAAGCAGGTTTTCGGCCGCACACGCCTTATTTAGGCGAGGATTTGGACGCGATAAAAGGTCTTGTTTCGGCTGGAATCGGCGTCACACTTCTGCCACAGACAACGCTTTTCGGAAGTTTGCCTGAAGGAACCGTCAGCTTAAAAATCCAAGATCCCGAGGTTAAAAGAACCGTGGGAATTGTCATCCCCACCAACCGGCAGCTCTCTCCTTCGGAAAAATTGTTTCATGAATTTGTCCTCGACTACTTTAAAAAATTAAATCATTGGTCATTAGAATGATAATGACCTTAGTGAAGAGAAAAGGGACAGCCAAAACAATTTGGTTGTCCCCATTCCATAGTGATTTTTATATGATCCGGATCGTTGGATCTTGTTTATGAAATAATGCCTCTAAGTCCTCTGCTGGTATTGGTCTACTATAATAGTATCCTTGCCCAAATCGGCAGCCGTTTTTAAAAATGAAAGCAGCCTGTTCTTTCGTTTCGATCCCTTCCGCAATTAATTGGAAATTTAAATTGTTGCCCATGTTGATAATTGTTCTTACTAATGTTGCAACAGTTGTGTTTGTAATAACGTCTTTTACAAATGATCTATCTATTTTCACATAATCGATCGGCAAGCGGCTCAAAACACTTAGTGAAGAATACCCCGTTCCGAAATCATCCATAGCTATTTTGATTCCTAGTTTCTTCAATTCATTCAATATAATCGAGGATTCTTTAACGTTTTGCATGACAGACTCTGTTATTTCTATTGCTAAAAATTCCGGTGACAGTTGATTTTCCAAAAGTGTCTGTTTCAAGATTTCCACGAATTGTTTATCTTTAAACTGTAATGGCGAGACATTCACAGATACCTTAATAAAAATGCCTCTTTCCTGCCACCTTTTTATTTGCTTGCAGGCGGTTTGGAGAACCCACTTTCCAACATGAAGAATCACCCCCGATTCCTCTGCTATAGAAATAAACTCAACCGGCGAAACATTTCCAAATTTGGGGTGATGCCAACGCAATAAAGCTTCTGCTCCCTTGATCTCCCCTGTTTCCAATTCTACTTGTGGCTGATATTGCAGGAATAACTCATTCTTTTCTATGGCTGTTCGAAGCCCCATTTCTAAATCCATTTTTCTTTGGTGGACAGCATCTAACGCCGTTGTATAGAATTGAAAATTGTTTTTCCCTTGCTTTTTCGCAGAGTACATGGCCTGATCTGCTTTTCTGAGTAATTGCTGAATATCCTCGCCATCATTAGGGAATAAGCTGATTCCTATACTTATAGAAGAATAGATTTTTTCTTTTTTTAATAGAATAAAGGATGAAATGACATCTTGGATTCGTTGGACAGCTAGTTCCACCTGTTCCCTATCTGCCGCATTCATTAAAACGATAAATTCATCGCCACCTAAACGGGCAAGAAGATCCTGTTCTCCTACACACGACTTCAATCTTTTGGCAACCTCCTGGAGAAAATGGTCGCCTGCTAAATACCCCATCGTGTCATTCACCATTTTAAAGGAATCCAAGTCCATAAACAGGATTGCCAACTGCAAATTTTGCTGCTTGCATTCTTCCAATTTCTCACAAAAGCATGTAAAAAGATAATTTCGATTTGGCAAATCCGTGAGCTGGTCATAATAGGCCAAGTATTTTATACTTTCCCCGGTTATTTTCTGATCGTTAATATCTATCGTCATGCCAATTAAATTGGTTATTTCCCCCGAGGAATCCACTAAAGGTTTGATAATACCCCTTACCCACTTCGTTTCTCCATCTTTTTGGATAATCCGATACTCACGACTCGTTATGTTTCCTTCAAATAATTCTTTTTCGGAGGACTCTATGATCGTTTTGTCGTCTGGATGGACCACCTTTTTCCAAAGCATAGGTTCTTGCTTAAATTCCTTCTTTGAGTAGCCATAAAGACATTCCGTTCCCTTCGAAACGATCACGCGATTGGTCGATAAATCCAAATGCCAGATCGAAGCATTAACATTATCGATGACAAGCTCTAATTGTTCTTGTTGTTGAAGGAGCTGGCATTCATTCTCTAATAATATCGTATTGTTGTAGGCAAGTACTTTGAGAAGATACCTGGCCTTATCGAATTGTTTTCCTAAAAACCAAGCAATAATAATCGAGAAAACTCCGACACTTAAATTTAAAAAAGTTTCATAAGGCTTATTCAGATGATGATAATGCAAATAAAATCCAACAGTAATCAACACATATGGCAGAGAAGCTGCCATCCTGCCTGCATATTCCAATGATGCATCCTCCCAAGAAGTAAACATACAAGATAACTTCTAAATTCATGATCCTTATAAAAAGAAAAAGTTATCTCCAAAAGGAAATAACTTTGAAAAATAACATTTCCTTTGGTAACTCAGCCACCATAGGTTTTACCCGTTAGGTCTGGAGCTTTGCGTCCTCACCTTTCGATGAGTTTGCCTTTATCATTCAGATCTGTTGCTAGATTGTTTTGGGTTAGAAAAAACATCTAGTTCTATAATACTACAAATTTCTACAAATGTGTGTCGAATTTAGTATATTTTTGTATTAAATTTAAGTAAGGCCATGCCATTGTCATACTTTTTACAATAGATATACCTATTTTCATTTTTTCGTGACACGAAAAATCATCATTGAATTTATCTCCACATTTCATACATAATGTAAATGTGAACTTTTTGTTCAATATAGTGGGGGCTATAGAATTCGCACAAAAATAGGGAGGCACACTGCCTCTCGATTAATGAAAGGAGAAACAAATTTGAGTCATCAAACCAATCGCACGATGGTTACTGTCGCCATGATGGTCGCTACATTTTTAACGGCCATTGACGTAACAGTGGTCAGTACGGCCATGCCACATATTGTTCGTGAACTGCAAGGACTGAGTCTTTACAGCTGGGTATTCGCGATTTACACACTGACAACAAGCGTGACAACACCCATTTATGGAAAGCTGGCCGACCTTTTCGGCCGCAAGGTCATTTTTAGCATTGGGGTCGTTTTATTTGTACTTGGATCTGTATTATCTGGTATGTCACAAACAATGAATCAGCTTATCTGGTTCCGGGCATTTCAGGGAATTGGCGCCGGTGCCGTAATGCCGATCACATTTACTATTATTGGGGATATTTTCCCAGGTGAACAGCGAGCTAAAATGCAAGGTGTGTTTAGCGGCGTCTGGGGGATCGCAGGTCTCCTTGGTCCTCTTGTCGGCGGAATGTTCGTCGATCACTTTTCATGGCGATGGATTTTCTACATAAATGTACCTGTCGGTGCCATTTCACTCATTCTTGTCATAATGTTTTTACACGAAAACTTTGAACGCAAGTCGAAGAAAATTGATTATTTGGGTGCCCTCGTGTTTACTGCCGGGATTTCAGCTCTGCTTTATGCTTTGCTGAACGGCGGATCCAAATATGCCTGGGGAAGCTCTACCATTATACTGTTATTTGTTGTCGCAGCCATTGGTATTCTTTTGTTCCTTTGGATTGAAACGAAGGTGGAAGAACCGATGCTGCCCCTTTCGTTATTTAAAAATCCGGTCATTGCCGTATCAAACATTATTGGATTTTTTATCAGTTTCGTACTGATTGGAGTCAACGTCTATTTACCAATGTGGATTCAAACGATCCTGAACCACAGCGCCACAAGCTCAGGCCTGACATTAATGCCGATGTCCTTTGCTTGGCCGTTAGCTTCCACTTTTGCAGGAAGGTATATGTACAAGATCGGCTCTAAGAAGACCGCACTGATTGGCGTGATTCTCGTATCGTTGGGAACAGCGTGGACATTGGCCGTTGGACTAAATTCACCATACTGGTATTTTGTTGGCATCATGATTGTTCTCGGCTTTGGAATGGGGTACGCTGTGACTCCAACAACGGTTCTGATCCAGTCAGCAGTTGGCTGGCAGATGCGCGGGGCAGCTACCGCCTCCAACTCCTTTGTCCGTTCACTCGGGCAAACCATTGGGATTACCATTTTAGGCAGTTTGTTTAACTCATCTGTTACCAAATATGCTGAATCACACATGCCAGCGAATGCTGGTAGTCATGCAGGCAATATCAGCAGCTTCCTGCAGTCCAGCGGCGGTTCATCAAATTCTATGTTGAAACTCCCGCCTGCACTAAGGGAACTAATCGATCAAGCACTCGCACACGCGATTCATCAAGTCTTTATCGTAATCTTTATCATTGCCATTGCAAGCATATTGGCTACCATCTTCCTGCCTTCCCATCAAAAAGTGATGGAACAGCAAAAACAAGTGAACTGATCAATCTTCGATACCTTTCCTGCCAGTGATAGCAGGGGAGGTATTTTAACTTAATGGCAAAGTCAGGGATTATAGCTGATCTAAATCAGTCGTGTCACTGACAAGGAAATAGTAGCATTCATTCCCGAATATGCTGGCCCAACACCGAATTTAAGAAGAAACTTATGTAAATTAATAATTTATTAAGTTTCATAGGGTAAAATTCGAATATGAAAACGATGAAGTTTTTCATAGACCCCCTTATTATATTTTTTCTGAAGCCCTTGAGAGAGTTTCTCTCGAGGGCTATTTTTTTGCTCTTTAAACTGATCTGTTAGATACATAGATGAACGTTTCGCATACTTCTTTGGCTAGTGATAATTGTGTCGCCGGTCTACTCCTTAATTTCAAAATGAGGACATATGTCCTTCACAATCACCCCCATCTATCTTTTAATAAAACTAAAGTATTGAATAGAGGAGAACGACCATGAAAGGAAGTTTATTTGCTTTTTTAGGCGGAGCCTTTATTACCTTGCAAGGAGTGGCTAATACTAGAATTAGTGATGATATCGGCACCTGGCAGGCAGCGACGCTTACCCAGCTGACTGGATTTATTGCAGCGCTGCTGATTTTGACGGTTTCCAAAGGTAAAACCTGGAGAAATTTAAAACATGTGAAGCCTTTATTTCTAATTGGCGGCGCCTTCGCGGCCATTATTATATTCACGAATGTCACATCCATCCAAAGAATTGGCGTGACCCTTTCAATTGCATCCATACTGATAGCCCAGCTGTGTATCACCTTTTTAATAGATAGCAATGGCTGGTTTGGCGTGGCGAAACAACAGATGAAACTGCCACAGTTTATTGGCATTGGCATGATGATTGCCGGTGTCGTTTTACTGGGGTTTTGAAAACTACTTGGAGGGTTCCAAAGGTATGAAGGAAATACAAGATCTTGAGAAATTGAATCACTATTTGCACCTCCATCAAATGGAGAGCATCTTTCCCGTTCCATTAAGGCAGCATTTATCACTGTACTACTTTGAAAAAGGAGAATTAATTTGCTCCCAAGGGGATGCGGCCCATTTTTTATATGTGTTAGTCGAAGGAAAAATTAAAGTGTATAACACCACAACAGAGGGGAAAATCTTAATTCTCTCGTTTAAAAAACCGCTGGAAGTGATCGGCGATATTGAATACGTCCGAAAAATTGATTTTATTAATACGGTAGAGGCCGTTTCGCCTGTCTGTATGATCGGAATTCATCACAGCTGGCTGGAGAAATACGGAAATGATCATGCGCCGTTACTGAATTTTTTATTGGATATTATTACGCAAAAATTTACGATCAAATCTCAATCTTTAAGCTTCAATTTGCTTTATCCAGTAGAAGTACGCCTGGCGAGTTATTTATTGTCGATGACGTTTGAAGACACCCGCGAGTTCCATCAGCTAAACATCCGGATTAAGGATGCGGCGAACTTAATTGGAACTAGCCACCGCCATCTGAATCGCGTCATCGGACAGTTTTGTACTCAAGGGCTTATTGAACGCCACAAAGGTTATATCCTAGTAAAAGACAGGGAAGGCTTAATGGCACTAGCTGGCCAAAACATCTATGAATAGGAGTGAATGCTCATGATGATGGGACTGCTTTTGGCAGTAGTTGCAGGCTCGCTCGTCGGTCTGCAGAATATTTTTAACAGCAAGGTAGATGAACGCGCGGGAACATGGGCAACCACTGCATTGGTCTTGGGCATGGGCTTTCTCGCTTCTCTAGCGTTTGGACTCTTTTTCGAAGGAAAGCAGCTATTCGTCTTGAAGCATATGGAACCATGGTACTGGTTCAGCGGGATCATTGGCGTCGGAGTGGTCTTTTGTATCGTTCAAGGCATGAAGGGACTCGGCCCAACTTACGCCATCTCTATCGTTTTAACCGCCCAATTAGCTCTCGCCTTATTATGGGACTCACAAGGCTGGCTGGGACTGGAGAAAGTTCCGTTCTCGTTTACTCATTTGCTTGGTGTTCTGATCATCACGGGTGGTATTATGATATTTAAAGCTGGTGGTGAACGTTCAAAAACAAGGAGAGATCTTTTTGAAAAAATATAAAGCTTTATTTTTCGATGTGGATGACACCTTATTAGATTTTGCTGCAGCGGAAAAAGCTGCGCTCCGCTCCCTGTTTGTGCAACAGGAAATCCCTCTGACGTCTGAAATCGAAGACCTTTATAAAAAAATAAACCAAGGTCTCTGGAAATCCTACGAAGAAGGAAAACTGTCTCGCGATGTGGTCGTGAATACCCGTTTTTCACTATTATTTCGAGAACTTTCGCGTGAGGTTGATGGCGCCTTATTGGAAAACGAATATCGCAGCTACCTGGAGGAAGGACATCAGCTAGTAAATGGTGCCTTGGAAATGATAACAGACTTGCAGCATCATTATGATTTATATATTGTCACAAATGGTGTGTCGAAAACCCAGGATAAACGCCTGCGTTTGTCAGGACTCCACCCTCTGTTCAAGGAAATTTTTGTCTCAGAGGCCACCGGTTTTCAAAAGCCGATGAAGGAGTTTTTTGATTTTGCTTTTGGGCGAATACCCGATTTCTCTGTGGAAGAGGCATTGATCATTGGCGATTCTCTAAGTGCCGATATATACGGGGGTCAAGCAGCAGGTTTGGACACTTGCTGGTTTAATCCTGGCATGAAGCCAAATGAGATGGGCATCCAACCAACCTATCAAATTCGTAAACTGGAAGAGCTGTATGGCATTTTAAATGTAGAAAGAGGCTAGCCGCATCTCTTCCACTAGGCAAAGGGAATAAATTTGTATATAATGGAAATATAATAAAGAGGAGAAGTGCGCTAACACTTCTCCCAGCAGCCTTTACCGTCCGAGCGGCGGTTGTGTGAAACTAATACTTTCGGGAACCACCCTTTTGCTTCCGACGGCGCGGGGTGGTTTTCTTGTTGTCCAGGAAAAATTTCCGAATGATATAGGCGCTTATTTCACGCAAAATCCCCTTCAGAACTTCTCGCAGTATCTCAAGAAAAAACTCCAAATTATCACCTCCTTTCCTTATCCAAAAGAAAAGAAGATAACAACCGGCCACCCACACAATATTTAGCTGCCATTCTATTATAGCATTTTTTACCAGGATAACCATCTTGACTTGGGACGGATCTATGCTGGGGGTTTCGGCAAACTTTTTTTAGTTTGCTATTTTTCATAGCTGCTCTGGCCTAGTTTCTGCTGGAGACTGGTAGGTTTCCGTCAACTTCTCCAGTTTTTCCGCCAAACTCCGGAATTTTTCCGCACAACCCTTTGAGTTTGCTATTTTTTATATTTGCTCTGGCCTAGTTTCCGCCGGGTGCAGGTGGATTTCAGCCTACTTCTCCAGTTTTTCCGCCAAACTTCTGGACTTTTCCGCCATCTTTACTTGTTTTTCCGCCAAACTCCCGATCTTTTCCGCCAAACCCTTTTAGTTTGCTATTTTCCATTCCTGCTCTGGCCTAGTTTCCGCCGGGGGCTGGCGGATTTCCGCCAACTTCTCCAGTTTGCCCGCGAAACTTCAGGGCTTTTTATATCAGTAATAAATCGGAAATCCGCTTCTCTCTCTTCCCAAAAACACAAAAAAAACGAGGGACAAAATCCCTCGGTTTCCTTTATACTGTCACCTTTGATAAACGTTTAGCGGCTTCAGCTACTTTTGTTAGTCCTTCAGCAATGATCGCTTCAGCTTTGTCAGGCATTGCGTTGTGACCTTCGATAATGATTTCGTCTTCTAACTCCATTCCAAAGAAGCTGACAACGTTTTTCATGTAAGTAGCAGCCATTTCCATTGGAGCTGCTTCTGGTGTAGAGTAAACGCCGCCGCGCGCACTTAGAAGGATCGCTTTTTTGCCTTTCATTAAACCTTCTAACTGGCCATTTTCATTGTATTTGAAAGTGAAGCCGGATTGGAAAACATAATCAACAAATGTTTGTAATTTTGCTGGAATTGTGAAGTTCCATAGTGGGAATGCGAATACTACTACATCTGCTGCAGATAAAGCATCCATTGCTTTTTGTTTTGCTGCTAAAATGCGTTGTTCCACATCTGTCAATTCTGCACCTGATTGCATTTTACCGAAAGCGTTGAACAAGTCTTGGCCGAAATACGGCATATCCTCTGCAAAAACATCATAAGTAGTGACATTCACGCCTTGTAAATTCTCAACGAATGTTTCATACATTCTGCTTGAAATTGCTTCTGAAGCTGGACGGTTATTTCCTTTAACAACTAAAATATTCATATTTAATAAAGCCCCTTTTCTGAAATTCAATATTAAAATATCTCGAATTAATAATATATAATTCCGAGATAAGCGTCAAACGAAATGCTCATATTCCAACTATGGTGTCAGGCACCATTTGGAAATTCGCCGATTCGAAACCCCAACAGAACGAAGAAAGAGGCGTGGCCGCCGAAAAGTACAGCTTTTCGACTGCGAGGCTAATACTCAAGAAGCATTCCTCAGTGCTCATATTCCTTATAGGAAGGTTATACTTTTCCTGGCCAAAATGAAAACCCCAGTGAATAGGCACCGGGGTTTTTAAACGAAAGTTTTGATAATGTTGTTACATAGAAAAGTTTTAAAGTCAGCTGGGGCCATGGGTTTTGCGATGTAGTAGCCTTGGATTTCGTCGCATCCCATTTTGGCGAGAAGCTCGAGCTGCTGCTCAGTTTCGACGCCTTCTGCTACTACTTTAAAGTCCAGAGAGTGTGCTAAGGAAATAATCGCATTGATGATAGCCGCATCCTGGTGATTAGAGAATATGTCCGTAATAAATGAACGGTCAATTTTCAAGAAATTAATAGGCAATGATTTAATATAGCTTAAGGAAGAGTAGCCGGTTCCGAAGTCGTCCAGCGAAACACTGACACCCAGTTCCTTTAATTCCAGCAATTTATTAATCGTTTCCTTTATATTATATAAGGCAATTCCCTCGGTTATTTCGAGGTTTAAACATTCCGGCTTAAGACCAGTTTCCAGTAAAATGAGTTCAATCATATGAACAAAATCATCTTGGATAAATTGTTTACTAGATATATTCACACACACATGCATGGAAGTATACCCCAATTGATTCCACTCAAAATTCTGCCTGCATGCTTCTTCTAACACCCGTTTTCCTATTGGATTGATCAACCCGGTTTCTTCCGCAATCGGGATAAATTCTGCTGGCGAAACCCACCCAAGAATCGGATCGCTCCATCGTAAAAGAGCTTCCATTCCGGTGATCTGATTGGTATTGAGATCCAGCTTCGGCTGATAGAACACTTCCAACAACTCTTCCTCGAGCGCTCTCCGTAAACCTTGTTCAATCAAAAGTTTGCGGTTCGCTTTTTTCACAAATTCTTCTGAATAGAATTGATATCGATTCCGACCATCTTCTTTTAAAAAGTGTAGGGCAGAGCTGGCTTTTCGGATCGCATCCTCGATCAAATCTTCCTCTTGTACCACCGTTATTCCCATTCTGGCAGATAGACGGACATCCATTTCTTCAAGGTAAATCGGCTTCGAAAATTCTTGTAAAATAACTTCTGCCTGGCTTTTTGCTTGATCAGAATTGATATAAGGCAAATAAAGGATGAATTCATCGCCGCCCGCGCGGATAATTCTTGCTTCAGGCTGTGTCAGATTCTGCAGCTTTTCAGCGACCATTTTCAACACTTGATCCCCTATTTGGTGGCCGAACGATTCATTGATTAATTTGAACCGATCCAAATTAAAGAACATCAAACAGGAAGGAATGTGGTTTTCCTTATTTAACATAAACTCATGGGTTAATTGATGAGTTAAATAATTCATATTAAAAAGGTCAGTCAAAGAATCATGGTAGGCAATATGTTCGATTTCCGCCTTAACTTTCAATTCATCCGTTACATCCAACGCGATCCCAATGATACCTGGGGATCCATTAGTGGTGGTTAACACCGACTGCAATTCAAGATAAATAGAGCTTCCCGACTTCGATTTCAACTGAATTTTTTCCACCAAAAACGCTGTTTCTCCATCTATCAACTTCTTAAATTCACTGATTAAATGCTGCTTTTCTTCATCCATAATATAGTCGAAAAAATTAGTCCCCAGCAAGTTCTCTTCTGTTAAACCAAGAATATTGGTTAACCAGTTATTCACGTAAACAAGCTCACTGTTTTGTATTAAAAATACACCTACCAACATGTTTTCCAGCAGGCTTTTATATTTTTCCTCAGATTCTCTTAATTGAAATTCCAGTTCCTTTTGTCTGGTGATATCCACATTTGTGCCATCATATCGAATCAATGTCCCATTTTCGTCGAAGACCGGCACCCCGCGATCACGCATCCAGCGGACTTCACCGCTTGGCCGGATAATTCGGTACTCGTACTCATAATCCTTTTGTTGTTTAATCTTTTCACCAATCACATTGGTAATAAAGAGGTCGTCAGGGTGAATGGCTTCCCTCCAAAAATTCTTGTTTGAAATCATGTATTCACGAGGCATTTGATAAATTTTTTCAATCCCCTTTGATTTCAAAAAACTTTGTCCCTCTTTTAATGACCAAATCCCAATATCCAAATGATTAAAAATACTTTCCAATAGATTTTTCGTTTCATTCAATTGAGCTTGTTTTTCATTAATTCTTTTAACAAGAAGCCCAACCACAACCGTAATCAATATATTCACAATTGTTAACTCTACAAACGCGATGAATTCTTCGTGTATAAGATCGTCTCGTTGGATGGATTCTATGATGAAAAGAATCGTCGATCCAATTCCGGTGGCTATGAATCCATATTGGGTCCCAAAGGAAAAAGTCATAATTAAGGTTGGAATTAAGTAGAAAAACCAAAAAATATTATGAAACAGCAGATCAAAAGGATCCACTAAATCCAATACGGCAGGAATAAAATATAATAAAAGGATGGCAATCCATCTTTTTGAAAAAAGTTTGAAATAATTTTGTTTGATTAACGATTTTTTCATCTGAAAATGCCACCCTCTTCCGCAATAGCCTTGATGCTCCTATAATGGATAATAGCATAAATTCCGTCAAAATTTATCAAAATTTATCAAAAACTGCCGAAAAGAACAAAAATATGTAGAAAAAATATGGAGAATTTAAAGAAAGAGGGACTACTATTGCTACTAGCCCCTTAACAAAATTTCTCTATAATAGAATGAATACTATTAAAATATGGTTTTACGACGAAATCCTTTGCACCAATTTTCAGCGTTTCAAGAATAATCGATTTCTGCCCCATTGCTGAACACATAACAACATTTGCTTTTGGATCTATTTTCATGATCTCTTTAAGGGTATCGATCCCGTTTAGCACTGGCATAGTAATATCCATAATGACAATATGAGGAGAATTGATCTTGTACCATTCAAGGCCCTGCGCTCCATTTTCCGCTTCAAAAATTTCTAAGCAGTCCTTTTTTTTCAGGTGCGTTTTTAACATATTTCTCATAAATTTGGAATCGTCGACAATGAGAACTTTTTTCATTGCAAACACCTCTAACAGGATTTTCCCGGCAACCTGGCTGCCATGACTACAAGCGTTTTAGGACCGTGGTTTTGCGCCCTTTACTTTGGTAAAGTATGTGCATTTTAAGTATACATTTCGAGCACCGTAAAAAACAGAGGGCAAAATATGGTATATTAATGGGAACGATTGATATCCTGAACACATGAAAGATACATGTGGAAAAGAAGTGCATAAGTATCACTAGTGCTTAATTCAAGAGCGCTTTTTCGATTTAATAAAATTCAGATGAGTCCCAAAGGAGTTTATATAGAATTATATCTCTTACTTTTTACTCATTAACAACATTGTGATTAAGTAAGATCGTATAATTCATGTGAGATACCACCGTATTTCTATTTTCATACCCCAAGTAAGTTTGGGAATCCTTCGAAATGTTTACAAGGACGCTTTTCTCTCTAACCTGGTAAACGACACCTTCATGTGCAATATATTTTCTATTAAAAGTAACGATATCTCCCACTTTAGCATTTATTACCTGTTGCTTTTTAATTTTTGACATTTTATTTACTCCATACATTAATTTATCAGTTTTATCTTTTTGACTAGGTAATTTGTTTATATGAATTTTCAATAATAGAAACTCATAGTCATCCTAATTGAGTCTGATATTTATTAAGAAGTCTTTCACTTGCTAGGTTTAGATTCATTAAACACTCTTTTTTAATATTTACATCACAAATAAAATCATGAATTAAATCATATTTGATTTCTGAGTGAATATCCTTCACTTGATTAGATGCTAAATTTTCAACTTTTTTCCTCTTGGCTAAACTTATCATTTCTCTTTCAAAATACTCTACAGAACCAAATAACACTTTCAATTTCCACACCTACTCTTCTATTGGTTTTTATTTTAAATAAATAAAAAAGCCTCCAAAAAGAGGCGGACTAATTAACCAATTATGTTGTAGAGGTTAATGATTTCAAACATTAGTATCCGGTCTTTTTGGCAACCCGACGATCATAGTCATAAGACCTTAGACTCGTGGCTTTGCGTCCTTTTCTTTCGAAAAGTTTGCCTTTTTCATTTTTATACTATAATAGTAAAATCTAACTAAGATAATTTCAACATTTTTTCGACATAATTTTACAAAAAATTCACTCATCCCTTATATTCCAATAAATAACTGAACATAGCTTATAAAAAAGGGGATCTATTGCAATGCCAAAACTCGTTAATTTGCACTAAAAACATTGAAAAATAAGTAAACGACGCGTGTCAATTCACACTCCATTTATTAAGAAGGCCCCTGAAAGCAAAATTCTTTAAAATACCTACTGAAGTCCGTTTAGGATTTATTATTCATTTCATTAACGGAATACCGCAAACTAGGTCTTTTTTAAGCTTCCAATTAATATTATGACTTAGTCAGCTTATTCCAGAGGTGAATATTTTGGAGATTTTCGGTTTGTCTTTTGCGGTTCTTTTGGAGGTTATTTTAATCAATATTGTATTAAGTGGAGATAACGCCGTTGTAATTGCCATGGCATCACGTAATGTGCCAAAGAAGCAACAAAAGAAAGCCATCTTTTGGGGAACATTTGGAGCTATTATTTTACGTTTAATTTTTGCAGTAGCAATTGTTTACCTGCTGCGCTTACCTTTCGTAACTTTTGTAGGCGGCCTTCTTCTAGTCTATATTGCCATAAAACTTCTACTAGGTAATGAGGAAGACTTTCATAAAGAAGGCGGCTCCAGTTTCATTTCCGCCGTGCAAACCATTATTGCTGCTGATGCCATCATGTCCCTTGATAATGTTCTAGCTATTGCTGGGGCGGTGGAAGGTAATATAGCCGGTATCATCATTGGAGTGATTGTTAGTATTCCGCTAGTTGTTTTTGGCAGCCAATTAATATTAAAGGCAATGGAAAAGTACCCAATCATCTCTTACGCTGGTGCTGGTATATTAGCTTGGACAGCGGGTGAAATGATGGTGGGAGAACCCAAATTCGAGGATATTCTTCCCCAAGATTTCCATTTAATGATTCCTACTACGATTACAGTTCTTGTAATTGGTTTGGGATATTTAACTTCTAAGATCAAAACAGCAAAAGAAAGGTAAGAAAAAATGCGTTACCTATTCCATTTTGCTTGATTAATAAAACCCAAAAATGGCGTGTCAAAACTGTTGTCAGTTTACACGCCATTTTTCTGTTCATTTATATGATCTCCGCCCTTTATTTTTACAAAGGGTTCAAAGAAAGCAATTTCAAAAGACCGTGAGTTTGCCGACTATTTTCGTTCCATGGGCTTCATTAATGTTCAATCGTTTGGCTACAAGGTTCAGATTCTGATCTGTGATGCCGCCGCCAGGTAATATAAGGAGTCTGCCTGCTGCGTATTCTACATACTCCTTCAACCTATCGAGGTTCGATTCAATCGATGTATCGGATGGTCCCCCGTGTGTTAAGATCCGCTGAACTCGATGCTCTGCCAGCCAATCAATCGCACGAAATTGATATTCCGGTTTGATTTGATCAAAAGCCATATGAAAGGTAATATCCAAACCATTTGCCTTTTCTAGTAAAATAAGCATGGCTTCTTCATCGATCCAATCAGACTGGTTCAGGCAGCCAATGACCACTCCGTCTACTCCCAGCTTTTTGAAATGAGCAAGATCGTGCCTTATGATTTGGATCTCGGCTTCATTATAAATGAAGTTTCCTCCTCTTGGCCTTATGATCGCCATTACTTTTATATTTTTACTTTTACAGTATTGAAGGGTTTGTAGCGCCACTCCATGGCTGGCCGTCGTGCCGCCTACTGAAAGATTGTCACATAATTCAATACGTCCTGCTCCACGTGCGATCGCCTCGGGAACTACTGAGAAATTCTCCACACACACCTCTTTTAACATTGAAACACCCCTTCCCTTCTATTCCCATTATAAACGTTTTTTGATGCACAAAAATGTTCACAATTTTTTCAAAAATACAGTCGATCTGCCATGTCCTTTTTCCTTCCAGCTTTCTAAATGAAAGGTGAAAGGGTGGTGCAGAAAAATGAAATTTAAATCAGGGAATATTGAGAGGTTTGAGCAGTTTTCGCAATTTGCTAGTCTGAAGGAGTTTAATAACCATTTCGAAATGTGGCTCGTTGACTTTAAGCATCAATTTACGAAAGGAGAGCTTGTAGGGCTGAAGCGTTTGGCCCGCTTTGCTGCGAAGATTCCAGGGGTGTCGAATGCCAAAATCGGGACAATTTTAAAAGCGATTCACGAAGAATACCGTGACAACGGGATTTCCCGCTCTACATTTAAACGGATGATCCTGAAAGCTAAACAGTTCGAGATTCTGACGATTCATGAAACCGAGCGAAAAAACGGTTCTCAAACAAGCAATCTGTATGTTTTTAATCGTTGTCCGATAAATGAACCACCCAAAGCAGAAAAAATGAACCAGCCTAATAAAACCATTATTCCTTCTGAAACCAACAACCCAAAAATAAATAAACGTAAAGAAACGCCTGAAACTTCAAAACAGGATTTGGATCATTCATTTGTCAGTGACCGTGTGCCAACACCTTTTGTCCAGCTGGCGAAATGCTTTTTCTCCCAGACTCAGGTGATTGAGGAATACTGGAAGATGGTGCAAATCGCAGCGTACCGTAATGATCGGGAGAACGAGCAGGAGGAAATGCTGGAAACAGCTATGGATTCTTTTAGACAGATGATCCGCAAGCTGAAGTTGTTCAAAGTCAAAAATCCTTATGCCTATTTCTATGGAATCCTGAACCGCAAATTTGAAAGAAACTTTTATGATGAGTTTTTTGATGGATTTAGTGCCAGCAAACCGCCGCTGCTTCAGGTAAATGTTGATGGGGAGCTTTTAGCGATTGAGTGGTAGGCAGTACTTGGGCGAGGGATCAGTATGCCTAGAGGTTCAGACAGGCTGAGTGGGCAATCTTCAATAACTGGCCGTTTATGTGCGCTATTTGGACATGGCCAACGGCGAATCTTCTATTGCTGTCCGAATTCGAGGCCTATTCGGACATGGCCAACGGCGAATCTTCTATTGCTGTCCGAATTCGAGGTCTAATCGGACATGGCCAACGGCGATTCTCCGATAGGTGTCCGAATTCGAGGCCTATTCGGACATGGCCAACGGCGATTCTTCTATTGCTGTCCGAATTCGAGGCCTATTCGGACATGGCAACCGGCGATTCTTCTATTGCTGTCCGAATTCGAGGGCTATTCGGACATGGTCAACGGCGAATCTCTGATAGGTGTCCGAATTCGAGGCCTATTCGGACATGGCAACCGGCGAATCTCCTATTGCTGTCCGAATTCGAGGTCTATTCGGACATGGCCAACGGCGAATCTCTGATAGGTGTCCGAATTCGAGGCCTATTCGGACATGGCAACCGGCGAATCTCCTATTGCTGTCCGAATTCGAGGTCTATTCGGACATGGCCAACGGCGAATCTCCTATTGCTGTCCGAATTCGAGGCCTATTCGGACATGGCAACCGGCGAATCTTCTATTGCTGTCCGAATTCGAGGCCTATTCGGACATGGCAACCGGCGAATCTTCTATTGCTGTCCGAATTCGAGGGCTATTCGGACATGGTCATCGGCGAATCTCCGATAGGTGTCCGAATTCGAGGCCTATTCGGACATGGCAACCGGCGAATCTTCTATTGCTGTCCGAATTCGAGGCCTATTCGGACATGGCCAACGGCGAATCTCCGATAACTGTCCGAATTCGAGGGCTATTCGGACATGGTCATCGGCGAATCTTCTATTGCTGTCCGAATACAAGGCCTATTCGGACATGGTCAACGGCGAATCTTCTATTGGTGTCCGAATTCGAGGCCTATTCGGACATGGCAACCGGCGAATCTTCTATTGCTGTCCGAATTCGAGGTCTATTCGGACATGGCCAACGGCGAATCTCCGATAACTGTCCGAATTCGAGGGCTATTCGGACATGGTCAACGGCGAATCTTCTATTGCTGTCCGAATTCGAGGCCTATTCGGACATGGTCAACGGCGAATCTCCAATAGTTGTTCTTATACCACGGCTATTCGGACTGGGTCACCAAGCGAATCTCCAATAGTTGTCCTTATACTAGGGCTATTCGAACAAGTCCCGACCGTATATGAATAACCCTCCACTTTATAGAAAAAACAAAAAAACAGTAGATTCCTCAAATACTAGAATTCTACTGTCTTTATTGCTAGTGCCTTTTAAAAAAACAGGCACCTCTATAACCTACTTCGCTGTCTCCTGCTTCAGCTTTTCAGCGGTTGCGACAATATGTGTGTAAGCTGCACTCATTTCCTGCATGCTGGTAGAGTGTTCTTGTGTGAAGGAGGCAATTTGATTGGTTGATGTATGTAATAAATCGATTGAGTTTTTGATTTTTCCGATTTGTTCTTCCATTTCTAGGAACATTTTTTTGCTGTTTTCGGCCATTTTCTGAATTTCTTTGGCTACTACAGCAAAACCGCGGCCGTGTTCGCCGGATCTGGCGGCTTCGATGGACGCGTTTAGCCCCAAGAGTTGTGATTGATTGGCGATATCCTTGGCTAAATGAAGAACAGAATGAATTTTATTAACATCCGATGTGATGGTATTAGCTTGATTCACTAAATCTTGCAATTTGGCGGATGCTTCCGTTGAAGCAACCGTCACTTGTTCAGTGGTTGCCGACATTTCCTCGACGATCGCAGTTAGTTCAGACGCCCCCATCCTTAATGTATCCATTTTTTGATTGGAAACGATTGCACTAAGGACTCCAATGACCTTCCCGTTTTCAAGAATGGGATAGGCTGTAGAAATATAGGCAAAGCCAAATACTTCAGCTCCTCTTTCCTCTCGCAGCTCTTTTCCCAAGATTAATGCTTTTTCCGTGACAGTTCCACTATATTTATCAATGCTTGCTCCTACTTCAATTTTTAAGTCTATTTTCTTTCCTGGCCTATATCCGATGACTTTTTCATGATCTGCCAGCACTACACATGCATCTTCTGGGAATACTCGCTGAAAATAATCCATTGACTCTAATAAACTTGATAGTTTTCCATTCATATTGTCATTTCCCCTTCAATAGACTGTTGGACATTACTATTCTACTATATGGTGCTGAATAAATCTTTTAATTTTTCGACATCACCATCCAACACTTTTATTTTTAAAAATTTTATCCCCCCCTGTCCTTTTTCCCTCCAAAACACTAAATAAAAAGTGAGAGGAGGTGATAGAGAGATGGCAAGATCACTTTTACAAGGAACCAAGCTGCGTTTGGTGTTTGATGGCGGGATGGATGAAAAAGGCAAGCCGATTCTGAAAACCAAATCCTTCAGCAATGTGAAGAAGGAGGCTTCGACGGATCAATTATTCCAGGCTGCCAGTGCCATTGCTACATTGTGCACAGAGACGCTGAACAAAGTGGAGCGTACGGACAGCTCGGAGATTTTAGCCTAATGATCTGGTGAAATCCAATCGAATAGGAGGTGGAATGAATGGCAAAGACATTGGAATTGCAGTTTACTACGGAGCTTGGTAAGATCGCGCGGTTATCGCTCGATAATCCGAAAGAACCGGTGAATGAAGCTGCTGTGAAACAAGCAATGGAGCAGATTATTGCTTCTGATGTTTTCACAACGGCGAACGGCAAATTTGTTTCTGTCAAAGCAGCCCGCGTCGTGGATCGTAACATTACGGACTATGATATGGCTTAATAAGAAAGGCGAGGCCGGATTCATTCAGAAGCCGGTCTCTTTTTCACCAGAAAACAGCTGCTTTTTTAAACTTTTGATGATTAGGCAAAAAAAATAGCCCTCGGGCGTTCTCGGGCAGATCCAGTAATTCGCGGCTTCAAACTGATACATTTATATGGACTCCTACAGCTGGCGGATTATAAACAAAACTGAACTTGCCTACTGGGGTACCAGTTCTGATGTCCGTATAAGGAATGCGATGCGGGGCTAACTGCGCATCATAGCTGATCTCCTGTACTTGAGCGCCAATCGAATCTTTGCTAGGAAAAAACGGTTGAAAGTTCGTTACAGGTTGTCCGGTGGTAATATCCGGGTAGTACCCCGTCTGGATCGTCGCGTTGGCTCCAGTTGATGTTGGTTTCACTTGATTACCTACTGCCTCTTTACCTTTTTCAACTGATTGAATAAATTGATCAACATGCTGGGCAAAATGTTGACTTGTTCCAGGCCTTGAAGCTAACCTGCTTAAAACATCATAAGTTGACGTGATATGTAACACTGCCATTCCTCCAAATTGCTTTTTATCAACATGTTACTTCTATTTTAGACTGAAATCGATAGGACCATCAAGTAGGGGTGAATATTGATTTCTAAGCAAACGATTCTACTAAAGTTCATCTCGTTAATTACAATCGGTACTATCACTTATAAGTTTAGCGAGTAGTGCCCGGCCATCCCTCGAGTAAATCTATTAAACACATTCGATTAAAGAAAGGAGTGACACGCTGTGGAACAAATCATTCCGATCATTAGCGAAGTAGGCTTCCCGATCGCCGTGACCCTCTATCTGCTTTACCGGATCGAGGCAAAGCTGGATTTAGTCGTTGAATCGATTCAGAAGCTTCCGGAGCGAATGAAAGAACGTGCGTAGAAACTGCCGTTTACTTACATGGGGACCACCTTCAATAGGTGGTTCCACTTGTAAAAATCAGCGCTCACTTAGTACAAACTGGAAATTTCAAGTGCCTCTTTTGTTTACTCACTTTGTTTTTAAATAGAAAGTTTCTTCATTGGAATCATTCCATTTTATCTTTACCTTTATTGGCTCATCTTCACGGGTTACTGAACATCCACTGCAAGAGCTGGAAGTTTGTATAGTTGCCCCTTTTATATTGTCTTCTTTTTTAATCATTTTGCCGTCATCGACATTTACTTCAAGGGTTTTAAACTTTGTCTTTCCATCTCCATTTTTATAGTGAAACGTATAATTTCCATTTTCATTATTCCCATCAATATGTACTGTATAGTTACCTTCCCAATGTTTGCTCTCCCCGGAGAATATGATTTCTTTATCCGTACACCCGCAGATCATAAAAATCGACGCAATAAATACTAAACTAAGTTTTTTCACTTCTTGAACTTCCCCTTTCAAAATAACGTTCATAAAAATTTAACACTTCTTTAAGAAATTCCAGGTCGTTTGGTCCATATATTAGGAGAAAAGGAGGTGAGGGCAATGTCGGAGGAATCCCAACAACAGCCTCAAGAACAGCCCCAAGAAGATCACCAATCCCTGAAAAATGAGATTAAACAAGAATTAAAGGCAGAGTTTAGCCATGACCGTCAAAGAAGAAAACATCGAGTGCTTTATTCTGTAGGTATCTTCGTCCTTGGAGTGGTGATTGGCTTTGGCGGCGGAACAGCCGTGCATAGCGGCCACCATATGAATCACGGTCACTTCCAAAACTGGCATCATTCACGAAATTAACATTCATTCATACAATCAGCCTGGAGGCCCCTCATCTCCAGGCTGATTCGTTTGGTGTCAGGCACCAAACAGTTTAAATCTCTTTAAAGAAATAATCTATCAGATAGTCCGAAATGCCTTCACGCCATTTGTCGATGGTTTTTTTGACAGTTTGGTTTTGAAGTTGGTTGAATTTGACGAGTTCGTAAACGGATATTATTTCACCCGATTTCCACTCTTCCTTAAAATCTAATATGGAATATTTTACTATATTAGTAGTTAGATGTCATTTTAGATATTTCCTAAAACCCTCAAAAAATCTACCAACCTTCTACAAAAAATGATTTCACTCCTCTTTCTGTTCAAAAAATAGGGCGAAAATGAATGAAAAAACAATAAACGTGTTCAAAAATGTTTCTTTCGTTCAAAAACTTATTTTTCAATAAACTTTCCACTCCAAATGTAAAAAAGGGCCATTCGATCTCTACGGCCATAGCCGATATGGTAGAGGTACCCGGGAATACATGGTAAGCGCGCTTTCCTAAAAGGAACTGGACGTGGAAAGCTTTGAACAATTGGTAAAACAGTATGAACCGATGATGAATGTCATTCTGCATTCACTGAACATTTATCGGAACAAGGATGAATTCTATCAAATTTGCCTGATCGCTCTTTGGGAGGCAAGCCAGCGCTTTAATCCTGAAAAAGGGGATTTCACCAACTATGCCTACACCTCTATCAAGGGCCAATGCTTATCGGAAATTCGCAAAATCACAAGGAGAGAGGAAAAATGTCTGAACCCTGACGAGGAATTTTGGAGTCTTATGGAGGACACTTCCCCCACTCAGCCCCTGCTGGTGGAAGTCCTCCCCTCCCGCCTTGAAGGATTGACCGTGAACCAGCGAAAATGGCTGTACTATACCGTGCAGCACGGACTGTCAGTCAAAGAGATCGCGGAAAAAGAACATGCCTCGACCTCGGCAGTCAAACAATGGCGTCTCGGAGCGCGAAACAAACTGAAAGCTTTAAGGGATTAGCTGCGATAAAATCTCCTTCTTCTATATGGAAAACCGTCGCTTTTTGGCGGTTTTCCAAACTTTTGAGAAGGCGTGGTGGATGACAAGAGCAGCGCATTTATGGCAGTTTTTTTAAAAGTAAAAATTTGCATAAAACGGGACGCTTCATTTGAAACAATTACTTGTATAGAAAAAAAGACTCGCCCGAAGGCAAGTCCTTAGTTTGATGCAGGAATAGCACCTGCTTGTACATCATACTGTGTTAAGTTGTTAGTCGTGATTACAGATTGTAATAGATTCGTATAATTAGGATCCGTAGCATAACCGTCTTGCTGAATCAGTGTTGTTGCTACCTTATAGTCAGTTACCCCAATGAGGTTAGAATAACGAGAAGCCATCAAGAGCTGCGTGTGGTCATTAATAGAATCAAAGATGTTGCTGTAAGCACGGAATGCAGCATTTACAACGTACAGATTACCATTTGCATCATACTCCTGTGTTGGCAGAGTAATGGTCGAGCCTGCCCAACTAAGTGAGGCCTTAATACCAAAGTAGTTTTGTGCATTTACTGATAGATAAGACTCGCCCCAATAAGACTCAAGAATGGCTTGTGCGATTGTTAATGATGGTAAAATTCTATTTGTCTGCCATGCCTGGATCGCCGCTGGAGCTACCTCTGCAATAAACGCTGACTTCATATTGGATGTTACGTTAGTGGTAACAACCGTATCTGATACCGCTGCAGATGGGGTGTACACTAGAATCTGCTGCATGGCTGCTAAAGTGTTCCAGTTAGTAACCTGAGGATTAATCTGTTGCAATTCCGCTAGAGTCATATTGTACTTATTCGCGATTGCTGTTGCAGTATCACCAGATAAAACTTTGTAAATCATTTGTCCTGCGGCAGGTGCAGGAGGTACAGGAGTACCAGCAGGTGCTGAAGATGGCGTTGTTGTCGGCATAGATATAGTAGCTGCTTGTTTGATATTAACTACTTCACCCACATATAGTAAGTTAAGATTTGAAATCTGTGGATTAAGTGCTTGGAACTGTGCCAACGTTAGACCATACTTGCTAGCAATCTTAGAAGCTGTATCACCTGATGCTACTGTGTAAGTTGTAGTTGTAGTTGTAGTTGTACTCGTAGTACTAGCTGTACCCGTTGTACTTGTTGTAGCAGTCGTAGTCGTTTTGGTAGCCGAAGTTGTGGTAGATGTTGTAGTTCCACTTGAAACGACGGTTGTTGCACCCTTTGATGTAATGCTTGTTGATGTGCAGCTCGCTTTCACCCAACCAGCACCTAAATTATACCAACCATCACTTCGGTAACCGTATATCTTCCACTTACTTCCTTTTGGTAAAGCCTTCACAATCTTCGCCGATGTGCTTGGTGAAGCGTAAAGGGATGTTGCCGCTGTAATCGCAGCTGTTCCTGTGTACACCGTATAGGTTACTGTTTTGCTAGTTGTTGTATTCGAAGATGTAGTTGTCGTGGTCTTTGTATCCATAGTTGGGGTACCAGCTGATACGACGGTAGTTGCACCTTTTGATGTAATGCTTGTTGATGTACAGCTTGCTTTCACCCAACCAGGACCTAAATTATACCAACCATCACTTCGGTAACCGTATATCTTCCACTTACTTCCTTTTGGTAAAGCCTTCACAATCTTCGCCGATGTGCTTGGTGAAGCGTAAAGGGATGTTGCCGCTGTAATCGCAGTTGTTCCAGTGTACACCGTATAGGTCACAGTGCTACTTGTTATATTAGTAGCTGTAGTAGTCGTAGATGTCGATGGAATGGTCAGCACTTGCCCAACATTGATTACGGAAGAATTCGTCATCTTATTGGCAGATTCTAAGCTTGTTAGAGATACGTTATACTTATTAGCGATTGCTGATAGAGTGTCACCTGATTTAACTGTGTAAGTTATGGTAGCTGCATTTGCGGTCATCATTGTTGCAGGTGTTAAGATGGATAGCGATATGGCTGTAGTTGCGATTGCCTTCTTGATTTTCTTCAGTTGTTTCATGTTTTCCCCCTGGATGTTCGTTATTTTAAGTGTTTCTTAACCTCTCACGGTTTAATAATGGACTATAAACTACAGTCAACAACTTCTATCAAGCATGAACAAAGCTAGAAAAGCCGATTTTGAACTTTCCATTTGAGAAGGGGTGTCACGCACGTTTCCCGCTCACGACAAAGACCCCTGTCATTTTATACAGGAATACACCAACTCAATCACACGTATATTCTTTAAATCTAAAAAGTAAGTAATTTAATGTTTCTTCTAATCTATCATTTATTAAAAGAAGATTATTTGGCATTTTCATTATATCACTTTTGAATTTAATTTTTTATTGAAAATGTTGACAATCCTTAGCTGGTTTGTGGGAAGATTACTGCCAAAATCTTTTTGGAGATCACTACTCTTTCATTCCCAAAGTAAAAAATGTGTACACACTAAAAAGTGTTAAAAGGGGCAGTTAATATTATTATTCTCCAAAATATATCTTATAAATTTAGAGTCCTTGAGCAAATTCATATCATTTATACGAAACAAAATGAACCTTTTTACCGAAGGATGAATTCAATTATTTTACATATTATTTTTATTTCTTCACATAATAAATTTCGGGGTTTCCCATGATTCAAACTTACCAAGGAGTGATACTTATGTACAATCAGCAAATTATTTCGCAAATCCAAAACACGTTGCAACAAATGCAAAACGCAGAACAAAGTAATGCAGCTCAGTTAAGACAATTTTCTAATCAACTTCTGCAAATTGCCCAGCATGAAGCTTCAGCTGTTCAGCAAATTCAACACCTTAGCCAATTATGTTCCCAATTGAGTCAAGAAATTCAACGGATGTCCCAATTAGGAACTCAGCAACAACCTTGGCAAACTCAAGCAGTTGGAGTGCATCAACCATTTATACAACAACCTGTGACTACCTTTTCATCAGTAAATCCGCAGCATTAATAACAAAGTCTAGCATTTGCAGTAAAATTGTAAAAACTGATTAATAAAAAAATCCGATGCTCCTTTTCAACTAGGATGATCGGATTTTTTTAAACCTTGTGTATTCATGTTTTAAAAAAGAAGGGGGGCCTTCTTCTTAAAAATTCAATTTAATTAAAATCACGTTAATGTGGGGTTCATCCCAAGTAGCCCAATCAAAAGAGGTTCGACAACATTTCAAGAGTGGACTTGACATTGCCAATAAACACATAAACATATAATGACAGCTCCAATCTTCAGCACTTGCCCTCGTTCGCTGAATAAGGTGAAAATAAAATAGTTTACAGACAAAAAGCCACACGAAAAGGTGGCTTCAAACATTGTCATCATTTACTTATTAGAATTTACTGGTACCAAATAAAATTAACTGCACATAACCCATTGATTTTTATAGAACCCTGTATTTGGATCATATATATATTCCCATACACCTGAACCTTTGGTATCCCTCGAAACATCTAATATTTCTAATTCCGGTTTTATCCATGCTTTTTTGATTTGTTCCTCATTTTTGATTGAATGATTCTCCATGTTTTCTCTCTACTTTCCTAGTTTTTTAAAGCATGCAAAGCTAGTAAGATCCTGCACCTGTGAATGTACCTTTATCAAAGTCCATTATATTGGTATTTTCTTGGTTTCCGGCATTATCCGTACTGTAAAACTCCATTGTATGCGTAACTCCAGCATAGATCGTGAATGGATCTGTATACGTAATCCAATCACCTCCGTTAATTCGATACTGCGTACTTTTTACCCCTGATTGGTTATCAGAAGCCTTAAGACTCACTGTGAATCCTTTAATAATTTGACCTTTACAGCTGGCACAATATATTGGATCAAGGTGGTATTTCGTAATAGGTGGTACAGTATCTGCTGGCGGTGCATACGTTACCGTTAGTGTCGCTTGGTTAGAGGTGACACCACTTGCTGTAGCTGTCGCCACGTTGGTTACAGAACCCGCATCAAGATCGGCTTGCGTAATCCCGTATTGAGCTGTACAAGTGACGATTTCACCTGGGGCAAGGCCACCGCTTGGGCAAGTGACTTGTACTTTGTTGTCATCCACTGTGACCGGCCCATTCAAGGATACGTTGCCGGTATTCTTAACCTCATAATGGTAGTTGATGACATCACCTACCGCACTGTAAGTCGTGCTCGACGCGGTTTTGACTAAGCTCAATGATTTATTTTGTACGGCTTGAACCGTTAGTGTCGCTTGGTTAGAGGTGACACCACTTGCTGTAGCTGTCGCCACGTTGGTTACAGAACCCGCATCAAGATCGGCTTGCGTAATCCCGTATTGAGCTGTACAGGTGACGATTTCACCTGGGGCAAGGCTACCACTCGGGCAAGTAACTTGTACTTTGTTGTCATCCACTGTGACTGGCCCATCCAGTGACACATTACCGGTATTCTTAACCTTATAATTGTAGTTGATGACATCACCTACTGCACTGTAAGTCGTGTTCGACGCGGTTTTTTCTAACGTAATTTCCGTATGAGCGTCTGTTAAAGTCACCGTTTTGCTTGCTGTTCTTTCCTGTTTGGTCGTATCTTCCACCAATTTAGCATTGTTCACCAGAGTGGACTCCGTTGAATTTGTTGTCCCCGTTTTGGTTACTGTCATGGTATAGCTGATCGTACTACTGTCATTCAGTGTCCATGGACCCGGCTGACTTTTCTTACAAATAAAACCTGATGGACATACCGCGCTATCACTCACTATAGCGGCCCCATCAGTGGTTTCAACCGTAGTGTTAAATGGGATCTGGATACCACCTTGCTTTGGCGTTGGACCATTCGGCGTTCCCAGACTTCCCGAATGATTCAAAATGGTAACTTGAGCATCAACTTTATAAGAGGAATTACTTTTGCCGTTAAACAAAATTTCGTACGGATACGTTTTGGTTTGACCAGGCAGAAGCTGTTCGCGGGGAACAATCGTTACGGATGCACCTGTTACGTTTTCCACAAAAGCCACGATTTTCAAATCTTGAGTGGTTCTACTGCCACCATTCGTTACAGTAACCGTTCCGCGAATTCCGCTTTGAATGGTATCAGAAGCTAACGAACGAGTAGTCTGTAAAGTATATGAAAGATTAATAGGTTTGTTCGGTTCGATCACGACATTGTCCTTATCCACCGATTTTGTCAGCCCCCAATCATACGCAACTTTTCTAACATGAAAACCTGCACCTGTTACAGTAGCGCTTAAAGTCGTTCCTGCTTGTCCACTGCTACCTCCCCCGGTAATCGAGCATGCAAAAACCGCAGACCCTACTAACGAAAGTAATACATTTAAGATTAGCATTAAACTAAAAATACGTTTCATAAGTCCAAAACTCCTTAGTTATACTTTAGATAAACTCCGTTCTTTATTACGAACATAAGTTTATAATACTTTTGAACTATTAGCAATAGATTTTAGGTATTTGTTCATAATTTATTTATAAAAAATCAAATGTCCATATTCCTAAACTATCAAAGGTGGTTAAGGAATATGGACATTCTTCGCCTATTGTATTAAAGGCAACATGAAATAGGAGTGGATTTTCATGTTTCTTGTTGGCCTAAATCGCCTGTTCTAAATAAAGCACTCCATTTTTTCAAATAACGTTATTTCAAACAAAGAGGCAATAGTCTTTCATACATTAAAAGATTTCTTTTATGAAAGTAAAATTCTTAAGAAGTTCACTCTCATTGATCGAGATCCTATTCGATAAATCTTCCGTTCTCAAAACAAACTCTTTAACCCCGATAAATTCTGATTCACTAATCAAGAAAAACTGTGTTCCTTTTTTATATCCATTAAACTGCTTTTTTAGTCTAAATAACTTCATACCATAACCTCTGTGATAAATTGTGTATAGGCTAAACTTTTTTGGGCTAACTGGCTTAAATCCTGATGGAGTGTAATAACGTAATGAATTTGAAAATACTGCTTTAACAGATATTTCATTGTGCTTCAGCCTCGTACTTACATGTGCAATCATTATTCCCATGGTTAAACCTTCATACAAACTTGCCGTCTTCATGGTCCTAAGAGCTTGTACCTAAATAGTTGCTTCGGTTTTGCAATCGAGAGGAATCATAGTGTTTCACAAATTGAATCACGTTTGTACTGTCTTGTTATTGTACTCCTTTTCTTGCCTTCCA
This sequence comes from Neobacillus endophyticus, assembly GCF_013248975.1. GTDB lineage: Bacteria > Bacillota > Bacilli > Bacillales > Cytobacillaceae > Neobacillus > Neobacillus endophyticus. The sequence continues at coordinate 1,131,398 of NZ_JABRWH010000001.1, forward strand.
ATATGATAAATGGGAAACGAATTATTTGAAAGATAAACTCGGAAATCCCTCCAAAAATCAAAATTGAATTGTAAGCCCCAATCAAACAACGCATGTAAACACGCAGCACCTCCCTGGTACTGAATGTATCAATTTAAGGAAGGTGCTTTTCATATCCACAACAAAAACTAAACATTGTCCCCCGTAACATTACTTCCGAAAACGAAAATATGGTATGTCAACACTAAACTAGACAACTTTTTAAATTGATTAGGGCAAACTGGTTCAGAGCATTACTGAGCGATGGACGTATTGAAATTGATAACAATCCTTCCGAAAATGCCATCCGCCCCATCGTTATAGGAAGAAAAAAAATAAGGCTCTTTAGTGTTAGTGAAGCTGGAGCAAAAGCAAACGCCATCTGTTAGAGTATCGCAGAAACGTCAAAAGTAACTGCGTTGATTTCTACGAATACATAAAGAAATTTTTGACGGATCTTCCAAATCTTCTCTTCCACCAAACCCCTGAAATTTTAGACCAATACATGCCTTGGTCTAAAATGATTCAGACAGAATGTAGTAAATAAAAAAACCGTAATTCAATTAAAAAACAGAATTTACGGCTTTTTGTGGTTCGTACCGGAAGATGAGCTTCTTTTTTATATTTCGGGCTTACGACTAAACATAGGTAACGCTTAATATAGTCATTTTCACATCAACTTTAGCTCCAGCTGATGACATATAACGTAGCGATGATGGGAAACTGAATTGATCCAACTGTAGTTGATCGTTATTCGGTAACAGAATATAATTAGAGGAGGATATTATTGATCCATAATGTAAAGTAGCACTTAACGTTGACCCATTGCTTGAAAGTAAGAATTTTGTACTAAAAGTGTCAGACCCAATTTCAAAAATCACCTTAAAATTTAGTGTTTTATTGCCTTGAACACGTCTTAAAATGTACTCTGTTCCGGCAGCATTAAAGGTTCTTCGATAAATAATATTCCCACTGTTTTCCCTTATAAGTTTACCATATATAAGATTGTTATAGACAAGATCTAAGGAATAAGAACCTAATGGTAGAAAATTTATAACGTTAGGAAAATCAATACCATACATATAATGATTCGTTTTCGCTCTACCTGTTAATTCAGTGTTTGCATAATGCTGTACATTCGTATTAGAGGTAAAATCATATAAAGACAAAAAGTTACTATTTGTGGTGATATTTTTTATCTTAATGTTTGTAATGGTTCCGAAGTTGCTGAAACTAAATATATATTTGGTAGAGTTTATGGAAGGATTCAAATTAAAATTACTGTCCAATATAGTCCAAGTATCAAATATCGTATATTGAGCTTTGCCACCTGTGTCATCAGTAGCTGTAATAAGATAATTCGTAGTGTTTGAAGTACATGTAATAGTACAGTTTTTTAATGTAAAATTAGTTAACTCAATACCGTTATCATTTGTATTTAAATCAGTCGTAGAAGGTGAATAAGCATAAACTGCACAACCAGTCACTGAAGCCCTGACATTCTCAAAATAAACATGTCGATTTCGATTACACATTAATACGAGTTTACCAGAACCTCCAGATGTAGTTGTGACGTTTCTTATAGTAATTCTACTTACACCATAAAAATCGAAATATTCACCTGCTGTGGTTCCACAAAAACCATTTTCTATAATACAATCAACGGACATGAAGGTTTCATCGCTGCCCCAACCAACGATCTTCAGCCCTCCACCGTCGCCAAGTCCACCATAAGAAATATTAAATCTATTTAAGTGAAAACGTTTGGAGTTTACAATATATATAGTTCTCTCAACAGGCCGCTCTACTTTAATATCACTAACATAAATATCATCACTTGAAATACTGCAAATAAAGTCTGCCCCTTTTATTGTAGTATAATTAGCTTGTTGCGTGTCCGTATTCAATAATAAACAATTTTGAATTCTTACCTGGGAAACATTCAATAAATCAATGCATTGTTCTACATTCTTGAAACGGCAATTTTTAAGGAGAATATTAGACCATTGAGGCACATTTTTTGTGTTTACTCCCATACGAACTGCATTTCTGCAATCGTTAATATTACATTCATCCATTACGATGTTATTACCTTTTAGATTAATAAATCCCCTTGTTCTATAATTTCCATCGCTTGTTAATTGGTTTGTGGAATAACTATTAACCCGTCTCAGCACTACATTATCACTTGAGCCATTTAGAGACTCGATTACCCACCCCAATGTAACTTGGTCAAAGTTTGCTGGAACACTTGTTGTTTTCGAATATACGAAATTATCAATAAATGTAGAGTCTTCTAATACTGTATAAGCACCAACATAAAAACGTACATAATCATTGAGTATAATTGTCCCGTTTTTAATTGAACAAAGTTGCATTCCATTATACGAAGGATCTGCTGTTATGGTAGTAGCACATAAATCGAGAATCTTATTATTGGTCAAACAATAATTGACTGCTTCAGTAAATGAAGTAAAAGAAGTAATATAAACCGTGCCGTTTAAGCTTGGAAATTCGCCTTGCTTATTTAATTGCATTTATTTCACCTCGGTTAAATCTATATTTATTGCCTATGGCTAAAACACCAAAGCTTTCATCTGCTTTGTCATTTTGGATAATCAATTGGAAATGTTTGGTTTTTTATTTTCATTCAAACGACATTCATATGTGGAACTGTTGACCTTATAAAAGAAAATTAAATTAATGGTCAAGAAATCAAATTGGTCTATTCGTTTGTTTTTTACTAAATCACATTCTTTTTTGTTTGTAGCGTAATAGATGTCAGCACTTGTCCTAAGAGACCAGGTAGTTGTAGTATTGTGGTAGATATAACATTGACCTATGGAATAATCATAAATGATTTGAATACTTCTGGATCTATTTTCGACTTTATCGTTCATCGGCTTTACCGCGAATGTCGCAACTCCATTTGAGTCTAATTGATATTGCATATTACTTCTTGGAATTTTCTTTTTCAATAACCAAATAGTCATATTGTTTTGCAAAAACCGTTACTTTCTCTTTATCCATGCCGATTTTATAAAAGCGATTTTCGAGAAAATAGATTGGGTCATACAAACCACAGCAACCTATCTGATTAAGGAAATTAGGATTGTCACTGAAAAACACGCATGTGTTATTATTTCCACCAAACAACACATGAAAAGTACACTTTTTGATTTGATTAGGTTTATCAGCAAATGTCTATATGCCGTAATAACGACATTATTTGTTCCTTTTTCTGGTGCTGTTGTATACGTGAGTTTTCCATTCGTCCTGTCTACCGTAAACCCGCTCCATTCTATCATATTCACACCATTTACATCTGCTACTACAGTAGTGGAATATAATCAAATTAAAGATAATTGATAGACTATTACCGCCCCATCACCCAAGAATCAGTCTTTAACTCCCAATCATATTAGCTTGAAATCCTCATAAGCTGTTACACCACCTTCAGGGTCCGAAATAGAAATTGTCGGAATATAAGGGGTAACTGCAGACAAAAAATCGTTCATCATTCAAATTCATGTATCGGTGATTCTTAAAATCACTTGGCAAATCATATTTGTTATATCCACTAACATTTGTACCGTTTTGGAAGATGATAGTGGATGTTTCAAAACCTATTTTGTTGGTAATCTCTATTTGGGCTTCACTGGCAATTTATTGTTAATTCATTTTAAATAGGCTGCATTCTCTCCATCGGGAATTAACACACCACACCGATGGAAAACTTCGTTATAAGAGATAATGCTTTTCTTCATTATACGTAACGTTATTTAAGTAAGCGTAACGCTAAAATTATATAAAAATATCAATTTATATAACACCAAAACATACATTAGTTAAATTTCAAAAGAAGCTTACTTTTTAACAAATTTTCCCTCAGAAAAGTTATCCTTTATTATTTTTCAGAAAAATTCATAAAAAATACATAATTTCACCTGTTTTGTATGCTTTGGAGTACTACAATAAATTTGATTTTATGATAGGGTTTTCATTAGAAGTTATTTTGTCAGGAGGTTGAAGAGCAGATGGGAAAAAAATTATTTTTGAAAATAAGGAGGTAACGGAAGAATACAACCTTTCCGTAAGCGAGTTAGCCGATATGGCTGACATTCATCGGCCTTCTTTAAGTGAACTGAAGAATCAAAAGAGGGTCAGCATCTACATCCCGCACCTCGAAAAAATAGCAAACGCCCTCGATATTAGTGATATTAGTAAATTTATCGAAATAATCGATACTGACGAAGAATAATTCGGCTGAAAGGCTTTTCAAAAAAAGTTCCGTATCAAAAATACTTTTTGAACCGATTGTGATTTTCTTCACAAAAATAATCATTATACTAGTCATCTCTGCTTAACAAACCGGTGTTTAAAGGAGGTACATAAGTCCATGATGGAAGAAAAGTATGTTATTAATCAACATTTTATGTGGATGGTTGGTGTCTTTGATCACAGAGCAAAGGTATGCTCGCTTGTTGGACAAGAGGACAAATCCTTTTTTGTCGATCAATCTCCATTAGAAATTTTGGATGGCAGTCTTGCGTTAATAGGTTTTGACTTGAAAGGTGCAATGAAAGCATCGAAATCTCACCTGAAGAATGTACATATGTGTCCCATCATGGTCAATCCTACTTTAAACATCTGCCTATTTCCGAGTCACTCGCCAAGGCGGGAAGATACGATGTGGTTTAATCCCTTACAAATTCACAGAACCTTCAGCAAGGACAACAAAACAAGTATTGAATTTGAAAATGGTACGCAAATGACGATCAACTCAAGAATCACAAGCTTCAACAATAAACTAAAGATTGCCGAGCAGTATCTAAAAACGAAAGTTGCTGCGGCCAGAGATCCGCTCACCTACCTGGTCGATCCGAAAAACAGAAAAGTTCTTTGCTAGCACTTACTAACCCTGGGCACTCTTATGGAATGGATGCAGAATATTTCTTAACACCAGTAAAACAAAAGGGAAGCAGTTCGCCTGCTCCCCTTTTGTTCTTAATGAAAGTATTCCGTTATTGTACTCTTCATAACCTGCGGGTCAATCACAATTTGGTCATTATTTGCTTTAAGGATATCATCATACAACACCTTTTGTGTACCTTCTATTTGCTTGTAATGAATTTGTTTATTTAGGTCAATATTCTTCATGGCCATACCAAGGCTGACCATATCCGATGTCGACATATTGCTGCCGATCATATATTTTGACATCGAACTGATCAGCGACGGCAGATTCGAAATATTACTCGGATTTAATGCCTTTTTGGCAATCCCTTTTATTGCTTCTAATTGAACCTGCTGCCGGCCATAATCCCCGCTAGCAATAGAATGGCGCTCACGGGCAAGGGCTAAGACGGTCTTACCGTCAACAAAATGGGTGCCAGCCGCTACTGGCTGCCCATTAATTTTTTCATTCGTTGGAACGTAAATATCGATCCCGCCCATTGAGTCGACCATCGCCTCAAGACCTTGAAAATTGGTTTCCATATAGTAATTAATCGGCACGCCCGTCAATTCACTGATCGCATCGACCGAACCAATAATTCCCTGATTAACCCCTTTATCCGCTTGTAAAATATACTGGACACTCGTAAGCTTCGTATAGCCATAACCATTCAAATGAACACGAGTATCGCGCGGAATGCTGATGGCATTAATTTGGTTTTTTCCCAAATCGACATGGGCCAGCATCATGGTGTCAGAGTGCCCGATCGTCTCCCCAGGCCTTTCATCAGAGCCTAATAGTAAGATATTAAACACAGGGCCATTCCCTTTCGTTTGCTGGTCTGTATTCTCTGTCTTGTCCGTTGATTTTGTAGTGTTTGTCGTGTCGGATGTACCCGATGAGGCAACAGGGATATCCTTGAAATGATTTGCTGGTTGAAGCTGATAGAATTCATAACCAATGACAGCTGCTCCGGCAATGAGAATCCCTGCTATACTGTAACCAATCAATCTCCATTTGCTTTTTTTCTTCATACGCCCTCCACTGGGTTTCTCCCTTTAATTTTTAATAAAAAAAGTCGGAAGGTATAAAAGCAATCTCTTATCTCTTCGGACTTTTCTGGTTTGATGAATATACAGTTATGAAAAATGCAATCAGGAAACTTCCTTTTTATATAGTTCTCCCATTTCTTGATCAGCTCTATTGGCTGTATTCATAAGACACATCGTGAACAGTGTCGATATAGATCCTACAAATAACCCCAGGATGAAAGTTAACATAGAGACACTCCTATTAACTATAATTCGCAGGAAAGCAATCATATTCGGTAGCCGGCTGGCATAGCTTGAGAAACCGTAGCCCCTATAGTTTTGCGCCCCCACTTTTCAGAAGGTTTGCCCTTTCGAACGAAATATGTATTTTTGTCACAATTATAACATTGACAACTGTAAAAAAACAGTATTCCCCTTACTCTTACATATATAACTAATCTAGAAAAATAATAAACCGTACAATATACTGAACTTTTTATTTTAAATAGGATAATATAATGGAGAAAAAAGTCTAGTAATGATTGAAAAATAACCTGTGGATGGTTATATTAACTGTATACATTAGATATAATACTATAATGAACAATTAGATAAATTTACGACTTCTTAATAAAATTTTAAAAATGGGTGTGTTGATGTGTTAAATAAAAAACCTTCATTTGCAAAAGGGTGTTTCTTTGGTCTGCTATTATCCATCCCTTTGTGGATTCTAGTAATCTTGGCTATAAAGTGGCTTATTTCTAACTAATCGTTACCAATAATTCCGTACAAAAAGAAGCCCCCGCCTACGGTTGTAAGCAAGGGCTATAAAAGGATTAACGATTAACAAGTGTCGTTTCCAAGCTATTAATCGTTTCTCTACCAATCGAATCATAAATGATATTGGCTTTTCTAGCACTGGAAAGGTCGTAGCAATTTCTGCCATCAAGAACAATTGGCTTTCTCATTAATTTGCTATATTTGGATAGGTCAAAATCTTTTACCTCATCCCATTCTGTAAAAATGAAGCAAATATCCGCTTCCTCAAGAGTATCTTCAATACTCTCACAGTACGTAATGTTTTCCGGCTGTATCTTCTTAAAATTGTTAATTCCAACAGGATCCCATGCTTTCACATTGGCTCCGTCTTCGATCATTAAAGGAATATTGACAAGTGATGGTGCTTCACGTAAATCATCTGTTCCCGGTTTGAATGTTAAGCCCAAAACAGCTACATTCACCCCTTTTAAGCTATCAAAATATTTACGTGATTTCTTAATGAGTTTCAGCTTTTGATTTTCATTTACATCAATAGCTGCTTTAATTGTTTTCAATTCATAGTCATGGAAATTGGCCAACCAGTGCAGTGCTTTCGTATCTTTCGGAAAGCAAGACCCACCATAGCCGATTCCTGAATTTAAAAATCGATTGCCAATACGGCTGTCATATCCCATACCAAGTGCCACATCATCTACATTAGCCCCAATGATCTCACAAAGGTTCGCAATCTCATTTATAAAAGAAATCTTCAACGCCAAAAAGTCATTAGAAGCATATTTGATCATTTCTGCACTTTTACGATTTGTTACAATCACAGGTGCCTTAAAATCCTTATAGACTTCTTGTAAAGTATCACCTGCGATCGGTTCTTCTACTCCAATCACAATTCTGGATGTATAAAGTGTATCTCGGACTGCAGTCCCTTGTGATAAAAACTCAGGATTTGAAGCCACATAAACATTCACAGGGTGCGCTAGATGTGATTTTATAAAATCCTCTATTTTATCATTTGTGCCAACTGGAACTGTCGATTTAATCACTACCACACAGTCTTTTTCAATACATTGTGCAATCTGCTCTGCAGCAGAATATACATAGGCTAGATTGGCAGATCCATCTTGTTTTTCAGGTGTCCCAACGCCAATAAAAATGACATCAGCATCCCGATATGCTTCTTGATAATTGGTGGTAAAATGTAACTTCTCCATATTTTTCCCCATTAATTCTTGTAGGCCAGGTTCATAAATTGGCGAAACGCCTGAATTCATTAATGAAACCTTCCGTTCATCAATATCTACACAAGAAACGGTATGTCCTTTTTCTGCAAGACACACACCCGTGACTAAACCTACATATCCAGTTCCTGCAACAGCTATTTTCAATTTAAAATTCCACCTTTTAAAAGTTATCTTCTCTCCGAACAATTTTAAAAATCTTTAGATATATTTATTATAATAAATGCTATGCTCCAAGCAGAGAGACTATAGCAATATTCTAGAATTTCTTATGCTTACTTCTCTAAAAATAAAAAATAGAGCGAAACAAACATTTCCCCCTGCGAATTATATAATCACTTTTGCCTTTGATTTATTAAAATGTTGAATGACTTCTTCCCAGTCAAAATACAGACGTGTAAAATCTTTATCACTTATTCCCATTCCCGTTTGAACTTCGACAAACTCCAATTCAGAAATGGCCTTAATACCATGTTTCTTTCCCGCTGGAATATGGATGATATCGCCTGCTTTCACACGTGTGATATAGTCATCCAATCCTAATTCCCCTTCTCCGCGAACAATGGTCCAAACCTCATCACGGTAGTTATGGTAATGATAGCTTGAATTTTTACCTTCATGGATACAAATCCGCTTTGTTACCATTTCATTCCCATCATCAAATTTAGCGTAATCAAGAACTCGGGACCAGCCCCAAATCCTTTCTTCATACATCGGAGGCTGATCAAATGCTCCAATCAGTTCTTTAATTTTTGGACTAGAAGCCTTATCTGCTACCAAAATTCCATCCGGACTTGCGGCAACTACAATATCCTTTACACCTACGACTGTTACAGGAATATCCAACTCATTGATTAAATGTGTATTTTCCGTATCATTACAAATAACACCTTTACCAATTTGAGACGTGGCCATTTCTTCCGTTAAGGTATTCCACGTCCCAAGATCTTTCCAATAACCATCATACGGAAGAGCCACAATATGTTTTGCTCTCTCTACTACCTCATAGTCAAAACTAATTTTCGGAAGATCCTTATACTGGTGAAGCAACTCTCCATACTGAATAGGCAGGTTTTTTTCTAACAAAATATCAAGCAAGTATTTTAGTTTAAAGGCAAAAACTCCACAGTTCCATAAAGCATTCATCTTTATGAGGGCTTGAGCTTTTTCTTCACTCGGTTTTTCTGTAAAATTATTCACAGAAAAATATTGATTCCCATCAACATTTCCTTTTGGAACAATATAACCGTATTTTGAAGAAGGGTATGTAGGTTTTACACCAACTAAAGCCAATTCTGCATTTGACTCGTTTAAGGTATTCTCTAGTTCCTTAACCTTTGCAAAAAATCCATCCTCGACATACGGATCTACTGGCAGTACCACAATCACTTCGTCTAACGATACATTTTTAATTGAATATAGATAAGAAGCAGCTAAGGCTATTGCTGGGAAGGTATCTCGCCGTTCTGGTTCAATAATAAGAGGGACATCCATTCCAATTTGCCGATGAATCATATCTCTTTGCATTTTAGAAGTTGCAATAACTGAGGATTCAGCAAGGCCGACATTTTTCAATTGTCCCCATACCCGCTGAACCATGGATTGCTTTTCTATATCATTACTCTCTAATACTTTTAAAAATTGTTTAGATCTAGTGTCATTTGATAATGGCCATAAACGTTTGCCTGAGCCGCCTGATAGTAATACAAGTTTCATAATATCCTCCTAAAATAAAAAACAGCCTTTTGGCTGTTTTATTGAAATTTATAATTACCTTCATCAAAACATTTGAAGATAACATTCATTTATATTTATTGTTTTAAAGTTTTAATTATTTTAGCTGGGTTGCCTGCTATGACACTATTAGGAGGAAATTTTCCGCTAACAACTGCTCCTGCTCCTACTACGCAGCCATCTCCTAATTCAGTACCTTTAAGAATTAAAGAATTACATCCAATAAAACAATTTTTTCCGATTATAACGGGTCTAGTACCAATCTTTTCTTTAATATCTGCATTTCTGGCTTCAATTTCTATTGGATGAAAATCATTATCAAAAATTTTAGCATTTCCTCCAATGTGAGTGTTTTCACCAATGAGAATAGATTTTCTGGCATAAATTGTAGCACCACTAATTCCCACATTATCACCAATCTTTATCGTAGCTTCCGGAGTTCTTGTTACAATGATAGTTCTGGAATACAGCCCAACAAGATTAGATAGAAAAGAAGACTTAACAATCACATTATCTCCCAATTCAAGAATAGCTCCGTTTTTGTTAAATATGACAGGACAGCCTTTTAACAATAGATCTTTTCCATATTTAATTTTCAGTAACTTTAAGATAACTTTATAATAGTTTGAATTCATAACTAATCTCTTCCGTTTCTCATGAACTTGTAACATCTACATCTTATAGCAATTTTCTATCTTATATATTTGTAAACTTTATACACAATCCTTATATAATGATGCCAGCTTTTGAGCGTATTTTTCTGGTGAATGATTTTCTTTTATGCTTTTGATAGAGTTTTGTGATTTTTGTTCAATTGTAACTTTATCCTTAATAATATTTTTAATAATCTCCTCTAATTGCTTAGAAATTGTATTACTTAAAATTTTCCTTTGATCTGAATTAGAGTATAACGCCTCACCTAAATGATTTTTTGGTACCTTTATAATCCATCCCTTATCATTATCATTTATTTCTGGCAATGACCTTACGTCAGTTGTAATGACCGGACATCCATTTGCTTGCATTTCAAGTACCGAATATCCATACGTATCTGCCCACGTTGGCAGTAATCCTATATGATGTTTTCTCATTAACTCCAAAACTTTATTATTAGGGAGATACGGATAGTATTTAATCCAATCTGAATTTCTTCTGATCATTTTTTGGACAAATTCTACTTCATCTTTTCCGTACATAGTAGCATAATCATTAATTCCAAAACTGCTTACAATTGTTAATTTTAATGGCAAGTTGCATTCAGATTTTAAATTAACAAATACTTCGAGAATTTCTAAACCACCTTTTCTAAAGAAGTCCTTTCCTACAAAGATAAAGCTTACTTCATCTTCTAAATTAAGGCTTTTTTCTTTAAAATTATTAACAAAAAGCTTTTGTGGTGGATGTATAACAGTAATTTTATTTTCAATTTGTTTTTTATATTTTGGATATACATTTAACAATTCTTTTTGGAAATTTTTGGTGCACTCTGATAAAGCTATTATTTTTTTGCAAGAATCCCCTGCAATTGCGGAAAGGGCTTTTTCTATATTCCTGTCTGACTTTGGAATTTCTTTTTTTTGATGATCAATCAAAGAGGAAAATCTAGGCAAAAATGTTTCAAAAGTTGAGACCCAAGGTGTTTCCCCATAACTTATCGTGTTAAAAAAATGCAGAACATCAACTTTGTTTATATTTAAATCATTAAACTTGTTCTCAAAGTTTATTAATTTATCTTTTGAAATCGGTATTTTAAACCTTTTCATAACAGACATTCCAAGACTTATGGTTTTAAAAAAATCTATTACTTTAATATATTTTGCGCCTTTAACAATATTGATAACGTTTCTTTGATACGGATAACGGTTCCATAAATATCCTATTTTCAGGTTACTCATAGTTTATTATCTCCTACTTTTGTTAAGTTTTTTCACAAAAGCAACGCTCTTTAAAAAGAGACGGAAGATGTTGACCATCACTTTCATAAAAAAGAATCTGTCACAAATGACAGATTCATAAATAAATTTTAATTAAAGCTTCCATTAACTGAATAATTTATACCATTGTGACTGTTTTGGGTTAAATTACTTTTTTCTGCCCCAATTTCAAAACATTCTTTTTCATTAACTTCCCAAATAGTTTACTAGCTATGTTATGGAAATACTTATATTCTTCAGTGCGATGATAACAAATCCAAATTATTAAATTAGGAATACATGCAGAAACAATAAATCTTAACAAGAACCCCAGGATACCATTTTGAAAGTGTGTTTCAATTCCAAACAAGATAACAATATTTAGTATTAAAACTAATGTATAGTGTGTGTAATTCAAAAAGTATTTATATAATTCTACTTTTAGCTTATATTTAAAAACAACATAAGGCTCCCACCAAAAATTAGTAGTTAAACAACTTACAATATTCCCCAGTATTATACCCGCTATTCCCATCTTTAAAGATATAACAAAATACAATGAAACACTTAAATTAACAATTGCTTCAATTAATGATTTCCATTTAATTTGCCAAAATAGCCCACTTGCATCAATAAAAATATTTGAGGCCTGTCTCATACAATTTAGAAAGAAATATGCCATGATACATAAAACAATATAAATCGAAAAAACATATTCTTTTCCCCATAAAAGTGTGATAAAGGAATTTACAAGTGTTGTTAAGCAAGTAGTGCAAAATATTGCGATATAAGCATTAATAAAGAGTAACTTTTTAAAAAACTTATATGATTCATGTTCAGATTTAGTAGTAATAAAATTTCCAACACTAGCAGTGATAGGAGACAAAATTTGAATATATACTGTCTGTACCGTCATTGTTAATAATGTATAATTTGAGTAATAACCAGTTGCAACAATACCAATAAACTTGGAAATCAATATATTATCAGTTCCACTCACAATTACTGACCCTAGTTTATGGAAAGCCATTGCTAAAACATTTTTCACAATAGATTTTAAACTTGATTTATCCAATTTTTCATGCTTATGGTCTTTTAAATATGGGAATAACTTGTTCGCCTTAATAGATATAAAAATATTTGATAAAAGAGTTGAAAATATCTGAACTATTAAGTAAAGTAAAAAACCCTTAAATATTATTAAAATTAAAATTTGAGCAACATTACGAATAAAATTAAATATAAGCTGATTTAACGTATCAATATACCCATTTTGGCTGGCGATTACTAAAGATCTTTTATAGTTAAAGAAATAACTTACTGATGAATTTGATAAATACAAAATATAAATTAGCCATACAGGAGGTAATTCTTCGGGTAACTTAGATGTGCCATTAATAAAGAAATCTAAATTTGGTAACAAGCATACCCCTGAAAGCAAAATAAAAAGTCCTACGCACCGATATATCTTAGCATAAAAATTCATTAAAGCCGAAATCTGTCTATAATGGTTTTCCGCAATAGGCTTATAAAGCGCAAATACTATGGCTGTTCCGAAGCCTAATTCTGCGAAAGACAGAACAGTCAATATGTTAGTAAACAGACCGTTTATACCAAGATAGCTTGCCCCTAAATATTTTATAAATATAGTACGTGTAACAAAACTTAGAACAACCGTTAGGCCTTGCGATAACAAAGCAACAGTCGAATTTCTTACTGAGTTTTCAATACGACTTTTCCCCATAATATTTCCTCATGTAATTTACTTTCTCCACGTAATATTTTGTTTTACAACCTTAGCAGGAACTCCTGCTAGAATTTGTTGAGACTCATTAAACTCTTTTGTTACCAATGACCCGTACCCAACAATAGAATTATCTGAAATTTTACTTCCTTTTAATATATTTGCATAACTAGCAATCCACACACTATTTCCAATTGAAATTGATTTATTCAAATTAAATGGCTCTGTTTTATCTTGCAAATAGATATGATGTCCATCTGAATCACGAACATTAATATTCCATCCAAGTAAAACATCATCCCCAAATTTAACCAATGTATTACTTGCTATAAAACAATTTTGATTTGCAGCAAAATTAGCACCAAATTCAATAATGCCTCCGTTATCACAACGTACAGATATTCCCTCAGACAAATTGGCTTTACCATGAAAAACCACTTTACAACCATTATCTAATTTTAGATAACTATGTTTATTGACTTCAACACCGAAAGACCCTTTACCATGCCCGAACTTTATTAACCCAAATTGAGGATTACAAGTTAACTCTACAGAACCACGATGCACATTCATTAAAACAGTTCTATATCCTATAAATACCGGTAATTTTTTTGCCACTTGAAAAGGAAATACTTTAAAATTGAAATATATAGTTTTAGGTAAAGATACTAAAACATTTAACAGGCCCAATTCTTACCCTCCATTTTTGTGACATAACATCCTTAATTTATTTCATTCCTATTTTTTTACAAAAACTCGGTTAAACTTTCAATAAAAAATGTAACGCAGAGATTTTTATTTAGATAACTACATATTTTATATCTAATGCTTATTAAAAAATTATTTATAAGAAACCAGTAAATCATATAGTTTTTGGGCAGAGGAATCCCAACTGAATTTCCTAGCATTATCAAGACCTTTTTTTACTAAAGAAGTATACAATTCACTATCTTCAATTAGTCTTAACATCGCTGCTGCAATTTCTTCTGGATTATACGGATTCACTAGAATTGCAGCTTCTCCAGCTGCTTCAGGCATAGAAGAAGTGGCAGATGTGATAACAGGAACTCCAGCTGCTTGTGACTCTATAATAGGAATACCAAATCCCTCATATAAAGAAACATATGTAAAAACTTTGGCTAATTGATAAATAGCAACTTTATCTTTATCATCTATAAAACCAGTAAAAACAACATCTTGAGATATATTTAATTCATTAACCAAACGTTTTATTTCATCATTTCCATTAGTTATAACCAGTTTAATTTCATCACGAACTCCATTATTAAGCATTGCGAAAGCACGAACTAAATTTTCTATATTTTTATGTTTTCTCATGCCACCGAAATAAAGAATAAATTGTTTCGGTAATTGATATTTTTCCCTAATAGCTTCTAGTTCTTCTGGATTTATAGAATTATTAAATTTATTAAAATTCACACCATTATAAATAACGTGGATTTTATCTTCTGGTATATGATAGTAATCTACTAAATCTTGTTTTGTATATTCTGAAACAGTTATAATCTTATCTGTGTTAGCTACTGTAAAATCAATCTTTTTTTTATATTGAGATGCAATATGTGGTGATTCCATTGCAGTTTTTAATGGAATCAGATCATGTATACATGAAATTATTGGTTTCCGATAATTTACACGGGGTAAATTATAACTACAAAATAAATTTACATCAGGATTATTATGCATCATAGTCTCATAAAATATAGGAATTTTCCAATTGTTATAAGCTATTTTATAAGGAAGATATGAATACGTTACTTTAAATGGGAATCTATCATAATCTTTTTTTGAAAATGCCCGAAAAAAATTAACTCCTCCATGTAACTCTAAATCAGGATATTTTGCTAACCTCATAATAATTTCGTTTTCAAAGACACTAATCCCTGACCCTTTATTATTTGCAGATTGCAAATTCACATTTATTTTCAAAATTAGAGCCTCCATTTTTCTGAAAATTACCAATTACTATTTCATAATTCTTTCTTTTTTATTACCACTTAACCCTAATTCGTCGTCTATTTGCTTTTAAAATAATCCAATAAAATAAAGCGAAATTCACGCAGCAATATAAGAGTGTTTGAATGGAATAGCAATGTGTCAACGCAAACAGACACGCCATCCAAATATATAAATATTTATAAAAGACATGCTCCGTTAATTTTGATTTTACTTCAAATATAACCAATAACCTGATTACAAGATAGTTTGCAATAGGGAATACTATCCAACCTAAAAAATTGAAAGTGATTAAAAAGTCCCCAGAAAAAGACAGCATTTGTCCTCTATCAAAGGTTTCAAATGAATATTTCATAATCTCTGCTGATGAAAGAGTACCTAAAGTTAATTGAGGAATCCAATGAAAACCTCTTATTCCAGAAATAATAGTTAATGAATCTGTTATTTCTTTACAGAATGCTTGAATAGAGTGTTGAATTGTCATTCCTATTGAAGCTTGATATGTTTGTCCAATACACCATAAACCATTAGTATATTCTTCAATTTGATTTGAAATGTATTTCGCTGATAATGTATCTGCCGAAAATTCACTTGCACTGTCCACGCCAAATTGTTTAGTAACAAACATTATAAATATTAAACTTATAGCAATTGGTATAGTAATTACCATGATATGATTCCGATATTTAGGAAATTGATAGTACAATAATGAGATTGTTGTGATAGCAGTTTCCAAAATAAATGAGCGGTTTGATCCGAAGTAAGATATAAAATTAAATATCCCAAGAAATATGGATAAAATAAAAAACAAATAAAATCCTCGTGTATTAGGTTTATATTTTGTAGCTTTTAATACAGTTACGGCAAAGAGAAATGCTTTAATGCAGTTAAAGAAAGTAGCCTCTGACAATACCGCTGTATATGACACATTCTTCTTTAATAAAAGTATCTTCAATGCCGGAAACCAAATATTAAATCTTAAAGCAAGATCTATAATGAAAAATCCTAGGACAATAATTCCACCCATTCGTAATTTTTCAGAATGCAAATTTAAAATTTTATTTTTCTTAGTTTCTCTCAAAATTATTTTAGGATAAGAAAAACGAATTGTTAAACAAGCAATTACTAGTTCAAAACACTGAATAAAAAGTGCTATACGATACGATGAAGGGGCTAGATTGGACATTCTTGTTGGTGATATATCACCATTGGTTATCTGAATTAAATATGGTTGAATTAGGTATCGAATTATTGCAATAATATAATAAATTTTAAGACCAATACCACCTTTGTGATAATTAATTATTTTTTGGAAAATAATCACACAACTACCAAACAACAATGGTAATATCCAGATTTGCTCTAATCCTTCACGCGGTGTATTACTTGAAGCCAAAAAAATAGTTTCAACAAATGAAACTATTATTAGTATTGTCTTTAATGTCATGCTACGAAAAACAGAAACTATTTTTGATGGAGCATTTATTTTCATTTTTGCACTTAAATACATATTTTCCCTGATACCTTTCTCACAAATAGAATATAAAGAGTCAATAAAATTCACATTAATTACTCCGCTATCAAAAACTTATTAAAATATTTATAGTTTAATTCAGCATCACATTTATCTTCCCAAATACGTCGTGATTCTCTACACATATTTAAATAACGTTCTTCATCCATATCATAGATTTTTTGAAATAATGCTTTCAATTCGTCAATTTTAAAATCAAGATTTAGTAGAAAACCATTTGTATTCTCTTCAACTACTTCCTTACTTCCACCTACATCAGTAGCAATAATCACTTTTCCAAAAGACATTGCCTCCATAATTGAAACCGGAACACCTTCACTAGCACTCACATTCACAAAAATGTTGAAATCATTATTTCGATAATATTCAATTACAGCATCATTTGGTATTTTCCCAAGTAATTTGCATCTCACATTTGGCTTCTGTAAATTTTCAATTGCTGCCTTAATTTGTTCGTACTCTTCGCCCACTCCAATATGCGTCCATTCCACATCAAAATCTAAATCTTTAATAGCCTCAAATATAAGACTATTTCGTTTCACTTTTCTCATCCAGGAGCAAGATAGGATTTTTAATGTTTTCTGTTTAGGAGATAATCGGATACCTTGATTAATCGTTCCGAGCCGAGAAACCTTTATTTTTTCTGGATCAATTGAATAATGGTTCAATAAGTAATTCTTTGCATCACTAGAGATAGGAATAACTTTATTTAAACCAGCTAATAACATATCACGGCAAGGGATATAGCCATTTTGAACATATTCATAAATATCAAAGCGGTGGCATCTTGATAATGAACGAATTTTATACGTATCCTTCAATTCTTGATGAGTTTTTACAGCAACATATGCGTCCAAATGAAGCCAATATGAATATAAGACCAACTCACTTCCACGAGGAATATTTCCCCTTATATACCGAACGAAACCTTTTGCCAAAAACTCTCCTTGAGCAACAAAGCATAAGGCTTTAATCAAATTTTTCAACGTCAATCGTTTTGACCTTCGTAAGACTTGAAATTCTGTATGAAATTCTTTATTAAACAATGCTTTGATGCAATATTGAATTCTATTAAACTTTGAATACTGTGGAACAGTATCTACTATTTGAACATTAAGTTTTACCTGAGGTTCTTTCTTTCGGTTAGCCCAGATTGGAAAAACAAATTTATCAACCTTTTTCGTCTCCATATATTGCATTTCAGTTGCTAAAAATGTTTCTCCTTGATACTCAATTGGATATGTCATATCTAGGTAAAATAAATTTAATTTGCCCATCCCGTTCTCCACTTTCTTTAGAATCCACGTTCGATAGCTTATATCATATACATGTATATATATTTAATACTTATTAACCCTTTTTAATTTATTAAAAACTCCTCTAAAATTCGATCTAACAAAATTTTTCAAGAAAATAAGCCTGCTTATATTATCCTCATTTTTCAAAGAAATATTTTTCTTCATTAATTTATGATAAAAATCAACAGGCTTTGATAATTTAGTTAGACGATGAACTTCTTCATTTTCCAAAATTTCAGCAATTGATTCATTTCTCAGTATGCATGACTCAATGCTATAACAAAGCAAGACAAAATACTGATTATAAAATTGTTGTAATTTATCCTCATCCATTTTCACATTCCATTTTTCGAACAGTCCGCAACATTCAGAGAATATTTTTAGTAATACTAGGTAATAATCATTCTTTAATTTTGTTATATATACCCCTGAATCCATTCGGTAGTGGTAAAAGGTATCATTCGATATAAATAGGCTTTCAATTTTATCGTAATAACGGTAGTTAAATACAATATCTTGTGATCGCCTCAGATCTGGAAATTCAATATTATATTTGTCAATTATTTGCTTACTATATAATATTCTGGTTGGTGCAAGGATAGCTTGCATTAATGATAAATCTATATAGAAATTACGGACATCCCCAGCACTTTTTATCCATTTTTCATTGAACGCCACTGGCTTACGATCGACAAAATCACTATAATATGTTTCTTCTATACATCCGGATATAATCATATCTACATTATAGTTGGATAAATATCCCACAAACTTTTCAATCATTTCGGATTCAATCCAATCATCCGGGTCAACGAAAAGGATAAATTCTCCGTTTGCATTTCTTAGCCCATTATTTCTTGCTGGCCCCGATCCTGCATTTTCTTGATATATGACTTTAACACGAGGATCATGTATTTCCCATTTTTTAGATATATCGTATGAATTATCTGTAGCCCCATCGATTACAATAATAATTTCGATATTTTTATAAGACTGGCTGCTAATAGACTGTAAGCATTTATCCAAATATTGTTCAACATTATATGTTGGTAAAATAACGCTAACTAACGGGTTCATTTTATCTTCTCCTAAACATGAATAACATAGTAAATCAGGAGTTTTCCCAATTATCAATGTTGAGTTGGAAATAATGTTCTAGATACACATTTAATTCTGCCTGAATTCAAGCTGCATTAAGTTTAAATAATTTTCCTCACTATATAATTCTTTCGTAATTTTTCGATTACAAACTGCAATTTCTTTTAAATTTAGTCTTTCAAGACTCTTATAAATATCATTTGTATTTTTTATATTTTCCGTCTTAACTACTATGCCGTTTATTTCATCCTCCACAATATCCGGAATACCCGCATGATCCGTTGTAACAATTACCATGCCATTACCCATAGCCTCCAATATACTAATTGGCTGACCCTCATTTTTATAGCTTGTCAATAAAATAAAAATATCACTCTGTTTCAGTAATTCCTTTTTTTGCTGGCCACCAACAATACCATGATAAGTTATAAAGTCCTGAAGCTTATTTTCTCTAATATAAGTTTGAAAAAATCCTTGTTCGCTTTCCTCAAAAAACTTACCAGCAAAATCAAAGTGAAACCGCTGCTTACCTCCCAAATCCACACGCGCTTTTTCCAACTTGGCCATCTCAAGAACTTCAGAATAACCTTTGCTCCTTATGAAGTTACTTAAATACAAAACGTTTAAAACTTCCTTGTTTTCAACTGCATCCATCTTCTCTTGAAATTCTTTATCAGATATCAAAAATTCATTATCAATACAATTTGGAACAACGGATATTTTATTTTCGTTAATCATTCCTTTAAAAATTGACCTCAAAGTAGGCCCGAGAACAATTGCCCCTTGAAGTTTTTTAATAGACTTATAATTCATAGTCCTCTGCCAGCCTGGTAAATCATTATCCACTAGTTTCCGATAATAGCCCCCATGAAGATGAATAAGACATCTCTTATGTTGTAGCGATAAAATTTTTAAAATAATTAAATCTCTAAGATTTCCACCTTTAGTCTGACTAATTGTAAAATAAAACAAATCAGCATTACTTTTTAAAATTGAAATAATATTCTTAAAGAAATGTTTGTTGTTTGTAATATCTACTTTTTCAAACTCAAACTCTTCAACAAGATTTGAATTATATAGAGTGTCTACCGCCTTTGACAACCCATGAATCGGAGGAGGAAACTGAGCTATAAAGCATATTTTCTTCTTTGACATCTAAACTACCTCAAAATCCTCCAGCACTATGTGCATATGGAGTTTCATCAATCTATAATATTTTATTAAGTGTCTTAATCACTTTTTACTATTTTAGTAACTTGGGTGAATTCTATAATTACATCCAATAACCACTTTCCTACCGAATTCCTATTTGTTAAATAAAGTATTCTTAAGACTTTAATTAAAAGTCCATGCTCTATAAGACATTAAAAATGCCTTTTTTTATTGCATTAGTACTAACAGCTTTTAATTTCTTCAGTATACTTCATTACTGACACATCTTTAGTAAGGTTCTTAACTAGATAATCTCGACCACGCGTTCCCATGTCAATCTGCTCATGAGATCTTGCGTTTTCGATAAACCAATTGATATAACTTTCAATACTTTCATAGTCTCCCGGTTCGCAGACTAGGCCGCAGTTTGTCCCCTCGATAATAAGCCTTGCTTCAGAACCCTCTTCAAGCATTCCTAGCACCGGTTTCCCTGCTGCCATAATCCCGTACAATTTACTTGGGACACTTACTCCCTTAATCCCCTTAGCGTTTATGCACCAGTGGACATCACCAGCATTTAAGCTATAGATCAGCTCTGCTTTGTCTTGATAAGGGATAAAAATTACATTTTTAAGATTGTGATTATCCTTATAAAGAACCAATTGATTTCGAATTGAACCTTCACCAACAAATGCGAAAGCTACATCATCTCGATCTTTAAACTTCTTAATAACTTTCATTAAGTTTTCAAGATCATAATATAGACCAAGGTTCCCTGAATACATTATGATGAATTTATTTTCCAATCCGTATTTCTTTTTAAAGGCGAAAACTTTTTCTTCATCTAACTGTAAAGGGTAGATTTCCTTCTCATCAATCCAGTTATTAATGAATATGTTTTTCGGTACCTTTTTACCTTTGAATCTATTTTCAAGTGTTTCTACCATATCACGCCCAACTACAATTACCTTGTCAGAACGTTTACAGCTAAATTTATCAAACCACAACATTGATTTTAAAATAAGCGTACTCTTGCTATATCCTACCGCCATTGTCTGCTCTGGATTAAAGTCCTGAATATTATAGATATATTTCGCGTTTTTCATCCATTTACCCCAAACGCCTATTAAACCTCCAAGAATTGGTGGTTGGGAAATAGAATAAACGTAGTCCATTTCTCCGACCTTAAAAGTGGCAATCATGGCTCCAAGGAAATATGCGAGGATATTTTTAATTCTGCTGATTTTGTTACTCTTGGAGAATTCCGGTACACGAATACGGACAATCTTTACACCGTTGATTTCTTCCTTATAAAACATTTTTGTTTTATATTCATCTGCTACTTTTCCTGTATAGGAGGGCACAACACAAATGATGGTTATATCAAACTCGTGAAGCATCCCCTCAGCTAACTCTTTCAATATTTGACCAGTTGAAGCAACATCTGGAGTATAATAATGTGCATATATTAAAAGCTTTTTCTTTTCATTTTTTTTCATCATATCAACCATGCAGTCTCTCTCTTCCCTATCGGTTAAGCTAACATTCTATAACGGTGCTAGGCCTTAATGCACTAGTCCCTATATTATTTCTTTTTTCTAGACTCACATTAGGTCACAATTCCTTAATCACAAACAAAAAAAGACAGATTTGAAAAACAAATCCATCTCCATTCTCTTATATTACATAATCAAACGTTTTCTTAACTATATCCTCGTTGCCTACTTTCATCATATCTGCTGCAACCATAATACGAACTAAATCTTCAAACGATGTCCTAGTAGGGTTCCATCCAAGTAAAGTTCGTGCTTTAGTCGGATCTCCTAATAATTGCTCGACTTCTGCAGGACGGAAGAATTTAGGATCAACTTCAACTACAATCTCGCCTGTAGCTTTATTAATCCCTTTTTCCTCAATACCATGTCCTATCCATTCAATTTCAATCCCTACATGTTTGAAGGCGAGGTCGGCAAATTCGCGAACAGAATGCATTTCCCCTGTTGCAATAACAAAATCTTCTGGTTTTTCATGTTGTAGGATGAGCCACATACATTCAACATAATCTTTTGCATAACCCCAATCACGTAAGGAATCTAGGTTGCCCAGCAGTAATTTCTTTTGTTTCCCTTGTGCAATGCGTGCTGCAGCAAGGGTAATTTTACGGGTTACAAAAGTTTCACCGCGGCGTTCGGACTCATGGTTAAACAAAATACCGTTAACAGCAAACATGTTGTAGGATTCTCGATAGTTCTTTGTAATCCAAAAACCATAAATTTTGGCTACACCATACGGAGAACGCGGGTAAAAAGGTGTTGTTTCTTTTTGCGGTACTTCTTGTACTTTACCGAAAAGTTCAGAAGTGGAAGCTTGGTAAACACGTGTTTTATCTGTTAACCCTAAAATCCGAACGGCCTCCAGAATATTCAACGTACCTTTAGCATCGACATCCAATGTGTAGCCAGGCATATCAAAGGAAACACGAACATGCGATTGGGCAGCTAAATTGTAAATTTCATCAGGTTGAATTTCTCCAATAAGACGGGTAACATTTAACGCATCAGTCACATCACCATAATGAAGATGGAAATTTTTATTATTTACAAGGACACTTGCTTCTTCTTCTGTCAGAATATCCTCTAAACGCTCCTGATTGTAAGAAGAACTGCGTCGGATGATTCCGTGTACTTCATATCCTTTTTCTAATAAAAACTCTGCTAAGTAAGAACCATCTTGTCCTGTAACACCGGTAATTAATGCTTTTTTCATATTGTCCTCCGAATTTATATTAATTTACTTTTACAAGTTCGTTATTTAAAAACCATTGATAAGCTTTCTTTAGACCTTCCTCCAGAGAAGTTGTCGCTTTCCACCCTAAAGAATGCAGTTTCGTTACATCAACCAATTTTCTTGGTGTACCATCTGGCTTAGATGTGTCAAATTGAATTTCGCCTGTGTACTCCACCACATCTTTGATCTTTTCTGCCAACTCTTTTATAGGAAGATCTTCTCCAACACCAATATTCACGATTTCACTACCGGAATAGTGATCCATGAGATAGACGCAGGCTTCTGCAAGATCATCTGAATAAAGGAATTCGCGTTTAGGCGTTCCTGTTCCCCAAACTTCTACAAACGGAGCATTACTTTCCTTCGCTTCATGGAACTTGCGGATTAATGCCGGTAAAACGTGGGAAGTATGTAAATCAAAGTTATCATTTGGACCATAGAGATTGGTTGGCATCACCGAAATATACTTCGTACCATACTGACGGTTATACGATTGGCACATTTTAATTCCGGCAATTTTGGCAATCGCGTAAGCATCATTTGTCGGTTCAAGTTCTCCAGTTAACAGGTACTCTTCCTTTAAAGGCTGCAAAGCAAGCTTGGGATATATACACGTACTCCCTAGGAACAACAGCTTCTTCACACCATTCCGGTAAGCTGCATCAATGATATTGGTTTGAATCAAGAGATTATCTCGGATAAAATCCGCAGGATATTCATTGTTTGCTACAATCCCGCCAACCTTTGCCGCAGCAAGAAAAACGAATTCGGGCTTCTCTTCGGCAAAAAAGCTATCTACCGCCAACTTATCTCTCAGATCTAAATCATTACTTGTTCGATATACTAGGTTGGAGTACCCCTTTTCTCCAAGTTTTCTTATAATGGCAGAGCCAACAAGGCCCCTATGTCCAGCAACATATATTTTTGATTCTTTCTCCATCATTTGTATATACCTCTTTTCTAGAAAGCATCATCTGACCCAAATAGAACCACAACCGTTTTGAAAATAATTTTCATATCATAGAGAAAGGAACGGTTTTGCATATATTTAAGGTCCAGTTCCACCATTTCTTCAAATCCTACACTATTTCTTCCTGTTACTTGCCAAAGGCCTGTACATCCTGGAGTAACCCTTAACCGCTGTTTATCATAGTCAGAATACTCCACAACCTCCCTCGGAAGTGGCGGACGTGGACCGACCAGCGTCATATCACCTTTTAAAACATTGAACAGCTGAGGCAGTTCGTCAATACTTGTTTTTCGAATGAATTTACCTATTTTTGTGATCCTGGGGTCATCTTTCATTTTGAACATGGCCCCACTTACCTCATTGTATTGTAAAAGTTCAGCCAGTATCTCTTCTGCATTCGAGACCATCGAACGGAATTTATACATGTTGAATTCCTTTCCGTTCAATCCAACACGTTTTTGTGAAAAGAAAATCTTTCCTTTTGGATCCTCCATTTTGATTAAAATTGCGACAATCCAGAATAGAAAACTTAATAGGATGATGCCAATTAAAGCACCTATAATATCAATTGTTCGTTTAGTCATGAGATATGGAAGGCTGTCATTTACATGAACATTCTGCTTCTTCATATATGTAGCATCTTCATTTGCTAGATTGCTCAAATCTGGACCCCTGCCTTTTCATTACAACAATACTTCTTCTTTATCTAATGTAGAAACTAGATTTTTTAAGTAATCTAACATTTCATCTCGAAGGTCTTCATGCTTTAACGCAAATTCAATCGTTGTTTTGACAAAACCAAACTTTTCTCCTACATCATAACGAGTTCCTTCAAAATCATAGGCAAACACTCGTTGAATTTCATTTAATCTTTGAATCGCATCCGTTAATTGGATTTCTCCTCCGGTCCCTTTCTCCTGGCGATCAAGAAACATAAAGATTTCCGGAGTAAGGACATAGCGTCCCATAATGGCTAAATTCGATGGTGCTGTACCCTGTTTTGGCTTCTCAACAAAATTGTTTACTTGGTATCTTCTTCCCTCCTGGTAAGCAGGGTCAATAATTCCATAGCGATGTGTTTCTGAATCGGCTACCTGCTGAACACCAATAACGGATGAAAAAGTTTCTTCATAGTGATTGATTAGTTGTCTTAAGCAAGGGGTATCACTCTGCACGATATCATCACCCAATAGGACCGCAAATGGTTCATTCCCAATAAAATTCCGGGCACACCACACGGCATGACCAAGTCCTTTTGGTTCTTTTTGACGAATGTAGTGAATATCGGCTAGATTAGTAGAGTATTGAACCCTCTTTAATAGCTCATATTTTTCCTTCTCAACTAAGTTCTGCTCTAATTCAAGTGCATTATCAAAGTGATCTTCGATTGCGCGTTTCCCTTTACCTGTAACGATGATAATATCCTCAATACCAGAGGCAACGGCTTCTTCCACTATGTACTGTATCGTAGGTTTATCGACAATCGGCAGCATTTCTTTCGGCATAGCTTTGGTTGCTGGTAAAAATCTGGTTCCTAACCCTGCAGCAGGGATGATCGCCTTTCTTACTTTCTTCATAATTATTTCCCCCTTATAAGTAATTTAATTTTGAATAGTATGATTTTTGAAATCACTAAAAAATCCATATAATAAATACCTAATGAAAATACAAGTGTCTGGTCCTATCCTTTCATTAGCCATTTATCACCTTAATCTTTAATATAATAATCGGGCATCTAACCCGCCCTCACATCATGCTCTTGACGACATGCGTCTAAGGCCCTTCAACCCACAGCATGACCGAGTACCACCATCGATAACGGCTAGGCAGTCCTTACCGTTCAGGCCTAAACCTGCTAAAGTATAGAATTGTTGAGCCGTTTCTAGTGATTTACTAAAATAAAAAAAATCATTTTCTTCCTAATAACCACCGGAGCATATATAAATAATCCCTTCCATACTCAGGGGAATTAATTTAGTAATGTGCGTTCTTTCACATTTCGCAAGTTCAAAACAATGAAATGAGTTAAATTGCTTTACCAGTTGCAAGGAGAAGGCATAAATCTTATTCAAAAATAATCAGTTTACGGTTACTTAATGATTGTCCAAATGAGGAGTGGCGATGATTGTACGGATGCCTGCTTTTTCCGTTTCCCTTGCCATTGCATACTTTCATACATTGTTTTGAACGATTATTCATTCTTAACAATGACAATGGATTTCAATCAATTGCCGTCGCTCCCCCTTTTTCAATTAGTGATCCCTTAATTTTGGGCTCCGTAGTAATAGTTAATTTCCGATCCTTTAACTTCCTTATTATTCAAGACAATCCCGATCAACTTGCTATGGGTGGAGTCCAGTACACCCTTTGCTTTTATCATTTGTTCTGTTTCTGTTTTTCCGCTAGAAACTACCAGAATGGTTCCTTGGCATTTATTCGCCAATATTTGCGCATCTGCAACAGCTAATAATGGCGGTGTATCAAAGATAATTAAGTCAAATGTTTCATCTAGTGCTTCCTTGCAAAATTGATCCATCATATTGGAACCAAGCAATTCTGCAGGATTTGGCGGAATAGGTCCACTTGTTAACACATATAAATTTTTCTGATCTGTTTCATGAATAGCCTCTTCTAAAGCCTTTTGTCTTGTTAACACCGTTGTTAGACCATATACATTCGTTTTATTGAATGTATAGTGGATCGTCGGTTTTCTCATATCCGCATCGACAAGAAGTACTTTCTTCCCTTGCTGAGCAAAGACAACTGCCGCGTTCGCTGCTGTTGTTGACTTTCCTTCTTCAGGACCTGGAGATGTCACCAAGAAAGATTGGATTTGCTCGTCAATCGAGGAATATTGAATATTTGTTCGGAGTGTTCGATATTGCTCCGATATTGGTGATTTAGGATTTGATAAAGCAATCAAGTTTCTTCTATTATTTATTTCATTTTTTTTCCTTTTTTTAAGAGCCAATGGTTTCACCTCTAAAAACGACATTTCGATCCGTACTACTTTGATTACCAGCTGATAACTTTGTTGGATCCATCATCGCTATGACACCTACGACTGGAACCCCCGTTAATTTCTCAATTTCCTGTTCATCTTTGACTGTATTGTCTAGAAATTCGAGAAGGAAAGTTAATCCAATCCCCGCCATTACTCCAACAACTAATGCTATTGCAATATTCTGAAGTTTTTTCGGCTTAATCGGGCTTGGATGTTCCGGTGCTACCGCTTTGGACAAAATACTAACATTGTCCACCTTCATGATTTTGACGATTTCTGTTCTAAAGACATCTGCTATGCTATTAGCAATTTGCGTGGCTCTTGCTGCATCAGTATCAGTTACAGATAAATTGACAACCTGTGAATTCGTCTCGTTTTGAACTGTGATTGCTTGAACAAGCTGACCCTCAGTCATATTTAAATTCAAATCTTGAATGACTTTATCCAAAATAGCTGGACTTTTGATAATAACATTATAGGTATTGATTAATTGAAGATTCGTTTGTACCTCATTGTTTTGGTACGGAGTATCTTCTCCTTTTGACTGGTTGACTAGCAATTGAGTGGATGCCTGATAGATTGGTGTCATAACAAAGTAGCTGAAGATCCCGCTAATTAAAACAGCAATAAAGGTGATGCCTAAAATTAACTTCATTCGTTTTCGTAGTGTTTGCAATAATTCCTTAAGACTAATAGTTTCTTCCATGTTGCCCTCCTTCGACTTTTCCAAAATATAGAACTCTAGTTATTTGATAAAAAAACTGTAAATTCGATACAAAATGATAATTCTCATCCGTTCTCACAGCAATGATTTTACACGGTTTGCCGTTCTTTGTATAGAACTTCGATTCGACACAATTCGCAAAATTGTACACTTTTGTTCTATATATTGAACCTGTAAATGCAGTTTTAAACAATTTTCTACTCTTTCGAGTATTATATTAATATAATTTACGCTTAATTAATTCTACAGAACATACAGAAAAAGCTGCTGGAGTTTCCAGCAGCTTCTTATTTATTCATCTATTAATCAACTAAGATATTCTTCAAATCAGCTTCTAATTCTTCCATTAAGCTTGCCAATTTTAAATCCGCCTCATTCAGACCTTTATCATAAGCTTTTTTCACAATTTCCTTGAAATCAGCCAGATTCAAACTCTTCTTCGACGTTTCTTGCTCCACACAATTCCTCCTTCGACTTATAATTACATATTTTACTAAAATACGTGTAAAAATTAAACACAAATTATTGAAATTTGATGAAATTAAGCCGATCTGAATGTGTTTTATTATAAGTTACTCCTGATTCATCATACTAATAGAGTATGCTATACTTCTTTTAATGTGCAGGAGAAGCAACGTATGAGGGCCTTTAGAAGGGTTTTTAGATTGGAGCTTCGTTACATTTTACCAGTTTTAGATGATGTTGATTTAATCTTTATTTGTTTGACATACTACTACAAATTCCTTATTGCAGCAAAGGATTATAAGCCCTTTCGAGGAATTCACTACAACCACGGATTATTGGAAACGAAAACCTATTTATTATATGCATTTAGCTGTAGACGCTTTCATTTATTTGTACTGAATTTGTCGAAAGTTGACGAAATATAATTGTATTTGCAAAAAAAAAATAGGAAGCCTACCAAAATTAAAAAAGGAGGTTCGTTTTGTTGAATAATAATATTCTTTCTATTTTTACACAAATCCCTAAAGTTGAAATAGGCCATCGGGTCGTTCTTGGAATAGACGGTTTAAGCCGCTCAGGGAAAACAACGTTCGTTAAAGAGATTGGCAAACTTTTAGAGACAAAAGAAATCCCGGTTTGTATATTTCATATCGATGATTACATAGTAGAGAGAAAAAGAAGATACAATACAAGATTTGATGAGTGGTATGAATATTACTATTTACAATGGGATGTGAGGTATTTAACAGATTCCTTGTTTAAAAAATTAAAAATTGACTCGGAAATGCACCTGCTTAAGTATGATCCTGATTCAGATGCCCAATATGAACAGGTGGTAGAGCTACCTGTTACTTGTCTCATTATCGTAGAAGGGGTATTTCTTCAAAGAAAAGAGTGGAGGCCTTACTATGATTT
Source organism: Neobacillus endophyticus (assembly GCF_013248975.1). Lineage (GTDB taxonomy): Bacteria > Bacillota > Bacilli > Bacillales > Cytobacillaceae > Neobacillus > Neobacillus endophyticus. The sequence continues at coordinate 1,160,734 of NZ_JABRWH010000001.1, forward strand.
TATGATTTACTTGGACTGCTCAAGAGAGAAGAGGTTTCAGAGAGAAAGTGAAGCGACTCAAAATCATCTGGAGAAGTTTGAGAATCGATATTGGAAGGCCGAGGATTATTATATGGATACTGAACTTCCGATGACACGTGCAGATGTGATTATGAATAATGATTAAAGAAGCGAATAATAAAGGAAGGTTCAGGATTCTGAGCCTTCCTTTATTATTACGTTTTATTAGATAGCCTTCAGAAGGAGCAGCCCCAAGCCAATTTCATTTATATAACTTCCAATGGAAGATAGTAATCAGTATTAACCAACTCTTCTATTACAATCTCGCCATTCTTTTTGTAAATTTTATATCCTTTGGCATGTTGGCAGGTTTTGGGAATTTTGAATTGCTGGCCTTGCACTTCGATGGCACAGTTATTTTCTAATGCGATTCCCACTGTATCCAGTTGATTCATCTTTGTTATAAAGTCTGCCTTCCGTTCCTCATCGTTGAAATGAGGGCAATGGATACCTGGGATGAACCCTAATCCCTCTAGCACGATGTATTCCGTTGATTCCTTGCGAATTTGCAGTGAATCGCTGTGCCCATATTGAAACCAGCAAATTGCGCCGGCACTTAATCCTGACAAAATCGTCCCTTGTTGATAGGCTTCCTTCAGCAGGAGATCGACACCCTGCTCCTTCCAGATCTTTAACATGCTGTCCGTATCGCCGCCGCCCACATAAATGATATCGGCTGAAAGGATTTTCCGTTTGATTTCTTCAGAAGAATCTGGCTGATGAATAAGATACAGCGAATCCGTTTGGCATCCCAGCCTCCCACCATATGCCCGGTGAAAACTATCAATATATCCTTGTGACTCCCCGCTCGCAGTCGGAATAAACAACGCATGAGGACACGTTTTATTAGCGAGACTCACAATATACTCATCAATGGCCAGCGTCTCCAATTCTCTGATCTCTCCGCCGCCAATCGCAACAATTGTGCCCATTCTAGGATCCCCCTTTTTATTTTTCAGAAGATTATACCATTATCTTTAGGAATTCTCATTCAAAATGGACATGAAAAAACCTTATTCCGTTCCGTTAACAATAAAGTCTACTCTTTCTTGTGGTACCTGTTCCTTCATATATATGTCTTCCGCGATCATCCAATTGTCTTCCCATATACTTCTTGCTGCTTGCCCGTCCCTTTCAAGTCCACGTGCCAACCTTGTTTCCCGCGGTGTATTTACCCAAATTTTTATATCACAATGATTCTCCATTTCCTTGCGAATGGCATAAACACCTTCTATGATGACGATTCCCCCTGAAGGAGCCAAATGCCACTCTGCTAATCTATCCAAATCCCAGTCATATCGCTGATAGTTCCCTTCCTTGTTTTGCCTCAAAGGTTCCAGCACCTGGGTTAAGACCCTCTGCCAATCATAATCTGCACCAATTGGTTTGTCTTTTGGATGCGCTTTCATAATATGATGAGATGGCTTATAAAAATCATCCATGTGGATCACAGTTACATTCTCACATTCTTCTTTTAAGCGATTGGCCAATGTGCTTTTACCGGAACCGCCGCAGCCGTCAATGCCTATGATTAAAGTTTGACGTTTTTTAGGAAAAGAGTTTATTAGTTTTACCAGTTGATCAAAGGTACGTAGTTTTGCCACTTTGTCACCGCTTTCTATTTAATAGATACAACTATTCATCCCAATAGATTTGGGAAAGCCCACACCCGCTTTACCATCAAATGTTTCAATGTGTTTTTTCCTCTTTTTGGATATTCCCTGCCATCAGCATATCATGAATTCTTACCCAGTCACATGTTTTGTTTGCAAGTTGAGATTCCTAAAGAAGGAATGACAAGCTTCTGTATGGAAATAATTATCTAATTGGAAAAACTGACTTGACATAGCTATTATATTTTTACAATTTTTGAGGAGGTAGTCATTTTGACTGAAGCAACAATAGAGGATTTTCTTAAATTAGACATTCGTATTGGTACGATCATAAGTGCTGAACCCTTTCCAGAGGCTCGTAAACCAGCAATCAAATTAACAATCGATTTTGGAGAAGAGTTGGGCATGAAACAATCCAGTGCACAAATTACCAAAAGATACACGCCAGATCTATTAATCGGCCGCCAAGTGGCTGCCGTTGTTAACTTTCCTCCACGCCGGATAGCGGGATTCCGATCTGAAGTTTTGGTGATTGGCGGTGTACCTGAAGATGGCGATGTTGTTTTGTTACAGCCAGATACAATCGTTAAAAATGGAACACCGATTGCTTAGTGGCTACTACTTATTTCTTACAAAATAACCAAGGCGATGCTTGATGAAAGCATCGCCTTCTACATACCTTTCTATCAATAAATCATCCGCAATTATTTTTTTTATGCTACATTAATGTAAAAGAGTGTGATCAAAAAGAGGTATACTATCGTGAATTCGCAATTGACAGCTTATGTTACGCTTGCTTGTACATCCGGTGTACTCAATTTGTATTTATGTTTAAACGTATTTACAAAACGGCACCACTATACGAATATTGCTAAATTTTTTATTCTTTATACTTGGGTTATAACGATTTATTGTTTTGCTTCTGCTTTCGGTTTAATGTCTACATCACTTGGGGAATTAAAATTTTGGACAACCATCGAATATATTGGCATGCCGTTTTCCCCTCCTTTGGGATTATTATTTATCATGCAGTATCTGGGATTTAAGATAACAAAAAAACGTTTCATTTCACTGCTGATCATCCCCTTTATCAGCTTGGTAATGGTTGCCACGAATGATTGGCATCATCTGCATTACCGAGTATTTGAAATCGATCCGAAGTTGGGAGCACCGTATGTCCATCAGGAAATCGGCATATGGTATGTGATTCATGGAATTTACACATTTGGCTGCATGTTTGTCGCTTTTCTATTCGTACTCTCCCGTTGGAAAGAAACAGCGAAGGTTTACCGGCCGCAATTAATCTCGTTAATGTTCGGACAGCTTGTTCCGATCGTAACAGCTTTTCTCTATTTAATAGGTTGTACACCGCCGGGATTTGATCCGGTGCCGATGGTCTTATGGCTTTCCTCTGTTTTGTATTTATGGTCAATTAGTTCATCACGTATGTTTTCGATTATGCCCATCGCGAAAGATTCCATATTTCATAGTATCAATGATGGGGTTATTGTATTGGATGAATCCTATCGATTAATTGAGTTTAATCAGTCGAGCCAAAGGATGTTCCCGCCTTTGAATAAATCTATGTTCGGGATGGACTTTGATCATGTTTGGCAGCAACTATCAGGTGCATCCTTTCCTTTCCAATTAGAGGCCGTTACGTCGATACAAGAATTGCAACTGGCAGAGGATCAAGCGATACGCACCTATCAGGTTCGTACATCCGCATTGCAGCACGGTAATAGCAGTAAAGGTCTATTAATTATTTTCACGGATATCACGGAGCTAAAAGGTCTCCAAGTGAAATTAGAGCATCTCGCCTACTATGATGAGCTTACACAAATTAATAATCGCCGAGCCTTTTTTCAAACATGTGAGCGGGAATTTTCGGAAGCTCATGAGTTTTCATCACCCTTTACGGTCATATTGTTTGATATTGATCATTTTAAAAAATTGAATGATACCTATGGTCATTATATTGGAGATCAAGTGCTGATCCATGTAGCAAAGGTTTGCAAAACGCAAGTGAACGAAGGCATCCTATTTGCCCGCTATGGCGGTGAGGAGTTTGTGCTTGCATTGAAAGGATGTACAGAATTAGAAGGTGTAGCCTTAGCCAATCAACTTCGCAGACAAGTGGAGGCCGAGCCACTTCATACCGATGAGGGAGTGATTACCGTTACGATCAGCTGTGGTGTAGCGGAAGCAACAAACGCGCCGGAGGAAACACTGAATCAATTATTGAATAAAGCGGATCAAGCTTTATACTCTGTAAAACGTGCTGGGCGAAACCAAGTGCACGTGTATACTGCGATATAAAATTACGCTAACTAGGCAAAAAACGTATGGATCTTTTAGGTCCATACGTTTTTTTAAATCTATCATTTCACCGACCCCAGCATCCCTGCCACAAAGTGCTTCTGCATGACAAAGAAAATGAAGGCTGCGGGTAACGTGGCAATAACGATCGCGGTCATGATCACACCATAGTCGGGCGAATAGCTTGAGCCCAAATTGGAGATGAGCAGCGGGATCGTTTGATTTTCCGGAGACTGTAAAACTACTAATGGCCATAAATAACTGTTCCAGCTAGACATGAATGTGATAATGGCGCCGGCAGCATAGGTTGTTTTCATCGTTGGTACATAGATGCGAAAGAACACCCCAAGCTCGGTAAGCCCGTCAATCCGGCCTGCTTCAAGAATGTCTTTTGGGAACATCTTGGTGCTTTGCCGAAAGAAGAAGATCAAAAAAGCCGTGGTAATCGTCGGCAGAATCACAGCCCCAAGGGTATCAATCCCGATCATGGGAACGGTTTGCGAAACCGCGGCAAATATTCGGAATAAGGGTACCATCAAGGCGGCAAACGGAATCATCATCGAAAGCAGCAGAACATTGAACACGAAATCCTTTGCCTTGCTTTTAAAAATTTCAAATCCATAGCCGGCCAACGATGCGACCAGCATCGCCAGCACGGTGGTAATAATGGAAACTTTGGCTGAATTCCACAACGCGGTTCCGAGGTCCGCTGAATTTAATAGATGCTTTAGATTTTCTATAAAGAAGCTGCCCGGCAGGAGTGTACCCTTTGTAACATCCACAGACTTATTAGTGGAACTGACCACCATCCATAAAAACGGGAAGATTGAAATAAACGATGCGGCCACAAGGATCAGATAAACAAACACCCGTTTAAGCATTTTTATCACCTGCTACTCTGAACTGAATAATCGAGAAGAACACGATCAAAATCACAATGGCGTATGATACGGTCGCGGCGTAGCCAAAGTCTGGCGTATATTTGAACGAAAGGTTATAGATGTACTGTGAAATTGTCATCGTCGCATTACCCGGCCCGCCCTTCGTAATATTCATGACTTCATCAAATAACTGCAGCGTCCCAATCGTGGACGTAATCGTGGTAAACAGAATGATGGGCTTCAAGAGCGGAATGGTAATTCTGAAAAACTGCTGCACCGATGAAGCGCCGTCGATTCTGGCTGCTTCATAGATGGATTCATCAATATTTTGCAAGGCGGATAAGAAGAAGATCATATTATAGCCCGTCCAGCGCCATGTAATGGCCACAACAATCGCGATTTTTGACCAAAAAGGATCTGTTAGCCAAGGAATTGGATGAGAGATCAGGGCAAGTTTCATTAGCATCATGTTCATGATGCCATCCTGAGCAAATAAATATTTAAAAATAACCGAATAGGCAACTAGCGATGTGACACAAGGCAAAAAGATGGCTGTCCGGAACAATCCCTTTAACTTGATCGTCTTGCTATTTAGCAAAACGGAAAGAAATAAAGCGAGAATGATCATAATCGGCACTTGAATAATGAGGTATGTCACTGTATTTCTTACGGTTGTGAGGAAGACAGGATCATGAAATAACCGTAAATAGTTCGCCAAGCCGACAAATTTCAGGTTGGTTCCTGTTCCTGACTGCAGGGATAAGAGAAAAGCCTTAACCATTGGGTAAAAGTAAAACACACAAATCATGATCGTCGCCGCCGCAATAAACAACCAACCTACCAATGCATTTTTCAAGTGAAATTTCCGGGGGATTTTTGTTATTTGAACATTCCGGGCTGCTTTTGCCGGGATCATTTCCATCATCTCCTAACCATCCTGTTCCTAAAAACGAAGCCTCGGAGCATCTCACCTGATACTTGGAATTACGGTATCAATAGGAGCTTGCATGCCCGAGGCTTCATGTCCATATACTTATTCTTTATTTAATTTGTTCCTCTGCTTGTTTTTGTGCGTCTTTAAGTACTTGGCCGAGGTCTTTTCCTTTTAAATAATCCTGGGCACTGACGGTTAAGATGTCTTCAATGGCGTACGTGTTAAGACCATAGTTTACCTGAGGGATTTTGTCTGTCCAGCCCGCAAAATCAGAAATAATTTTCTGACCTCCGAAGAATGGATCGGCCGCTTTATAGGCATCCGTTTCTGCAGCAGGTTTGTATGTGCCGATGGCGCCGATTTCTTGTACGATCTTTTGATAGAAATCAACGTTTGAGCCAAATGTTTTGGCCAAGAAATCCGCTGCTTTTTCCTTGCCTGGGATATTTAAAACATACCAGGAACTTCCGCCCAAGTTAGAGGCGTTCACAGAATTAGCATCACCCGCAAGCTTTGGCAGCGGAACAACAGCCCATTTTCCCGATTGGGAAGCTTCCGCTTTAATGGAAGGTGTAATCCAGTTTCCAGTAGGAACGCTAGCGACCGCGCCGCTGTTAAAGGCTGCGACAAATTGGCTCCAGTCGGAAATCGGCTTCACGATATTGGATGTCATCAATGATTTGTAGGTTTGGAATGCTTCTTTCAATGCTTGATTATTAGCTAAATCAGGTGTTGTGCCATCCTCTTTGGAATACCAAGCACCTGCTGATTGAATCATCATGCGGATCAGGCCGAGGTCCTTCGGATCTTGTGTCAGCATATCTTTGCCAGTGGCGGCTTTAACCTTCTTACCAATTTCAATATACTTGTTCCAATCAATATTTTGCAGGTCGTTCACGGTATAGCCTGCTTTTTGTAAATAATCGGTTCTGACATACAGCCCGGCTACCCCGGTATCAAATGGAATACTGTAGTTTTTGCCATTATACGTCCCAGCGGCCACTTTGTATTTTGCAAAATCGTCTGCCTTGAATGAGTCAGTCATATCCTTGAACATATCCGGATAGGCTTTCAAAAAGCTTTGGGAACGATAATCTTCAATTAAGACAATGTTTGGCAACCCTTTTGTAGTTCCGGAACTTAAAGTGGTATTTAACTTCTGGACAATATCGGCTTGAGCCATTTCCACAACATTGATCTTCAAGTTCGGGTCTACTGACTTGTAGGCCTCTTTTGCGATATTCATTGCTTTAATGTTAAAATTCGGATCCCATGCCCAGACAGTTATTTCTTTCACATCTTTGGCATTGCTGGCTGTTTGTTTGCTTGTTCCTCCGGAAGAACAAGCAGCCAGAAACAGGACGGAAACAAAAAACAGTGCCATTAATCTTTTCATTGATATCCCCCCAAGTATCTTTCATGTAAGCGTTAAACATCTTACAACTATCATGTTAGCACCGGGTGAGAATGACTTGTTAGAAATATCTTTTCCAGTTTTTGCACTATTTTTGTTTCGTGTATACGCTTCCAAATAGATGATTTGTCATATTTTTAGATACTAAAACTATTTTTGGCTGACCGGAAGGATGATTCTAATCTTCGTTCCCTCTCCAGGCTTACTAGAAATATTCACGCCATACGGCTCTCCATAAATGAGTTGAATCCGCTCATGAACATTTCTTACCCCGATACCTGAAAAAAGCTGCTGCTTCCGTTTGGTATCTGGAAGATCCCCTTCAAGATCCTCATCCATTCCATCACCATTGTCGATCACTTCGCATATCAAATGACTATTTTCCTGCCAAACGAGGACGTGAATATATCCCTCTGTTTTATGGTTGAACCCATGAAAAAAGGAGTTCTCCACAAACGGCTGCAGCATCAACTTAGGAACGAGATGATCCATGCATTCAGACGCGGCATAATAGTTGACTCGTATGCGATCACCGTAACGTTTTTGATTGATAAAAACATAGTTTTTTAGGTTATCCAGTTCCTGCTTGACAGTAATCATTTCACTTCCGTTGCTAATGGTGTTCTGCAGCAATGAAATCAGGGCCGTGATGGTCGCTTCCATTTCTTCTTTTTCATCGAGCCGGTCCATGAATTTGATCGTGGTGAGCGTATTGTATAGAAAATGCGGATTGATTTGCTGCTGCAGGGCGGCAAGTTCGGCGTTGCGCTGCTGTTTCTGGGCTTGCATTAACTTCTCCACATATTCATGAAGCTCATCCAACATCGAATTGAATGCTCGGCCAATTTGTCGCGTTTCATACGTCCCTTTTTCTGTTACATATTGGTGGAAATCATATTTCGGAGCATTCCCAATTTGTCTTACAAGCCGGGATAAAGAATTCGTCAGTCTTCTTGAAACAACAAAGACAATCATTAAAGCCACCATGACAATGGCCAGCACGATATAAGCAATCGCTCTTTGATTAATTACATGGCCAATTGCCTCCTGTTTGTCGACCATGTTGACGAGATACATGTCCAAATAGGGATTATAGTCTGCCAGTATGATTTGATCTTTGCCCTTAAAGCTTTTCACCATATACGTCTGATTGCTTTGTTCCAAATCCTTTGCATAATGAAGCAGGCTCTTCTCCTGATGCCCGATCAGATCCGCTGCATTGCTGGAAACAACGATCCCTTTGCGGTCCAAAAGAAACACATTGTTGCCAAAGCTTGTAAAGCCTGAATAAAAGGTCCGGAATTGAGTTTCGGGAATAGCAAAATACATCGAGCCATACACCAGACCAGACGTACGATCCATGAAGGCTCTGGAGGCTACAATATAATTTTCATTATCCTTCCCAAAAGGATTGTTGGTGAGATGATGATCATATTGATAAATCAGCTTCTTCGGTTCTTTTAGCGTATTGCGGGAAAGGAGGCTGTTTTTGAACTTTTCATCATCAATCGGCCAGTAGGTGTTATCCGCTGCGTACACAACTCCATTTTTCCCGATAAAAAAGATTCCCATTTGATTATTATTCAACAGGGATTTAATATAGTTGATTTTCTGGGCGATGTTATAATAATCGTTCATCTTTTCTACATCGGATTCTTTTTCGGTGAGGATGCGGCGAACCGTACCGCTTTGCAGCAAGTTATTGGATGCAAGTACCACGGAATTATCAAAAGACTCCAGATTCGCTTGGAACTTATCCATTAATTTCGTGTTCATCATGCTGAATTTTTCAATGAAAAATTTCTCGGACATATTTATGGTGACCCAGGTGATGGAGACAGAAAGGATGATAATGATCGCCACTGTAATCATGAAAAGGATTATAAACAGCCTGTTATGCTGGAAGCGTTCCGGAATAATATTCATGGTATGCCCCTCATGTGTGTTTTCGTTTATATTGGCTTGGCGATAATCCTTTAACTTTTTTAAAAACTTTACAGAAATAGCTGTGGTCGGAATATCCCACCATCCCACTGATTTCCGAGATTGAGACCTTTCCCTCTTTTAGCAATTTCGTGGCTTGCTCAATGCGGATTTTGTTCAAATACTCGACAAAGCCCTCACGCATATGAGTGGAAAAATAGCTTGATAGATAGGATGGGTTGAAATGAAATTGCTTGGCCACCTCTGTCAGTGTTAGCGGCTCGGCATAATGATCCATTATATAGTGGATTAATTTCTTCAAATTAAAGTTTTCCTGGTGGTTGTGGCCGGCTTCTAAGCATTTCCAGGCTTCCGTGATAAAAGCATCCAGCAATGCTAATGCTTCCTGTGCAGTAGAAGTTTCATCAAATGCTTTTAGGTAAGCATATCTAGCATTCTCCAATTCTTTCACATCGTACTCCATATTACTGAGGAGAATCGAGATGGTAAATATCATATTGCTGAAAAACGCCTTATATTCAAAAATATCCATCACATAAAAGGAGGATAATTGTTTGGAATGGCCTTTCAAATAATCAAAGGCCGGCTCAAAGCGGCTCCGTTTTAACTCGGCCGTAAACCAATCTAGATTGAATTTCTCAACTGCAGGAAGCATTGGAAGGTACCTTATTGTCAGGATGTTTTTTTTTGATAAATAGAAGCGATAATCGAGCAATTTTAGAAACGATTCCTTATAGACTTGGCCAAGTTGAAAAAAGTCGGTAAACGGCTCCGTAAGAACAAAGGTGAGCCCTGGTTCGCTCTTGGCGAATTGGATAAGATTCTCGTTGGCAGGGTCCTCGAGATTCAAAAGAAAGACTAGCAGATTCTCATTCGGGCTAAAGCCATTCTGAACCCCTTTCCCTATATGGCGCGAGATTCCATCTGTTATCGCTTCTTGCAATTCGACGGCATGGTTGGTGGCAACTCCTACTAAATAAAAATATCGGTAAGGAAATTTCTTTAGCCGCCATTCTTCATTTCTTGCAACCTCGTATCCAGAGATTAATTTATGTATGATGTGTTCGATGGAAGGCTGCTCCTCAGGCTCTCTTACGACCGTTTGAAAAGAAGGAATTCGGCTTGCGGCAGATTTCAGTCCTTTTAATAGACTTTGTGCATCCAGCTTGGGCTTTAATATATAATCCACGATGCCATGTTGAAAGGTGGATCTGACATAGTCGAATTCACCAAAACTGCTCAGAATAATGATTTCTATTTGGGGATACCGTTCCTTTACCACCCTTGTTAATTCTTCCCCATCCATCATTGGCATGACAATATCCGTAATGATGATATGCGGTCGGGTTGTTTCAATTAAACCAAGCGCCTCTTGACCGTTCGCGGCTTCTCCGACAATCGAAAAACCCTCCTGTTCCCAATCAAGATAGTGGATGATTCCTTTTCTAATCAACTGTTCATCATCTACAATCAGAATTCGGCAAAGTTCCCCAGCCTTCAATGTCATCCCTCCAAATCACCATTTGTTAGGGTTTTATCCTTATTATACATTTTTGTAAGCGGTTTAATATATAGAAGAATCGTTATTCTGTGTTTATTTGTGATTTGCGCGGGTACCTTTAAGTGGATGGTTTGATTGGGTTAGGAATTCGAATCAACTGAGGTTAGGGGAAATTGGTTGGATTTTCTTAATTGATTTTTGCTATCGGGCAGGGGTTGGACTCTCGGATGGAGGGAGAAACTCTTGGATAAGCTGTTCAAACTCTCGATTGGACTATTTACTCTCGGATAAAAGAAGAATACTCTCGGTTGAATGACCGAAACTCTCGGATGAACCGGCGAAACTTTCGGATAAGTCGTTAAAACTCTCGATTGGACTATTTACTCTCGGATAAAAGAAGAATACTCCCGGATCAATGGCCGAAACTCTCGGATAAGCAGCTAAAACTCTCGATTGGACTATTTACTCTCAGATAAAAGAAGAATACTCTCGGTTGAACCGGCGAAACTCTCGGATAAGCAGCTAAAACTGCAGCTTTATACTTTGACCTGTCCGAATCGACTTTCATTCGGACAGGGTTTGATGCTTTTTTACTTGTACCTGTCCGAATTAGCCTCGAATGAAGACATTAAGTAATGAGATCAAGTGAAAAAAATATTACCTCAAAAAATCTTCAATAAGAGCAATTTGCTTTTCAGTATTTAACGCCGGGGCATGACCGAGTTCTGGGATGGTCACCATTTCACAGTTCGGCTTTTGCCTCATTTTTTCGGCCACTGCAAGCAGTAATACATCAGAGCGTTCCCCGCGAATGAGCAGCACTTTTGCTTGGATGGCCTCCCACTGGGTCCAAAGATTTAAATCATCCTTGTGCTGGAATTGCAAAGCAATTTTCGGATCATAATCGGGGCTGATTCCTCCTCCATCCCTCCTTCTGCAGGATGTTCGGGTGAAGTCATTCCACTCCTCTTCACTTGTGAGGCCGAAGGTGGTATAGATAGTCTTAAAATAATTTTTCAATTCGGTAAAGGTTTGAAACTGCGGCGGGGAGCCGACATAGCTGATGATTCGTTTAATGCCGTCAATATCCTGTACGGCATCGCCCAACGCGCCAGCGCCAATATCATTCAATACTAAATGTGTTATGCGGTTTTGAAATAGAGGAGTACCGGCAATCTTGATTCCGATAGCCCCTCCCATTGAGGTGCCTACCCAACGGATCTGATCGATTCCCAAATAGTCTAACAAGCCAATCGCCAGGCTGCTGTAAGTTTCAAAACAATAGTCTGTTTCCGGAGAAGAACTCCATTGGCTCCAGCCCCGCCCAATCGTATCCGGACAAATGACATAATAATCTTTTGCTAACTGCCGAGCTAAAATATCAAAATCTCTGCCGTTCCGCGTTAAGCCATGCCAGCAAACTACCGCGGGATTACTGGGATTGCCCCATTCTGAAACATGCACTTCCATCCCATTAAGAGTAACAAATCTGGATCTTGGAGAAATCATTGCACCACCCCATTTTCATTGAATTTGTTACCATATATATTCGTGATTACGGCATGTATCCCTTTTATATGAAATACTAAAACCCTCTGCTATTTTTTCATAAAAGTAAACAAAGAAGGATTTCGAAAGAGCAACTGGTATATGACTTCGTGCTCAATTGGCAAAAGGTGATATCCCTATTCATCCAAGTGTAATAGGAATCCTGAATGATTCCGCCCCAGGCAACTGCATAAAACCAAAATTAGTAAAATTTTCATTGAAACTATCAAAATTTGGAATATAATTGGATGAAAGAAAAGCAAATTTAGGGACTTAAGGAGAGGTAGAAAGATGAAACGGCTGTTGACAATACTTGTGACAATACTTGTTTTATTGGGATTGAGCTTTGCTTTTACCTACTTTACGCATATCGCATTCCTCGATTACTCATTTATGATCGGTTTAATCGTCACCCTTATCATTTGGTTTTTCAGCTCCAAAGGCGGCGTGACTTCAAGAAATGCTGATGGAAACATTCAAGGAATGACAGGCTTTAAATTGGAACAGCAAAAATTCACCTTCACTCCCAATCTGGCATTTTTTACAGCCTTAGCTTATACCATTATTACCTTTGCAGTGATGGCATATCAATATAGGAGCTATTTTTAAAATTATCTATACTTTGTTATCATCGAAGGTCGGAGAACAAATGGCAAAACTTCAATTTGGTTAGGCTTTGTTTGGAAGAAAGAACAAAAAAGGCATGGAACCTGATCTCGCGATTCCAAGCCTTTTCATTTGGCCAATATCTAATAAACACTTGCACAGGTCTCTTCTTTCAACTTTAAAAAACAGTGCTTTACGTAAAAAAATTTAGTATATCCTATTTAGAAACTTTCCCAATGCTTCACCCTACTTCCATTGCAATCCTTTGCTTCACCAAACTCCTGTCACCTTGTTGGATGATTTTGCCCTTATCCATGATAAGAACTTGGTCAGCATTGCGAATAGTAGTAAGCCGATGGGCAATGGCAATAATGGTCATTTTCCCTTTGAGGCGATCAATGGCTTGTTGGATTTTTGCCTCATTTTCACTATCCAGCGCACTAGTGGCCTCATCGAGAATCAAAATCGATGGCTTGCGCAAAATAGCCCGCGCCAAAACGAGGCGCTGCCGTTCTCCGCCAGACAGCCGGATTCCCCGATCGCCGATTAGTGTATCAAGTCCCTGTGGCAGATTCTTGACAAACTCCGCAGCAGCCGCAAATTCAAGTGCCTCCCAAAGATGCTCCTCGCTGGCGTCAGGGTCAATCATCAGCAAATTATCGCGTACCGTCGAATTAAACAAAAACGGATCCTGCGGAATATAACTAATCGATTTCCTTAACGCTAAAAGCCTATCACTGGTAAGCGTCACTCCGTCAATTACTACCTCACCTGAATCAGGCTGATTCAGCCCCATTAACAGATCAATCAAGGTACTCTTTCCAGCACCCGAACTCCCGACAACCGCCGTCATTTTGTTTGCGGGGATGTGAAGGTTAATATGATTTAATGCAAGTGCCCCATCACTTTGCTGGTAGGAGAATGTTACATTTCGACAATCAATGCCGTACGTCAAATCAATGGGCTGTACCAGATGATTATCCGTATTCTCCATTTCCTTTGCCTCCAAGCATTCCTGCTGCAGAGTGACCAAGGCCGATAAAGAAGGAATTGTCACACCCATGTTTTCCAGATTCGATTGAATGGATTGAAGACTTGGCCATAATCTTGAAAAAATGGCCATAATCATCATGACTTGAGCCGGCTCTTCCTTAAACATCCGAATAGAAAAAAACACAAACACCGCAATCAGAAACGCGGAAACTATTTTAAAGATCATTTGTGAGGTTGAGTTCAACTTCGTCATTTGAACCTGGTTATCTTCCATTTCTTCGCTGATATCCATAAACCAATTCATATGGGACTCCACTAATGAATTACTCTTGATATCCTTCATCCCGTTAAATTGATCGGTAATGCCTGCTAAATAACTTTGGTTCAACTGAAAAGTCTTCATCCCTAAGATCTTCGACTTTTTCCTAAATGTCCGGGAAAAGAGGATTAAAATAATTCCAAAAGATAAAATAAAAACCGTCATCTTGACGGATAAATACAAGGCCACACCAACTTGAATCAACATTAAAATAATTGATGACATGAAATTCAGGAATAATTGAATCGCTGCATTCACCTTCAAGATTTCACTGATCATAATATTAATCAAATCCGATTTTCGCTTTCTTAAATAAAACTGCCAATCAGCTCCCATTAAGCTTCGATACGTGTCATCCCGCAAATGGCGGACAAAGCCTTGCTGGATTTTCACTCCCAAGATCGATTGGCTTCGTTTAAACACACTCTGACCAATCATTAAAAGAACATATATACCCAGAATCAATATCAAAGTAACGGTTATTGACATTCCTGAAAAAAGACTATTAAACCAATGAACAAACGGGATATTTCCTGTCGAGAATTTCATTATTCCTGTTATTCCAATTAACGGTACCAGCAAGAAAATCCCGACACTTTCCAATACTCCAATTAGCATCATACAAACCAAATTAATATACAAAATGCTTCCCGAAAAGCGGTGGATTCTTTTCAAAAAATACAAAAGATGCTTCAACACCAGCTCCTCCTTTCAAATGGCAGCTTCCACTCCAGCAAAAGCACCTTTCACAGTTGCTTTGCAAATTTGGCTACCACCGTAAATCGTTCCATCCCCTCAGCACCAGAAATATAATAGGGACCGCAGCGCAGCCAGGCATGGGCAATCAACGCTCCCTTCTCATCTTTTGCTGTACCAAAATAAATCGTACTGGCAATATGGCGCCGCTCAAGCATTTTCATCCCAGCAATCGCTTTGACCATGCACTCGCTTTCCCAAAACGTATACCGGCTCATTTGATAAATCGCCCGAGAAATCCGGATTAATTCATCTTTATGGAACTCATTCGGAGAATAATCCGTTTCTTTCATCGGTTCGCCAAGCACCAATGCTAAATTTTCAAATGGGATTCTTTTTAAATATCTAGCCCTGCCCAAATTAAAAAACGCCTCCACGAGCAGCAGCTTCGTCTTCCATGGTAACTTTAAAAAGTTGATTACTTTCTCCATCGTTTTCCCTGGAACCTTACCCTTTTCTTGTAATCAAGCCCTCATCCACCAGCTGGCGTAAAAACAAACTTACATGTTCTTCACACTGTGCAGGGTCTACATCGTACATCAACTGAAGGGTAGCTACGATCTCTTGAATGGAAATTGGCTCGCCAATCAGATCCCAAATTTCTCCGCCAAGTGTTCCTAAATTATAGTACTTACCATTTTGGATGCTCAGCATCACTTTTTCTCCATCCATGTCACTAAGGATATTTCCTTCGTTACGGACAAATTCATCATTTTTTGCAAAATTAGGCATAAACTTTCTCCTCCACCTTAATCGTTTCTAAAATCAAATCAATTAGCTCATAAGCGGTAAATGGGGTAACAGGGCGGCGTAATTGATATAAGTCCAGTTTATTAACCAATTTGGCCGTCATCTGAAAATGCCATTCCAAGAGCCCTGAATGCTCAAGGAAAAAGTTCCGGTATGTATGCAGGAACAGTTTATGCAGTCCAAGCAAACTCCCAATCGGCTGAATATTAATTTCTGTCACATCGTCTTTAACCAACTCAAAGATTCCGGCAAGTGGCAGAGGTGTGTCCATAAACTGAGTAGAAACCGGGACGGCAAACTTTGTTTCCCGATCGATTAACGGTTGATAACCTGCTTCATCCATCCCAAACTGTTCCATGCTCTCTATCCACAATTTCTGCTGCGGATAGGAAGGAGTAACATAAGGAACATTCTCTTCAGAGAAAGACACGGCAATCACATCATCTGTTAGCAGGTGAAAGCCTCTGTTTAAAAATGCGGAAGCAAGCGTCGATTTCCCCGCTCCAGAATGCCCAACAATGGCGTAGGCTTTACCATCTATGGCAATTACACTTCCATGAAGCGACAGAATTTTCCTTTGCATGAGAATAGCACCCATACAGGTTCCAAGAATCCATAGCCTGGCCACTTCTTCACTGTATCCTTCAAGGGGAGATACTGTAATCTGTTTCCCTTTTTTTATAGAAAAAATCGCAATCCCGTTCAATTGAAAAAGGATGCGATCTTTAGTAATCACAAAAATATCCTCTTCTTTTGACACTGCTTGCCATTCTTTCTTCAAGTCTCCCATCGTAATCTCGATATCTATTAAATCCACCGGCCGCTCAAGTGACTTTAATTCCGGCAGAGGAATTTCACTCATCATTGTAAAACCAAAAGCCTTGTACATCATGAATGTTTCAACTCCTTGAAGCGGGAATGGCCTTTAGACTAAAGGCCATTCCCTAATTTCTTCTTAGCTTCCGATTAACGGTTGGTTAGATGCATTCAGAGGAACTGGCTGACCTACAGCCCAGTTTCCGTCAAAGCTTTTATAATGTGTACCTGCCATGGTTTGATTCACATCCAATACCTCTAATACAGGTTGTTGCCACTCTTTTTTCATTATTATCACCTCCTTTAAATAATATTTTTTAGAAATCGTCCTACGATTAAGGTTCGAAATAAAATATTGTAGTCATAATCGTTATATTGTTCAGGCTGAGGACCTTGCTCCCCCTTCTTAATCGCAGCTTGTAAACTTCCGTGGTCAAAAAAGTCTCGCAAGCGATCATCCTGGCCAATCCGTTTTACCTCATCGATAAAACTTTCCCACATCGGAATCATCCGATACACCCAATCTGCTGCTTGAGCCCCCATCACGCGATGATTCATGCGAACTGCCTCAGGCAGAGTATTTGCCGTTGCCCTTCGAATGAGCGCTCGGTCAGAGCCATTTTGAACATATTGAGTTTCTGGTATCGCTAAACAAAAACGGACGACGCGAAGGTCATTCGTTGGATCCCGCTTCCACAGACCGTACCGCAATGATAGTTTACTATCGAGCGTATGACCGGAATTCCAATAAACGTTTTTCTCATAAATGATCTGTCGCTGTCTAATAAAATCCATCGGGGCAAACCAGCCAGATTCATCAAATCCCGCTTCTTTTAATTTTTCAAACACTCTTGTCCGTTCAGCAAAACCATTACTGATCAGTCTGGTTGGTTCAGGGGGAGTTTGTTCCGAATTAAGAACAGGAAAACCTAATTTAGCAATGTAGTTCAACTGCTGAGACTTTGAACCGCCAACTTTTTGGTTATAAGACTGAAATTCCTTTAAAAAACGGAACCACTTGAATTTTTTTAATAGATGGGCATAGTAATCCATCGCATTACCCCAGGAAATGGTGAAATTCCCTTTCTCTCCATTAAGGAGGATACCAACATCGTGATCATGTGCTTTTTCAAAAATCCCCTTTGTCCAAAAAGAGTTTTGTAAAAACTTGTACGGCATTTCCATAACGTTTAATAAGGAATCCACCTCAAGATACGAGTTTTTCCCTTCAAAATGCTCATAATGATCAATGACTCCACCGACAAAATCGACCGTTTTTTTAATATATGGACTTTCATCCGGCAGTAGATAGTTAGGTGTGTAACCAATAAAATCCCTTGAAGCAACATAACTAAACGTGTGTAATCGTTTACTATTTCGCTTTAGTGTTTTTGCCGCAAAACCAACAACCGAACCGGAATCCAGTCCCCCACTTAAATAAGACCCAATTTGGCGGTTTGTCCTCAACCTCGCATCCACTGCCTTTTGGAATACATCCTGAAAGGCTTCTACGTATTCTTCATCTGTTTTAAAGCGAATAGCCTCTTTTGGTATGAAGCTATCATACCTTGCAAGCTTTATTTGTTGTTTTGAAATCGTGATACTGTGAAACGGCGGTATTTGCTTGATGTGCTGATACGGCGTCATATGTGAATCAATAGAATCGGTAAATCCGGTGATCGCCAAAAATTCAGCAAGCCATTGTTCGTTTAATTCTTTCTTGAAACCTTGTAAGGAAAGTAATGGTTCAATTGTTGTACTGAAGGCAAATCTTGTTGGATCATTGTAATAATAAAGAGTGCGATATCCTGATGGATCTCTAGCACCAAAAAGCTGTTGGTGCTGCTCGTCCCAAATCATAAAGGCAAAGTCACCAAGTAAATATTTTGGCGTTTCCTTTCCCCACTTATAGTAGGCCAAGAGAATGAGTTCACTATCGGTTATATGAATTTGATTGGATGGAGCAACTTGTAATTTTTCAAATAACTCGGCTCGATTATCAATAATTGCGTCCGCAGTGATGGTACATTGCCGATTTGGATCATAAAGCGGTAGGATTTCACCAACCGATTCGGGAGTAATCCATTGCCCGTGGCAACCAAGAAACACCTTTTCGGAATGCCAAGTGTGAATCTGATCCGCCGGGAATTGCTGCAAGCATTGCATCATGGCATGACCATGCCTATAATCAACCAGTTGTTCATTTCTTTGAAAAATTCCTGTAATTGCACTCATATTGTTCTCCTAATATTAGATCAATAGAACTAGAGTAAATGTATTTTATTAGGATAAAGTTCATTCCTCATAGAATATGGCTAACATTTTTTATTTTTATAGTACAAAAGAAGTGAGACCCATGCTCTTTAAAAGAATCTTTTTTGTTCTATATAACGTACGATATAATTTAATTTACCACCCAATTCAACCAACGTCAACGATTATTACTCCATATTTCTATGAATTTTAGCAATTTTCACAAAATATTTACAAAAAATGGTTCTCCCAATTTGAAAAATTATCAAAAATTGATGAAATTGATGGAACTATCAGAATACGGCATATTTAGACGACTAATTTATTACTCTTAAATTAATTTATACCCTATTAAAACTTATTTTCTGTGAGATTTTTTTCAAAACTTTAAGAATCTCTTCGTACTTTCCTTGTCAATACCAATATAGGACGCAATGGAAAGTATAGGGAGTATAGTGATTTAGGTAATCTTAATGTTTGAGCATCCTTATAACTAGGATATATACAATTTATAGCTTTTTTGAGTATTCGGGATCCATTTAATAGTTTGCTAAATTTTATAAATTTATAAAATTCATCCATACTGTAAATTTCTTCTAAAGACCCAATTCTATTAATGAAGTGAATTACTAGCTGAGCTAATATATGTGAATCACGCCTTTTTAAAAGAAAATTCCAACTATCTTTGATTGATGTACTAAGCAGTTCTGACAACAAAATGAGAGTTAGTCCTCCAATACGGAACCCACGATATTTCTTTAAATACTTTGATACTTCTTCTATATTAAGCCCTCTTTTAATCATTTGATGAACGTCTAGCAACCATCTAAGGCGGAACCATCCATGACGGGTTCCGTGTGTTATTAAGTAGATAAACAAATCTGCTTCGCCCAAATAATAGACAGGAATGTTACTTACTAAGCTTACTCTTTTACGTTCCCATAATTGTTGAAATGAAGGGACTTGTCCAGATGGAAACTCCAATTTCCAATGAACCTCCACGATTACATGTTTTTGCGGATGGATAAAGACGATGTGCTGGCGCCTCCATTTCCATTCATTTAATATCGACGGAAAAGTTTCTTTTACATATCCTAATTTTTGAAGAAGCTTTTCTGCCTTTTCCATATCAGCACTAGAAATTAATAAGTCTAGATCCTTAGATGTACGCAATGAAATATCACCATAAAGTTCTGCTGCAAGCACTGGTCCTTTAATAAAAAGAAGAGGAATTTGATTATTTTCAAACACCTTACCAATTTGACCTATTTCCGCCGATAATTTCAACATTTGCAAAGTATTCTCTTTAGTTTTGTTTTTCAGCGTTTGCAATACTTCTAAAGGAATTCCATCCAAATTTTTTACTTTTGCATAAAGTAAGGGATATACTCGATGATGCATAGCCAATTTTAGGAATAAATCCCAATCCAGACCTGTTAAATCTCTTTTTTTTGTTTTTAAATTGCCATCCGATAATATATCAAGTAAAAAAGTTAATTCACTAGACATGCTCGATAAATCTAGTCTATCATCGTGATTCATGTTTACTCCCTCAATCTATTTCCTTTTTTATAAAAACATCATTTAGTTTTCTGTTCATTTGTTCTTTATATAATTATTCAAGTCTTAGTTACCAACATTTCATTGAAGTAACGAAAGAGGCAATGAATATACTGTTCTTTCCCACTTTGAAACTCTATGTTTAAATTAATTGCTAACTTTTCACAAATACATCCTTATAATTTGTTCTTTATAACTAACAATAATCTTAACACCTACTTTTTACCTAGTAAAGGGTGTAAAATGTCGGATGTAGTCGAAATGACTTTTTTTATCGATTTTCTGTTCGTTATAGTGTTATTTTTCATAAAAACTGACACCATTCCCTTGATCATGCTTTTTTTGTGTAAAACAATTACATTTTGTAGAATATTAGAAAAAGCAGCGAAAATATAAATGAACCTAGCATTTAATTTCTGCTAGGTTCTTCTATAACTTTTAATATTAAGATATCTGCTCACTAAATGTCCTTCGTTACCTGCCAAGCTAATTAAACTTGCACTAATCTATGTACTTGTATTTTTCATACAAGATATGTGGATGGGTTTGAGATCTTTCATTGTTCCCTATATCACCAATCTAATGAGCAAGCCTCCAGTTTAAGTTTTAAGAAGCCTACAATAAAAGCAGCTTATATCACTCTAGTAACTGGCTTTCTACACTCTAAAAAACAAAATCCCCATAAGCTTTTTTAAAAAGGTAACCTTTTTATTCCAAATAATTTCAAACTCTTCTTTTGTCATTGGCTCTATTACAACACCTATAGCTTCCAAAGCTTCTTTTGTAGAAATATTACACCAACGTTTTGTTAAAAAAGCACCGTTGTACTCAATATCGTTAACGGCATAACCCATTTGGCCACCTTTATAAAGTGATAGTTCTCTTGTTTGAACTTTCTTAGAATTAAATTCGGAATAAGTCGTTATCGGCTCATTTAAGTATTTTTCTGGATTTAAATAAGTGAATCTTATGTAATACAAAATTGCTGCACTCCTTTTTCATTTTACAATCTGATTGCTATCATACTCTCTTTTACAATAAAAGTAAAAATAGGAATTGTTAAATAACGCTTTTTAATACTCTCATGTTGTAAAGTAAAAAAAGCACTTGTTTCCTAAAAAAGGCAATCAAGTGCTTCATAGTTCATATTTTAAAACGGCTTAATTTAACAAGCACATTTAAAACAATCAAACTTTAAAGGTTATTTTTTTGTATTTCCTCAAACCACTCATCAGCAATCTGACGAGCCGTTTTAGTTTCATGATTAGTATAAACTAAATCATACTTGTATTCAGCCTTGAATTTGCCACTCTTAACATCATATATTAACTTCATTTCAGTAGGCATGTCTTTTTCATAATTCATACATAATTCTTTAATTTTTTCGATATCTTCATTTAAGATATCTAATACCATAAACTGGCGTTCCGAAGATACATTGTATCTTTCATCTCCATTCGCCAATGCGTCATTCACTTTATGAGGCTTTACATACTTATTATTAATTAAATAAAAAAACTTGCTCGAAATAATACTTTCCTCACTTGAAGCGTAAACATATACTTTATCCGCTCTTTCTTCAATATACTCCATACATATGGATATCATATCAGCTTGCAATTCACTAAATCTATCTTCAAAAGTATTCATCTAGTTTTCACTCCTTAGATTAGTTTAAAAGGACTTCAGAGAACGACTCACCATCAATTGTGTATTTTACTAGGAATTTTTTCGGCCTCATATTATTCCCAGAGTATATTACTTCTAGATTAATTGTTACTTCTTTTGGAGGGGTTTCCTTTAAAGCCGCAGCCCATTCATCTTCAATCTTCTTATACTGCCTCAAATTAACATCAGATAATTGCGAAACCAAATTGTCAATTTTAGGTGAGCCACCAAATCTATCACCTGCCAAATGGCCTGCATGGTCCTGCCCCTTTACTTTTCCCGGTGTATTCTTACTGTGTGACAATCTATCTGTTCTAGTTGTTAATTGTAAATTTTCCGTTTCAAATTTCACAAGCCTACCAGCACTATCAGTTTCATAAAAATAATCAAATTCGCCTGTTTGATATCTAATATTAGGCTTTAATCTATTTTTTCTTCCGTTTGTATACTGTTCTCCTCTTCCCACTAATGTTTTAACTTCACTTTCTCCAGCCAAACGATTACCCGTACCCTTAACTGCAGCCTCTTCCAGATTAATCCCCTCAAACCGACTAATCATTTCACGAAGCTTATCCCCAACCGCATGGGTGTTCTCCATCGGTTCGCGGATCTTTCCTATGCCTGAAGCCTCCATGGCCGGTCGTAACGAGAAGTTATTTTTTAAAAAGGTGATAGAAGAATCTACTTTTTCTCCTGCTTCTATTATATCTTTTGCCACCTTATTTTTCAGCAGATTCAATTTATCTTTTACAATTTCCGGAATTCTTTTTACACGACTTAAAGTGAACTGTTTAGCTTGTTCCACAAGATGATCAATGCGTGTGATTCCTTTTCCAAAGCCCTGCTTGATTCCCATTTTCAATCCTTCTAGGGACTCTCCCATGTGGGCAAGCCGTACAGTGCCGCTCAGTTTTGAAAGACCGTTTATCCCCGGAATAATATCCAATGGACTTAGAACGCCGCGGAAAATTCGTTCTCCTGTCCCGAGTTCCCGCCCAGAAATCCAGTCTTTCCCGGAAACAGCTGAACTCAATTCCAAGGTGCCATATACTGCTCCTAAAGCAATGCCGGCTGGAGGGCAGATAATGCCTACACCGACAATTACAACCACCGAAACAAGTTGTCCCCAGAATTCCTTTTTATCCTGATCATCTCGTATAGATTCATACTGAAAAGCTCCCATATGAAGGGCTGCTTTCTCATAATCCTCTGCGCTAAAATTTTGCTTTGGATTAAGCTTTTTCCAATCATCAAATTCCTGCTTCATTTGCTGCGAATAGTAATTATCGCCGCTAAATAAATCGTCAATGTTAACCTCTGTTTTAGGTACTTGCAGCGATGTAGGCTCGCCATAGCCCTCATAGACCGGTATGGTTTCCGTGGCGCCGATTCGGTTTTTCGTGGTGTACTTGGAAATATCCAAATCCCACATTGCCTCCACAAAGGCGTCCATATCTTGATAGAACGGCTCATCAATCGTGCGGTCGACAATATCCCCGACCTTGCCGGTGAAGGAATACAGAACTTCAAAGTCCTCATACAGATTTTGATATTTGCTCTTTAGACTCTCGTGATGGAAAGAAATGACCCCGTCATGATCATAATTCCTGATCGCCTCTTTGGCATCATCCAAGTTGTCACTTATATCTTTTAAACTATCAATCATGCCTTTACCCCAGCGGCCAAGACCTATCAAATCCCCAATCCCATCTTGCATCTTCTTCCAGTCTGATGGGATATATTTTACATCCATGTGCTAAAATCCTCCCAGTTCATTTAACTTTTGGCTATTCCAATATGTAGATATCTCTGTTAAAAAAAATACAGCCTAGAATAGATTGTAAACAATAATATATTATGGATATATAAGGATTTTTTACTATTTAATCCCTTTTGTTGGTCAATTAAAAGAAAACGATCGTTAATTATTTTTTTCAATAGATTAAATGACAGCGGCGTGATTATTTTCTTTTTCAATATAAAAACCTCCTGTACGTTTCATAACGAAATTTCCGTTAAGTATTGTAGCAGGAGGTTAATAATTTATTTTAATTTGTCAGCAAGTGCAGCCACATCAGGTGTACCAAGACCAGTTGCCTGATTATATAACGTACCCGCGGTACCGGTATAGAATCCATTATCATTGGTTGTTCCCGTATCATTTAATGGGTGAAGCGGTGAATCATTTTGCACAGCAAAACGGTACAGTTGCGGATTCCAGAAGCCTGCATTCGAGCCATTGGCACTGTTGATGAGTGCCGACAAACCGGCGAGTTGCGGAGCGACAAAGCTGGTTCCTCCAAAAGTAGCGTATCCATCATTTACGCCCGGCTGCCCGGGATCGCTGAGATATACTGTGTAACCAGTCAAGGGATCGGCAGCCATGCTGAGATCCGGCAAATTCCGGCCGGTTCCCGTGCCTGTGACGATGGTTGGCTGAGCATCGCGGGTCATCGAAGACTGGGTTTCATTCTCCGTCCACTGTTTCACTCCAGTAAAGGAGTTTACACCTTTCACGCCTAACTGATAACTTGGTGTCTCGTATACCTTACTGAATCCTCCTCCGCCTCCAGGAAGGTAGACTCCCCAGAATACCGGATCATTAAATCCAATCGCATCTAAAAACGGAGATAAGTAATCCCATCCCCATGCACGTTCCTTGCTGTTGGTAATATCAATGTTCACAGCATCTGAGTGCAAATGGAAAGGAAGAGTCGTTCCTCCAGCAGCAGTTATATACGGACTGTCAGCCGGTGTGTCAACAGAAAGACTTGTTGCCCCAGGGATTCCTGAAGAGAACCCGAATTCCCTTGCAGCATCGTAAGAACCTTCATCTCCCGCAGCAGCGAACATACTTATTCCTTGGGAAGCTGCTTGCATGAATAATTGGTTGAATGCTTCTTCATATTGTGGTGTTTCTACTTTCATTTCAGACAAAAAATGAATTAATGTTTCACTTTCTCCCCAACTGACCGAAATTTGTTGCGCTTTGTTTTCATTGATTGCTGTAGAGAAGCTATCCAAAAATCCCGTATCACTGTTTGGGCCAATAAATACATGAATATCTGCCTGCGGTGCAAGCGCTCCTGACTGCTCGACGTCAAGTGATGTTTCGTCATAACCATCAAAGCCAGAACCACCATCGACATTTATCTTGCTAATTCGGTCAGGTTTCACAAAAATTCCATTGTCGCTCCAGAATTTGTACGCATCTTCCACGTTAAAATCCGCAAGTGTTACAATTCCAATTGTCTGTCCTTTACCTGATGCACCTTTGTCATACAAAGGTTGAACATGATATTGATTAACCAAATCTTTTGTCGTTAAACTAAGAGGACCTTCAGGGACTTCACCCTTTGGTTCAAATAATGATTTCTGCTTTATGGCATTTGATGTAAGGTTGGAGTAATCAGATAAACCTAAAACACAAAGAATCTGATTTCCAATGCTTTCAGGAAGTGTCGGGGTCCCTTTTGTCCCGTGGAATGTCTTCCCTTTATACTTCTTCTTCTGCAGAATGACATCGAAAGCCTTATTAAATTGATCTGCAGTTCCTTTTGCTGTCACAATTAATCCATTTGGGGCAACAGTAGATGTAATACCATAGCTATCCAAATATTGAGTGACTTTTTTGATGAATTCAGGATTTGCTCCGTATTGTTTATTGAAATCTGAAATCGAAAGGTACTTCCGGTAGTTATGGCTTGTAGAAGTGGTAGTTTCCTGAATATATCGGGCCAGTTTGTCTTTATTTTGGATTTTCATCACAATGTCTACTGTCACCTGTGTATCACCAGGTAAATCACCGAAAACTTGTGCATCAGCAGGATTCCCAGCTTGTTCTACATTCACAGAACTTGTGGTCTGTGCACTCGCTACAGCTGGAATATTGCTAAAGATCATCACTGAACTCATGACGGCAAAACCAGCTATCTTTTTCCATGGTTTCATAAAAAGCTCCCCTTTTTCCTAGTATAATAAGCACCATTCACACTTTGCTCAATTGTTCTAGTGATAGACAAAAGAGCTACCTTACTACATTAATTAAAAATTCCTTTAACTAAAAATATGTACAGACAGGTATTTCCTAGTGTAATTGATACCGATCCCACGACACGACAATTGAAACTACAACGGAACTGGACTAGTAATCTAAAGTTTTTCGTTTCTTACCTCCTATTTTTTGTTATATTTGGAACAATATTCATATAATACTACCAAATTGAAAATATTGGTATATTTTTTAAAAAAATAACATTTATACTACAAAATGTTATTTTCTAATATCACTTCAACAAATCTTACTACCTTCACCCGTATACTTAATTGTAATTTTCATACTTTAGAATATAGTGAAAACTGGTTATTCATTTATTAACTTTAATTGTTAGGCCTTGTTTTTCCGTACTCTACAAAGTCAAAAAAGCACCTGCTGTCATTCGTAGACATCAAGTGCTTTATAGTTATTTATATAAAGTAATTCATTCCAAAATGAGCTATGAATTTTACAAAACATTAATCATGTAATGTCCTATCCTTAAAACTCTCAACAAAAAAGCACTTGTTACCTATTAAACAATCAAGTGCTCAGTTAATAAATCCTTTTAATGGCTGTTAGTAGATTTGGGGATTTTTTTCTGCTTTTAAGTGCCCAAGCTTACTACAAGAATTTTTATTATGAGTTCATCTACTTGATACTTCTATTTATATTATATAAGTTTGCAAATAATTTTTTTTATGAAGCTAATTTCAAAATAATTATGCAATAATTATTTTAACATTTTCCATAATTCATCACCAATTCTTCCTAAAGGTTCATTAGCCTTAACACGTTCATTAAAATCTGCCTTCCATATGAAAAAATCAGATAGGCCTCCTCGTGGTGGATATAGATTTCTATGAATTGATTTTATCTCGTTTACAACATCTTCAACATTAAAATAATTATTATTTTTACATTCACTTAAAATCTTAATTCCATATTTTACTTCAGATATCTGGTAGTTAATATCAGAATTCCTATTTTCCTCCAATATCACATTCAATTCCCTAAATAATTTTTCTAATTTATCTATAACAAAACTACTTGAACTCATCATTATACCTCCTACCTTATCGGTGTTTCACTTAAAGGTTGTACTCCATCAATTTTCCATGGTTCTTGAATAAAAATTTGATTACAATTTTCTCCTCCAAGATATGGACCTCCTTGGTATCCTACTGGACCTTCATATATTGTAGTTCCTTTAGGAATTTTTATTGCATAAGTTGATTCTATTGGCGAAGTACCCGTTAATACTCCTGTTTTGGGGTCTATCCACTGGGCTTTAACAGCTGAATCTATTCTTACTTTTGCAACTGATTCTGCTGATTCTCTTGTAAACCATTGTCCTAAGGCATTTTGTTCTTTCCCTGGAATTGTTAATCCTCCTGCTTTACCTGAGCGATATAAAATTGTATCTTCATCCAAAACTTTTACATTATATTTTCCAGCTAGAAAATTTGCTGCGGGATTTCCCCTCGTTTCTGCCAATGGTCCTGGATTATTAATCATGTTATATTCATATTTTACTTCAGCATTACCCGTACCCTTAGATCTCTCAATATTTATCCCATCAATCTTACTAATCAAATCCCTTATCGAATTCTCAACCCCATGGCTGTTTTCAACAGGCATATATACATTTTCACCTGTTGACGTAACCACAAGTCATTTGGTTAACAATCTATCACCCAAAAAACACCTAACGTAGAGGTTCAATAGTACGTTAGGTGTCCTTACTGAACTGACCCCATAAAGTCAGTGATGATGGGAATATGTTCCTTTAAATTTGACCTTCTTTAAGTTCTCAAGTATCTCAGCTCCACCTAATCCTATCAGAGCTCCACTTTTTTGACGACTTAAATAAAATTGAATAATATAAAAGTGACAGTTCTAAAAATTCGTGGAGGAATTCATATTGAATACCCAATTACAGCATCAATGGAACTTAAATAAGATGGAGGCCATTGAATTACAGCGAAACTTAGCTCAAAAAGTTATTACCGAAGATAGGCTTGACCCAATCCTTCATGTCGCGGGAATAGATGTTGCTTATAGCAAAAATACCGACACTGTAATTGCAGGGATTGTCATTTTAGAATTTGATTCATTAAAAGTAGTGGAATCTGTTGTCTTTGAAGATACAGTTAGGTTCCCGTATATCCCAGGTTTATTTTCGTTCCGAGAGCTGCCTCCGATTATTAAAGCATTTGAAAAGATTAATACCATTCCTCAATTAATTGTTTGCGATGGACAGGGAATCGCCCACCCTAGAAGGTTTGGATTAGCTTGCCATTTGGGGATCCTATATGATATACCTACCATCGGGTGTGGAAAAACGAAGTTGATAGGCAATTTTACAGAACCCGATTCATATAGGGGTGCCTCCTCTCCATTAGTAGATAAACATGAAATCATAGGCAATGTATTAAGAACGCAGAAGAATATTAATCCCATATTTGTTTCCATCGGCCATCGTATATCCTTAACAACCTCCTGCGAATTGATACTCAAACTCTCACCGAATTTCCGGTTGCCTGAAACGACTCGGCAAGCTGATCAGCTTGTGAAAAAGACCATGTCATTTCACAACCATTACTTTAGCGAATAAAAAAGATGGGCGAAAATCGTCCATCTTAGTCTGTAAAGAGCCATAATAAAGCCTATCAATCCTTATGATCCTAAAGTAATTACCCACCCCGCATCATCACAGAAAGGGTATCTTTCTGCACTGATTTACTCTCAAAGATTCTGTTAACAATTATTGCTTTAGCATATAACGGCTTCTTTACCCAGTTATTCTGTCATAAATAACAGGAAAGTTTGGGTATTCCTCACTTATTATCCATGTCTCTATCTCTACTATTTCATCCTACTCCATAGTTTTTAAAAGGAACTCATAAAGCTGGTCGCTTTGTATTTCTTATAACATTTCTTTAAGCTTCCAAATCATATTTAGTAATCATTTCCTTCTCAAAAGCAGTTGGCTCTTGTTTTACTTTAATTAAGTTTCCGTTTTCATCCCACTCTCTGGAATGTAATTTAAACCCATATTTGTAATCTATAACAGATTTTATTTTACCGTTATCAAACCATGAAATACTTCTACCTGTTATTGTTCCTTTTTCCATGTATTTATGCTCTCTAACCTTACCATTTTGATAAAATTCCACTGTTACTCCATGCGGAATACCATTCTCATAAAAACTGTAATATGCTAATGAATCATTTGGATTTTTCTCGTATAATATTCCCGTTATAGCTGCTCCACCTTCTTCCATTGGCTTATCGAAAACTTGATCCCCATATTGACCTGAATAACAGATATCATCTGTAAACTCAATTCCTAAATTTATAACTTCTTCCTTTGTCATAATATTTAAATTATTAATATTTAATGTTTCCAATTCAACCACTCCTACACCTAGCTAGATACAATAAAAAAGTCTTGAAGAATATAAGAACAGTGTGGACACATTGGAAATGGATCACCTAATGGTTTTACTGTCCCACCAGATTTAACAACATACCCTATTATATCTTCTGGATTTGCCCCATCAAGCAATGCTTTATTTATTGCATAAACCTCTGCATGTGATCCAGCTCCATGTGTCTTAATATACCCTTCCCTTATATCTTTTGGCATATTTTTAATTTTTGATTCAATTAAAGGGTGCAACTCTGTCGGAAGTCCCCCATCCATATTATTAATTGCCGTATAAATTTTCCCTGTTTTTTTGTTATAAACACCAGATACCGCCGCCCCTAATTCTCTTTTGGTGAGACCAAGATTTTTGAGAACTGACGCCTCTTCATTTACATGGTTAACTAATTTCTCTAGTTCTCCCCTCGTAAATCCTCGGCTAATTAATAAATCATCAAATTCAGTAATCTGACTTTTACCCGTACCCTTAACTGCAGCTTCTTCCAGATTAATCCCCTCAAACTGACTAATCATTTCACGAAGCTTATTCCCCACTGCATGAGTGTTCTCAATCGGTTCGCGGATCTTTCCTACGCCTGAAGCCTCCATGGCCGGTCGTAACGAGAAGTTATTTCTTAAAAATGTAATAGAAGAATCTACTCTTTCTCCTGCTTCCATTATATCTTTTGCCATCTTATTTTTCAGTAGGGACATTCTATCTTTTACAATATCCGGAATTCTTTTTACACGATTGAAAGTAAACTGTTTAGCATGTTCCACAAGATGATCAACGCGTGTGATTCCTTTTCCAAAGCCCTGTTTGATTCCTATTTTCAATCCTTCCAGGGACTCTCCCATGTGGGCAAGCCGCACGGTTCCGCTTAGTTTTGAAAGACCGTTGATCCCCGGAATAATATCCAATGGACTTAGAACGCCGCGGAAAATTCGTTCCCCTGTCCCAAGTTCTCGACCAGAAATCCAGTCTTTCCCGGAAACAGCTGAACTTAATTCTAATGTGCCATATACTGCTCCCAAAGCAATGCCGGCAGGAGGGCAGACAATGCTCGCACCGACAATCACGACCACCGAAATAAGTTGTCCCCAGAATTCCTTTTTATCCTGATCATCTCGTATCGATTCATACTGAAAGGCTCCAATATGAAGGGCGGCTTTCTCATAATCCTCTGCGGTAAAATCTTGCTTTGGATTAAGCTTTTTCCAATCATCAAATTCCTGCTTCATTTGCTGCGAATAGTAATTATCGCCGCTAAATAAATCGTCAATGTTCACCTCTGTTTTAGGCACTTGCAGTGATGTAGACTGGCCATAGCCCTCATAAACAGGCATGGTTTCCGTGGCACCGATTCTATTTTTCGTGGTGTACTTGGAAATATCCAAATCCCGCATTGCCTCCACAAATGCGTCCATATCTTCATAGAACGGCTCATCAATCGTGCGGTCGACAATATCTCCGACCTTCCCAGTGAAGGAATGTAGAACTTCAAAGTCATCATACAGATTTTGATATTTGTTCTTTAGACTCTCGTGATGGAAAGAAATGACCCCGTCATGATCATAATTCCTGATCGCTTCTTTGGCATTATCCAGATTGTCACTAATCTTTTTTAAACTACCAATCATGCCATCGCCCCAGCGGCCAAGACCAATCAAATCCCCAATCCCATCTTGCATCTTCTTCCAGTCTGATGGGATATATTTTACATCCATGTGCTAAAATCCTCCCAGTTCATCTAACTTTTGGCTATTCCAATATGTAGATATCTCTGTTTTAAAAAAACAGCCTAGAATAGATTGTAAACAATAATATATTATGGAAATATAGGGACTTATTACTATTTAATCCCATTTATGGTTTTTCCAACTTGAAGAATTCTTCGCTTATGCAACGCAAGGATAAAATTTTCATAAAGAAAACGGCTTGAATATGCTCAAGCCGTTCACATGTAATGCCATATTTTAAGTTAAGACCAGCCTATTATCCGCCAGACACACTCGGTTACGTCCCGAGTTTTTCGCTTTGTATAGGGCTTGGTCTGCATCGTCAATGATGTTGTTGGGTTCGCTTGTGGTGTCGTTGTAGCAAGAGACACCGATGGAGACGGTAATGTGAATCTTTTTCCCTGCCAGATGGAAGGGGTACTCTTCAACATTTTTTCTAATGCGTTCGGCAATTTCATTGGCCTTGTCCAAATCGCAATCTAATAAGATGACCGTGAACTCTTCGCCGCCATTTCGGCTGACGATATCGAAGGAACGCGTGTTATTTTGCAAAATCTCCCCAAGTTCTTTTAAAACCTTGTCCCCATTTGTGTGGCCGTATTGATCGTTGATTTTTTTAAAATGGTCAATATCTATATAGAGCAAGGAGATTTTCTCCTGTTTTTCACCGGCTTTCTGGATAAGCGAGTTAAATACATCGTCAAACTTGCGATAATTGTTTAAACCCGTTAGACCATCCACCGTGGATTCACTTTTGTATTTTTCAAATAGATACTGAATGGATCGAATGTAGTCAATGATATAAAAGGCCACAAAGCCCCCAATATAGGACACGATCCAATAGACTGGAATAAATGCTAGTAATACATCCCATTTCCTGATCAAGTTGATGGCCAGAATAGAAAAAACGATATTATTCCAAGTAAAGGACAAGAAAAGTTTATGATATCTGGATAAATTTCCTCTCGCAATACTAACGGCTCCGGTTGCTACTAATAGTCCCAAGATGGCAGCAGATATAGTAGTTGGAGTGATACCGTCAAAAAGACGTCGCACTGTCATAATGATCATGGCAACGAAGGCAGGAACTGGACCCGCATAAAAAGCCAAAAGAATCACCGGAACATGTCTCAGGTCCACAATGATATTTTCAATATGCATGCTATACTGCATGAGGATCATGCCGGCAACCCCGCCAAACACTCCAACCGCAATCTTTCTTTTTAAAGAGGATTTACGATTCAAGGGATTGCTTCTCGTTAATTGACTATACAATAAAAGCAGGGATGTTAATATGGCAAGATTAGAAAATAAGTCTTTTATAATCAATTTTTTATCACCCTAAGATAAAAATAGCATATCTGTCAGCAAAAAAGAAATGGTGAGCCGCAGTCTAATTTCCTCCCATTTGCCTTAATAATTGGGAGTGTCGTCTTGAACTGCCTTTGCGGATAATTGAGCATGCATAAGGCCACCACGCCCTCTTATAGCAAGGATTCGTTCATATAAGAATAGCTTACCCTTAAATAATGATTTTCTTGTTTCAGCGGATAACAAGCAGAGCCGAGTTTGCTGTTTTTTCACCTCTATCAGTACATGGTTGCTATCCAGCAAGAAAGAAAGTTTGATCCAAAGGTTTAATCCTCCCTCGGAGTGGTCCATGATACACCATCTGTTGAATGCCGAGCAAGTAACTTAAGAACTAAATCCCACCGAAGCTTCAAACCGTTCTCAGTTGTTTCATATGATCCATCATTCTATTCGAGTTGATAAAAACTTAAAAAATTTCACTTATTGAGAACTTCTTTCGTTTATCCGAGAGTTTTCTTCCCTCATCCAAGGGTTATTTTTCCTCTCGAGAGTTTTAACTGCTTATCCAGGAGTTTCTTCCGGCCATCCGAGAGTTTTCTTCCCTCATCCGAGAGTTATTTTTACTTTCGAGAGTTTTGACTGCTTATCCGAGAGTTTCTCCCGGTCATCCGAGAGTTTTCTTCCCTCATCCGAGAGTTAATTTTCCATTTGAGAGTTTTGACTGCTTATCCGAGAGTTTCTTCCGGCCATCCGAGAGTTTTCTTCGCTCATCCGAGAGTTATTTTTCCTTTCGAGAGTTTTGAATGCTTATCCGAGAGTTTCTTCCGGCCATCCGAGAGCTTTCTTCCCTCATCCGAGAGTTATTTTTCCTTTCGAGAGTTTTGAATGCTTATCCGAGAGTAACCTTCATATTAATAATGGAAACTGCTTTTACTTTTTCTTAGCTACCACTCTTAACTTTTATTGTGATCCCGCACCAAAAAGCCAATCGTTCGATTGGCTTTTTCGTTATGGATTCCCGCTAGCACCAATTGGATCCGTAAATCCAGTTGCTGCCACAATGGCTCTCCCTGCTATTTATTTATGAAGTCCCTTATACCATTCAGCAGCAGCCTCTACTTCTTCGATGGTTAATTGGTGGCCATGATTTTCCCAATGGAGTTCCACTTTCGCGTTGGCAGTTTCTAATAATGATTGGAGTTCAGCTGATTCCAACGGCGAGCAGATCGGATCATTCGTCCCAGCTGCAATAAACACGGACTTTCCTGATAGGTCGGGAAGATCCATCCCTTTTCGGGGCACCATTGGATGATGAAGGATTGCACCTTTTAATGCGTGTTGATAATGAAATAATAAACTTGCCGCCATATTGGCTCCGTTTGAGTAACCAATGGCTATGATATTATCACGATCAAAACCATACTTTTCCGCTGCCACGTCCAGAAACTGATTTAATTCTTTTGTCCGAAAAATTAGATCTTCTTCATCAAAGATTCCTTCGGCCAATCTTCTAAAAAAGCGCGGCATGCCATTTTCCAATACATTTCCACGGACGCTTAATACATTCGCCTCGTCATCAATTCTGCCGGCAACCGGCAATAGGTCTAATTCATTTCCGCCCGTGCCATGAAGTAATAAAAATGTTGGTTTAGTGGGATCTTGCCCCTTGTTAAATAAATGCTTCATATTGAATCCTCCTCCAGAACACGAACCTCTACAGGTGGTAAGGCTGTTTCTAATTCTTCCCGCTTTGATTCTAACCAGGCTGGCAGCATAAGTTTGGTTCCAAGTTCAGTGACGGGTTCGTCTACTGCAAATCCTGGCTGGTCGGTCGCTATTTCAAACAGGATGCCCCCGCCTTCATGAAAATAGAGAGCTTTGAAATAGTTTCGATCAAGAATCTCCGTCGGATAATAACCGCGATCCTGCAGAAGCGATCTCCACCTTTGATGATCTCCTTCATCCTTTGCTCTCCAAGCGATGTGGTGAACTGTTCCTGCTCCCATCAGCCCTCTTACTTTTGGATTCAGGTGAATATCAATGGTATTTCCAAGCTGTCCTGTTGACGTAAATCTGAGAAACTCATCATCCTGACCTATGCATTCCAGCCCCAGTACATTTTCTAATACGTCCGTCGTTTTATGTGGATATGCTGAAAAAAGTACCGCACCAGCAAATCCTTTAATCGCATGTTCTTCCGGGACCCCTCCAAAGGCCCATGTATTCATAGGCCCTTGATCGCCTTCTGTTAATTCAATTTGCAATCCGTCTGGGTCGTGAAACTGAAGATACTTTTCACCGAAGCGGACAGATGAAAAACATTCAATACCGAACTTTTGCAAACGATTTTCCCAAAAGGAAACGGACCCTTTTGGAACCATATATCTGGTGACTCCTACCTGCCCTGTTCCAATCCTTCCTTTCAGCTGTTTAGACCAAGGGAAGAAGGTTATAACGGTTCCAGGCTGACCTGTTTCATTACCAAAATAAAGATGGTACACTTCCGGCCGATCAAAATTAATCGTTTTTTTCACAAGTCTTAGCCCTAGAACACCTGCATAAAAATCAATATTCCGTTGTGCATCATTTACCATGGCTGAAATATGATGAATTCCCGTAGTTTTTTGCATACGATCCTCTCCATCAATAGGATGAATAACTCAATCTAATTCTCTTACTTCAAAAGGGTGTAAGCCTTTTTTAATTTGTTCTCTATGCGGTTCGTATTGCGGCGGCAGCATTAATTTCTCACCCATTGTCTCTTGTGATTCATCTAGGGCAAATCCTGGGGGATCTGTAGCCATTTCAAACAGGATTTCCCCATGTTCTCTAAAGTAAATGGAATGAAAATAGTTGCGATCCTTTACAGAAGTGACTCTGTATCCGCTAGTTTGAACAAAGGTTTGCCAGTCCATTAGATCCTGATCATCCTTCGTCCTCCAGGCAATATGATGGACCGTGCCTACCCCCATTTGCCCTCTGCCAATTGGCGTTAATTTAAGATCGATAATATTACCAATCTCAGCTGAAGAACGGAAACGGGTGAAATCTCCTTCTGTTCCTACACGTTCAAGACCCAAAATATTTTCTAGCAATGCAGCTGTTTGATCTGGTTGAACCGATAAGAGGGTTGCTCCGCCAAATCCTTTGATGGCAACGTCAGAGGTGATCCCGCCAAATGTCCATGTATTGCTTTCGCCAGCCTCTCTTTCCACGATCTCCAAGTGCAGGCCGTGCGGATCATCAAATTCCAGGTATTGCTCCCCAAAACGTTCCATTTTCATATAGCGAATATTAAATTTTTCTAACCTCTTTTCCCAAAACCCCAAAGCATCTTTCGGAACAACATAAGAAGTGACCCCAACTTGACCG
The DNA here is from genome assembly GCF_013248975.1 of Neobacillus endophyticus. Taxonomy (GTDB): domain Bacteria; phylum Bacillota; class Bacilli; order Bacillales; family Cytobacillaceae; genus Neobacillus; species Neobacillus endophyticus. Next base: position 1,196,558 of record NZ_JABRWH010000001.1, read on the forward strand.
TCTCCAATGATTCCTTGACGGGCTCCCGGCCAAGGGAAAAATGTAATAATCGTTCCCGGTTTTCCACCCTCATTACCAAAGTAAAGATGATACGTTTCTGGATCATCAAAATTGACGGTTTGTTTCACTAAACGCAGCCCCAGAACACCTGCATAGAAATCCACGTTTTCTTGAGGATCCCCTACGATTGCCGTAATATGGTGAATACCCGTTGTTTTTATTGCCATTTTGACCACACTCCTTATCATTATTTATTTTGTTCCTATTTCAGCCGTAAATGTCCCTCACCTTTGTTTCACAGTATTTTAGAACAAGAATGCATCTAACGCATATTGACCAGGGCCGATTAATGCGATCCCAATTGCAACGGCAAGCAAGGTAAGGTTATATTCATATCCATTCGCCGTTGCCCATAATCCATTTGAACCGTGTACCTTCACAATGGCCATAACCATCGTTCCTGCAATGATAATTCCTGCAAGTGGTGTTAAAAGACCTAAAGCAAACAACAGCCCACCAATCAGTTCAGCCAATCCTGCGAAAAGAGCCATGGTTACACCAGGTTTCATACCAATCGATTCAAACCATCCTCCCGTTCCTTTTAATCCATACCCGCCAAACCAGCCAAATAATTTTTGTGCACCGTGACCTACAAATAAAATCCCAATAACTAAGCGAATTACTAACAAACCAATATTAATCATATTCTTATTCCTCCTGTTTTTTATCTCGATTTCGAGATATTAATTGAAAAAAAATCAACTTTTTAATCGTTTTTCAACCTTTTTTAACAGTTCCACCAACGTCATTGCTTCTTCATCATTCAAAGAACCAAGCATGTCATCCACTAATTCATGATGTTTCGGCATGATCTTCTCCATCAGCACTTTCCCTTCATCTGTCAGTGTCACATATATGACTCTGCGATCGTCTGAACATGCACTCCGATGCAGCAGGTTTCTTTTTTCCAACTTATCGATAACATACGTCATCGAACCACTTGAAATGAGTATGCTGTTGCCAATTTGATGAATCGTTTGTTTTCCTATATGATAAAGCACCTCCAAAACGGAAAATTCCGTCATGCTCAGGTGATTGACGCCCATTTCCAACCTTATTCGTTCTTGAACTGCTTTAGAAGTCTGCATCAATACAAGATAAGGAAGATTCCTGCACTTTTCATTCACTTCTATCACCTCCTGAAAATTATCTTGAATTAAAATATCTTGAATCTGAGATAATCATAATACGAATACAGTTTCATGTCAACCGCATTTTTTGTTTTTTTTAGTTACTTACAAAAATACAGTAAAAACCTTGGTTAAATGCAAACTTTCTGCACACCTTTTATGTAGACTACAGCTGAATAAGTTTGAAGGAGGGAAAAAATGAGAAGTAAAAAGTTTGTGATGGGAATGACCGCACTCATTTTCATACTGCTGCTTTCTGCCTGCGCCAGCAATCAGAAAAGCACTCCCGACAAAACGGCCAAACATACGAGTATGAATATGAATATGAGTGACATGCACTCCGGTTCAAGTGAGATTCCCGCAGGATTAAAAGAGGCCAAAAATCCAACTTACAAAGTGGGCAGTCAAGTGATTGTAAAAGGGGATCACATGGAAGGGATGAACGGCGCCTCTGCTACCATTGTAGGTGCCTATGATACAACAGTCTATGCCGTTACCTATACTCCAACAACCGGTGGAGCCATTGTGAAAAATCATAAATGGGTCATCCAAGAGGAAATAAAGGATGCTGGCAGTAAACCGTTAAAACCAGGAACAAAAGTGACCCTGGAGGCAGAACACATGGATGGCATGATGGGGGCAACAGGAACGATTGATTCAGCAGAACATATCACCGTTTATATGATTGACTACACACCAACAACCGGTGGAGCAAAAGTGAAGAATCATAAATGGGTAACAGAAAGCGAGCTTACAGCTAAATAATAAGAGCTTCTTTCTTTTATCAACAAAAAGGGCTTTCTCTATTTTGGGAAATGCCCTTCACCATTTAGTTAAGTATTTTTGCAATCAAATGAAAGAGCCCGCGAATAGCCCACACTAATATTTGGCCAATAATTTCAACAATATCAAATACATCAAAAAGCCAATCCACTTTTCTCTTTTTTCTTTTCTTTTTAAGTTTCATACTTGCTCCCCCTCGAAAAATCATAGCCACTGTCATCTTTTTTCCATTTTATCAGGTTTTATTGTTCGTTATGTGGAATTTTTTTAGCAGAGCCATTTAAGAATGAATTTTCACTGAGACTGACAAAATTAAACTCGGATTCGGACTACTTTTTAGGATTACACGCACGGCATGTCCTTTGTTCACCTGAATTCGGACAACTTTCAAGGGATTCACCCTCCTCCTGTCCTTATTGGCCTCGCTTTCGGACAGCTTTACTGGATTTCTTGCTCTATCTGTCCTTATTTCACCTGAATTCGGACAACTTTCAAGGAGTTCAACACTCTTCCTGTCCTTATTGGCCTCGCTTTCGGTCAGCTTTACTGGATTTCTTGCTCAACCTGTCCTTATTTCACCGACATTCGGACAACTTTCAAGGAGTTCAACACTCCTCCTGTCCTTATTGGCCTCACTTTCGGACAGCTTTACTGGGTTTCTTGCTCAACCTGTCCTTATTTCACCGACATTCGGACTACTTTCAAGGGATTCACCCTCCTCCTGTCCTTATTGGCCCCGCTTTCGGACAGCTTTACTGGGTTTCTTGCTCAACCTGTCCTTATTTCACCGACATTCGGACAACTTTCAAGGGATTCACCCTCCTCCTGTCCTTATTGGCCTCTCTTTCGGACAGCTTTACTGGATTTCTTGCTCTATCTGTCCTTAGTTCACCTGAATTCGGACAACTTTCAAGGAGTTCAACACTCTTCCTGTCCTTATTGGCCTCTCTTTCGGACAGCTTTACTGGATTTCTTGCTCAACCTGTCCTTATTTCACCGACATTCGGACAACTTTCAAGGAGTTCAACACTCCTCCTGTCCTTATTGGCCCCGCTTTCGGTCAGCTTTACTGGATTTCTTGCTCAACCTGTCCTTAGTTCACCTGGATACGGACTACTTTCATGGGGTTCAACACTCCTTCTGTCCGAATCACTCTCGCTTTTGGACAGCTTAACTGTGTTTTCACCCACGGCCTGTCCGTATTCCAATGGGCTGCGGACAGATATCAATGTATTCACACCCCCACCTGTCCGAATCCCCTAACCTGCAAACAACCATAGGTCACAAATCCTCAGGCAAACCGAATTGATACATCTCTAAAGTATTGGTATGTTCTTCTAAAACCGCTATCGTTTTAGGGTTTGGTTCAGCATAAATCCAGGGGTAGTCTTTTTCATCGAAGTTTTCTTGTATGGGAAACGCCAGAATTTCTTCACTTGTTGAAAATTCCGCTTGTACTCCGGGTTTGTT